>NZ_JARXWI010000001.1 GCF_029893085.1 Parabacteroides sp. PFB2-10
TTTTTGTTTAAATACCATATTTAAAAAATACCTCAAATAATCGTCTGGTCGTGGCCAATCGACTTTACTGGCTACGCGATTGCATTTCCCAACGGATGGAATCGCCCCCCCCCCCCCCCCCCCCTCGACGATAGAATTTCCCGCAGAACGCAGTCCTATCCTACCGCATTATGTCCTGACACAACGTAGCATGACCCGCCCCTTCCAACGCCGGAATACAGACGGTGTTTCTAATAAGGTTTTGAGAAATGAAATGGATGTTAGAGGAATCCGGCTAATACACACGAAATGGATTAATACCCCAACTCAAAATCCTGATCGACTGCAGGCAATCCCTCTTCCATCCATTTCGGCATAGGTTCGCCTTTCAGGTAGTGGTTGAAGAACTGAAGCATACGTTTCTGGAAGTCGATGCGGTTGGCCATCTTCATCGGCCAATGAATCTCGCCGGGATAATTGAGGAACCAAGCCGGTTTTTGCAGGCGTTTCAGCGCGACAAAATACTCGATTCCCTGATACCAGGGCACATGCCCGTCGTTGTCGTTGTGCATGATCAGGATAGGCGTTTCCACCTTATCCATGGTGAAGAGCGGCGAGTTTTCCATAAACTCACGCGGTGCGCTCCAGGGCGTTCCACCGATGCGGCTTTGGGTGTGTTCGTACTGGAACGACCGGGCCAGTCCCGATCCCCAACGAATACCGCCGTAGGCGCTGAACATATTGACCACGGGAGCTCCTGATTCGATAGCGGCAAAGAGGCGGGTGCGTGTAGCCAGGTAGGCAACCTGGTAAGCGCCCCAGCTATGTCCCTGCGCCCCTATGGCTTTCTCGTCCACAAAACCCTGTTCAATCAAGGCCATCACGCCGGGTATCACACAATTGTAGCAGCTTTCACCCGGATATCCGTCTTCGTAGACCACGTCGGGATTAAACACGAGGTAGTCCTGACTGTTGTACATATGGTAATCGATTGTCGACCGATGCGGCTCCGGCATATGGTAGCTGTAAAGGTTTTCGGAATTGCGCTCATAGAAATTAACAATCATCGGATATTTCTTAGTCGGATCAAAACCCGCCGGTTTGCATAATACCCCTTCGAGGCGTTTGCCATCCAGCGATGTCCACGATACCAATTCGGCTGTTCCCCATTTGAAATCTTTCTGCCGTTCACCTTCGCGAGTCAATTGGTGGCTTTTCTTGAAGCTAAGATCCGACAGATAGACCTCGGGGTATGTTTCGAATGTCTCCCGGGTATAAAGAACCGCCTTCTCCTCTTTCGCTTTTACCGGTGCTGTCAGGCGATAATTACCTGCCAACAGTGCCTTAGGCGCAGAAGGAGTAGCCAGTTTCTTTTCGTAATAGCCCGATCCTTTCGTCCGTTCGTTAAATCCGGTCAGCCACTGTGTCTCTTTCAGATTGATATCCCGTTTCTCCCGGTCGAAACGTATCAGGCGGTAATTGATCCGTTCCGCACGTCCGTTTACGGTAAGATTTACCGGTGTTTCAACCCCCCGCGGGTCAAATTTCCAAATATCATATCGGTCATAGATCAAGATATTGGCATCTTTCTCAGCCCATCCGGCTGCTCCATAGGCCGAAGGGTAGTCGGGCGTATCGTTTTGCTCGTCCCAGGCGGTGAAGGTTTGCGGGGTCGTCAACCGGTATTGCTTGTCGGTCGCGAATTCATAGGTGTACCATGAGCTATCCCTTCTCGCATACCAATAGGCGAATTGTCCGTTGGGTGAAAGGGTCGGATTGGCGTAATCGGCCTCCAGCATGCGGTGGCGTTCGCCGGTTGTCAGCGATACACTGTAGATATCCTTTCGCGTCTCATATTCCCACATGGAAGAGACAGAATAGGGGCGGCTGTTGGCCACAATAGCATATTCGCCTTTCCAAGGCAGGGAAACATCCGGTGTTTCCTCGGTTCCTATCTGCAGGAATTGTCCCCGCTGGATATGATAAACCGCCGTATAGGTCTTTTTCAGATCGCGTTCCCGGTTGTATTGCTGTACGGTGTATTGCACCGGTTCGTCCCACGACCACACCTGCACCTTCGGACGGTATTCGTCCAATTGGGTGGTGTCTTTCTGCCGGGGCTCCGGCATGGTGCCTAACACAATATAGTTATCGTCGTTGATGAAACGAACAGAGCCCTCTTCGCTGATGATCCACCCGTCGGGCAGAGCCGGGTCTGCCCGGTCGATCATCTTCCGTGCGGGACTGTTTCTGCCTGCCAGCCACAATTCCATGGCATGCGGGATGGAATCGTTGTCTTCTCTGTAGAGGAATGCCAGGTTACTTCCCGTTTCATCCCAGGTGATCTCTTCGAAGAAGCCATCGCCCTCTTTCACTAAAACGTTTTTTTCGTTTTCCATATCAAAAGAGTAGAGACCGGCTTTCGTTTCCAATGTATCTCCTTCGGTAATATAATAAAGCAGAGGCGCCTTTTCGGCAAAATCGAAATCGGTAACAGCCGGGAAGCGATGTTCCTTCTCTCCATTCAATGAACGAACAATCAACGTGGAATCTTTGCGCGCCCGCTGATAGGCCATCCAGTCCGCTTTGGCAGCTATACTATATAAACGTACGGAGTCGATTCGCTCTTCTCCGCCCGACAAACGGCGGATCACTAAGCGATTCATCGGCATATCATCTTTTTTTGTCTTTTTCAGTTTGAGGGAATCGGTCTCCTGTTTCGAGGGTGTTTCTTCAACCAGCCAATAGGTAGAACTGAATGAAAAATCGCTATCCCCTGCCGGCGTATAAGATCCCACCAACTCTTGTTTCTGGTTGGCATACAAATAAACAGTTGCGTCGCCTTCCCAAGGAGCAACTGTCACAGCCGACCATCGCCCATCGTCGGAAATCACTTTGTCAGTGATTCGTTGCCAGGCAGTCAGGTCTTCCACCGTCAAGCTCCGTTGAGCCTGTCCAGTGATAGATAATAAAAATAATAACATCAGAGAAATAAAGAAACGATCGTTTGGCATCATGGTATTTTAGTATTGAATTTCTGCCTGCAATAATACGAAAAAAAATCATAGAAACAGGTAGCCCTTTCATATGGAATGACTCATTTCAGCCTGTTGGAGGAAGATAAAAAAGAAGTTTTCGAATTTTTTTTATCCAAAACAAGCAGATTTCTCGCAAAAAAAGATAGAAACTTCACATAGGCATACGTGTCATTCCTATCGTTATGGAGGGTAAAATTATCAAAGGATGCAAATAGGTAGAAACACCGCTGAAAGTTGAAGTTTTCACCTATCTCCCCCTAACGGAACCCGCCATATCTTTGCATCAGAAAGTTTAGACAAAAAGAAATTACCGTTTTAAAAATTACCGTCATGAGATTCTTAAATGTATTATTAGCCGTTTCATTTTTATCAGTAGCATTCGTATCATGTTCAATGGAAGATGATATGCTTAATGTTGTTCCCGCATCTGAAACAGCTGTTGTTTCTGCAGACGATACTCAATTATATGTTTCTTTCAATGTAGCTGATTCAGACGTTGCAACCCGCACATCTGTTTCAAGCGCATCTGTTGTTGTTTTTGAAGGCAACAATGTATACTTCGCACAGGATAACGTAACCAGCTTCGAAGATGTGAAAGTTTTACTGAAGACTAACCGCGCATACGAAGTATATGTAGTAGCTAACACGTCTACTTCTTTCGAAGGTCTGGCAACAAGAGAAGCGGTTATGAACCAGCCTTTACACGCTAACGACCTGGCTAACCTGGTGAAAAGCGGTTCCAGCAACTTTACATTTGCTAAAGGACAAGGTTTCGAAACAATCGCTGAAGCTTCTAAAAACGTAGAAACAGTTAACATCCACCTGTATCAACTGACAGCTCAGGTTCAACTGAAACAATTCAATGTAAATGTAAAAGAAAACACTTATGGAACAGTAGTTTTGACAGGCGTTAAATTGATCAACAAGAACACTGCAAGAACTTTAAATGCAACTGGCGCTTCTTTCACTAACGAATCAGTTAACTCTTTAGAAGCAGCTTCTTTCGTAACTTACCCGAACAACGACAAAAACAACCTGACTGCTATGGAACTGACTTTCACAGTAGACGGAAAAGAAGATTCAAGAACATACACTATCAACCATAAAGATGGCAAATTCGTTGAAGCTGGTAACATCTACCAACTGCACGTAACTGTAAATGTTGTAGGTAGCAGCGTTGATTGCTCAGTAAAATGTCACGTATTGGATTGGCAGTACAACGAGTTCGAAACTGCAGTAGTTGAACTTTAATCAAGAAACAAAAGATATACAAAAATTGAGGATATTGAGGGATATCTGAAAAAGAGAGTAAAAAACAATCAGCTTTTAAATGGGCAAAAGTATAATAAACAGCGGTAAATAAGGGATAAAACAACCAGGCGAAAGCCAGTATACAAAGAACGAGGCACTACTATTTTTTCGACCCTGATTTCTACAAAGAAGTCAGGGTCACTTTTTTTTACGCAGATGGCGCATGTAGAAATTAACCCGTATATTTGTAGTCGCTAACAAATAGTTATAACATTGAACGCAACAGATTTTGAAATCATGTCGCCGGTCGGCTCGTATGAGTCATTGATGGCGGCCATACAAGGGGGAGCCGATTCTATCTATTTTGGGATAGAGGGCTTGAATATGCGCTCCCGTTCTTCTCATAATTTCACGATAGACGACCTGCATCAGATAGCGGCTATTTGCCGGGAGCATGGGATTAAAAGCTATCTGACGGTAAACACCATCATTTATGAAGATGATATGTCGCTGATGCGGCAAATCATCGACGCGGCCAAAGAGGCGAATATCTCGGCTATCATCGCGGCAGATGTGGCAGCCATGGATTATGCCAACCAGATCGGACAAGAGGTGCATCTTTCTACTCAGCTGAATATTACGAATGTGGAAGCATTGAAGTTCTACGCTCGCTTTGCAGATGTGGTGGTGCTGGCGCGTGAGTTGAACCTGGAACAGGTGAAACAGATCTACGACCAGATCCACGAGCAGCAGATCAAAGGCCCTCGTGGCGAGTTGATCCGTATCGAAATGTTCGCACATGGTGCTTTATGCATGGCCGTATCGGGCAAATGCTACCTGAGCCTGCACGAGATGAATATGTCGGCCAACCGCGGCGCCTGCACACAGATCTGCCGCCGGGGCTACACCGTGAAAGATAAAGATTCGGATATCGAACTGGATATAGAAAATCAATACATCATGTCGCCCAAAGACTTGAAGACCATCCATTTCATGAACAAAATGATGGACGCAGGCGTACGGGTGTTTAAAATCGAGGGACGTGCCCGTGGCCCGGAATATGTGCGCATCGTAACGGAGTGTTACAAACAGGCGGTATTGGCCTATTGCGAAGGTAGTTTCACCGAAGAGAAGATCGCCGGCTGGGACGAACGCCTTCGTTCGGTGTTCAACCGTGACTTTTGGGATGGCTACTACCTGGGGCAACGCCTGGGAGAATGGAGCAGCGTGTATGGATCAGGCGCTACGAAAAAGAAGGTTTACGTAGCCAAAGGCATTAAATATTTCAGTGGACTGGGCGTGGCCGAGTTCGAAATGGAGTCGGGATCGCTGCAGGTGGGCGATGAAATACTGATCACCGGCCCCACAACCGGCGCTCTGATGCAAACCGTAGAAGAGATTCACGTCGATATGCAGCCTGTTGCCGAAACGGTGAAAGGCGAGCGCTTCTCCATCAAGACAACAGAAAAGGTCAGGCCATCGGATCGATTGTATAAGATGGAGCCTGTAAACAGAAAAGAACTAAAATGAAAAAAGAATTTATCTTCTCATTGCCTTTCAAGGTGCGGGATTATGAATGCGACCTGCAGGGAGTGGTCAATAACTCCAATTACCAGCACTATATGGAACACACCCGGCATGAATTCCTGGAATCGCTGGGCGAAAACTTCGGTGTTATGCACGAGAAAGGGGTCGATGCCTTTGTGGCTCGTGTCGATATTCAGTTTAAAAACTCGTTGCGCAGCGGCGATCGTTTCCTCTCCTGCCTAAACATCTCGAAGGAGGGGCCTAAACTGGTGTTCGATCAATATATTTATCGCGAACCCGACGGGCTACTGGCAGCCAAAGGACGGGTAGAGACCGTCGTTGTCGACCAGGGGAGACTCACCCGGGGAGAGTATTTCGACGAACTATTGAAAAAGGCTTCCAAATAATAAAAGCCGGATAAAGGCCTGATCGGTCGCGTTTTTTTGTATCTTTATTTCAAAATCTTAGCTATGGAACATCATCTGATTTATCAAATCGGCCTGACCATGATCAATGGCATTGGCGATGTGCTTGCCCGTCATCTGTTGGAGGCAATGGGAAGTGCAGAGGCTGTGTTTACCGAAAAACAACGCCTATTGGAGAAAGTACCCGGCATAGGTGCGCGTCATATTGCCGAGATACGCCGCCCCGAAGTACTCCGGTTGGCCGAAAAAGAGGCTGAATTCGTAGCCAAAAACAAGATAAAGACCTTTTTTATGAGCGATGCCGACTATCCGGTTCGCCTGCGTGAGTGTCCGGATGCTCCGGTGCTCTTCTATTACAAAGGGCAGGCGGAATTGAATGTGCCCCGGGTAATCAGTATGGTCGGCACCCGCAAAGCAACCCATTACGGCAGGGAACTGACAGAGAAACTAATCCACGACCTGGCGGAGATCTTTCCCGATATGTTGATTGTCAGCGGGCTTGCCTATGGAATAGACATACAGGCACATCGCTCGGCGTTGAACAATAAACTGCCTACCGTGGCCGTCCTGGCACATGGACTGGATATGATCTATCCCTCGGCACACCGCAACATCGCCGTAGAGATGCTCGAAAACGGCGGATTGCTGACCGATTTCCCCAGCTGCACCCAGCCCGAACGTCAAAACTTCGTGAAACGTAACCGTATCGTTGCCGGATTATCCGACGCCACGGTTGTGGTTGAATCGGCAGAAAAGGGCGGTTCATTGATCACAGCCGATATCGCTTTTTCCTACGGACGCGATGTATTTTCTTTCCCCGGGCGGGTAAACGATGCCCATTCCAAAGGCTGCAACAACCTGATCCGACAGAACAAAGCGGGTCTGATCACCTCCGCGCAGGAACTGATTGCCGGCTTGTGTTGGGAAAACCCGACCGAACCACCTGTCATCCCTCAGCAACCCATGATCTCTTTTCCCGAAAACAGCGATTATGAAAAGATTGTCTCCGCCATTAGCGGCAAGAATGAAATACATATCAACACATTAGCTCTGGCAACCGATATGCCGGTCTACAAATTATCCTCTCTCTTGTTTGAACTGGAGATGGAAGGCGTAGTCAAAATCCTTCCCGGCGGTATGTATCGACTGGCGCAATAAAAAAAAGTAGCCCCTCCACCCCGGAGAAACTACCCTATCCTATATAAAAAATTAAAGGCTGTCTCACGACAACCCCTAACCAATTTTGTTAACCTTAAATCTAATACTATTATGAAAAAACCACGATACAAAGATACAGCCTTTTCTTTATCTGTCAAGCCTTTTATCAATAATAGATGTTAAGCGACAGGGGAGTTGTAGCCAAAAAATGTTTATGAATACAAAAGGATATTCAATTGATCTAAAAAACAACTAAAATTAACAGAATTCCAAGGCTTTTCCGAGCGCCTCAAAGGACAAATTCTTCAAAGAGTCTTTCCAATGTTTTTTGGGGATCGAATGTAAATCCGGTTCTTGCACGTGATGTTTGGAGAGAGGTGCTGCGAATAGCCGTAAGCCACCGGAAACGATCCGGAAGTTCCAGGGTGGCAATCAATCCTCCCTCCTCTTCTCCGGAACATATCTTATCAAAAGCATTCAGACTCTCTCGGAGTGAATCGATGTCGAGTTCGGAAGAAAAACATTGCAACTTCTCTTCATTCAACTGATAGATCGTTTTAATAAAGCGAGCCCGTTTTGAAAAAAGGATCACACCGATATTCATAAACTCCTCGCGTTCCACCCGTGGAAGAAAGCGAATGATGGCATATTCATATAAGTATTTCTCGGGCATGTTCAATCTCTTTTACAAACAGATCGGCATGTTGCAACCTGTTCATTAAAAACTGGAAATAGGTCATACGGATCTGCTCCGGCGAGTCAGCAATTCCCTCCCAATGGAGCCAATCCTCAGGGATGAGGTCGATAAGGGAACGGATTTTGTCTTCTGTCAACATCTGCCTACAATACAGATCGGTTTCCCCCATATCTTTATATACATAAGGCAAGAGTACATGATCCTTGATCAGCGGGAACGGACTCAGGGAACTCTTTTCCCAATTGCTCCATGTATAATGAAAATAAAGACAGGAGCCGTGATCGATCAGCCATAACTCCTTATGCCAGATAAGCATATTGGTATTTTTTATCGTCCGGTCGATATTGGTCAGAAAAGCATCCATCCATACCAGGCGGGAAGCGGTCTCTGCATCCACTTCATGCGCTACCGGATCGAACCCCAGCGCTCCCGAAAGGAAATGAAGCCCAATATTCAATCCCCGGCTGCCTCTTAATAGATCCTGAATCTCCTCATCGCCATGTACACGTCCAAAAGCTTCATCCAATTCCAGAAAAACAATTTCCGGCACACGAAAACCTAACAAACGGGCTATTTCGCCTCCGATCAGTTCCGCAATAATTGCTCTTGACCCATGTCCCGATCCCCGGAATTTCACGACATATTTGAATCCATCGTCGGCTTCTGCCAATGCCGGGAGCGAACCTCCTTCACGAAGAGGCATTATGTAGCGTGTCACATCCGCCGTACGTATATTCATAATGATTCGTCATTTTGTTTCCGACAAATGTAACATATTTAGATGAATCCGCCACCCTTCGAAATTATCATTTTGATAGCAAAAAGGCCATTTTGCCTTACAATATGATACGTTAAAAAATGTTTCTCCCGGGAGTTTGTCTCCAAAGTCCCGGGATTTCGAAAAAAAACTCCTGCGTTTTTGACAAAATGATATTTCGTCCGAACCGGAAAATAACGTTCAGACAATTTATCATTTTCCGCATTTGCTGTTCTGATAATTCAAAGAATACTGTTATATTTGTTCCTTGGTTTCAAGACTAAAGGGCAGGCTTTGTATGCCGGGTCCTTACTAAACAATAACAACAAGATTAATTCTATTGAGTACATGGGAAAAGTATTAGTGATCGGTGCGGGAGGTGTAAGCACGGTTGCCGTGAAAAAGATGGCGATGAACGCGGATGTGTTTACCGATATCATGATTGCTACACGCACGAAGAGTAAAGCCGATAAGATTGCCGCGGACATTAAAAATATGCAAGTGAAAACAGCGCAGGTAGATGCCGACAATGTGGAGGAACTGGTCGCGCTTTTCAAATCATACGAACCGGATCTGGTCGTGAATCTGGCTTTGCCTTATCAGGACCTGTCTATCATGGATGCCTGTCTGGCCTATGGCGTGAGCTACTTAGACACGGCCAACTACGAACCGCTGGATGAGGCGAAATACGAATACAGCTGGCAATGGGCCTACAAAGAACGCTTCGAGCAGGCGGGACTGACAGCCATACTGGGTTGCGGTTTCGACCCGGGCGTGACCAGCATATTTACGGCACATGCCGCCAAACATCACTTCGACGAAATCCAGTATCTTGATATCGTCGATTGCAACGCGGGTAATCACCACAAAGCCTTTGCGACCAATTTCAATCCGGAGATCAACATCCGGGAGATCACCCAGAAAGGAAAGTATTGGGAGAATGGAGAATGGCATGAAACAGAACCGCTGTCGGTTCACCAGCCATTGGATTACCCCAACGTTGGTCCACGCGAATCCTACCTGATGTATCACGAAGAGCTGGAAAGTCTGGTAAAAAACTTCCCGACCATCAAACGGGCACGTTTCTGGATGACCTTCGGACAGGAATACCTCACCCACCTGCGTGTGATACAGAATATCGGCATGGACAGCATCAAGCCGATCCTCTACAACGGCGTAGAGATCGTGCCTATCCAGTTCCTCAAAGCGGTATTACCCGACCCGGGATCGCTGGGAGAGAACTACGAAGGAGAGACGTCGATCGGTTGCCGCATCCGTGGTATCTCGAAAGATAAGAAGGCGTTGACCTATTATATCTACAACAATGCCAGCCATAAAGCCGCTTATGAAGAGACTGGCGCGCAGGCGGTAAGTTATACGACCGGTGTGCCGGCGATGATCGGAGCAAAACTGTTCCTGCAAGGACTCTGGAAGAAGCCGGGTGTATGGAATACCGAAGAGTTCGATCCGGATCCGTTTATGGTGGAATTAAACGAACAGGGACTGCCCTGGCATGAACTGTTCAATGTAGATCTGGAACTATAAATCTTAACGAAGTAATCATTTTCAAACAAAGACAACAGAATGGCGAAAGAAGACATGAAAGCCGGGGCGGAAGCGACCGGAAATGCGGACAAACTGAAAGCGCTCCGCGCAGCGATGGATAAGATAGAAAAGACCTACGGGAAAGGTTCTATCATGAAAATGGGCGACAATGTCGTAGAACAGGTCGAGGTGATACCCAGCGGTAGCCTCGGGTTAGACCTGGCATTGGGCGTTGGCGGCTATCCACGTGGGCGTGTCATTGAGATATACGGACCGGAATCATCGGGTAAAACCACCCTGGCCATCCATGCGATCGCCGAGGCACAGCGTGCCGGAGGTATTGCCGCCTTTATCGATGCGGAGCATGCCTTCGATCGTTTCTATGCAGCGAAACTGGGTGTCGACATCGACAACCTTTGGATCTCACAACCCGACAATGGAGAGCAGGCATTGGAGATTGCGGAACAACTGATCCGTTCTTCCGCTGTCGACATTGTCGTGATCGACTCCGTAGCCGCTCTGACACCGAAAGCGGAGTTGGAAGGCGAAATGGGCGAGAACAAAGTGGGACTCCAGGCTCGTTTGATGTCGCAGGCGCTGCGTAAACTGACCGCGGCTATCAGCAAAACAAATACCACCTGTATCTTCATCAACCAGTTGCGCGAAAAGATTGGTGTGATGTTTGGTAATCCGGAAACGACAACCGGGGGGAACGCGTTGAAGTTCTATGCCTCTGTGCGTTTGGATATCCGCCGTTCGACTGCCATCAAAGATGGAGAAGAGGTGAAAGGGTATCTCACACGCGTGAAGGTAGTCAAGAACAAAGTGGCTCCCCCATTCCGCAAAGCGGAGTTCGATATCATGTTCGGCGAAGGCATCTCACGCGCCGGCGAGATTGTCGATATGGCGACCGACCTGGGTATCGTAAAGAAAAGCGGATCCTGGTATAGCTATAACGACAGCAAACTGGGACAGGGTCGCGACGCGGTGAAGCAACTGATCAACGACAATCCCGAACTGGCCGACGAACTGGCCGAACAGATCACAGCTTCTTTGAAGAAATAATTAAACCGGTATAATAGAGTGCATGCCTATGTTCAATAAAGAGGCCTACCGCCAGCTCTGCCTGACAGAGAAAACCATTCCGCTTTTCTCGCGGGATTGGTGGCTGGATGCGGCTTGCAGCGAAGGCATGTGGGATATTATCTGGATAGAACAGGGAGGACAGGTACGGGCTACCTGTCCTCTTTTCATTCCGCACAAGGGCATCGTATCCATGCCTCCTTTTACGCAGACCATGGGTCCCTGGTTGGCACCGACGTCGGAAGATACCAAATACACCTCACGCCTCAGCCAACGGCAGGAGTTATGTAAACAAATCATTGCCGAAATCGGCAACTATCCGCATTTTTTGCAGAATTTCTCGTATGAGATTACCGACTGGTTGCCCTTCTACTGGCAGGGGTTCAGTCAGACCACACGGTACACCTATATCCTGCCGGATCTGAAAGACAAAGAGAGGCTATGGGAAAACATGAGCCTGCAGACGCGACGTCATATCACCAAAGCGCGCGATAAACAGGCGATCCGGGTCGTAAGAGGGGTAGATGCGGCAGCATTACTGGCGGTATATACCAAAACATTCCAACGCCAGGGAAAACGATCGGCACCGCACCGGGACATATTGCACCGACTGATCGATACCTGTCGCGAGCGCAACCAGGGAGATATATGGGCAGGCTACGACGAAAAAGGGAACCTTCACGCGGCGGTCTTTATTGCCTGGCAGGAGAGTTCGGCCTATTATATCGCCGGAGGAGGCGATCCGGCTTACCGCGATTCGGGAGCACACAGCTTAGTGATGTGGGAAGCCATTCAGGCAATGAGCGAAAAGAGCGAGAAATTCGATTTTGAAGGCTCCATGTTGCCCGGAGTCGAGCGTTTTTTCCGCGAGTTTGGCGCCCAACAAATACCCTACTTCACAATATCCAAAGGAAAACTTAGTTTACTACATAGAGCCTGGTTGAAACTAAAAAGCTTTGTATGAACACACAAACGTTGGACTATATCAAGACCTTCCTGTTAGGCGATGATGTTTCTCCCAATCTGATCCAAACCATTGGGTACACCGACGATAGGAATGAATTCTACCGCTATAACGTAGTGATCGTGCCTTCCGGTTTCTTTTCGGAAGGGGTATATGGCACACCCGAGTCGATTCCCTCCCTGCCTTTGCAGGAGATCGACCATATTCCGTTGCTTTTCGGCACACCCAAGACGCGAGTTATTGGCGATACGCTGGTTGTTTATGCCGATATTATTGCCTCCACCTACTTCCTGATCACCCGATACGAAGAGATGGTGCGCCGAAATGTGCGCGATGAGCATGGACGTTTCCCCGGAAAAGAGTCGCTTCCCTACCGCGCCGGCTTTATTCTGTATCCGATTGTGGATGAATACCGCCGTTTGTTGCGCCACTGGCTGCGTCAATCCGGATTGGAACTACCAGACATCCGGAAAGGAATCCGTAAGGTCTGGCTGACACACGATGTGGATGCCCCCACGCTTTACCGCTCCTGGAAGGGATTGGTACGCTCGATTCGCGACAAAAGGGGCTTGATACGATCGTTCAAAGGGAAGTTCGGTGCCTTGGAAAAGGATCCCTATTATACCTTTCCACGGCTTTTCGAGCTGGATAAAGAACTGATCCGGCTACGCAAAAGGGAACGGTGCGAAGCGGTCTACTTCATACGTTCAGGCGGAAAAGCGCCGCAAGACAAGCCACATTACAAGCTCAATCAGAAAGATATCGCGCGACTTATCGACTCCATCGAACGGGAAGAGGCCACCATCGGCTTGCATGCCAGCTACCTGGCCTCCGAACAGCCGGATAGTATCGCGAAGGAAAAGGCTGCGTTGGAACAATATACGGTGAAAGAGATCAAATGGAACCGCCATCATTTCCTGGCGGCCCGCGAACCGGAATCACTTGATAGCTTAGAAGCCGCCGGCATAACCGACGATTTCACGATGGGCTATGCCGATATGGTCGGGTTTCGTCTGGGCACCTGTCGCCCGGTCAGGTGGATCAATCCGGTGAACCGACGCCTCTCCTCCCTCCTACTCCATCCGCTTATCATGATGGATAACACAATGGAAGCGAAGAAATATATGGGACTCAGTCTGGATGAAGCCCAAATGACCGGGGGAGCACTGATCGATCATGTGGAAGATCACGGTGGGGAATTGGTACTTCTCTGGCATAATACCTCCCTCTATGAAGACGGGAAGAGCTATCTTCCCGCCCTTTATCCTTATTTACTGGAACAAATAGCGAATCGATGAAAGTCATAACAATAGTGGGTGCGCGCCCTCAGTTTGTCAAAGCCGCCATGGTCAGTCGGGCTATCCTGGCGCATAATCGACACAATCCCGATCATCCCATCCAAGAGATGTTATTGCATACCGGACAGCATTGGGATCCGGAGATGAGCGATATCTTCTTTCGTGAGATGCAGATCCCGCAGCCTGCCTGGCAATTAGAGGAACATTACGCTCATCATGGCGAGATGACCGGGCATATATTGATCGCTATTGAAAAGATTTTACTGGAGAACCGGCCCGATTATGTGCTGGTCTATGGCGATACCAACTCGACACTGGCTGGAGCCCTGGCCGCCTCCAAATTGCATATCCCGGTGGTTCATGTAGAAGCCGGCCTGCGTAGCTTCAACAAAGCCATGCCGGAAGAGATCAACCGCATCCTGACCGACCATGTCTCGTCGCTACTTTGTTGCCCCACCTTGGCCGCCATCCGTCATTTAGAAAACGAAGGCATCCGGGAAGGGGTACACCATGTGGGCGATGTGATGTACGACGCAGCCCTTCTGTTTGGCCAGTTGGCCGACGAATCATCTGATATCCTTACCCGGGAACGCCTCACCAATAAATCTTTCTATCTGTCTACCGTACATCGGGCAGAGAATACCGACGATCCGGCGCGGCTGCGGCAGATTATCGAGGCCCTGACAACGATCGGCACCCCCGCCTCACCGGTGGTGTTGCCGCTCCATCCCCGTACCCGGCAGGCATTGAACAAGCAGGATCTCCTATCCCTATTGGAAAAACATCCGGGTATCCGCCTTGTGGCGCCCCTCTCGTTTCTGGATATGGTGATGCTGGAAAAGCAGGCCACCCTCATCCTGACCGACTCGGGAGGCGTGCAGAAAGAGGCCTATTTCCACCATACCCCATGTGTGACCCTGCGTGAAGAGACGGAATGGACTGAGACGGTCGATGCCGGATGGAACCAAGTGGCAGGCTACCGCGCGGAGGATATTCTGCGTTGCGTAGCGAACCTGCCTCAGCAACGGGAAGAGATATTGGATTATGGCAGCGGAAAAGCCGCGGAGATGATTATTCGACTTTTATGAAAAGGGTATTGATTATATGCGATCTCTTCCCACCGGCTTTTGGACCTCGGATGGGTTACCTCTGCAAATATGTGCGTAGCGAGGGCTGGGAACCCGTTATACTGACAGAAGCGGTCGACGATGAGCAGGCTTTCTCATTCCTTTCCGGAGAGACCGAAACGCATCGCGTCTCCTATTATACCGCGTCGACTCCGGGTGGACGCCGTCGTCAGTGGCTTTTCACCTTCCTGGGCGATCTGTTGTTTGCCTATAAAGACAGGAAGATCCTGCGCGAGGCGAATAAACTATTGGGAAACGGAGACTTCGATATCATCCTTTGCAGCAGTTTCCGCACCTTCCCATTGACAGCCGCGCGAAAGGCTGCCCGCCGATACCGCCTTCCATTGGTAGTCGATCTGCGCGATATCATCGAACAATACACCGGCGAAGAGTATATCACCCACCGCCCGCCCGTCCTGTTTGGATTGGGTAAGCTATTGGTGAAGCTCCATACCCGCATAGGCATGCGCCGTCGCAACCGGGCGTTGAGGCAGGCATCCGTTGCCACGACCGTCTCTCCCTGGCATGTGGAGCAGTTGAAACAGTATAATCCGCATACCGAACTGATCTATAACGGCTATGATCCGGAACTATTCTATCCGGTCCATACGCCGACCTCTCATTTTGTGATCACCTACACCGGTCGCCTATTGAGCACAGCCATGCGCGATCCCGCCCTGTTTTTCGAAGCCTTCTCGATCCTGATCCGCGAGAAAACCATGCAGGCCTCCGACTGCCGGGTCGACTGGTATGTGGATGAAGCCTCCCGAAAAGTGATTGCCGCAGAGGCAGAGAGGTATCATCTCCTCCCCTATATGCATTTCAAAGGCTATGTTCCGGCGACCGATATACCGAAGGTCTTGAATGAAAGCTCCATCCTTTTGCTCCTGACCAACCGCTCTGCCGCGGATGGCCCGAAAGGGGTAATGACCACCAAGTTCTTTGAATCCTTAGCGGTTGAGAAGCCTATCTTATGCGTCCGAAGCGATGAAAGCTACCTGGCCGAAGCCATCCGCGCCACCCGTGCCGGACTGGCTGCCACAAATGTCGACGAGGTGTGCGCCTTTCTGAAACAAGAGTACGAGGCATGGAAGCAGCAGGGCTATACCGCTTCGTCGGTCGACAGAGAGGCGCTCCAACAATATGCCCGTCCTTACCAGGCACATCAGTTTGCGAACATTTTCAACGACTTAACTGTTATGGAAAGAAAGAATAACCCCTGATAGTATCAATTTCCCACAGTATGAAAAAACATTTGCATATTATTGCGTTCAACATTCCCTATCCGGCCAACTACGGAGGAGTCATCGATGTGTTTTATAAACTGAAAGCCCTGCATGCCGCCGGGGTCGGTATTATTCTCCACTGCTTTGAGTATGGCAGGGAGCATGCCGATGTGTTGGAAACGTATTGCGAAAAGGTCTATTATTATAAACGGAAGACCGGCTGGTTGTCGAACCTTAGTCTGTTGCCCTATAATGTGTATAGCCGGCGTGACCCGCTGTTGCTCGAAAGATTGCTGGAAGATGAGTATCCGATCCTTTTCGAAGGACTTCACACCTGTTATTACTTAAAGGAACCACGCCTGCGCGACCGGATAAAGATTTATCGTGAAAGCAATATAGAACATGATTATTATCGCATGCTAGCCAAGTCGACCCGCAAAGGATTGGAAAAACTTTTCTTGTGGATAGAGAGCTTTCGCTTTCGTCGTTATGAAAAGGTATTACGTTATGCCGACCTGATGCTTGTAGTTTCAACGGCCGACACACTACAGCTGCGTGAGCGCTTTCCAAAAGCACGGGTAGTGCATATGCCCAGCTTCCATCCGAACGAACAGCTGACCGTGCGCCCGGGGAAATCGGATTTTATCCTTTATCATGGAAATCTATCGGTTTCCGAAAACGAACTGGCGGCGCTTTTCCTGATCGATCGTGTGTTCAGCCGGATGCAAAGACGTTGTATTATTGCCGGTATGAACCCCTCTCCGCGCCTGATCCTGGCCGCTTCCCGCTACTCCAATGTGGAGATCAAAGCGAACCCTACGGTCGATGAAATGGATGATTTGGTGGGAAATGCCCAAGTGCAATTACTGATAACCTTCCAGGATACGGGATTGAAACTGAAGCTGCTTAATAGTCTCTTCCAAGGCCGATTTGTGGTGGTCAATAAACTGATGCTTTCCGGTAGCGGACTCGACAACCTCTGTGTCGTGGCCAACAAGCCGGAGGAGATGGTCAGCGCCTGCGAACGCCTGATGAATATCGCAATGACGGAAGAGGTGATCGAAAACCGCCGCAAAGTACTTTTCCCCGCCTATTCAAACAAATTCCTGGCAGAGAGATTGGTGCAACTGATTTTTGCCTGAAGTGAGGGCAAACACAATCTGACATATTCCTGTTGCATATCTTTCGGGCGTAATACCTCCTCGTTCCAGATCAACAGATCGAGGTCGATTGGTACACGCCCCGACCCCTTATCATCGAGCCGCCGCCCCAACCCTCTTTCAATCTCTTTCAGTCTTTCCTGAAGGGTTTCCCGGTCGAGCCGGGTAAAACCTGCTGCCACCTGGTTGATATAAGGCGGTGCCTCTCGAATCTTTCCAACAGCCTCCGTCTCTATAGGGTCGGAAAAATAAACTTCTTCAAACAATTCCTCCAACCGGCCGGCAGCCAGTAGCCTATTCCGTTCCCTGTCAGCATTGGTGCCTATGGAAATAAACGCGCTGTTCAACATTTCACTATTTTTCGTTTTAAAGATGCAAGGTAACGATAATCCGGAACGCAAAGCACGTATTGGCTGATTTTTAAAACAAATGCAAAATAGCAAACCGTAAACAAATGTTAATTTGCCCGTTTTCGTCAGAATCCCCAATTTACGATTTGTAATTTCGGAAGGACTTTACGCGCAAAAAAGCGGGACTTCGGAGACAAACTCCCGGGAGAAACACTTTTTAACGTATGGATTTGTAAGTAAAACGGCTGTTTTGCTTACAATCGATATTTTAACATTTTCAAAAAAGAGACCTCTCCCCTTGCGGGGTTGACCCAAAGAGAGATCGTCTTTGTAGGCCGTTGTTTTCCAAATACTCATTCCCTTTTGTCAAATACTCATTGAACCGGCAGAAAATATCCTTTGTCATTAGTTTTGTGATGTGATTCTAAACAAAACAATTTAAATTTACGGCAATGGGAAAGAAAATCATTTTATTCAGTTTGTTTTTACTCTTCGGCCTGGTTGGGTATGCAGAAGAGTATAAAAACATTGATTCGTTGGAACCCGGCGACTGGCTATTGATCGAGTCGGTCGAGTATTATCCCTACGTGGCGCCAGGCGTAGAAGAGGAGGTGCCCTGGCGGAATGAGAATGTGCGACGAACGGTCTTGAAGGCCATCGTGACCGAAGTCGATACCAAACAGATCTCTTTTGACTTCCAGGTGGACTACCTATATGATGTGAAGAATATCGAAGGAGGAGAGGCTTTTTGGTATTACGATAGCCGTTATAAGTCTGATTTCCCGACAGGAGAAAGAGATATTTGGATGACGTTGAAAGAGGGCGAATGGGCTTTTCCCGACAGGGAAGAGATCGTTGCTTCTGCCTCATACGATCGCGCGAGCGGTATCATGACCGCCCTGGAATGTCCATACGATAATCTATATTATATCTATGCCGCCAACCGGGTTGATTATGGCTTGAAAAACGAACAAACAAATGCCCTTCCAAAGCACTTACAACTTAATAGGGGAATCATTGATCTTCAGCCTGTCATCGAATATGAAATGGAGCGCTTATTTGCGCAGAAAGAAAAGCCGATCACCACGGCTATCCGGCGAGCCATTAAGCCAACTGAGGCTCGAAAAGAGCGCATGCAAAAGGTCGGAGACATTCCTGCCAACGAAGCCGGCCTGACAGAAACGCGCGAGACAAGGGTTGTCGACGCCTCTTTTTCTTTGCCTCCCAATGTATCGATTCATTTGGAAACCCCGGAAATGACTACGATATTCTACGAAGCATTTTATCTCTCTCATCCCACCTTATATTTCCATATTGATAGAGAACATATCAATCAATACATACATATGTATCTCTCTCCGGGTGATTCAGTCCGGGTGAAGCGGTTTGAGAATGGCGAAGTAGAGTATAAAGGAAACAGAAGTAGGGAAGAGTATGAGTTGATTTGGGAAATTCAACGGGTGGATCAATATGTTTTTTCAAGTAGAAGTCCCGAGGATTATCTGCAACACCAAAAAAAGAGATTTGATCAATTGATAGAAAAATGCGATACCATCCTGGACAGTTATTGGAAAAGAGTACTTGAGTTGAGTAGAGATTATATGTTGGCAAGCTCTAATCTCACTTTTAAATTGTATGGTGAAAATACAGGACAGATGATTGGGGATTCAGCTTCTATTCGGTCGATAGCCCCTTTGTATGATTATCAGTATAATCCGTCCGGTTATGAAAACTTTCTAATAACCTATGTCGACTATAAAAGAAGAGACATGGCTACGGAAACGATCAGCAACAGGAATCATCCTTCAAATCATAGTTTTGAGCAGAAATATTATTTTGCCGATCAACTATTGGCCGGTTATCCGAAGTATCGTGTGTCTCACCGCTATCTCTTGCAGAAGATGTATGCCGATAATCTGTCGGAAAGCCAGGCAGAGTATGAACATTTTATGCAAACCTGCCCCGACATCGCATTGCGGAATCTGATTCGGAAAATCTATGAGCAATTGTTGCCGCTGGAAAAAGGCAATAAAATTCAGGATACGGATATCACGCTTGCCAAAAAGGCGGTATCCACCTGGGGAAACGACCGGGAATATGTGGTAATGGAGATATCTCCTTATATCCCTTCCGGTAATAATAGTTACTCTGATATTGATCGCCTGAACAAATTACTGCAAACCAAGGGGATAACAGATAAGATCCAATGTTATTTTTATGCTTTGGAACCCCGGGATGCTAATCAGGAAAAATTCGATCAGTATTTGTACATACCGGATACTACCCTTGTTGCTTCCCTTGCTTCGTTCGATCCTTATATAGGTGTTTTTCTTGTTATGCGAAAAGATGGTACTATCCTTTATCGTTGTACGAATCGGTTTTGGAGCCCGGACAAAGTGGCAAATCTGATCGCTCAAGACCTCAACCGCGCATCCTCTCCCTTCTGGTTAGGTTTTTGGAGAGGCTTTGGTTTTACATTTCTTTTTGCAGTATTGGCGGTGGGCATTATTCGTTACCGGCTGAATCTCAAACGTAAGAAAGAAGAGCAGCAACGAAAGATCAAGGAATTGGAACTGAAAGCGATCCGGTCGCAGATGAATCCGCATTTCGTATTTAACGCGCTCGGTTCGATTCAGAACCTGATCAACCGGGGCGATAATGCGAAGGCGAATGAATACTTAGTGCAATTCTCACGCATGGTGCGCATGGTATTGAATCACTCGGAAAAGAAAATGGTGGCGCTTTCGGAAGAAATCGAACAGCTTTATCTATATTTGAATCTGGAACAGTTGCGATTCCCGTTTGTATATGCGGTGACCGTCGACGAAACGATCGAAACCGATCTGGTAGAAATACCGGGTATGTTGATACAACCTTTTGTGGAGAATGCCGTGAAACACGGCATTGCTCCACGAGGAGAGGGGAATATCCTAATCGATATCAGGCAGCGGGGCAAGGTGTTGCAAATTGATATAACCGACGACGGGCCGGGTCTAAATGGCCAGCCGTCGGAAGGTTTCGGTGTGAAAGCGGTGCAGGAAGAGTTTCAGATTCTGAAAGAATTGTATGAAACAGAGCCGACCATCACCATTTGCGACCGAAAAGAAACAGAACAGGTGTCGGGATGCCGGGTGACATTGGCCATTCCTATTAATTGAAAAACAAAGATGGAGGAAAAGATATACGCACTACTGGTAGACGATGAGGCGGGGAATCGGGAGAACCTGCGCCGTATGCTGGAGGTTCATTGTCCGCAGGTTGTCCTGTTGGGTGAGTGTGCCACAGTGGCAGAGGCGCGGCAGGCGGTAGAGCAAAAGCGTCCTGATCTGTTGTTTCTGGATATATGCCTGACCGATGGCACGGGGTTTCACCTATTAGAAAGCCTGGAGGCCATCTCTTTGGAGGTGATCTTTATCACTGCTTTCGACCAGTATGCCATTCAGGCTATCCGCTTTAGCGCCCTCGATTATCTATTGAAACCCATCGACACAAAAGAGCTTACACAGGCAGTAGAGAAAGCCGCCCGGACTATTCGGCTGAAAGAAGAGAACCGGCGTATGAGTAACCTGCTCCGTAATAGCCACCAACCGGATAAAAATAAAAAAATCGCCTTGTCGGTAGCGGATAAGATCGAGTTTGTGGCGATCAATCAAATTGTCCGTTGCGAATCGGAAAGCAACTACACCACCTTTTATTTGCGTGATGCCACGAAATTGATCGTATCCAAGACCCTGAAAGAATTTGATGAACTATTGACCCCTTATCAGTTCCTGCGTGTCCATCAGTCGCACCTGATCAACCTGGATGCCATCCAAAGCTTTATCAAAGGCGATGGGGGATACATCAAGATGAACGATGGATCGTCGGTTCCCATCTCCCGTCAGCGCCGTAACCTGGTGATAGAAAAACTGAATAAT
Source organism: Parabacteroides sp. PFB2-10 (assembly GCF_029893085.1). Taxonomy (GTDB): domain Bacteria; phylum Bacteroidota; class Bacteroidia; order Bacteroidales; family Tannerellaceae; genus QVMG01. The sequence goes on from NZ_JARXWI010000001.1 coordinate 21,503, forward strand.
CTATAAAGAAGTGTTTTGTATCGCAAGCCGAACGAGGCAAGCCATCATTTATTTCCGCTGATAAGTAGCGAAGGTATAGGGATAGATATGCTTTTCATCGACCGGATGGCTCTCGCGGAAGATCTCTTCCCATTCGGAGAAGTCGATCCCCGGAAAGAAGGTATCGGCATCCTCGAAGGCGTGATGTACCCAGGTGATATACAATTTGTCGGCCTGAGGCAACAGGGCATTGTAGATCTGCCCGCCTCCTATCACAAACAGTTCTTCGTCTTCGCCGGCGTTAAGTACCTCGTCGATCGACCGAGCCATCGTGCAATCAGCATAAGTCAAGCCTTCCTGTGAGGAGATTACCACATTCACCCGGTTGGGCAAAGCGCCTTTGGGTAGCGATTCGAAGGTTTTACGTCCCATAATCACGGTATGTCCGGAGGTGAGATTCCGGAAATATTTCATATCATTGGGGAGACGCCAAAGCAAATCTCCCTCTTTCCCTATGGCATAATTGTCGGCAACGGCGGCGACCAGCGAAATAGTACTCATGGTCAGAATGGATTAAACGGCTACCTCCCCTTTGATATGCGGATGGGGATCGTAGCCTGTCAGGTTGAAATCTTCGTATGCAAAATCGAATATACTTTTCACGTCCGGATTGATCTCCATACGCGGCAACGGACGGAAGTCGCGGGATAATTGCAATTCTACCTGTTCGATATGGTTACTGTACACATGAGCATCGCCCAATGTATGCACAAAATCGCCCGCTTTAAGCCCGGTTACCTGCGCCATCATCTGAAGCAATAACGCATAAGAGGCGATATTAAACGGAACGCCCAGGAAAATATCGGCGCTGCGCTGATAAAGCTGCAGGCTCAAACGCCCGTTGGCTACATAAAACTGAAAGAACGCATGGCAGGGAGGCAGGTTCATATTCTCCAGATCGGCCACATTCCAGGAGCTGACAATGATACGACGTGAGTCGGGATTGTTTTTGATCGTATTCACCACTTCGGAGATCTGGTCGATATGCCCTCCTTTGTAGTCGGGCCAGGAGCGCCATTGATAGCCGTAGATATGTCCCAAGTCACCCTGTTCATCGGCCCATTCATTCCATATGCGCACGCCGTGTTCCTGCAGGTAGCGGGCGTTGGTGTCGCCTTTCAGAAACCAGAGAAGCTCGTAAATGATCGACTTGAGATGAAGCTTTTTGGTGGTCAACAGCGGAAAGCCCTCTTCCATATTGAAGCGCATCTGATGGCCGAAAACACTGATCGTGCCGGTGCCCGTGCGATCGGTCTTTGTAGTCCCTTCGGAGAGCACGCGTTTGAGTAGTTCGTGATATTGTTTCATGCGATTGGAATCTATTTTCGTGTCACAAATGTACAAAACCCATTCGGATAAAGCAACCATCGGTCAAACGAACGGAATTTTACTTATATTTGCTTCCAAATTATGAACTTATTAATTATTAACGTAAAGTCAAATGAAAAAGATTTGGATGTCATTGTTAGCCGTGTGTGTATTGGCGTCATGCGGTGAAAAAGAAGAAAAAGCCACCTTATCGGGGCTTTTGAAATCGGATTTTGTATCTACCGTAGAGGGGAAAGAGACCCAGCTCTATGTGTTAACAAACAAGAATGGTGCGGAAGCATGTATCACCAACTTCGGCGGTTGCTTAGTGTCATTGATGGTTCCTGATCGTGACGGAACTATGACAGATGTGGTACTCGGACGGAGCAGTGTGCAGGATTATGTAAACACAAACGGTAATTTCGGAGCGACTATCGGTCGTTACGGCAACCGTATCAAGAACGCTTCGTTTGTTCTCGACGAGCAGACGTATGAACTGCCTAAGAGCGACAAAACCAATACGCTTCACGGCGGTCCGAAAGGATATCACCGGGTGGTATGGGATGCCAAACAGGTAGACAACCAGACATTGGAACTGACCTATCTTTCGGTTGACGGCGAGATGGGCTTCCCGGGCAATCTGCAGGTGAAGGTGGTGTACACATTGACCGATGATAACGCTATCGATCTGGCTTACACGGCAACGACCGACAAACCGACCGTTGTGAACCTGACCAACCACTCTTACTTCAATCTTTCCGGCAAGCTGGACACCAAGATTTTAGACCAATCATTGATGATCAACGCAGATCGTTATACTCCCGTTGACGGCATCCTGATCCCGACCGGCGAATTGGCACCGGTGGAAGGCACTCCGATGGACTTCCGCGTGATGCAACCGATCGGCGACCGTATCGGACAGGATTTCGAACAATTGATCTTAGGTAATGGCTACGACCACAACTGGGTATTGAACACCGGTGGCGACATCAAACAGGTGGCTTGTAAAGCCTATTCTGCTGCAAGCGGTATTACGTTGGAAGTGTATACAAACGAACCGGGCGTACAATTCTATGCCGGTAACTTCATGACAGGTAAAGAAAAAGGAAAACATGGCGTGACCTATCCGCACCGTGGTGCCTTCTGCCTGGAAACACAACACTATCCCGACAGCCCCAACCAGCCGGAGTTCCCATCAACCGTGCTTCGCCCGGGTGAAACCTACACCAGCCATTGTATCTATAAGTTTGGCGTGGAATAATTAACCATTACATTTGGTATAAAACTTCCCGGCCTTTTTCACCTGGCTCATAGGTGTATAGGCATCGTGGCAAAAGATAATAGTCTGCCTTTCTCGGACGGCCTCGTCCAGAAGGCGGACTTTTTCGTAATACGAAGTCAGTGGATGGGTGTCGTAAGCCGATATCCATTTGGGTGAAAGGCTGGCGGCAATCGGGATCACATCGCCGGCAAACACCAATACCTCCTCACCAGTCTGTATATAAGGAACAATCTGTCCCGGCGTATGTCCGTCGTATAGTTTCAAAAGAACTGAGGGGCATACCTCCGTTTCTTCGTCAATCAATCGAAGCAAGCCGGCATCGGCTACCGGTTGTATGTTCTCCGTGAAATAAGAATCTTCCTCTAAGGGATTAGGGTGAAGGCAATTGTTCCACTGTTTCCGGCTCACCCAGTGGGTGGCGTTGGGAAAGGTCGGTTGCAAGGATTCCTCCACCCGCCGGGTTGTGTATCCGCAATGGTCGAAATGCAGGTGGGTCAGTATGACATCGGTAATAGCCTCGGGGCGAACACCTCGTTTCAGCAGTTCCTCTTCCAAATCTACACAATCGAAAAAACAGTAATGGCGCAAAGCGTCGGGCTGCTTTGTGCCCGCCCCATTGTCGACCAATAGAATATGCCCGTCGTCGGTCTCAACCAATAGGCTCCGGGTCGCCAATACGCATATATTACTCTTACTCGACGGATAGCGCCTCCGCCAGGCGGTTTTGGGAATAGCTCCAAACATAGCTCCGCCATCGGCATAAAAATATCCGGTATCAATGATCGTATATTTCATAAGGTTTTTTGTTGCCAAACTTAGGTAAAATATGCGAAAATTCTCATGCGGGTAAGAACAAAGATACTTTCAATGATTCCAAACCACCATCAACTGCATCCCCTTGCCCATAAAGCGATTATCGGCAGAGGTCATACCGGGAATGCTGAAACGCGCTGGGTTCCAATAGGCCATCAGGTAGAAGGTGAGCGAATTATACTGGCGTTGCCAGTTCAGGAAGTTATAGGCTTCGTGGTTTGCCCAATCAACATAGACCATGCCTTGCAGGTTATCAAAAATACCGATCGGATACGAGAGTGACAAACCGGAGAAAGTAGCGGTATTATCGAATGAGAAAGCCTGGCGGCTGCCATCGAAAACAACCTGTTCAAGGGTAGCAGTCAGGCCGTTCCCCCAGGGAAAGGTGTAATCGGTTCCGAGGGTGATCAATGTCTGATTGGTCATTATGCCTGCGTCTTTTGCCAGATGCGTCCAGGAGGCTTCGAGCCAAAGGCCTACAGTCAGGTTGAGTTTCGTGTCGAACCCGATGCGATGTTCCGCCACCGAGCGGTCGGAAAGAAGAGAACTATACGCGGAGCTGGCTCCAAAGTCGACCGGCCGGAAATGATACGATACAGCCATCTCGCCTTGTGATACCGGCCATTGGAAACGCCCCCCGGCCTCGGGCTGTTTCCTGTTCGTTGGAACAGACTCCCATCCCTTGATATCTTTATTGCCCATCAAGACCCAGAACCAAAGGTTGGCATTATTCAAAAAATAATAACGCAACAGACCCGCCCACATCCCGTCGGTCAGTTGCAGCGGATCGCGCGGATCCATCTTATCGAACCACATCAACGGGCGAAACATCATGGCAGAGCCGAAATTGATCTTCTGCAAACCGGCACGGATCTCTAATTGGGAAGTGGAATAGCGTGCCCAGGCACGATAGGGTTTGATATCGCCCGTCATTCGATCTTCATCGAAGCGCAACGACATATCACCAAACAGATTGGCTGAGATTTCCACATCGAACAGCCGGTTTTCATCCAGGCGATACTGCCCGTTAAACTGGGGCAGATAACGTCCCCCTAACCACACATCCGAAGCATAATCGGGGGCATACAGTCCCCAACCGGAGAGTTGCCCGCTGTAACGAAACGAACTCTTCTGTGCCGACAGGATAGATATCGACAGCATCCATCCAAGGAGAAATAAATACCCGCGTTTCATGACTCTATTCATAATTGGAAACACCATACACAAAGAAGCGTGAAATATCCTCTATCATCGCACGCATACTGGGGTAAGCATTCAACAAACGTTCATCGGAGATCATCATTTTCAACGCATCGAAAATAACAACCAACAATATAGGATTGATATCCGGGCGCATTTCGCCCCGTTCCTGGGCAGCTGTAAGTTCTTCCACACCCCGCTGGATGGCATCGGCATAAAACGCCTGCATGAATGTCCGCATCTCTTCGTTGTCCGACTGATAGATATCGCGCACAAAGTCGGCGCTGATCTCCTTGGTTTTATCTAATTTCATATAGACCGTTCGCTCCATCTTCTGGTTGAAAGGGATATCCATCGCCATAATCTCGCGGAAATCCCGCAGGTTTTCGTCCGCGTAGAACCAGAGCATATTTTTGATCAGCTCCATTTTGTTCTCAAAATATTTGTAGAAGGTCATTTTGGAACTCCCGGCCTCCTTGCAGATATCCTCCACCGTTACGCGCCGGATGCCATACTTCTGCATCATCCGCCACCCGGCGCGGATAAGATCCTCCCGTTTATGTATTCGTTTTCCAGCCATAATCGTTCTTTACTGTTTTAATCCCGCCTTGCTGAAAATATAGGCAGGGATCGGTTTATTAAATTCTATTTTGGTAATAATATAATCGGTGCCATCCCCCTCTTTCAAGACATCTTTATAGTTCATCTGCATGGGGAACCAACGTCCGTCGATCTGCCGCACATCGCTCAGGAGGATTCGTTTGAGCATCTGCCCGCTCTTGGCATACAGCTCCTGCCGGAGAGGCACCAGGCGCTCCCGGTCGATCCATATCTTCTGGGCGTCGTAGGCCACATCGTCGACCTTCGCCTTCAATGACAACACCCAGCAGGGTCGTCCGTCGACCTCTTCCTCGCCGGATAGTTCCGCGTTGTATGTCTCGGTCAGCTTGCGGTCGTCCATCACATCCTCATACGAGAGGTCGGAGCCCATCACCGATTGGCGCAACATGTGCCCGGATATCAGGATCGTACGATCGGTCGAAGGCGAATAAAGCCAAAGCTCCTTCTCGAGTTTCAACATCTTTGTGCCCTTATCCCGCGCCGGCGACAGGTATTCGGAGAACGACTTCGCTGTCCCTTCCGTATAACTTTTGGAAGTCATCGTACGGTTATTACGCTTCCCATGCACCACCATCGTCGACTCCACTATACGCGAATCCGCCGATAGGTTCTTATCTACAGCATCCAGGAGCTGGGTGGGGGACTGGGAGAATGCCTGAACTGTGATTACGCTGAATACAAGACAGACTATGATTTGATTTGTTTTGATTTTTATGATACGCATGATTTATTCTATTTTATGTTACTTCAAATACTTATTAACGACTCTTTTAAACTGAAGAGAGTTTGAACCAAAGTTAATTAGCAGTCCTATCTTCATATTGTATGCCTCCAGGTAGTTGATAGCTTGTGCAAGATGGGCATCTGTAAGCTCACTGATCGCTTTCAGTTCAACCATTACATTTTCTTCCACAAAAAAGTCAACCCTTCTAGTTCCTATATCATTCCCTTTATATTTCAACGGCATCTCTTTTTCTCTTTCATATTGAATCTCTCTTATATGAAACTCTATAGCTAATGCCCGTTGATAAACAGCTTCTTGAAATCCATTTCCAAGAATTCGATGCACTTCCATTGCTGCCCCAATAATATTTCCTGTCAATTCCGACAATTGATACTTCTCATTAATCATTTCATTTTAGTTTTAAAGGTTTATGGATTTATTTATATATAAGTATGTTTTTCAATCACTTTAATCTCTTAATCCAAGTAATCAAATCATAGTCTATCTTGTATTCAGCGTAATCACAGTTCACGACAGCTCCCTAAACAACTCCGCCGTCTTGCGCCGATAGACGGCCATGCCGGCCAGGGCAGTGCCGATCAATATGGAGATAACACCGGGGATAAAGCCGACCCAGAACATACGGGGCGTGATCTCAGCACGGATAACGGGATCGATCAGCATGGAAATATTATCCATCATCGACCCGTAATCGAGGCCATATTTGCGAAGATAGAGAGCTAACAGCAAGCCCAAGATCGTCCCCATCACGGAGCCGGCAGCACCAATCATCAGCGACTCCAATAGCATCGTGCGGTAGATATGCCCCTGCGGCTCGCCCATTGCCAGGCGGATGCCAAATTCATTGTAACGACGGATACCTCCCAGTATGCCTGTGTTCCATAATACAATGGAAAGGGCAAAAACAAGCATGACAACCATAATAAACGTGATGGATTTCATATAGGCAAGCATATCGCCCATGCCACTCTGATCGGCGAGTTGCAGCATATAGGGGGCATACTCGTCTTCCTCCCATGCCGGGAAGCGGGTATTGAAATCACGCTTGATGGCTTCCGCCTCTTCCTGCTTATAGAGATCATCGGGGAGAAAGCCAAATATTTCCGTCGTGGCATTCTCCATATCTAAGAACTGACGCGCATAAGAAATATCGACAATAATAGCTCCCCGGTCGAGGGCGGCATTGCCGAAACGGACAATACCGACCACCGTCAGGTTGGTAAACGACATGGAGCCATACATCGTACTTCCGAAAAAGGTAAGCGTATCGCCCGGAGACACCTCGAAACGCTCGGCGAAATCAACACTGACAAGCGCCTCTTTCCCGCTGCCGATAAGCCGTCCGGTGACAAGAGAATTCGCCAGATGAAGACGCTCGGACTCCACCTGGTTTGTCAACAGATCATACGCTGTTCCCGCCACAGGGCCTTGCGCCAGGGTTTCCCCATCGGCATCGGGTATATCCAGTAACCCGCCAAAATAGATACGCGGGCTCCAGGACACCTGCGGATAATGAGTCCTGAGCTGATCGAATAGAGCATCTGCCTCCAAGATGGCCAGATCGTTATTCTTTTCCATATCGTTTTCTTCGAATGCCTTCGTGACCACTTTCAGATGTCCGGCATCAAAGCGGGCGGTCATATCGATCATATTCGAGAGCATCCCTCCCATAAAGCCATCCAGAAAGACCACTACAAACACCCCGATCGTCACCACAATAAAGGGCATAATCGAACGGCCGCGGTCGCGCACGACCCCTTTCCATAAAAAACCGGTAATCATAGTATTTTCCCTTTAAGTGATAAGACAATGTTCTGCTTCGTAATCTTCCGGGCCGGCCAGTAGCTGATCAATGCCGACGAAAATACAATCACCAGGATGGTCCATAAGATGGCTGTGAATGTATAGATCGGATAGATCACATTCCCGATGGCAATGCCTGTCTCCTCTATCAGGTCCGGCATAGGCATACCCACTTTTGCCTGCCATAAAAGGACAGGAGTGCCCCAGATCGCTCCGACCACAATAGCCAGGAGGCTATAGGCCGTGCCTTCGAGCGTGAAAAGGGTTGCCACCCGCTTTTGCGTCATGCCCAGGGCCACATAGGTGCCGATCTCTTTCTGCCGACGGAAGATCGACAGGGTCTGCGTGTCGAACACTGCCAACAGAGCCACCGACAATAGAATAATAAACAGTATCACCATCTCTATCCGGTTGGCTGCCAGCATCTCATCCAGGTCGGCTGTCAGATAGGCCAGGCTTTTAAACACCCAGCCCGAGTCGACAGGCACCTCTGTTCCCACCGAAAGGATAAGATAAGTCGCTTCCCCGTCCATGCCGGTCATTTGCTGTAAATCTTCTATATCAAGCCAGAGTTGCCCGGTATCGACGGCCGGCACTTTCGAATCGAACACCCCCGCTATACGGATCTGCCGGGCATCAAACGCACCCCAGCGGTCGCGCCAGCGCACCATCACATAATCGCCCTCCTGCAATCCGGCCGAGCGAGCCATGCGTTTGCCCACCAAAGCGCTGATCTCTTCCCTGTCGGCCAATCCCTGCGTGGGGAGCTTCACAGCGGTCTGCCCGGCGGGTATTCCTTTTAACTGAATATTCATCACACGCCCTCCACCGGGATAAACCGTGCCCTGCACGACAAGTACCGGCATCAGGTCGCCTTTCGCCATGCCTTCACGATACCCATTCGGAATGGGAGCATGCGCATCCGGCAGGGTAAACACATCATACCGGTCGTATTCCGGCATCCAAAATTGTCCGTCGCCGGTCTCCCAGGCAATCGTCTCCTGTCGGGACTCCTGTACCCAGCCATCGGTGATGCCGTTAAACCAGACAATTATCACAAAGGTAAAGGAGAGGACTGCCACATTGAGCCACGTTCGCATGCCGCCACCCAGGATATTCTTAAAAGCTGTTTTCAGTAGTAACATGGCTCACCCCTCCCCGATCGTTTCGTCTCTTACGATAGCGCCGTCCTGCAAATGGATGATGCGTCTGAGGTATTGCATCACCTTTTCATCGTGCGTGGCAAAAATAAAGGTGGTTTTCAGCTGTTCATTCAGCTTCACCATGGTCTGAAGGATATGGTGCGAGTTGGCAGCGTCCAGATTGGCCGACGGTTCATCGGCCAATACGATCGCCGGCTTCTTCACCATAGCGCGGGCAATGGCCACGCGCTGGCTTTCACCTCCTGATAGTTGCGAAGGTTTTGATTTCTCCTTATCGGTAAGACCGACCCATTCCAATGCCTCCATCACCATCGTCCGGCGTTTGGCCGTAGGTATGCCCTGTAACAATAAGGCAAACTCTACATTCTCGAACACCGTATACACGGGCAAAAGATTATAACTCTGGAAGATGAATCCGATATGATTATTCCGCAACTCCGCCGCCTCACGGGCGGTCAGCGTAGAAACGGATTTGCCCAACACATGAGCTTCCCCCTGTGTTGGGCAATCCAACGAACCGATAATATTCAATAAAGTTGTCTTACCCGAGCCGCTCGGGCCTACTAAACCGGTAAACTCGCCGACGTCGATCGTCAGATTCACCCTGTTTAATGCGGTAAACTCGCCGTTCCCGACAGGAAACGTCTTTACCAGATCCGTTAAAGAGATAATAGATTGAGGTGCCATGGTGGTGATTATTTCAAAGATTACAATGACCAATAATCACCAAATATACGAATTAAGTCGAAATATCCAAATATCGTAAACGTTAAATGACTGCTTCGGCTACGACTTGTCCGTCAAACAGGTTGATTACCCGTCCGGCATACCCCGCATCATGCTGGCTATGGGTCACCATCACAATGGTCGTTCCCTCCTTATTCAACTCGGAAAGCAGATTCATCACCTCTTGTCCGTTCTTGCTGTCTAAGTTACCTGTCGGCTCATCGGCAAGAATCAACTTGGGGTTCGCCACAACGGCGCGTGCAATGGCCACACGTTGTTGCTGACCGCCCGAGAGTTGTTGCGGAAAATGTTTTTCACGGTGCGAAATAGCCATCCGTTCCATCGCCGCCTTCACCTTTATTTTTCGCTCTGAAGCCGGTATACCCATGTAAAGTAGTGGCAACTCAATATTCTCATACACATTGAGCTCGTCTATCAGATTGAAACTCTGAAACACAAAGCCTATCACTCCTTTGCGCAGTTTGGTTCGCTGAGATTCGGCAAAGCCGGAAACCTCCGTCCCGTTCAGGAAATATTGCCCGGAGGTCGGGTTGTCCAATAATCCCAGAATATTCAACAAAGTGGATTTGCCACAACCCGAAGGTCCCATAATGGCCACAAATTCACCTTCTTTCACGTGAATACTCACCTTATTCAGCGCCCATGTTTCCACCTCTTCTGTGCGGAAAATCTTTTCTAAATCGACTGTCTTAATCATTTTCTCCTGTTTTTAAATCTATAAACACATAATACTTACTTCTGATAATCAGATAACAAAATATGTGCCGATAATATAAACAACTGAATATCAACAACAAACATTTAAAGCAAGTTTAAAACATTGTGCGAATATACACATAAAACGTTCGGAAGCGCACGCAAACGAGAAGCCTTATCCTTTCGGCTTCACAAATCCGATCGGATTTCGGGGCTTCGTAGAGAGCGACTTCTTGGCCTGCAATTCTGCCAATGTTTCATTAATTCGGTAAAAGCAAATACACTGCTACCCCCAATATTATACTCTTTAGGTATCACATTTCTTGATACCCCTGTCTGTATCAGCAAGTTTGCTTCATCCGAAGATAGCCTGAACAGGAAATCATCAGGAAATCTATCGATATTACGCCTAACCGCCTGCTTGAGGATTCTTGTCTCCGTTCCATACATCTCTGCCAAATCAAAATCGAGCATCACCCGCTGACCTCTAATTTCATATATCCGATTTTGTATTACTGCTGTTTCCATACGTTAAGTTCTGATTATACACAAATATAGATAATATCTTTATACATATCTTGGTTGTGTCCCGCTTTTGCATCATCCAGTAGGCTGGGTTCACCCCAGAGGGTCAAAAAAGAAATGCTAACTAATGTTAATTCGTTGTTTTTTCACCATCTCGTCAATTATCATTTTGTCAAAAACGCAGGAGTATTTTTCCGAAATGGCAGGAGTATTTTTACAAACTCCCGGGAGAAACATTTTTTAACGTATCATATTGTAAAGCAAAATGGCGCTTTTGCTTACATTTTGCTTTTTAACATTTTCTCTTTATTTTGCCAGGGGGTAGGTGAAATAAACTACCTTTTTCTATATATACATTTGAAGAATCAGGCTTTTTCAAGTAGCTTTGCCAATAGTATCAAAAAATCACGCATTGTTTCATAAATTTATCACCCAAAAGCCGGCAGAAAAAAGGGGATAACAAAGAGAAATACATGTATAACAAAAAGAAATAAAACGGAACAACTATGCTAATGGAAGATATGATGGAATTCAACCTCCCCAAAAACCGCATGAGTAATATCATTAAAGTGGTTGGTGTGGGAGGCGGCGGGGGAAACGCTGTGGAAAATATGTATAAACAAGGGATCTACGATGTCTCGTTTGCCATCTGCAATACCGACAGCCAGTCGCTATCCAAATCTTCCGTACCGGAACGCATTCAACTCGGCGATTCCGGATTAGGTGTCGGCAACAAACCGGACAAAGGGCGTGAGGCAGCTGAAGAGAGCATCGAAGAGATCAAGACACTGTTTACCGATGGCACCAAGATGGTTTTCATAACCGCAGGGATGGGCGGAGGCACGGGAACGGGGTCTGCTCCTGTTGTGGCTGGTGTCGCCAAAAATATGGGCATACTGACCATCGGCATTGTGACCATTCCATTTCTTTTCGAGAAAAAAGCTAAAATCAGACAAGCCATAAAGGGGGTGAGCGAAATGCGCAAACAGGTGGATGCGCTACTCGTCATCAACAACGAGCGCCTATTGGATCTTTACGGAGGAGGAGATATGCCCGCCAAAGTAGCCTTCAAAAAAGCGGATGATATACTGACTGTTGCCGCCAAAAGCATTGCAGAGATTATTACCATACACGGTGATATCAACCGTGACTTCCGCGACATAGAGACTGTTATGCGCAACGGGGGCGGTGCCATTATGACGGTAGGCAAAGCTAATGGAAAGCACCGGTTACGGCACGCTATCATGGACAGCCTCCAGTCACCACTATTGAACGGCAAAGACATCGAAAAAGCCAAACGCATCCTTTTTGTGATCTATTCGAACGAAAACCATCCGGTTACGGTGAATGAGCTAACCGAATTGGATCATTTCATGGATGAACTCGACCCGAATATCGAAGTGATATGGGGATTGTATGACGATAATGAGCTGGATGACGAAATTAAATTTACACTTATCGCCACCGGATTTGAAACAGAAGAGGAATCGGTTTCCGTCAAAGTAAGTGAAGAAGATCAGTGCGACGCACTTATTGCCAAGTATTATCCTCCCAAAGAGACACTTAACCCAACTTCAAAGATAGAGCAGCAGCCTATCCAAGAGATAGAACCAAAGCAAGGTGACACGCCCCTCTTCACAAACGAAAATATCCCCCAGGAGAAAAAACCCCTTATCGAACGTTTAAGTGATATATTGAACAAACTGATGGATGATAATAATCTATGAAAACAAAAGTTCTATTATGCACATTGGCAATTCTAAGCCTCGGACTTATCTTCCTCTCTTTTAAAGGCAAAAAAGAGAATACCGGATATCAGGGGATTGATGTGTCAAGATATCAAAAGGAGATCGATTGGAAAGAGGTAGCAAAAGATAAAAACATTCCTATGGTCCTTTGCTAGTTGCATTAGTGCTTTGGTACTTATTTTAATTATATTTGTGTGATGGAAAACTCGTTTTAAATAAAGATATTAACGATGACTACAAACACAAGAACTACGGAGAAAAGTATAGAACATTTGCAGCCTAATGAAATATTTGTTTTTGGAAGCAATCTTGAAGGCATGCATGCTGGTGGCGCCGCTTATTTAGCAAAGGAACGTTGGGGAGCTGTTTGGGGACAAGGAATAGGTCTGCAAGGTCAAACATACGCTATCCCTACTATGCAGGGAGGTGTTGAGACAATAAAGCCCTATGTTGATGATTTCATTCAATTTGCAAAAGACAATCCGGATAAAGTATTCCTTGTAACTGAAATAGGCTGTGGAATAGCAGGCTTTCAACCGGAAGATATAGCCCCACTATTTAAGGAGGCCATAAAGGTATCTAATATTTATTTGCCGGAACGGTTTTGGGGGATTCTATAAAAAAACAAACACATGACTACCCTATTAACAATCCTCGGAATAATAGCTATTATAGCTTTTATCCAGTACGAAAAAGAAGTATCCTTTAAACAGCAGGGCATAAGAGTTATAAAGATTTTTATAGTTCAATATTTAGTTGTTTTGCTGTTGATAGGTTGTGTTTTAGGAGTAATTCTTTTGCTGGGTGACCAGGAGGGTTCTCGCCTCGCCACGCAAATTGCTCGCATTAAATCTGGTGCTGAATTAGATTACCTATGGTTGGCACCATTTCATATGGTGAAGTCGTTTGTTACAGCTCTCTGTTTCTTTCACACATCGATTATGCTTGCCGGTTTTTTAGGTTTGTTTGCTATGATTTACCTCATTCGAAGATTATATCGGAAATGGCATCCTTTAAAGTCAAATCAAAAGGCATTGTTATATTTGATATCCCCTTTGACTTTGACATTCTTGCCATTCGGAGTTTTTTCAGGTATATGTTTTAAAGAATCCTATTCTATAACTCATCAATACACAAACAGAAAGGATATAGCCTCTATGATTGGAATAGATTTCCCAAAATATATAGAAACGGATAGAGCTTTGGAAGGAAATAGTATTAGTTTTAACGGTGACTATTCTGTATCTGTCAGAATGAAGTTCACAAAAGACAATGATCTGGATAAATTCTATCGGGAGTTTGAGAGCATTAAGATCGATAGCCCTTTCTATAACCACTCATCCTCTGATAATAAATGCAGTTTTAGCAGAATGGATGACTATACTTTTGTTGATTTAACAATCAACAAATCAGATAGTATAATATCTTTGCGTTATGGGCGCATTTAGGGATCCACAAGATAAAAACAAAACAACCAAGGATATGAGAGTTCTACTATACATATTTGTGGTTCTAAGCTTCGGAGCCATCTTCCTCTCTTTTACCGGTGAGAAAATGGATGCTGGGTATCATGGCATTGATGTTTCAAGACATCAAAGGAATATAGATTGGGAACAGGTGTCAAAAGATAAAAACATTCAATTTGTCTATATCAAAGCGACAGAAGGGAAAACATACATAGATCCTAAATATAAATACAATATCAAAGAAGCACGTAAAAACAAGTTTAAAGTGGGTGCTTATCATTATTTCCGAACCACCAGTTCGGCACATGGGCAATTTGAGAACTTCAAGAAAACAGCCCGGAAAGCGGATCAGGACTTAATCCCCATAGTAGACGTAGAAGAGAGGAAGAACTGGACACGTTCGCAGTTTCAGGACAGCTTGAAAGTCTTTATTCGTTTGGTGAAAGAGCATTACGGAAAAGCTCCTATGATCTATTCTGTCAACTCGTTTTACAACGCCAATTGCGCACCGGAATTCAACAACTACCATGCGATGATAGGAAGATACAATGATGATCCCACGAAACATCCTACGGTTAAAGGCAAAGGAACCTATACCATCTGGCAATTCTCCGAAAAAGGGAAAATCAAAGGAATAAAAGAACCGGTTGACCTGAACCGGTTTAATCCGAAGTACACGATAGATGATTTATTGTTGAAATGAAGTAAAATAAACTATTTCATAAAATTCAAAACAGCTTCTAAACAATTATATTATATTTGTGGGATACAGGGCACCTCTTTATTTGATTTAAAGCACACGTTAGCTCTTTATTTGGCTCATACATTTTTTTGAACTAAATTATAAATAGTTATTATTATGGAAGAATACAATGTAAATCAGCCGGCACAGCCAGCACAACCAATCACACAACAGACTCAGTATGCCCCTTACCAACAAGCGGCTCCCACTCAAGCTAATTCTGTCATTAGCATAGGAGAATGGATACTCACAATTTTTCTTCTTGCTATCCCGCTTATTAATCTGATCATGCTTTTTGTATGGGGATTTGGCGGAGGAGCACATCCGACTAAAGCCAACTTTGCAAAAGCGGCTCTTTTATGGATGGTGATTGGATTCGTATTAAGCTTGATGTTCCTATCTTCTATACTAACCTTTTTCTCCACATTCAACAGATTCTAAAAAGAAAAGTAAGAACATAAAATCCGTCACGAATCCGTCACACACAAATAAAAAAGAGGTTTACTATAAAAAGTAAACCTCTCTGTTTTCAATCCGTCGGGATGACAGGATTTGAACCTGCGACCACACGCCCCCCAGACGCGTACTCTACCGGGCTGAGCTACATCCCGTTTTTATTTTCGGGGACAAATGTAGGGATTTTTCGTTTATATGCCAAAACTTTCCCTGTAAAAATCGAGCGATTCGAGGATAGTGTCTTTGGAGACTTCCTGATTAATTCGCACGTCACCGATATCGGCCAGTAACGTAAAGTTGATGATGCCGCCTTCGTTCTTTTTGTCGTGTGTCATGAATTCATAAAGAGTCTCATAATCAATACAATCATAAAAGAAAGGAGGATAATAGGTTTTGATATAGTTGACCACCTGCCGTAGTGTATTGATAGGGAAACCGCTGCGTTTATACGAGAGATAAAGTTCACAGACTATTCCAGCAGCCACTGCATGGCCATGCAATAAAGGTTGGTTTCTTCTGAAAGAAAGACTCTCAAAGGCGTGACCAACCGTATGCCCCAGGTTAAGGGCTTTGCGGATACTTTTTTCTTTGGGATCCTGTGCGACAATCTCCTCTTTCACCGCCACCGACGCTGCCGTCATGCAGTTGAAAAGGGGATAATCCATAGGGGCATCCAGGTCGTATTGCATAATCGCATGATAGATATCCGCAGAACTTATCAAACCGTGCTTGATCATCTCTGCATAACCCGAAAGGAGGTTGTCGCGATCCAATGTGCGCAGGAAATGATTGTCGATAAATACGCATAAAGGCGGATAGAAAGAGCCGATCTCATTCTTCAATCCGTTGAAATTAATGCCTGTCTTACCACCTACCGCTGCATCGACAGAAGCCATCAGTGTGGTCGGAATATTGATAGTTCGGATACCCCGTTTGAAGGTAGCACCGGCAAAGCCACCCATATCGGTCACCATGCCACCGCCCAGGTTGATCAGGATAGAGTCGCGCGAAGCACCGTTTTCAGAGAGAAACCGCCAGATGGAGGCCAACTGCTCCAGTTCTTTATGTGTATCACCGGCATCGACCGTAAAAAACAAAGCCTCCTTTACTGCCGGAATATCCAGCAATAAAGGAAGGCAATGCGTTTTCGTATTCGTATCGGTCAATACGAAAAGTCTGTTGTATGTCAGAGAGGATAAAAAAGCAGTCAGTTCAGCTTGCAGATCCTCTGTAATAACCACTCGTTGCTCGGACATACATTTAGTATTTCAGTCCGGCATCTACCAGAATCTTATCAACCGCATCGGCCAAGCCTTCAGGCTTTTTACCTCCGGCAGTCGCAAAGTGAGGTTGACCACCTCCGCCACCCTGAATCAAGCCGGCTGCTCCTTTGACTAAAGTAGCCGCATTGAATCCTTTTTCAATCAGGCTATCGCTCAGCATCACCATCAGCGAACACTTCGATTCTTCATGCGTTCCAGCCACTAAGATAAAGGGCACATTGATCTCTCCACGAATCTGGAAAGCAATGTTCTTCAATACCTCCGCAGGAGCGTTTCCAATGAAGCGAACCAGCTTCACACCGTCATGATCGATCGCTCTCCGCATCAATTCCTCTTTCATCATGATGGCTTTTTCCTGCATAAAGTCTTCCATCTGCTTGCGCAATCCGGAGTTCTCTTCGATCGCCTTGCGTATCGCCGGAAGGATATTGGGGATATTATTAAACATCGCCCGCACCTCACGCACCATATCTTGTTGCGCATAATATTGATTATCGGCCGCTTCCGCCGTAATAGCCTCAATGCGTCGAATACCCGCCGCGATAGAGCTTTCACTCACGATTCGCATACATCCGATCATACCGGTCGAAGGAATATGCGTTCCACCGCAAAGCTCCACCGAGTTTCCGAAACGTACTACGCGCACCTCATCGCCATATTTCTCACCAAACAAAGCCATTGCCCCCAGCTCCATCGCCTCTTTAATGGGCACACAGCGGTTTTCGTCCAACGGAATATTCTCACGGATCTTCTTATTGACGCGTTTCTCCACCTCCCTGATCTCCTCGTCGGTCACTTTCTGAAAGTGTGAAAAGTCGAAACGCAATGATTCGGGAGAAACATACGAGCCTTTCTGTTCCACATGCGATCCGAGCACGTCACGCAACGCTTCGTGCAAGAGGTGAGTAGCCGTATGGTTACATTCCGACTGAATGCGTCTCTCTTTATTGACGACAGCCCGGAAGGTAGTCGTTACATCTTTAGGCAATTGAGACACCAAATGAACGGAGAGATTATTCTCGCTCTTAGTATCCAATATCGCAATCTTCTCCTCATCAGCAATCAGCCAACCCGAGTCGCCTACCTGTCCCCCCTTTTCGGCATAGAACGGGGTTTGATCAAGTACGATCTGATAGAGCTCTTTATTCTTTTGCTTTATCTTCCGGTAACGTTGTATTTCCGCTTCCGCCTCAAAAAGATCATAACCGACGAAACGGCTTTCGCCTTCTTTCAACACCACCCAGTCGCCGGTTTCGATAGCCGCCGCGTTACGGGCACGTTCTTTCTGCTTTTGCATTTCGGCGTCAAACTCGACAGTAGCCACAGTCATCCCTTCCTCGCGGGCAATCAATTCTGTTAAATCAAGAGGGAAACCAAAGGTGTCATATAGTTCAAACGCGACAGTTCCGGAGATGACAGAAGAGTTTTCTGATTGTGCTTTCTTTATAGCATTCTTCAGAAGTCGTATCCCTATCTCCAAGGTACGCAGGAAAGATTCCTCCTCCTCCTTTATCACCTTTTCGATCAGCGTTTTCTGGGCGATCAATTCCGGATAAGCATCGCCCATCGTATCGATCAGCGAAGGAATCAACGTATACATAAAAGCCTCTTTGCAGCCGAGGAATGTATACCCATAGCGCACAGCGCGGCGCAGAATACGACGGATCACATACCCCGCTTTCGCATTCGACGGCAACTGTCCGTCGGTTATCGAGAAAGCAATCGTACGGATATGGTCAGCAATCACACGCATGGCGATATCCTGTTGCTTGTCATCACCGTATTTCAACCCTGTCTTGGCAGCGATTGCCTGGATAATCGGTTGGAAGACATCTGTATCATAGTTGGATATCTTACCCTGGATAGCCATACACAAGCGTTCAAATCCCATACCGGTATCGATCACCTTAGCGGGCAGGCCTTCCAGCGAACCGTCACTCAGGCGATTGTATTGCATAAACACCAGGTTCCAGATCTCGATCACCTGCGGATGGTCTTTGTTGACCAACTCGGCACCGGAGATAGCTTTCCGTTCCTCTTCCGGGCGCAGGTCGATATGCACCTCCGAACAGGGACCACAAGGACCGGTATCACCCATTTCCCAGAAATTATCTTTTTTGTTCCCATTCAGGATGTGATCCAACGGCAGGTATTCTTCCCAATAACCGGCCGCTTCGTCGTCGCGCTCCAAGCCATCGGCCGGGCTTCCTTCAAAAACAGTCGCATACAGCCGTTGCGGATCCAACTTCAACACATCCACCAGGTACTCCCAGGCCCAACCGATCGCCTCTTTCTTGAAGTAATCGCCAAACGACCAGTTACCCAGCATCTCGAACATCGTATGGTGATAGGTGTCATGCCCTACCTCCTCGAGGTCATTATGCTTCCCGCTGACGCGCAGACATTTCTGAGAGTCAGCGATTCGGGGATATTTGATGGGTACGTTCCCAAGAATAATATCTTTGAACTGATTCATCCCTGCATTGGTAAACATCAATGTAGGGTCTCCCTTGATTACCATAGGGGCAGAAGGGACTATGCGATGCCCTTTTGACGCAAAAAAGGCTTTAAATGATTCGCGGGTTTCTTTAGCTGATAACATAACTCTTTCTTGTAGTTCTCGTTAATATTCCCAAAAAGGATTTGCAAAAGTACTTCATTTTATTAATTTTGCAGTTCTCTATCAACAAAATATTCCATGAAGCTATTCAAAAACCGTAAAGTTTACTATCATTTTAACCCTAACACGTTGAGTTATGAGCGGGTTTACCCGACTCGTAAAGACCGTTTATTCACTATTCTCAGGCATTTAAGTTCAGGTGTTGTTTTTGGCGCCATCGCTCTTTATCTCGTATTAAACTTCATCGATTCACCCGTCGAATCGGAATTACGCAAAGAAAATAAACTGTTGCAAACCCAATTCGAGGTGCTCTCCTTACGTTTGGACGGCGCCATGGGTGTGTTAGAGGATCTGCAACAACGCGACGAAAAGTTATACCGGGCCATTTTCCAGGCCGAACCCATTCCCGAATCGGTACGCAAATCCGGTTTTGGGGGCACCGACCGCTATCAGCACCTGATGGCGCTGTCGAACCCGGAACTGGTTGTTGCCACGACACGTCGTATGGATATGTTGCGCAAACAATTGTATGTGCAATCCAACTCCTTAGAAGAAATAATTGACTTAGGGAAAACGCAGGAAGAACGCAGCAAATGTATTCCGGCCATCCAGCCGATCTCCAACAAAGACCTGGCGCGTACGGCTTCGGGTTACGGTATGCGTATCGACCCGATCTACCGCGTTCCGCGCTTTCATGCGGGTATGGACTTCTCAGCTAAGATCGGAACAGAGATCTATTCGACCGGCGACGGGGTGATCACATACGCCGGTTGGAAGCAAGGCTATGGCAACTGTATTGTGATCAATCATGGATACGGCTATGAAACGCTCTACGGACACATGAATAAATTCGGTGTGCGGGTAGGACAAAAGGTGGTACGCGGACAAATCATCGGTGAAGTGGGCAACACAGGTAAATCCACCGGCCCCCACCTGCATTATGAAGTGATCGTCCGGGGGAAACATGATAATCCCGCCAAGTATTACTTTATGGACCTGACGCCCGAAGAATACGACCGCATGATCCAGATTGCTGACAACCACGGTCAGGTGATGGATTAACACAAAGCTACCGGTATGGCCCTGAAGAAAGAAAAGACGCAGAAATTATACTACTCCATTGGCGAAGTAGCTCAGATGTTTGGCGTCAATGAGTCTACCTTGCGCTTCTGGGAGAAGGAGTTTGATTCGATCCGTCCGCGAAAGAACGCGAAGGGCACCCGTTTCTACAAACAGGAAGATATCGATGCCGTACGCCTTATATTCCATCTGGTGAAAGAGCGAGGCATGACCCTTGCCGGTGCCCGCCAGAAACTAAAAGACAACAAAGAAACGACTATCCGCCAGGAAGAGATCGTCAACCGCCTAAAGCAAATCAAAGAAGAACTGCTCGCCATGAAAGAGGCCTTCTCCTCCATCGGGCCTAAAGAAGAATAATCGCTTAGCGAAAAGAGAGAGGGTGTATCAAAAAGTTTTGAGCTTTTCGATACACCCTTTTTTATATTCCTTCGGATGGATGTTTTTACTTAAAGGTAACGGTTGCGTTTCCACTAACCGTAATATTTCCATCAGCTGCCGAGGTGAGGCGTTTGCCACCTACGGAAACATTTGTAAAAACGATATTTTTGATTGGCTCGATCGTTGCATTGATCCGGCCGCCTTCTGGATTGAGGATATCAACCGTGACATTTTCAAATGTCCAGTTAGATATTCTGTGACTGCCCGAATTGATATTGACAAACATTTGTTTCGCGTAGCTACTTACCCTCGGAGCATCCGCTATTCGGATATTTCTGAATGTCATGTTTTCCAATGCCGTTGTTCTGTCGGATGCGTTCACCAGAAAGAGTTCAACACCACTTTCTTTGCCGATCATTTCTACATTTTCCATAACAAGTCCTTTGACATCTCCATAAGCTCCTCCCCAGTAAAGGCGTCCCCAAGGGCCTCCCCAGCACACGATATTTTTTATCTTCGCGCCATTGAGGTTATGAGACATGAAAATATCATCGTTATTGAAAATAAAACAGTCTTCCACTGTAATGTTCTTCCCGTTTACCCAGATTCCATCTGTATTTCCATTCCAGCAAACGATGTTCAAATTGCGGAACTCATTGTTTTCGTTGATACCATGGTCATTGTTCAGTGCGATGGTGTAACCACAGCTATTCGTGATCGTAATGCCTTCGATTTTCGCACTCTTCGTTCCCGCGCTGTAGATAGACGCTACTGTTCTCAAGTATAGGTAGTCCGTAGTGGTATGCGGCCATTCGCCCATTGACAGGACGCCACGTCCCTGTATTTTTACATTCCCCGCTCCCCTATTGATAAGGAAAGAGCCTTCCACAACAGCACCTCCCGCGATATAGACAGATTCGTTGGAGTTAAGTTGTTTCTGCTTTCCGATGTTGTGAATACCCGATCCGTAATAATAGGTAGCTTCGGCATTGGGCTCTTCCGGTTTGTCGGTAAAGAGGAAAAGCGGATGCAGCCGATCGTTTACCTCAACGGATATCTTCTGTTGTGTCTTCATGCGGAACGTGATCTGATCCCCATCAACAGTTGGCTCGATGTGGTAGTTTAATGGATGGATTTTTACGCTATTAACCGGAATCTGACTGGTGATTCGTACTTCAACTTCCGTATCTTCGAAGGAGAAATGGCTAAACGAAGCATGTGTCTGTTTGCGAGGCTCCCCTTTGAAGTAAGTGTCTACCCAATAGTTATCGGTCATATACACAAAGCTTTCGATGAATTTCGAGCTATTGGCCCGACGGACTTCCAATTTGAATTTATCCGATTGGGAAAGGTGTTCGACACCTTTCAGATCACCCGGACTGTCATAGACAACCAAGTTGCCGTTTGCCGGATCTCCAACCGTGACCTCACAAGTAGCTGTTTTGCCGCCATCAAGCGCAGTAGTCGTAATGGTTGCCGAACCCATAGCGATGGCTTTCACCTCGCCCGACTCATCCACCGTCGCAACGGCTTCGTCGCTTGATGTCCAGGATACGCTATTGTTAGTGGCATCTTCGGGTGTTATTGTCGCTTTGAGTATGTGCGATTCCCCTATCAGCATCGACAGAGTTGTATAATCCAGGCTTACACCTGAGACCAAAACTGTTTTTTCATCATCACATGAAGCAGTAGAAGCGATTGTGCAACAAGCGGCTACCGCCAAAGTGCATAATTTTCCAAAAATTGATTTCAACTTTAACATAAGAGTTAGATTTAAAAATCACTACTATGAAAAGACAATTGCAAAAGTAGATTCTGCCTAAGGTTATGATCGCACAAATATAAGCATTCGTCTGTTTTACATTGTTGAGTTTGTTTTTGCATTACAAATGCTATATAGTTAAATTGAAATATCCAAACAATTATTCCAAAATGAATTGTGATGAAAAAGAAAAGGCTGCCTCAACATGTATTGAGGCAGCCTTTTTATGCCATAATAAAAAAAATATTTACTAACGAACAACCACTTCCGCCGGTTTCAGCCAGGGAGAGGTGAAGCGCACTTTGATTGTTCCAGCTTCGCCGGTAGGTTGGATGTAAGCCAATAGGCGTCCCTGGTAAACACGGTGCGCGTGATCGGTATAATCGGTCATATCGCTGTTATTACCTGCTTCCAGTCCCAGCAACTTCGCCGGACCTTCAATGCGGCAGGTCACCTCATTGTCGGATAACACCACGGGAATACCCTTCTCATCGACCACCTGCAGGATCACCTGTGCCACGCCATTCTCACATTCGCTCTTCAATACGGTCTCTACGGTGAGGGCGTATGGTTGTTCAGACGATTGAATAGCATAACGGGAAACCTCCTGATCGCCCGCATCCAGTCCGATTACTTCTAATTTTCCTTTTTCATACGGAAGATCCCAATAGATAATGCCTGTATTATCATCATACTCTTTCGGCGTACCGATTTTCTTTCCATTCAATATGAGCTGTGCCTTGGCCGCATTGGTATAACAAACAACACGAACCGACTGTCCATCTTCATAATTCCAGACAGACGGAGCATCCATGGAAGGTGGTCTCTCCCGCCGTTGATTGGCTGGGGCACCGGGACGAATAGGCATCGGCATATTCAGGGAGGTGCCCAGGTAAGCCATCGGTTTATCCGACCAGAGCGACTGACGGAAATAACCTCTGGGTTTGATAAATCCGGCAAAGTTCACCATACCGGTATTCAACCCGCGGGAAGGCCAACGACCGGCTTCGCCCAGGTAGTCGAGCCCTGTCCAAAGGAATTGCCCAAAGATGTATTCATTGTCTCTCACGGCCTTCCAGGCGGCAAAGCCCTGTCCGTTCTCACTACCATAGATAACCCGCTTCGGATAGGTTTTATGATCTTCCGCATATTTGCTTTCCGTATAGTTGTATCCGGCAATATCTAAGGCACCGGGATATTCCGTCTGGTTCGACATGGCTACACCGGCCAGTCCGGCTGTCGTAACACGGGAGGGATCAAACTTTTTCACAACGGCCACTAAGCGTTTGGCAATAGCTCCCAGGCGCATCGCATCCGGCGCATCGGGATTGTATCCGCCATACGAGGCCTGCGTGAAGCCGGCCCGGTCGCCGCCCAGTACAGGATGTGAATAAGGATCGTTGGGATAATCCACCTCATTGCCGATACTCCAGGCAAAAACAGAGACATGATTGCGATCGCGGCGCACCATATCCTCCAGGTCTTTCTCGCCCCATTCTTCAAAGAAGTCATAGGCGCCCTGGAATCCCGGCGTGCCCACGTTCCAGCCTTCGAGCCATTTACGCTTAGGAAACTCCCACTCATCGTAGGCTTCATTCAATACGAGCAGCCCTAACTCATCGCATAGATCATAGAGTTCAGGAGCTTGTGGATTATGACTGGTGCGTATGGCGTTACATCCGATCTCTTTCAGGATAAGTAGACGACGCTTCCACACATCGAGCGGAACGGCCGCGCCCAAGACACCGGCATCATGATGAATGCAAACACCCTTCATCTTCATCCACTCGCCATTCAGGGCAAAGCCTTTGTCGGGATCAAACGTAAAAGTACGGAAACCGGTACGGGTAGAGGTTTCGTCAATCACTTTTCCGTCGGCCAATACAGTAGTCTTCAAGGTATAAAGTACCGGATTATCCAAATCCCACAAAGCGGGACGGTTTACCTTGATGGCGGTCGTTATTTTCGACTGACCGGCTGTCGCATGTAGTTTCTTTATGTTCTTTCCCACACTCTTTCCTGCGGGAGAGAGGAGTTCGTTTATAACTGTCAGGTTGGCGTTCGCCGATGTGCCGTTACTGATCTCCACCTCGATATGAAGCGTTCCTTGATTTTTCTTTACCTCCGGATAAGCGAATACGCCCCATTGTGAGATATGTACCGGATTGGCATAGACCAGCCACACATGGCGGTAGATGCCCGAACCGGTATACCAGCGTGAATCGGCCGACTGGCTATGATCCACCCGTACGTCGATCACATTCTCTTTTCCATATTCAACATAAGGAGTCGCATCATACATAAAGGAGATATACCCATTCGGACGTTTCCCCAATGAATGGCCATTCAGAAACACCTCGCTGCGGTTATAGACCCCTTCAAAATAGAGATACACCTTCTCTCCCTGTTTGTCCTGAGGGATCGTAAGCGATTTGTGGTACCAGCCAATGCCGCCGGGCAGATAGCCTGTACAGCTCGACAAGGTAGGGCTCAATTGCCCTTTGACACTCCAGTCATGCGGAAGATCAACTTTTTGCCAGCGTTGGCGGTCGGCTTTCGTAAAATCGTCCAAGTCTCCTAATTGAAACAGCCAGCCTTCGTTGATCAACTCCGGTTGCCCGAAAGAAACCTGAGCGAATGACGGCTGGGTAAAGATGCTCAACAAAGCGATGGTTAACAGTTTGAATACACGCATACTATTTATTTATTAAGTGAGTCGAAAATAGTCAGATCCCATTCGTCGTACCATTTTAGAAACGGCAATCCGTTCTCGAACTGAATCGGCAGCCAGATATAGGTCGCTTCCGAAGGGCGGCGCGGCGTCCATCGGTCGCCCATAAAGATAAAGGCATCCTTCTTGCCGGCCACCGGCAGTATGTAGGTGCTTTGCGAATGGAAAGTCAATTCGGCATCGTCTCCCCGACAGGGATTGTCATGTTGCGTCCAGGGACCCCAGATCGAAGGAGCGGAAAACATACGGGCGGCATTGGGCGCCCAGCCGGTACAACCGGAGGTGATCATAAAATAGGTATTGTCTTTCTTGAAGATCGCCGGCGCTTCATTGTGCCCGCAAGGGAAGATACGGATATATTTACCCGTATGCCAGAGGTAATCGTCCGACAATTCGGCAATATTCAGCGTGAGGTTGTCTTCGGCAGCATAGATATGATAGGCCTTCCCGTCATCGTCGACATACAACGTCATATCCCGCGACATCTGCCCGCCCTGAAAATGATCGCGTACAAAAAGACCCTGACCGACCGCCTCCAGCCATTCGGGCGTCCAGCCTTTCAATTCTTTGGCCGTAATGGTTCGTGTTTTATCCTCTTCCGGCATATTCTCCGGCCAGTAGCCGGCATTCGGACGGCAGGAATAGAGATAACGATAAGGACCGGTCGGGCTGTCGCTCACGGCAACAGCTGCACGTGCCGCCCAGTAACCCTTCCCTTTCAGTTCCAGGTGGAACCACATCACATACTTTCCGGTCTTTTCATTGTAGATCACCTTGGGACGTTCCAATACGCACCCTCTCTCAATATCATGAAAAGAGCTATCGGGCATCACACTGAGGGCAACCCCTTCGTTTTTCCAATTCACCAGATCGCGGGAAGAATAGCAGGTAACACCCACCAACGCGGCACTTGTATTTTCCGCCTTATGTTCTCCAAACCAATAATAGGTTCCATCCTGATACAGAATACCCCCACCATGGGCATTCACATGAACCCCCGTGTTGTCTTTCCAAAAGGTGCCGGGAACAATTTTTTGCGCTTGCACCGGCAGGCACAAGGCGAGTAAAAGTACATAATAACTACATTTCATAATCGTAATAATTCGTTTAATAAAAAGGAAGTAATTTTTCTGCAAATATATGATTATTAATCCATACACTGAAAAGGGAGTGCTTTTATACACCTGATAACTTTTTTCGCCCCCCAACCTTCTAAAATGTTAAAATATTGATTGTAAGCAAAACGGTCGTTTTACTTACAAATCCATACGTTAAAAAGTGTTTCTCCCGGGAGTTTGTCAAAAAAGTCCCGCCTTTTTGCGCGCAAACTCCTGCCGAAATTACAAATCGTAAATCGGGGCTTTTCCCGAAAATGAACATTTTAACATTTGCTTACACTTTCATAAAATGACTGAATTGTTTCATAATAGGGAGATTTCCTTTTTGTAAGAATTGATGATTTCCCAATTTATCATTTTGTCAAAGTGATATCACAAATAGAAAAAAAAGAGCAAAAACAAAGAATCCTCCTCTTCGTATTAGCAAGTTTTCAGGGAAAAGCTTACCTTCGTAGCACTAAAAAAACAGAGTATATACAAATGGAAATTACCGGAAAGATAATCGCTGTACTCCCGGAGGTCGGAGGTATCAGCAAAACAGGCAACGAGTGGAAAAAACAAGAATACGTACTGGAAACGCAGGAGCAGTATCCTAAGAAGGTATGTTTTCAGATCTTTGGTGCCGATCGCATCGCGCAGGCCAATATCCAGGCAGGCGAAACTGTCATTGTCTCTTTCGATATCGATAGCCGCGAGTATCAGGGACGTTGGTTTACAAACATCAATGCATGGAAGGTAGACCGTCCGGTTGCCGGCGCGTCGGCCGACCCACAAATGGTGACTCCTCCCGACTTCGTACCCGGCGGAGCGCCTGTCGCACCTTCTCCTGCAGCTTCTCCGATGGATAATCCGGTCGACGATCTGCCCTTTTAAATCGTTTTCCATATGAATATTCTATACCTGATTGGAGGATTGGTTCTTATATTGATAGGAGCCAATGCGCTGACCGATGGCGCCTCTTCGATTGCCAAGCGGTTTCATATATCTAATCTGGTGATTGGGCTTACGATCGTAGCCTTCGGCACATCGGCTCCCGAGCTGACCGTGAGTGTCGTCTCCGCCCTGAAAGGCAGCGGCGACCTGGCAGTGGGGAATGTTATCGGTAGTAATATATTCAATTCGCTGATGATCATAGGCTGTACGGCAGCCATTATCCCCATCAGTATTACCAAAAGCACCCTCACACGCGAGATACCTCTCTGCCTGTTGGCGTCCGTAGCCCTTTTCCTTTGCGCGAGCGATATATGGATAAACAAAGAGGCAGCCAATATGATCGACCGCACTGAAGGTATGTTATTGCTTTGTTTCTTCCTGATTTTCCTGGGATACACCTTTGCTATTGCCCGCAAAAAGCCGGAAGGGGAAGAGCGGGTAGAAGAAGCAACGATCAAAGATATGCCCGTTTGGCGATCCGCCCTCTATGTGATTGGCGGCTTAGTCGGGCTTGTTTACGGCGGTCAGTTCTTTGTCGACGGAGCATCGGGCATCGCACGCGGACTGGGCGTAAGCGAATCGATCATCGGTCTTACCTTAGTAGCGGGCGGAACCTCCCTGCCGGAACTGGCTACTTCGGTCGTAGCCGCCTTGAAAAAGAATCCTGAAATGGCCATTGGTAATGTGGTCGGATCCAACCTGTTCAATATCTTTTTTGTCCTGGGGTGCAGCGCTTCCATTACACCGCTATCCATTCAGGGGATCGATAACGTAGACTTTTCCGTACTGATCGGCTCAGCCCTTTTGATGTATCTCTTCGGGTTATTCATCAAAAAAAGAACCATTACCCGCCTCGAAGGCGTGGTGATGATCCTTTGTTATGTGGCCTACACGAGCTATCTTATAATGAAATGATGAATCGAAGATCGGCCTTAGCCAATTATGAATGATGAATTATGAATTGTAGCTCATAATTCATCATTCATAATTGGCTAAGGCCGATCTTCGATTCATCATTTCTTTCTCACTCCGCTACTCTTCCTACGGATTTCACATTCTTATGTTTGGAGAGAGAGACGCACATGCGTTGAATATCTTCCACATCATGTACCTTCATTTTGATGCGTCCCTCGAACATACCGTCTTTGGCTTCGATCAGGATGCGCTGGATGTTCACGCTATATTCCGCAATGGTTTTGGAGATATCCGTCAGGACACCAACGGCATCAATTCCCTTGATTTCCAATGTGGCATCGAAGGATGCCGTCTCGTGGCTGCTCCATTGCGTATTGAGAATACGCTCACCGAAGCTGCTCTTCAGACGCATGGCTATCGGGCACGAGCGTTTATGCACAATCACATTGCCGTCGTCGTTGATAAAGCCCAAGGCATCGTCGCCCGGAATAGGTTTGCAGCAGTCGGCAATCACGTAGTTGCGCACAAACCCCTCCTCCCGCAGAATGTAAGGTTTAGACTTATCATACCGCGGCTTATCGGCAACCGGTTCCGGTTCTTCCTTCGCCTGCTCTTTCTTTGCATTCTTATTTCCGCCTCCAAAGGCCTGCTTCACATACTTGAACAGGAGGTTGTCGCTCTTCTCTTTCAATAGCTTCCGGATATTTTCCGGCAGCACCACATCCTCTTTCTCTACCGCATAGAAAAACTCCTCCTTACGCGGAAAACCAAAATACATGGACAGTTTATCCATATTCGAGGTGTTCGCCTCCATCTCTGCGTGTTTAAAAGCCGCCAATACCTTGCGCTCTCCCTGCCGGGCCGCCTCTTTACGTACTTTCTTCAATACGGCATCGATCCGCGCCCGTGCCCTGGCTGTCGTCACAAAATTCAGCCATTCCGGCTGCGGCTCCTGCGAACGGGAAGTCAATATCTCTACCTGATCCCCGCTTTTGAGCGGATGGCTAAGCGGCACTAAGCGATGATTCACCTTGGCACCTATGCAGTTGTTTCCGATATCGGTATGCAGGGCATAGGCGAAATCGAGGGCGGTTGCCCCCTGGGGTAGGGTTTTCATGTCGCCCTTCGGCGTGAAGACAAATATTTCGGAAGAATAGAGATTCAGTTTGATCGTGTCGAGAAAATCCAGGGCATCCGGATTCGGGCTTTCCAGGATCTCGGTAATCGTCTGCAGCCATTTGTCCAATTCCGTGTCTTCCTCCACCGTGCTTTCTTTGTATTTCCAATGGGCGGCAAATCCTTTTTCGGCAATCTCATCCATACGGCGGCTGCGGATCTGTATCTCCACCCACTCACCATCGGGTCCCATCACGGTTAGGTGGAGTGCCTGGTAACCATTGGCTTTCGAGCGGCTCACCCAGTCGCGGATCCGATCCGGCCGGATGCGGTAGATATCCGTAATGGCCGAGTAGATATCCCAGCATTGGTTCTTCTCATCGATGCCGGGAAGCGGATCGAAAATAATGCGGACAGCGTAGATGTCGTAGATATCATCGAAGCTCACCCCTTTGTTTTGCATCTTATTCCAGATGGAATAGACCGATTTCACCCGGGCTTTCATATCATAATCCAAGCCCATCGCCTTCAGACGGGTATCGACCGGGGCACGAAAATGGTTGAACAGCGTATTACGCGCCTCTTCGGTTGCTTTCAGCTTGTCGCTGATAAATTGATATTCCTGCGGGTGTTCGTATTTGAAGCTGAGGTCTTCCAGTTCGGTTTTGATAGAAAAAAGCCCCAGGCGGTGCGCCAGAGGGGCATAGAGGTAAAGGGTTTCGCCGGCGATCTTGAATTGTTTGTCGGGACGCATCGCACCCAGGGTACGCATATTGTGCAAGCGGTCGGCGATCTTAATCAGGATCACCCGGATATCATCGCTCATGGTCAATAGCAGTTTGCGGAAATTCTCCGCCTGCGCCGAGGCCTGCTCCCCGAAAATTCCTCCGGATATTTTCGTTAATCCATCGACAATCTGTGCGATCTTCGGGCCAAACATATTGGTGATATCGTCAACCGTATACTCGGTATCCTCCACCACATCGTGCAACAGGGCAGAACAAATCGAGGTAGAGCCCAGCCCCATCTCACCGCAGACAATGCGAGCCACCGCCAGCGGGTGCATAATATAGGGCTCACCCGAACGCCGCTTGGCTCCCTGGTGCGCCTGGTTGGCAAAATTAAAAGCCTTGGTGATACGTTCTATCTTCCGCCGATGGTTCGATTGCAGATATTCTTCCAGCAGCTTATCAAACTCAGACTGTACCATCTGCTCATCGGTCATTTTCGCATCTTTTATATCGCTCATAAACAGTTCTCTTGGATTATAACATGCATGATTGCAAATATAGATAAATATTTACGAACGCTTGATACGACCGAACACCTTATTGCTTCCGTTTACGAGGCATGGAGGATAGAATATAAAAAAGGCTGACTATTTCGATATAGTCAGCCCCCTGTTCTGGTATTCCGGTACCTTACACCAACAAGGTGTCGGGATTGAGGTTGTTCTTTTCGATGTCCTTGAAGTAGTTGTAGGTACCGACTTTTATTTCGGCACAGGCTATTTCATCGGCTACGATGATTCCTTTCGGGTGGAGTTGCAGGGCGGTGATGGTCCACATCTGATTGACAGCACCTTCTACGGCTTGCTGCAACGCGCGCGCTTTGTTGTGTCCGTTTACCATGATAAGCACCTCTTTGGCATCCAATACGGTGCCGACTCCAACAGTCAGGGCTGTCTTCGGTACTTTATTCACATCGTTATCGAAGAAACGTGAGTTGGCAATGATTGTATCGGTCGTCAGTGTCTTCACGCGTGTGCGTGAGCTTAGGGAGGATCCCGGTTCGTTGAAAGCGATATGCCCGTCGGGACCAATACCGCCTAAGAACAAGTCTATTCCACCTACTGCTTTCATTTTGGCTTCGTAGGCCGTGCATTCTGCTTCCAGGTCGGCCGCGTTTCCATTCAGGATATGCACATTCTCAGCCGGAATATCGATGTGGCTGAAGAAGTTGTTCCACATAAAAGAATGATAACTCTGCGCATGCTCCTTCGGTAGTCCGATATACTCATCCATATTGAAGGTGATCACATGTTGAAAGGAAACCACTCCCTGTTTGTTCAGTTCAATCAGGTGTTTGTATGCACCCAACGGAGAAGATCCGGTAGGCAAGCCCAGTACGAAAGGTTTTTCTGCGGTCGGATTGGCTTTCTTGATCTTTGAAGCCACATAATTGGCTGCCCAGCGTGACAGCTCGTCGTAATTCGGTTCGATAATTAGTCTCATAGTACTTTTTTAATTATGAATTATGAATTACGAATTATGAATTGACTGGGAAAGCAACCAACTCATAATTCATCATTCATAATTCATCATTCATATTTTTTTCATTCTCATCGCCATTTCTTTCCCTAAGGCCACGCATTTGGCCTGGTCGTCGGGTGACATGCCTTGTTTTTGTTCAACCGGTTCGCCTACGACCTCCCATTTCATCTGCTCGGCAAAGGCGGTCAGACGTTTGACGGCGGCGCCGGCCCAGGAGAACGATCCGAAGTAGCCAAACAGGCGGTTCTTCACTTCGCGCACCTGTATTTTGCTTAATACGGCTTCTACCTCCGGAAAGAGCTGGTTGGAGTAGGTGGGGCTGCCGATCATCACTCCTTTGTATTTGAATACATCTCTTAGTATATAGGAGGCATGGCTTTTGCTTACATCGTGAATCACAATATTCTTCACGCCGCTTTCCGCCAGGGAATGGGCTACTGTTTCCGCCATTTGCTCGGTGTGACCATACATACTGCCGAAGATGATCACTACACCCTCCTCACCTTCATAACGGCTTAATTGATCGTAGATCGCAATGGCTTTGTCTTTGTGTTCGCGCCATACCGGACCATGCAAGGAGCAGATGGTCTGAACGTCAAGACCGGATAGTTTTTGTAATGCTTTCTGTACCGGACTGCCGTATTTCCCCACGATATTGGCATAATAACGTTTCATCTCCTCCCAGTAGTGGTCGGTGTTCATATCCGCGTCGATCACGGCTCCGTCGAGCGTACCGAAGGTGCCGAAGGCATCTGCCGAGAATAATACCTTATCGGTCTGATCGTATGTCATCATCACCTCCGGCCAATGCACCATCGGAGCCATATAGAACGACAAAGTATGCCGTCCCAACGCTAAGGTATCGCCCTCTTTTACTTCGTGTAATCCGTCCGTGATGCCGTGATACCCCGCCAGCATACCGAAGGTTTTACTGTTGCCCACGATCTGTACATCCGGGTATTGGCGGCGCAATAGGCGGATACTCCCCGCATGGTCGGGTTCCATGTGGTTCAATACCAGGTAGTCGAGTGGGCGTCCGTTAAGCGCTTCCTCTATTTTGTGGAAGAAAAGATCGGCATAACACACATCGACCGTATCCATCAACACCGTTTTCTCGTCGACAATCAGATACGAATTATAGGAAACCCCATACGGCAAAGGCCATAAGTTTTCAAATCTGTGTTTTTGCCGGTCGTTTACACCGAGGTAGAAGATGTCTTCCGTTATTTTCTTTAGCATAACAAATTTTTAGTTTTTTAAGTTTTAACGTTATCCTTTTTCTTGTTTTCTGCTCGCCATACGAAATAGATCCCCGCCAGTACAAAGGGGATGCTCAGCAATTGTCCCATATTGAAAAACATACCCTCTTCGAAAGCCTCCTGATTGTTCTTGAGAAATTCGATCAGGATACGCGCTCCAAAGATACAAATAAGAAAGATCCCGAAGATAAAACCCTCCTTCTTCCAGGCCTCTTTCCGGAAGTATAACCACATACAGAGCGCAAAGGTTGCCAGGTAGCAAAGCGCTTCATACAGTTGTGTCGGATGGCTTGGCAGGGTGAATATCGGCTCCGCGCCCTGTTGCCAGTAAGGAATATTCCGAATAAAGCGAAAGCCCCAGGGCAGATCGGTCGGATGGCCGTAGATCTCATGGTTCATCAGGTTGCCTAAACGAATCAAAGCGGCAACCAGTCCGGTCGGAACGACTAATTTATCGAAGGCCCAGAGCATACTTCTATGACTCACCTTGCGCGAATAGAAATAGATGGCAAGAATAATACCCAATGTCCCTCCATGGCTGGCTAATCCCTTAAAGCCAACCAGCTTCCAGACCCCGTCTGTTATTTCGAAAGGCAATATGATTTCTAACGGATGAGCCAGGAAATAAGCCGGCTCGTAAAAAAGGCAATGGCCTAAGCGCGCACCAACTAAGGTGGCAATCATCGTATAAATCAACAGGGAGTCAATCCAGGGACGTGGAAGATCTTCCTTTTTCCACATACGGTCGACAATCATATAACCTGCTGCAAAGCCGATCAGGAAGGCCAGTGTATACCAGCGTAAACTGTACGATCCGATAGTGAGTGCGACGGGATCTGCTGTCCAGGTTATAGCGTTGATCAGTAGAGGTTTCATAAAGAATGTTACTTTTTAGTTTTCACTTCTGTCTCTTTCCCTTTTTTTAAGGCGCGCCACACAAAGAAGATACCCATCAGGACAAACGGAATACTCAACCATTGTCCCATGTTTAGTGTCATATTTTCTTCGAAGGCCTCCTGGTTGTTTTTCAGGAATTCGATAAAGAAGCGGGAAACAAATATGCAGATCATAAATAAGCCGAAGATCAACCCTTCCTTGTGCCAGGCCTTTTTCCGGAAATAGAGCCACATACAAAGGGCGAACGTCAACAGGTAACAGAGCGCCTCGTATAGTTGCGTCGGATGGCTGGGCGCGGTGAAGATCGGCTCTGCCCCCTGCATCCAGGCCGGCAGGTTGTCGATAAACCGGAATCCCCAGGGCAGATCGGTCGGATGGCCGTAGATCTCATGGTTCATCAGGTTACCTAAACGGATCATAGCAGCGACCAGGCCGGTCGGAACGACTAATTTATCGAAGGCCCAGAGCATGCTTTTGTGCGACACCCTCCGGGAATAGAAATAGATTGCGATGATAATACCCAACACCCCGCCATGGCTGGCCAGTCCGCCCTCCCATACCTTTAGGATCTCGATCGGGTTGGCTAAGTAATAGCCCGGCGCATAAAACAAACAATGACCCAGGCGTGAGCCGACAATCGTCCCCACCACCGTATAGATAAGCAAGGAATCGATCCAGGGTTGAGGTAGTTTCTCATTTTTCCACATCCGGGCCACAATCATATACCCTACGGCAAAACCGATGGCGAAAGCCAACCCATACCAGCGAATACCACGCGAGCCAATCGAGAATATTTCAGGACTGGCCGTCCAAGTGATAAAGGACGTTGTCCAATTGATAATGGATAAAGGAGAATTGATAAGGAAAGACTCTATCATACTCTGTTTATTTTATGGTAAATTATACTATATCGTTTTACTTATTAACCTTGTTGAACTCCCTTACGGGGTTATGACTCATCATCGCTTTATGCTCTGCTATGTAACGCTGCTTATCCATCATCAATTGTCAATTATCAATTTAAAAAATGGCTATACCAATTTTTTTATCAGCTCTTCTCTGTCACCGTAAAGCATATCGATCACAGGCAGTTCGATCATCGTATAGGCACCCGGCTGTTGGCGCATGCTGGCGCGCGCTACGGCGATCAGTATCTGAGCGGTCAATGCCGGATTGTTGATCTTCATATCGAATTCGATCAACTGATTTTGTGTCTTGCCCGAAACGCCTTTGCGTGTCAGGTTTACGCCATGTCCCATATCCAACAGATTGTCGACGCAAGGCACCTCGATCACATGGGTCTCATCATGTACGAAATAATCATCCGCTTTGATGGCTGCCGCTACGGCGTCGAAGGCATATCCTTCTTTTACTTCGATATACACCATGCGACGGTGGATGCCTGTTCCGGTCGGGATGGTCATACTCAGCGCCGCCTTTACGCCTTCGATGGCTTTGGTGGCTACCGTATGCCCCATGCTCATGCCCGGGCCGAAGTTGGTATAGGTCACTCCTTTGGGCACCATGGCTTCCAACAGGGCGCGCACCACTGAGTCGCTTCCCGGATCCCATCCGGCGGAGACGACGGCTACGGTGTTGTTTGCTTTCGCTACAGCGTCTAATGAACGGCGCAGGTCAACAATGCCACCATGTATATCATAACTGTCTACAGTATTAATGCCTTTGGCAAGTATCTCTTTCGCAAATGCTTCGACGCTGCGGGTCGGGGTCGCCAATACGGCCACGTCAACCTCTTTCAGATTATCAATATTGTCGGTTACGGTATATTTCTCTAACTCGGCCGGAATATCTGCCGGATTACGACGGATCACACCTGCTACTTCAAAATCGGGAGCCGCTTCAATCGCCTCCAATACATACTTTCCGATGTTGCCATACCCTACGATGGCTGCTCTTACTTTCTTCATCTTAATGATTTTAGTTTGTCTATCAATCGCAAAGGTACAAAAAAAATGGCTCTCCCTTTTTCTTTCTTTTTCGTTTTGACATTTTGATAGCAAAAACGCCATTTTGCTTTACAATATGATACGTTAAAAAATGTTTCTCCCGGGAGTTTTTTTAAATACTCCTACTATTTCGAAAAAAAACTCCTGCGTTTTTGACAAAATGTCAAATCGCTTCCCCTATCTTTGGGGCATTAGGAATGTAAAATAGCTAACTGTATCTATGCCGGTAAAACTACTCAAAGAGGATTCGCTGGGTCAGGCGCATCCGTTTACGCAATTGCTTGTTTTTCTATTTATCACGGTGGTATGTGCATTTGTTTTCTCCCTTTTGGGAACTATTCCGCTCCATATCATAGAAGGATGGGATGCCGACATGACGGATTCGCCCGATATACTTCGTTGGGCGCAACTCATCTCTTCCATCGGACTTTTCTTAGTGCCGGCGTTGCTGTATGCCTGGTTGTCGGGCGACGATGTCAGGGATTTTCTTTTCATCCGGAAATGGCCGAAGATACAGGTCTTTTTCTGGGCCTTAGTTGGCTTGCTCCTGTTGGCTCCGACCATCGGAGTGGCCGAACATTTCAACCGGCAGATGCATCTCCCGGACATACTGGCGCCGGTAGAAGAATGGATGCGCGCGCAGGAGGACGAGGCGCAGCAGCTGACATTGTTGTTACTGGAAGAGAAAGGGCTGGTTTCACTTTTGTTTAATCTCTTAGTCATTGCCGTGGGCGCCGGCATAACGGAAGAATTCTATTTCCGAGGGGCTCTTCAGCGGATCGTTGCGCGATGGGCAAAGAATCCGCATGCGGTGGTTTGGATCACAGCCATCGTTTTCAGCGCGTTTCATCTGCAATTCTACGGCTTTCTGCCGCGTCTGATATTAGGAGCCTATTTCGGTTATCTGTTACTTTGGACAGGAAGCCTCTGGGTACCCGTCTTCGTGCATTTCGCCAACAATGCCATCTCAGTGATCGGCCTATCCAACCAGTCGATCAGCGAAAATCCCTATTTCGCCGCTGATTTACCCACTTTAGCCCTCTTTTTCTACATCCCCGCCGCCCTTCTCGGGCTCTTTCTTTTGTGGAAAATAAGTAAAAAACAATTTTAATTCCTTAACTTTGTCTAAGGGGAATTCCCGCCATTGTTCGATTATTCACTTGAAAGGCGCTGTTTTTATGCGATACTACTACCTGTTTTTTGCACTGTTCTTATGGTGTGCCTTCCCGGCGCATGCGCAGCAAGAGATGCAGGAAATCGCGCAGCAAAAAGCGCTTCTCGAACAAGACCCGGAGAATGTAGAGGTATTAAAAAAGATCTGTTTCCTCTACCTCCACAAGGCCGACTATGACCAGGCTATCTATTATGGGGAGAAGCTGTTTGACATCGGTTATGAACGGCAAGATTATGATAATGCCATTCTCTACGCGCATATCTGTTTGGGGCAGGCCAACCTGATGAAGGGCGATCGTAATGCCTTCAACCACCTGGGACAGGCGCAATCCATTGGAATATCCGCCAAGAATGATTCGGCGCTTTGCTCCATCTACAACGGGCTGGGATTGTATGCCTCCAATATCGATAAGGATTATTATTCCGCTATACATTATTTCTTCCAAGGCATAGAGGCAGCCAAGCGATGTGGATACGAGCGGCTTCATTCGCTCCTGTTGGTGAACCTCTCGGGCATCTATTACCTGAAGAGGGATCCCGCCGGATTGAAATATTCGTTGGAAGCCTACGAACTGGGACATGCGAAGAACGATGTCTATACCATCTATTGCAGCAGCATCGATGCCGCCTATTTGTATTTCCTGATGGAAAACTATGAAAAGGCGCTGCAATACATCAAAGAGGCGGAGTTTATCATGCTGCGCAACGAGTTCTACAACCAGGCAAAGGTCTACGCGCTCTACGGGCAGATACTTACCGCGCAAGGTGATCCTGCTCAGGCGCTTGAATACTTTGAAATGGGTCTGGTCGAAAAAGAGAAAAACCAGATCTCTTCGGTGGTGATCAATCTCAATGGCTATGCACAGGCGTTGAGGTTATTGAACAGAACCTCCGAAGCGATCGATCTGCTTAAGGAAGCGATCGATTTGTCGCGTACCAACCATATGCCCATCTACCGCGACGAGTTATTAAAAGAGTTGTCAGCCTGTTATGAATCCATGGGTATGTATGCCGAAGCATTGGACTACCAGCGCCAGTATCATGTGGAGAGTGATAGCCTGTTCAGTGCCGACAAGGAGCGAATCATCAGCGATCTGCGTGTCAAATATGATATGGAGCGTCATGAAAACCTCGTCCAACAGCAGAAAATGGAATTGCTTCAGCAGGCTAAGCAGGAGCAGTTATTGATCTTTATCCTGATTGTTATTCTGACGGTGGCGCTCTTTTTCTATTACCTCTACCTGCGTAAGAATCGTTTCTATCGCGCCATCGTGGAGCAAAACAAAGAGGCTATCCGGCGGGAGCGCAACCTGGAATCGCAGATACAGGAATTGGAGCAACAGGCCATCGCCGGAGAGAGTGAAAAGAACGGTGAAATGGAGAAATATGCACAATCGTCGCTGACCGAAGAGAAAAAGAACTCCCTCTTTCTGCGCTTAGAGAAACTGATGCAATCCGAGCAGATCTACCGCGACAACTTACTCACCAAAGAAAAGGTGGCCGAGCGATTAGACACCAACCGCACCTATCTGTCGCAGGCTATTAACGAACAAACCAACCAGACCTTTACACAATATATAAACAGGTACCGTATTAATGAGGCGGTGCGCCTGTTGAGTGATCCGGCCAACGACACGCCACTCAAAGCCATCTCGGCCGATCTGGGATTCAACTCCATGACCACCTTCTACAAACTCTTCCAGAACACCGTGGGCATGACCCCGGCGCAATACAAGAACAAGATTCAGGAGATCAGTCGCTGCGACTGATAACTACTATTTTTTTCATATAAGGCAATTGCCGTTTTTGGAAGCCCTTCCCATGCGGCTTTTCGTTATTTATTCCTTTTATTTGGACTCGTTAAATCAATACAAATTTTGAAAATATGATTAGAAATGCTATTTACTATTCAGGCCACAAGGTACGATGCCGTTGGTTTTTGATTGTCTTAGCACTGTTCACCCTGGGTAACCTCGTAACCTATGCGCAGAACACAAGAACAATCAGTGGTATTGTGACCGACGAAAGCGGCGAACCGCTGCCTGGTGCGCATGTGATGCAGAAAAAAGTCAACGCGTCGGAGAGTTTGTTTGCCGTATCGACAGATGCGAACGGGCATTTTCATTTAGTGTTGCCCACTACAGCCAAAGAGATCGAAGTCTCTTTCTTAGGGTTTACTACCCAGGTGGTGACATTGACAGCCAAGAACGAGTATCAAATCCGCCTGTCGGACGCTTCCGAAGTGTTGGATGAGGTGGTCGTAACGGGTGCTTTTACGCGTAAAGCAAACACCTATACGGGGGCTGTTTCTACGGTCAAAAGCGAAGAACTATTGAAGATCGGGAACCAGAACCTGCTTTCCAGCCTGGCGAACCTGGATCCTTCTTTCGTGCAGATCGACAACCTGAGTGCCGGGTCTAACCCCAATGCCATGCCTGACTTCCAGATGCGTGGGCAAACAGGACTGAATGACCTCAAAGGGGAGTATGTTTCCAACCCGAACCAACCGCTATTCATTTTGGATGGCTTTGAAACCAACCTGACAAAGATCATGGACCTCGACATGAATATGGTCGAAAGCATCACCTTGCTCAAGGATGCGACCGCGAAAGCTATCTACGGTTCGAAGGCAGCCAACGGGGTAATCGTGGTGGAAACCAAACGTCCGGAAGCGGGACGCATGAAGGTGACCTACAACGGAAGCCTGAACCTGGAACTGCCCGACCTGAGCAGTTACGACCTCTGTAATGCGGCGGAGAAACTGGAGTTGGAACGCATGGCGGGATTGTATTACAGTGACAACGCGGTGACGCAGATCGCCTATCAGAAAGAATATGAAACCAAACTGCGGGAGGTATTGGCCGGTGTCAATACCGACTGGAAAGCACAACCGGTGCGTACCGGCGTAGGCCAGAAGCATGCACTCTACCTCGAAGGGGGCGACCAGTATATGCTCTATGGTGTTGACCTTTCCTATAACAACATACAGGGGGTAATGAAAGGATCAGACCGTTCGACCTTCGCGGGAGGCGTGACCCTTTCCTACCGGGTGAAGAACTTCCAGTTCCGCAATAAATTATCGATCACCTACAACGAAGCCAACGACTCGCCCTGGGGCAGCTTCTATACCTATACGACGATGAATCCCTACAGCCGTCTGTACGACGAAAAAGGACAGTTGATGCAGAGCTACAGCTATGTGCCCGGCGGAACAAAGACGGCCAATCCGATGTGGAATTCCACGATCAATACCGCCAACCTCTCGAAATACACCGATATCACCAATAATTTCTACGCAGAATGGAACGTCTTGACCAATCTGAAGCTGACGGGACGCCTGGGACTGACGAAGAAAACCACTTCGCAGGACAACTTCAGACCGGCCTCGCATACCGACTTCATCAACTACAGCGCGGAAGATATGTACAAAAAAGGGCGCTATTATAAAGAGAATGGCGACCACTTCAATATGAATGGCGACCTGGGCGTAAGCTATTCCATACAGATGGACAAACATCTTTTGTTCTTCAACGGACAGGTGAACTTCTCCAATTACACCTACAACGCCTCGGCCATGCAGGCGGAAGGTTTCCCAAATGAGAACATGGACCATATCATCTTCGGCGTGCAATACGATACGAAGACGACCAAACCGACCGGATACGAAGGTATTTCGCGTAGCGTGGGTGGTATTGCTTCGGTGAACTACTCCTACGACGACCGCTATCTCTTCGACGGAAACTACCGCCTGACGGGTTCTTCCGAGTTTGGTGCCAACAACCGTTGGGGTTCTTTCTGGTCGTTAGGTGCCGGGTGGAACATCCACAAAGAAAAATTCCTGGAGGACAGCGAATGGCTTAGCCAGTTGAAACTGCGCCTCTCCACCGGATATACCGGTTCGCAGGGCTTCAGTACCTACGAGGCATTGGCTACGGTGAAATACTATGGCAACTACTCCTACAACGGAATGATCGGTTCCTACCTGGTAGGCTTGGCAAATCCTGATCTGCAATGGCAGAAGAAATACGATAACAGTGTGGGTGTCGACTTCGGCTTCCTGAAAGGACGACTCACCGGACGCTTCGACTACTACACGGCAACGACCAAAAGTATGTTGACAGACATCACCGTTCCCCAATCGACCGGATTCAGTACCTATCGCGAGAACATGGGCGAAACGGAAAACAAAGGTTTTGAAGGCTACCTGAATGCCCGCCTTTGGGAAGATAAAAAGACACGCAGCTATGTTAATGTGTTCTCTTCCATCTCACGCAACCGGAACAAAATCACCAAGATATCGAACAGCTTGCGTAAATTCAACGAAGACCAGGACGCCAATAAAGGCAAAGAAGAAAACGATGACAACAAGAGCAATATCACCGCTCCCTCCGTGCGTTATGAAGAGGGTGAGTCGTTGAGTGCTATCTGGGCCGTACGTTCACTGGGAATCGACCCGCAGAACGGGAAAGAGATCTACCTGAAAAAGGACGGAACCGTCACCTACGAATGGGACGCGGACGACCAGGTAGTTTGCGGCGACGCGCAACCGGAGTTCAATGGCAACTTCGGATTCAATGCCGAAATAAACGGATTCGGTTTCGGAGCCACCTTCAATTACCGCTTAGGCGGACAGATTTATAACTCTACCTTGGTGAACAAAGTAGAGAATGCCAGTCCTTACTACAATGTCGACCGCCGGGTATTCACCGACCGCTGGCAGAAAGAGGGCGACGTGGCGCTTTATAAAGCGATCACCGATAAATCGTACACCCGTCCGACCTCCCGCTTTGTGGAAGACTATAACACATTGAACCTCTCCTCTGTCAATGTCTATTATGACTTCCGGAACTGCGCTTTTGTGAAGAATTCTTTCCTGGAACGCCTGAAGGTGACGGCTTATCTGAACGATTTGTTTATCATCTCTTCTGTGAAAACAGAGCGTGGTACTACCTATCCGTTTGCCCGTAGCTTCTCGTTTGCGGTGCAGGCTACATTCTAACCATTAATACGAAACAATATGAAACGAAATATATTATTTATAGGAATCTCGCTCTTTATCGGCGGTCAGCTATTGACCTCTTGCGACGACTGGTTGGATGTGCGTCCTAAGTCGGAGATCCCGACCGACCTGCACTTCGAGCGCGAAAACGGTTTCAAAGACCAGCTCACCGGTGTCTATACCGCCATGAGCCAAACCACCATGTACGGACGTGATATGTCGTTCGGATTGGTATCTGTTTTGTCACAGGATTACGACCTGAAACCCAACAGTATGTATCGCTATGCCGGCGAATACAACTACGAAGAGACAAGCACCAAGGGCTATATCGATATGATGTGGACACGCACGTATAACCAGATTGCCAACCTGAATGTGCTGCTTCAGTACATCGACGAAGTGGATCCGAATATATTCAGCGACGACAACCACGACCTCTACAAAGGGGAAGCCTTGGGATTGCGCGCCTTCCTGCACCTCGATATGCTGCGTCTCTATTCGCCTTCGCCAGCCAGCAACGGCCAGGCCAGCGGAGTGCCATACGTCGATAGCTACGGAAAAGGTATTACCGGGCAGAAAACCGTCACGGAAACCCTCGATCTGATCATTGCCGATCTGTTGAAAGCGGCCGATTTGTTACAGGTAGACCCTTTTCTGTTGGATGAAGACTACAAGGTACGTTATGCCCGCCGGGTCTATTTCAACTATTATGCCGTGATCGGCACGCTGGCACGCGCCTATCTCTACAAAGGCGACCTGGCCAAAGCATTGGAATATGCCAATATCATCATTGAAGAGGGCGAAGAGGATAATAGCAATTTCGGTTGGACACACTATTCTTCGATTGAAGTATCCCAAGAGGAACAATGCAACCGTATATTCAGAGACGAAACGCTTTTCTATCTCAACATCAAAGATCTGGATAACATTGTGAAATATTATTTCACCTCATCGTCGGGCAACAACACGCTGACCCCTTCCGACGACAAAGCCGATCAGATCTTTGAGAAGTCAAGTAAAGGCTATGGTAACGACTACCGCATGCTGAAAGGTTTCTCTTACGATGGCGACGGCAAATACTTTTGGAAATACCACCAGTATGTAGGCGGCGCGTATAACGATGTGATGCCTGTGATCCGTAAGTCGGAATCCTACTACATCGCTGCGGAAGCCTTGAAAGAAAGCAACCCTGCGCGTGCTATCGAGTTATTGAATATCGTGCGTAGCTACCGCAATCTGAAGGACTTTGCCCTCGAAAGCAATCTGACACCCCAGCAGATCCAGGAGGAAATTGGCAAGGAATACCGGAAAGAATTCCTGGGCGAAGCACAGATGTTCTATTATTACAAACGATTGAATGCCCCGCGTATCGAAGGAGCTGCGGTCAATACCAGCGACAATGTATATGTATTGCCGATGCCGGACAATGAGATCGAATTCGGAAATCGCAAATAACCATTTAAAAGAATGTAAGACAATGAAAATAACGAAAATAATCTTCTTATCGTCCCTGTTCGCCTTGTTGTGGACATCCTGCCAGAACGATGGCTTTTATTATCAGGACGAAGCGCGTGTGCGCCTGGAAGGCCCGAAGGAATGGGCGCTCGAAACCGATTCGTTGGCCTTCTCCTTTGCCGCTTATCCCTCCGAGATAACCCGGCAAGAGATGAATATGAGCCTGTTTGTCATGGGATACAACTCGCCCGTTGAGCGGAAAGTAAAACTGCGTGTTGTCTCTGAAAAGAGCACCGCCAAGAGCTCTCAATACGAGATGCCCGCCGAGGTGACCATTCCGGCCAATGCGTATAGCGCTAATTTCACAATTACCCTGTTACGTACCCAGGAGTTGTTGCAGGAAACGGTTCGCCTCTATGTCGAGATAGAACCCTCGGGTGACTTCACCTCCGGCGTGATTGAGCAGGATCATTTCCTGTTGAAATGGAACGATGTGTTGAGCAAACCGCAAAACTGGGATACCGAATTGAAAGAGTTCTTCGGCGCATATAGCCAGACCAAACATCGTTTTATCATCGATACCCTGGCGATTGGCGAATTCAAAGGCATGAGCTGGGCGGAACTAAACAACTATAAGATCCGCATGAAGAACGCGTTGACCGCTTACAACCAGGCCAATCCGGGCAATCCGCTGACCGACGAGAACGGACAGTTGGTGACCTTCTAAATCATCTATTATATCATTCTAAACAGATCAATCATGAAGAGAATAATAAAAAACATACTTATCGCCCTTCTTCTGACGGCAGGACTCTATAGCTGCTATCAGGACGACGGCAATTATATCTACCTCAGCGAGAGCGAGGTGGGTGTGATAGAGATCGATACCGTGGGCGTAGAAAACCGCACCGCCTTTACCTACAACTACTATCCGGGTGACACCATCCGCATGAGTCCGCGTGTCAACTATCCCTATCCGGAGAATCTGACCTATGCCTGGATCGCGCATCCCTATCCTTACAAAGAGATACAAGTGGGCAACA
The DNA here is from genome assembly GCF_029893085.1 of Parabacteroides sp. PFB2-10. GTDB lineage: Bacteria > Bacteroidota > Bacteroidia > Bacteroidales > Tannerellaceae > QVMG01. The sequence goes on from NZ_JARXWI010000001.1 coordinate 65,859, forward strand.
GCATGGTTTTCCCCGCGCCCGATACCCTTTGTCGCACGTTGGATATTGACTGGAAGGTGAATCTGGCGCCGGGCATGTGGGCCTCCTACTTAGTGGTGGAAGACACCGTGCGTGGCCTCCGAAGCACCATGAAGATGCAGGAAATGTATTTCCAAATATTAAAAGCGGGAGCCAAAAACGGTGCTTATATACTTTCGGAATATAACGGGCAGACCGATATCGACTTTTACACCAGCGCTCTTTGCCTGATCTACGGGGGCGATGCCTTTATTCCCCATTACTATAGCAGCTTGAGCGGAGAGACGCTTTCCGGCAAGCCCTCCTTTATCAGCTTCGGGAAAGACTACTACTACGCCTTCACCGAAGAGAATGGTTATCGCCTCAACTTCTCCGGCCTGGAATTGATGGAGACATTCGACAATATGTTCTACTCCCTGCCGACCTATGCGCCGCAGACCATGAAGTATATGAACGAATGTGAGTTCCTGATCAACGATGGCAAACTGCATGTGCTCTATACCGGCAAGGCCAACGACCGCAAATTCTCCGCACCCATCGGGGGCAACTACCGGGCAGCTACTTACCTAAGCGACGAGACACGTGTGAGCTGGGGTGCCGTCACCGGCGCCATCAATGCCGACCAGGTGATATTCGACACTAAGAGCCAGGGCTTCCGTCCCTACTTCCCAACAGCGACAGAGGTCAGCGAGTTTAAAACCACCTCGGCCGATGCCATTATCGACGCCAAACGCCTGCCGGCAGAACCGCTGTTTATCAGTGCCGGAGAAGCCGGAAAGACCTACGCGCTTATCGAAAAGGAAGGGAAGATATACCTTTACATCCTTAAGTTCAGCAACGTGATCGACAATGGCGACCTGAGTGGAAACGGTGCCGGATCGATCATCGACCTGAGCGACTGCCAGGATATCCGGAACGCGAAGTATTTCACTGCTAACTACCACGGCTCCGCCTTCTATTACGCGACCGAAAAGGGTGTCTATTCCTTCTCGCCCAGCTCCGGACAGACCACGGCTACCACCATTTACGAATGCGAAGGAACGGATGAAGTGACCTGCCTGCATGTCTTTTTCGGACAGGGTGGCGGCGGCTTCCCGTCGGCAGGTAATGTGTTGTGGATCGGTGTGTGGAACGAAAACAGCCAGAAGGGTACCCTTGTGGAGTTTGAAGTAGATCCCTATAGCGGCGCGCCCCGTTGGCAGTGGGGAGGTATGTTTGCTCCCGACCATGTCAACCCGTGGATCACCACCGGATTTGGAAAGATAAAATCAATTACAGCTAAATAAACAAAAACATGAATCTAAAAACAATTCTAAGTACAACTCTTTGCAGTCTATTTCTCTTAATAGGCTGCAGCCCGAAGACGGCGACCTCGTACACCATCAGCGGCGAGATTGAAGGACTGCCCGCGGAGGCTGTGATACAATTCACTCCCATAAGTCATGATCTCGAAACGCCTATAGCCGAAGCAGTAGCGGTCAACGGTAAATTCACCCTCAAGGGACAGATGGAAGAGCCTCTGGCAGTAAGACTGAGTGTAAAAGATACCTACGGCTCCCAAATGATGATGTTGGAGAATGCCTCCATAAATATCAACGGGAAGCTAACAGAGAGCAAAGCCTATGATGGCACTGCACAGTATGATTTCTCTGGGTTGAATGTGACAGGATCTCCTCTCACCAAGAAGTATATGGAGCTATACAGCATACGCGGCAAAATGGATGATATTTACAATGCGCATCACGAAACCTATGCGGAGGTGCACGCCAAGCTATCAGCCCTACGTCAGGAGAAAAACGAGGCTGCGTTGGAAGAATTTACAAAAACCGAGGAATACAAGGCGATGGCCGAATCGGAATCAAACTTCTTCCAGACCGTCAGCTCCTCTTATGAGCAGCTTGTGATGGACAATAAAGATACGTTCTGGGGTCCTTTGATGATGATCACCCTCACCTCGTATCTGGGTGAAGAACAAAAGTCTTGGTATGAAGCTTTCTCCGAGGAGGCAAAGCAGTCGTACTACGGACAAAAGGTAAAAGAAGAACTCTATCCCGCCGGACAGGTAGGGTCTGAAGTCGAGGCGTTCACGATTGAGGATGCCACCGGTAAAAAGGTTAGCTTAGACGAACTCTGTCAGGGTAAGAAGTATATCCTCCTGGACTTTTGGGCCTCCTGGTGTAACCCCTGCCGCAAAGAGATTCCGAACCTGAAGAAGTTGTATGCGCAATATGCCGACAAAGGTTTCGAGATTATCAGCATCTCGATCGACAAAAAAGCAGAAGACTGGGAAAAAGCGCTCGAAGAGGAACAGCTGCCATGGCCTAATTTCTTAGACAAAGGCGAGATCGCCGCGCTCTATAAGATAAAATTCGTGCCTACCATGTATCTGATCGATGCCGAAAAGGTCATGGTCGGCGAGAACCTTCGGGGCGAAGAGCTGGCTAACAAACTGGAGAGCCTGTTTCAACCCTAAAATTCCTTCCCTCTCTTAACAACGCGAATTCACTATGAACACAAAACTAATACAACTCTTTTTATTTATTCTCTGGGGGAGTGTCTCCGCTTTTGCTCAAATACAGGATCCTGTTGTTTTCAGCACCAAGTGGAACACCCTCGCCCCCGGGGAGGCGGAAATTGTTTTCACCGGAGAGATCGAACCGGGCTGGCATGTCTATTCAACTGCCCTACCCGACGACGGCCCCACCTCGGCTACGTTTCATATCGAGCAGATCGTAGGTGCCGAACTGGTGGGAGAACTGACTCCCGTCGGCGACGAGCAGGAAATGTATGATAAGATTTTCGAAATGCAACTGCGCTACTTCGAACAAAAAGCCACCTTTGTACAAAAAGTGCGCCTGACCGAAGCGGACTATTACCTGCGAGGCTATATGGAGTATGGCGCCTGCGACGATGAGCGCTGCCTGCCGCCTACCAGCGTTGAGTTTTCCTTTGGCAAAGAGCCCGGCACCGTTTCGGTAGCGATCGCTCCCGAAGGAGGGCGGACACCGGCTCTTGGCAATGCCGACTACTGGAAACCGGTGATCACCGAACTGAACAGTTTCGGCGATCAGACGGCGGAAGCCTCCGATCGTTCCTGGCTCTATATCTTTTTGACCGGACTGGTCGGTGGCCTGTTGGCCTTGTTCACCCCCTGCGTATGGCCGATCATTCCTATGACGGTCAGCTTCTTCCTCAAACGCACGAAGGATAAGAAAAAAGGGATACGCGACGCCTGGACCTATGGCGCCTCTATCGTCGTGATCTACCTGACGTTGGGCATCGCTATCACCCTGATCTTCGGGGCAAGCGCGCTCAATGCGCTCTCGACCAACGCGGTGTTTAATATCCTTTTCTGCCTGATGCTGGTGGTGTTTGCCGCCTCCTTTTTTGGCGCCTTTGAAATCACGCTTCCCGCGAAGTGGACAACGGCTGTCGATAGCAAAGCGGAACAGACCACCGGATTGCTTAGCATCTTCCTGATGGCTTTCACGCTCGCATTAGTCTCCTTCTCCTGCACCGGGCCAATTATTGGTTTTCTCTTAGTAGAGGTCTCTTCCACCGGAAGCATCATCGCACCCGCCATCGGCATGTTGGGATTCGCCATTGCCCTGGCGCTTCCTTTCACCCTGTTTGCCCTCTTCCCCTCCTGGCTCAAATCGATGCCCAAATCGGGCGGATGGATGAATGTGGTGAAGGTCACCTTGGGCTTTCTGGAATTGGCATTCGCCTTGAAGTTCCTGTCGGTAGCCGACCTGGCCTACGGCTGGCGCATCCTCGACCGGGAGGTGTTCTTGGCGCTCTGGATCGTGCTCTTCTTCTTGTTGGGTGCCTATCTGTTGGGGAAGATCAAATTTCCGCACGACGACGACAACACAAAGGTGAGCGTTCCGCGCTTTTTCCTCGCCCTGGCCTCCCTGGCTTTTGCCGTCTATATGATACCGGGTTTGTGGGGAGCACCATTGAAGGCAGTCAGCGCTTTCTCGCCACCGATGAAGACGCAGGATTTCAATCTCTACACCCGCGAGGTGCATGCGCAGTTCGACGACTTTGACGCCGGCATGATGTATGCGCGCAAGCAGGGCAAACCTGTTATGCTCGACTTCACCGGCTATGGCTGTGTGAACTGCCGGAAAATGGAACTGGCGGTGTGGACCGACACCCAGGTAAGCGGATTGATCAACGAAGACTATGTATTGATCACCCTCTTTGTCGACGACAAAACGCCCCTCACGGCACCCCTCACGGTGGAGGAATACGGGAAGCAGCGAACATTGCGTACGATCGGCGATAAATGGAGCTATCTGCAGCGTGCGAAGTTCGGCGCCAATGCCCAACCCTTCTATGTGTTGATCGACAACGATGGCATGCCATTAAACAGCCCCTATGCCTACGATGAAGAGGTATCGCGCTATGTGGAATTCCTGCAAACCGGTTTGAAAAATTACACGAGTTTGAAGGAGTGAAGGAGATGCCTCTTTTTTCAAAATGTTAAAATCGCGTTTGTAAGCAAAACGCCCATTTTGCTTACAATTCCATACGTTAAAAAGTGTTTCTCCCGGGAGTTTGTCTCCAAACTCCCGCTTTTTTGCGCGCAAAGTCCCTCCGAAATTACAAATCGTAAATTCGATGTTTTTGTAAAAACGGACAATTTAATATTTGTTAACTTTTTATTCGGAGATGAATTTCAGATCCAGAAGCAGCGGAAGGTGATCGCTGAAGCCGGCTTCGTATTGGTAGCCATAGAAGCTTCGGAGGGGGCGAACTCCCCGGTGGGTCTGGTCTTCTGTAAAAAGGAAAGAGGGGGCGAAAAGACAGATACTGCCGGGAATAACAGATATTTTATTGCCTGGAGAGAGTAGGTTGCTGCTGACGATGATATGATCCAGCTGGTTCCATTCGCCTTGATACTTGTGGCTTCCGGGATAGCTTAGCCGTTTGGGATCGGCGAAAAGATTATAAAGCGAGAGCGACTCTTCGGAAGGGGAAGAGGTTTTGTCCGGATCGTATGGCATCGCCCGTAACCCTTCGCGCATGCTTTTGTCGGCTGGCGTATCGTTGAAATCACCCATCAGGATGATATGGGCGGAGGATCGCACGCGATATAAGGAGTCGCAAAGGAGTCGCATCTGACGGGTGGCATCCATGCGGTAGCCTTCTGTCTCCTTTCCGCCTCCGGAGCGCGAAGGGAGATGGCAGGCGATGATATCGAGGGTGTCACCGGTGATGACTCTTCCCCAGAGATGCAGAATGTCGCGTGTCGGCTTCTCCCGTCCTTCCCGGTAGGCCACGGGGATGGAACGGTGGCCGATGTGGGCGAATTTGTCGCGTTGATAGAGGAGGGCAACGTTGATTCCGCGAGGGTCGGAGCCGGAGGTTATGACATATTGATAGGCCTGATTGCGCAAGGGGGTACGGGAGAGAAGATGGGTGATGACCGTATCGTTCTCTACTTCGCCTAATCCGATAATTGCCGGTGTGCTCCACTGCCCGGCGGCATGAATCACCCGGGCGATCTGTTGCAGTTTATGATTGTAGCGTTTCGGCGTCCAGCGGCGGTCGCCATCGGGCAGAAACTCATTGTCGTTGGTCAAGGGATCGTCCGTGCTGTCGAACAGGTTTTCCACATTATACCACATGATCCGGAAATCATCGGGTACCTGCGAATAGGCAAGGAATGGTAAAAGTCCTACAAAAATAAGAAGGACAATTCTTTTCATGTGGGGGCTTATTCTGTTTCTTCTTCCTCCAGATGGATATATTCATAGGCTCCAATAGTCGGAGCGAAGGCACCTTCCGTCCGGCTTACGCCATACCGGTCGATGGGGTAACGGGCGGCTACTTCCGGGTCGGCATTTCCGACAGCCGGCACATCGTTCTTTGCGATGCGGAAGTCATACCCGTATTCATTCTCTTTGCCACCGATCTTGAAAAACAATTTGTAGGAAGAGCCGGTTGAGGCGGGGATGGTCAATACATTGGTATAGTTGGGATTCTCTTCCACCGCGGTCTTGATCAGGCAATGGTTGAAATGATACGCGAATGTTTCGTTTTCGTTTATGTCGAAAAAGATTTCGCCTCCCATTTCCGTAAATGTCTTTCCGGCATTGCGATTGCCGTCGATCAGACAGTTGTCGAAGCGGACAGCCAGCGGGGCGGTTTGCTCTTTCGAGAGGTTATTCGACAGGTATAGGGTGAAGGTGGTATCGCGCCGCCCGGCTACCGACATATAGTTAGCCAGGGTGCAATGGATAAAGTCAGCCTTTCCGCCCCGGATGGTCACGAGCGTGTCGCGGGCATTGCTGAGTTCGGTGTTGATCACTTCGATATCGCAGTTGAGCGCTTTCAACAGATTGCCCCCCATGTTGGAGATGCGGGAGTTGGTGATGCTGATTTTCCGTTCATCAGGCGTGGCGGGCAGGCAATCAAGGCCGCTGTTGCCGTTGCGTATGTAGACATAATCGAAGCTGTTGCCGAAGCTCTCCGGCATAAACCGGATGCCACCCCATTGCGCAGGCGAATGGTCGTAGGGCAGGCTGGGGATGATATAGTCGGTTCGATCGCCGCGGATGGTGATCGGAAGCTCCTCGGATCCTTCCGCCAACAGGGTGCCGTGTACGGTGATATTGGCTTTGTCGTGCATATAGAGGGTAGCTCCCTCTTCGATGCGAAGCGTTGCGCCGGGCGCAACGACCAGATCGCCGTAGATCAGGAAGGGGCGGGTGGCGGTGAAGGTGGTATCGGTTGTGATCTCGCCGCCGTTTTTGTAGAGGTAGACATCCTGCCCGTAGGCATGGAGGAGTACGAACTCGTTGTTGCCATTATAACTGAAAAGGACGGAGTCTTGCATGACAAACGGTTGATCCTGGTCGTGCGGACGGATGGTTACCTCCACGAATACATACAGGCTGTCGCCGGCCGGGATATCTATATGTTCGAATTCACTGCCCTTACGGCCATCCACATTGATGCGGAAGCCGCTTCTTTCGGCTCCGGCGAGGCGGATTTGTTCGATGTTAAGCGCTTCTTTGTTGCGGTTATAGATCATGAATTGCCGGGTGGTCGATCCCGTTTCGGTAAAAACGGTATCGAAGGCAAGCGTGTCTACGGAAAAACGGAGCTTCAGGTTGGGGTTGGTAGAATAGTTCTCGTCGAACTCTTCGCAGGCTGGCAGAGCCACCATCAGGAGGAACAATGCCAAAAGACTATAAATCGGAAGTTTCTGCATACTAAAAGAAGCCCCTTTTTGAGGAGGGGCTTCTTTAATAACGTATATGGCAATGATTTATTTTGCGGGAATGCTCTTTAATGTTTCGAGCAGGTGTTGCCACCAGAGTTCAACCGTCGGTATCAGGATTTTCTCAGCCGGAGAATGCACATCCTGCAAGGTCGGGCCGAAAGAGATCATATCGAGGTAAGGATATTTCTCTAAGAAAAGACCGCACTCCAGACCGGCATGGATAGCCATGATCTTGGCCTTTTTGCCGAATAGGCGTTCGTAAGAGGCCTCGGCCACTTTCAGGATTTGTGAGTTCGGGTTAGGTGTCCATCCCGGATAGCCGTCGCCCTGGGTCACATCGGCTCCAGCCATTTCAAAACAAGCCTTCACGGTGTTGGCGATAGCCAGCTTGCTGGAGTTGATCGAGCTGCGTTGGCTGGTGCCTATTACGATGGTGTTTCCCTCTTTCATCTTCACAGAGGCCAGGTTGGTGGATGTTTCAACCAGTCCTTCAATATCATGGCTCATAGCAATAACGCCATGCGGACATGCATGCATGGAGAGAACTACCTTCAGGGTGGTTTCGGCATCGATCACGGTAGCCGGCTGGTCGGCAGACTCCATGGTCAGTTTCACGTTGGGATCGGCATGTTTCAATTCGTTTTCTACATCGGCCGCAAAGGTATTCAACAACACACGCGCCTTCTCTTTGTCGGAAGGCAGGAGTCCGATAACTGCGTTTGCTTCGCGGGCGATGGCATTGCGCAGGTTACCGCCGTCGATCGTTGCCAACGCGAAAGGCATATCTTCGTCCATCAACAGGTAGAGGTAGCGAACCAATAGTTTGTTGGCATTGCCCAGTCCTTTGTGGATATCGCCGCCGGAGTGTCCACCGTTCAATCCGCTAACAGTTATTTTGAAATACTGCATCTCCTCGGGAGCCGCCACCGGTTCGTAGGTGAAGGAGGCTTGTGTGTCTTTGCCACCGGCGCAACCGATAAAGAGTTCGCCTTCGTCTTCGCTGTCTAAGTTCAACAAGATCTCGCCATCCATAAAGCCTTTTTCCAGGGCTTTGGCTCCGGTCAGGCCGGTCTCTTCATCTACTGTAAACAGGCATTCGATCGGGCCATGCTCGATGTCGTCGGAAGCCAGGATAGCCAGTTCGGCCGCCATACCGATGCCGTTGTCGGCACCAAGGGTAGTTCCGTTGGCACGCAGCCAGTCACCGTCGACAACCGTCTCGATCGGGTCGTTATCGAAATCGAAGTCCTTGTCACTGTTCTTTTCACAAACCATATCCATATGCGATTGAAGGATCACGGTCGGCAGCTTTTCGTAGCCGGGCGTGGCCGGTTTGAACATCAGGATATTGCCGGCATCATCTTTTTTAATCAGAATATTATACTGTTCAGCAAATCCTTCCAGGTATTGGATGATTTTCTCTTCTTTCTTTGAAGGACGTGGTACTTGTGTTACTTCGTGGAAAAATTTCCACACGATTTCGGGCTTTAAGTCTGTAATTTTCATGTTATAATTGTGTTAATCTGCACAAAAGCGTGCATACTATTGTTAATAATGTTCGCCTATAAGGTCATGACAACCAAAAAAACTACAATAAATTGTCAAAAAGATACTTTCCAATCAGTTAAACTCTTATATTTGCGTCCACAAATAGAGTGGGAGCCGAGTGCAGAGTCAAACAAAATGAAACTATGCTATGCGCATCTTACCTATGCAAATATACGGAAAATGCTTACAACCTTATTGTTTACGGTTTTAATAATTGTTATTTGTGTGGCACTATTAGCTGTCAAAGTGATAGTAAAAAAGGGGGGCGAGTTCCCCAATACACACATTGAAGGTAACAAAGCGTTAGGGGAAAAGGGAATTTACTGCGCCAAGACGCAGCATCGTCAGGCGATGAATCCGCGCAACCTCGAAGAACGTATGAAAGGAATGAAATAATAAATGAATAAGTAATATAAATTAAACTCTATGAAGAACGTTAACTATATTATTAACGGTGTGTTGGCGGTAGCCGTAGTTATCTTGTTTATCCTGCATTTTTCAGGGAAGAATGGTGTGGCAGAATCTGGTGTTCAGTCGGATGCTTCCGAAGGATCCCCTATCAGTGACATGCCGATAGCCTATGTCAATGTAGATTCTTTGTTGCTTAACTATGATTACGCAAAAGATCTGACCGAATTGCAGATGAAAAGTCATGAGAATGCGCGGCTGAATCTTAACACCAAAGGACGCGAATTGGAGAAAGAGGCTGCTGAGTTCCAGCGCAAATTAAACAACAATGCGTTCCTTACCCAAGAGCGCGCTGAGCAAGAATACCAGCGTATTCAAAAGAAGAATCAGGATTTGCAGGAGCAAGAGCAACGTGCTGCCATGGAATTGGAAAGCGAACGTATTCGTATGAGCGAAACCTTGCGCGACACATTGGTGGCTCAACTGAAGATATTCAACCAGGACAAAGGCTACAAAGTGATTCTGAGCAACACAGGAGGCGACAACATTCTCCTGGCGGATGACGTATACGACATTACTTCCGAACTTATTAAGCAGATGAATAAGAATTATTCTCCGGGAAAATAAGAAGAGTCGTAAGACAACAGCATATAGAAAAGGCAATCATCAGAGAAGATGATTGCCTTTTTTGTGCTTCTATATAGTTCCTTTTGTTTATTCCTCTTTCTTTTCTTCTTTCCAAACAAAAGCCACATATCCCTGTAATATAGCGGCGATCAGTAGAAGTATTACCCACTCTTTGCGCTGGGAGAACATAAGTCCCGATGCTACGATCATGAGTAATCCGGCAATCATATTGAAGTTATGCAGACGTTTGTGGCGAAAATCCATGCCTTTGGGCGACACCGTCAGGTAAGATACCGTCAGGCCGGCAGCGCCGAATGCGAACAGGTAGGGGGCAAATGCCCACTGGGTGAAGTGTAATACCGCTCCGGCTAAAAGCAACAGAGCCGCCAGCATATAGATTATGTTGCGGATAGATGATTTCATTTATTTTTCTTTGATGATAAACAGGTCTTCGTTTGCCTTTTTCATGAAGTATTCTTCGCGGGCGAAACGCTCCAGACCCTCTCTGTCGGTCTGCAGCGCATTGAGCTTTTCCCGGTTTTCCTTTATCTCTTCCTGGTATCCCTTTATCTCTTTTTCCAGGCTACGGATCTTTTCATCGTACTGATAGCGCATATAAAGACTACTATCCCCGGCCGTAAGGGTCAGCGCCAGGAAAACGATCGTGATCAACCAATAGGCATTGATCCACGAGAAATACTTCTTATAAAACTCTTTGATGCGGCTCATCTGTTTTTTGTTACAAAGATAATGCGTGTAGCCGATTTAGCATCACTCCCTTAAATAAATTTATTTTCACTATCTTTGCCTATTCTATAAATAGCGCTATATGGACAACTATATTGTTTCGGCAAGAAAATACCGCCCTTCTACCTTCCAGAGCGTAGTCGGACAGAAAACACTTACAGTCACTCTTAAGAATGCCATCCAGAATAACAAACTGGCTCATGCCTATCTTTTCTGTGGCCCGCGTGGAGTAGGGAAGACCTCCTGTGCCCGTATCTTTGCCAAAACGATCAATTGCCTCAGCCCCACGTCCGACGGTGAATCCTGTAATACCTGCGAATCCTGCCAGGCGTTCAACGAACAGCGCTCTTATAATATTCATGAGCTCGACGCGGCATCCAATAACTCGGTCGACGATATCCGTTCATTGATTGAGCAGGTGCGTATCCCGCCGGCGATCGGACGCTATAAAGTGTTTATTATCGACGAGGTGCATATGTTGAGTTCCGCCGCTTTCAATGCTTTCTTAAAGACATTGGAAGAACCGCCTCACCATGCGTTGTTTATATTGGCTACGACCGAAAAGCATAAGGTGTTGCCAACTATCCTTTCCCGCTGTCAGGTATATGATTTCTCCCGTATCACGATTGCTGATATTGTGGAGCATCTGCAGTATGTAACCACCAGCGAAGGGGCAACAGCTGAGCCGGAAGCCCTGAATGTGATTGCCCAGAAAGCCGATGGCGGACTGCGTGATGCGCTCTCGATCTTCGACCAGGTATTGAGCTTTACCAATGGCAATATTACTTACCAAGCGGTGATCGACAACCTGAACGTGCTTGATTATGAGTATTATTTCCGCCTGACCGACTACATTCTGACAGCCAATGTGCGTGGCGCCATCCTTTTATTGAATGAGATTTTAGGGAAAGGCTTCGAAGGACAAAACATCATCAGCGGGATGGCCAACCATTTCCGCGACCTGTTGGTGTGTAAAGATGAGGCAACCCTGGTGTTGTTTGAGGTAGGCGCCTCTATCCGTCAGCGCTATATCGAGATGGCTCGTCGATGCCCGGACTCACTCCTTTTCAAGGCGATCGAACTATCCAACCAATGCGACCTAAACTATCGGACAAGCCGCAACAAACGGCTTTTGTTGGAACTCACGCTTATTCAACTTTGTCAGTTGACTACTCCTGCCGGATCAGACACGGAGGATAAAAAAAAAACACTGATCCAACCCATTGAGGTAGAAGCAGCGCCAGCTGCCCAGTCAACACCCGAACCGACTCGTCAGCCCGAAACAAAAACCGTCACCACGCAGGTACCGGTAGATACCGCTCCGGTCATTTCCGCTCCACCGACCACAGGCACTCCTGCCGCAGCCGGGAAATCATCGCGTCCGGTTAGCACCTCATTCAAGAACCTGACCGGAGAGAAACCAGAGGAGAAGCAACAACAGGCGGAAGCTGTTGTTGAGGAAATAAATCCATTCAACGAAGAGGATCTATTGAAATATTGGTTGGATTATGCCGAGCAGCTGCAGGAGAAGGTCTACCTGAAGAATGCGATGATCAATTGCAAGCCTGTATTGGGGGAAAACGATCAGTTTGAAGTAAAAGTACATAACCAGGGACAGCAGGACGAATTATTGAATGCCGCCGTCCCCATCCTTTCCTACCTACGGCAGATGCTTCGGAATACGCATATCCAGATGCGTGTTGCTATCAGCGAAACAAACGAAAAAAAGCTGGCATACACCTCAACGGAGAAATACCAGCATTTATTAGAAGTAAACCCGCTTTTAGGCAAGCTAAAAGACGAGTTTAATCTGACGATTGATTAGTTGCGGCGTGGCCCGCGAGGTTCTTTAGCCAGGATTTCCTGGTACTTCTTGAATTCCTCTGCAGTAAGAAGCTTTTTAATAGCTGCGTCGCGATCTTCGTTCAACTTTGTCATCTTAGCCATCATCGCTTCGCGATCCATATTGCCACCATCACGCATAGCTTCCATTTCTGTCCGCATCTTTGTCATGGACTCATTCTGGATTGCTTTGAACTTCTCTGCCTTCTCACCTTCCAGTTTCAACTCTTTCACGTAGTTTTCAACTCTTTCTTTCATGCGCGCCTGCATGTCTTGTTGTGCTACCATGCCTACGGTACCCATGACCATCAGCAAACAAACTAATAAAATCTTTTTCATGTGTTTCTTTTTTTAATTAGACAATATAATTTTTCCCACATTGAAATACATGGACAAACCTATCTTCATTTGGTTTAATATGAAGATAAAGAATTAACAATTCGAACTTCAGAAAACTTGACTATTTCGGTAACATTCCCCCTTCCCTGCGGAAAGTGTAAGAGGGAGGCATTATCTTAAAAGCGCTTTAGAAGCAGCGGATATAGCCCACCGAGAGTGTGTCGTAGAGTTTATCCCGGAATCCTTTATCGTAACGAAGCGATAGAATGTTTTTCTTGTATTCAAAGCGCAAGTTGTTGCGCCATTGCATCGGACTGTCACCATTCTCTTTATAACCGTCGAAACCAACCAGTTCGGTCGACAGGGTCACCGGACGATATTTGGCTGTCAACCCGCCCCCATAAGCGATCGCATCGTTCTGACGATGCACCAGGTCATTGGTCATCCAGCAATAAAAACCAAAAAGTGCCTGTATGCGCAACGAAAATCCCCCGGGTGTCGCTTTGACGAGGTCTTTCCCCAGGTTTACATCAAACCAATAGGCGGCTGCATCCGTATAACGTGCGTCGCAAAGGCGTCCCCCGCTGGCGGATTTCAGGTTAATTGTTACCATGGCATCCAGCCATTTCTCACTGGTCAATACCTGGAAAAAGGAGCTGATAATCACATCACCGTGACAGGTGATCGGACTTTTGGTGCCTACGGCAAAACGCTCGTCGCGCGTTTCCGGCGTCATTTCATATTCCTCAAAAAAGCGCAAGCTCACCTCCACACCGGCACGCCCTTTCACAAAAGGCAATAGAGCGCGGGCATAGCCATTTGTTGTCTTATCGCCTGAATAATAATGGTATTCGCCTCGTACCTCCACCTCATAACGCGTAGGGACTTTCCCCGAGCGCATCTCCGGCAGCGGAAAAGCATTGGGACCAAAATAGCGGGGAGAATAGATCAGCAATTCTGTTTTGTCACGCCAGCTACCTTCTCCTTTTGCAGCAAAAACAGTTAGGGCAAACAAACCGATAATGAATAGATATTTCTTGAAATGCACGCTCGTCTTTTTTTTCTTGTAAAGGGCAAAGATAATTATTTCCGCCCGAATCCACCCTCATAGCGCCTTTCAATTGACAGGAATCAATGGATTAGAAAAACAAACCGCCCCATTTCTGCAAGCAGGAATGGGGCGGTCGATAAAAGATCGTTGATTTCTTACTTGATATTACCTACCTTGATCAGGTATTCGGCAATCTGAACGGCATTGAGGGCAGCCCCTTTCTTGATCTGGTCGCTAACGGTCCAGAAGGTTAATCCGTTCGGGTTCGCCAGGTCTTTGCGGATACGGCCTACATAAACAGGGTCTTTTCCTGTGATATCCAACGGCATCGGATAGTCTTTGTTGGCCGGATCGTCCTGAAGGATGATGCCTTCGAAGTTAGCAAACGCATTCTTTGCCTCTTCTACGCTGATCGGACGTTCGGTTTCCAGCCAGGTAGCTTCGCTATGGGCACGCATCACCGGAACACGTACACAGGTCGCACTCACTTCGATATCGGAATGCATGATCTTACGTGTTTCGTTATACATCTTCATCTCTTCCTTCGTATATCCGTTGTCGGTAAACACATCAACCTGTGGAATCAGGTTGTAAGCCAACTGATAGGCAAACTTCTCGATGGTCGGCTCTTCGCCTTTCAACAGTTGTTCGTATTGTTTCACCAATTCGGCCATCGCCGTTGCTCCGGCACCACTGGCAGCCTGATAGGTCGATACATGTACACGACGGATATGCGACAGCTGTTCGATTGCTTTCAGGGCAACCACCATCTGAATCGTCGTACAGTTCGGGTTGGCAATAATACCACGGGGACGATCGAGGGCATCTTCCGGATTTACTTCGGGCACCACCAAAGGCACATTATTATCCATACGGAATGCACTCGAGTTATCGATCATCACCGCACCGTGCTTCGTAATCGTTTCGGCGAATTCAACAGAGGTGCCTCCGCCAGCCGATGTAAAAGCAATATCCACTCCCTTGAAGTCGTCGTTATGTTTCAGTTCCTTGACGGTGTACTGTTTATCACCAAAGGTATAAACACATCCGGCACTGCGAGATGAGCCAAAAAGCACCAGCTCATCCATCGGGAAGTTTCTTTCGTCGAGCACACGCAGGAATTCCTGCCCTACGGCTCCACTTACTCCAACAATTGCTACTTTCATTTTGAGCACGATTAATTTGATTAATAAATATAAAATGATATCTTTGTCTTACCCAGATATCTTTGTTTCTTCCTCTGACATAGAGTCTTAATTGGGGTGCAAAGATAATCAATTTAACTTAAACCGCTACGACTATGAAACATTTTTATCTTTTTTGGGCGCTTTTGCTTCCATTTTGTTTATCCGCACAGTTAACCGAATCATTCGACGGGGAGAAGATCGATTCCCGGAATCCCTGGCAGGGTGATACCAGCCATTTCAGAATCACCCCGGAGAAAGAATTGCGGTTACATACCAACGCGACAAAAAGCGAAAAAATGCTTTATATCCGCTCGGTCTCCCTCCTTGGCAACACTTGGGAGGGGAAAGTAAGAAACGGAAGTGTCGGAAGCTATAATAACTGCTTTCATTTCTATTTATGGTGTGAGAATGCAAATCCGGCACAAAGCGGTTACGCCCTCCTATTGCGAATGGGAAATAGCAAAAACATAGACTTACGTTGGAAAAGAGGGAATATTAGTGAGAATACACTGATAACGGGACGGACTCTTTTCGAAAAAGCAAACCAGGATGTTTACTTCCGAGTAACGACCGATCAGGATAGCCTCTGCACTCTTTACAGCAAAACCGAAGGCGACACAGACTATGTAGAAGAAGGAAAGGTGACCCTGGACTCAGGAAATGCCTCCGGATACTATATGATCGTAGTTAAGTATTCAGGTGACCATGCCAAAAATAAATACATCGACGATCTCTTTATTGAATCGTACACCCCTTACAAAGAAGAACCTCCCACGCCAACCGATCCTCCCCGGCTGACATGGCTGGAACAAGATGGAGACACCGCCGTTATACTGACGTTCGACCAGCCGGTCTATGCCAATGAAGGCATTTTTGTGATGAGCGAATTAGGCAGAACCGATATCATCTACCAAACCGACGACGGGCTACTGGTGCGTCCGGTATGGCCGCAAGGCTTTACGGATCAAAAAACCTACACCCTCTCCTACTCCAACCTGTATGATGCAAACCGATCCAGCGCATTCCGGGGTGAATGTAGTTTCACAGCCGTATGTAAATCGTTTGCCAAAGGCAGTCTCTTGTTTAATGAAATTATGGCCGATCCCAACCTGCTGACGGCATTGCCGCAGACGGAATATGTAGAACTGCTGAATCTCTCCGGCGAAGCCATCGAAATGGAGGGATGGACTTTTGTTTACGACAGCCGGGAGGTGACACTGAAGCAGTCAACCCTCCTCCCCGATCATTACCTGATCTTATACCGCGAAGGGCAAACGATCGCAACAGGGGACAAAGGAAAAGGAATGCCTTTGCTGAACTTTCCCGCGCAACTGGCAAACGAGGGCAAACGACTTCAATTAAAAGATCCGTGGGGTAAATTGATCGATGAGGTCACCTACGGAAAAGCGATACCCGGAAAATCTTGGGAAAGAGGCACTGACGGCTGGTATATCTCCACAGATCCGAAAGGAGGAACACCCGGAAGCAGCAACTCCGACCCCTATTACATACCGGAAGAGCCCGAGCCGGAGCAGCCGCCGGTAGCACCTTTTACCCTTGTGTTCAATGAATTATTACCCAATCCATATACCAATGAAGAGGAGTATATCGAATTATACAACCGCTCCGGTGAAGAGATCGCGCTGACAGGACTGGCCATTGCCACCCGAAAAAGCGACGGAAGCCTGAATACATCCTATCATCTGACACCCCTCCCTCCGATACAAGCGGGAGCGTATCTCTTACTTAGCAAATCGGCCGCCAGTGTCGCCCGGCGATACACGATCCTCTATCCGGAACATATCCATGAGGTGAAACTGCCTATTCTCAACAACGAAGGATCGAACCTTGTGCTTTTCCGGACGGCCGACGGCGTGGTGATCGACGAAGTCTCCTATTCGCCCCAATGGCACGACAGCTCGATAAAAGAAAATAAAGGAGTTGCCCTTGAGCGGATCGATCCAGACAAGCCGACCCAAGACGAAACGAATTGGACATCAGCCGCGGCCACGGCCGGCCACGGCACACCCGGCTACCGCAACTCCCAATACCTTCAGCCGAAAGACGATGATCCGTCGGGCATAGAGAAACCCTTGTATTCAAAAGAAACCGAATCGTACTCCATCCAATACGACTTGGAACAGGCGGGGTATAAATGTCGAGGCTCTATCTATGACCTATCCGGCAGGATCGTATCAGAGATAAATAACAACGAGCTATTGGGCAGCTCCGGCAGCCTGACCTGGAACGGCAAAGGAAAGAACGGTGAAAAGCTACCACCGGGACCCTACATCCTTTACATCGAACTCTACCATGACAACGGCGACACAAAACGATTCAAAGAGGTCTTCTTAGTCTATTAAAATGAAAGGATCAAACGGCAGATCCTCTACCATGAAAATCAGACAATTATAATGGCTGCAAATATCGTCTTTTATCAATCTTAAGAAGATAAATCAAAACAAAAGAGAAAGAAAACCGGATTGCCTTAGGTACTCGTATAAACCTCTCAAAGCTCTGCGAATATGATCTTCGACGGTTTTAATACTTATATTCAGTGTCTGAGCTATTTCTCTGTTTTTCAGATTTTCCTCCCGGCTCAACCGGAATACTTTCCGGCACTGGTCAGGCAACGTTTCCACATAGGAATTTATGGCACCCGATATTTCTTTCAACAATAAGGAATCCTGTTGATTATAAGAGACTATTTCCTTATGTAATAGCAGGTCTACCGAGCATTTATCCACTTCCACCTTATGAGGAAGGGATGTCAAATAAGTAATAGATCGATTATACACGGCTTTATAAAGATAAGGTTTGATTGATTCGCTAAAGTCCAACACATCTTTTTTCATCCATAAAGAAAGAAATACATCCTGAACCACATCCTCAGCAGCCTGCTTGTCATTCACTTTTTTAAAAGCATAAGCCAAAAGTAAATCATAGGAATCATGAAACAATTCTTCAAAGAAGAGCAGTTTGCTTTCATTCGCATTCTTTGTATTTGTAGACCTCCCTTTGGATTTCATTGCCTTATTTTCTCTCTCTACATACGTGTTGCTTTTACAAATATACATATAATTATCTCTTAGTCCGTTTATCTTCCAACACCTTCCCCCTTTTGTCAGTTCGCACTATTTGTTTTCAACCTCCAAAATGTTAAAATATCGATTGTAAGCAAAACGACTGTTTTGCTTACAAATCCATACGTTAAAAAGTGTTTCTCCCGGGAGTTTATGAAAAAAGTCCCGCCTTTTTGCACGCAAAGTCCCGCAAAAATTACAAATCGTAAATGGGGGGTTTTATCGAAAAGATGCAAATTAACTTTTTTTACCATATTAAAATACAGGGTAAGTGCCTATTTTCCGGTGATAGGATAAAACAACAACATGGATAGCATTATTATTAAATATTTGAGCGGCGAGGCTTCCGAAGAAGAAAAACAGACATTATATGCTTGGATAAAGGAAAAAGAAGAAAACAATCACTATTTTTCCAACGTCCGCGATCTTTGGATAACATCCAATACCCTTTTGTCGAGCAAGAAAGAGGGCGATAGCAAATTTCCGGCATTTAGGGAGAAAGTATTAAAAATGGATCATTCCCGGAGACAGAAAAACACCCGCCTGGCCATGATACGATGGTCGGCGGCAGCCGTCATTTTATTGATCTGCTCCCTCAGCACCTATTTCTGGGGAAAGAAAGAGGTCAATGAACCCAACCACATCATGGAGCAAGCAGTCACCATGAATCAAACGGTTATCGGCAATACCAAGAAGGCGATCAATCTGCCCGACGGATCGGTGGTTTGGTTGAATGCCAATAGTAGACTCAGCTTTCCGGAAACTTTTTCTTCTGAAGAGAGGCGGGTGAAATTAGAAGGGGAGGGGTATTTTGAAGTGACACATAACCAAGAAGCTCCTTTCTTTGTCGAAACAGACCATATGGTTATTAAAGTATTAGGAACCACATTCGATGTACACAGTTATACCAACCGTTCAATTTCTGAAACAGTTCTTCTGTCAGGGAAAGTGGAGGTACACCTATCCACAGGCAAACCGATAACACTCTTTCCCAACCAAAAAATATCCTACCATAAAGAAACGGAAGACTACACACTCGAAGAGGTCGATGCGTCGGAATATGCTATCTGGACAAATGAAAAACTGATCATGGCCAGTGAAGAATTAGGAACAATCTTCCGTAAACTGGAAAGATGGTATGATATCCGGATACTATATGATGAAACCATACCTGTTCATGCCAAGTATTCTCTTACAATAAGAGATGAATCCAAGGAAGAGATGTTGCGTTCGCTGTCTATTATTGCTCCTATCAGTTACCAGATAAACAAAGATACGATTACCATGACAAGAAAATAGATAAGTCGTCTAACTTAAAAAATCTAATGCCTATGAAATAAGAGAATCCGTTTCTAAAAAGAAATTAGGCAAGTGGGTCGAGCACCTGCCTAATAAAAGCTTAATTCAGTCCTCGTATGAGGACAGTATGTTAAATTAAACAATACAAATGTATGAAAAAAATAATAAGAAAGATGAAGTTGGTCGTTTTCTTTGCCGCCTTTTTCATATGCCAGGTTTCTGCTATTGAAAGTAAAGCCCAGCATACAACGGTAGATCTTCATATGGAAAATGCCACCTTATTAAGTGTGATTCAAAGTATAGAGAGCCAAACAGATTATGTATTCTTTTACAGCAATGAAGAAATCGATCTGAATAAAACGGTAAATATCCATATTCAAAAAGGAAAAATCAATGAGATCCTGGATAATATCCTCTCTCCTTATGCCTATACAATCGAAGAAAAAAGGATTCACATCATTCCACATATCCTTCAAAACAAACGACAAATCACTGGTACTGTGACTGACCAGAAGGGACAGCCTATCATTGGAGCTACCGTTATGGAAAAGGGGACAACGTATGGAGTCGTTACAGATATAAACGGTATCTATACCATTCAGGTCGACAATAACGCGACTCTCCTTTTCAGATATATAGGAATGCGGCAGGAAGAGGTCGCTGTTCGAGGGAGATCTTCCATTGACATCGTTTTGAAAGAATTAGTTTCCGAACTAAGTGAAGTAACGGTCACCGCACTGGGGATCAAGAAAGAAAGACGCTCTCTGGGATATGCCACACAAGAACTTACCGGAAGTGCCGTACAGGTGTCGCATGAAAACAATCTTGTGAATGCTTTATCCGGAAAACTGGCCGGTGTCCAGATCACAAACACATCCGGTGGCGTTGCTTCTTCCGCACGTATCGTCATACGCGGAGCCAAGTCACTATCGGGAAACAACCAGCCGCTTTTCGTTGTCGACGGCGTGCCGGTGCATAACTCCAACTCCTCCACATTCCTGTATGGCGGTGTAGACTACGGTAATGAAATCAGCGATATTGACCCGAACAACATCGAATCGGTCAATGTATTGAAAGGGGCTAACGCAGCAGCGCTTTATGGTTCGCGTGCAGCAAACGGAGTAATCCTGATCACGACCAAGTCTGCAGAAAAAGCCGATAAGGGTGTCGGTGTTACTTTCACGAGTAATATCGGGCTGAACAATGTAAAATACATCCCCAAGCTGCAAAATAAGTATGGCCGAGGTCTGAATGGTGAATATAACTATGTGGACGGTGTAGGCGGTGGATTAAATGATAGCAATAGCGAAAGCTGGGGGCCTCCTTTAGACGGACGCTTGGTAGACCAATGGTTCGGAAAACAACAGCCTTGGGTGGCCAGGCCTAATAATGTGAAAGACTTCTTCCAGATGGGCACAGTATTTACGAACGATATCTCCATCACACAGAAATCAGATAAAGTCAATACGCGTATAAGCTTCGGCGATTACCGGGAAAAAGGCACCCTGCCCAATACGGATCAGGTAAAAAATACCATCAATATCAACAACTCTATCAATATCGTAAAAGGACTTGATTTCGATATGAGCGCCAGCTATATCAACCTGACCAATGACAACCTGTCGCAGGGAGGATATACCGGTGGTAATTTTATGAATACAGTGATTTGGGGAGGTCGTGAGATGGATTGGAGCAGACAAAAAGATTATATCAATAAAGACGGCAGTCAGAAAAATATGTATAGCCCTTTTGACGATAATCCTTATTTTCTTTATAACAAAAATACAAACTCACGCAAAAGACAGCGTTTGTTTGGTAACATAAGCCTGAAATGGCAGATCACCGATTGGTTGAATGTAATGGGACGTGTCGGACTGGATACTTATGCTGAGCACCGGAAAAGTGTGACTGATGCTTTCACTGCATCTGTTGAACAAGCCGGACATGGCGGTAAGTTCTCTATGTCTGAACAGAATTATCAGGAGCTGAACTTCGATTTTATTGCATCCTTCAATAAAAGCTTCCTGGAGAAATGGGATCTCTCAGCCGATGTGGGCGCCAATCTGCGGAAGAACAACGCACGCTATGTCTCGCTTGGTGCCAATGAATTAGTTATTGACAATTTGTTTAACATCAGCAACGTAAAAGGAAATCCGACACGGAGCAACAGCACTACGGAATATGAAAACCAGGGAGTATTCGGACAGGTAAATATCGGATATGGTAAATTTATCTATCTCAACGCAACAGCGCGCAACGACTGGTCGTCTACATTGCCAAAAGAAAACTGGTCATACTTTTATCCTTCGGCCGGTTTGAGCTTGCTGCTGAATGATTTATTTAAAATAGAATCTAAGATACTCTCCTATTCTAAAATCAGATACAACTGGGCGCAGGTAGGTAATGCTACATCACCTTATGCGCTGACCGGCATATACAGCTCTGCTGATGCATGGGAGAAATATCCGGTTTACAGCGCGCCTACCGAATTGCCTCCAATCAATCTGAAGCCCGAAATTACGACATCAAGTGAAGTAGGCTTGGATTTGGTATTTTTTATGAACCGATTAACGCTGGATGCAACTTGGTATTCCGGTTCTTCTAAGAATCAGATCCTATCGATCACCACTTCTGCAGCCTCCGGAAATCTGCGGCAAAAGGTAAATGCCGGCGAGATAAAGAACTCCGGCATCGAGGTCAAACTGGGAGGGACTCCTGTTCTAACAAAAGACTTCCGTTGGGATCTGACACTCAACTGGTCGAAGAATAAGAGCGAGATCGTAGATCTCTATCCGGGTATCGACAGCTATACCATAGGAGGCATCTGGGGATGTAACGTCCTGGCCAAACCGGGAGGTACTTACGGAGACATCTACCACCGCCCTTTTGCAAGAGACGAAGCGGGAAATGTTATTATAGGAGCGAACGGCGTTCCGCAAGCAGCCGTAAATGTGGATAAATTAGGGACGATCAACCCCGACTGGTTGGCTGGATTAATGAGCTCATTTACGTACAAAAATCTTACATTGAACGTGTTGTTCGATATGCGTAAAGGGTCGGATATATTCTTATTGAGCTACCGCTACGGCTGTATGACCGGCGTCATGGACGAAACTGCCCGGGGAGATATCCGGGAGACAGGTTTTGTTTTTCCGGGAGTAAAAGAAAATGGTTCGGTGAATGATATTGTTGTGAGTCCGCAGGTCTACTACAAAACGGTAAGCTCCTTCGAACCGTATATCTTCGACGCCAGCTTCCTGAAGCTACGTGAATTAAGTCTGTCATATAGTATTCCGCAAAAATATTTAGCGTGGACAAAAGCTGTAAAAAGAGCCAACGTATCCTTTGTCGGACGTAATCTGTGGTTATTGCATTCTAATCTGCCGAAAGGTTATGATCCCGAAGTTTCATTAGGGGGGACTGATGCCGGCCAAGGTGTTGAATATGGCTATATACCGACCAATGCAAGCTATAACTTCTCGCTTCAACTGGTCTTTTAATCATACGTTATAAACAAAAAAAGATACGGACATGAAAAATATAAAAACCTATTTACTCTTTAGTTTGATCGTACTCCTGTCTGGAGGTTGTACAAGTGCCTTTGAGGAAATGAATGTGAATCCGAATGGGCCTGACGATGTTTCGGCATCGACGCTTCTTCCCAGAACGATTATTGAAACGGCAAAGATACAGGATCTGCGGCCGGCCGGTTTTTTCGTTCAATTCTTTGCTCAGAATAATTATATTGTGGAAGACAGATACCGGTTCCCCGATAATGATATGTTGTCATTATGGGAAGGCTGTTATATCCGCGTACTTAAAAATGCAAAGATCATTCACGAAAAATCGGTTTACTTAGAAAATCGGAATATGGAAGCCGTAGCGGAGATTATATCCGTTAATGCCTACCATACGCTCACCGATGTCTACGGCGACATTCCCTACTCGGAAGCTTTGCTTTCCAACCAGGGCATTACTAATCCGAAATATGATAAGCAATCGGATATCTACCCGGATCTTCTCCGACGGCTGGAAAGCGCTAATGATCTGTTGAGTAGCGGGAACGGAAAGATAGACGGAGACATCCTGTTCGATGGTGATGTGCAGAAATGGAAAATATACGCCAACTCCTTATCGCTGCGCATTGCCATGCGCATGTCGAATGTAGAGCCGCAAAAAGCGCGGGAAATAATCGAACGTATCCTTCAAAATACCAGTAAATACCCCGTCATCTCTTCCAATAGTGAGGATGTTCGCCTGAAATGGCTGGGAGTAGCACCCTACCGGGAACCCTGGGCACAGGAGTATATTAGTGGGATCGACGGAAGCAATCACGCGGTATCCCAGGCAATGATGACCTATCTGTTGTCTTATGAAGATCCGCGCCTGACCACTTATGCCAGGCCAACAAAGGCCGACGGGTCTTATGTGGGAGCCATAAACGGCCCGGTAGTTGGAGAAGAACAAAACCGTGACCAGGTATCACGTATCGGCAATTTCTATACCGACGATGAAGCCGGCTATACCAAACTGATCACCTATTCGGAGATCTGTTTCATAAAAGCTGAAGCAGCGGAACGAGGATGGAATAGCGGTAGTACGGCTCAGGAAGCCTATCGGGAAGGGATACGCTCATCCCTCCAGTACAATAAGATCGAAACAGAAGCAGCAAACAGGTTTCTTACCTCTGAAAAAGTAGCGTATAAAGAAAACAACTCCGCTGCCAATCTCTATAATATAGCGTTGCAAAAGTGGGTATCTCTTTATCTTCAGGGATTTCAAGGATGGGCGGAATGTCGGCGCACGGATGTTCCTCTGTTAGCACCGTCACCAGGAACCCTCTTCCCGGGCAAACATAACCGCATCCCTTTCCGAGCGGTATGGCCTAATACGGAAGATATGTACAACAACACGAACTTCAACAAAGCAAAGGAAGAAGCTGCTATCAGCGAGGAATCCGATCGCCTGTGGGGTAAACAACTCTGGTGGGATACCCGGCAGGGAGTATACTAACTTAATGATGAATGATGAATTGAAGATCGGTCGTAGCGAGATGACATGCGTAATCAGTGCTTCATAATTCATCATTCATAATTCATAATTTCAAAAAACGCTTATGTCAAGAATATCAAATTGCCTGATCTGTATAGCCTTTCTATTGACGGGATTGTTTACATCCTGCTCCGACAGCGTCACATTTATCGTTGTTTCCGATCCTCACTTCAAAGGCGACGATACGACACGTATGGTTAATCATATGATGGTCGAAGATATGAACAGCCTGAAAGGAACAATAGCTCCTTGGAATAATAAGGCCTTGAAACCGGCTTTCGTCTGGATGCTTGGCGATATGACCGATAATGGAGAACAGGAACAATGGGATGATTATGAAAACACATACGGTCTGAACGGAGAAAAACTGCTGCAGTACCCCGTTATGGAATGTTTTGGTAACCATGACGGAAATGTGGACGGCCTTGTCCGGGCAGCATTAAAAGAGAGAAACAAAAACAGAAAAACAAAGATAACTACCGATAGCCTGGGGCTGCATTACTCATGGGATCAGGGCAATATTCATTTTGTGAATCTGAACTTATATCCTGGTGACGACTGGGATCCTGCGTGTGCATGGTGTCACTATTTCAAAGAGTCATTTCGCGAGCCTCAACACAGTCTGGCTTTCCTAAAAAAAGACTTAAAAGAAAAAGTCGGCCGGTCGGGACGCCCCGTTGTTTTAGGCTTTCATATCGGATTCGACGACTTCAGCCAGCTATGGTGGACCGATGCCGACCGCGAAAAACTGTATGAAGTCATCAAAGAGTATAATATCATAGCTATTTTCCAGGGACATAATCACGCAGCTGCTCCCTACACTTGGAAAGGAATAGATATATGGGCAGTCGGAAGTCCCCGTCATGATGATAAAACAGGTGAGTATATGGTCGTGGAGATTGATGCAAAAGGAAACTACTGCATTCACGAAAGGCATTATGGGGAATGGGAATAAGGCAAATATACTCTAAACATGAATACTCAAAGATTCTTCCTATAGATGGCATTCAGATTCAGGTGGGCATGAATACGTTCAGGAATGGGCTTTGAGCATCAAATTAATAAACATGTACGGCAACAAAAAAGGGATCCCAATCGGAATCCCTTTTTTTATTATTTGCCAAACGTACTTACTCTGCTGCTTTTTCTTCTGTTGCTTCAACAGGGGCTTCTACCGGAGCTTCAGCTACCGGAGCCGCTTCTACCTGAGCTTCCGCTGCAGGGGCAGTAGCTTTCTTGCTACGAGAACGTCTTGTTTTTGCTTTCTTGGCTGAGGTATCTTTCAACATGTTTTCGTTGTAGTCTACCAATTCAATGAAGCACATGGCTGCGTTATCACCCAAACGATGTCCTGTTTTGATGATACGGGTATAACCGCCCGGACGATCGCCGATCTTTTGTGCTACTTCCTGGAAGAGTTCAGTTACAGCATGTTTATTTTGCAGCATACTGAATACAATGCGTCTTGAGTGCGTTGTATCTTCCTTAGACTTGGTGATGATAGGTTCTACAAACTTACGTAAAGCTTTTGCTTTAGCGGTTGTCGTGAAGATTCGTTTATGCTGAATCAAAGAACAGGCCATATTGGAAAGCATCGCTTGACGGTGAGTACTTGTACGACCTAAATGGTTGAATTTTTTATTATGTCTCATCGTTTACTTACTCTTTATCTAATTTATATTTCGTGATATCCATACCGAATGACAGGTTCAGGCTTTCCAGCAATTCATCCAATTCGGTGAGTGATTTCTTACCGAAGTTACGGAATTTCAACAAGTCATTCTTGTTGAACTTAACCAGTTCACCCAGCGTTTCAACATCGGCTGCTTTCAAACAGTTCAAAGCACGTACGGAGAGATCCATATCTGCCAATTTGCTCTTCAGCAACTGGCGCATGTGCAGTACTTCTTCATCGAATTCTTCATTGCCGTCGGTATCAACTGTTTCGATCGCGATCTTTTCATCTGAGAACAGCATGAAGTGATGGATCAGGATCTTGGCAGCTTCTTTCAATGCCTCTTTCGGGTGAATAGAACCATCTGTTTCTATCTCAATGATCAGTTTCTCATAGTCGGTCTTCTGTTCAACACGGAAGTTTTCTACAAGATATTTTACATTACGGATCGGTGTATAGATAGAGTCGATAGCTATTACCCGGGGATCAGAGATCATTTCCCGGTTTTCATCAGCAGGGACATAACCACGTCCTTTGTTGATGGTTAATTCGATTTGAAAGCTTACTTTCGGATCTAAACGGCAAATCACCAATTCCGGATTCAATACTTGGAAACCGGTCAGTTGTTTGCCTATTTCTCCGGCCTTGAACACTTCGGAACCCGAAACCGTAATACTTACTTTTTCATTCTCAATGTCGTCCACAATGTGTTTAAAGCGTACTTGCTTCAAATTGAGGATAATGTTAGTTACATCTTCAATCACGCCGGGGATGGCACCAAATTCATGCTCCACGCCTTCGATCTTGATGGATGTAATAGCAAAACCTTCCAGTGAGGACAAGAGAATACGGCGCAACGCATTACCAATGGTAATACCATAACCGGGTTCTAACGGACGGAATTCAAATTTTCCGTAAAACTCGTCCGCTTCCAACATTAATACTTTATCGGGTTTTTGAAATGCTAATATCGCCATGGAAATCAATTATTATTTAGAATACAATTCTACGATCAACTGCTCTTTTATATTTTCAGGAATGTCGGCTCTCTCGGGCACGTGCAGTAATTTCCCGCTCATAGAAGCCTGATCCCATTCGATCCATGGATATTTGCTGTGGTTGAAGCCGGCAAGGGCATCAGCAATAACTTCCAGGGATTTTGACTTTTCTCTTACACCAATCACTTGTCCTGGTTTCAGGGCATAAGATGGGATGTTTACCACCTTACCATCAACCGTAATATGACGGTGAGAAACCAACTGACGAGCAGCAGCACGTGTAGGAGCAATACCTAAACGATACACTACGTTGTCTAAGCGACCTTCCAGCAATTGCAGAAGTACTTCACCGGTAATACCTTTTGAGCGAGAAGCTTTTTCAAACAAATTGCGGAATTGTTTTTCCAATACACCGTAGGTATATTTTGCTTTTTGCTTTTCTTTCAATTGGATACCGTATTCCGATGTCTTTCTTTTACGGGAATTACCGTGTTGTCCGGGAGGATAGTTCTTCTTGGAAAGAACTTTGTCCGGTCCGAAGATCGGTTCACCAAACTTACGGGCAATTCTTGTTTTTGGTCCAGTATATCTTGCCATTTTTTAATTGTTTTAATGTTTCGGTAGAATCCCAAACCGTGCAGCCGCGATTACAGAGAGGATAAGGTCAATATGCAATCTATTCACAACTCTGGATTCCTTTTCGTGAAACTATTGTTAATTATACTCTTCTCTTTTTAGGAGGACGACATCCATTATGTGGCAGTGGAGTAACGTCGACAATTTCTGTCACTTCAATTCCAGCCCCATGAATAGTACGGATGGCAGACTCACGTCCGTTACCGGGTCCTTTCACGTATACTTTCACTTTTCTCAAGCCCAGATCATACGCTACTTTAGCACAATCCTGAGCGGCCATCTGAGCGGCATAAGGCGTGTTCTTCTTAGAACTACGGAATCCCATTTTACCGGCAGAAGACCAGCTGATTACCTGTCCTTCGCTATTGGCAAGCGTTACAATAATGTTATTGAAAGAAGAATGAATATGTGCCTGACCCATTGCGTCAACCTTCACATTTCTCTTCTTTGCTGCGACTGTTTTTTTTGCCATATTACCTCTTATTATTTAGTAGCTTTTTTCTTATTTGCAACTGTTTTCTTCTTACCCTTACGTGTACGGGCATTATTCTTTGTACTTTGACCTCTTAAAGGCAGTCCAATACGATGACGAACTCCGCGGTAGCAACCGATATCCATCAAGCGTTTGATGTTCAATTGTACTTCCGAGCGAAGATCCCCTTCTACTTTATACTCTGCGCCAATTACTTCACGTACTTTGGCAGCCTGATCGTCTGTCCAGTCTTTCACTTTGATATCGCGATCAACACCAGCTTTTTCCAAGATAGAAGTTGCTGAACTACGGCCAATACCATAGATGTATGTCAAAGCAATTTCTCCTCTTTTATTTTGTGGTAAGTCTACACCAACAATTCTTATAGCCATATACTTTAATTAATTTGCAAAATTAATAAATTATCCCTGACGTTGTTTAAACTTCGGGTTTTTCTTGTTAATCACGTATAAGCGGCCTTTTCTTCTGACAATCTTACAATCATCAGTCCGCTTCTTTAAAGATGCTCTTACTTTCATATCTTGTTATTTTTATTTGTATCTAAAAGCAATTCTACCTTTCGATAGATCATAAGGAGACATTTCCACTCTTACTTTGTCACCAGGAAGGATCTTAATGTAGTGCATACGCATCTTTCCTGAAATGTGAGCCGTAATTTCATGTCCATTCTCCAATTCAACACGAAACATAGCATTCGACAATGCTTCAATGATTACTCCGTCTTGTTCAATAGCTGCTTGTTTAGCCATACAAAAAATTAAATTGCGTTAGTTCCTAATACTGCTTCTAAAAATTCAAATGAAGATAATATTTGCGGACCTTCCGGCCGGATAGCAATACAATGTTCGAAATGAGCAGAATATTGTCTATCGCGTGTGCGGATAGTCCAT
The DNA here is from genome assembly GCF_029893085.1 of Parabacteroides sp. PFB2-10. Lineage (GTDB taxonomy): Bacteria > Bacteroidota > Bacteroidia > Bacteroidales > Tannerellaceae > QVMG01. The sequence continues at coordinate 94,989 of NZ_JARXWI010000001.1, forward strand.
CCGTCTTTTTCCATCACCACGTTCTTGCGTCCCTGGTTGATCATCGGTTCAATGCAGATACACATGCCATTTCTCAAAAGTGTCCCATAGCCGCGACGGCCATAATTGGGCACTTCTGGTTCTTCATGCATATTCTTTCCTATTCCGTGTCCAACAAGTTCTCTGACAACAGAGTACCCTTTTGCTTCGCAATAAGACTGAACGGCATTGCCTATATCACCAATACGGTTTCCTTCAACCGCCTGTTCGATCCCTTTGTAAAGCGACTCTTTGGTTGTTTTCAACAACTGCTTCACTTCCGTGGATACTTCACCAACACAAAAGGTATAGGCCGAATCGCCGGTAAACCCGTTCAATGTAGTCCCTATATCTACCGAGACAATATCTCCTTCATGCAAAATCACTTTTTCTGAAGGCATCCCGTGTACTACCTGATCATTGACCGAAGTACATATAGAGAAAGGATATCCATTGTAACCTAAAAAGGCCGGAACTGCTCCGTGATCACGAATAAACTCATCCGCTATTTTATCTAATTGAAGCGTAGAGACACCGGGGGCAATGTGTTTGGCTAATTCGCCATGTGTTTTGCCAACCAGTTGATTTGCCTCACGCATCAACTCGATTTCTTCATCTGTCTTTAAATAGATCATTTCAATCAATAAGCAGCAGCAGAACCTGCACGGCCTTTAATTCTACCTGACTTCAACAACCCGTCATAATGACGCATCAACAAATGGCTCTCCACCTGTTGTAATGTATCCAATACAACCCCTACAAGGATCAACAGAGAAGTTCCTCCAAAGAACTGAGAGAACTCCAAGCTTACCCCGATCAAACGCGCAAAGGCTGGCATAATAGCCACCAACGCCAGGAAGAATGCTCCCGGCAGGGTGATACGATCCATAATAGCATCCAGATAGTCTTTGGTTGCTTTACCAGGTTTAACGCCCGGAATGAAACCGTTATTACGCTTCAGGTCATCCGCCATCTGAGTCGGATTAATCGTAATCGCTGTATAGAAGTAGGTGAACAAGATAATCAGTAAGGCAAATACAAAATTGTACCAGAAGCCTGTATTATCCATAAAGACAGACCAGAAACGGCTGACTTCACCTGTTTTGGAAAATCCTATAATAGAAATAGGAATAAACATAATAGCCTGTGCAAAGATGATAGGCATTACGTTTGCTGCATTCACCTTCAAGGGGATGTATTGACGTGCTCCACCATATTGTTTATTACCGACGATTCTTTTCGCATACTGAACAGGCACTTTACGTGTTCCCTGTACCAGCATGATAGCTCCGGCAATAACCAACAATAAGAACAGCATTTCAAACAGGAACATCACCAAACCACCTGTGCTCTCGCTCTGACGGGAAATAAATTCCTGAAACAGAGAGTGAGGCAGACGGGCAATGATACCCACAAGAATGATAAATGAAATCCCATTACCGATCCCTTTATCCGTGATTCTTTCACCTAACCACAGTACAAACATACTACCGGCCGCCAGAATAATCGTAGCATAAATGCTGAAGAATATACCGGTAGGCAGGGCTGCACCTACTTGACGCAGCTGTACGCTCAGGTTGACCAAATAGGTCGGTCCTTGTAACAAAAGGATGGCAATAGTAAGGAGACGTGTATATTGGTTTATCTTTCTCCGGCCGCTTTCTCCTTCACGCTGCATCTTCTGCATGGCAGGAACTGCGATAGCCAACAACTGCATCACAATGGAAGCAGAGATGTAAGGCATAATCCCTAATGCAAAAATGGACGCGTTGGCAAACGCACCTCCGGAAAACATATCCAACAAGGCTAACAAACCACCCCTTGTCTGATCTTGCAGAGCAGTCAACGATTGCGGATCAACACCTGGTATAACCACGTATGTTCCGAATCGATAGATCCCTACAAGCAAAAGAGTGGTGAGGATCCGATTTCTCAGATCCTCTATCTTCCAAATATTTTTTATTGTTTCAACTGCTCTCATGACTTAGAGTTTAACTGCTGTTCCACCTACGGCCTGGATAGCAGCTTCTGCGCTTTTAGAGAAAGCATGTGCTTCAACTTCAAGTTTAGCAGTAAGGCTGCCTTTGCCAAGAATTTTAACTAACTGAGACGTAGAAATAAAACCTGCTTCAATCAAATCGTTTAATCCGATTTTCGTCAGTTGCTTCGCATCAGCCATTTCCTGCAAAGTAGAAAGATTGATTGCTTTATATTCTACATGGTTAATATTCTTGAAACCAAACTTCGGCAAACGTCTTTGAATAGGCATCTGTCCACCTTCAAAACCAATTTTTTTGGAATATCCGGAGCGTGACTTTTGTCCTTTATGACCTCTTGTTGAAGTTCCGCCTAAGCCAGAACCCGGACCGCGTCCGATTCTTTTTCTGGTTTTAACAGATCCTTCCGCCGGTTTTAAATTTGATAAATTCATCTCTATCTTGTTTTATCAATTATTACTCTACTACAGAAACTAAATGTTTCACTTTGTTTACCATTCCCAGAATAGCAGGAGACGCTTCATGTTCTACAACCTGATTCATCTTTTTCAAACCCAGTGCATCTAAAGTTCTTTTCTGATCTTTAGGGCAATTGATTCGACTTTTAGTCTGTTTCACTTTTATAGTTGCCATAATTTTTCTCCTTCTTAACCTTTAAACACTTTTTCTACGGAAACACCTCTGTTCTGTGCAACCATCAACGGACTTCTCATCTCTCCCAGGGCAGTAATCGTTGCTTTCACTAAGTTGTGCGGATTGGATGAACCTTTTGATTTAGCCAAAACATCATGAACGCCAACACTCTCAAGCACCGCGCGCATAGCACCACCAGCTTTCACTCCGGTACCCGCAGTAGCCGGTTTCAAAAATACGGAGGCACCGCCAAATTTAGCTACCTGCTCATGAGGAATAGTTCCTTTATGGATAGGCACCTTAATCAGGTTTTTCTTGGCAGCTTCCACACCTTTAGCGATGGCTGTTGTTACTTCACCGGCTTTGCCTAAGCCCCAGCCAATGATGCCATCTTCATTTCCTACTACGACAATAGCAGCGAAACTGAATGTACGTCCCCCTTTTGTTACCTTAGTAACACGGTTGATAGCCACCAATCTGTCCTTCAACTCTATGTCGTTGGTTGATTTAACTCTATTTACCATCTTCATTAAAATTTAAGGCCACCTTTACGTGCTGCGTCTGCTAATTCTTTAATTCTCCCATGATACAAGTAGCCGTTACGGTCGAATACCACTGCCTGTATGCCAGCTTCCTGTGCATTCTTGGCTACTAATTCGCCCACTTTAGCTGCTACCTCTTTTTTAGAACCTTTTTCTTCCATTTTCAAAGAAGAAGCAGCGGCCAGGGTCTTACCTGTTGTATCATCAATCACCTGTGCATAGATTTGCTTGTTGCTTCTAAACACAGTCAGGCGTGGACGTTCCGTTGTACCGGATATTTTTCCACGTATGCCTTTTTTTATCTTAAGTCTTCTTAATTCTTTCGTTGTCATGATAATTCCAGTTTACGTAAATTACTTACCAGCTGATTTACCAGACTTTCTGCGAATCACTTCACCCACAAACTTGATACCTTTTCCTTTGTAAGGTTCCGGTTTACGGAATGAACGGATCTTAGCGCAAACTTGTCCGATTAGTTGTTTGTCAGCCGATTCAAGGATAATAAGCGGAGCTTTGTTTCTTTCCATCTTGGTTTCCACCTTGATTTCCGGAGGCAACATCATGTAGATATTATGTGTAAAGCCTAAAGAGAAATCCAATAGTTGTCCCTGGTTTGAAACACGGTAACCTACCCCGATCAACTCTAACTCTTTCTTATATCCTTCGCTCACACCAATAATCATGTTGTTGATCAACGAACGATACAATCCGTGCAACGCACGATGCTCGCGTTCATCATCCGGACGGGATACTGTAATCACACCGTCTTCCAGCGACACAGTGATATCCGGATTAACATCCTGAGAAAGTTCGCCTTTCGGACCTTTCACGGTTACTTTATTATCCTTAATTGTTACGGTTACGCCTGCCGGCACCTGTATGGGTAATTTTCCTATTCTTGACATTCTTCTTCCTCCTCATTAATAAACGTAACACAATACTTCACCGCCAATCTTCAATTCGCGGGCTTCTTTGTCGGTCATCACACCTTTGGAAGTAGAAACAACAGCAATACCCAAGCCGTTCAATACGCGCGGCATGTCTTTATAACCTGTATACTTACGCAAACCGGGCTTAGAAACTCGTTCCAGTTTCTTAATAGCACTTACTTTGTTTACCAAGTCATACTTCAAGGCAATCTTGATTGTGCCTTGAGGACCGTCCTCTACAAACTTGAAATTCAAGATGTAGCCCTTGTCGAAGAGGATCTTGGTGATCTCTTTCTTTACATTTGACGCAGGGATCTCCACCACTCGGTGGTTCGCTTTGATTGCGTTACGCAACCGCGTCAAATAATCTGCAATAGGATCTGTCATGTTTATTTAAAATTAAATTGATCCCGTCTCCCGGGACAATATTTAACAAATGATTGATTTCTTCATCAACCGTTACTTTATACGTTGGATTACCAGCTTGCCTTCTTTACACCCGGGATCAAACCGTTAGAAGCCATTTCACGGAATTGTATACGTGAAATACCAAACTGGCGGATATAACCTTTCGGACGACCGGTCAGTTTGCAACGATTGTGCATACGAACCGGAGAAGCATTCTTAGGTAAAGCCTGCAAAGCTTCATAATTGCCTTCTGCTTTCAACTGAGCTCTTTTCTCTGCATATTTGGCAACCATTTTTGCTCTTTTCACCTCGCGGGCTTTCATTGATTCTTTAGCCATACTTCTTTAGTCTTTTTTAATATTCTTAAAAGGCAAACCAAATTCTCTCAAAAGTGCATACCCTTCTTCATCTGTTTTTGCAGAGGTCACAAAGGTAATATTCATTCCCAATATTTTAGTAATATTATCTATATTAATTTCCGGGAAGATAATCTGTTCCTGAACACCGAGGGTATAGTTTCCACGTCCATCCAGTTTGCTTTCGATTCCTTTAAAGTCACGGATACGAGGCAAAGCAACGCGTACGAGTCTTTCCAGGAATTCATACATTTGCTCACGACGCAATGTTACCATCACACCGATAGGCATCTTCTTACGCAATTTGAAGTTTGAGATATCTTTCTTTGAAACTGTTGCAACAGCTTTCTGACCTGTGATAGCACTCAATTCAGTGATCGCGATATCAATGATCTTTTTGTCGGCAGTTGCCATACCCAGACCTTGATTAACCACGATTTTCTTCAACACAGGAACCTGCATAACAGACTTATATCCAAACTCTTTCGTCAAAGCAGGAACAATTCTGTCCTGATATTCTTTCTTAAGACTGGCCGTATTGCTCATTACTTAATTTCCTCCCCTGATTTTTTAGCATAACGTACTAACTTACCCTTACTGTCCAATTTACGACCTACGCGTGATGGTTTTCCTGATTTAGGATCGATCACGTTCAGGTTAGAAATATGAACGGGAGCTTCTTTCTTCTCTACGCCTCCTTGCGGATTTTTTGCGTTCGGCTTGGTATGCTTTGATACCATATTAACACCTTCGACAATAGCGCGGCTATCTTTTACAAATACTTGTAAAACGCGGCCGGTCTTTCCTTTGTCTTCTCCGGTATTAACAAATACTATATCGCCTTTTTTGATATGTAATTTACTCATTACTCTACGATTTACTAATTAAAGCACTTCAGGTGCAAGTGAAACAATTTTCATGTTCGTAGCACGAAGTTCACGCGCAACCGGACCAAAGATACGGCTACCGCGGATATCGCCAGACGCATTCAGCAGTACACAGGCGTTATCATCGAAACGGATATAAGAACCATCCTGACGACGGATCTCTTTCTTTGTGCGAACGATAATGGCTCTTGAAACCGCACCTTTTTTAACATCACTCGATGGGATCGTACTCTTAACCGCTACAACGATCACATCACCTACGGTGGCATATCTCTTACGGGTACCACCCAATACACGGATACACAAAGCTTCTTTGGCTCCGCTGTTGTCAGCAACAACTAATCTGGATTCTTGTTGTATCATTTTTACTTAGCCCTTTCGATTATTTCTACTAATCTCCATCTCTTGGTCTTGCTCAATGGGCGGGTTTCCATAATTTTTACGGTATCGCCAATATTGCATTCGTTCTTTTCATCATGAGCGTGATATTTCTTCGTCTTATTCACGAACTTACCATAAATGGGATGTTTTTCTTTCCATTTGATAGCCACCGTGATGCTTTTATCCATCTTGTTGCTGGTAACTACGCCCATTCTTTCTTTTCTTAAATTTCTAGTTTCCATCAGGCTCATTTTTTGTTGTTAAGTTCTCTCTGACGCAACTCAGTCTTGAGGCGTGCAATCGTCCTGCGTTGTTGTTTAATCTGTGCAGGGTTATCCATAGGAGAAATGCTATGGTTGATCACTTTCAGATCGTAGGCAGCGGTTTCCGCGTCAACTCTCTCCAGTAATTCTTTTGTACTTAATTCTCTAATTTCTGCAATCTTCATAACACTTACGCATTTTGATTATTCATATCATAATCACGTCTCACAACAAATTTAGTTGTCACAGGAAGCTTTTGAGCCGCTAAGCGCAATGCTTCTTTGGCAACATCATACGGAACACCTTCTATTTCGAAAAGGATACGTCCCGGAGTAACAGGCGCAACGAATCCTTCCGGATTACCTTTCCCTTTACCCATACGTACCTCAGCAGGCTTCTTTGTGATCGGTTTATCCGGGAAGATACGCACCCATACTTGTCCCTGACGTTGCATATAACGTGTCACGGCAATACGGGCAGCTTCAATCTGACGACCGGTAATCCATTTATTCTCTAACGATTTTATACCAAATGACCCGAATGCGATCTGGCTGCCACGCTGAGCTTCGCCCTTCATGCGGCCCTTTTGCATTCTTCTGAATCTGGTTTTCTTAGGTTGTAACATCTTTCTTAAATTCTAATGTTTAACGATTCGCTCTCTTCTTCTTGAAGTTTCTGTCTCCTCTGTCGCGACCACCACCGGTGTTTTCTCTGCGTCCGGATTCTTTCTGCTGCGTAAAGTTCGGGGCAAGATCTCTCTTTCCATACACTTCACCACGGCAGATCCACACCTTCACACCCAACAGGCCTACTTTTGTCAATGCTTCAGCCAGGGCATAGTCAATATCTGCTCTGAATGTGTGCAACGGAGTACGTCCTTCTTTATACATTTCCGAACGAGCCATTTCAGCTCCATTCAGACGCCCAGAGATTTGAATTTTAATACCTTCCGCTCCCATTCTCATGGTAGAGGCAATCGCCATCTTGATGGCGCGACGGTATGCAATTTTACCTTCCAGTTGACGAGCAATATTATTTGCTACAATCACCGCATCGAGTTCAGGACGTTTCACCTCAAAGATGTTAATCTGAACCTCTTTGTCGGTGATCTTCTTCAACTCTTCTTTCAACTTATCAACTTCCTGTCCACCTTTTCCGATGATAATACCCGGACGAGAGGTGCAAACAGTGATGGTAATCAACTTCAGCGTACGTTCAATAATGATACGAGATACACTTGCTTTGGCCAGACGAGCATTCAGATATTTACGGATCTTACTGTCTTCCAACAAAGTGTCTCCGTAATTCTTGCCACCGTACCAATTGGAATCCCAACCACGGATGATTCCTAAACGATTACTAATTGGATTTACTTTTTGTCCCATCTACAATTAATTTTGACTATCGTTGCTACTTAGTGTATCTACAAACAATGTTACGTGATTCGAACGTTTACGAATACGGTAACCTCTTCCTTGCGGAGCCGGACGCATTCTCTTCAGAGTGGTAGCGCAATCTACGCTGATCTCTGAGATATACAATTCACCGGCTTCTGCTTTACGTTCGTTCTTCTGTTCCCAGTTGGAAATAGCCGAACGGAGCAATTTTTCTACTCTTGCTGCAGCTTCCTTATTAGAAAACTTTAAAACTCCCAGCGCACGGAATACTTCCATGCCACGTACCATATCTACGACCAAACGCATCTTGCGCGGAGAAGTAGGTACATTCCGCAACTTCGCGAAATATTGAGTTTTGCGGGCTTCTTTTCTTGCTTCAGCTGATATTCTTTTTCTAGCACCCATTTTATTGATTCTTTTTATTATCAGATTCCTGAGTTCCTGTTATCTTTTCTTGTTACCGGCATGGCCACGGAACGTACGTGTCGGAGAAAATTCACCCAACTTGTGTCCCACCATATTTTCGGTGACAAAAACAGGAATAAATTTATTACCATTGTGAACTGCAACTGTATGCCCTACAAAGTCTGGCGAAATCATTGAAGCTCTTGCCCATGTCTTAATAACGCTCTTCTTGCCTGACTCATTCATCGCCAGGATTTTCTTTTCAAGCTTAACATTAATATACGGGCCTTTTTTTAGTGAACGACTCATAGTTTACTTAATTAATCAGATTATTTCTTTCTTCTTTCAATGATATACTTGGAAGAATGCTTCTTAGGAGCTCTTGTTTTCAAGCCCTTAGCATATAAGCCTTTGCGTGAACGAGGATGTCCCCCTGATGCACGTCCTTCACCACCACCCATGGGGTGATCTACCGGGTTCATAACAACCCCACGAACGCGAGGACGACGACCCAGCCAGCGAGTACGACCGGCTTTACCTGATTTTTCAAGACCATGGTCTGAGTTTCCAACACTACCAATGGTAGCTTTACAAGCAGCAAGAATCTTTCTTGTTTCACCAGAAGGCATTCTGATAATCGCATACGCGCCTTCTTTAGAAGTCAGCTGAGCAAATGCACCGGCCGAACGTACCATTTTGGCACCCTGTCCCGGACGAAGCTCAATGTTGTGAATAATAGTACCGACAGGTATGTTTGCCATCGGCAAACAGTTACCTACCTCAGGAGCAGCATCGCTACCTGAAATCACTGTCTGGCCTACTTCCAGTCCGTTCGGAGCAACGATATAGCTCTTCGCTCCGTCGGCATAATACAACAGGGCAATGCGTGAAGTACGATTTGGGTCATACTCGATGCTTTTTACAGTTGCTGGAATGCCATCTTTATTTCTCTTGAAGTCGATAAAACGATACCGTTTTTTGTGGCCACCACCGATATAACGCATTGTCATTTTACCAGTGTTGTTACGACCACCTGAACGGTCTTTACCTGTTACAAGAGACTTCTCTGGTGTACTTGCAGTGATCTTATCAAATGCACCAATAACTTTGTGTCTCTGCCCCGGTGTTGTGGGCTTTAATTTACGTATTCCCATTTCTTTTTTTAGATATTACTAAAGAAATCAATTGTTTCTCCTTCTTTCAAGGTAATAATAGCCTTCTTGAATGATGCGGACTTGCCGGTGATCACACCTGATTTGGTGTAACGGCTTTTACGCTTTCCGTCGTAGTTCATGGTGTTCACGTCTACCACAGTCACGTTGTACATATCTTCAATAGCTTTCTTAATCTCTAACTTATTGGCATCCGGAGAAACTCGAAATCCGTAGCGAGTAGGACATTTCTCTGTAATCGCTGTTTGTTTCTCTGTTACGATAGGTTTAATAATTATTCCCATTTCTCTTTACTCCTTATGCTTTAAAAAGTTCGTCAATCACAGCCAGTGAGCTTTCTGTGAATACTACATTGTTTGCATTCAGGATGCTGTAGGTATTCAGGTCGCTGGCAGTCATCACGTTTGTTCTCTCCAGGTTACGGGCCGACAAACGGATGGTTGTGTTAGTTTCCGGCAGAACCATCAGCAGTTTTTTGCCTGCTACGTTCAACCCTTTTGTGATAGCTACAAATTCTTTTGTCTTGGGTGCTTCCATGGTGAAGTCTTCCACAATAACAATTGAATTTTCACGGGCTTTATAAGAAAGAGCTGATTTACGAGCCAGTCTCTTTACCTTCTTGTTCAATTTGAAACTGTAATCCCGTGGTTTCGGACCAAATACACGGCCACCACCCACCAATACCGGTGATTTGATGTCGCCGCGACGAGCGCCGCCTCCACCTTTCTGGCGGATCAATTTGCGTGTACTACCTGCGATTTCGCTACGTTCTTTCGATTTGTGCGTACCCTGACGTTTGTTAGCCAGATACTGTTTCACATCTAAATAAATAGCATGGTCATTCGGTTCAATGCCAAAAACCGCATCGTTCAATGTAACCTTTCTTCCGGTATCTTCACCTTTAATATTCAATATACTCAGTTCCATTACTTTTCAATTAATAAGATTGAACCTTTTGCTCCCGGAACAGAACCTTTTACCAATAAAAGATTATGTTCTGGAATCACCTTAATCACTTCGAGGTTCTGAACAGTTACCCGTTCGTTACCCATTTGTCCGGCCATACGTGTTCCTTTGAATACTTTCGCCGGATAAGAACAGGCACCGATAGCACCGGGAGCACGCAAACGATTGTGCTGACCGTGGGTAGTTTGTCCTACCCCGCCGAAACCATGACGCTTAACAACGCCCTGGAATCCTTTACCTTTTGATGTTCCTACCACATCAACGAAACCTGCATCTTCCAGATAATCTACGGTGATCACATCACCCAGATTATACGCAGTTTCAAAATTCTTGAACTCGGCCAAGTGTCTCTTGGGGGTTACGCCCGCTTTCTTGAAGTGACCCATCTCAGGCTGTGTGGTGTGTTTCTCTTTTTTGTCTTCGAAACCCAACTGAACAGCTGTATAGCCATCTTTCTCAAGCGTTTTGATCTGCGTAACAACACAAGGACCTACTTCGATAACAGTGCATGGAAGATTTTTTCCCTCGGCACTGAAAACGGATGTCATTCCGATTTTTTTTCCTAACAATCCTGGCATTTCACTTAATTTTTAATTATCTCACACTTTAATTTCAACCTCAACACCGCTGGGCAATTCCAGCTTCATCAATGCATCAACAGTTTTCGCTGTTGAGCTGTAAATATCAATCAATCTCTTATAAGAAGAGAGTTCGAACTGCTCGCGTGATTTTTTGTTCACGAAAGTAGAACGGTTGACAGTAAAGATACGTTTGTGTGTAGGCAGAGGTATCGGACCGCTTACCACCGCACCGGTAGCTTTTACCGTCTTTACGATCTTCTCAGCCGACTTGTCAACCAAGGAGTAATCGTAAGATTTTAATTTAATTCTAATTTTTTGGCTCATTTCTTAATTCTCAATTATCAATTATCAATTATCAATTGGGGAAAGAGCCATTTCCTCCCCCAATTGCTTTTGTTTTATTTTATCAGATCTACGCGTCCCTGAACTTCCGTCAGTACCTGTTTAGCGATAGCCGAAGATACCGGTGAATAGTGAGAGAAATGCATAGACGAGGTAGCGCGTCCAGAAGTGATCGTACGCAGAGCAGTTACATACCCGAAGGTTTCTGCCAAAGGTACTTTCGCCTTTACGATACGGGCACCGGTACGGCTTGATTCCATACCTTCTACCTGACCACGACGTTTGTTCAAGTCACCAATCACATCCCCCATGCTCTCTTCCGGAGTAACCACTTCAATTTTCATGATCGGTTCCAACAGGATCGGAGCGGCCTTAGCCGATGCTTCTTTGAATGCCTGGATAGCAGCGATCTCGAAAGACAACTGGTCGGAGTCGACCGCGTGGAACGAACCATCGATCAATGTCACCTTCAATTGATCCAGCGGATAACCTGCTAATACACCATTCTTCATCGCCTTTTCGAAACCTTTCTGTACAGAAGGGATAAATTCTTTCGGAATATTACCACCCTTCACCTGGTCGATGAATTGCAGTGTACCTTCAAAGTCTTCGTCAGCCGGTTCAACGCGTACGATGATATCAGCAAACTTACCACGACCCCCGGATTGTTTCTTATATACCTCGCGCAACTCAACAGCTTGTGAGATGGCTTCTTTATAAGTAACCTGCGGACGTCCCTGGTTACATTCTACCTTGAATTCACGACGCAGACGGTCGATAATGATATCCAGGTGAAGCTCACCCATACCACTGATCACGGTCTGACCCGTATCTTCGTTGGTCTGTACGCGGAACGTAGGATCCTCTTCGGCCAGTTTACCAAGACCCATACCCAGACGATCCAAGTCTTTCTGTGTCTTAGGCTCTACGGCGATACCGATAACCGGTTCCGGGAACTCCATAGACTCCAGCGTGATCGGGTGATTTTCATCACACAATGTGTCACCTGTACGGATATCTTTGAAACCTACTCCTGCGCCGATGTCACCACAACCAATCATTTCCATTGGGTTCTGCTTGTTGGAGTGCATCTGGAACAGACGAGAGATACGTTCTTTTTTGCCTGTACGGCTGTTGTAGATATAAGAACCTGCATCCAGCTTACCGGCATATACACGGAAGAAACACAAACGGCCTACATAGGGGTCGGTTGCAATCTTAAATGCCAAAGCGGTCAATGGTTCTTCGTAGATCGGCTTGCGCGTGATCACCTTTTCAGAATCGTTCGGATCCGTACCTTCGATCACATCCACGTCTGCCGGGCTCGGCAGGTAAGCACAAACAGCGTCCAACAGCGGCTGAACACCTTTGTTCTTAAAGGATGAACCACAAATCATCGGATTGATCTGCATAGCCAATGTTCCTTTACGGATCGCTACGCGGATCTCATCTTCTGTGATAGTAGAAGGATCATCGAAATATTTTTCCATCAACGTGTCGTCGCATTCAGCCAGTACTTCCAGCATCTTGTCACGCCATTCGTCAGCTTCTCCAACCAGGTCAGCCGGGATCTCTTCAACAGAGTATTCAGCTCCCATGGTTTCGTCATGCCAGAAAAGCGCTTTCATCGTCACCAGGTCGATACAGCCACGGAACTTTTCTTCCGCGCCGATAGGGATCTGGATCGGACAAGGATTCGCACCTAAAACATCTTTCACCTGACGCACTACCTCGAAGTAGTTGGCGCCTGAACGGTCCATTTTATTTACATAGCCGATTCTGGGTACCATGTATTTGTCAGCCTGACGCCATACGGTTTCCGATTGGGGTTCTACACCACCAACGGCACAAAACGTAGCAACAGCACCATCCAACACACGCAATGAACGCTCTACCTCAACGGTAAAGTCAACGTGTCCCGGAGTATCAATCAGGTTGATCTTAAATTTATCGTCTTCGTAGTTCCAGAAAGTAGTGGTGGCCGCAGAAGTGATCGTGATCCCACGTTCCTGCTCCTGTGCCATCCAGTCCATGGTAGCTGTCCCGTCGTGCGTTTCACCGATCTTATGAGTCAAACCGGTATAGAAAAGAATACGCTCTGAAGTCGTTGTCTTTCCCGCATCAATGTGGGCCATAATCCCCAAGTTTCTGGTATACTTTAATTGTTCGTCAGCTTTGCTTGCCATTTTTTACTATTTTCCTATTAATTGCCTATAAATTAAAATCTGAAATGTGCGAAAGCACGGTTAGCTTCCGCCATACGGTGCATATCTTCTTTACGTTTGAACGCACCACCCTGGTTGTTGAATGCATCGACAATCTCTGCAGCCAATTTATCAGCCATGGTCTTTCCTCCACGCTTACGAGCGTACAGGATCATATTTTTCATTGAAACGGACTCTTTACGATCAGGACGGATCTCTGTAGGAACCTGGAAAGTGGCACCACCTACACGGCGTGACTTTACTTCGACTTGAGGAGTGATATTGTCGAGAGCGGCTTTCCAAATCTCAAGGGGAGATTTTTCTTCATTAGGCAATTTAGCCTTCACAGTTTCCAAAGCGGAATAAAAGATGGTGAAAGAAATACTTTTCTTTCCATCATACATCAAATGGTTGACGAATCTCGTCACCTTTACATCACCGAAGACCGGATCCGGGAGGATCTGTCTTTTCTTTGGTTTTGTTTTTCTCATTTTTTTCTCAAAAATTTTGTTCTTGTCTTTGGTTGTTCAGTCTTCAACAAGTTCCTCCGAACCGTTTACTCAACCTCATATATCCAAATACTCAAACTGCTTTAATTACTAAATTTCTAAATCTCAGTTTGAAGGGGGATGAATTACTTCTTAGCAGCTTTCGGACGTTTAGCACCGTATTTGGAACGACGTTGCGTACGACCGTTAACTCCTGCTGTATCCAACGTACCACGAACGATGTGATAACGTACCCCCGGAAGGTCTTTTACACGACCACCACGCACCAATACGATGGAGTGTTCCTGCAAGTTGTGTCCTTCACCCGGAATGTAAGCATTCACCTCCTTGGTGTTTGTCAAACGTACCCTGGCTACTTTACGCATCGCAGAGTTCGGCTTTTTCGGAGTTGTCGTGTAAACACGTACGCAAACACCACGTCTCTGAGGACATGCATCCAGCGCAGGCGATTTACCCTTTTCTACCAAAGATTCCCTTCCTTTTCTAACTAATTGTTGAATTGTAGGCATTTCTTTCTTCTTTTAAACTTTAAATATTTGATCTCTAAATAAATTCTTTCCTGTTTTTCAGGGCTGCAAAGATACACATTATTCCCGTATAACCAATGAGTTATGCCTAATAAATGCGATATTTTTAGCGCTAAAACGGGGCAAAGGTAGTTATTTTCAGCATTATATATAAGATAGAGGTTATCTTTGTTTAATATTATTAGCATTATTTAACACAGCCGACCTACACATCAATCGTGAACAAATGTTAATTCATCCGATTTCGACCAAACCCCAAACTTACGATTTGTAATTTTCGCAGGAGTTTGCGCGCAAAAAGGCGGGAGTATTTTTGCAAACTCCCGGGAGAAACACTTTTTAACGTATGGATTTGTAAGTAAAACGGCCTTTTTGCTTACAATCGCCATTTTAACATTTTATCCATTGGAGTATCCGATTCTGTTTTATTTTTCGGATTTTTGCAGCATCAATTCAAATTCAACGGCATCATGAATATAAAAGAGATGATCCTATCCGCGTTCCTTTGTTTGGTTCCCGCCTGCCTGGAGGCACAAAACATGATTCCGGTGGCGGAAGGCTGGGCAAACAACTCTGTCAACACGGCGGTTTTCCGCAAAAATTCCCTCGCCTCTTTTCAGGATACCCAGTTTATTGCCTTCTACAATCAGGAGGGATATATGGTATTAGGCAAACGCCAACTGGGCGAAAAAGAGTGGAAACTGCAACAGTCGCCCTATAAAGGAAATGTTAGTGACGCGCATAATGTGATATCGATCATGGTCGACGGTGATGGTTTCTTGCATGTTTCCTGGGATCATCATGGCAACGAATTGCGCTATGCCAAAGGAGTTGCCCCCTACTCGATCGCCCTGGGAGAAAAACAACCGATGACCGGCGAGACCGAAGAGAACGTCACCTATCCGGAGTTTTTCCGTATGCCCGACGGTGGGTTATTCTTTATGTACCGCGACGGTAGCTCGGGACGCGGTAACCTGGTGATGAACCGCTACTCGACGGAAACAAAAAAATGGACGCGCGTGCAAAATAACCTTATCGATGGGGAGAACAAACGAAACGCCTACTGGCAGGCCTGCGTCGATCCGAAAGGGGTGATACATGTTTCCTGGGTATGGCGTGAGTCCTGGCTGGTAGAGACCAACCACGACCTTTGTTATGCCAAATCGACCGACGGAGGGAAAACATGGCTTACCTCGCAAAACGAACCCTATACCCTTCCTATCCGGCAAGAGAATGCGGAAGTTGTCTGTCCTATTCCGCAGGAGAGCGAATTGATCAACCAGACCTCGATGACCACCGATGAAAACGGATATCCCTATATCGCCACCTACTGGCGTGAGCAAAACAGTGCTGTTCCGCAATACCATGTCGTGTATCAATATGAAGGGAAATGGCAGGCATTAAACCTCGGATTTCGCACTACGCCTTTCACTCTCAAGGGAGGAGGCACCAAAAAGATACCTATCTCGCGTCCCCAATTGATCGTAGGCAAAGGGGAGCGGGCGTCGCTCTACCTGATCTTCCGCGACGAGGAGCGCGCCTCGAAGGTGTCGCTCGCCACCTGTCGGCAGATCGAAAAGAACGAGTGGCAACTGACTGATCTTTCTGCCTTCTCCGTTGATTCATGGGAACCCAGTTTTGATACCACCCTGTGGCAGGAAGAGGGGAAATGCCATCTGTTTGTTCAAAACAGCATGCAGATAGATGGAGAAGGAAAAGCAAATATAGACCCACAAATGATTTATGTATTCGAACTGGATTCGCTTGTAAAATAGCACTTTGGAAGCCACTCTTCCTCCACCGAAAACCTGATTTGACATAATCGTCCACCCTATTTGATTGATTTGTCTCCCAAAAATGATTGTGTTTTTTACACTTATCACAAAATAAATATATATTTTAGCCACCGAAAAACAAATTGTATAAGTATCATGAAAAAGAAATTGGTTAGCCTGGCAACTTTCCTTTTAGTTGCATTAGGTGTTACAGCACAACAAAAGGATGTACAAATCAGAATTTACCCGGAAAAGGGTGAGCGCGTTATCAGCAAACACATTTACGGACAATTTGCCGAGCATTTGGGCAATTGTATCTACGGTGGATTATGGGTCGGAGAAGATTCTCCCATTCCCAACACAAATGGATATCGCAATGATGTATTGCAGGCATTAAAGGAACTGAATATTCCAAATCTGCGCTGGCCGGGAGGATGCTTTGCCGATGAATACCACTGGATGGACGGTATCGGTCCGCGTGAGAACCGCCCTAAGATGGTGAACAACAACTGGGGTGGCGTTGTAGAAGATAATAGTTTTGGTACACATGAATTCCTGAACCTGTGTGAATTGCTCGAATGTGAGCCTTACATCAGCGGCAACGTAGGTAGCGGCAGCGTGGAAGAGTTGGCTAAGTGGGTGGAATATATGACCTCCGACGGCGACAGCCCGATGGCAAACCTGCGCCGCCAGAACGGACGCGACAAAGCCTGGAAAGTAAAATACATCGGTATCGGCAATGAAAGCTGGGGATGTGGTGGCGATATGCTTCCCGAATACTATGCCGACCTCTACAGACGTTATGCGGTGTATTGCCGCAATTTCGATGGTAACCGCCTGTTTAAGATCGGTAGTGGTGCCAGCGATTACGATTATAACTGGACAGATGTATTGATGAATAAAGTGGGCACCAAAATGCACGGTCTTTCTTTACATTATTATACCGTGACCGGCTGGAGCGGAAGCAAAGGCTCGGCAACGAAGTTTACACCGGATGATTATTACTGGATCATCGGTAAGAGCCTCGAGATCGAAGAGGTGATCCTGAAACACATGGAGATCATGGATAAATATGATAAAGAGAAACGGGTAGGTCTGATGGTCGACGAATGGGGTACCTGGTTTGATGTAGAACCCGGCACTAACCCCGGATTCCTTTTCCAACAGAGTACGATGCGCGACGCCTTTGTGGCTGCTTTGACATTCGGCGTATTCCATAAATATACCGACCGCATCCAGATGGCCAACATTGCGCAAATCGTCAACGTATTGCAATCGATGATCCTGACGAAAGATGACAAAATGGTGTTGACCCCCTCCTATCATGTATTCGACATGTATAAAGTACACCAGGAAGCTACCTACCTGCCATTGGATATCATCACATCTACGAAAGAAATTCGGGGCAGAGAGGTGAAAGTGGTCGATGCTACCGCCTCCCAGAAGAACGGAGTAACCAATATCTCGCTGACCAATATCGATCTGGACAAGAGCTATGATGTAACCATCGATGTGTCGGGCATGAATCTGAAAAACGTAAATGCACGTATTCTTACTTCTGCTAAGGTAAACGATCACAACACGTTTGAAAAACCTGATCTGATCAAACCGCAAGCCTTCACAGGCGCGAAGATCAAGGACGGCAAACTGGTGATGAAGGTGCCGGCTATGTCGATCATTCAGTTAGAGGTAAAATAAGGTAACCACTTGTAAGATATAACGACATGAGATTCAAAAAAACTTTTTCCAGACTATTACTTGTTATTGGAATCATTAGTTACACCTCCACGCAATTTACGATCCGTGCCAACGAACCGGACTCGGCTTATATCTTTGCCTACACAAGCGAAGCGATGAAAGGTGGCGGCGGATTGTTTTTTGCCTGGAGCATCGATCAGGCATCCTGGCATCAGATAGGACCGGAACATAGTTTTGTCAAAAGCGATTACAGTGCCTGGGGTTCGGAAAAACGGATGTATGCGCCTGTATTGTTCCAAGCACCGGATGGTTCCTGGCAGTGTGTATGGGAGCTGAACGACCGGGATGCTGCCTTCGCGCATGCCTCCTCACCGGATTTGGTTTACTGGGGACCTCAGTCCTACCCGATTATTATGCCCGAAGGGAATTGCCTGAAACCCGATATCACCTACGATGCAGGCTTAAAGGAATATGTTGTAACCTGGGAGAGCAACAAACCGGGGAAGAGCGGTGTCTACCGTAGCACGACAAAGGACTTCAAGGCATACAGCCCGATTCAGAAAATCAATTCACGCCAAAGTAATAAGATCGAATTGCTTATTGATGGCGCGAAGGAGACAGGTACACTCCACCGGGTGGCCTGGTCGGTGATCGATAAGTTGCAGAAGGCACAACAACTGGCAGCATACGCCGGTATACTCCGAAACGAACGCGTAGCGATGGATCCGGCGGTGATGCGCACGCCGGTAACAGCTACGATCTCGCTCCAACCGGAAAAGAAGAAGCCGATCAGTGACCTGTTGATGGGTATCTTTTTTGAAGATATCAACTATGCGGCCGATGGCGGCTTGTATGCCGAACTGATTCAAAACCGTGATTTCGAATACCAGCCGGAAGAGAATAGAAGAGATCCGGAATGGGACAGTAAAAAGGCCTGGTCGGTGAAAGCAGGAGAGATCGATTTCAATATTGAGACCTCTTCGCCAATCCATGAGAACAACAGCCATTACGCGGCATTGACTATCAAACAAGCCGGAGCGGCGTTGGTAAACGAAGGATTCGACGGGATAGCCCTGAAGGCAGGAGATAAATATGACTTCTCGCTGTTCGTCCGTAGCCAGGAAGCCAAAAGAGGGAAATTGCTTATTCGCCTGACCGGCAAAAACGGCGAAGTCTACGCTGAAGCCTCGACCTCTACTGTCCCGAAGGAATGGAAAAAGCTGCAGGTGGTGATCACAGCCAAACAAACCACCAGCGATGCTCGCCTGGAAGTCATTCCACAACAAACAGGACGCGTTGACCTGGATATGATCTCTCTCTTCCCGCAAAAGACATTCAAGGGAAGAAAGAACGGACTTCGTGCAGACCTGGCACAGGTGATCGCGGATATGAAACCACGTTTTGTGCGTTTCCCCGGAGGATGTGTGGCGCATGGTAACGGCATAGAGAACATCTATCGTTGGGAAAATACGATCGGTAACCTGGAAGAGCGCAAGCCACAGTCGAACCTATGGGGCTATCACCAGAGCGCCGGATTGGGTTACTTCGAGTATTTTCAGTTCTGTGAAGACTTAGGAGCCGAACCGCTACCGGTGGTTGCCGCTGGTGTGCCCTGCCAGAACTCCGCTAAGCATAATCACCCGATCGGCGGGCAACAGGGAGGTATCCCTATGTGCGAAATGGATGAGTATGTACAGAGCATCCTGAACCTGATTGAATATGCTAACGGCGATGCTAAATCGGAATGGGGACGCAAACGCGCGGCTGCCGGACATCCGAAACCGTTCAATCTGAAATACCTCGGTGTCGGCAATGAAGACCTGATTACCGATGTGTTCGAAGAGCGATTCAGGATGATCAACGATGCCATCAAAGCGAAATACCCGGAGATCATTGTGATCGGTACAGTTGGTCCCTTCTTTGAAGGAACCGACTACGTGGAAGGATGGGAGCTGGCTTCCAAGATAGACCTGCCCATGGTCGACGAGCATTACTACCAGTCACCGGGATGGTTTATCAACAACCAGGATTACTACGACCGCTATGACCGCAGTAAACCACAGGTGTACCTGGGTGAATACGCCGCGCATGTGCCCAGCCGTTATAATAACCTGGAGGCAGCTCTTTGCGAAGCCCTGCACCTGATCAACGTGGAACGCAACGCCGACATTGTGGCGATGACCTCCTACGCTCCGCTGTTGGGGAAAGAGGGACATACGCAGTGGAATCCGGATCTGATCTATTTCACCAATACGGAGATTAAACCGACGGTAGGCTATTTCGTGCAGAAACTGTTTGGCGAACATAGCGGGAATGAGTACCTGACAAGCCAGGTAAAGATGTCTAACAACCGCCCGGATATCCGTAAGCGTGTGGCTACCTCTTTCGTGATCGACCAGGCAACCAACGATCTGATTATTAAGATAGCCAATCTCCTGCCGGTGAGCGTAGCTTCTACGATCGACCTGTCGAATATGGAACCGGCCGAAAACCAGGCAGCCGTATATGTGCTTCAGGGAGATCCGGAAGACCGGGATGCCAGACCGACCGCATCAAGCCTCGAAGTTTCTTCACAGCTCAAGTATGAACTGCCGGCTTATTCATTTTCTGTCATACGTCTGAAAATAAAATAAGAAAAGATGAAGAAAAATAAATGGACAATCTTTGTATTCCTCCTGTTGTTCGGCACTGCGCTGAGCTACGGGCAGGAATACAAAACCGGTCCGGAGGAAAAGGATTTTGCCGGTTATCTGTTTGCCTATTTCTTAGGCAATAAAGTGGAACAGGAAGCGGTTTGCTACGCCATCAGCCGGGATGGTTACAACTACCTCGCGCTCAATAATAACCAGCCTATCCTGGACTCCAAGCAGATCAGCTCTACCGGAGGTGTTCGCGACCCGCATATCCTGCGCGCGGCAGATGGCAAGACATTCTATATGGTGGTGACCGATATGACCTCTTCCAAGGGGTGGGACTCCAACCGGGCGATGGTATTATTGAAGTCCAACGACCTGATCAACTGGACATCGAGTGTGATCAACATCCAGCAGAAGTATCCGAACCAGGAAAACCTCAAACGTGTCTGGGCGCCACAAACCATTTTCGACCCGCATGCCGGGAAATATATGGTTTACTGGTCTATGAAACATGGAGATGGTCCGGATATCATCTATTATGCATACACCAATGAAGACTTTACTGATCTGGAGGGCGAGCCGAAGGTATTCTTCACGCCCAAGAACGGGAAATCCTGTATTGATGGTGATGTGGTCTATAAAAACGGACTTTATTATATGTTCTACAAAACGGAAGGACATGGTAATGGGCTTCGTCTGGCGATCACCGACGAATTGGGCGTCGACAAATGGATCGAGCAGCCAGGGTATAAGCAACAGACACGCGATGCGGTGGAAGGATCGAGCCTGTTCAAATTGATCAACTCCGACACCTACATCCTGATGTATGATGTCTATACGAAAGGCAAGTATCAGTTCTGCGAAAGCAAAGACCTGGATGTGTTCCGGGTGATCGATCAGGAGATCTCTATGAATTTCCACCCGCGTCATGGCTCTATCATCCCGGTAACCCGCCGCGAATTGAAAGCCCTCACCGACCGTTGGGGGGTGCCCGAAGGCTTTGAGATGCCGACAGATGTGAATCCGATCATCGAGGGCTATTATGCCGATCCGGAAGTGATGTATTCCAAGAAAACCGGGAAATACTATATTTATCCGACCAGTGACGGCTTTGAGGGCTGGGGTGGCTATTACTTCAAAACATTCTCTTCGCCCGACCTGAAAGAGTGGACAGAGGAGGCCGTTATCCTGAATCATCGCACCGATGTATCCTGGGCTGACGGAAATGCCTGGGCACCTTGTATCATCGAGAAGGAAGAGGGTAAGAACAAATACAAATATTATTACTACTTCAGCGGAGGCAAACCGGGAGAACCGAAAAAGATCGGTGTCGCTGTGGCCGACGATCCGGCAGGTCCTTTTGTGGATTCCGGCAAGCCGTTGATTGATTTCAAACCGGAAGGCATCAACCGAGGACAGGAGATCGACCCGGATGTATTCTTTGACCCGGTAGGGAAAAAGTATTATCTCTATTGGGGTAATGGCTATCTGGGCGCTGCCCAGCTCAACAAAGATATGGTTTCGATTAATAAGAAAACCATGAAAGTTATGACTCCGGATAAAACATTCCGGGAAGCCGTTTATGTTTTCTATCGGAACGGATTGTATTATTTCTTATGGTCGGAAGACGATACGGGCAGCCCGAACTATAAAGTTCGCTACGCGACAGCCAAATCGCCCCTGGGACCATTGACTATTCCCGAGAACAATGTCGTGATTACGCTGGATCCCTCCAGGGGAATCTATGGCACGGGGCACAACTCCATCTTGCAGGTGCCGGGAACCGACGAGTGGTATATTGTCTATCATCGCATCTCGCGCCCAAACGGCATTAAAATGCCTTATCCGGGAATCTACCGCGAAGTATGTATGGACAAAATGGAATTCAACGAAGACGGCAGTATCAAACAGGTGACTCCTTCGTTATGATATAAGATATGCGTGAGGCTCTCCTCACGCATATTTTTATTCGTTTGATTCAGAATTCGCCCTTTTTGAACCATTTCACACACAACTATTACTTTTTTTATTAGGATTTTTGCCAACAGTTTAATGACGCACACAAAATGAAAAGAAACATTTTATTATTCTTCTGTCTTTTATTGATCATGACCGGATGCTCCCCCAAGATCGGGACATTCGAGATCGGGGAAAACACCTTCCTGTTGAACGGTGAGCCTTACGTTATAAAAGCGGCGGAGATTCATTACCCCCGTATACCGAAAGAATACTGGGAACATCGCATACAAATGTCGAAAGCGCTCGGCATGAATACCGTTTGCCTCTATATTTTCTGGAATTATCACGAACCGGAAGAGGGACAATATGACTTCACCGGACAAAAAGATATCGCGGCCTTCTGTCGTCTGGCGCAGAAACACGGGCTCAACGTGATCGTACGTCCCGGTCCATACGTATGTGCCGAATGGGAAATGGGCGGACTCCCCTGGTGGTTGCTCAAGAAAAAGGATATCAAACTGCGCGAGTCGGATCCCTATTATATGGAGCGTACCCGCCTGTTTATGCATGAGGTGGGTAAGCAATTAGCCGACCAGCAGATCACGCGCGGCGGAAACATCATCATGGTGCAGGTGGAAAACGAATATGGAGCTTTCGGTGTCGATAAGCCTTATATCGCTGAAATACGCGATATCGTGAAAGAGAGCGGTTTTACAGACGTTCCTCTGTTCCAATGCGACTGGAACTCCAACTTCGAAAACAACGCCCTGGATGATCTTGTCTGGACTATCAACTTCGGCACAGGCGCCAACATCGACCAACAATTCGAACGGCTGAAAGAATTGCGCCCTACTA
Source organism: Parabacteroides sp. PFB2-10 (assembly GCF_029893085.1). GTDB lineage: Bacteria > Bacteroidota > Bacteroidia > Bacteroidales > Tannerellaceae > QVMG01. The sequence goes on from NZ_JARXWI010000001.1 coordinate 118,429, forward strand.
CTCCGCTTATGTGTAGCGAGTTCTGGTCGGGATGGTTCGACCACTGGGGAGCGCAACACGAAACCCGTAGCGCCGAAGCCTTGGTGAACGGCATGAAAGAGATGCTCGACAAAAACATCTCGTTCAGCCTTTATATGACACATGGCGGCACCAGTTTCGGACATTGGGCCGGAGCCAACTTCCCGAATTTCTCTCCTACCTGCACCTCGTACGACTACGACGCGCCGATCAACGAATCGGGAAACGTGACGCCTAAATTCTACGAAGTACGCCAACTGCTCGAACGATACCTGCCGAAAGGAGAAAAGCTAAGTAAAATACCCGATTCCATTCCGACCATAGCGATTCCGGAGTTCGAACTCACGGAGGTAGCACCTTTATTTGATAATTTGCCCGAGGCGAAGCTGAGCGAAAAGATTCAATCGATGGAATGCTTCGATCAGGGGTGGGGAAGTATTCTCTATCGCACCACCCTGAAGGCCTGCGACAAGCCCCAGTCATTGATTATCACCGAGGCACACGACTGGACACAGGTGTTCCTCGACGGAGAAAAGATTGCCACTCTCAGCCGCATGAAAGGCGAAGGCATGGTGAATCTGCCGGCGGTCAAAGAGGGAGCGGTGTTAGATATTCTGGTGGAACCGATGGGGCGTATGAATTTCGGGAAAGGTATCTACGACTGGAAAGGCATTACCGAGAAGGTAGAACTGGTCAATGGCAAGGAAACAACCGAACTAACCAACTGGCTGGTCTATAATTTCCCGGTAGATCTCTCTTTTGTGCAAGGGAAAAACTACCAATCCGGCGGCATCGCAAAAGATATGCCGGCATATTACAAAGGCACCTTCACCCTGGATAAGGTGGGCGATACCTTTATCGATATGCGCAACTGGAGCAAAGGCATGGTGTGGATCAACGGCTACGCTATCGGACGCTACTGGGAGATTGGTCCGCAACAAACACTCTATATGCCGGGTTGCTGGCTGAAAAAAGGAGAAAACGAAATCATCATTTTCGACCTGGCATCCCCCACGAAAGCAACCGTTGCCGGACTGCGCCAGCCGATCCTCGATATGTTGCGCGGCAATGGCGCCTATACCCATCGTAAGCTGGGTGAAAACCTGGATCTGTCGGGCGAAAAAGTAGCCTATAAAGGAAGCTTCCGCCCAGGTCACGGATGGCAACATGTGACATTCGGCAAAGCGGAGAAGATACGTTACTTTGCTATAGAGGCGCTCAACGCGCACGGAGGCGACAATTATGCCGCTATGGCCGAACTGGAACTCCTTGGAGAAGATGGTAAGCCGGTGTCCCGTCAGCACTGGAAGGTGTATTATGCCGACAGCGAAGAGACCAATGAGGCAAATAATATTGCCACCAATGTGTTCGACCTGCAGGAATCCACCTTCTGGCATACCGATTATTCCAATACAAAGGCTCCCTATCCACACCAGTTGGTGATTGATCTGGGTGAAGAGAAAACCATCACCGGTTTCTCTTATCTGCCGCGTGCCGAAGCCAATGCGACGGGAATGATCAAAGATTATCGCATATATATGAAGATGAAACCTTTTCTGAAATAAACAATTACTCTAAAATCAGTCCGAAAACGAATCGGGCCTCCGTTTCTTTAACCCGCACAGGATATATACCTCGTGCGGGTTTTTTTTGCCATCTTGCCTAAAAAACGGATGAAAATGCGAAAATCAAAGTGTAAGCAACGGAGGCTATTTTCTAAGCAAATGGCATCTTTTTGCTTACACTTCGGTTTGTTAAAAAATGTTTCTCCCGGGAGTTTGTCTCCAAAGTCCCGGGTTTTCGGGGAAAAAGTCCTGCCGAAATATCAAAATGATATTTTGGGTTTTCGCTTTTCAGGGATATCTTCATTAAAAAAAATATCTTTGATGCAACTATTTTTCTTCTATTTTCATCAAAGAGATAGTGAGCATAAGTACTTATGAAAGAACAGCAGTTGATTGACGGATGCAGGCAAGGTGAATCATGGGCTCGTAAAGAATTATACGAGATCTATGCTCCTCTCATGATGAGCGTTTGTATGCGTTACGTCAACAACCGTGAAACGGCTCGCGACCTGCTTCAGGACGGATTTATAAAAGTGTTTACCAAATTCGGAGAGTATGCAGGGAAAGGGGCGTTAGGTGCCTGGATGCGCCGGGTGTTCGTGACGACGGCCCTGGAGTATCTTCGAACAACGGACGCGTTGAAGCTCAGTGTGAATATCGATGATGCCGCTATTCAATCCATGCAAATGGATGAATCGGCCTTAGACCGCCTGTCAACCGAGGAATTGATGCGATGCGTTGCTCAATTGCCGGATGGCTACCGAACCGTATTCAATATGTATGCCATTGAAGGGTTTTCGCATAAAGAGATCGCTCAGATACTCGGTGTAAGCGAGATCACCTCGCGTACGCAGTTTATCCGGGCAAGGAATGCCTTACAAAAAAGTGTACTTTCTTTAATTGATAAAGATCATGTCAGACAAAGTAGAACATAACGATTTGCCAGACCCGTTCAGCAGTTATCTGAAAGGAAGGCTGGAAGATCACCGGATGCCGGTCGAACCGGATCTCTGGGAGAGCTTGGAATCGCGCCTGAACGAAAGGAAAAAAGGGCGAACCGGCTGGATCATCGGTCTGTTGGCTGCTGCTTTGCTGACGGGTATGCTCTGGATATTCTTTCCGCAGACGGAGAGCGAAGAGCCGGTTCCTGCATTAGCCGAACAGCCGAAAACGGATTCATCGACTTCGGAGGTGACAACGACGGAGGTGATCGAAGAACCGATAACTGTTTCCGCTGAAAAGGAAAAGGTTTCTCCCCGGTCGACCGGCCGTTTACTGGCTGCTGTTGCGGAAAAAGAAGAGCCAACTGCGCCTCATACCATTTCGGACGAAGAGCCGATAGCGGTTGAACCTAATGAAAAAGAGGAACCTGCCCCCAAGAAAGAAGAAGCCGACAAAAGGAGAACGCCTACGCCCGAACGGGAACCGGCGGAACGCCGATTTACCTCTCGCCGGGAAACCGTGCGGAAAAAGAGGGAAGGCAACTGGCTGGTGGCCGCAGCGGTGGGCACCGGGCAGAGTGGATCGCTTGGTTTTTTCTCTACCGAGCAAACTTTGCCCCAAGAAGATTTCAGCAGTGGAGGAAGTATTCCCATTCCCAATCATCCGGCATTTAATACTTCTAGCGGCCTGAATTCTGAAGATTTCACCGACATTGATTATGCCCTACCGCTCTCTTTCGGCCTGGTTGCCCGCATCCCTATCAACCGGACATGGGCCATCGAGTCAGGACTGGTCTACACCTACCTTTCAACCAAAATGTCGGGGCATCGAAGCCGGACCTTGGAAGGACAGGTGGAACTTCATTACCTGGGTATTCCGGTCAATCTGGTAGCGAATGTATGGAACCAGGGGCGATGGAATGCCTATCTGTCGGGCGGGGTGATGATTGAGAAGGGACTTAATTCTATCTATACTGAGCGACGATTCTATGGCAACCGGATCGAAAACGTCACCGGGCGGACACGAATCGGCGGCGTGCAATGGTCGCTTAACGGAGCTGTTGGTCTCTCTTATCGCTTCTATAACAACTGGAGCCTATATGGCGAACCGAAAGTCTATTATTATTTTGATAACAACCAACCGATCAGCAGTCGCACAGAGAAGCCATTTGGTTTCGGGATCGGAGCTGGTGTGCGGTATCAGTTTTGAATTTTTAGATATGGGGTTGGTGAATTGGAGGAAATATTGGAAGATTTGCAGAAAGCACTATCTCGGCTCCCCTTCTTAGAAAAGAAGGGGGGGACCATCGCTTGCGATGGTGGGGTAGTTTGATATATTAAAAATCACACATTTATTCTGTTTTGTGTATTTGTGACTACCAAATGAATAGGAAAAATATTTATCAAGAATTCAAACTACCCCACCGCTGCGAGCAGCGGTCCACCCCCTTCTTTTCTAAGAAGGGGAGCTTTGGATACTTATTTCGGTACTCCTTGGATCTTCCAATATTACAAAACCTCCCCCCTATTGATTGACTTTATAATAAACTTATAATTAAAATGAATATGAAACGAATCAGTTTTTTTGCATTTGTCACGCTGGCCTCTCTTTTGAGCAGTTGCAGCGATATGGTGAAAGAGCGTGTAGAGTACATGATAAACGAACCGGTCTTTATGTCGATGGCTGAGTTTCGTTCGTCGGTCAAGGTGACCACTCGCTCGGAAGCGATTGAAGCACATGGCAAGATGTGTTTCTACAATGGCTATTTGTATATCTCGGAACCCGAAAAGGGAATTCATATTATCGACAATACGAATCCTGCCAAGCCACAATCGGTTGGTTTTATTGAACTGTTGGGGAATATGGATATCGCGGTGCGGAATGAAAAACTGTATGCCGACAGCTATATCGACCTGGTTTGGTTTGACCTGGCTACTCCGTCCAAACCCGAATACATTGGGCGGTTGGAAGGTGTTTTCCCGGATGCTTTGCCTGTGATCGATAATGAATTCGGGTATGATTATTCCCTTTGTAACCCCTCAACGACGGGAAATACCCAAATCGTTGTCGGTTGGAAATTGACTCAACGATCGGAAGAGGTGCAGTATTATCGCTACAACAATAATATGCCTATGATGGACAGTTCAGGTGCCTATTACGCTTCAAGCGGAGATGGTATGACCAATGGTGTGAATGGTTCTATGTCGCGCTTCGGCTTGTACGAGGATTATCTGTACGCGGTGATTGAGAACTATATGGCGATTTTCGATCTCTCGGGCGATCAGCCTAAGAAAGCGGTGGAGAGTATTCCGGTCGATTGGAACGTAGAGACAATCTTTCCCTACAAAGACTGTCTGTTTTTGGGTACGCCAACGGGCATGAGTATCTACTCGGTGGCCGATCCGCTGAAGCCGGAGCGTATGTCGACGGTCAGCCATGTGTTCGGATGCGACCCGGTGGTGGTCGAAAATGACCTGGCGTATGTGACGATCCATTCCGATAACTGGTGCGGACAAAACAACAATGAGTTGATGATTATCGACGTAAGCGATGTGCGCTCGCCTCGTCATATCGTGACCTACAATATGAAAAAGCCCAAAGGACTGGGCATTGACAACGGCACGCTTTTCCTTTGCGACGACGGCTTGCAGGTGTTTAAGGTGGGCGATCCACAACAACTGATGGCTAATCGGTTGGTGCATTATGCCGGCATGGAGGGATACGATGTGATCCCGTTTGATAATATCTTGATGATGATTGCCGACGATGGACTGTATCAATATGACTACAGTAGCCTCGATAAGATTACGAAGCTGAGTAAGATCGCATTCAAGTAAGCCACATAAACACAATAAAAAAACCGGTTCCCTTCAGGAAACCGGTTTTTCTTTGCTCTTCCTCTTGGACTTGAACCAAGGACCCTCTGATTAACAGTCAGATGCTCTAACCAACTGAGCTAAGGAAGAATGTAAACTGTTCATCAAACTCCTTTTTTGAACGGCGATGCAAAGGTAAATCTTATTTTTATATCTGCAAATATTTTGTTGAAAAATTGAATGAAATCGGCCGACTTTATGTTCTTCATAATGTACGATATTCTCCTGGAAGCTCGCATAAAAAGTCGCGCAAAAATGTCTGAATGATTATTTATTGTACTTTTGTTGAAAGTAACAGACAAAAAATATGTATTTCAAAGATATCATAGGACAAGAAGAGGTAAAAAACAGACTGATACAATCCGCCCGGTCAGGCATTGTGCCTCATGCGCAACTATTTACAGAGAATGGTGGTGCTGGTGCTTTCCCGTTAGCGCTTGCCTATGCACGCTATTTGAACTGCCAGGCACGCGGCTCGGAAGATGCTTGTGGAAAATGCCCATCCTGTTTGAAATTCAACGAACTGGCACATCCCGACCTGCATTTTGTCTTTCCTATTATTTCCAAAAAAGAGAAGAAAAAAGAGGTATGCGATGATTATATAAGTGAATGGCGCGAGTTCCTGTTGGACAGGCCTTACTTCTCGCTCGACGACTGGTTGAATGAGATGGACGCCGGCAATTCGCAGGCGATTATCTATTCCAAAGAGAGCGATGAAATCATACGCAAGCTCAGCCTGAAAATTTACGAGGCGGACTACCGCATCCTCTTTGTATGGCTGCCGGAGAAGCTGCATCCGACCTGTGCCAACAAATTATTGAAAATCATCGAGGAGCCACCTGCAAACACGGTGATCCTGATGGTATCCGAAACACCGGACCTAATCTTGGGAACCATCTTGTCGCGTGCGCAACGGATTCATGTGCGCCCCATTCAGACAGAAGCGATAGCCCAGGCACTGATACAACTCTACCACCTGGAGCCCCAAGACGCTATGCAGATCGCCCATCTGGCCGACGGTAATTTCCTGCAGGCTGTCGAGGCGATCAGTATGGGGGAGGAAAACCAGTTCTTCCTGGAGCAGTTCAAGGGCATGATGCGCAACTCCTGGTCGCGCAATGTGAAAGGTATGAAAGAGATGGGGGATCTGATGGCCGGCATCGGGCGCGAACGACAGAAAAACTTCCTCGCCTATTGCCAACACCTGATACGGGAGAACTTCATCTACCGCTTCCAGGCGCCTGAAATGAATTATATGAACAAAGAGGAAAGCCATTTCTCGGTGAAGTTTTCTCCTTTTGTAAACGAAAGAAATGTATTCGATCTGATGGACGAACTGGCCAAAGCCGAACGTCATATCACGCAAAATGTCAACAGTAAAATGGTCTTTTTTGATTTGGGACTGCGCATTACGGTTTTGATTAAGAAATAAGCAACAATGCTTTCTAACAAAAATAACACTATCTTTGAGATAGAAAAAATAACGACCATGACTACCTTTGAATTAGAATTAAAGCAATCGCTTATCCGTAAACTCATGCAAACGGACGACCAGTCTTTATTGGAAAAGGTGAAAAGTATTTTAATACCAAACCCGGCAGAAGAAGAAAAAGAAGACCTGTTCTATTTTTCCAATGAGCTGAAGGAAAAGATCCATACAGCAATGGAGCAAGCAGAAAATAATCAAACGATTGATAGCGAAAATGTAGATAAAGAAGTACAGAAATGGCTCGAAGAATAGTCTGGACCCAAAACGCGAACCTTACTTTGAAAGACACCTTACTCTATTTCAGGAAACGAAACGGAAATAATAAGTATAGTCGTCAACTCTATGATAAATTCAATGAAATCCTTCTTTTAGTAGCCCAAAGCCCGACAATAGGTGGGCAAACTGAGATTGACAATGTCAGATATATCATACCCCATCCTGATTATATGATCTTTTATCAATACGACACAAGAAAGATTACGGTTCTCACACTATGGGATTGTCGGCAGGATCCCAATAGATTAAAAACAAAAAATTCTTGATCCGGATACTTCATTTCTCCGAATCAAGAATTCTTCTTCAAAAAAGATTTTCTTTAAATACCTAATTTCGTACGGATCGCCTTTGGCAGAGCGTCTTTGTGTACGATGATATCCATTGTTTTGTATTTGGCAAATGTTTCAGACACATACCAGATTCCGTTATACTTACTGTCGGTTCCCCATGAATTCTTTACCATATAGAATTTCTTTCCGTTCTGGTCTTTGGCGATACCGAAGATCTGCATGCCGTGGTCATCGGTCGTTTGGTAGTTGTCATACGCCTTCTGACGCATCTCCTGGGTTACGGTTACTTCCTGCACACCTGGCTTTTCAACCATTTTACGCAGCTCCGCATTCTTTTCCGCCGCGCTCAATCCTACCCATCTGTCCTGATCGGAACCGGAGGTCTCAATCGCTTCTACATCCGGAGCTACGCCGATACCGTTGCGGGTAAAGCCAATTTCGCTCACGTCTGAAGCCCAGGCAATGGTGTAACCGGTATTGATAGCATGGTCGAACACCTGCATCAATTCGTCGATCGGCAGATTATACGAAGCAGACCAACGCCAGTTGTCGGGCACCTCTATGGGGAATGCGCTATAGAACGGCTCGTGCATATACGATGTCAATGACACATAATCATCCATATTCAAACCCAATTCTTTCGCATAAGTCTGCGGGGTATATTCTTTTCCGTTATACGTAAACGTCTCCGGCAACTTGCCCAGATAGGTATCTACCACGGCGTTGAATCCATCCTGCCAAACAGGCGAGAGCTTTCCGTTCCGGTTCTTGATCACCGCATCCACATATCCTCTGAGGATACCGACCAATTCGGAATGAACATGGGCATCTTCGCCATATTCTTTGCCTTCCATCACCGCTTCGGGAACGATACCGTAATGCTTGATCGCATAAATAACATCATCGAAAGCGCCGCCTTCGGCAAACTCCATCGTGCCATGCATGCGCACAAACTTCTCCGCTTTGTCGCGATAGGTGTGATTCACCACAAACATTTCAGATAGATTATGTTCGCCTTTCCCCATACGAATCAGTTCGGATTCGATAAATCCCAGGGTGGAGAAACACCAGCAGGTGCCTGTACGGCTTTGGTTTTGAACCGGCGTAATTTTTAGTTCTTTGACGGGAGTAAAAACATAGTCATTTGTTTCCTGTGCTTCCACAGAGGTAAGCGCGCACGCCAACAAGAGGGCTGCTACAAAAATCTTCTTCATATACTTGTATTTTAAGTTTAAACTATGAACGCAAATATACGACAAAGAGGCAGACATTCAATTATTTTGGCTACATTTGTCGCCTCTTTTGATGAATAATTAACACATGAAACAATGAAAATAGCCATTATCGGAACAGGAAATATTGGAGGCGCCATCGCGCGAGGATTAGTAAACGGCACTATTATCAACCCTTCGGATGTGACCTGTACCGCGCATCCCGAGTATGATTCTTTAGACAGATTGAAAGAAATCCACCCCGATATCCATGCCACATACGACAACCTGGAAGCAGTCAGCCAATCGGATATCATTATCATTTCGGTAAAACCCTGGCGGGTAGAGTCGGTTATTGATGAGATCAAACCGGTATTGGATTTCGATAGACATATGATATTGTCGGTAGCAGCGGGTATTACCTTCGACCTGCTGAACAGCTACCTGACCAAAAATATGGATTCCAAGATATCACCCACCATCTTTCGCATCATGCCTAATACGGCTATTGCCGTTATGAGCAGCATGACCTTCGTCTCTGCCCGGAACGCTTCGAAGGAGCAAACCACGCAGGTATTGAATATCTTCAAGGAGATGGGTGACGCTATGTTAATCGAAGAGCGCCTGATGTCGGCCGGAACCGCCCTGGCATCCAGCGGCATTGCCTTTGCCATGCGCTACATTCGCGCCTCTATCGAAGGCGGTGTAGAACTGGGCTTTTACCCACAGGAGGCGCAGGAGATTGTGTTGCAAACGGTCAAAGGAGCGGTCGATCTGCTTCAGAGAAACCGGAGTAATCCCGAAGCGGAGATCGACAAGGTAACCACGCCCGGTGGTATCACCATCAAGGGATTGAATGAAATGGAACTTTCCGGATTTACCTCATCCGTTATTCGTGGACTGAAGGCCAGCAAGTAAGCGATTCCAATCGTTTATCAGACTTTTCATATCAGGATATAACAAACCGGCTCCAGCATCTAAGAGTACGGAGTCGGACAGTGGTCCCGTATTGACAGCAATCGTAAAGATACCTGCTGCTACGGCGGCCTCTACGCCCATGGGGGCATTCTCCACCACAATCGCCTCGTGCGCCTTGACTCCTGCCTTCTCCAGACCCATCAGATAGGGCTCCGGGTGGGGTTTTCCGTACTTCACATCATAGGCTGTCACCATCTTTTCTATGGTAAATATCCCCGGGAAATGCCCATTCAATTTATCAATCAGGCTATATTGTCCCGAGCCGGTGACCAGAATCGCCTGCATCCCGGCATCTTTCACCTTCCGAAGCATTTCGAAAGCACCAGGCATAACCGCCTCTTCGTTATATGAACTAAAAAGAGCTGCCTTCTCGTCGTATATCAATTGCTTCTGCTCTTCCGTCGCACCATGTCCGAAGGTGCGATGATACAATATATCAATCGTTGCTCCTCCCGTACGTCCCTCCATCAGATAGAAGTCTTCGGGCGAAGAGATTAGGTTATATTTGTCTGCTATCTCTTTCCAGGCACGCGCATGATACGGCATGGAATCATACAGTACGCCGTCCATATCGAACAGAACCGCTTTGAGATCAATCGCTTTCAGGTTATTTTTCTGCAAATAGCTTTGCACAGCTTCTTTTATCATCTTCTTTATCTTACTATTTCTTTATTCCCCATTATCACCGCTTCCGGCCAGCTTCTCCGCGGCATCCAAGACTCTCATTCCGGTCGATAGCCACAGATCGATATCCATCGGATAATGCTGAGAGGTTCTTTCTTCGCTTCGTTTCCTTCCTAAGCGCACGATAACCGCATTCCTATCGGGTATGGCCAACACATATTGTCCCAATATACCGCGCATATACATCACGCGCATACCTTCAAAGCTAAGTTTCCAGAACTGGAATCCATACACCGTATTGGGGGTATCGTATTCTTTATATATAAGTGAACGGTCGGGCGTCATCGCCTCTTTCATATAGTCGGCAGAGACTAATTGCCATATGCCCCAGCGCCCTTCGTTGAGCATAAGTTGTCCGAAACGGGCAAAATCCCGGGCGTTGCTATTGAAACAGCAATAGGCTTTTTCTATTCCGTCTTTCTTATCTAAGCTCCACACGGCCGTTTCCTCTGCTCCCATGGGCGTCCAAAGCCTGCGCGAGACATAGTCGCTAATGGGTTCTCCGGTGGCCGCTTCTACAATAAAGGTGAGCAATTGCGTAACACCGCTCTGATACACAAAATTCACGCCCGGCTCCTCGACCATTTTCATATCGAAGGTCACCTGCTGAAGGTCATTCCCGTAATAGAGTTTTGTCGTAGGTGAAAAGGGAGAGGTGTAGGCCTCCTGGAAATCCACCCCGGCACTCATGGTCAACAGATGACGGATGGTCAACGTCTTCCCGTTGTATTCCGCAAACTCCGGATAGAAATCCCGTACCGGCTGGTCGACACTTTCGATAAATCCATCATCGATCGCGCATCCGATAGCCAGTGAAACGATACTCTTTGCCATCGAGAACGAATTGCTGTGCGACTGGGCAGAATAACCATCCCAGTATTCTTCGAACAACAATTTGCCATCCTGAATAACGACATACGCAACCGTTTCAAACTGTTCAAACCCAGGTAACACATCCTCCGGCAACGACAGCCGATTATATCCATCTGCCACCGGCCAGGGAGTAGGTTCTGCTGCTACGATCAGCCGGTTATCAAAGATCGGGTACTGATCGATCTTCGGCTGCAAATGAATCAATGCCTGCCGCAGATAATAATTCGAAGGCAAAGCCAAAAAGCCTGCCAACAACACAATCACTACCCCTATTACTAACGCAACCTTCTTCATAACATTCTTCATTGCTTTACGCTTCGCTAAGCGATTTCCGCTTCGCTCCAATTCATCACTCCTCATTCTTCATTCTCCTTGTACCAAGACGAATACATATGATAATTCTTTGCAATCTTCTGATTGATCTCTTTCGATTGCTCGGGATCTACCTTTTTCACAAACTTGGCAGGCACACCGGCATAGATACTGCCCGGTTCCACGATCGTATTGCTCAACACCACCGAGCCGGCCGCTACAATCGCCCCCTCTCCTATCACGGCATGATCCAACACCACCGAACCCATGCCTACCAAAGCGCCATCGCATATCGTAGCGCCATGAATGGTCACATTGTGCCCAATAGATACGTTGTCGCCGATCTCAATTGTCGATTTCTCATACAATGTATGCAAAACCGAACCATCCTGGATGTTGACCCCATCGCCAATACGGATCGAGTTCACATCGCCACGCAGGATAGCACCAAACCAGATGCTGCATCCTTTGCCAATCACCACATCACCGATAATAGTTGCATTATCGGCCAGGTATGTATCTTCTCCTATTTCGGGCGTAAAGCCACGAACTGATTTCAGTAAAGCCATCTTTTCTTTAATTATGAATTGTGAATTATGAATTATGAATTATAAGAATATAAGAAGGGTCTCCCCTTCATAATTCATAATTCACAATTCATAATTCGAGATATAGGCTTTGCCTAAATCTCGCTTGTTTTTTCTTTTAACCACGCCTTCTCTTCTTCGTTCAGCTGGGGGCTAAGCAATTCGTACACCATCTGATGGTATTTGTTGAGCCAGGCAAGTTCACGTACCGACAACATGGAAGGAATCACCAGACGGGTATCGATATGACACAGGGTAAGCGTTTCAAAAGTCAGGAATTTTCCCCATTCCGTTTCGCTGTCTTCCCGCACCAGGATCATATTTTCCGTGCGTATGCCATACTCACCGGTGCGATACATCGCCGGTTCGTCGCTCATCACCATACCCGGTTTCAATATCACCGGATTCTCCTCCATACGGATGCTCTGCGGCCCTTCGTGTACATTCAGACAATGGCCGATGCCATGACAGGTGCCGTGCAGGTATTGAATTCCGGCATCCCACAAAGCCTTACGGGCAAACACATCGATCAGACACCCCCGTATGCCGGCGGGAAACTTACATTTGGCAATCCCGATCATGCCTTTCAACGTGCGGGTAAAATCCTTTTTCATCTGTTCGGTCGGCTCACCCAGGGGAATCGTACGGGTAATATCAGTCGTTCCGTCCATATATTGCCCACCCGAATCCAAGAGATACAATCCTTCGGGCAACAAAGTCGCGTCGGTTTCCGGTGAAGGGGTGTAGTGAACAATCGCGCCATGCGCGCCATAACTGCTGATCGCCGCAAAGCTATCCATCAGGTAGAGGGGCTGCTCGGCACGCAAAGAGGAGAGTTTCGCCGCAGCGCTCAGCTCGGTTACCTTTTCTCCGGCTGCCATCTGTTTTTCCAGCCAGATATAGAACTTCGTCATAGCAAGACCATCTTTCACCAGCGCGTTGCGGAATCCTTTGATCTCCGTTTCGTTCTTAATGCTCTTCAGGTGGTTGGCCGGCGTGATATCGTCGATAATCGCACAAGCTTCCGGAATCGCCTTGTAGAGGGCATAATTGGTCTTCGCTTTATCGATAAACACCGTATAATCATGCGGTAAGCGCGAAATGTATGTGTATATCCGGGAATAATCCCCCAGGATCACGCCCTCTTTTTGCAGATTTTCGGCAATCTCTTTCGATACCTTTTGCTGATCGACAAAAAGAACAGTTTCTTTTTCCGACACGAATCCATAGGAAACAACAACCGGATTATAGGTTACATCTGTGCCTCGGATATTAAAGGTCCAGGCTATCTCGTCCAAAGCGCCTAAGATCAGACAGTCCGCTCCCTGCTGATGTAGTTGATCGTTGATCACATTCAATTTATCGGAAACCGACTGACCGGCCAGTTCCACCGGCATCTCAAACAACTGATTCTTTGGTATGGATGGGCGGTCTTCCCACAAATCACCCACCAAATCGTAGGATGCCTCCAAAGAGATATTTTTCTTAGAAAGCTTCGTCTGCAGGTTCAAGGCATCGGAAGCCCCATACGTCTGTCCGTCGAAACCGACAGTCTGCCCCTCTTTCAGCGCTGTCAATAGAAATTCGGGAATCGTCGGCGTTTCCGGAAGTGAAGCTTTATACAGTTCTATTCCTGTGCCGGCCAGTTGAATATCAGCCTGCAGAAAATAACGGGAGTCGGTCCACAGACCCGCTTTATCGGCTGTCACGACAATCGTTCCGGCCGATCCGGTAAAACCCGATATCCAAACACGCGATTTCCAGCAATCGGCAGGATATTCACTCAAATGTGGATCCGAACTGGGAATGATATAGGCATCCACCTTCTTCTCTTTCATTGCCCGGCGAAGGGCTTCAATACGTTCAGGAATACTTTTCAACATGGCATTTTTGTTTTTTGTTTTATCTACAAAGATAACGTCAACCAACCGATTTTGCCAATATTCACTAAACAATTATATCACGAGACTGACACAAAAGTCGATAATTACATGAATTGACATGCGTGATTTTTAGCTCCCATTACGGAAGGAACTCCATCATAAATCCATACGCATACGCTTTGTTGCCATCGATCGTGTACTTTTCCATGGTTCGGGCTCCCCAACCATCGTCGCCACCTACTCCGTGAATAGTCAGGTCGATGTTCAGATTGATAAAATCGCGGTGGGGCAGTTCGTGCGGATGCTCTGCCTTCTCTACATCATCTTCGCCATAAGGCCAGGCACGGAAGCAGAGAGGTTGAAGTCCGATGATTTTTATTTTCTTGCCACTATCGTTGCCGAGTGAGAACCAACGCACATCACTTCGGTTGGCATTATCCTGCGGAACGATATAGTGGGTGATAAAACTATCTAACGGCAAGCGGTAGAGACCCAACAGGGCAGCCGTTTTGCGATCGGGATAGTTCTCGAACTCGCCGCGTCCATACCATTCCACCTCGTCCATATCCGAAGCGAGACGCATCCGCATACCGAATTTAGGCATCAGGGGAATATTCTCTTTCTCCGGCTGATAAGAGGCCTCCATCTGTATGCGGCCAACGCCGTTCACGGTGTAGCGGAGTTGATATGCCGCTCCGATAGTCGGCAAAGAAAGGTCGAGATCGACGATAACCAAGCCCTCTTTCGTATTAACCCGGCAGGAGTTGACTACGCGTTGCGCACCGGCCTCTTTCCATGCGCCAAGGCGTTTGTTGTAGCCGTTGCGCAGCTGAACATCATTGGCTGGCTTCCAGAAATAGGGTTCCAGCGGAGCTTGCAAGATTTCGACTCCATTTACCTGCCAAGCGGTCAGGGCGCCGGTGACCTTTTCAATACGGAACAACGCGCTTCCGGCAGTGATTTCGATGACATCGGGCGTCTCTTTATAGACTGCCTTCCCTCCTTCGTTTGTCAGTTGGGGTGCTTCGAAACGGCTATATATTAATTGCTCCTTAGCCAGGATAAAACCTTTGTTGGCCCACAGGGTGGATTCTTTCAGGGTGGCATATACGTTTAAGAACAATTCGCCTTCGACATGGGGTTTTGCCGGAACGTCCATCACATCACCACGCAGGCGGAGAATGCCGCTACCGACTTTCTTGCCATCGCAAATCCACTCATAACTGTAATCGAACTCATCCAACGCCGTAAAGTCGAATGTATTGATCAGTTTGATACGCGTCTCTCCTTCCTTTTGAAACTGGATGTATTGATACACTTTCTGCACTTCATAGTAATGAGGATGGGGCACGCGGTCGGGCGATATCAGTCCGTTAATGCCGGTGGGACCATCGTGCGGATGGTCACCGAAGTCTCCGCCGTACGCCCAGAATTCACCAGGCATCAGCTTTAACAACGAAGGATTTTCGGGATAACGTAGCGGTGATCCGTCCAGTTTCTTGGGAATCCCCTGATCCACCCAACACCAGATGGCGGCACCGATAATGCTTGGATCGCCCTCGATCACATCAAGGTATTCCTTGAAATTGCCGATGGAGTTGCCCATGGCGTAGGCATATTCGCGCAAAAACACGGGGCGGTCGGTGATTCGCTCACCCAAGGCTTTCAAGGCTTCAGTACTTAGATATCCTTCATCGTAGACATCCGACACCGAACGGTCTGTATCGTTGTAGACCGGGCGAGTGGGGTCTAACGCCCGAACCGTGTCAGCCATGGCTTTCAGATTCAGGCCGCTTCCACCTTCGTTGCCGAGTGACCAGAAAATAATGCTCGGATGGTTTTTATCTCTTTCCAACATCGACACCGCTCGGTCTACATGAGCCAGCGTCCAGCGTGGATTATCGCCCAATGTCTTACTTCCCAATCCGTAGGCATGGCTTTCATGGTTGGCTTCGTCCATAACATAGAGGCCGTATCTGTCGCATAATTCGTACAATAAAGGCAGATGCGGATAATGCGATGTGCGTATCATATTGATATTGGCCTGCTTCATCAGCCGGATATCTTTCTCCATCGTCTCCGGATCTACATAGAAACCGGTGCGGGGGTGGTAGTCGTGGCGGTTCACACCTTTCAATTTAATGGGCTTGCCGTTGACTTTGAATATATCGCCTATAATTTCGATTTGGCGGACGCCCCAGTGATAATCGAAGGATTCGAGTATCTCTTTTTTATCCCGAAGCGTGATGTTCACCTGATAGAGATAGGGCTTTTCGGCCGACCAGAGGCGAGGATTTTCCAACAGATCGGATAGTTCTACCTGCACTTCGGCAAGGGGCTGAACTGTTTTCAGGTTATGGATCTTTGTTGAATTGAATGTTGTTCCGTTGGCATTCTCACCGGTGATATTGACAATAACTTGCAGGTCTTTCGCCTTCTTGCGATTTTGGTTTCTCACCCATACTTTTGTGCGGAACGTAGCCGACTTCATATCGCCTGAAAGATCGGTAGCCAGCGCATAATCCCGGATGTGCGTCTGCGGGCGTACCCACAATTCCACCGGACGGAATATCCCGCTAAGCCGCCACATATCCTGGTCTTCGAGATAACTCCCGTCCGACCATCGGTAGACCTCTACCGCCAGGCGGTTTGTTCCTGGCTTCACATAGTTGGTCACATCGAATTCGGCAGGCGACATGGAGTTCTGGCTATAGCCTACCTTCTCGCCATTCACCCAAACATACATAGCCGACTTTACCCCCTCGAAGTGAAGAAACAAGCGTTTGTCTTTCATCTGGGGCTCGACCTCGAAGGTGGTTACATACGAGCCGACAGGATTTCTGTTTTCGTAGCTATAATAATGCGCAGGCGGTTCACTGGTCACCTTCGGTTCGTCCTTTTGGAAAGGATAAGGTATGTTGGTATAAATGGGCTTGCCATACCCCTGCAGTTGCCACGAGCCGGGCACGGCAATCAGGTTCCAGCCGTCGGTGTTGTAGTCATTTTTATAGAAATCGACCGGACGGCTATCGGGATCGGGCGACCATTTGAACTGCCAGTTGCCATTGAGCGAGACAATTTCGCTGCAGGCACCCTTCCGGGAGGGCAATGTAAGGGTTGCATGATAGCGTTCTTTGTTGATGCCTATCACCTGGGGATTCTCCCAATCGGGCGCAAGCTGGGCATTGGCATAAGTAGCGCCCAGAAATAAGAAGATAAATAGTTTGAATTTCATGATTAGAATGTGGTCTACTCGTAAATAAGCATGTTTTGTATACTCGCAAAGATAATAAAGATAATGTAGACAATAGAAAGTTCAAAGGCTTAGGTTCATCCGAAAATGTTAAAATAGCGATTGTAAGCAAAACGGCCGTTTTGCTTACAAATCCATACGTTAAAAAGTGTTTCTCCCGGGAGTTTGCAAAAATAGTCCTGCGTTTTTGCGCGCAAAGTCCCGCCGAAATTACAAATCGTAATTTGCGGGTTTTGTCCGAAACGAACGAATTAACATTTGTTTACGTTTTTATTCCTTTACTTCTCCCGTATAAAGATATTGATAGGGGTTCCGGAGAAGTCCCAGTTGGCACGGATCTTATTCTCCAGGAAACGTCGGTAGGGATCTTTGATCCATTGGGGCAGGTTACAGAAAAAGACAAAGGTAGGCACCTGTCCGGCGGGCAACTGGGTGATATATTTGATCTTGATGTATTTCCCCTTGTTGGCAGGAGGCGGCGTTTGCTCGATAATAGGCAGCATCACCTCATTTAATTTCGCCGTAGAGACACGTTTGTTCCGGTTGTCATATACCTCTTTAGCCGTCTCCAATACCTTCAGGATACGTTGTTTTGTCAAGGCAGAGATAAAGAGTATCGGGAAGTCTGTAAACGGCGCAAAACGCTCCTTGATCGTATTGATATAATGGGTGATCGCCTTCTGGCTTTTATCGTCTATCAAGTCCCATTTATTCACACAGACCACCAGCCCTTTCTTATTCTTTTGGATCAGGGAGAATATATTCAGATCCTGGCTTTCTACACCGCGGACAGCATCGATCATCAACAGGCAGACATCCGAACTCTCGATCGCCCGGATAGAACGTATCACAGAGTAGTATTCGATATCTTCATTCACCTTGCCCTTTTTCCGGATACCCGCCGTATCGACTAAGTAGAAGTTCAAGCCGAATTTATCGTATTTTGTATAAATAGAATCACGGGTCGTACCGGCTATATCGGTCACAATATGGCGTTCCTCTCCGATAAAGGCATTGATAAGCGATGATTTCCCGGCATTCGGACGCCCTACGATCGCAATACGCGGCAGGTTGTCTTCCAGTTCTTCCTCTTTCTTCTCAGGCAACAGTTCGACAATCTTGTCCAATAAATCACCCGTATTCGAGCCATTCACAGCTGACACACAAAAGGGATCACCCAATCCGAAAGAATAAAACTCGGCAGCATACGGATGTCTCTCAAAGGTATCCGCCTTATTTGCCACCACAACGACCCGTTTTTTGGAACGGCGAAGGATAGAGGCCACCTTATCATCCAGGTCTGTAATCCCGTTCAGAATATCTACAACAAAGAGGATTACATCCGCTTCTTCAATAGCAATCTGTACCTGTTTGTTGATCTCTTCTTCAAAAACATCTTCAGAATTAACCACCCAACCGCCGGTGTCGATCAATGAGAACTCACGTCCCGTCCATTCGACCATACCATATTGGCGGTCACGGGTTGTACCCGCCTCTTCGTTTACGATAGCCTGACGCGTTTTGGTCAAACGATTAAACAAGGTTGATTTCCCGACATTCGGGCGACCTACGATTGCAACTATATTACTCATTTTTTAATTATGAATTATGAATTATGAATTATGAATTGGAGCGAAGCGGAAATCGCTTAGCCGAAGGCGCAGAGCAATTATGTATTATAAATCGCTTAGCCGAAGGCGCAGAGCAATTATGTATTATAAATCGCTTAGCCGAAGGCGCAGAGCAATTATGAATCGAAGATCGCTTAGCGAAGCGTAAAGCAATTGGAGCGAAGCGGAAATCACTTAGCACAGCGCAAAGCAATTATGAGTTATGCCCTGATCGAGTTCATAATTCATAATTTATAATTCATAATTCCTACCTATTCCATCGTGTATCCATATGAACGCAACAGATTGTCTCTGTTACGCCAGTCTTTTTCTACTTTGACAAACATCTCCAGAAAGACCTTCTTGTCAAAGAATCGTTCAATATCCTTTCGAGCCATCTGCCCTACCTTCTTCAAAGCAGCGCCTTTGTGGCCAATAATAATTCCTTTTTGCGAATCACGTTCCACAACGATCAGCGCCTTGATATGTATCATCTTCTCGTCTTCCTTAAACAACTCCACGATCACTTCCACCGCATAAGGAATCTCTTTCTGATAATAAAGCAGGATCTTTTCCCGTATAATTTCCGTCACAAAGAAGCGAGCCGGCTTATCCGTCAGTGCGTCCTTCTCAAAATAAGGAGGCGACTCGGGCATCAGCTCTTCGACCCGTTTGCGTATATAATCGATATTGAAATTGGAAAGAGCCGAAACCGGCAGTATCTCCGCCTTGGGCAACAGATCTTTCCATCCGGTCACCAGCTCTTCGAGCTTCTCTTGTGTCGTCAGATCGATCTTATTAATCAATAACAATACCGGACATTCCACCTTCTGCACCCGTTCCAGAAACACTTCGTTCTTATCGATCGTCTCGACTACATCGGTTACATACAATAAAACATCGGCATCGCCCAGGGCTGATTGCGAGAAATTAAGCATCGATTGCTGCAACTTATAATTGGGTTGCAACACACCCGGTGTATCCGAGTAAACGATTTGCATATCGTCGCTGTTCACAATCCCCATAATGCGGTGGCGAGTCGTTTGCGCTTTCGACGTAATGATAGAGATGCGTTCCCCTACCAGCCGGTTCATCAGCGTCGACTTCCCCACATTGGGATTCCCGACAATATTAACAAATCCCGATTTATGCTTTCTTTCCGTCATATCCCCATTTCAGGTAAACCGCGCCATAGGTAAAACCAGCACCAAAAGCAGCCAGGATCATATTATCCCCTTTCTTCAACTTCTCTTCCCATTCCCACAGGCAAAGAGGGATCGAACCGGCACTTGTATTTCCATATTTCTGGATATTCACCATCACCTGCTCATCGGTCACACCCAAACGGCGTGCCGCCGCGTCGATGATCCGCTTATTAGCCTGATGAGGCACTACCCAATGTATATCTTCATTCGTCAACCCATTGCGTGCAACGATCTCTGCCGCCACATCCGCCATATAGGTCACCGCGTGTTTAAACACATATTTACCATCCTGGTAGACCGCGTGCATATGCTTATCAACCGTCTCATGCGAAGAAGGATAAGCCGAGCCGCCCCCTTTCATGTAGAGGTATTCACGGCCGGTACCGTCGGTGCGGAGGATGCTGTCCATCAGGCCGATCGCTTCCGTAGTTGGTTCCATCATCACCGCCGCACATCCGTCGCCAAACAGCGGCGCCGTGTTCCGGTCGGTATAATCGGTTATCGCCGTCATCTTATCGCCCGACACTAAGATCACCTTCTTATAATGTCCCGAACGTATATAATTAGCAGCCGTTTCCAGTCCATAGATAAAGCCGGAGCAGGCAGCCTGCATATCAAAAGTAAGCGCATTCACGCACCCTGTTTCATACGCGACAATAGAAGCTGTGGTCGGGAAACCAAAATCAGGCGTAGTAGTAGCACAAAGCACCACCTCCACCTCTTTCGGATCCACTCCGGTCTTCTCCAACAATTGGTTGACAGCACGAATACCCATATAGGAAAGTCCCAGCCCCTCCCCTTTCAGGATACGGCGTTCTTTGATTCCTACCCGCGTGGTAATCCACTCATCGGAGGTTTCTACCAGCTTCTCGATGTCCGCATTCGTCAACCGCTCTTCGGGAACATAGCCTCCTATACCTGTAATAACCGCATTCAATCTCTCCATATATCTACTTTGTTTATGACTTAGTTGTTATGGCCTTCACGCACATTCGCCGGAAATATAAAAAAGCACGAAGGCTCTTCTTCTTCATAATTAATCATTAAACAATGTAACAATTAATCATTCCCAAGACCCTCCGTGCCTCTCTTTCCTTAAGGAACGCTCTCTCTTAAAGCGCTGCTGCTTTCTCGATAGCTAATTTACCTCTGTAATAGCCGCATTCACCACATACGGTGTGATAAATATGCCATGCGCCACAGTTAGGGCAGATGGCCATAGTAGGAGCTACCGCCTTGTCGTGCGATCTGCGCTTTCCTTGTCTAGCTGAACCTTGTCTTCTTTTAGGATGTGCCATTTTAGTTGTATTTAATTATTATTAATCTTCCAGTAAACCTTTCAAAGCATCCCAACGCGGATCGGTCGCGTCTACCTGCCCTTCATCCAAAGAGCTATCCGTGTCGACCACGTCATCATCCTCTTCGTCCGAACTACTTGCAGTATGCTTTTTCAATTTCGACGACATATTTTTGTTGCATTTGCCCGGCGCGTGAACATGCTTCATAGGTATGGCCAAAGCCACAAACTCATAGAGGAACCAGGCCAGGTTGATCGCCCCCTCTTCCTCCGGAATAACGACGATCTCGTCGCTCTCTTCCGCATATTCCTTACCGAACTTCACCACCAAGCGATTCTTTGTCTCCACCGGCAATTCCATATCGTCTAAACAACGGTCGCAGGGAACCATCACTGTCCCGTTCAATTCAAAGTCCATCTCAAAAGCCACCGACGTACGCTTCAGGGTCAATACCACATGCACCTTCCCTTTCTGCACCTCGTCTCCGTCAATGTCCATAAAGAACGTATTCCCCAATTGGTATTCGTAAGTATATACCCCCTGAGGCAGATTCTTTAGATCGATCTTATATGAATTAAACTTTCCCAAAACCGCTTTGTGTAAAAAACCTTGCAAAGGTATGAAAAAAATAAATCACTTCGACAAAGGAAGGGGAATAAATTATGAATTATGAATTATGAATTATGAGGTTCTCCTAATGGCGAAGCTTGATATTAAAGGATTGGCTTCTCCCTAAAAGTTCTATTTACCCTAAAAACTCAGCCCTATTTATCCTTTTTGCCTCTTTCTTTTGTAGTCTTAATTATAGCTGTTATGATACGCTTCAATTCTTCTGCGTCACAATATATACTTTGGAAGGCGATTTCATCCAGGTAACCGGAATAATACAGCAACTTCAGCCAATACAAGGTTTCGTTACATTCCTTTTGTGCTATTGCCAACTTATGAATGAAATCCGCTTCGCTTTCCGCATTTTCACTTTCACTCTGCAATGCTCCAATTGCTGTTCCCGAACGCATTAACTGCTTCGACAATATATACTCCTTCTTTTCTTCTACTAAGAACCTATACAGTTTCACTGTCCGCAAAGCAAACGCAAAACTCTTTTCCCGTACAATATTTTCTCTCATTTTCTCCATAGTTAAAGTTTCTCATCAAAATCTATAATTGCTCTGCGCCTTCGGCTAAGCGATTTCCGCTTCGCTCCAATTGCTTTACGCTTCGCTAAGCGATTTCCGCTTCGCTCCAATTCATAATTCATAATTCATAATTCGTAAGAATTACCTCTTCGGTAATTCTATACGAAACGTTGTCCCCCGTCCCACCTCGCTACTCTTGACATAGATTTTGCCATTGTGGTACGACTCGACGATGCGTTTCACCAAGGAGAGGCCTAATCCCCAGCCGCGTGCCTTCGTGGTGTAGCCGGGGCTAAAAACGGTCTTATAACGTGATTTGGGTATGCCTTTCCCGCTGTCGGTCACATCGATGCGCACCTCTTTCTGTACCTCTTCCATACGGATCAGGATCTCTCCCTGTCCGCTCATGGCATCGACGGCGTTTTTGATCAGGTTCTCCATCACCCAGGAGAAGAGCGAATCGTTGATCTTCACCCACACCGGATGGTCGGGCATCTCGGTCGTGATACGCACCTTCGCCGAGATACGGTTCTCCAGATACCCGATCGCGTTGCGAACCGAATCCACCAAATTCACCGGCATCGGATCCGGACGCGAGCCGATCTTCGAGAAGCGGTCGGCCACCATCTCCAGACGTGCCACATCCTTGCCCATTTCATTAAGCAATGCCGGATCAATCTCTTTCGTCTTCAGGTATTCCACCCAGGCAATCAATGAAGAGATAGGCGTACCCAACTGATGCGCCGTCTCTTTCGAGAGACCCACCCAGACGCGGTTCTGCTCCGCCCGCTTGGTACTCGCCAGGGCTAAGAAAGAGATCAGGATAAAGATAAAGACCACCGCCAACTGCACATAGGGATAGACACTCAAACGTTTCAGGATCACCGAATCGTCATAATAGAGGTAATGCACCGTCTCCTGGTCGATCTCCATCACAATCGGCGGATTCTTTGTTTTCAGCGAGGCGAGCTTCTTCTGCAGAAACAACTCCGGATCATCCTCCGGCGCATCTATATTTTTAGAAAAGAGGATACTGTCGTCTTCGCGGCATAAGATCACCGGGATCGTCCGGTTTCCTTCGATGATACGCAGGTAAAGCGACATATCGGTCTCCAACAGGTTCTGCTCCTTCAGCATCGAGCGTTGCGCCTCGGCAAATATCTCCATCTTCTCGCGCTCCTCGCCCGCCAATTGCTTGGTCAGCATATTCGAGAACACCAACGATGCCCCCGCAATCACCATTGCGACTAAGATAAAGAGGTATTTCAACCGTTGCCCGGTGTCCGATATAATTGCCATAAAGCAAAGATAGGGGAAATTAATTGGTAATTGATAATTGATAATTGATAATTGATAGGGGGAAGTGGTTAGTGGTTAGTGGTTAGTGATACAGATTGCGCAGATTGGGCTGTGGTTGGATCTTCAAATTGGAAAGAAATTGAAGGTTTGCAGAAAGCACTATCTCGGCTCCCCTTCTTAGAAAAGAAGGGGGGGGACCATCGCTTGCGATGGTGGGGTAGTTTGATATATTAAAATCACACATTTGTTCTGTTTTGTGTATTTGTAACTATCAAAGAAATAGGAAAAACATTTATAAAGAATTCAAACTACCCCACCGCTGCAAGCAGCGGTCCTCCCCCTTCTTTTCTAAGAAGGGGAGCTTTTGGATACTTATTTCGGTATTCCTTGGGAATCTTCACTTATTACCACATTTGAAAATAGTAGCCCATATATACCAAAAAAAGCGCCCCCGAATGGGAGCGCTTTCTGTATGTATCGTAATCTAACGGTCTTTTATGAATTAATAATCAACCATTAAGAATTAACAATTACTTCACCAACACTTTCGCAGCTTCGCCAGCTACCTTAACAACAGCCACACCTGCAGGAGCAGCGAATGTAGCAGCGTCAGAAGTGATCACCGTGTTAGCGATAACCTTACCAAGGATGTCAGTGATAACAACAGCCTGGCCAGCAGCACCTGTTACAGTGATTGTGCCATAAGCAGCGGTTACTTCAACAATACCTGCAGCAGGACCTTCGTTAGAAGTAGCTTCTTGGTCTGTTACTTCCCAGTTGAATACTTCAGCCATATCCCAAGCATATCCATACCAAGAAGCTGTATAATAATTCACAATTACCGGAACACCATTCTGATATTTGATCCAACCACCATAATCTCCACGAGGATAAATTCTACCACCGAATTCTACTATGGCTGCTTCAGCTAAAGACTCAGATTCAATCAGGAAGTCATTGCTGTTCGTATCCAAGAGACGGAATGAGAACAATACCGGAGAATACAATTTGTGAGAGGTGAATTCAGTTGCTCCTTCTTCCATTTTGAAGTTTTCGAAGTCGAACAATTTACCATCGATAATCAACGAGTCGATAGTTCTATATTCTTCACCTTCTTCAGCTTTGTCTGAATTCCAAACAACTTCAGCATCAACAAAGGCTAAGCGATAATAGCTATTATCCCAAACATATTTTTTGGCAGTTTCTGCGTCGTCAGAATACTTAGCAGTTTCAACCATATTCATCAACACGCGGATCACACGTTTGTCTACGGCTTCTTCACCCGGTGTGTACTTAGAGTGTCCGCAATCTTTTTCACCACATTCTGAGCAAAGCTCCCATTTTTCTTCCGAGCCATCTTTTTGAATATGATCTTCATCAACCGAGATCACATACTGCGGCATTTCTGTACCACGGATATAGCTCAGTTTCAGAGCAGCTTTTGTTTTATCGAAGTTTCTTTCTTCATCAACACCTAAGAAGTTGATCTGGCTTTCTCTTTTTACACCCGGTACCTGTACTTCGTTCGGGCCAAGAGGCTGAGTTGCATATACACTGTTAGCATCTTCATACAGATAGGCTCTTGTAGCATCATAGTTTGCACGGAAGATCTTCACGATGCTTGGAACATCTTTTTCATCATCTTCTGTACCGAACAAACGGTAACCGTTCTGATGTTCTGCGATACCCGGAGCTACTTTGAAAGCAGCAGTAGAAACCTGCGGACGGCTATCACCTACTTCACCAGTTACCAATTCCAAGGTAGACGGATTGATATTGATTTTGTGAGTATCATTGCCAAGCTGATACACCAAAGAATAGTAGCAGCTTGCTGCTTCGTCACCTTCATTGGCATATTCGTTGTTTTCTTTCAAGTGGAAACGGATACCGCCTGCGTTACGGATAGCGGCATAATCAGGCTGATACGTATTATTAGCATCATCTTTAATCTCAATGATTTCGTCTGACAATTCAAATACTTTGAAAGTAGAGTTATAAGTAATCACACGCCATGTAGCCGGACCGTTGTAAGTCAAGCTCGGAGTCTTCATAGCAATAAAATAATAAGAACGTTCCAACTGAACCAGATTTGCGATATAGTCAGCAGCTGTTGTAGTGGTCTGCGGAACATATCCATACGGAGCATTGGCATACGTAAAGTCACAACCAAGCAGATGGAAGGTAGTTGCAGATTCGTCTTTGCTGATAGTCATAGCATCGTTTGCATCCAATACGATAGCCTGGTCATTTTTCAACAAATTCAGATAACGCAAAGTAGCTGTTACCTTTGTAGAATCAGCATCTTTCACGCCATGATACCAGTAACCTTGTTTCGGATCAGAAATATTGGTGATCGGAGTCAATAAAATAGTATCACCGGAAGCTGTATAGCATGTTCCGTTTACAGTTGCGTCTTGCAATTCATACACATAATCGTTGTTGAAAATACGTCCGTTGTTGCCAGGATACTCA
Organism: Parabacteroides sp. PFB2-10; assembly: GCF_029893085.1. Classification (GTDB taxonomy): domain Bacteria; phylum Bacteroidota; class Bacteroidia; order Bacteroidales; family Tannerellaceae; genus QVMG01. Next base: position 144,689 of record NZ_JARXWI010000001.1, read on the forward strand.
CGGTTAACAGCAGTTACTTGAGTACCTTCTACGCTATTGTTTGTAAATACCCACTGTGCAGAAGGCATGTGCTGTGCATTTCTCAAATCTTTTGCAGTGAAATAGTTAATAGCACGACCTGCCATATTCATTCTCAAATCTTTACCAATCAGTTCAGGACTATTAGCACTACCAGTGATAGTCACAGCATACACACCGTTGGTGATTTTCTTTGCAAACTTAGCTGTCGCAACCTTTCTCGGGATGATAATTACGCGAGCTTCAGAAGCTTCCAGAGCAAGAGTATTTCCAAATTTAGCAGGATAAACAGCGGTTCGATCTGCGTTATAAGCCAATGCAAATACAGAGTCATTCCCAGCTACATTACTTAAGCTCATATAATAATGTGTAGCAACAGGTACAGAGGCGTTCTGACCATTGATCCACAATTTACTATAAGTTTCCGCACCGAAAACCGGGTTATCAGTTCCTGCCAGTGTATTACCGGTTACAATGTTCTTTGCATCAGGCATATTATAGGCTAAGAACTTGCTACTCGCAACATTTTGGAATGAGTAATAAGCCACTTCTTGTCCAGCAGGACGTTCGATAGCGATATCCCACAACGCTGAATCCAGCGCAGCAAAAGATTTCGGAGCGAATGTGCCTGTTACCAATTTAATCTTGCTTTGACCTTTTACTACTTCTTCAGACACTAAATAACCAATCGGCGCATCCATAAGTCCTGTAAAATCAATTGCATTTCTTTCTTGCAGTAGAGCATCATTACTAGGTGTAAGAGGCACCGCCCAAGCTTCCAATACATAACTACTGTCTGGCTTAAAAGCTTCAGGATAGCCTTCTTCCAAATCCACATCCGACTGTGCAAAAGCTCCAAAACTAATTGTTGCGATCATCGCAACCAATAGAGTAAAAAACTTTTTGTTCATAAAATTAATAATTAAAATTAATACTATAATGTTAATAAAATTGTCTGTTTCAAGGGGTTTTGCATTGCCTTCGTCTCTTCATTTTCATAGAGTTTTCACACGATTGGACACAACACATCCCACTTATAGGAAGCAAAAGTAGCCATAGTTTTCATAACCGCAACGCTTTGCGGCCTTTTTTTTCGCTTTTTAAACGGTTTCTTATCCGAAAACATCGGTTTTCTGTACAAACACCCCTGTTTAGACAACGAAACCGTTTTCGTCCCATTTACGCAAAAGCGACCGCTTACGCGATATCTGTCTGATTTCATTTATCTTATAACAGATTGCGGAAGGAAAAGGTTAAGTTAATGGATAATGGATAATGGATAATGGATAGACTTATCTATATTCTTTACGATTTATGCTCTTCCTATTTCTAATAAATATTTTGTGACAAAAACCTTTGTGCGACTTAGTGATACTTCGTGGTTAAGTCTTCATAACACGTACCATTAGTTCTTTTTTGAACCACCGAGGAATACGAAGGCGCACAAAGGTTTTGATATTTTTTGGGGGGGAGGGAGAGGGGTTTGTCAATTACCCCTTATCAATTATCCAATTGCGCGGGATACACCCTTTTCGCCCAGGCGAGGTTTTCGAGGTACCAGGCGTTGTGCTGGGGCAGGGATTCTCGCAGGGGGTAGATGGAAAGGCCGGAGAAGGTGCGTACCGGCAGGCGGCTCTGTCCCTGGATGATGACCTGCTCGGTGCAGTATTTTGTTTGAACCACCTCTGCCAGGGCGGCGTCGAAACGCGTTTTCTGTTCTTCGGTGGCCAGCCCTTCATTTACCATACGGGCTACCAGGTCTTCGATATCATAGAGCGAGGTGAGCGCGCTCGAGAAACGGGATAACACCTGCACGCCCTGAAGCGAGAGGCCATAGAGTGCTTCTTCGCCGGCTGCCGCGATAATCTCGGCCATCACCTCTGCCAGATCGTCTAAGGCAGCGGTCTTGATCACCGCCATATTGCCATAGGGATAGGTGTAGGTGGTATAGAAATCGTAGAAGCCTTTGGCAATGGCTGCCAGGTCGGCCTCGTCGGTGAAGTAATAGGGAAGCACCTCTTTGTAAGGGAAACCATAGCTAATGATCTCCGAAGCCGAGGCAAGAATATAGTCGGCTACATCTTTGAGTTCATAGACACACTCCACCCCGCCCATGCTGCAGGCATCGAACGAGAGGAAGTCGAACTGAAAGCCGCGGAGCGCGCGGGCCAGGTCGTAGATCTCCATGCGCTGCCCATTCTCCTCGCCAAAGGAACGCAGGTCTTTATAATCGGTCGGCATCCACGAGGTACCATGGCTCGAAAGGATCATACCGTAGCTTTTCGCCGGGAAATCACGCATCACATCCTCGACCACCGAATGCATAAAGTCCGGTGAAATGGCACTTATTTCATTGTATGTGCGGATCTCCTCCTCGACGACCTGCCCGTTTCGGTCCTCTTTGATACGGAAGAGACGCCCGGAGGCGGTGCCGTCCTTGGCGGTGGAATAGAACACGACGAGGTTGCCGTCGTTGAGGTTCTTACGGGTAGCTACGCTTTTCATATGCTCGATATTCGTCTGCATCGATCCACCCAGGTTACTGGAGACCATATAGACCAACAGGGTACGGGGAGGGGTCACCGTATACTCGTCTTCATCGCCGATATTACAACAGGAGAAAGCCAGGAGAAGGAAAGCTAACAGGGAAAGGATATGATATATCTGTTTCATATTTTCTTGTACTTTGGATTAGAGGGGGCAAAGATACGAATAAAAACTGTGATTACGCTGAAAACAGGATGGACTATGATTTGATTTAATTGATTTTATGGATTGGATAGGGGGGGGAATGGGGGGATAGGAGATGGGAGATAGGGTCAGATAGGGGGGGGGAAATGGAAAGATAGAAAGGGTACGCCCACAGGCGTTGAACTCCTAATAACCCCCAGTGAAGAGAGCAGAGCGAACGACTGGGGGTAGGCATAAAAGGATCTAACATCTCATGAACCCGAAAAGGGTTCAATTGTTTAATTCAACACCTTTCGGCGTTGGTTTGTTTCTACATTTGCTATCACCCCCAGTCGTTCGCTTCGCTCTCTTCACTGGGAGTTATTAGGAATTAAATCCCTTTCGGGATTTTCCTGAAACATCTTCAATTTCTTCCCTTTTTGAAGATTTTCCAATTTGACATTTTGCTCTGCACTTCGCTTCGCTCGTTAAGCGATTATCAAATTGTCAAAACCGCGGGAGAATTTTTCCGAAAACCCGGGACTTTGGAGACAAACTCCCGGGAGAAACATTTTTTAACAAACCGAAGTGTAAGCAAAAAAGGGGCAAATCGCTCGGAATTGCCCCTTTTTGCTTACACTTCGGTTTTTCGTTTTGAACCGGAAGCGAACGTTTTTTTCATCGTTTATTCCTTCGCAAAAAACGCATCAAAGGCGTGTGCGGAGGGTTGGAAATCGATTTGGCGGGTGAAGGCACATGATTCGCGGGCGCCGTGTTCGCGGTCCATGGCGGAGTCTTCCCATTCGATGGAGAGGGGACCCTGGTAGCCGATGGAATTGAGGGCGCGGATGATCTCTTCGAAATTGACCTTGCCGCGTCCTACGCTGCGGAAATTCCAATAACGACGCGGATCGCCGAAGGGCACATGTCCACCAAAGACACCGACCTGACGGGGGGTGTCGCTCCACCAGGCGTCTTTCATGTGTACATGGAAGATACGATCGGGGAATTCATAGATGAAATCGACATAGTCGACCCCCTGGTAGCCCAGGTGGCTGGGGTCGTAGTTGAACCCGAAGGCGGGGTGGTTGCCCACTGCCTCCAGCGCGCGCCGGGCGGAGAAGGTATCGAAAGCGATCTCGGTAGGATGTACCTCGAGGGCAAAACGAACGCCTAATTTTTGGTAGGCATCAAGGATCGGGATGAAACGGCGGGCAAACTCTTTATAGCCCTCTTCGATCATCGCTTCGGTCACCGGCGGGAAAGAATAGAGCAGGTGCCAGATAGGGCTGCCGGTGAAGCCGACCACGGTGTCGACGCCCAACGCCTTAGCGGCCTCGGCAGTACGGATCAGTTCTTCGGCTGCACGGCGGCTTACGCCTTCCGGATCGCCATCGCCCCAGATATAGGCAGGCAGGATGCCTTTGTGGCGCTCGTCGATGCGGTCGCACACGGCCTGCCCCACCAGGTGGGTAGAGATGCAATGCAACTGCATGCCGTAGCGGGCCAACAGGTCGCGGATGCCCTGGTAATAGGCGGGATCGGTCTGGCGGACATCCAGGTGGTCGGGAAGTCCCAGTTCAATACCGTCGTAGCCAAACTCTTTTGCTTTCTCACATACTGTCTCTAAAGAGAGATCACCCCATTGAAGGGAATACAATGTTACTGGACGAGCCATAATAATGATGAATTAAGAATTATGAATTTAATTATATAATAACTATCTAAAGCCTGGCTGACATTACGTAGCAGATAACTAACTAAAGCTCCCCTTCTTAGAAAAGAAGGGGGTGGACCATCGCTTGCGATGGTGGGGTAGTTTGATCTATAAAAAATATGCATTTATGTTGGTTTATACTCTGTATCAAAAAAAGAAAATAATCAGTTGTAAAGAATTCAAACTACCCCACCGCTGCGAGCAGCGGTCCCCCCCTTCTTTTCTAAGAAGGGGAGCTTTAGATAGTTATTCCTAGCACTTATCATTTTAAATACAAAGACAATAAAAAGTTATTATACCCTTATATTAACCTACTCAGAAGTGGTTTTCACAAAACTAAGGAAAAAAAATCTTACTTTTGCGGAGAGGGCATGAGATTCATCATTTGCTAAACATTTTTAACCTATGAGACCTACTTTCATCGTTGTTCCGGTATACCTTATTATATATAGTTTTTTTCTGGTTGCCTGCCAGGGGAAGAAAAGGTCGGAGGCGCAACCCCTACTCGACCAGGCGGAGGCGTTGATGCAGACCCATCCCGACAGCGCCTTACACATCCTGGCGGAAGAGATCGACACAAAGTCGCTCTCGCCACGGCAACAGGCCGATTGGGCTATCTTACTCACCCAGGCGGAAGATAAAAACCTGTTTACACATACGACGGACTCGACCATCCGGATCGCCCTATCCTACTACGAAAAGAAGAATCACCCGCTTCGGCTGATGCAGGCCTGTTACTACGCAGGACGTGTCTACCAGGACATGGGCGATGCCCCACGCTGCCAGGACTATTTCCTGAAGGCGTTGCAGACAGGCGCGGCAGCCGATCACCTTACGTTTGCCGGTATGGTGTACGGCAACCTGGCGCGGTTGTATATTTTCCAGGATGCCTGGCAGGAGGCGATGCCACAGTTGCAAGAGGCCGCCAGATGTTTCGGTGAAATGGGCGATTCTGTTCGCTTGTCATATATTTTCCGCGATATGGGACGCACGCTTTCGATGCTCGATCGCCCCGACAGCGCTGCCTGGTATTACGAAAAGGCGCTGGTTCATATTCCGCCCCAGGAAGAATTGTTTATCATCAACGAGTTGATACATCTGTACACCTGTCAGGAAGAATACACCCGAGCCTACGGACATATGCAAGAGCTTATGCCCGTGGTAGAGGCTGTGACGGAAGAAACAGACGCACTTATGCCGGTTTACCTGAGCATCGGCAACCTGTATCGCCACCTGGGAAAGGCCGATTCCGCTTCGTACTGGCTGCATAAGGTCGTAGACGAGAGTGTGTGGGGCGATGAGATACCACCTACCGAAACAGAGGTATCGGCCTGGTACTACCTGGCACAATTGGCACGCGAACAGCGCAACTGGGAAACATACGCCCGCTTTCGGGAGTCGCACGACAAAGTAGCGGAAGAGCTGATGGAGGCGACCTACCGGGAACAACTGGTCGAGATGCAATATCGATACGATTACGAGGTGCATAAAAATGAATCGGCACAGCTGCGCATCGACTATCTGTCGCAGGAGAGGGATTACTACCGGCTGGTGGTTCTGTCGGCCCTATTGTTGGCCGGATGCTGCGTGATATTGTATTACCTGCGGCGGCGGATACGAAAACACAGGGAACTGAAGAGCCGGATCCACGCGCTGACACGGGAGAGCGAGCAGTTGATCGGTCGCAACAACAAAAAAATCAAACAGTTGGAGAAAGAGATTGTCCGGTTGAAAACGGAAAACAACGACACCTTAGAAGAGGTATTGATACAAAAACAGCGCGCCGGGGAGTTGGAGAAATCGCCCATCGCACAGAAATACCTGCAAGGCAATCTGTGGGAACCCACCAACCAGGACAAAAAAGAGCTGCAGGAAACGGTCGACAGGATCTTCCCTTCGTTTGCCTTCCGCCTGCAAAAGGCCTTCCCCGATATGGATAAAACAGAGCGGTATCTCTGTTACCTGAATAAGATCGGCATCACTTCGAACACCAAAATAGCCCATTTCACCGGTATGTCGCCCACCGGCATCGCCTCCCGCCGCGACCGGTTGTATGAGCGCCATCTGAAAAGCAAATCGAACCGGATCATATTTAAAGAATTTATCGACTCCCTTTAAAATTATAGATTCTTTTACATCTCAGTCTTCTATTTTTACATTTGTTAAGGATTTTGCGTAGAACAGCTGTTTTTTGCGTAGAATTCCCTTCCTTCCGACCTGCGATGAGCCCTATTTTTGCAGGTATAATAAATTCTCAACACATAATTTTCAAGCTATGAAAAAGGTATTTACAACAGTTTTGTTTTTGGCTTTAGGGCTTATTCTCTCGGTATCCGTGTATGGAAAAGACAAAAAGATCGTCACCAAAGGACATTGGGGTGGCGGCATGATCCGCTCGTTGGTGCCTCCTCCTCCGGAAGCATACATTGGTGGCCATCTGCTTATGATCACCTGCGACAGCGTTCTGGACGATCTTCTGGTGACCGTTTGCGACGAAAACGGCGCAATTGTTCGCCGGGAGACTATTTCCATCGAAGTACCCGGCACCTGTAAAACGATTATAATACCCTATGTGCCCGGGAACTACCGGCTGTTTCTCAGCCATTATCACGGGCAGTTATCGGGGGATTTCGAAATAGAATAATTTTTCTTGTGATATTTCACCGCCTGGTAAGCGGTGGCAAAACCCTCATATTTTTAACCAGGCACTAACTATCCAACAGCACCAAGCGGCCAACAATCTCTACCCTTTACTCCAAGCCGTTTGGGCTGTTGTTTTTTTAACTGTGATTACACAGCATACAGGATGGACTATGATTTGATTTCTATTGATTAAAAAAGATTTTCCTGATTGTTTTTATAGCCAATCAGATCAATCAAAAAAAATCAGAAAAGATCTAATCATAGTCCATCTTGTATTCTGTGTAATCACAGTTCATTTTTCGTGCGCTATACCGCAAGGGAGTTACCCATCTCCTCTTGCCGGATGATAGCGCCCGCCGTTGTGACAGACGTCCTGTTTGTTGCCGGTGGGCAGAGGGGTCGGTAGGGGAACCCTAATCAAGCCCCGCCAAGACCTATTATGTATTACAAAAAACTGAAAAGGCTGTTCAACGGCCGCTCGCTTAGTGTGAAAAGCTTTTACCAAATCACGGCAACACTTCCCGAAACAGAAAGAGACGAGGCGATCAGGCTGGTTTACCAGGTGGCGCAGGCGGAATGGAAAACATGCAACGCGGCCTACCGGCAGTTTCTGATCCGCTTCTTAGAAAACGACTTGCAACGATTCCTTGATTTCCTGCGCCGGGAGAGCGCCTGGGGCGAATTATTGATTCCCCTGGAAGATCCCGAATGGACGATGTTGCTGCTGTTTGCCCTATTGGAGCAAAAAGAAGAGCGCAAAGCGGGGCGCCGCCTCCTGGCATTCAGCCTGTTATTATTTACCGGTTCGCGCTGGAAGATCAGTACCCTCTTGCAATACCGGAAGACCCGGCGCATCACTCCGGCGGATCTGTTGGATCTATTGGGATGGGTGAAGATGGGTGGATAATTGATAATTGATAATGGATAATTGATAATTGATAATGGATAATTGACCAGATGCCGGAAGGGGGGGGGGTGGGTTCTCTACTTGAGGTAGTGGGGAGGCTCCTTCCGGCTTATTTTCGCCGTACAAAAAAGGGTAAAGTATATCGGAAGATGAAATGGGGAACGAAAGAATTAGAAGCTGTTTTGAATTTTATTTGGAGCTTATTTAGTCTCATTTTTCGCTTAGTTGTGCCTTTGCTTTTGGGAGCATAGCGAGCTATGTGACTAAAAGCAAAGGTACAGATAAGCGGAAAAGGAGGCTGAAGAAGCCCAACAGTAAGTAAAAATAAACTATTTCATAAAATTCAAACAGCTTCTTAGTATCTTTCATTCTTTTTCAATAATTTTGCCTGTTGCCACCGAAACGGATAATAAACGATAGATATGAAACTCCCAAAACACATATGCTGTTTTATTTTGTTTGGGTATTGCGCTTTAACAGATGCCTATGCACAAAACACAAGGATACCTGTCGTGCCGATAAACCAGCCTGCGCAGGAAACGGCGAGAGACACCATTCGACCCATACAGATTGTGGAAGAGGATCTGGACCCCAGGATCGATTTGCGCGGACAGTTTGAGCGCCTGAACACCGGCTACACAACACCTTACCGGAAGCCGGATGCGTTGTTGCGCTTTATGCAAAAAGACAAACTGGACATGTCGCCGGAAGCCAAGCGGATCATCGAGCAGGTTTTCGATCCGGCGCATTATGTGCCGGAACATTATACGTTTAAGGATACGATTTTCGTAAGCCATTTGATGCTTCCTTTGGTTTTCAGGGGAATCCATATTCCGATCGACTCCCTTTCGCAGCTCGTGGCCAAACCGGAACAGAAAGATGCCTACGAACGGTTAGCACCTCCTCCGGCGGAGTTTTATCCGAAATATGCTTTGCGGCAGAAAACAAAAAATGACTTATACAAGTATATGGTAAAAAACCACCTGAGGTATTTCAAATATTCGGCCAGGGACTTGCCGGATGATATACTGGTGAAAACACCTATCATCAAGGATATCCGGGATCTGTACACAGATGCGCCTATACTGGTTAAAAAAGAGTTGCCTCCTGCCGAACCGGATACACTGATACGCTTTATTCCGAACCGGCGGTATTGGACCTCTGCTTTTCAGAGTTCGATTCATTTTTCGCAACTCTATATCTCGCCTAACTGGCACCAGGGAGGGGTCGGCAACCTAACTATCAATACCTTGAATATTATCAACTACGATTATAAGAAAGACAAGGTAAGCCTGAGCAATCTATTGGAATTGAAAATAAGCGTAAACAATGCACCCAAAGATACCCTGCGCAATTACAAATTGGGTGATAACTCCCTGAAACTACGCAGCAACTTCGGGTATAAGGCTTTCAGCAAATGGGATTATTCGGCAAGTGTAGAGTTTCATACCCTGTTGTTTGACAACTATATTGAGAACAAAGATCAATTATTGGCCTCTTTTGCCTCGCCGATGACTATTTCGTTCGGGGTGGGGATGAAATATAATTTAGACAAAAAGTTTACCGACAAACACAAAAAATTGAAACTATCGCTTAACCTGGATCCGTTTTCGTATGGGTTCTGGTATAGCGCAACCAGGAACAATATCGATCTGGGACGTTACGGTTTCCCCAAAATACCGGATCCGAATGATCCCAATAAAAAGATTTTCGACAATACCTACCAGACTTTCGGTTCTAATATTGAAGGTGTACTGAATTTCACTATGACCCGGAATATAACCCTCTATTCGCGTTTCAAGTATAATACGACCTACGAGCGGGTGATCGTGGAGTCTGAAAACCGCCTGCAGATGGCGATCAACCGCTATCTGAGCACCAATATCAATTTCTATCTCCGCTACGATGACGGAGTGGCCAAAAAAGATGATTTCGACAGTTATTTCCAAGTCAAGGAACAACTCACTTTTGGCTTAACTTATAAATGGTAAGAATTTGAGGGGCGAATGGTAGAAGTTTAAAAAATATATGTACTTTTGCGCTGATTTTGCTAAGTCGAGTTTGCAATCATGGATAACACGATACGTCACAACGGAATCATAGAGCGCCGGGAAGGGGATATTTTCTACGTTCGTATTCTTCAACAGTCAGCATGCGCCGGATGTCACGCGCGCGGTATGTGCGGAGCTTCGGAGAGCAAAGAGAAGGTGATTGAGGTGACCGATCGGACGGGACAGTTTCAGGTCGACGACGAGGTGGCCATTATAGGGCAGACATCGCTTGGATTACAGGCTGTTTTATTGGCATTCGGCATACCGGTTGTTTTGCTTATACTGGCTGTCGCCCTTTGCCTCCAAGTGGGCATCGACGAAACAACAAGCGGCCTGGCAGGGATTTTATTTCTTATACCTTATTATATTATACTCTATTTTATGCGTGCCAAATTGAAACGCCATTTTGTATTCACATTAGAAAAACCGAATAATATATCATGATAGTTATTGCCATTATTTCATTAGGACTTATGGGAGCTATTGGAGCCGTCTTTTTGTATGCGGCATCCAAAAAGTTTGAGGTGTATGAAGACCCACGTATCGCTCAGGTACAGGAGGCGCTTCCGGGTGCGAATTGCGGTGCCTGCGGATTTCCGGGTTGTGCCGGATTTGCCACGGCCTGTGTCGGTGCCGACACGATGGACGGATTGTTCTGTCCGGTAGGGGGAGCCGATGTGATGTCGCAGGTATCAACCATTCTGGGGAAAGAGGTGGATATGGCCGAACCGATGGTGGCCGTAGTCCGGTGTAACGGAACCTGTGCGGCGCGTCCGCGTCAGAACCAGTACGACGGAACCCGGAGTTGTGCGATAGCCTCTGCCCTCTATGGCGGTGAGACCGGCTGTTCGTTCGGGTGTCATGGTTTTGGCGATTGCGTGACGGTCTGCGATTTCGACGCGATCCATATCAATCCGGAGACGATGTTGCCCGAGGTCGACGAAGAGAAATGTACCTCATGCGGCGCTTGTGTGAAGGCCTGTCCGAAAAGCATCATCGAATTGCGGAAGAAAGGACCGAAATCGCGCCGTATTTTTGTGAGCTGCGTCAATAAGGATAAGGGCGCTCCTGCCCGCAAAGCCTGTGGTAATGCCTGTATCGGTTGCGGTAAGTGTGTGAAAGAGTGTGCTTTTGAAGCGATCACCCTGGAAAACAACCTGGCGTATATCGATTACACCAAATGCCGCCTTTGCCGCAAATGTGTGCCGGTATGTCCTACCGGAGCTATCCATGAGTTGAATTTCCCTCCGCGTAAGGAGAAAGCGCCGGAAATAGAAGGGACTCCTGTAGTAGAAAAAACAATATAATTACATAAGTATGCTAAAGACATTTCGTATCGGAGGTATACATCCCCCTGAAAATAAATTGTCTGCCGGAAAAGCCATTCAGTCGTTGGCTTTACCCAAGCAGGTTATTATTCCGTTGAGCCAGCATATTGGTGCTCCCGCCGTAGCCGTTGTAAAAAAAGGCGACGAGGTGAAGGTAGGCTCTTTGATCGGTCAGGCAAATGGGTTTGTATCGGCCAATATTCACTCTTCCGTATCCGGAAAGGTGAACAAAATCGACAACGTCCTGGATGCGAGCGGTTATCGCCGCCCGGCTGTCTTCATCGATGTGGAAGGCGACGAATGGGAAGAGGCCATTGACCGGCAGGAGGGCTTTGTGAAAGCCTTCGACCTGACCTCGAAGGAGATTATCCAGAAAATCACGGATGCCGGCATCGTCGGTTTAGGCGGTGCTACATTCCCGACACAGGTGAAACTGACTCCTCCTCCGGGCAATACGGCGGAGATACTGATAATCAATGCCGCTGAGTGTGAGCCATACCTGACAGCCGACCATTCGCTGATGATGGAAAAGGGGAATGAGATCATGACGGGCATCAGCCTGTTGATGAAAGCGGTGCATGTGAAGAAAGCCGTAATCGGTATTGAAAACAATAAAAAGGATGCCATTGCGCACCTGCAACATCTGCAATCCAACTACCATGGGATTGAAGTGATGCCGCTTAAGGTGCAGTATCCGCAGGGGGGTGAGAAGCAGTTGATCGATGCGGTATTGCGGCGTCAGGTGAAGAGCGGCGCATTGCCTATTTCGGTAGGGGCTGTGGTGCAGAATGTGGGAACTGCTTTTGCCGTTTATGAAGCGGTGGTGAAGAATAAACCGCTGTTTGAACGGATCGTGACCGTCACCGGCAAAGAGGTGGCTAACCCCGGAAACTTCAAGGTGCGTATCGGCACTTCCATCCAAGCATTGATTGATGCGGCCGGCGGATTGCCCGAGCATACAGGAAAGATAATCGGTGGAGGTCCGATGATGGGTAAGGCGTTGGCCAGCCCGGAGGTGCCGGTGACCAAAGGAAGCTCCGGCGTCCTGTTGATAACCGAAGAAGAGGCGAAACGCAAACCGGTGATGCCTTGTATCCGTTGTACGAAATGCGTGAATGTGTGTCCGATGGGATTGAATCCGACATTGTTGATGACGTCGACGGAGTTTACCAATTGGGATCTGGCTGAGAAGAACCACATTGCCGATTGTATCGAGTGCGGCTCTTGCTCCTACACCTGCCCATCGAATCGTCCGCTATTGGATCAGATCCGTTTGGGTAAAGGAAAGGTAATGGGAATCATGCGTTCGCGCAAAGCGTGAACGCAGTGGATAATTGATAATTGACAATTGATAATGGCTTTACGCTTTGCTAAGCGATTTTCAATTCATAATTTATAATTCATAATTCATAATTAAAAGATGAATCTATACGTTTCACCATCGCCTCACATTCATGGTGGGGATAGTGTCAGCAAAAACATGTACGGGGTGCTGATCGCCTTGGTTCCGGCTTTTCTCGTGTCGCTCTATTTCTTTGGGGTGGGCGCGTTGGTCGTAACGCTTGTCTCTGTCGTTTCCTGTATGTTGTTTGAATTTCTGATCCAGAAGTTCCTGATGAAAAAAGAACCGACCCTTTGGGACGGATCAGCTTTGTTAACAGGTCTCTTATTAGCCTTTAATCTTCCTTCCAACCTCCCGGTCTGGATCATCGTGATCGGTGCGCTGGCGGCGATAGGCATCGGTAAGATGTCGTTCGGAGGATTGGGAAACAATATTTTCAACCCCGCTTTGGTAGGACGTGTGTTCCTGTTGATCTCTTTTCCGGCGCAGATGACTACCTGGCCTGTTCCGGAGGTGATGTCGATGAACTACACCGACGTGGAAACCGGAGCAACCATTCTGACCATGCTTAAGAGCGGAAGCGGCGACCTGCCTACTTATACGCAGATGCTGATCGGCGAACGAGGAGGTAGCCTGGGGGAAATTGGCGCCATTGCCCTGTTATTGGGGTTGATCTTTATGTGGGTGCGCCGCATTATCTCCTGGCATATTCCGGTGTCTATCCTGGCAACGGTCTTCCTGTTTACCGGTATCCTTCATGCCGTGAATCCGGCCGAATATGCCAATCCCGTGGTTCATCTGCTGTCCGGTGGATTACTGTTGGGGGCGATCTTTATGGCAACGGATTATGTCACCTCGCCAATGAGTAAGAAAGGAATGCTTATCTATGGTGTTGGGATCGGCCTGTTAACCACCGTGATCCGTCTTTTCGGCTCCTATCCCGAAGGCATGTCGTTCGCGATACTGATCATGAATGCCTTTACGCCATTGATCAACAGCTATGTCAAACCTAAACATTTCGGAGGAAAGTAACGATGGCCAAACTGAAATCTACATTACCTAATATGCTCTTGTCGCTTACCATTATTTGTGTGTGCGCGGCAGGTATACTGGCAACGGTCAATCAGCAGACATCCGGACCGATTGCCCTCTCGAAAGCGGCTGCTTTGGAGAATGCAATCAAAGAAGTGACACCCGATTTCGACAACAGCCCGCTGGCTGAAGCCTACAAAGCGGTTACCTCCGATGGTGATTCGCTATTGATCTATCCAGCCACCAAAGGCGGACAGTCTGTCGGCGTAGCCGTGGAAAGCTTTACGATGAATGGATTCAGCGGTGAGATCCGCGTGATCGTCGGATTCGATGCAGACGGAAAATTATTGAACTATTCGGTATTGCAACATGCGGAGACTCCGGGACTCGGATCGAAAATGCAGGAGTGGTTCCGTACGGATAAGAACAAACAAAGTGTGATCGGGCGTTCCCTGGCAGATGGCAATCTGTCGGTGACGAAAGATGGTGGCAATGTGGACGCTATTACGGCATCGACCATTACCAGCCGAGCCTTTTTGCAGACCATAAACCGGGCATACAGCGCTTATAGAGGAACCGATGCCGCGACAGGTGCTACGTCAGCAACGACTGACGCGACCACCGAAGCAACAGAAGCAACTGAAACAACCGAGGAAGGAGGCGAAAATGAATAATAAAGTAAAGATATTAACAAACGGAATTCTCCGAGAGAACCCGATTTTTGTATTGCTGTTAGGGATGTGTCCCACCCTGGGGACGACCTCTTCCGCTATCAACGGGTTGGGTATGGGACTGGCAACCACCTTTGTATTGATCTGTACCAATACGGTTATATCGGCTCTGAAGAACCTGATCCCGGATCAGGTGCGTATCCCTGCCTACATTGTGGTGATCGCCACCTTCGTGACCGTATTGCAGATGTGTATGGAGGCCTACGTGCCTTCCCTGTATGCGAGCTTGGGTATCTTTATTCCGTTGATCGTTGTGAACTGTGTTATCCTGGGGCGTGCCGAAGCCTTCGCGGCTAAGAAATCGGTATTCTCCTCTACCTTAGACGGAATCGGAATGGGGCTTGGCTTTACATTAGCTCTGACCCTGCTGGGAGCTATTCGCGAATTATTGGGAACCGGTAAGCTCTTTAGCTTTACCCTGGTGCCGGAAGAATACGGAGCGTTGATATTTGTATTGGCTCCGGGTGCGTTTATCGCTTTGGGCTACCTGATCGCTCTTGTGAATAAAATTCGTAAAGTGTAATACTGAAACAGATCTGTTATGGAATATATATTGATATTTATTGCCGCGGTTTTTGTTAATAATGTGGTACTGGCCCAGTTCCTCGGTATCTGCCCCTTCTTAGGCGTGTCAAAGAAAGTGAGCACGGCCGCCGGTATGGGAGCCGCTGTGACCTTTGTCTTGACGATAGCCACCTTGGTGACCTTCCTGATACAAAAGTATGTATTGGATGCCTATGGCCTGGGGTATATGCAAACAATCGCTTTCATTCTGGTGATTGCCGCTTTGGTGCAATTGATGGAAATTGTTTTGAAAAAAGTTTCACCCGCTCTTTACCAGGCGTTGGGTGTGTTTCTGCCCTTGATAACCACCAACTGCTGTGTGCTTGGGGTCGCTATCCTGGTGATCCAGAAGGACTATAATTTGTTGCAGGCAATTGTATATGCAGCCTCGACAGCCATTGGATTTGCGTTAGCTTTGATTATCTTTGCAGGTATTAGAGAACAACTGGAAATGACCCGTTTGCCAAAGGGACTGAAAGGTATACCTATCGCCTTGATTACAGCCGGCTTGTTGGCTATGGCGTTTATGGGTTTCTCCGGTATTGTCTAAACGACAGTAAGGACTTTCATAAACAACAACCAAAATGAAGAAAAAAATTTTAGTGACAGGAGGAACCGGTTACATCGGATCACACACCGTAGTGGAGTTGCAGCAGGCAGGGTACGAAGTGATTATTATCGACAACCTGTCGAACTCCAACATCGAAGTGTTGGATGGTATTGAAAAGATTACCGGTATTCGTCCTGTATTTGCCAAACTTGACTTGAATAACAAAGAGGGGCTACGTGATGTATTGAAATCGAACCCGGGCATCCAGGGTATTATTCATTTCGCAGCCAGCAAAGCAGTAGGCGAGTCTGTACATAAGCCATTGCTTTATTACCGTAACAACATCGTGACCCTGATCAACCTATTGGATCTGATGCCTGAGTTTGATATCAAGGGAATTGTATTCTCTTCCTCTTGTACGGTTTACGGACAGCCTGATATTCTTCCTGTAACAGAAGATGCTCCTATTAAGCCGGCTCTGTCGCCTTACGGAAACACCAAGCAGATCAACGAAGAGATTATCCGCGATGCTATCTACGCGAATCTGCCCTTCAAGAGCATTATCCTTCGCTATTTCAACCCGATCGGAGCACATCCGTCGGCAGAGATCGGCGAGTTGCCGAACGGCGTACCACAAAACCTGGTGCCATTCGTGACACAAACTGCCATGGGAATCCGCCAGGAATTAAGCGTATTCGGCGACGATTACAACACACCTGACGGTTCTTGTATCCGCGACTATATCAATGTGGTCGACCTGGCGAAGGCGCACGTGATCGCTATGGATCGCATGTTGGAGAATAAATCGGAAGACAAACTGGAAGTATTCAACCTGGGAACAGGTCGTGGCGTTTCGGTTTTGGAACTGCTCCATGCGTTTGAAGCCGGAACGGGCGTAAAGGTCCCCTACAAGATCGTAGGCCGCCGTGAAGGTGATATCGAAAAAGTGTGGGCAAACCCCGAACATGCCAACAACGTATTGGGTTGGACAGCCAAGGAAACGGTTGAAGATACCCTAATCACTGCCTGGAGCTGGCAAAAACGTTTGCGCGAAAAAGGCATTCAATAAGATGATAGAATAGCTATATAATAAGAAATCCCGGAGGAAACCCCGGGATTTTTTTATGATCATTCCCCATCAGGGTGATTTGGAGTTAGTCTTCCCAGTCGTATTGCACACGCCATTTGTCGTAAAGGGGATAGAGTTTGGCCGGTCGGTTATTGTACCAACTATACCCATTACGGCGTTCGGAGCCAATCTCCTCCAGATGCTTTCGAGGTATGCCGTCGCGGTCGCAAACAAAAGGTTCGCCCTTTTCCAGATCGTAAAACCGTGCCCATATCGGATCGGCCTCCGGGTCTTCGACTAAACGAACTGTCCGTTCTCCATCGATCATCACACCTCGTTCGTAACGCAGACCTGTCAGTTTGTAGGTGTCAAACCATTTCATGGCTCCGGTAATTGCTTTTTTGACCGATGCGTCCGGATGGGGGAGGCTCATCAGTAGATCGACAATGGCGGCACTCTCTTGCGAGCAATAGGAGGGGAGTTCATAGCTGCGCGCATACGTCGGCAACAAGGTCTCACGGTCGTGCTGCTGACACCAGATGGTGGGTTGCCCGTCTACGATAATCTGTGTTTTCAGGATGCAGCTAATGGCTCGGTTGAAGGAGTCCGATAGCCGCTGGGATAGCTCCTCGTCTACCAGATTGCCTTCGTAAGGCGATTGTCTGTTCATCATATCGCGAAAGAGGAAAAGGATGTTCACAATAGCGTCATCGTTGTAGGTGATAGCTACCTGGTAGCCACGTGTCTCCGGCCAGAACTGAGGCCATCCGCCATTATCGTACTGACCGTTTAACAGGTAATCGATCCCTCGGCGAAAAGCATCGCGATAGCGGGTTTCCCCGGTTTGTTGATACAAACGTGCCAGGTAAGTCATTTGCATCGTAGTCGCATTGTTGTCGATGGTCGAGTCGTCGCGTCGGGCTTGTTCTTTCAATAGTTGTTCTCGTTCTTCCCCGCTCAGTTCCCGGGTCATATCGATATTCTTAGGCCAACCGCCTGTAGCGCGTTGGTAAAGGAGTAGCTGATCGCCTATGCGACGCGCCTCTTCGGTTTGGAAAAACGCTTGGCTGGTTTCCCGTAAAAGATGTTGTTTGTCTACATGTTGTTGCGCCGTCAGGGCAAACGAACAGGTTGTCAGGAAGAAAAAGACGAACAGGAAGTTGGCGTGTCGCCTGTTTGATTCGTTAACTGGTTTCATAATCGTATGATGGCGGTAAAAAATTTCATATACAGTCGGTGGTAAATGTAGTTGTTTTCTTCTGAATAGGCAATAACAGAGGAAAGGAACAGAAACGAAGAAGGGGTCGACCGGAAACCGGACAACCCCTTTCTACGAGAGCGGAAGACGGGGCTCAAACCCGCGACCCTCAGCTTGGAAGGCTAATGCTCTATCAACTGAGCTACTTCCGCAAATTGTTTTTTTATGTGGGCAGTGATGGATTCGAACCACCGAAGTCGAAAGACAGCTGAGTTACAGTCAGCCCCATTTGGCCACTCTGGTAACTGCCCAAAATGCGTTTCTCTAAACGCAGTGCAAAGGTAAGATTAATTTCGCAATTTGCAAGAAAAATCTGCCATTTTTATTGCGGTTACAGCCGCTTCTTCTCCTTTATTTCCATACTTTCCACCGGCACGATCCTCGGCCTGCTGCATATTATCGGTCGTTAATAGTCCGAAAATGAATGGGATATCATACATCAGGTTCAATTCAGTCACGCCCTGCGTCACACTGTCGCATACATAATCAAAATGCGGGGTATCGCCGCGCACAACGCATCCCAATACAATCACCGCATCCAATTCTTTGCTTTCCGCCAGTCGTTTCGCTCCAAAGGTCAATTCGACGCTTCCCGGCACCCGCCCAATCAGAATATTGCTCTGCTTCACCCCATGTCTTTCCAACACATTGCATGCCCCTTCGAGCAGCTTCTCTGTTATAGCGCGGTTCCATTCCGCCACCACGATCCCGACATTCATCTCTGAAGCGTCCGGGACGCTATTGAAATCATACGCTGATAAGTTTTGATATGCTGTTGCCATATTCTTTTAACTTAAAAGAGGATGTCTCGTTTTGACCAAGACATCCTCTTGAATGTGTTTATTTCATTTGGAATAATTACTTGCCTAATTCGATGGCGCGCGTGATATATTTATCGATATCAACCGCTTCCATGGAATTGAAATACTTTTCTTTGATGGTGGTATATACCTTCTCCGCCTCTTTATACTGACCAAGGCTTTCGTAAGCAGCACCCGCTTTCTTTAAAAAGGTCGGGCTAACCACGCTATTGTCGGCCATCTTAGCTGCTTTCTCGAAATAAGAAATACCCTCTTTCACCTGTCCCATGTTCACATAGCAATCGCCAACCTCGCCAAAAACAGCCGGAGAGATCATCTGGTCTTTCGCACTAAAGGCTTTCAGGTTCTTTATCGCCGCGTCGTTTTCTCCCAGGTGGTAGTAGCTGATTCCTGCATAGGCTTTTGCTAAATTACCGGATTTAGTACTGCCGTATTGTTTGATAATACTTTCAAAGCCTTCGTAATCGACACCATTTCCATGCAGTGCAAGCGCAAACGAGTCACGCAAAAAGTAATGTTCGCCTTTGAAAAGAGCGGCTTCCGCTTTCTTCTCACGCGGAATCAGGTATCCGTGGTGTACTCCCAAAATAATTGCCACAACAACGGCCACAGCCAACACACCATACATCAGGTGTTTTGAATATTTTTCCATAAACTGCTCCGAGCGTGAAACAATTTCACCTACTTCTACTTCACTTTTGGTAGCGCCTTTTTTCTTATTGGTAACCATAATCTATTTAAGATGTTTATTAATTCTCTTCTGTCACTCCGAAAGCCTTTTCGGATTCAAAGCGCAAAAGTAGTTTTTTTTATGGAATAAACTACACTTACGAGCTATATTTTTTTAATTTTGTACGATTAAAACGGCGCGGATGATACTTCATAAACTCTCTGTTCTCAACTACAAGAATATTCTCCAAACGGAAGTGGCGTTTTCTCCTAAAATGAATTGTTTCTTTGGGAACAACGGCATGGGGAAGACCAACCTCTTAGACGCAATCTATTACCTGTCGTTCTGTAAAAGCCACCTCCATACAAACGAGAGCCAGATCATCCACCACAACGAAGACACCTGCGTCATCCAGGGCTTTTACGAAACCGATGGGCGTACCGAAGATATCTTCTGCGCCATGCGTCGCCGCCAACGCAAACAATTCAAACGCAACAAGAAGGAATACGATAAACTCTCGGAACATATCGGGCTGATCCCGTTAGTCATGGTTTCGCCTGCCGACTCCACCCTGATCCAGGGAGGAAGCGAAGAGCGCCGCCGTTTCCTGGATATGATCATCTCCCAGCATGATCCCTCCTACCTGCACGCGCTCATACAATACAACAAAGCATTATTACAACGCAATGCTTTATTGAAAGAGCAATCGCGCGACTATTCGCTTTACGATGTGATCGAAATGCAACTCGATCGCTACGGCCTCGCAGTATACGAAAAACGGAAGCAGCTGATCGAAGAGTTTATTCCTCTTTTCAACCAATACTATCAGGCCATTTGCGGAGAGGCAGAAACAGTCGGACTCACCTACCGTTCTCAACTGATGCAGGCCGATTTGAGCGAGCAGTTGGTTGCCAACCGCGAGCGCGACCTGATCCTGGGTTACACCTCTTCAGGTATCCACAAAGACGAATTGGAAATGACCTTAGGCGCTAACCTGATCCGCCGTATCGGCTCACAAGGACAGAACAAAACCTACCTGATCGCCCTGAAGCTGGCGCAATACGCTTTCCTGTTGGAGAAAGGAGGCTCCAGGCCTATCCTGTTATTAGACGATATTTTCGACAAATTAGACGCCAACCGGGTGGAGCAGATCATTCAATTAGTCGGCAACGACAGCTTCGGACAGATCTTCATCACCGACACCAACCGTAAATACCTCGATGAGATACTGGCGACCATGCCACACGACTATGCCCTGTTCCAGGTCGAACAAGGTGAAGTAACCAATCTGACACCCAAAGAATGAAACGCAAGAACACACAAACATTAGGCGAGGTATTGCGTGATTTTCTGGAAGAGAACCGCGCCTTGCGCTCGAAGATATACGAAACCCGCATCGAACGATCGTGGGGCGAGGTGCTTGGCCCGATGGTGATGCAATACACCCGCAACCTTTATGTGCGCAATGGCGTATTATATGTGTCGCTCACCTCCGCCGTATTACGCAGCGAGCTCACCCTTTGTCGCGACCGCCTGGTGAAAAGCCTGAACGAACACGCCGGAGACGAAGTGATTAAAGAGATTGTGATACGGTAGGGGCTGCTTCATTAGCCGAGATCATGTTCGTCCAATCTGTTTGCCCATAGATACCTATTGGTTTCTTTCACCAGCACTTTCGACAAAAGTAATAATGAGACGAGATTGGGAATAGCCATCAGGGCATTCATACAATCGGAAAAGTTCCACACCAGAGCCAGGTTAGTAACTGAACCAACGAAGATGGCCGCAATCCAAACGATCCGATAGAGTTTGATCCACTTCCTTCCGCCAAGGTATTCAACTGCTTTCTCGGCATAATAAGACCAGCCTAATATAGTGGAAAAAGCAAAGGTGATGATGCCGACAGACAGAATAATGGGCCCTACGGTCGGAATCTTGTCGAAGGCCGCCTTAGTCAATGCAGCCCCCTGCGTGTAGTCGATATCCGGATGCGCGATAATGCTGCTCACCAGAACCAACCCCGTCAGTGCGCAAATGATGACGGTGTCCCAAAAAGTACCGCTGGCCGACACCAATGCCTGGCGTACCGGATTGCGTGTCTGGGCGGCAGCCGCCACAATGGGAGCCGATCCCATCCCCGATTCGTTCGAGAATAACCCTCGGGCAATCCCATACCGGGCAGCCATCAATACCGTAGCGCCCACAAATCCACCCCCGGCAGCTCGCGGCGTAAAAGCCGATGTCATAATCAACGAGACGGTTTCGCTCAGGTAGGGCGCATTCATATAAAGGATAAAGAGGCAGCCGGCTACATAGAATACCGCCATAAAGGGCACAAACGCCGTACACACCTTAGCAATGCCTTTCACGCCAAACAAAATAACCAAGGCAACGCCAATACTCAAGACAATCCCGGTTACATACAGCGGAATATCCCACGTTTCGTTCAATAACATAGAGATGGAATTGGCCTGCACACTATTGCCAATACCAAAGGCCGCCAGCGCGGTAAAGACGCAAAACAAGACGGCCAGCCACTTCATCTTCAGCCCCGTGGCCAACGCATACATCGGACCACCGATCATCTCCCCATTCTCGCCTTTCACCCGGTATTTCACCGCAAGCAGTCCTTCACCGTATTTAGTAGCAATCCCAAACACACCCGTGATCCAACACCAGAACACCGCCCCCGGTCCTCCCAGGCTGACGGCCGTAGCCACCCCGATAATATTTCCGGTACCGATCGTGGCCGCCAAAGAGGTTACCAACGCGCCAAATTGACTAACGTCGCCCGCGGCCTGTTTATCGCGGGTCACGGAAAGGCGTATAGCGGTGAATATTTTTCGTTGCGGAAATTTCAGGATAATAGTTAGAAACAAATGGGTACCCAAAAGCAAAATAATCATGGGCCATCCCCAAAGGAAAGAGCTGAGTTGCTCAAACAAGTGGTTAACAAATTCCATACGTTCTTTATTTCAATTGAACAAAACTATTATACCTCTATGGAAATACGCACTTTCCCCCCTAATCCCTTCTCTACAATATCATATAGAGTTTTAAGTGTTAAGTTGCTCCCATTGTTTTCAATGCGGGAAATGTATTCTCTCTTCTTATCCACAAGTTCTGCTAATTCTGCCTGGGTAAGATGCTTTTCTTCTCTGGCTTGCCGCAATTGAAGTCCGATCTTAAACCCTTCAAAATCCCGTTCCAGG
Source organism: Parabacteroides sp. PFB2-10 (assembly GCF_029893085.1). Lineage (GTDB taxonomy): Bacteria > Bacteroidota > Bacteroidia > Bacteroidales > Tannerellaceae > QVMG01. The sequence continues at coordinate 167,272 of NZ_JARXWI010000001.1, forward strand.
TTATCCCGGCGTTCAGTTCCAATGGAACCATACACGTTGTCTTTTATCTCTTTCCAGCTTTTTGTGTTCATAATCTTCTTTGGCCTGTTTTCCGGCTCAGGCGTACCTATTTAACAATTAATCTTTTAATTTTTCTTCATAATATGAGGTCATAAGCTTTACGGCCTTTTGGATCTCTGACTTAGGTGTTTTCTGGGTTTTCTTCTGGAAGCCATTTAATAAAACAACTAATTTTTCTCCATCAAAAAAGCAGAATACACGCCAAATGTTTGAGCCTAATTGAATCCGTGCTTCATATAACCCCTCCGATCCTACAATATGTTTCAAGTAATTAGAAGGAACTCTTTCCAGCGTTTCGATTGCCTCGATTATCTTGAATATCTTATCCTGAATCTTTACTGGTTGCCCAAGCAAAAACTCCTCAAAATAATCTTTATAAGCAATAACCTCTCTTACTTTCATTACACAAATGTAACTTATATATTACATTTCTACAACTTTATTGAGTTAATAGATGTATTTTTATGGAAGAAGATCATTTAGTTGCTTGCATAATAATCAAAAGGTTATTATATTTGTAGTAATCAAAACCATTTGACTATTAACTAACCAAATCTAACAACATGACAGAAAAAGAAAAACAGGAGCTGATCCAACAAAGAGACAACCTGAAACTGCTCTTTTAGTTCCATACCGGGAACAGGCTGATAAAGGACAACGCAGAGTTTGAACAACACATTAACGATATATTGGATCTGATTACAGAGATTGAAGAGAAACTAAAAAATAAATAATAAAGCCCCTTGGGGAACAAAACGTATAGAAGATGAAAACAATATCAACATTTTTGCCCACCGGTGAAATGCAGGCTGATTTTGAAACATATAAAAACATGTCGCCGGCAGAGCGTGAACACTTTCAAAACAAGCGGGCAGAGCGGGTGGAGTCTATGACGGCAGACGAAAAGCAAGCTTTCTTGTCGGATACAAAAAAGGGATTATCTGCCATAAAAGAGGAGCTGCAGGGGATAAATATCTCCCTGGAATTGGGCGATGTAGTGAATGCTATCTCTTTAAGTTATATTGCAAAAACCTATTTCGGGAAAAGCAAAGGCTGGCTTTACCAACGTATCAATGGATATAAGGTAAATGGAAAAGCCGCTCAGTTTACCGAAGAAGAGCGAAAACTATTTGCCGCTGCTCTTCACGACCTAAGCAAACGCATAGAAGACACCGCGCTTAAATTTGCTTAAGATCAAGGTCTATGATAAAACAAAAGGCTGTCCCCATCCGGGAACAGCCTTTTCGTTTATGATTATGTTATCTACTTTCTTACTTCTTGTAAGTCTTGTAGCCATAACGTGCCAGAGAACCCAGTTCTTCTTCGATGCGAAGCAGTTGGTTGTATTTGGCCATACGGTCAGAACGGCTCAGTGAACCGGTCTTGATCTGTCCTGAGTTGGTTGCTACGGCGATGTCGGCGATGGTAGCATCTTCGGTTTCACCTGAACGGTGAGACGTTACTGACGTGTAACCATTGCGGTGAGCCATTTCGATAGCATCCAATGTTTCGGTCAATGAACCGATCTGGTTTACTTTGATCAGGATAGAGTTGGCACAACCCATTTCGATACCTTTCTGCAGGAATTCAACGTTAGTCACGAACAAGTCGTCACCTACCAACTGACATTTGTCACCGATCTTTTCGGTCAACAGTTTCCAGCCTTCCCAGTCGTTTTCGTCCATACCGTCTTCGATAGAGTCGATCGGGTATTTGCTAACCAATTCAGCCAGGTAGTCGGCCTGCTCGGCAGAAGAACGTTTCGCGCCGTTAGGACCTTCGAATTTGCTGTAATCGTAAGTATCTTTTTTGTTGAAGAACTCAGAAGAAGCACAGTCGAGAGCGATCGTTACATCCTTACCCGGAACATAACCGGCAGCTTCGATAGCTTTCATGATAGAGTTCAATGCGTCTTCAGTTCCTTCCAATGTCGGAGCGAAACCACCTTCGTCACCTACAGCCGTGCTCAAGCCACGATCGTGGAAGATCTTTTTCAAAGCATGGAATACTTCAGCACCCATACGCAGACCTTCGCGGAAGCAGCATGCGCCTACCGGACGGATCATGAATTCCTGGAATGCGATCGGAGCATCCGAGTGAGATCCACCGTTGATGATGTTCATCATAGGAACAGGCAATACGTATGCGTTGGTTCCACCGATGTAACGATACAACGGAAGATCCAGGTAGTTAGCAGCAGCCTTCGCAACAGCCAAAGAAACACCTAAGATAGCGTTTGCACCCAGCTTAGACTTTGTTTTTGTGCCGTCCAGTTCGATCATTTTATAGTCGATCTCGCGTTGGTTCAATGCGTTCATGCCCAACAAGGCCGGAGCAATCACTTCGTTTACATTCTTTACTGCATTCAAAACACCTTTACCCAGGTAACGTTTTTTGTCACCGTCACGCAATTCGATCGCTTCGTTTTCACCCGTAGATGCTCCGGAAGGAACAGCTGCGCGGCCGAAAGCGCCGGAAGCCAAAAATACATCTACTTCTACTGTTGGATTACCACGTGAATCCAAGATTTCTCTTCCTGTAACCTTAATAATTTCCATGTCGAAAAACTTTAATAAGTTGGTTTATATATAAATACATTCGTAAACATAGTGGAATACGCCCATTCCGAACGCGACCGCAAATTTAGCAAATAAAACACTCATATCCGTGCCTTATTCATTATTTTTTCAACCACCCGCCTAAAAGCCCAAAACCCACCCCAAGCCCCAAAGCAAAGTACCAATAAAAAACTCATTCCGCTTTACAAAATGACACGTTAAAGAAGAACAATCGCTCAGCTCAAAAAACCAAAGCGATTCAATGTGAACAAACATTAAAACATCCATTCCCAACAAAACCCCAAATTTACGATTTGTAATTTCCGAGGGACTTTGCGCGCAAAAAAGCGGGACTTCGGAGACAAACTCCCGGGAGAAACACTTTTTAACGTATGGATTTGTAAGTAAAAGAGGCGTTTTGCTTACAGTCCGTATTTTAACATTTGAGAAAGGAGACCTCTCCCCTGCCCCTTTGCTTTACGCTATCGCTAAGCGACCTCCGGTTCTCCACAAGAGAGGGGAATAGTTACTGAATTTTCAAAGAGGAAAGAAATTGAAGGTTTGCTTTACGCTTTCGCTAAGCGATCTTCGATTGCAGAAAGCCCGGAAGGGATTTAACTCCTAATAACCCCCAGTGAAGAGAGCGAAGCGAACGACTGGGGGGTGATAGCGAATGTGGAAACAAACCAACGCCGAAGGTGTTGAATTAAAGGTCGGTCTTAGCCAATTGAACCCTTTTCGGGTTCATGAGATATTAAGTCCTTTATGCAGCACCCCCAGTCGTTCGCTTCGCTCTCTTCACTGGGGGTTATTAGGAGTTAAACGCCTATGGGCGTACCTGCTTACCTTCACATATTACAAGATTTGAAGGCATTCCCACATCAATTCAACACCCTCTTTTGAATATCACCAACCAGGCTGCTGGCGCCAATGCGGAACAGGGTAGGGGTGAGCCATTCTTCGCCCAGTACCTCTTGGGCGATGGTGTAGTATTTCACGGCCTCTTCCGAGGTTCGGATACCTCCGGCAGCCTTGATTCCTATGCGCTTTTGGGTGATGGCATAGTATTGGCGGATCACCTGGCACATGGTGTAAAAGGCCTCGTGGGAAGCGCCCGGATACTCTTTTCCGGTGGAGGTTTTGATGAAATCAGCACCGGAATAGATAGCCAGGATCGCGGCTTTTTGAATGTTTTCTGCTGTGGCTAAGGCACCCGTTTCCAGTATTACCTTCAATTGCGCCTCTCTGCAGCTATCTTTGATCTCCTGAAGCTCTTCGGTCAGTTCATCGAAGTTTTCCTCCATAAAATAGCCCAAATTGAGTACTACGTCGATCTCTTCGGCTCCCTGCATCACCGCCATGGCCGTTTCGGCTATTTTCACCTCGACAAAGGTCTGCGACGCGGGAAATCCGGCTGCTACGGAGGCTATTTTCACCTTCTGGGCGGTGAGCGCCTGCTTGACGGTATCGACAAACAAAGGATAGGTGCAAATCGCTGCTATGTTTGGTATTTCAGGGTTTGTTCCTTCGAAATCGTTTACCTGGTCGACCATTGCCCAGATACTTTCCCGGGTGTCTACCGAGGTGAGCGAGGTGAGGTCGATGCATCCGTGAATGCGTTTCAATACCTCCGGCGTGAAGTTCTTTTCGAAGTTCTTTTCGAGGATATTCGCTACTATTTCTGTGATTTTCGCATCCGGTTGGGTCGGTTCGAAGCGGTCGAACGCCTCCTGGAATTTATTCGTTTCTGTCATGATCTTATAGTTTATCGTTGTTTTTATGTCGTTCGTTATCGCGGGATGTCTTCTTGGCGAGGTTCTTTTCGAATGCCTCCGTCAGGTCTACGCCGGTCTGGTTGGCCAGACAGAGTAGAACCCAGAGTACATCAGCCATCTCATCGCCTAAATCCCTGTTTTTATCACTCTCTTTGAAGGATTGCTCCCCATAGGTGCGCGCCATAATCCGCGCCAGTTCGCCCACTTCCTCGGTCAATAGAGCCATATTGGTCAACTCATTGAAATACCGCACCCCGTACTCCTTTATCCACGAATCAACCCGTTCCTGTGCCTCCCGTATCGTTACTCCCATTATCAATTATCAATTATCAATTAATCATTCGTTTTCGTATCAATAACAATGGTTACCGGCCCGTCGTTGAGCAATTCTATCTGCATATCCGCGCCAAACTCGCCCGTGGCGACCTCTTTCCCGGTGAGGGAGGAGATCTCGCGGCAGAACGCCTCATACAGCGGTATGGCGACTTCTGGTCGGGAGGCACGGATATAGGAGGGGCGGTTTCCCTTTTTGGTGGATGCCTGCAGGGTAAACTGGCTGACAACCATGATTTCCCCGTTGATTTCCATGACGGAACGGTTCATAACGCCCGCTTCATCATCGAAGATCCGCAAGTTGGCCACTTTCTTTGTCAGCCATTCGATATCTTCCTGGCTATCACGGTCTTCAATACCGATAAATACCAATAATCCTTCTCCGATACGGGATTTTTCGACGCCTCCGATCGTTACGGAGGCATACTTGACGCGTTGGATAACTGTTTTCATCTTTTCTATCTATGGTAATGCCTCTTTTATCAAGGCTGCTTTGGCCGGGCCGACTACCTTTGTTAATTCTTCAATATCGGCTTCCCGGATCCGTTTCACACTCTTGAAATGGCGCAATAAGGCCTCTTTTGTCTTTTCTCCGACCCCTTTTACCTGGTCTAATTCAGATCGTGTCTGTCCTTTGCTGCGCTTGTCTTTATGGAAGGTGATGGCAAAGCGGTGTACTTCGTTTTGCATCATCTCCAACAGGCGGAAAAGCGGGCTCTGACGTGCCAGTCCCATGCTTTCGGGCGGTGTGCCGAAGAGCAGGTCGGAGGTGCGGTGTTTGCGGTCTTTGGCCAGCCCCGCAATGGGTATAGTAAGCCCCAATTCGTCCTCAATGACGGAGCGAACCACCTCCATTTGCCCTTTGCCACCGTCGGTTATAATCAGGTCGGGTAGGGGTGTCTCTTCGTTCAAGGCGCGACTGTAACGCCTTCTCACCACCTCTTTCATCGAAGCGTAATCGTCGGGTCCCTCTACTGTTTTGATGATGTATTTGCGGTATTCTTTCTTGGCCGGTTTGCCCATGATAAACACCACACAGGCGGCTACGGCATCGCTTCCCTGGATGTTGGAATTGTCGAAACATTCGATGCGTGCCGGTAGTTTTTCCAGATGCAACGAGTCCTGAATCTCCTTTAAAAGACGGGTGTTTCGCTGCTCCGGATTCAGTTTTTCCGCCTGTTTCAGGCGGTCTACCTTATATTGTTTGACGTTCATCTCCGACAAGCCGAGCAGTTTCTTCTTGTCGCCCCGTTGCGGAATGGTGAAACTAACCTTCTCCAGTTCGATTTCCAACGGGAAGGGAACGATGATTTCCCGTGCCGTGCTCTTGAAACGTTCGCGCATTTCTACGATTCCAAGGGCTAATAGATCGGCTGGAGTCTCATCTAATTTCTTTTTATACTCGAAAGTATAGGCCTGTACAATGGCGCCATCGCCGATGTGCAGGTAGTTGATATAGGCCGAATTGTCTTGTTCGGCGAAAGAGAATACGTCAATATTGGTGAGGGTAGGGGTTACGACCGTCGATTTGGTGCGGTAGTTCTCCAATATTTCATACTTTTCTTTCATGGCTTGCGCCTCTTCAAACCGTAGTTCGGAGGCATACAGCTGCATTTGTTCGTAGAAAAGCTTGCTGATCGTGGTCACATTTCCCTTCAGGATTTCCCGAATCTCCCCAATGTTTTGTTGGTAATCTTCCAGGCTTTGCAATCCTTCGCATGGCCCTTTGCAGCGTTTGATGTGGTATTGCAGGCAGACTTTGTATTTCTTTTGAGCAATGGTTTCCGGCGTGAGCGGGAGGTGACAAATGCGCAACGGATAGATATCCTTCAACATCAAGACCAGCATTTTTGCCGTATAGGCGGAGGTGTATGGGCCGAAATATTGCGAACCGTCTTTGATGATATTCCTTGTCGTAAAGACCTGCGAGAAATATTCGTTTCGGATCACGATGGAAGGGTAGGTCTTGTCGTCCTTCAGCATGACGTTGTAGCGTGGACGGTATTGCTTGATCAGGTTGTTTTCCAACAATAATGCTTCCTCTTCGGAACTGACGACGATGTATTTGATGTCGCGAATCTGCTTCACTAAGACGCGTGTCTTGGGGTATTCCGATTCTTTATTGAAATAGGAGTGTACCCTTTTCTTCAGGTTCTTCGCTTTCCCGATATAGATAATAGTTCCCCGCTCGTCGAAATATTGGTAGCAACCCGGCGTCTCCGGAATGACGGAAAGTATATTGGCAATATGTTCACTTTTGTATACGCTCATGATCGAATTGTTTCACGTGGAACAATTGTTTTTATCTTCCCAGCAAAACCAATAAAATATTGATATCGCTTGGCGATATGCCGGGGATGCGACTTGCCTGGGCTATGGTGTCCGGGTCGATCTTTGTCAGCTTTTGTCGCGCCTCGGTGGAAAGGGATTGCAAGCTGTTGTAATCGAACTTCCCTTTGATGCGAATATTCTCCAGCCGGTTTATCTTGTCGGCAATGATACGTTCGCGTTTGATATAGCCACTGTATTTCATCAGGATCTCTGCCGCTTCGATAATTTCCTCTTTACGGGAGAGCGGCACCTTGTCGAGCTCTTCTTGCAACGCCGGAACGATAGCCGCCAGTTTTTCGATGTTTAATTGCGGGCGTGCTTCCAATTCGATCAGTTTGCAACCGCGGGCGAGAGGAGTCGTTCCTATTCTTTCCAAATCGGGGTTGATGATATTCGCCTTGATGGAGTAGTTCTCCATAAACCGGATAATGGCATCGCGACTCTCACGCTTCTCGTTCAAGAGATCCATACGTTCCTGTTTGGCCAATCCTGCCTGGAATGATTTTTCAGTCAAACGCATATCGGCATCGTCCTGGCGCAACAGGATCCGGTATTCGGCCCGGGAGGTAAACATACGGTAAGGCTCGTCTACCCCTTTGGTTACCAGGTCGTCAATCAACACACCAATGTAGGCTTCGTCCCGTCCCAATATAAATGGTTCGCCGCCATGGCATGATATATGCGCGTTGATGCCGGCAATCAGTCCTTGTCCGCCTGCCTCTTCATAGCCGGTGGTTCCGTTGATCTGCCCGGCAAAGAAAAGTCCTTTCATTCGTTTGGTCTCCAACGTATGGTGTAACTGGGTCGGATCAAAGAAATCATATTCGATGGCATAACCCGGACGGTAGATGCGTATATCGCGGAAGGCGGGAACCGACTGCAGGGCGCGCAACTGAATATCCAGGGGTAGGGAAGAGGAGAAGCCGTTCAGGTAGTATTCCTGTGTGCGTTCTCCTTCCGGTTCCAGGAAGAGTTGGTGTTGGGGTTTATCGGCAAAGGTGACGATCTTGGTCTCTATGCTGGGACAATAACGCGGTCCTATGCTTTGAATTTGTCCGTTATAGAGCGGTGAATCCGGCAATCCTTCGCGAAGGATATCGTGTGTTGTTTCGTTGGTGAAGGTAGTCCAGCAGCTTAATTGCTGTAAGGTACGCTGCGGAGAGGTCAGAAATGAGAACTTATGGAAGTCATTCTCTCCCGGTTGTTCCTCCATTTCATCGAACCGCACGCTTCTTCCGTCGATGCGCACCGGCGTTCCCGTTTTCATCCGTTCCGCGGTGAAACCGAGGGAAACCAATTGTTCGGTGATGCCGGTCGAGGCCGGCTCCGAAATGCGGCCACCCCGGATCTGTGTCCGCCCGATATGCATCAGTCCGTTCAGGAAGGTACCATTGGTAAGGATGACGGCTCCGGCATGGAATTCCACCTCCATCTCCGTCTTTACGCCGCAAACGCGATCACCATCGAAAAGAAGGCTATCCACCCTGTCCTGCCAGATCGATAGATTGGGTTGGTTTTCGAGAATTTCCCGCCAACAGTCGATGAAACGGGCACGATCGCTCTGCGCGCGAGGGCTCCACATGGCCGGCCCTTTGCTTCGATTGAGCATCCGAAACTGGATCGCTGTCTTGTCGGTTACAATGCCCATCATACCGCCCAGCGCATCGATCTCGCGGACAATCTGCCCCTTGGCAATCCCGCCAACAGCCGGATTACAACTCATTTGGGCAATCTTATTCATGTCCATGGTGATCAATAGCGTATTCGACCCCAGGTTGGCAGCCGCACAAGCCGCTTCACAGCCTGCATGTCCCGCGCCTACAACAATTACATCATATTTAAAATTCATGCTTTATGCATCCTTTCTTTCACTTAAAACTCAAATAATGCTAACGCTTTGTTCTCATTCTCTTCCATGATCTCCCGTTCTCCCGGCCCTTTATCGTCGATGCCGCAAAGGTGCAGGATGCCATGAATGATGGTGCGGTGAAGCTCCTCCTCGTATGTTGTGCCGAATTTCTCCGCATTGGTCTTTACGGTTTCCAGGCTGATAAACAGATCGCCCGAAATGCGTTTGCCCTCCGTATAATCGAAGGTAATAATATCTGTAAAGTAATCATGCTCAAGATATTGGCGATTCACCTCCAATATCTTCTCGTCGCTGCAAAAGATATAACTGATATCGCCCACCGTTTGTCCGTATGTGGCCGCAACGGCTTTGATCCACTGGCTCACTTTCCTCCTTTTGATCGGTGGAAAGGCGATATCTTCTGCGTAGTAACAAATCATATCAATTAAAAAACAGATAGGTTAAGGCAATCGCGGCAATGGCTCCCGCCAGGTCGGCTAATAATGAATAGGGAACCGTGTAACGCGTATTCTTTATCGCTACACTCCCGTAATACAAGGCCACCACATAGAGTGTCGTATCCGTCGATCCTTGCACCACCGAGGCCAAGCGACCCACAAACGAGTCGGCTCCGTAGGTACTCATCGCGTCGATCATCATGCCTCGCGCACCGCTTCCGCTCAGCGGTTTCATAAGTATCGTGGGCAATGCCTCCACAAAATCGGTGTTTATCCCTACGGAAGCCACGCCGTAGCGCACGCCATCGATCAGGAAATCCATAGCGCCCGATGCCCGGAATACCGCTATGCCCACCAGGATCGCCACCAGATAAGGAATAATCGTTATCGCCGTTTTGAATCCCTCTTTGGCGCCATCGATAAAGGCGTCATATACATTGATCTTCTTCCGCATCCCTGCCACGATAAATCCACATATAATAGTGAATAACAAGGTGTTGGCGAATAGGGTAGAGTATAAAGAGACCTTCTCCTGCGGGAGCGAATTAAACAATAGGATCAATCCGCCGATCAGCGCACCCAGCCCTCCGAAGAATAATAATAGGTTCTTTTGAAACACATTGATTTTCTGCTTAAAGCAAACCGTCAGGATGGCTACCAAGGTAGAGGTAAACGTCGCCAGCATGATCGGCAGGAACACATCCGACGGATTGGCCGCCCCCAACTGTGCTCGGTACATCATGATGGTGATTGGAATCAGCGTAAGTCCAGACGCGTTGATACACAAGAACATAATCATCGCGTTGCTGGCCGTTTCCTTTTTCGGGTTCAGTTCCTGCAACTGCTGCATCGCCTTTAGCCCCATCGGTGTAGCGGCATTGTCGAGCCCCAACAGATTGGCTGAAATATTCATAAAAATAGAGCCGGTCACCGGATGATCTTTCGGAATATCGGGGAAGAGTTTACTGAAAACAGGCGCTCCCAACCGGGCAAAAGCTTGGATAACGCCCCCTCGCTCACCAATTTTCATGATGCCCAGCCAAAGGGTCAAGATACCGGTCAGCCCCAATGAGATCTCGAAACCGCTTTTGGCAGAGCTAAACGTCGCATTGATGATTTCCGTGAATACCTGCGTATCCCCCATGAAAATCAGTTTGCATGAAGCCACCACAAAAGCGATCAGGAAGAAGGCTATCCAAATGTAATTTAGAACCATTTATTAAATTGGCAATTAATAATTGATAATTGATTCCGGTAACTTCAACCGACAACAGTCGTTATTACCAGGCAAAAATACGAATTCTTCTTGGCATTAAAGGGGTGTTTATGTAATTTTGACGCCCATTATAGTTTTAATTATAAAGTCAGATGAAGAAGGTTTTGGTTACGTACGACATCTTCCGTGAGGGATTTGCCGAGTTGGAGAGCAGGTACGAAGTGACTTTCCCGGTAGCTCGCGTTATGTGCCCGTAAAAATTTTTGCATCACAAACTCTGAAATGTTAAAATATCGATTGTAAGCAAAATGATCGTTTTGCTTACAATTCCATACGTTAAAAATACAAGATCCTTTTTACCCTTTTTTAGCAAATTTGTGGTATGTTTGTGGTTTCATTCTATAAACTCTACATCATTTAATTATTAATCACTTAATTGTTTTAATATGAAAAAAGTAATTTTCGCATTTGCCTTGTTGCTGGCAACTTTAACCGTTCAAGCACAAGATGTATTTTCTAAAGGGAGTAACAATATCAATGTGGGTATCGGTTTAGGAGGTAGCTACTTCCCTATCGAAGCCTCTTATGAGCATTGCATCATAGACAATATGATCAAAGGGGAAAACGGCTCGATTGGTATCGGAGGCTATTTTGCCTGGTATGGCGAATCGGAAAAGAATAAGAATCATAAATGGAATTACAATCACTTTGTTTTCGGTGTACGCGGTGCTTTCCACTATCAGTTTGTGGAAAACCTCGACACATACGCCGGTTTGATGGTTGGTTACAATATTGCGTCAACCTCATTCGACGGCGACACCTCTATTTCCGGTAGTGGCGACAACGTATTCCTGCCGGGCTTGTATGCCGGTGCCCGCTACTATTTCTCACCGAATATCGCTGTTTATTCGGAACTGGGTTACGGTGCTGCTTACCTGAGCGCGGGTATCTCTTTCCATTTTTAAGTAGAAAAAGAACTATTTTATTTATAATAAAGCGTTTCCCGGCATCGGGGAGCGCTTTTTTTTGTGTATTCACCGCATTAAACTATTTCAAACAGGCAGTTGTTATACCTGTACGAACCTTACGAATTACGTTTAATTAAAAAAAGAAAAAGTATGAAGACAATTTGGAAAGTAGTAGTTTTGTCATGTGTTTTAGTCGTAGCGGGTATTGTGTTTACCTCTTGTAATGATGATGATAAGCCGAAAGGTGTGCCTGAAATCAGTGTCAACCTGAAACATTTATCCAACGATTGGCGAGCCGCCATGGCCTTATACGCGCAGAGTGGCATCCTGGAGCATCAGTTGCTGCCCTATTACCTGACAAGCGCAAAGAACAACGAAGAGCAGGCCGAGCAGCTTCAGATGGTGATCAATTCGGGTGTGCGCGTTATAGTGCTTTCTCCCGAGCCGGGTCTTAAGCTGGAAGAGGTGAATGCCGCCATCAAACGCCGTATCCCGGTGATCCTGTTTGAAGAGGCGCTGGATGTGGATTATACCGCTCTTGTGCAGGGCGATAACGTGGGCGCCGGGCGAAATGCCGGTGTTTATGTAGCTGATAAGCAGGTGGGTAGTGTGGCTGTTTTTGCTGTCGCGCAAGACCCTGCCTCGAGCAATCAGCGGGTCACGGCTTTCAAGCAGGCCTTCCGTGAGAATAGTCCCGCGACTTCCGTGATCGATTGGGAAGTAGAAAAGTATTCCTACAACGAAGGGAAAGAGAGAACCTTGGCTCTGTTGAAAGAATATCCGGAGATAGAGGCGATCTATGCGCAGGATGATGAGATTGCCATGGGCGTATATGATGCGTTAAAGGCGACTGGCGAACACCAGGTGAAGGTGATAGTCGGCTGTGGTGGAGCGCAAACCTATCTGGAATATATTGAACATGTGCGCGATGTAGACCTGGCAACGACCCTTTACTCCCCGGCTATGATCAGTAAATGTATCGATATCGCCGCCGACCTGCTTGAAGGAAAGCAACCGGAAGAAAAGCGAATCGTGATGCCCGCTACGCTTATCAACAAAGAGAACGTGGGGCAGAATAAGAAATACGCTTATTGATAATTGAAAATTGAAAGTTGAAAATTGAAAATGAAGAACATACACTTCCCATTTTCAATTTTCAACTTTCAATTTTCAATTTTATTGAATGTCGCTCAGTTCCACCAGTTTGTTGACAATCGCATAGATGGTCAGGCCGCTGGGGGAGTGAATCTGCAGTTTGCGGGCGATATTCCGGCGATGGGTGATCACCGTATGGGTCGACAGGAAGAGTTGTTCGGCTATCTCCCGGTTGGTCATTCCTTTCACGACACAGACCACAATCTCCTTTTCCCGGGTGCTCAGGGTCTGCTGTTCGTCTTCCTGATCGACAGGCAGTGTCTCTTTCAGATGCATCCGCTCCAATTTATGGGCGATCTCATCGGGCGTGTCATATATATGGATCTGTTCATCGTAGGCCCGCAACAGATGGGCATCCGTGGCGGCATAGATAAGCGCGGCGCATTTCATCTGCGCGCAGCCGGTCGTCTCCCGGAGTTGTTCCAACGGAAATGAACCGGGAAAGGCGGGATTGATCACCAATAGATCCGGTTTCCAGGTACTCAGGGTATCGTGCAGCTGCTCATGCGCTGCGATGATCACGCATTGTATCTTGAAGTCAGGCAATCGTTTGAGGATTTGTTCCAGCCCCTGCCGGATAATCTCCGAATATTCCGCGATAGCGATAGTCAGTGTGGTTCCCATGAGTCGATCAGCTAATTTGTTTTTCCAATGCCATAATAGCCGGTACGAAGAGATAGTCTTCGACATGGTTATGGGAGGCCAGATCCGATTCCGTCGCGAAGATATCAAACAAGACACTATTCAATAGGTTGGTGCCTGCCCCCGGATAGTATTTGATCAGGATATTCTTCAGTTCGACAATCTTCATCTCGATCTGATCATGGCGCTTCATAAAGATGGAGATATTGTATTTCGGGTCTTTCCTGCCTCCAAGCAGGCCACGAACGTATGGGAATACGTTTTTCTCCTCATACATCATGTGCTTATGCACCTCTCCGGCATATTCATCAAAGAAGCGGGTGATGGCGAAGGCAACATCTTTCGGGCAGTCTTCGATTGCCTCCACCAGCTTACGCCGTATATGCGGCAGGCGGAAGTTGAGGAAATAGTCGTGGGCGTTATGCAGATAGCTCATCAATGTTTCCAAAGAAAGGCATTGATTGATATTTTCCACAGGCGACGGCGAGTGCTGTTCCTCAACTAAGAAGTTGACCACCGTCAGAAAAGTACAGGTGTCTACTTTGTTTTGCCGGCACACTTCGCCTATATTCTTTTCTCCAAAGCCTAAAGCGATGCCAAAGCGACTCATCACTAACACCATGGGATAGTTTTCGCAGATCAGGTCGCTCATCTTATCCGTCTCCTGGTATTTTCCGTTTTTATACATATTATATTGTTTTTATTTCAAAAGTGTAACAGATTATTCTAAATTTTACCCCTAACGGGGAAATAGCTTATTATTTAAACTTGCTCAAATAACTCTTAGGCTTTCAATATATCCTCTTGTTAGTCAAAGGTAGTCATTCTTAGTTTAAATACCTATCCGCAGGGTGAACATATATTTGCGTCGAAGACGCGCCACGTTGATAAACCCCATGTAAAACGTAGTGGAACATGGGGCTGGGAGAGCAGCTCATCCACCCATCTCGACCTCGAAGAGGTCGGTCTTCTTCTGTTTTTCGCCGGGTTTTCCACTGATTGACAATTGTCAACCAATTAAACCACAATTGTCAATCAATTGATCGATAATTATCAACCGATTGATCGACAATTGTCAAACGTTTTGAAACCCGGCGATTTTTTAGCGTAAACACATTGAGTTTTAGCATTTACCCCCTACCTATCCTCAGGTATCAGGAGAGGGAAAATACATATTTATAGGTATTGCCTGCCGAGGGTGAAGCGTCTACCTTTGCAATATGATACAAACGAAACTATTAGTATAATCGAAAGAGACCAAAACCTGTTAACTGATTTATGTAAGCATAAGATAATCAAAGAGGGTCGTCCTGTGAAGAACGACCCTCTTTGCTTGGCGCTACTTAGAAGCTATTTTGAATTTTATTTGGCCCTTCTTAATGTCTTCCATCTAAGCGCTCGACCGACTTCACCCCTTTGACTGTTTTGATCTTCTTGACTAATGAGGTGAGCGAGGAGGTGCTGTTGACCATCACGGTGAAATTGCCCTGGAACAGACCGTCCACCGAGTCGATATTGAGCGAACGCAGGGTAACGCTGCCCTCTTTGCCGATCACCGAGGTGATATTGGTCACGATCGCGATGTCGTCGCGTCCGATTACCCGCAGGGTGACCTGGTAGCCGCTGGTTCCTTCGCCGCTCCATTTGGCTTCGATCATGCGATAGCCAAAGCGGCGTTCCATCTCGGCGCGGTTGCGGCAGTCTTTGCGGTGGATGCGTATTCCCTGGGTAGAGACAAAGCCGAATATCTCATCGCCAAAGATTGGGTTACAACATTTAGCCAGTTTGTAGTCGACACCGGTCAGGTTGCGGTCGATCACCAATACATCTTTGCCGGCAGCCTCCTCTTCGGCCGTATGTTGAATCGGGACAAACTCCTCTGCACTGCGCACATCTGCCGGGTCGTGTGCCTCGGTTTCGCGGCGGATCAGCTCCAGGTAATCGTCGATCACTACGTTGGGATCGAGCCGTTCCGCCGCAATCTCCACATAGAAATCGGTGATGGTCTTGAAGCCTTTCTTCTTGATATAACGCATTAGTATCGACTCATCGACATCGATCTTTCGGTTCTTAAAGCGGCGCTGCAATGTCTCCTTGGCAAACTCGGCACTCTTGGCCGCCTCTTCCCGCAACGCCTGCTTGATGCGCGCGCGGGCTTTCGAGGTGACCACCATATTCAGCCAGTCCTGTTTGGGCGACTGGGTAGGCGAGGTCAATACAGAAACCGTATCTCCGCTTTGCAACACATGTTTGATCGGCACATTCTTACCGTTCACCTTGGCCGACATGCATTTGCTCCCCAAGCCGGTATGGATGGAAAAAGCGAAGTCGAGTACGGTAGCTCCCTGTGGCAATTTGATCAGTTCGCCCGAAGGGGTAAACACATAGATCTCATCCTTGAAAAGGTTCATTTGGATATCCTGCATCAGGTCGATCGGGCTACTGTCTTTGTTTTCCAGTGCCGAGCGTACGCCCGTCAGGAATTCATCCAATCCTTTGTCCTCTTTCACCCCTTTGTATTTCCAATGGGCAGCCAGTCCGCGCTCGGCCACCTCATCCATGCGCTCGGTACGGATTTGCACCTCCACCCAACGCTTGCCGGGACCCATCACAGTGATGTGCAAACTCTCGTATCCATTGCTTTTTGGAATGGAGATCCAGTCTTTCATCCGGTTCGGATTGGGTTGATACATATCGGTAATGATGGAGTAGACATACCAGCACTCCGCCTTTTCGCGCTCGGGAGGGGTGTCTAATACGATCCGGATCGCAAACAAATCGTACACACCTTCGAACTCTATCTTTTGCTTTTTCAGCTTATTGTTGATCGAATGGATCGATTTTGTTCGTCCTTTGATATCGAACTGCAAGCCAGCCTCTTCCAGTTTCTTTCTGACCGGAGTGATAAACTCGGCGATATAGGCATCACGCGAACGCTTGGTCTCATTCAGTTTTTGCTTGATGAAATCGAATTGTTGCGGATCGGTATATTTAAGCGATAGGTCTTCCAGTTCGCTTTTGATCGTATAAAGCCCCAGGCGATGCGCCAGCGGGGCATAGAGATAGGAGGACTCGGAGGCAAGCCGCAGGCGATCTTCTTCGCGTACGAACAATTTGCCCATGCGCATCATACACAGACGGTCGGCAATCATCAACAGGATCACCCGCACATCTTCCGCGAAAGAGAAAAGCAGATGGTGGAAATTTTCCGAATTGATCGCCGTATTCCGGGCATAGAGATCGGATGTTTTCAATAACAACTGGATGAGGCGCGCCACTTCGCTGTCGAATGTCTTTTCCACCTCTTTGAGGTCGATCAGCCCTTTCATCACCGGGCGGTAAAGCAAAAGAGCGATCACCGGCGCCCGTTTCAGCCCGATCTCCGTTGTGGCAATCAATGCGGTGTCGATATTCCGGAGCAATCCGTTGATACCATTGCGGTCGCGGCCGTAGCAATCCAACGCAACAACACGCCGCATCAACCGCTTCATCTTGGCGATGTCTTCCTTTTCAAGGAATGAATAAAGACTATGGAGTAAACTCTTGTATTTGGTAAAAAACGCCTTCTTCTCTTCTGTTGTAAAGAAACCCTGCTCTTTCATAGTGATTGCTTTTTGTTTGTCTTAGGCGGGACAAACGGTAAAACATGTTGTAAAAGTAGCTTTTTCCTATCATAACCCGTCGTATCTACCCTTATTTTTTTACATTTGCACATAAACAAAACAGCAATTAACTACAAATACCGGGATAATTATGTTGAACGCACACGATTTAGAACAATTGGCAGCTAAAGGAATTAGCAAACATCAGATTGAAGAGCAACTGGCTCATTTCGCCAAAGGGTTTCCGTTCCTGGAAATCGTCGCTTCCGCCTCTGTAGAAAAAGGTATCAAGGTCATCCCCAAAGAGTTGCAGGCGTTCTACATGGAGGCCTGGGATAAGTACCTCTCGAAGAACCACCGAATTGTCAAATTCGTGCCTGCTTCGGGGGCTGCCAGCCGTATGTTTAAGGATCTCTACGCCTTCCTCTCTTCCGAAGCGACAGAGCCTGACACCCCCGCGGTCAAAGAGTTTTTCCGTGATATCACCCGTTTCGCCTTCTATCACCTGTTGAATGCCAAGTGCCTGGAGAACGAAAAGAAATCGATCTCCTCGTTGATCGCTGCCGGACAATACAAAGAGGTTGTTTCGAATCTGTTGGAACCCAAAGGGCTCGATTACGGACAACTGCCCAAAGGACTATTGCTTTTCCACAACTATCCCGGGAAAACGCGTACCGCTATGGAAGAACACCTGGCGGAAGGTGCCCGTTATGCCAAGAACCATACCGGTGAAGTAAACATCCATTTCACCGTCTCTCCGGAGCATCAGGAGCAGTTCCAACAGTTGGTGGCGGAAAAGAAAAGTGTGTATGAAGAGAAATACTCGGTCGAATATGACATTACCTTCAGTGTACAGAAGACAAATACCGACACAATTGCCGTCGATATGGAAAACCGTCCCTTCCGCGAACACGACGGAAGTCTGTTGTTCCGCCCCGGCGGGCATGGTGCGTTGATTCAGAACCTCAACGATATAGAAGCCGATGTGATCTTTATCAAGAACATCGACAATGTGGTGCCCGACAGCTTTAAGTTTGCTACGGTCATTCATAAGAAGATCATTGCCGGGGTATTGGTGCATCTGCAGGAGCGGATATTCCGCTACCTCCACCTGATCGAGAGCGGCAAGTATTCGCGTACGCAGGTCGAAGAGATGATCTATTTCCTGCAAGACGAGCTTTGCATCCGCAATCCGGAGATCAAATACCTCGAAGACGCCGAATTGATCCTCTATATAAAAGACAAACTCGCCCGTCCGATCCGCGTATGCGGTATGGTGCGCAACGTAGGCGAACCGGGAGGTGGCCCGTTCCTGGCAACCAATCCCGACGGTACCATCTCGTTGCAGATACTCGAAAGCTCGCAGATCGATATGCGCGACCCGATCAAAAAGAAGCTCTTCAATGAGGGAACCCACTTCAATCCGGTGGATCTTGTCTGTGCCGTGCGCGATCATAAAGGCAAGAAATACAACCTCCCTCACTACATCGATAAGAACACTGGTTTTATCTCCCAAAAGAGTAAAGATGGAAAAGATTTGAAAGCGTTGGAACTTCCGGGTCTTTGGAACGGCGCTATGAGCGACTGGACTACCCTTTTCGTGGAGGTTCCCGTCGAAACCTTCAACCCTGTCAAGACAGTAAACGACCTGTTGCGTCCGGAGCATCAATAAAAACCATCTTCTCCGGACAGGATCTTATATTTTTCGCACTACTTCCCGGATGTGCCTTATGCAGGTGTATGCGCAAGCCGGGTATTATTGTTTCTTCTATTCAGACGGATTAAGAAGAAAAGCGCTACTTCCGCCTGGTCGAGTATTTAGAGTTATCGATAGGAGTCTCCCTGTAGGGGGCAAGAGAACAAAAAAAGACCTGAGATTTCAGAATTTATCTGATTCTCAGGTCTTTGCTGTTTTGTTTGGTTTTTCTAAAACCACTCGGGTGGAGCATATCGGACTCGAACCGATCACCTTTAGACTGCCAGTCTAACGCTCTAGCCAGATGAGCTAATGCCCCGTCAGGTTTTCTTTTTCCGGTGCAAATATATGTAATTTTCTGATATAATCATTATCTTTGTTAGGTGAAGGCATGTTTTTTTTTAGGGTTAGTATTTTGTTTAATGTCTTCATTTCTGTGGGGGAGAAATGCCGGTGATGATGAAGAGATTAAACGGTTACACGGGCTGATAGAACAACATTTTTACCAAAATCCGTCTGTGGGACTCCATTACGTGCATCTACTCGACGAGGCTGCCCGCCTTCAAAACAATACCCGTCTGCAAAGCTATGCCAAAGTCAAAGAGGTCGAATACTACTATCCGATGTTCGACAACGACAGTATTTTCAACGTCGCCCGGATGGCAGAAGAGTTTACCCGCCAGCATGAAGAATATCATTACCTTTTTTTAATACAATATATTCTCGTTCAGCGTTATATCAACGAAGGCGAATTCCGCCTTGCCCGGGAAAAGACCCGAGCCATGTTCGATGAACTCAAAGAAAAGGGCAACGATGAAGACCGGGCCCTGGGGGTGTCGGCATTGGCCAATCTCTATAAACACCTGGAGCGTTACGAAGAGGCGATCGACTACTACCGGGAGAGCCTCCGACTGTTGCGGGCGGCCGGCGGAGGCAGCAACCTCTTCCTTATCCTGGAGAACTTCCGGGAGCTGGCCTTGGTGCATCAACGCATAGAACGATACGACCTGACCCTTCTTTATGCAGACTCCATGCGTGTGTTCATCACGCAAGCCGATACGGGCGGCCTGCCCAATAATAGTCAATCACTGTTTATGGCCGCCTGTTTTACGGTCGAAGCCTTCAGCAAACGGGGGGAACTCGACGAAGCAACCGCCGCCTTGGCTACGATGGAGAGGCTTTATTCCGCCGACTTTCCCCGCTCGTTCCGGATACTCTATCTCCAGTCACTTGCCAGGTATCATCGGGCAAAGGGGGCATACGAAAAGGCGTACGCCCTGAATGAGGAGCTGTTGGAATTGGTCGAATTGCTTAGTACCCCAAACGAACGTCCCGATATCCTGCGCCGTAAAGCCGACCTATTGTCGTCGATGGGGCGTCCTGACGAAGCTATTCCGGTTTATGAAGAGGCTTTCGAACGGCAGATAGCCTATGATCACACCCGCCATAACCGGCAGGTCAACGAATTGCGAGCCATTTACGAATTAGATAAGATGGAGACACAGACGCGCGAAGATGCCTTGCGCATCCGTTTTACCCGAAATATCTCCCTGGCATTGGGCGTGATCGCGATCCTGTTGGGCACAATCCTGTTTCTTGTCATACGCCAGGCTCGTCGCATCCGGATGAAAAACCGCGGATTGATCCGGCAAATCAACGAACAGGAACTGCTTACCGCCGAACTCGCCACCCGTGACGCGGAGATACAACGTCTGTCGCCTCCCCCGCCACCGGCTGCCACACCCGGTGAAACCATGGAGGAACTCTATCTCCGTATCCGCCTCTTTATGCAGGAGAACCAACCCTATATCGATCCCCTCTTCAACTGGAAAACGCTTATCGCCCTATTAGAAACCAACGAACGGCTCCTGCGCGCCACCCTGAAAAAATATCTTGGCGTTACCGTTTCCGAATACATCACCCGCCAACGCCTCAACTATGCCAAACGGCTCCTTGCCGAAAGCGATTCCACCATTGAAGCCATTGCCTTCGACGCCGGTTTTGGTTCGCGCAACACGTTTTACCGTCTTTTCCGCGAGCATTATGGCCTGACGCCCGACGAATACCGCAAGGCAAACAGGGAATCATAAATTTTTTTTTCGCGCTGTAGCTTTTGACTTTCTTGGCTGTCGAAATCTGGGACAATCCCCGTTGAGATTTGTGACATCTTTCTTGTTTGAACCCTTTATTTTTGCGTACAATGATACAAAGCCTAACTACGATTCAGGCAGTGACCCCTCTCTCTATTTTCGGATAAGGAGACCTTAGAATGAAATAAATACAACGTAAACACCTTTATTTAAATTTAAACAGAATGAGAAAGTTTTTCTATTTTTTAGTGGCCGGTATGTTGGCCATGAGTGCGCAATGGGCAACCGCCCAGGGCGACTTTGACGGAGGCAATGGCTCGGTGAATGATCCTTATAAGATCAGTACGCCGGAGCAGTTAAATCTTATCCGCAATTATCTTGGGGATGCAGACGGTATCCATTTTGTCCTGACAGAGGATATCAATCTGGAGACTTACCTCTCCGAAGACAATCCCGGTTATAATGGCGGCCTGGGTTGGGAACCGATAGGAAAGCCTAGTGTGGGAAGCACCCCCGGTGAGGTATTTAGAGGCACCTTGGACGGAGCCGGTCACAAGATCACCGGGCTTTGGACCGACCGTCCGACGGAAAAAAACGTGGGACTTTTCAGAATTATCAAAGAATCTACCATTACAAATCTTAAGGTAGAAATTGCCGAAAAGGGCGTGAAGGCGCTTGGATATGTTGGAGGACTGGCAGGATACATACAGGGCAGCAGCATAACCAATTGCGCCGTTAGCGGGGGAGCTATTACCGCTTCGCTGTACTATGGAGGGGGACTGGCAGGATCAGTCACAAATACTTCGAATAGAAAGTCTATGATTGAGTCGACCTCTGCCTCGGTGGATATCTATGTCGTTGACCCGCTATTGGAAGGTGATAACCTTACTGTCGTTTACATGGGTGGTCTGGTCGGAAATGCGTCGGGAATCAGCGTGTCGGACTGTTTCGCTACCGGAGATATTATTCTGAAAGACGAAACAGACTATGAACATACGATGATGTTTTTAGGTGGATTAGTAGGAATCATTTTTGGCGAATCATCTGTTGTCCGTTCTTATGCAGCGGGAGAGGTGGCTCCTGGCAGATCAGATGAATCAAATGGAGATTGGAGTTTTGGTGGCCTGGTAGGAGTTGTCAACGAAGGTGATAATTGCGAATTCACCAACTCTTATTATAATAATGCCAACGAAAAAGGTATTGGTGATGGCGAGACTGAGACAGACGGAGTAACCGGTAAAACCGAAGAGGAATTGAATGATCCCGATTTATTTGATGAAAGCGCCAAATTTGATGGCGAAGGCGAAGGAACAGAAGACTCTCCCTATTTAATTACGACCCCTGAGCAACTGAATAGCCTCCGCAATTTTGTGGGGCCGATGTATGCCGACACCCACTTTGCTTTGGATGAGGATATCAAGCTGGAGAGCTATCTTTCTGAAGGAAACGCCGGTTACAACGAAGGGGCAGGCTGGGAGCCGATCGGGAAGAATGATGATCAGCAGATATCTCAAACCGCGTTTTACGGTTCGTTAGACGGACAGGGTCATACCATCAGTGGTTTGTGGATCAACCGGCCAGAAGGCTATAATATTGGCCTGTTTGGTTATATAAAGGACGGTACCCTACAGAATATTCACCTTGAGATTGCCGATCAGGGGGTGAAAGCAGATACTTCCGTCGGTGGTCTGGTTGGAGTAGCAACGAATAACTCCTTTATCAATTGTTCCGTTACCGGAGGACCCGTAACTGGATCGGAAAATGTAGGAGGACTGGCAAGTTATGTGTATGGATCCGTTGAGAAGTGCTTTAGTTCGGTTAATATTTATGTTACCACAGGCTATAATACCTATGCAGGCTGCTTGACAGGAAGTGTGAACGGCACACTTACAAACAGTTACGCGACCGGACATATTATGCCGGCTTCTCCGGGTGCGGAGGAGTATACCTCAAAGAAATTATACCTCGGAGGATTAGTGGGATCTTTAAATAGAGGATCTACTCTCTCTTATTCGTATGCCTCCGGTAAAGTAGTGGATAGAACATTTTTCAACGCGAAGGGTGAAGGTGATTGGAATTTTGGCGGTCTGCTGGGAGAGCAATCGGGCAAGATCGTAGATTCCTATTCTAATTCGACTGATAACAACAGACCAGTGGGAAGGTATGTGAGTGGCGCCGCTTCTGGAGAGGCTACTGGTCTGCCCATTGGGGATTTGCAGAGAGCCGAGTTCTTCACGAATTGGGTATTCGACGGAGAGCCCTGGACGATAGAGGAGAGACAGACATCGCCCTACTTCTTAGGGCAAGCAGAGAAGGATATCCCTACCTATACTAATCCTTTTGACGGCGGTTATGGCAAGAAAGGCGATCCCTGGCAAATACGTACGGCCGAGCAGTTTGATCATCTGCGGGATTACCTGGGAATGCCCCATGCCGATAAATATTTTATCCTGATACGTAATATCGACCTGAATGAGGTGATTACCGACGAAAAAGGTTGGGAACCGATAGGAGAAGGTGTTGCCGGATCCTCTTTGGAGAAAGCCTTCTGGGGGCATCTGATTGGGGATCATTATACCATCAGCGGACTTTGGGCCGACCGGGCCGATGAAGAAGCTGTCGGTCTGTTTGCCCAGCTTCAGGGCGCTACTATCGAGGAGGTCAAATTGAGAATCGATAGCCGCGGCGTGAAGGGAGGCAGTTATGTCGGTGGATTAGCCGGAAGCATATCACATAATACCACGATCAACCGAAGCTCCGTAGCCGGCGGAACGATAAGCGGACACGTGCAGGTAGGCGCCCTGACGGCACTTGCTGAGAATAGTACAATCAAGGAGTCTTACAGCTCTACGCAGATCCGCGTATTAGATCCGAAACCATTCAACGCGCCTGTCAACATCGGTGCATTGGTGGGCGAACTGCGTGGCGGTTCGTTAGAAAATGTCTACGCTACCGGTAGCATTGCGCCAGCGAACGCGGAACAGCAGTATGACTTCGCCGAATTCAACCTGGGCGGACTGGTAGGCTATGTTGCCAACGAAACAGGCAATATCACCAACAGTTATGCGTCAGGAAAGATGGCCGACAAAGAGGCTTTCGGCGAAGCGGGAGCCAATAATTGGTCGTTCGGTGGCCTGATAGGAAAGAAAGAGGGGGATGCTAACAGGATTTCAGGCGCTTATTACAACACGGATGACAATGAGAACGGCATTGAAAGCGGCTCATCAGACGGCATGACAGGTAAAAGCATGACCGATCTGCAAACAAAAGCTACGTTTGAAGGATGGGGCTTCGACGATGCCCCCTGGACGATCGACGAAAAAGTGTCATCACCCTATTTCCTCTGGCAGGCAGAAGACAGACCTTCCTACGATATGGTCTTCGAAAGCGGTGAAGGAACAGAAGACTCTCCCTGGGAGATCACTTCACCTGAGCAATTTAATAACATCCGCTTCTTCCTGGGTGACAAACATGACAATAAGTATTTTATTCTGACAGCTGACGTCAATCTGGAAGAGTACATCTCCGGGCAGGAACTGACCCGTGCCGAAGGCAATGGATGGGAACCCATCGGTTCGTACGATCCCGATGGCAAGAAGCAATTTAGCGGTCACATAGACGGGCAGGGCCATACGATCAGCGGCCTTTGGATCAACCGGGAGGAGGAAAGACATGTAGGGCTTTTCGGCTATGCCATCAACGCGACCATTACGAATATGCATGTTGACATTGCCCCAGCCGGCATCAAGGGGAAAACCCTGGTAGGAGGTCTGGCTGGACAGGTGAGCAACGGGCAAGGCGGTTCCATTAGTAATTGTGTTGTTACCGGAGGTGCGATCAGCGCTTATGGGGTAGCCGGCGGTTTGATTGGTGAAATGGATGGCGGTTCTCTCAATAGCTCGTATGCAGCGGTCGATATCATCGCTTTAGAGAAAAAGGAAGAAGATAAAGAAGAATATCTGGAAGCCATCATGGGAGGGTTGATCGGGTATGCGATGACAGACATCAAGGACTGTTATGCCACCGGCGATCTGATCGTAACCAATCCGTACGAAGAGCATTACAAACACCTGTTCACCTTGGGTGGATTAGTAGGCAAAGTCCATGAGCAAGGTAGCATAAGCCGTTGTTATGCCGTGGGAACAACTCCAAATGGGAAAAATGTACCAAAAAGCTGGAACATCGGCGGTTTGGTGGGACATGCACCGGATGCAACAAATCAGCAGATTTCAGATACCTATTACAATAAAAATACCAGCTACAAACCGGTTGGTGGCGAGCAGGAATATGAAGGTGTTACCGGTGTGACAATGAGACGTTTGTTGAGCAAAGCGACCTATAAAGGATGGTTTGCCGAAGGGACTCCCTGGGCGATCCAGGAAGGAACTACCACTCCTTACTTAAGTTGGCAGCGGACAAACGTTCAGCCTCCTTTCAAACCGGATGCAGCCGATTTGAGAGAGAGAGATCCGGAGAACGATAAGTACGACATCAACATCTCCCTGGGTGGCAATGTATTGGCCGACCATGCGGTTGGAAAGCATAGAGTGATGGACGAGAGTGAATGGACGCTGAAATTCCAGTTGGAAGACCCGACGATAGATTATCGCGAGATCCTGTTCTTTGTCAATGGTAAGAAGAGCGATTTCTCTGTCGATGGCGAAAACGAATACAGCTATACGATCAGCTCTGTTCTACAGGATTATGATATCGAGATCGCCCTCCAGAGATATACCGTTACAATGCCTGAAGTAGAAGATGCTGTGACAGATATGGCTGCGGGAGACTATTCGATTCTCTATAATAGCTGGTTCGAATTTATCCTGGCTCCCAATGAAAACTATTCATTGGAATATGTAACGGTCTATGCCAACGACGAGGTACTTCTCCCGATCGTGCAAACAAAAGAGTCTTCTATCTATAGCATAAGAAAGGTAAAAGAAAACACCTTGATTCGGATTGAAGGCATCTCACCGGTAGCCAATGCGGTATTGAATGAGAACATCAACGTTCGGGTTGAAAACGAGCAATTGATTGTGACCAACGAAGGAGTGGACGGCATTGATGTGACGGTTTATAGTATCACAGGTAAAAACATGGGAGAAATTCGCGCCCTCCGTGGCACAGAATCTTTCGTTTTGCCTCGTGGTGTCTACATTGTCCGCGCCGGTGAAATGACAACAAAGGTAATAGTTAAGTAATGCACAAGAGATTTGTTTAGGTTAATGGCTTTATTTTAAAATAAAGCGTGCATGAATGACGAGGGAAGACAGAAGATGGCAATGCGATCTTCTGCTCTTCCCTCTTTTTTGCTTATACGTTTTAATTGTAAACAAACGTTAAATCTCCCCTTTTCTGGCGAAACCCCCAATTTACGATTTGTAATTTTCGCCCGACTTTGCGCGCAAAAAGGCGGGACTTCGGAGACAAACTCCCGGGAGAAACACTTTTTAACATACCGATTTGTAACTAAAAGGTAGGCAATTGCTTACAGTTTATCATTCGACACTTCTCTCGTTTGCTTGTTAAATTATTCTAATTGTAAGTACCTTGTGATACAAGGTATCTTATTATTAAATACATTTGCTTCATCAAATAGTTGGCCGAAAGGCTATAAAAGGAAAAGAAAAAAGACACAACAAATAATTCCATTCATTATGAAAGCAAATATCACATGGATCATCCTCTTATTAATGACCTTCCCTACTGCTTTTGCGGCAGAGAAGGAGCGGGGCAATGGCCAAATGGAAACGAAAACGTTTCAGGTCGATCAATACAGTTGGCTTTACCTGGGGGAGAATATCGAATACGACGGCAATTCGGGTCGCAATCTCTTCAAAAAGCGGAAAGATCATTTTCCTACCTTTTATTATACCCAGGCAAAGGGGAATGCTACGTTGGAAATAACCATTGACGAAAACCTATTGGAGTGGTTGGTCGTTGAACAAAAGGATCAGGTTTTGTATATCAAAGCAAAAGAGAATATCCGTATCCATCCGACCCAACTGATCATAGAGGGGCAATCAGCCGATTTATCCTCGGTAGACATTATCGGTTGCATGAATTTTGTGGCGAAAGAGACCCTAACGGTCGACCGGTTGGCATACGAAATCTCCGGGGTAGGCGATATCACCTTAGACAAATTGGCGTGTAAAGATTTTGCCTGTGAGATCAAAGGGGTCGGCAATGTCTATCTGACCGGGAAGATCGCGAAAGGGAATTACCGCCTTTCCGGCGTCGGAAAGGTAAGGGCGTACGATTGCGAAGTGGAGAATCTGACCTGTCATGTGAGTGGTGTCGGCGATATGGAGGTCAAAGCCAGCAAACATCTCAAGGCCTCTACCTCCGGGGTGGGAAGCATCAAATACAAAGGCGATGCATTGCTTGATAAGTCGTCGACCGGGATCGGACGCGTAAAAAAAGTAAATGAATAAAACCTGTTATATCCATATATACGTATGAAAACAAACATATATATCCTATTGATCGGCCTCATCATTGCCCTGAACGGTTGTATTCCGGGGAAAGTAGTGAAAGGCGACGGGAATATCGTCACCGAAACGATCTCCATAGCTGATTATCATACGATAAAAGCGGCCAGCGGGCATATAACCGTTCGTTACACCCAGTCGGACGAACCGCCTTTTCTGCAGGTAAAGACAGACCAAAATATATACGAAATGTTTGAGTTTCGGACAGATGAAGACGGAGCATTACTCATCAAACCGAAGCATCCCTACCGAAACAATTTCAATTTTCGCCCGACGGAATTCATTGTCCTGACCAATTCAACCACCCTGAGAAAGGTGCGGATGGCGGGAGGTGCGGAGTTTAACGTCGAAAGCCCTCTCACAGCGGATCAATTGATTTTCGAACTGGCCGGTAGCGGGCGAATCAATCTGAAGGAGAAGGTGACCGTTGCCCGGTTAGGCGTAAACATTGCCGGTAGTGGCACATTGCATGCGCCGGATGTTTACTGTGATCAATTCAGAGGCGAAATCGCCGGTAGTGGCACGATGCATATCGGAGGCGAAGCCGAGAAGGCGAATATCGAGGTGGCCGGCAGCGGCAAGATACGGGCTTTTGACCTCCAGATTGGCGACCTGAAATGCAATGTCGCCGGTAGTGGAAACATCGAAGCCACTGTTTCTCAAAATATCGATGTCAACGCAGTCGGCAGCGGAAAAGTCCGTTATAAAGGAAACCCGGCGAATATCACCCGCACCATTGTCGGTTCAGGCTCCATCCGGAAGGTGGAGGATTAAAGCCACCCCATAGCGTAACAAACCAAGAAAAGTGATTGTTTATCAATCACTTTTTTGTATTTTTACAAACGCATAGAGACAGATAACTATGCCAAACTTAACCAGTATGATAGTCATCACCTCCGCAGAATTGCGCAATAATATGGAAAAATACCTGGATATGGCTAAAACACAAAAAGTGATTATCCAGCGTGGAAAGACAGAGACCTTTGTTTTGAGTGGTGGCGTGGTTGAACCGGATCTGGTACTGAAAGAAGCTATGACCGCTGAAGAGATGTTAGTCGGAATTGAAGAAGATGTCAGAGAGCTGTTCCGAAAGAACCATAAAGGATGAAAGTCTTATTCGCTCCTCAGGTTCGTTCGTATTTCCGGGAATTAATTGAAACCCTCTTTGAAAAGGAGTATTTTGGCTTTGAAGAGTCGGCCGTTCTCTATGTAAGGGAGTCCGCACAGAATGGCGAAACAATTTATCTGGTACGTTACATTAGCAACAACCATATCGTTTCGCAACATCTATAAAAAGCTTTTAAAGCCACCCTTCTTGACGATACCAGGCAATGGCTTCGGTCAGGCCGTCGCGCAGGCGGTAGTTTGGTTTGAAAGGCAGTTCATCCTGAAGCGGTTCAACTTCACAAATCCAGTTGCGCTGCTTCAGGATTTTATATTTATCGCTGTTGAGCGTCATACTTTTCCCCATGATCTTGCCAATCAACTCGGAGAAGAGACAGGCCACATAGACCAATCCACCCGGGATACGCATCCGCACCAGGTGTTTCTTCGGGAGCAGCTCCCGGATCATCTCCGCAAACTCCGTATCGGTATAGACATCACCGTCGGCCACAAAGTAATGGCGGTTCACGATGGCCGGGTTTTCCAATGCCAGAAAGACGGCACGCGCCAGGTCTTTCACATAGATAAACGTGATACGCTGCGGCGTAAAGCCCACCGCAAAGTCGAACCCCGACTGTATGCTCTTGATCTCCATGAAATAGTCTTTGTCGCCCGGGCCGTAAACCCCTGTCGGCCGCATGATAACGTAAGGGAAGTGGCTTTGCCGACGCACATACTCCTCCGCCATGCGTTTGCTTTCGCCATAGACGGTGTTAGGGCGTTGCGGATCCTCCAGGCGAATAGGCGCAAACTCCTTTTCATCACCCATGCCATAAGCGCTCAGGCTACTCATCAGAAGGAATTTACGGGGCTGACAACCTGCTTGGGCTAAGGCATCGATCAGGGCGCGGGTGTTTTCGGCATTTACCCGAAAGAAATCGGGCTTTTTCAGTGTTTTGGTCAGTCCCGCGTTGTGTACAACATAGTCCCATGCGCCATGTGTATCGGCAAATTTCTGCAATTGCGCGATCAATGTCTCTTCATTCTTATAGTTCAGGTCGATAAACCGGATGCGCTTATCCTGCAACCGCTCCCGACTGCTCGACGCACGCACGCCTGCCCATACTTCGTATCCGCGCGCCAACGCCTCCTCGACTAAGAAACTGCCGATAAAACCACTGGCGCCGGTAATCAATATTTTCTTCATCGTTTCACTTTTCATGCGTATGTTCATCATGATTCTTTAAGACGCGATGAGGCAGATGCCCATGACCAATCAACTCGATCGGGCAGGCATACACATCGCCCAGCCACTCTTCACTCAGGTCGGAACCGGGATGATAGTGCAGGCTCTCGTTGACACAGGCGATGTTTTTCACCATCGGCAGGATGGTTCCCATATCGTGGGAGACCAAAATAATGGCACTCTCCCGGTTGATCTCCTGCAATAGTTCGTAGAAACGTGACTCAAAGCGTTTGTCGACATAGGAATTGGGTTCGTCGAGGATAAGCAGTTGCGGGCGGGAGACCATGGCGCGTCCGAGCAGTACACGCTGCAACTGTCCGCCGGAGAGTTCGCCTATCGGGCGTGTTTCCAATTCTTCCAGACCCATTTGCTTGATTACCTCTTGGATCCTCTTTTCCTGCGTTTGTGAAAAGCGGCGAAACAACGGTTTTTCCGACGACAGGCCGGAGGAGATAACCTCCCATACAGAGATGGGAAACTTTTTATCGATCTTGTTTATCTGAGGGAGATACCCGATTTTAAGCGAGGCTGTCTCCTTTTCTCGATCGAAGAACCTCTTCTCGCCCGCCGTAGGGGTGAGTAGGCCGAGAATCACTTTCAACAGCGTGGTCTTGCCGCCACCATTAGGACCTATGATACCCAGGAAATCATTCTCCCACACATCGAGGGAGACATCGCGGAGCACGACCTTCTCTCCGTATCCGGCGGTGATATGCCGCAGTTCAATCAGTTTATTCATGGGCAAGGGCTTCAGCAATATGAATCATTTCTTTACTCCAGTCGTAAGCCAACGGGTTGATGCGCACCAGGCGGCAACGGGTCTCTCGGGCAATAAGCTCCGCGTTTTTCTGATCAAACTCTTCCTGAATGAATACCACCTGCACATTATGATTGACCGCCGTATCCACCAGCTCTTTCAACTGGACAGGCGAAGGCTCTTTACCATCCATCTCGATACAGAGCTGTTTCAGGTGGAATTCTTCCGCAAAATAGCTCAATGCCGGATGATAGATAATAAACGTACGGCTCAACAGTGGCTTTACTATTCCGGCAATGGTCGTTTCAGTAACGTCTATTTCCGCCATCAGGTTGTTGTAATTTGTTTGATAATATTCGCTGTTTTCCGCATCTAATGCGACAAACGCCTCCAACATATTGCGGGCGATAAGCCGGGCACCCTCCATGCTGCTCCAGATATGTGGATCTGTCGCCCCATGATGGTGATGGGCATCTTCATGTCCCCCCTCCTCTGAGGCGTGATCATGTCCGTGTTCCTCCCCTTCCAGGAAACCCATTCCCTGGGAAAGATCGAAAAAAGTGACTTGTGGATTGTTTTGTTTGATGCGGTCGATCCAGGCCTGTTCAAACCCAATCGGGCCAATCTGGAAGTAGGCGAGGCTTTCCCCGATGCGCACCATCTGCTGGGCGGTAGGATCGTAGGTCTCCGGGCTTTGTCCTGTCGGCACTACGGTATGGATCACAAACCGATCGCCCGCTATTTTCTCTGCGAAATAGCGCTGCGGTTCGATAGAGACGGATATGATTTGTTCTTCCTGAGTAACAGGCTTTTGCTTGCAGCCAACAAGCATTAACACACAAAGAAGGAAGTGTATCGGTTTCATACATTCAGTTTTGTGCAAATTTACATAAAATTCGCCGGATATCAGCTGATGCTCTTCCCAAAAGGCGCCAGCGCCAATGCTGCCAATTTGAAGTGTTGCCGGCCAAAAGGAATACCGATAATCGTAATACAAAGCAAAATACCGAACAACAGATGGGTCAGACAGATCCAGATCCCTCCCAGAAAGATCCAGATCACATTCATCAACAGGTTGAGGCAGCCGCCATTATTACCCGAATCGGTGACCTTGCAACCGAAAGGCCACAAGGCTACACGCGCCATCTTGATGGTTTGCAGTCCGAACGGAATGCCGATAATCGTGACCATCATCAAGAAGCTGGAAATAATATATTCGATCGCTGTGATGATGCCGCCGCATAAAAGCCAAAGCAGGTTCCCTACTGTTTTCATATTGCTTCGTTGTTTAGGTGGTTTTCGTTTTCTTCTCCTATAGAAGAAGACGGGATAGTGTTGGATTGTGTGACACGAAAGCTATCTATTTCTGCCAGAAGCTGTGCTTTTACCACCTGAAAGCTATCCATCAGTTCCGGTCTCACCGGATAAGAAGGAGGCGACTCCATGGTCTCCGGATTGATGGGCTGTCCGTTTTTATGTACCCGGAAATCGAGGTGTGGCCCGGTAGAAAGGCCGGTGGAACCGACATAACCGATCACCTCGCCTTGCTTCACCCGCTTGCCGACCGCCAATCCTTTGGCAAAACCGCGCAGGTGCATATAGGTGGTTGTGTAGACCGCATTGTGTTTGATCTTCACATAATTGCCACCGCCACCTGCCTGGAAGGCTTTGGTCACTACCGTTCCGTCGCCGATGCTTTTGACCTCCGTTCCAGCCGGTGCCGCATAGTCCACCCCATGATGTGCCCGGTATTTTTTCAGTACCGGGTGGAAACGGGCATTGGAAAAGCGCGAAGAGATGCGCGAGTATTGAAGCGGTGCTTTCAGGAATGCCTTGCGCAGGCTGTTCCCTTCGACGTCGAAGAACTCCGAAAGGCTATCTTGCACAAACGGAATAGCGACAAACTCTTTCCCCTGATGCGTGAAGATAGCCCCTTCGATCGATGCAATATTGAGCGAAGTCGTATCGTCGATAAACGCCTCCTGATAGATCACCTGGAAAGAGTCGCCCTCTTTCACACCGAAGAAGTCGATCTGCCAGGCATACACATCGGAGAGATCGAGCGCCAACAGGGGGCTGACCCCTTTGTCGCTGATCACATTCCACAGGGAAGAGGTGATCGTCCCCTCTACATATTTCCTTTGCAACGTAATCGGTTTATCGAAGGTATAGGCACAGAGGCTATCGCCCGTGAAATCGATAATGGCATAGTTGATCAGGGATTTGGCGAAAGCAATATGGCTCACCGCCTGAAGCGTATCCTGCGTCTTGAAAACCGTGTAATGCATACCCGCCCGCAATTTGGTCGGATCGAGTACCTCCGCGCAGGCGCGGCATATCCGGTCGGATTCGTTTGGACTAAATCCCAACCGCTTGAATATGGCCGCCAGGTTATCGCCCGGACGTATCAATTCCTCTTCCGTATCTAAGGAATCAATGCAAATACCATATTGGTAGATATGCGAGAGGGTATCGACTGCTTCTTCGTCCGGCAAGACCTCTTGCTGAACAGATTTTTTACAGGAAAAGGAGAACACCAGTAGTAGAACTATCCCAAGAATGTATGTACGATTCATCTATTTTATTTTCTGCGCAAAAGTACAAAGATAGTAGGCAAGGGGGAATAGATCTGTTAATATTCGCTAAAACAACCCTTAGTTCTAAACAAATCAAGCTCGAAATGCGTCTTACAGTAAACTGATTAATTTTGAAAGAGTATAGAAAAATGAAAAAAGTAATGTTTTTTATGTTGAGCATCGCCTTTACATTAGGCGTGATGTCTTCCTGTTCTGAAGTGAAAGTAGACGCCAAGAAGCTGGAAGGGAAGTGGAATATTATTGAAGTGGATGGACAGGAAGCGAAAGCGGAAAAGCAACCCTTCATAGAGTTTAAAATGGCAGACGGACGTATTCACGGGAATGCTGGTTGTAACACCTTCAACTCGGCGATCACAATGGATGCCAAGAACCATTCTGCCTTTACGGTGAAAATGCCTATTTCAACCATGATGGCTTGTCCGGATATGCAAACCGAGCAACTGATCATGCGTACGTTAGACAAACTGGCCGGCGTGAAAGCCAATAAGGACAAAACGAAATATGACCTTGTAGACAAAGACGGCAAAGTAGTTATGGTGATTCAGAAGCCATAAGTAGATTATTATAGAATAGTTCAAATAGAAAAAGGTCTTAAGGAACTCAATCCTTAAGACCTTTTCGTTTTATTCTCAGCGGAAATCCCCCCTATCGTAGTTAGCTATTGTGTGAATAATTGCGTACTTTTGCAGCTATTGAAAAATCAATTAAAAAACTAATAGTTAAGTGATATGGCAACACCTCCTTTTAAGTATCAGGAACCGTTCCCTATGGGGAAAGACACGACCGAGTACTATCTGTTGACAGATGAACATGTTTCGGTAAGTGAGTTTGAAGGAAAAGAAATGTTGAAAGTAGAAGCAGAAGGGCTGACAAAACTGACGAAGGCCTGCTTCCATGATGTGGCGTTTTATCTCCGCCCGGATCACCAGCAACAGGTGGCTAACATCCTGTCTGATCCCGAGGCAAGCGATAACGATAAGTTTGTGGCGCTTACCTTCCTTCAGAACGCGGAAGTATCGGCCAAAGGGCAGCTTCCTTTCTGCCAGGACACGGGAACGGCTATTATCGTAGCCAAGAAAGGACAACAGGTATGGACCGGCTATAACGACGCCGAAGCGATGTCGAAAGGGGTATATGAAACCTATACCGAAGACAACCTGCGCTATTCCCAGAATGTGCCTTTAAATATGTACGACGAAAAGAATACCGGAACCAACCTGCCGGCACAGATCGATATGTATGCCACAGAGGGGATGGAATATAAATTCCTTTGCGTAGCCAAAGGGGGTGGATCGGCCAACAAGACCTATCTGTTCCAGGAAACAAAAGCGCTGTTGAATCCCGATACCTTGGTTCCTTTCTTAGTGGAAAAGATGAAGACACTGGGGACGGCAGCCTGCCCTCCGTATCATATCGCGTTTGTGATCGGTGGCACATCGGCCGAAACCAACCTGAAAACGGTGAAGCTGGCCTCTGCACATTACTACGACAGCCTTCCGACCAAAGGCAACGAAGGAGGCCAGGCTTTCCGCGATATCGAGCTGGAAAAGAAGGTATTGGAAGAGGCACAGTGCATGGGTCTGGGCGCTCAGTTTGGCGGTAAATATTTTGCACACGATATCCGCATTATCCGTTTGCCACGCCATGGCGCTTCCTGCCCGGTGGGTATGGGTGTTTCCTGCTCGGCCGACCGCAACATCAAAGCGAAGATCAACAAAGAAGGAATCTGGATTGAGAAGCTGGAAACCAATCCCGGCCGCCTGATTCCGGAAGAATACCGCAAAGCAGGCGAAGGCCATGTCGTGAAGATCGACCTCAACCAGCCGATGGCGGATATCCTGAAAGAACTGGATAAATATCCGGTATCTACCCGCCTATCGTTGAGCGGAACCATTATCGTTGGACGCGACATAGCGCATGCTAAACTGAAAGAACGCTTAGACCGTGGAGAAGGTTTGCCACAATACATCAAAGACCATCCGATCTATTACGCCGGCCCGGCGAAGACACCGAAAGGCATGCCTTCCGGCTCGTTTGGTCCGACAACGGCGGGACGTATGGACTCGTACGTGGATCTGTTCCAGGCAAACGGCGGCAGCATGATTATGATTGCCAAAGGAAACCGCAGCCAGCAGGTGACCGATGCCTGCCATAAACACGGCGGATTCTACCTGGGAAGTGTCGGAGGCCCGGCCGCTATCCTGGCACAAGACAGTATCAAAAAGGTGGAATGTCTGGAATACCCCGAATTGGGCATGGAAGCCATCTGGAAGATCGAAGTAGAAAATTTCCCGGCATTTATCCTGGTCGACAACAAAGGAAATGATTTCTTCAAGCAATTGAAACCTCGTTGTCCGATGAGTAAATAATTTTTTTTGAGGTGGTCCTCAGTCGCAAAGCGGCTGAGGACTACTTTTATTCGGCATACATCTCTTCAATCCGGTCGGCATATTTCTCAAGGATCACCGGACGGCGTAGCTTCAGCGTATCTGTCAACTCGCGACCAGCTGAGGTGAATGGTTCCGAGAGCAAGATAAACCGCTTGATCTTCTCATAGGAGGCCATATCTTTTTGATGCTCTTCCAGGCGGGATCCATAGAGACGTAAGATCTGCGGATCCTTTATCAACTCCTCTTTTGTGGAATAAGCAATGCCTTTCTGCTTCGCATAGGCTTCCAGGTTATCAAAATCGGGCACGATAAGGGCACCGACAAATTTGCGTTGATCGCCAATAACAGCTACTTGTGCGATGAATTTATCGGCACTTACCGCATTTTCGATGGCTTGCGGAGCAATGTATTTTCCGTTGGATGTTTTATAGAGGTCTTTTATTCTCTCTTTGAAGAACAATACTTTTCCCTCCAAACGACCGGCATCACCAGTGCGCAGGTAGCCATCTTCCGTGAAGGATTTTTTGTTTTCCTCGGGTTTCTTGTAGTAACCGCTGGTAATGGTTCTGCCTCGTACCAATATCTCATCGTTGGTCGGATCGATCTTGACCTCCACATCCGGCATGACCTCTCCAATGGAACCGATCACAAAGCCCTGCATCGGGCAGAAGGAAACGGTTGCAGTAGTTTCGCTTAATCCGTATCCGTAGACAATAGGTATATTCACGGATTGTAGGAACACATTGATCGTATCGGAAAGGGGCGCACCGGCGGTGGGGAACAAACGTCCGTTGACCACGCCTAATACGCGCTTCAACACCCGGAAAATAGTCCGGTCGTAGAACTTAAACTTACAAGACAATCCGAAGGGAGGTTTCTTGCCAACATTCCTATACTCCAGGTTGTAGGAATGTCCTGTCTTCACCGCGTCCATCGCCATCCGGCGCAAAAGGCTGGGGAAGCCGTCGATTTTCTCATGCACACCGATGTAAACCTTCTCCCAGAAACGTGGCACATTGCACATCATGGAAGGTTGGATCTCTACCAATGTCTGTTGAATCATCTTGGGATCACGATTGATCGCTACGGTTACCCCTTTATGCAGGCAGAGATAGGTCCAGGCTTTCTCGAATATATGTGTCAGCGGGAGGAAACACATGGAGGTCTCTTTATCGGAAACAATCGGCAAGCGGATATCATGAATACGCATCGCTTCCAGGAAATTGTAATGATGAAGCATCACCCCTTTCGACTCTCCGGTAGTTCCGGACGTATAAATGATCGTAGCCAGGTCCTCGGTTGAAGCCTCTTGTATGCGTACCTTTACGGTTGATTCAGCCAAAGCGTTGTCGCCCAGTTTGATAAAGTCATCAAAATAAATGGACGTTTTATCCTCCGGATTCAGTTTTACATTCGGATCAAATACGATGATACGTTTCAATACATCCGATTCTTTCTGAACAATGTAGGCGTTATTATATTGCAACTGTTCGCCAACAAACAACGTATGAACGGAAGCATCCCGGATGATATAGTCTATCTGCGCAGGCGAACTCGTTGCATACATCGGAACCGAAACAGCCCGGTTGGCGTATGCCGCAAAGTCAGCATAAAGATACTGGGGCATATTCTGGGAATAGATCCCTAACGTGTGTTGTTCTTCTATTCCAAAGGCGGCCATTGCTTTCGCCGCTTGCATGATCTTGTCTGAAAACTCCTGCCAAGATACTTTAAGCCACTTCCCGGTCGCATCGTCGCGGTATTTCAAAGCTGTCTTATGACCATACTTTTCTGCCTGGCGATGAATGAGTTCGGCATAATGATAATAAACCATATACATCTGTTTTTGTGTACTTGCAAAGGTAGGGTATTCTTTGTTTACACCTTCTTTTTCATCTTGTTTTTTACACATTATCTCGTTTTTTGTGCAGTTTCGCTCTGCTTTTCGGTTAATAATAGTTAAATAATAGTAGCTTGTATTGCAATGTACCTTGTCTTTGCATATATTTGCACTATAAAAGGAGAAAAAATGAACGCAGAAAACGTGAAATCACAGATGAGAAAAGGGATACTCGAGTATTGTATCCTTCTTCTGCTGAAGAAAGAGCCGGCGTATACGTCGGATATTATTCAGAAACTGCAAGAGGCGAAACTGATCGTTGTCGAAGGTACCCTATACCCTCTCTTAACCCGATTGAAGAATAGCGGTTTGTTAGGATACCAATGGGTCGAATCCAATCAGGGTCCTCCCCGGAAATATTATCAACTGACGGAGCAAGGCGAGGCCTTTCTCGGTGAATTGGAAAATGCCTGGCAGGAGTTAAATAGTACAATTAACCACATCAGAAACAATTAAAAGAACGAAAATGAAGAAGACACTTACAGTTAATTTAGGTGGAACCGTATTCCATATTGATGAGGATGCTTACCAGCTATTAGAAAAATACCTGTCAAACTTGCGGATACATTTCCAGAAGGAAGAGGGCGCAGACGAAATTATGAACGATTTCGAACAACGCATTTCCGAGCTTCTCAACGACCGGATACGCCTGGGCTACGAAGTGATCACCCTGGAGCATGTGGAAGATGTGATTAAGCGGATGGGTAAGCCGGAAGAGATTTTCGGCGACGACTATACCGAAGAGCGGAAAGAGGAGTTCAAAGCCAAGGCAGCGCCTCAGGTGGCAGCCAAGAAACGTCTTTTCCGCAACCCGGACGACCGCATCATCGGCGGGGTAGCCGGTGGTCTCTCGGCCTACCTCGGATGGGATCCGACGGCCGTGCGTATTGCCTTGCTTTTATTGATGTTTTTCTATTATGTAACCATTCCCGTTTATCTTATCATGTGGCTGGTTATCCCGGTAGCCCGTACGGCTACGGAGAAGCTGCAGATGCGCGGAGAAAGCGTTACACTGGAGAACATCGGGAAAACCGTTACCGACGGATTTGAAAATGTCTCCAATAATGTGAACGACTATATCCAATCGGGCAAACCCCGTACGGCCTTGCAGAAAATTGCTGACGCATTTGTTATCGTCGCCGGTTTCCTGATCAAATTGCTTGGTATTATCATCGCGATCGCCCTGATCCCGCCTGTAGCCTTTATGTTGATTATCCTGGTCATTGTATTGTTTGCCATCGTTATCGGATTGATTGGCGGAGGCATTGGCCTATTGGGCGGAGGTGTCGGTTTATTGGGTGGAGGATTAGGCTTACTCTACAGTCTCTTCCCCTTTGCCGACTGGAGCTCTGTCAGTGCTTATCCGGAAGTAACATTAATCATTGCAACGATTGCCATGATTCTGGCCATAGGTATTCCGCTCTTTGCTCTGGCTCATCTGCTCTGTGCAAAGATATTCAAATGGAAGCCGATGTCTACGGCAACCAAATGGATCTTATTAATTCTTTGGTTTATTTCCACGGCAACCACCATTGTCATGGGGATCAATTTTGGCTGGCCAATTATTAATAATCAAGGTTGGCATTGGAATTCGTATTATCCGACCCAACATATACGCTTCTGGTAGCAGACTTTTTTTATTACTTATATATGGTTTATGTATTGTGTGTTTAAAAAAGAAGGCCGCTCTGTCTCAGAGGGGCCTTTCTTCTAAGGTTAACAAATTTATGAGTAAAAACCACTAATGAATCTTATAAAATAAATTTTTATAGTCTACAAATATACGGATTGTTTTTTTTACAGTAAACACTTTTTCCAATTATTTGTAGTTTTCCTGTATTTTAGCTGCCAATTCAGCCATTTTCTCATGGTCTGCCGCCAGCTTTTCTCTTCCAAAATAGACATCCGACTCCTTATTAATCGGTACAAGATGAATATGTGCATGCGGCACTTCCAGGCCAATAACGGAAAGGGCAATCCGCTTGCATACAATTGTCGTCTGCAAAGCAGCAGCCACCCGTTTAGCAAAAACCATCATGCATCCCAACTGATCATCGTCGATATCGAAAATATAATCGATCTCCGCCTTGGGGATAACTAAGGTATGTCCTTCTGCCAATGGATTAATATCCAGAAAAGCGAAGAATTCTTCATTCTCCGCCACCTTATGGCAGGGTATCTCTCCCGCTACGATCCGGCTGAATATAGTTGCCATAGGAATATCGATCAGATAGAAATATCCATTACTTCAAAACTCATCATGCCCGATGGTACTTTGATATCAACCGTATCACCAACCTTTCTTCCCAGCAATCCCTGAGCAATAGGGGTACTGATGGCAATCTTTCCCTCCTTCAGGTTGGCTTCGGAATCAGCCACCAGGGTATAGGTCATCACCATATTGTTCTTGGTGTTCTTGATCTTCACCTTATTCAATATTTGTATCTCTTCAGTTTGAAGCCTTGTTTCGTCGATCAGGCGCGCATTGGCAAGCAATCCTTTCAGTTGAGCCAGCTTGGCTTCCATGATTCCTTGTGCTTCCTTGGCCGCATCATACTCTGCATTTTCAGACAGATCTCCCTTGTCTCTTGCTTCCGCAATCTGAGCCGAAATCTCCGGACGCCTTACAGCTTCGAGATAATTAATCTCTTCCAACAATTTGTTGTAACCATCCTCTGTCATATAACTAACAGCCATATCAATTCCTCCTTTTATAGATTAAAATAATTGTTTATGAATACGCAAATAAAAAAAGAATCCCGGCCATTTTGTAGCCGGAACTCCTTGTATCTCACTATGTATTTAATGCAAATGTACTATTTCTTTTTAACCGGGGCAAACCTTTACAGGTGCTTTATAACATATTCTCCCGGTCGTCTCGCTGCTCTTATTTAAGCAGGGATTTCACGTCACTTTCGAGCTGCGTGATATCTTCCACCCGTTTGCTTAGGTTACCCTCCCGGTCGATCAGGAAAAGCGCCGGCAACTGTCGCACAGCATAGAGCGCAGCAATCTGCGAATAGACCGATTGCGGGTCGTGTACACACACCCACGGCAGATTGATCGCCGCGTTTTGCCACAAATGCTTATCGGAATCCAGCGACACCTGGTAGATCAACAGGTTTTTATCTTCGTATTTGGTATATATTTCGCCTAACTCCATATTCAGCGCCGGAGACCATTCGGTCTGGTAAGCGGTGAAATTTACCAGGGTGACTTTTTTGTCACACACTTCAGAAAGCCTGATAATCTTACCGTTTACATCCGGTAAAGCAATATCCAGAAAACTGACCACCTGCACGTTCGCATCGTCCAGGTTGATCTCGCGTTGCGCCCTTGTCACTTTCAACGATTGCAAAGCCAGGTTATGCAGGTGTACCGAGCGCTCGGTCTTCGGATAATAATGATCATAGCTGGTCGCTACCGCTGCAAAAGCTCTGGAATCGTCCCGGTCATATATATCGAAAAAGAGCATACCGTCGATCTGCTGGAAAAGAGCAAAATAAGCTGCGGTCGACATCGGAGCAGCATAAATATACTCCCGAGCCACCTCTTTGTAGTTTTTGCCTATTTCCTGCATTTTTTTCGTATAGGTTTCATCATCCACCTGTTTGTTTTCATATTCTTTACGCAAACGGTTCAAGGCCTGGTTGGCATCCAGCTGAGCCAGTGTAATGCTTTTGATCGCCTGGCTGTTGGCGGAGCCTTCCACCGAATAGGAAACAGCAAATGTGCTTGCATCGGCAATAAA
The DNA here is from genome assembly GCF_029893085.1 of Parabacteroides sp. PFB2-10. GTDB lineage: Bacteria > Bacteroidota > Bacteroidia > Bacteroidales > Tannerellaceae > QVMG01. The sequence continues at coordinate 208,241 of NZ_JARXWI010000001.1, forward strand.
CGAAACGGTTTCCGTTGAATCGATCGCAAAGTTGATCAACTTATCGTTTAACCTCAACCGATAAAAGTCCGGAGCCTCCGGACGTGCTTCTTTGAACTTGAATTTCCCGTTTGTCTTTAGCCGGACAGAATCGAGAAGCTCAACAGACGCTACACGCACATTCTCCAGATACATCGTTTGTCCATCCGCCCCGGAAACAGTTCCCGTTACTGTAAATTCAGAATTCCCCGAACAAGATGTAAACAGTATCCCGAGAAACATTCCGCAAAACAAAACCAGTGGCAAAGCTCTTCTCTTCATGCTCTTTTTATATTTTTTGTTGCAAATATACATGATTTAAGTTATATACAGAACAACGATCTTCAAAGTTTGTGAAATTTGAATCCCCTCACCTTCTCCCCTTCATTTTTCGGATAGATCGTGCGATGTACCGGTATTTTTTCTACATTTGTTTTTTACTTCAAAAAAGAGATGAAAAGAATCACCTATTTATTGTGCGCGTTGTTTTTGTTCCGCTTTGTTGCAATAGGGCAGATCAGTTACGGGGGTAAACCATTGCCGCTTACTTTTACCCGGAGCGCGGCGCCTCTCTTGTTTGAAGAGATGCCCGCTTTTGATGTGGCGGAAGAACTGCGCATCGATTCGCTCAACGAGGAGAATGGGCAGAGAAATTTCCGGTTTGCATACAAATTCATGACGGATTTCTCACCGCATAATGCCGGGAGCTCTTTTACGCTGGCCGACGGAACACGTGTGTGGCGTTTGGGCATTCGTTCTGCCGGAGCCTATTCCATCAATCTGCTTTTCTCCGAGTTCGAGATACCGCCGGGCGCCCGCCTTTTTCTTTACAACAAAAATCAGACGCATATCCTGGGGGCTTTTACGCATCAAAACAATTCCGATCTGCGTATTTTGCCGGTTTCACCGGTCGATGGCGACGAAATTATTGTGGAATACCAGGAGCCTGCCGATGCGCCCTTCAACGGCATACTACGCGTCGGGGAGGTCAATCATGCCTATCGCTCGTTGCGCGACAAAGAACCCACGACCGACCTAAACTACAATAGCTGCATGCCGCCTTTGGCCTGCCTGCCCGATGATCCGGTCTTGACGGACGAACTGGGGCGAAGCGTCGTATTATTGATTATCGATGGACAACGTTATTGCACAGGGGTGATGATAAACAACACGGAAAATGATGGCAAACCCTATCTGTTGACGGCCTCCCATTGTATTAATAATAATTTTAAAATTACGGATCCCGAGGCGTTTCATGTACAGGCCGGTACAATCGTTACTTTTTTCAATTACAATAGTCCGCTTTGCCAAACGATTGTGCGTGCGGCAGAGGAGCAGTCGATGGCCTCCACCCGACTGGTGGCGATGAACGAGGATACCGATATGGCTTTGTTGCAATTAGTAGAGACCCCACCGGCCTATTATCAGCCCTATTACGCGGGGTGGAATATAGCCGAACAGCCGGAAGGGCCTTACTTTAATATTCACCATCCACAGGCTTCGTTGAAAAGATATAACTGGTTTGATGACGAACTAACACTGCGATCGTACGAAGGCAATTTCTTTGTCCCCGACGCCCATTGGTTTGTGAGTAGATGGACTGTTGGAAGCACGGCGGGTGGTTCTTCGGGCTCCCCGTTATTCGATGGTGAAGGGGCTATTATCGGTGCCTTGACGGGAGGAAGTTCGACTTGCGCAAAGCCTGAGAGCGATTATTTTTATGCCTTTCATACATCCTGGGAGTCAGATGAGGAGGCCTTTCTGCAACTGAAACATTGGCTTAACCCCTCGGGGAAAGAAGTCTCAAAATGGGACGGATTGAACCCATATAACGAATCGGAGGTTTGCATCCGCCTGAGTAATGTGAAAAATAGCGGGTTTATGGAGGAGCTGGAAATGGCTACAACGCCCGATTCGAATGGAAAAGAACCGTTATTCGGCAACAACTCGTATAACGCCTCTGTCTATGTGGAAGCCTACGATGATCCGGGGGCATCCTTCGTGCATGGTGTTTATCTATTGACGCCTTCCGTAGGGGCTGGTTATGAAGAGCTTGAAGTGGAGATTCATCTGTATGGCGGAACGGACAAACCCGGGGAACTTTTGCATAAGGAGACTTTTCGGCCCACCTATCAGGATTGGGACAGAGCAAGTGATGCCTTTACCGAAAGAGAAAAAAACCTGAACCGGGCGCAGGAAACCTTTGTCCGGTTCGCGGAACCGATCAAGGTGACAGATCGCTTCTATATCGGTTATTGCATTAAGTCAGCTCCTGAAAAGGTCTATTTCACTGCCTATAATCTGCCGGCGAAGGAGAATCACAAGAATACGGCCTGGCTTTTCTATGACAACGTCTGGATAGAAGCTACGGCACATCCGAACAAAGCGATGGCCACCTCCCTGTTTGTCGATCCGGTGATTCAAAAGAGAGAAGGAAGTGGCAACCAGACCACCGAGCCCAATGATCAGGTATTGGTTTCATTGAGTGCCGACCGCCGCCAATTATATTTGTTTTTGCCGGACGGGATCAACCAGGGGGAACTCTGCATTATGGACATACAGGGACGTATTTTGCAGACTTATTCTTTGCGCAATCAACATGAATCCATCCCCTTAAATTCTTATTCTCCGGGCATTCATCTACTGAAAATAACATTCAATAACAGTTGGACGGTAAAGAAGGTGTTATTTTAATCAAAATAGAAAGATTTTATACCTTATTTGCTATTCATAACAAAAAAAAAGTTTAGTTTTGCATGTTGCTGATATTGTGCAATGAAGGGCTAAACGCAGATATGAGAAACACACTATGCATGTAAATATTTAATATAAAGTAACATTTAAACTTACATCGAATTATGAACAAAAAAATCTTATTGCCATTATTCACATTGGCAGCCATTCTGACTCTTTCTTCCTGCTCGGGCAAGTTGAAACCGTTAGCCGGTGAGTACATCAAAGCGGAACCGCAACCGCTGGAAGCTATTGGCGGACAAGTTCCGGTAACTATCAATGCCACTTTCCCAGCTAAATGGTTTAACAAAAATGCAACCGTAACCGTTACGCCGGTATTACGTTATGCCGGTGGCGAAGCATGGGGCGACGCCTTCACGTATCAGGGAGAAAAAGTAAGCGGCAACAATCAGGTGATTCCGCAAAAAGCTGGTGGAAACGTAACCATGCGTACCCAGTTTGCTTACAAACCGGAGATGAAAAAATCTGAACTTTACCTGACATTCGACGCTAAAATCAAAAACAAAACAATCCAATTGCCGGACGTGAAGATCGGTGAAGGCGTGTTGGCTACTTCTGCTTTGGCGGATGCCGGTACGGCTTCTGCAGCGATTGGTGCCGACAAGTTCCAGCGTATCATCAAGGAAGCACACGATGCTAACATCATGTTCCTTATCCAACAGGCTGAATTGCGTTCAAAAGAATTGAACAAACAAGACATTGCCGACTGGAAAAACTTAGTAAAGAATGCCGACGAAGCGCCTAACCAGAATGTAGCTATCGAAATTTCTGCTTACGCATCTCCTGATGGTGGTGTGAAACTGAACACAGGCCTGGCAGAAAGACGTGAAGCTAACACATCAAGATACTTAGACAGGGAATTGAAGAGAGCAAAAGTAGACGTGCCTGTTGACGCTCGTTACACCGCTCAGGACTGGGACGGATTCCAGGAATTGGTTTCTAAATCAAACATTCAGGACAAAGATCTGGTATTGCGTGTTCTTTCTATGTACACTGATGCAGAACGTCGCGAACAGGAAATCAAGAATATCTCTTCTGTATTCAGCGTATTGGCAGACGAAATCCTGCCGCAACTGCGTCGTTCTCGTTTGACTGCTAATATCGAAATCATCGGTAAATCAGACGACGAAATCAGCGCATTGGCGAAGAGCAACCCAAGAGAACTGACTGTAGAAGAAATTCTTTATGCAGCTACGCTGACCAACAACGCAGCTGAAAAAGAAGCAATCTATAAGAAAGCAAGCGAACTGTATGCAAACGACTACCGCACATGGAACAACATCGGTATGATGCGTTTCGCTGCTGGCGACCTGGCTCAGGCAGAACAGATGTTCAACAAAGCAAACTCCGTAAAGAGCAATCCGGAAGCAAACATGAACTTAGGTTTGATCGCGTTGACAAAAGGCGACAAAGCAAAAGCACAACAATTGCTGGGTAGCGCTTCAGGTGTAGCTGAACTGAGCGAAGCCTTAGGTGTTCTTTACCTGGAACAAGGCGAATATGCGAAAGCGGTGAACTCTTTCGGTTCAATCAAGAGCAACAATGCTGCCTTGGCACAGATCATGGTAAAAGATTATAGCAAAGCACAGCAAACGCTGAACGCCGTAGCTACTCCGGACGCCGTTACCGACTACCTGAAAGCAGTGGTTGCTTCACGCACAAACAACTCTGCAGGTGTGGTTAGCAGCCTGAGAGCCGCTATCGCGAAAGATCCTTCTTTGAAGAAAGAAGCTGCTCTTGACCTGGAATTTGCTAAATATGCTGCTGATTCAGCCTTCTCTGGTCTGATCCAATAAGCGGATATATTCTAACGAAATAGAAAAGCCGTCCCTTTCCGGGGCGGCTTTTTTTGTGATCTGCCGGAAGATAATATCTTTGTAAGGCTTTAAACCGAAAATACTATTTATGGAACATCTTGGTAGCTGGATTAACGGAATCAACGACTTTCTCTGGACCTATCTCCTGATTGGGCTGCTTTTGGGTTGTGCGCTTTGGTTTACACTACGCACACGGTTTGTGCAGTTTCGCATGCTGGGCGAGATGGTACGCCTCTTGGCCGACTCGGGAAGCAAAAAAAAGGGCGAGAAGCATATCTCTTCTTTTCAAGCCTTCGCCGTGTCGCTGGCCAGCCGTGTCGGCACCGGTAACCTGGCAGGAGTGGCCACGGCGATTGCCGTGGGCGGCCCCGGGGCGGTATTCTGGATGTGGGTGATCGCCCTGTTTGGAGCTTCCAGTGCCTTTATTGAATCGACGCTGGCGCAACTCTATAAGGTACGGGGCAAGGACTCCTTTGTCGGTGGTCCGGCCTATTATATGCGGTACGGATTGGGCAAACATTGGATGGGCGTCCTCTTTTCTCTATTGATCTGTGTCACCTTTGGCTTTGCCTTCAATTCGGTACAAAGCAATACGATCTGTGCAGCCTGGGCGAATGCTTTTGGGGCAGATCCGACAACGATGGGGATTGTACTGACAATAGCTACGCTATTTATTATCTTTGGAGGCATCCAGCGGATTGCCAAGGTGAGCAGTATCTTGGTGCCCGTGATGGCAGTAGGCTATATTATCCTTGCCTTGGGTGTTGTTCTTTTGCATATCACGGAACTTCCCGCAGTCATCAGGCTGATCATTGATAGCGCCTTTGGCTGGGAACAGCTGGCCGGAGGCGGAATAGGCGCCGCCTTGATGCAAGGAATAAAAAGGGGACTCTTCAGCAACGAGGCAGGCATGGGGTCGGCACCCAATGTCGCCGCCACAGCCGACGTCTCCCATCCCGTCAAGCAGGGGCTGATCCAGGCCTTGGGTGTTTTCACCGATACCTTAGTGATCTGCACCTGTACGGCGTTCATCATCCTCTTTAGTCAGGCTCCGCTGGATGGTTCGCTCAACGGCATCGAATTGACACAGACAGCATTGACCAGCGAAATAGGCAGTAGCGGAAGCATTTTCGTTGCCGTGGCGATCCTTTTGTTTGCCTTCAGCAGTATTATCGGCAACTATTATTATGGAGAGGCGAACATCCGCTTTTTTACCTCCCGGCGTTCCGTCTTGTATATCTACCGGATCTTGGTGGGCGCGATGGTGCTTTTTGGCGCCTTGTCGAGCTTAGAGCTGGCATGGAGCCTGGCCGATGTAACGATGGCACTGATGGCTGCCTGCAACCTGGTGGCTATTCTCCTGTTGGGCAAGCAGGCCTTCCGCCTGTTGGATGACTACCTGATGCAGAAACGCAAGGGAGTGAAAAACCCTGTCTTCCGAAAAGAATCCTTTCCCGATCTGAAAGATAAATTAGATGCCTGGTAGCCGAAGACATTCCGCTTACCTTTTCCCTTCCGCAAAGACCGCCAGGCTTTCATGCCCTTCCGCATCTACGCTTTGAACGGCAAAGAAGTAATTGTCTTTGCTGTAGGGGAGTTTGATGCGGGTGTCGCGAACAAGGATTTTCTTTTGCCATTGCGACTGGTCGGTTTCGCGGATCAATACATAATAGGCATCCGGTTGTTTCCCTTGCGAAGGGGCTTCCCAGCTTATTTCGGAATAATTGGTGAGGCCGGAAGCATCCAGCTTAACGTTCCGGGGAACATCGGGAGCCAGAGCCATGTTCAGGACAGAAGCCAGGTTGACGCCCGTATTCTTCCTGACATATTCAAAGTCGATAGCCCATATCTCATCTCCGTATTTGATTCCGTTCTCTTCCCGCACGTATTGATGAGTACGGTCGTAATTCTCATTGACCTCACATATCCGGACAGCAGAGAATCCTTTCCGGGCAAAGGGAGTATGGTCGCCACCCCGTCCGAAGCGGTCATTGCGGTAGATAAGCTTCACCTGCATATTATCGACATAACGTTCGCCCACCTCTTTGACATAACGCGCCAGCTGACGGGAAGGACTATCGTTTTCGGCCGAATTGTACACACGTGTTTTACGCATTTCTTCCGTTTCGACCACCGGTATATTTTCAGAAAATACACGGATAACGGTGTTGGTCTGCGTATGCGTTTCGCTGGCATCGGAGTTGCCAATCATGTCATTATTCAGTACGGCAATCAGGTTCCAGCCCTCTTTTTCTGCCAGCCCTGCCATGTGTTGCGCTCCGTATAATCCATGTTCTTCACCGGAGAGGAACATACATTTAACGGTAATGGGAACTTCTATCCGGGAAAGAATACGGGTGATCTCCATCAGACAAGCCACCCCGCTGCCGTCGTCATTGGCTCCGGGAGCATACCGGATGGTGTCGTTCTCTTGCCCGTTGCGGTTGTCGTAATGCGCCAACAGCGCAATCACCCGGTTGTCGGTGGCATCATAGCCTTTGATCGTCGCGACAATATTCTGCAAATGAACATCCCTGTCTAAGCGAGTATTCGCTCCTCCAACCGTGTAATCGACCTTCTCAACGCTTAGTCGCCCGTTAGATTGGGGAATATAAGACGAAACCTTCTCAAAAAGAAAATGACCAGCCGCCCCGATTCCCTGGGTGGGATGCGTTGTATTGCTCAGGTTATTGCGGTTATGAAAACCCACCAGCTCCTCTACCAATGTGTACATATTAGCAGATGAGATGGATTCGACTGCATCCGAAATGGTTTTCTCTCTGGGTTGAATGGTCTGCGCGTGCAGGGAAAATCCGGCGCAACAAAGCAATAGGAATAGCCCGACTATCGATACTAATTTCTTCATAACAATTTGATTTAGTGACATACAAACATAGGAAAAAAGATTGTATCCCCTTCAAGTAGGGAAGGCTTTTAAATATTTAATGTACATTTGCGGGCTGTATTTGTTTCACAAACATGAACTACCTGGCTCATATCTTCCTTTCCGGTGCTGACAAGAAAGTGCAGCTTGGAAACTTTTTTGCCGATGCGGTGAAAGGCAGTTCCTATAAAAACTATCCACCGGCTATCACAAACGGCATCCTACTGCACCGGGCCATCGACGATTTTACCGACAACCATCCGGCCGTCAAAGCCATGATCCAGCAGATGCGCCCCCATTTCGGACGCTATTCTGCCGTATTACTCGATATCTATTTCGACTATCTGTTGGCTTCCCGGTTCGATACGTTTTCGGATATCCCCCTGAAACGATTCGCCAGGAGCTTTTATTTCACCCTGATCCGCCACCGCCGTTGGCTTCCGGATCGCTTTAAACGTTTTATGTGGCACTTTATCCTGACCAACCGCCTATATAAATACGCCAGCCGGGAGGGTATCAAAGAGGCCTTAGAGATCATGGTCAGGGTACACCGCATCACGGTTTCTCCTTCAGAAGCAATCGAATACCTTCAGGAACATGAAATGGAACTATGGGATGTGTTCCACCCTTTCTTTACAGAGTTGCAGGAATTTGTCAGCCGCTTCGCGACTACTGATAAATCAAACTAAAGAGTTTCTCTTTGCCAAACACCTCATTGGCTACTTCCAGGATCTCTTCGGCAGTGATCTTCTCGATCTTGGCAAACACCTCTTTCAGCGTATCATAGCGGTTATAATGCAGAAAGCTTTTCCCAAAACCAAGGAATACCCCCTCTTTGTGGTCGCTCGACACGCCCATTTGCCCGATCACCTGCTTTTTGGCAGCGGAGAGCTGCGAACTGGTGAGTTTCACCTGGCAGAGTTTCTCCAACTCTTTATGCACCAAGCGCAGCGACTTCTCCAGGTTTTTGGGATCGGTTCCAAAATAGATATTCGCCAATCCGGTGTCGGTATAGGAGATAATGCTCGACTCCACATTGTAAGCCAGGCCGTTCTTCTCGCGCAAAGAAACATTCAGGCGGCTGTTCATGCCCGGCCCTCCTAATATATTATTCAATAGAAAAAGGGAAAGTCTTTTCTCTTCAAACATATTGAAAGCACGGCTCCCTATCAAGACATGTGCTTGATGGGTATCTTTTGCCACCTTTTTATGGTAGGGAGCGATATAGGGCGGTGCCTCTCGGTTAAGTACCTCTCCCGGCAGAACGATGTCCGACAACGCCTTTTCCACCTCTTTCAGTATCTTCGCAAACGGACGCCTGCCCATCGAAAAGAAGACCATATTGGAAGGCACATAATAACGCGACAGGAAAGAACGGCCTGTTTCCGGGCGGAAAGAGAGTAGCGAAGCCTCGTCGCCCAGGATATGATGTCCCAGGGCATGACCATTGAAGAGCTGATTCTCAAACTCGTCATAGATTAGTTCCGAAGGACTGTCCTCATACGAGTTGATCTCGTCCAGGATAACATCTACCTCTTTTTCGATCTCCTGCGCCGGAAATTGAGAATGAAACACCAGGTCGGACAATAGTTCAAAGGCACGACTGAAATGTTCTTCCATAAAAGCGGAATAAATAAACGTCTCCTCTTTGGTGGTGTAGGCATTCAATTCGCCTCCGACATATTCCATGCGGTTGAGGATATGCCAGGACTTGCGCTTCTCCGTTCCTTTAAACAGCATATGTTCCACGAAATGAGCCAGCCCAAATTCGCCCGGACGCTCGTCGCGTGTCCCGGCGTTGATGGCAAATCCGCAATAGAAAACCGGCGATTCCATCGGCAGATGAACCACCCTGAGACCGTTCGGAAGTTGATGTATGTGATAGTGCATTGGATTTTTTTTAATTGAGGGCGTAAAGATACGATAATTAGTCAGACAAAAGAAAAAAGCCGACCGGTGGCTGTTATCCTAAGAGAAATCCCTACTTTTGTGGCAAAAACGAAGTGTTATGACTAAAGAAGAAATCGCCAAAATACTGGATCAGGAAGCGACAGCCGTGCGCAACATCCCGGTAGTCGAAGGCTATGGAGAAGCGGTAGCCCTTATTCTGGAACATGTGCATGAAAAAGGAGGCACACTGATCACCAGTGGTATGGGGAAAGCCGGCCAAATAGCCATGAACATTGCCACCACATTCAGTTCCACCGGTACTCCCTCTTTCTTTCTTCACCCCAGCGAAGCACAACATGGCGACCTGGGTATCGTACGCCCCAACGACTTGATGCTCGTCCTCTCCAATTCGGGGAAAACACGCGAACTGCTGGAATTGGTAGAACTCGCACGCGGCATTGCCCCGGGCATTAAATTCATTGTTATCACCGGCAACCCCGACAGTCCGTTGGCCGAAAAGGCAACCGTTTGCCTGCCTACCGGCAACCCTGCAGAGGTTTGTATTCTCGGGTTAGCGCCTACGACATCGACCACCGTGATGACGGTGATCGGCGACATCTTAGTGGTCGGAACCATGCGCCGCATTGGTTTCTCTAACCGCGACTACGCCAAACGCCATCATGGCGGCTACCTGGGCTCAAAGAGCCGCGAGCAAAGCGAAAAAGAATAACCCCGCTTACATTATCTTCTATGCGCAAAGTCATTGGGATTGGTGAAACCATCCTCGATATCATCTTTAAAGACGATCAGCCCCACCGAGCCATTCCGGGTGGGACAGTCTTCAATGGATTTGTTTCCCTCGCCCGCATGGGGGTGCCTCTCTGTTTTATCAGCGAACTGGGAAACGATCCGATAGGCGATATCATCCGCCGCTTCATGCAAGAAAACGGCCTTTCCACCGAGTTTATCGACACCTATCCGGATGGGAAAAGCCCCTTGGCGCTGGCTTTCTTAGACGAAGAGCAAAATGCCTCTTATATGGTCTACAAAGACTATCCGGCACAACGCCTGGACGTTGGTTATCCGACGATCCATGAGAACGATATCTTTATCGTCGGTTCCTATTATGCCCTCAACCCGACTGTCCGCGAAAAGGTAGCGGAGTTTCTGCAATATGCCCGGGAAAGGAAAGCCATCATTTATTACGACCCTAACTTCCGCAAACCCCATGCCCACGAAGCGCTCCGAGTGCGTCCGACCCTGATCGAGAACCTGGAGTTTGCCGATATTGTGCGTGGATCAGACGAAGACTTTTTCTGGCTCTACGGGGAAAAAGATATGGAACAGATCTACGAACAACATATCCGCTTCTATTGCGAGCGGTTGATTTGCACACATGGATCCCAAGGCGTGACGATCTTTTCCAAAAACAGCCGACAGCATTTCCCGGCGCCGTGCATCACTCCGGTGAGTACGGTAGGGGCAGGCGACAACTTCAACGCCGGCTTTATCTATGGATTATTGAAATACAATGTCACGCGCGACAACCTCGATCACCTCGACAAAGAGACAGAGGCTAACGTGATGCGCTGCGCCATCGACTTCGCCACCGAAGCCTGCAAAAGCTACGACAACTACATCTCCAGAGAGTTTGCCGAAAGCTATCGGTAAAAAAAGGAGATATCACCGTGCATTTTCGCACCCCCATCACTAAAATGTTAAAATATCGATTGTAAGTAAAACAGCCGTTTTACTTACAATCTCATACGTTAAAAAGTGTTTCTCCCGGGAGTTTGTCTTCAAAGTCCTGCTTTTTTGCGCGTAAAGTAGGGGCAAAATTACAAATCGTAAATTTTGCATTTCGTCGGTAAAGGGCAAATTAACGTTTGTTTACGTTTTTACGAAATGTCTGAATCGTGAGAAGCCTTATTCCATCGGGACAAAGTCGGGGATAAAGGGGGTATCGGCATCCCCATGCACATTGTCGATCACAAACGGGATGGAGTTTTGGGAAGCATACATATAGGAATTTTTTCCGCAATAGTAGCGGATAAAAACATTATTCTGCTCGGCCGCGTCTCCTTTTATCAATAGGAAGTAGAGGTTTTTCCCATCATACTTTTTCACGGTGGCCACTCCCCGGCATTCCTCCCCGATGAAAGCGCCAATAAGATCCGTATCGCCCTCGTTCTTTGCCAGGTGATCGGGCAGCGACATCACGATAATCATACTCGCGGAGTAGGTACCCGGAAGACCGGACAGCTCCCAGTTCGGACGTGGATAGGTGGGATAATCGTCTTTGCTGCCGCAATTCCAGTTGAAAATCCCTAAAAATAGGACTGCTATAATAAGTTTCAGGTGTCTCATAACCAATATGTTTTATTATTTTTTAATCACTTTATAGGTGGCCGGCTGATTGTTGATCGTTATCCTTACGATGAACATGCCGCTGACCTGATTGTCGGCAAGCCATACGAGATGGTGTTCGCCCGGTGAAAACGCCTGTTTTGGCCAGGCATGCACCTTCTGTCCGGTCAGATTATAGATCGCCATTTCCACATCCGATGGTTCGTCTATTCGCAATACGATGTTCAGCTGATCTTCAAACGGATTCGGATAGAGCGTTGCCTGCTGGTCGGTCGCGAAGCTCAAAGCCAGCGGTTCCCGGATCGTCCCTATACTTCTGTCCTTGCCGTAGTCGAACAGTGGACTATAGGTGCGGGCGATAACTTTGCCGTTGCGCTCGAGGGCGAAGAAGATAGGACTGCTTTCATCGCCCGGAATCGTCAGGAAGAACAGATCGTCGTCCAATACCGCAGAGCGGGAACGGTCGTTGCCATCGATGAACGCTACCAGTTTGTCGCCAGGCATTGCCTCGGCACCCCCTACAATACGGGCTACGACAGTCATATTATCGGCATAGCGGTATTCCTCGTCCGTAGCCGAACGCAATTGGCTGAGCGAACCGGCATTGCGCGGATAGCGGAACGAATGGTCGGAACTGTGTTCCCGGTAAAGCATATATCCTTTTCCGGATTCCATATACGACAGGCTACCGATCCAACCGATATTGCCGGCATACATGGCAAAGCTGTTCTGCGATTTGACAATATCGTTCTCCCGCGCGTCATAATCCGCCAGGGCTTCGTTGACCGACATATTCACCGTAGGCAGGTAGCTGATGTAATTCCAGCGATTTCCCCGGATAGTGATCGGAGTCTTCGTCACGTCGACAGGCGAGCCGAGCAGGGAAATTGTCCGCGTTTTCTCTGTTTTAAGATTATACATGGTCATGTTGGTGAACCCGCCATTATCGGATATATCGCCGATCCATCCTTCGTTTTGCGTGAATATATCGAAGCCAATCTCTTCCTGTTTCACCAGGTCGGACGAGGTCCAGCCTTTGCGTGTCAATAGGTTATTCACGTTGGCCATCGATTCGCTCTGTACGTTGAATGAGATCCAGTTCCAGCCCCTGTTGAGCGTTATATTCTGGTAGAGCATATTCTCTCCATCAATGATCACCGGAGTGCGTGGTGAGCCGTATATCTTATCGTTTCTGAAGGCGATCGGTGTATCCGGCACACCGAGGTAGATCTGCCCGGTGCTTGCATCCCACATACGGAATTCAACAGCTTCGTGTTGCACCTCGTTGGAATAGATGCTGATAAAGGCATACCACATATCCAGTTCATCTAAGTAGACCGAGTTGGCCACCCCGACACATTCCCCGTCGATAAAGGCCGCCAGCATGTCGTCTTTGTCGGAAGAGAAGATGTTGTTGAAACGCATCTTGCCATAGAGAGCCATATTATACTTGAAGTCGGCCGGGTCAACGCTCCAGTCGGGTTTCTCGCCCATCACACGGATGGTCACCGGAAGCGGAGTGGTTACATTGTTTTCGCTACGCAGGTAGATCACTTCATCGTAGGTTCCGACGTTCAGTCCCTGAGCAATTGTGAAGGTGATGGGCTGTTCGGTTTTCGGATCGATCGTTCCTTCGGATGGTTTCGCTTTCATCCAGGTCGGTAGATTCTCGATCGTATAGCGCTCGACCGAACCGCTTGAGTTGGCAATCCGTGCGGTGAATTCCAATGGTTCGAACTCGTTTATGACAAACACCAGTTCTTTTTCCGTCCAATGGAGCTGGCTGCGGTTGACAAAGACCGTCCAACTGATGGGCGAATTCATTTTATTCCCGTTCAGGTCGCGTATGGCAAGATTATCGAGGCTGAAGGTGAGCGTTGTTCTCTCAAAGTCTTCCCAACGGGTGGTTGCCGGATTCGGATACAGAATAAGCGCGTCTTTGTTGACAACGGTCAGGAAGTCCAGTTTGAGCTCATTGCGCAAAGGCTTGATAGGTGCGGACTCAATGGAAGAGACATTGCCGGTAGCCTGAGCTTCGCCGGCGGATGAATTCACTTTTCTGTCTTCTAATGTGAAATGATTCTCATAGCCGACCTGCCCTAATACCAGTTTCTCAAAAGGATAATAGGCCAGGAGCCCGATCTCGGTTCCATCCATCATGACATTGTTGTTGTAGTCTACCAGTTTCTCATCTTTATAGAGCGACCACAAACGGAACTCATCGATCTGTCCTTTGAAGTGCATATCGACCACTTCGCCGCCGATCGACCGGTAGCGCCGCGCGCCAAGCACCATGGAGGCATCGTCGATGCTACCCAGCTCAGTTGCATCAAAGTAGGTAGCCAATACCCCGTCGATATAGATCTGCGCCCTGCCGGCTATACGTTTCACGGAAACAGCCAGGTGATGCCAGTTGTTGTCGAGCAGGTTCTTATTGTTCACGGTGAATGGTCTCCGCTTATTCTTAAAGGTAAGCACTCCGTTTTCAAAGCCTAAGAAGAATAGCCTGTCGGATGGCTGCAGATTATTCGGATCATCGTCCCAATCACCCGAATCTCCTCTTCCGTTGGAAACAAGAGCAGCGTTCTGCTGACCCGGTTCGCCTTTGAACCAGAATTCGATCGTATAATCCATTTCCGGCGTGATGATAGCAGCGCCTGTATTGATCGTCACATAGTTGGTGCCATCGAGGGCAATCGATTTGCCTGCCGGTGTATTCCAAGCGGCTTCTACAAAGGCGTTCGCTCCTCTGACCTTTTCCAATGCCAATTTGCCTTTTCCTTCATCCATCGGGTAATAAGCGAGCAAGCCGCTTTCCGCACCGGAGAAGCTGATGTGGGCATTGGTCTGCAGACGCGTATCATTGAATACGCGATCCCATATACGCAATTCGTGCATCTTGCCTTTGAAATAGTTGCCGCCCTGTTTCATGCTGCGCCCGACTTCAAATATGCCCATGCCAGCATAGGCTTCCGAAGCCTGCGTGTTGATCACATTTGTCCAGTTGTGATACACGTCTAAATTGCCGGTAGCTGCCTGATAGGTGACAGCGATATGTTCCCACATACCCGTCTCTTTTTTCAGGTCGGACTGGCTGAGGTATGTCTGATTGCCTATCCGTACCTCCAGCTTTTCGGAAGCGAGCAGGCTGATCTCGAATGAATTATTCTGGTCTCCATGACTGAAGAGGGTACCGTTTTGCGTGCCGTCGCGGTATATCCACATCTCAATGGTAAGGTCTTTCCCGGTCAGGTTGCGAGTCGCCTCCGTATAGAGGTAATCGTTTATGCCATCGAACTCAATGGATACATCGTGTCCAAGGGTGGTACCGCTTTGAATGCCTTTCACACTATAGTTGGTTGGGTTGATATATCCTTCAATAATCTCTTCGTTGAATGTCAGTTTCACTTCATCATTCGGATCCAATACCCCGTCGGCAGGCTGTATGCTGCCAAACAAGCTCGGACGGCGGGTGTCTTTGATGCCGCTGTGAATAGCCGACACCGTCGGTATGTATTGATTGCCTCGGCGGCATACGCTTACCGCCGCAAGATCATATCGTTGATCTACCAATCCGTCCACCACAAACTTTCCACTGATACTTCCTCCCGAGAAAACGTACTTCTCTGAGTTTGAGCCTGAACTCACAGCTTCTTTGTAAGAAGCACTGTCGGGGAAGAACTCCATCACCGTAGTCCATTCTTTATCGCTCTCAGAAGAGAGTTTATACTGGAACTCTATATGATGGAAGTTCTCAAAGTTCACGTCATACTGGTCAATCGTAATCGGCAGGTAGTATCTATCCGTTCCATCGATAGTTTCCGTCGGAGATTCCGTATTGACCACCCAGTTATTCCGGGGAGAATTGATCTCTACATAGGAACAGGAGGTTACGAAGTGAACCGAGAAAGTAGCTCGGTCGTTGTTCTTACTGTCGCATTGCGATTCCCATGACAAAACAAGGTTTTCATACTCATTTACGGCGCCTTTCCCTACTTCAAGCGTTTTTGTCAGCGTCTCTCGCGATTTGACAAAGAATGCCCGTCCGTTACCCAACGGGGTTCCGTCGATAAACAGCTGCGCTCCGTGCGGATTGCTTTCCTCGACTAATCTCAACACATACCATCCGTCATTTTCCGTTTCCGATTCATTTTTCAGTTCCAGGGTAAACACAGCCTTGCGTGTTTCCGGTACATCCGTAATAAGGGAAACGGGCATAGACATTTTCGGAACTTCAATACGGGCGGTCGACTGCCCGATAGCGGTACCCGGTTCGTGGTATTTTGTTATATATTGCGGTTCATAAGGGCATGAAGTGGCTCCTCCCTTAAGGGCAAAGACATATCCGCCAATAGATGAGGCTAATTTCTCCTGTACAAATTCTTCTTTTATCTTATCCGCATCGCTGCCACTCCCATACGATGATCGGTAGCGCTCTTCCCATATTGCTTCCAGTTCTTTCCGATTATTTACTTCGGCTACATCTACACTGATGTAATCGCTGCTTTCGCTTTCCGCCAAAACAAATCCCGTTTTAGTGCTATTTGCCTCCGCAGTCTCATCTCCAAATGTTTGTGCTACGTTTGCTGCTATATCGATCTTGGCAACATATCCGCTTCCTCCAAATTGGAAACCCGTAGCAAAAGCCATCTCTGTTCCCAGCGTGATGCTATAAGAATAGGTATTCTTGTCTACATATTCAAAGACTTTGTTGAATTCAAGCTGCGATCCGGCATGTATCGAATAGTTCGTTACATTCTTGCTCTTTTTAAGCGCTTCTATTTTATCTTTTTCATTGTCAGCCATCGCTTTCTTCCATAAACGAATACTTTCATTGTACATCTTTACGGAATCAATCCCGTTATCGCGGTCGTGTGAGAGGAATAAGTAATATGCATCTTCCCCATAGTTTTCATGATCAGAATTAACCAGCGAATGATAGACTTGCACACGGTTTGCTATGGCGTATTGTGCCGCTTCAGTAGCATTGCTAAAATCATTCCTCAAAAGCGATCTTTTTACACGTTCCAACTCTGGAATCATCACCTCTTCCAAAAAAACTTGCGGATAGATGAAATTGGTCGCATAAGTTTGTCCGAGTGCAACTCCTTTAGTGTTTACCAAGCGGTATTTATTGTCGTTACTACTCATGAGTAGTGTATATTCTGCACTATATTTCTGATAAATAGAATCAGGGACAATCGTAATATTTTCAGACGATCCGTAATTGATATTGACTGATTTACCAATATAAAGGTCACCATCCGCTCCGACAAAGTCGGATTCTGCGCTTGTTTGGATAAGGGTGGTGTAGGTGGTAGTCTCCGTTGTACTAAAGTCTCCTTCAAAGGTGAAATTCTCATAACCAGAGATGGTGTTCTCTAAGATGACTTCTGTGCTAACAGCCCCTCCTCCACCGACACCTGTCCACGTAATTGTCTTAACACCCAGGTTCTTGTACCCTCCGATTTGTATTTGCTCCTCTGCATGTGTTTTATAGGAGGTAGTCTTAGCTGTGGTATATCCTTTTTCCAGATATGCATAGCTATTTGATCCCGGTGGATCACGCAATACAAAATCAATAATATCCGGTCCCTTTGTAACAAAACGTGTTCCATTGGCCACACCTCCAATAATAATCGCACTTATTCCTTTTCCATCCTCCCAGGGGATCTCTTTACTGCCGATAGAAACGGAAGCCTGCAAGGTTTTAATGCCGGATCCCAAATCCGGATTTCCGGCCATAAAAGAGTAGTAAGCTATCCCTGTAGAGTCAATTTTCACCTGATTCGCCGCTTCTGTAGGGGCGCCTTTTTCTGTAAGGTTATTAGTGAATTTCAGTATCCCATCCTGGGAAGGAACCCTGTCTTCCCTTTGTTTTACTTCATTTATATTATAATAATCATACTGCTCAAAAACACTTGCCTGCAGATGATAGGTGACTGCTTTTACATATACAGGAAATCCGAATAGATACCCCTCATCATACACCGCCACATCCTGATAGCTATTGCCTTCCATATTTACCTGAATCCTGCTTTCTCCAAAGTGATCCAGTGCCTGTTTGTGTTTGGTCTCAATAATCTCAATAATCGGATCGACCCGTTTGATGATCTGATGCGCGTAATTGTATCGGACGGTATCGGGTGTAAGCTCTAAGCTGTCCGCATACTCCCGTAGCGAATATTCCTCAAAAAACGCATTTGTTAAATCCATTTCTATGGCATTTTCATGGAGACTTCCGTGTCCTGTCACGCTGGTGTTTCGTATAGAGAACTTCTCCGGTATCAGGTCAACCATAAATTCTCCCGTCTCCTTATCCGGATTTATTGTTATCATGCTTGCTCCAAAAGAGACTTCTGTCTTCTTCGGTTCCTTGCCTGCTTCTTGATCCAGTTTCCCGACGGGATGTGTATTGACTATTGTAGAGTCTTTTCCAAGTACAAGCCGTTTCTGGTCGTTTATATATTTCATTTCTATCTTGATGACCTCTCCCAGATTATTGGTCGACAGGGAGTGCCCTAACGGATAGGCTTCCTGTACAGGGCCGCCGGCTACCCGACCGACCACTCTGACCCGGGTCGAGTCATAAATAGCCTCTTGCAAGATAATATCTCTGTCGTAAAGCACATCCGTTCCGTCGATATTGGTGATCTTTCCCTCTTTTTCAAAGACATGGTTTGTTTTCACGGCTTTTACTTCGTGTTCACCCGCCGGCACCCGGATATTGAAGTATCCGTCACTCTTCGACTTCAGGAGATTACCTTTGCCATCATTGGCCGGGTTGCCATCGATATAGAACATCACATCCTGTACAGGGATATCCGTATTGCTGTAATAAACATAACCGGAAACAGAGAAAGAGTACGTATCCTCAAAGTGGACATTAAAACTGTTCTGGTCCGAAGATATTTTGCGTGTCTCGTAAGTTGGCTTAAAGGTATGCGTCTTCAGCCGCGGTGTGATGGTGTACGTGGTACCGTTTCCGGTGTACGGAATTCCGTTTACCATATAGCTCCCCTGTTCATTGGTAACCCCTTTCAACGCCAGTTGCGCCGAGGTGGGGATCCTTTCCGAGTGCCTGGCTCCGTAAATAACACCATGATTGGCATGATAGCTATCCCCGTCATGGAAAGAGATATCGTAGAAAGCGTCTGTAATGGCCTCGTCAAACCGGTAATAAGCCAGCAACCCTCTTTCATCTCCTTCCAACAGGCGGGTATAATCCCTGGCTATCTGTGCGGAGTCGAGCGCCACTTTCCACATTCTCACCTCTTCTATATTCCCCTTGAAGCGTCTCCCTTTGTTTTTGTCGGCCAGCAGATAGAAATCGGGTGGAATCGTATTGGGTATAGCCACATCGGTTACGGTGGCCAACAGCGAGTCTTTTTCAAACAACAGTACCCTTCCGCTGTTGTGTACGAAAGTAAAATGGGTAAAGATATCTGTCTTTTCGCTGAAATCGAATGCGTGGCTCAGGGTGTTATCTCCCACCTTAAAGAAAAGCTCACCCGCCTCGTTAAAACCAATGGTATATCGTTCCCCATTATCAAACAGGATTTGATTTTTGGGTTCCGCATCATCCGGACGGATCCATGCCTGGAAACTAAAGTCTGTGTTGAAAATGGAGTTATTCATGCGCGGCACATGTAAATAACTCCCCTCCCTTCCGTCGGAATAGATACTGGTACCCAGGCTCAGATACTCCGAGGTGAGCAGGATGTCGACACCCGGAACCGCCTGCCCGTTCTCAAAACTCACCTGTCCATAGATCGAACCTGTCGGGCTTCTGAACCCGATACTGACCAAGGTATCTTTGGAGGTGTAGATATTACCGCTACAGTTGGTGATTCCGTAGACCTTGTAGTTGTAATAGACCCCGGCAGACCCCGTTTTGTCTTCATATAAATAGAGTCCATCGGCTACATCTCCAATCTTCGCATCGAGTTGTACCTCTTCTCCACCGCCATAACGGACACGCTTAATCACATAATTATCAAAGACACCCTCTGCCTTCCATTGTAATGTTACCCGGTCGGGGAAATATCCCTTGGAGACAACGAGATCGGATATGGTTCCCACTTCGTATGGTGTCACCGTTTCTGTGCGGATGGGTATTTCTTGTGCGTAAGAGCTGTTACCCGGAGCAATAAATACATCATAGGAATAATCATTACACATTTGCACCATTTCATCGAGGTATTCCCCTTTCAAAAATTGCCTTTGGGTCAATTCTATATCCGTCGTGCCTGAGCGTGTCATTTTTCGTAAGATCAGTTTGGATCCTTTCGACCAGATACCGGGCTCCTCCTTCCATGTGACAAGGATTGATTTTCCATCGTCGCCCAAAGTTGCTGCGGCTGATACAATAGAGGTATGATTCGTGGCAAGAGTCAACGTCCGTTCTTGCGCATACCTCCACTGCCAGATATCCGCTGTATGCGTTCGTCGGATCCGATAATAATATTCCCCCGTCTGAGGAAATTGCCCAATGGTATCCTGTAGGCTGTACTTATCTACCGTTTCATTAAAATCAATTAGGCCTACCTGTGTGGAGGACTCAAAAGATTCATCTTCGGCTCTTTCTATCTCAAACTGGTCACCTTTGATATAGTCTCGCCCTGCGCTTACTGGGGTTGACGCTAAAGACCAGCTCACATTCACTATACTCTTTTCGCGATCATATTCTAACGTAAATTCTTCCGGATGATGATAAATCTGAGCAGGTATCTTAAAAGACTCCCAATAAGAGCCATCAGGGGCAGGCGCCCAGGCATATGGCTCACTGGGACGGAATGAGACAGAAAAAATCTGATCTGCCACGGTATCACACGGGATATAGAAGGGATTTCCATTTCCCATAGGTGTCTCGTTCGCATAGTTTACTAAAAAAGAAGTATTTCCAACAATAGGATTTTGCGGGTAGTTATATACCACTTTCGTATACCCCGGCCTCTCTGGGTCAAGAGTACATTCAAACGTCGGTGTAGGAATCGTGGGGAAGGTAAGATTCCCTAAAGGATAAGTTCTTGTCTCTTTGGAATCGCTTGTTTTCATAGTTACATATATTCCACACACATCATTCATCCGGTTTCTGGAGTAGTACCAACGGATAACACCAAAAGTGATCTGGCGAGGACCGTTACCTGTTATCGAAGCCTCATAGTTATATATTCTACCCTCTGTATTTGGATTTAAAGGGTATGCATAACGCCCAGTAACATCCATCGCATAGACTTTTTCATAATCATCATGCCCCTGGGGATACCACCACCGTTGCCCCCCCTTACCATCCACTTCATGATCTTTGTCTTCAGCATACATGGTACAAATTGGATAATTCCCTGCTGCTTTGCTACTGGTGAAGTAGAGTGTTCCGGATTCAAGGCGATGGTCAGGTGTATTCCCTTTATTGTGATAATAGGGAATAAATATATCGATAAAACCTTTTCCCATATCGTGATGACTAATCCATGGTTTCAGATCACTTAAATTGCAATTTTCATTCCAAAATGTGCCATGCACCACATTATAGGGGACATAAAAGGAAGTCTGCGCCTTCACCGCCTGTCCCGTTAGCAGTAGCAGTAAGATGAGGCATACTGTTTTTGCCGCGTTGCGGCTCTTTCTTTTTTCCTCTTTGAGAAAATGGCGGATGGCTGAAGAAAGCCATGCCCCCTTTGTTTTTTTGAGGTTTGGGTAGAGTGTTTTCATACGATTACTTTATTTATGGTTATTCCTGAATCCCCGCTTTAATAGATTTTGGCGTTTAAAAATAATTACTAAAAAATAAAAATTGGTTACAATTTGTGATTTGTAACCAATTTTTTCTAACAAAATGTTGTAGTGGCTAATTTGGGTTTACGAAGGGGTAAAGCAAATGTTTCTCCCGGGAGTTTGTGAAAAAAGTTCCATTGGGGCGAAAAGATCTCTACGGACTATTACAACTTTATGGGCGAAGCGGCGATGGATTTCGAAGAAAAGATAACCACTGCTGCGGCACAGATCCGTATTGCTCAATCGCTCTATCCGGAGAAAAAGCCGTTATTGCTATTGGTCGATGAGTGGGCGGCTCGGGGAAGCGACATCAAAGGCGTACTGGCCAATGCGATGTGTCTGAATTCATTCGTTCGCCACGCAAATCGCTGTTAAGGTGAAGTAATTCGATTCAAAGGGAGTGATTAAAATGGAAAAAGAAAAGGCTGTCCAACTATTTGGACAGCCTTTTTATGGTTTTACGATCTGTTTGAGCGGTTATTTAACAGCCTCTTCAATCCATTTACGGGCATTCACGAAGGCTTCCATCCACGGAGTCACTTCGTCGGCCTGGCGATCAGCGGGGTAATAGCCACACTGCCACGGGAACACGGCGCGCTCCGGATGAGGCATGATAGACAAGTGGCGACCATCGGCCGAAGCCACGCCGGCAACCGACCAGGGCGATCCGTTCGGATTGGCAGGATACCCTTCGTAGTTATATTTAGCTACCACGTTATATTGCTTTTCTTCATACGGGAAAGCAAACTTACCTTCGCCATGAGCTACCCACGCACCGATCTTCGATCCACTCAGGGAACCAAACATCACCGAGTTGTTTTTCGGGATCTCCAGCGTAACGAAGTTGGATTCGAACTTATGCGAGTCGTTGAATACCATCTTATGTTTCACCTCATGTTCGGGATAGAGCACTTCGAGTTCGGCCATCAATTGGCAACCGTTACAGATACCCATACTCAAGGTGTCCTTGCGGGCATAATAGTTGTCGATCGCCTTTTTCGCCCGTTCGTTGTAGAGGAAGCCACCGGCCCATCCTTTGGCAGAGCCCAATACGTCGGAGTTAGAGAAACCACCCACAAAGATGATCATATTCACATCCTCCAGTGTTTCGCGTCCGCTTGCCAGGTCGGTCATGTGAACGTCTTTCACATCAAAGCCGGCCAGGTAGAGCGCATACGCCGTTTCGCGTTCACACTGCGATCCCTTTTCGCGGATTACAGCCGCTTTCACGCCACTTCGTTCCTTACGGTCGGCCGAAAGACCCAGATCCGCCAGGCGTCCGGTGAAATGTTTGTTGTATTTGAATTCCAACGGTTGCATCTTATAGTTCTCAAAACGATTGCCTGCACAAAGGCTACCGCTCTGCTTTCTATCCAATTGGTAAGAGGATTGATACCACACATCGCGCATATAAT
Organism: Parabacteroides sp. PFB2-10; assembly: GCF_029893085.1. Taxonomy (GTDB): domain Bacteria; phylum Bacteroidota; class Bacteroidia; order Bacteroidales; family Tannerellaceae; genus QVMG01. Next base: position 231,163 of record NZ_JARXWI010000001.1, read on the forward strand.
CGATACCGAAGTGGTATTCCACGCCGTTCTTAGCCACCAGGATATGACGTTCTGCCGTCGGTTTGGCAATAGCGGCAAAGCCAACGCCACGCTCCGACATCAGTTGTTCGAACGCTTTCTTGTCTTTCACCTGCACCAGGATACCCGGATTCTCGGCAAACAGGATCTTCATCAGATCCTCTTCTGCCACCCTGTTCAGGTCGACTTCCAAGCCGCCCTCTACATTGGCGAAACACATTTCCAACAGAGCGGTGATCATACCACCAGCAGAGATATCGTGTCCGGCCAGGATTAGCCCGTTTTCAATCGCCTCCTGAACAGCATTAAACGCATCAGCGAAGTATTCCGAATCTTTCACCGTTGGCACCTCGTCGCCGATACGGTTCAATACCTGTGCAAAAGCAGAACCGCCCAGTTTCAGGGTATCGAAAGAGAAATCGATATAATAGACTGTCGTATTGTTTTCTTTGGCAAGCACCGGCGACACGATCTTCTTCACATCGCTCACTTCACCGGCGGCAGAGATAATCACCGTTCCCGGAGAAATCACCTTTTCCTGCCCATATTTCTGTGTCATCGACAGGGAGTCTTTCCCGGTCGGTATATTGATGCCCAACGCAATGGCAAAGTCCGAACAGGCTTGTACCGCCTTGTACAAACGGGCATCCTCCCCTTCGTTGCGGCAGGGCCACATCCAGTTGGCGCTCAACGACACCCCTTTCAGCTGATCGCTCAACGGAGCAAACACCAGGTTGGTCAACGATTCGGCAATCGCCATCACCGAACCGGCTGCCGGATCAACCATCGCTACCTGCGGAGCATGCCCAATCGAGGTAGCAATCCCTGCTTTTCCTCTGTAATCGAGTGCCACAGCACCCAGGTCGCTCAATGGCAACTGCAATTCACCCTGGCATTGCTGGCGGGCTACCTTACCCGTTACCGAACGGTCGACCTTATTAGTCAGCCAATCCTTACAGGCAACAGCTTCCAGTTGAAGCACATTCTCCAGGTAATGATGTATGTCGGATTCTTTGTACACCACCGGTTGGTAGGCCTCATCCAGTGTATGGTCGACCATCACTGTCTTCGGCGCCTTGCCAAACATGTATTCCAGTTTCAGGTCGATGGGCTTTTCGCCGTCCGCCTGCTTGAATACCAACGCCATATCGTTTGTTGTTTCCCCTACCACATACATCGGAGCGCGTTCGCGTTCGGCAATGCGTTTGATACGTTCCACATCTTTCTCTTTCATCAGAAGCCCCATACGTTCCTGGCTCTCGTTGCCAATGATCTCTTTGGCAGAGAGCGTCGGATCGCCGATAGGCAGTTTATCCATTTCGATTACCCCACCGGTTGCCTCGATCAATTCGGACAAACAGTTGAGGTGTCCACCGGCCCCGTGGTCGTGGATTGACACGATCGGGTTCTCATCGGCTTCCGCAATGGTACGGATCACATTGGCTGCTCTCTTCTGCATCTCCGGATTGGCACGCTGTACGGCGTTCAATTCGATGCCGCTGGCATACTGCCCGGTGTCGACCGAAGAGACAGCGCCTCCACCCATACCGATACGGTAGTTGTCGCCACCGATCACCACCACCTTCTCGCCCGGTTCGGGATCACCTTTCAACGCATCGCGTTTATTAGCAAAACCAACACCACCGGCCAGCATGATGACCTTGTCGTATCCATATTTCTTATTGTTTTCTTCGTGTTCGAAGGTCAAAACAGAACCACAGATCAGCGGTTGCCCGAAATGATTCCCGAACTGTGACGCCCCGTTAGAGGCCTTGATCAGGATCTGTTCCGGTGTTTGATACAACCAACGGCGGGGATCCATATATTGTTCCCATTCGCGGGCACCTTCTGTGCGCGGGTAGGAGGTCATGTAAACCGCCGTCCCTGCCATCGGCAAAGAGGCCTTTCCGCCGGCCAGACGGTCGCGTATCTCACCTCCCGAACCGGTAGAAGCACCATTGAACGGCTCCACAGTGGTGGGGAAGTTATGTGTTTCCGCTTTCAGGGAGATCACGGTTTCGATCTCTTTGGTGGCGTAATAATCGGGCTTGTCTCCCGAAAGCGGAGCGAACTGCTCCATTTTCGGCCCTTCATTAAACGCTACATTATCTTTGTAGGCCGACACCAATTTGTTGGGATTCTCTTTCGAGGTCTTCTTGATCAGGTTGAACAGGCTGCTTTCCATCTCCACCCCGTCGATCACGAACGTACCACCGAATATCTTATGGCGGCAGTGTTCGGAATTCACCTGCGCAAATCCATACACTTCGCTATCGGTCAGCTTGCGATTCAGCTTCTCACTCACTTCGTTCAGATAAGCCACCTCGTCTTCGCTTAACGCCAGCCCTTCCTGCTCGTTATAGGCCACAATATCCTCAATGTAGACAATCGGATCCGGCTTTTTGTTGATAGTGAATATCTCCTGATCCAACCCGTTATAGATGCGTTGCAACATAGGATCATGTTCCGCCTCTTTGCCGGACACAGGGAAATATTCTTCAATACGCGAAATACCGGGCACCCCCATGTTTTGGGTGATCTCAACGGCGTTGGTACTCCAGGGCGTGATCATTTCACGACGAGGGCCTACAAACCAGCCGTCTAAGGTGTCTACCTCTAATGGGGTGGCATTGCCAAACGCCCACACTAATTTTTGGATATTTTCGGAAGAGAATGGTTGAGCTGCCTCAACAGCCAATACAGAACCGGAAGATCTGAAAAATAGAATCATATTTTTATTACTATTGATATGTCTAACATCATGGCGAACAACCCGTTTGTTACGCGTGGCAAAGATAATCAGAAATAATGAATTCCTGTTTATTTTAACGTGACAGTTGTATTTAATACCTAACCAATATGTCACGGGGAAGGGTTTCAAGTTGGGTAATGTTTGAAGATCTCACCGTTCCTTTTCGCATCCTCAAAATTTTGAAATGTTAAAAACTCGATTGTAAGCAAAACGGTCTTTTTTCTTACAAATCCATACGTTAAAAAGTGTTTCTCCCGGGAGTTTGCAAAAATAGTCCTGCTTTTTTGCGCGCAAAGTCCTTCGGAAATTACAAATCGTAAATTGGCTGTTTTGTCGGAAACGGGTAGTTTAACATTTGTTTACATTGCGATTCCGGCTATCTTGCAACTATAATCATACCCGAACCCTCTGTCTATTTTAAGAGGAGGAAGGAGGTTTTTTTAGTGCTAAAACAACACTTTATTGTCAAATTAAAAATATCTTTGAAAGATTATTATGTAAAACTATTGTTTATATGTTGAAATTATGAAAATGAAAAAGTTATTATTCCTGTCTGTTCTGTTTTTGGCTGCCATGGCTGCTACTAACGCATTTGCATCCGGTCGAAAGGCACTTTTCGACGACAACTGGAAGTTTCACCGGGGAGGCGTAGCCAACGCCGAGCAGCCCCTGTTTAATGATGTCAAATGGCGTACACTGGATCTTCCGCACGACTGGAGCATGGATCCGGCGCCTATTCAGCGAGAAGGCATTACCGTAGGGCCTTTTTCCCAACTAAGCGAAGGGGGTATGGGCGGTGCCGATACGGGGCAGACCCTGGGCGGGGAAGGCTGGTATCGTAAAAAATTCACGCTTTCACCGAATGATGCCGGCAAAATTATTACACTTTATTTCGAAGGCGTGTACAATCAGTCGGAACTCTTTGTGAATGGCAAGAAGATCTATTTCAATCCCTATGGATACACCTCGTATAAGGTCGATATCACGGACTATTGCCATGCACCGGGCGTGGAGAACACCATTGCTGTGCGCGTATTGAATGTCGGACAGAACAGCCGCTGGTATGCCGGTTCAGGCATTTTCCGCCATGTGTGGATAATCAAAACAAACAAAATACACTTGGAAGAATGGGATACTTTTGTGGATGCTTCCGAGGTGAAAGGTAAGGAGGCGACAGTCAAATTCTCGGCTCTTATCCACAACTCCGAGAAAAAGGCTGGCGAGGGCGAACTGCAGGTGAAGATATTCTCTCCGAAGGGGGAAGAGGTGTACACGCAGATTGAAAAAACATCGCTTTCATCGACCGTTCCCTATTCGGCCTCCTTTGTTATCAAAAAACCGGCGTTATGGTCGCTCGAATCGCCATTGCTCTACCGGGCTGAGGTGGTATTGAGCTCCGAAGGAAAAGAACTGGATAAGATAACCATTCCGTTTGGTATCCGCACGATCTCTTTCTCGGCCAAGGAGGGATTCCTTTTGAATGGGAAACCGGTGAAACTGAAAGGGGGATGTATCCATCATGATAACGGCCTCTTAGGGGCAGCAGCCATCGACCGGGCCGAGGAGCGAAAGGTGGAGTTGATGAAGGCCAATGGATACAATGCCGTAAGATGCGCGCACAACCAGGTGTCAGAGTATTTCTTAGATGCCTGCGACCGCCTGGGACTATTGGTGATTCACGAAACATTCGACCAATGGCAACAAAGTAAAAGAGGGAACGACTATCACCAGTTTTTCGACGAATGGAGCGACAAAGACCTGGCGGCATCGGTACGCCGCGACCGCAATCATCCTTCTATTATCATGTGGAGCATCGGCAACGAGGTAGCACAACGCGCCGATCAACCCGAAGGCGATCTTATCTCCAAAAGATTAGTCAATACGATCAAACAATACGACACCTCACGCTTTACGACAATCGGTGCCAATGATTTCTGGGACAGAAGGCAGTTTAAATGGGATACGGATGCCTACAGAGCCTTCCAGAACGTGGATGTGGCAGGCTATAACTATGTGTGGTGGAAGTATGAAAGCGACCACGAGGCCTATCCCGACCGCGTTATTTATGGCAGTGAGTCGTATCCGAAGGATGCAGCGATCAACTGGAACCTGGTTGAGAAGCACCCATACGTGATCGGTGATTTTGTATGGACAGCGATCGACTATATCGGTGAAGCCGGACTGGGGCATGCGCTGGAACTGGCTGAAGGAGAGCGCAATCCGCAGTTTATGGGCTGGCCGTGGTATAACGCCTGGTGTGGCGATATCGATTTCTGCGGCGAGAAGAAGCCTCAGTCCTATTACCGTGATGTGGTGTGGCGCGAACGCGAGATCTCAATGGCTGTACGTCCTCCGGTGGCTCTCGGCAAAAAGGAGGTGGTCAATGGCTGGGGATGGACCGATGAACTACTGAGTTGGAACTGGCCGGGTCGCGAAGGCCAAACGATGCGGGTCAATGTCTATAGCCGTTCGCCCAAAGTGAGACTCTATCAGGATGGCCAATTGATCGACGAAAAAGAGACCGACAAAGAAAACTATACAGCCACCTTCAAAGTACCCTACAAAGCCGGTGAACTGAAAGCGGTCAATGTCGAAAAGAACCGCGAAAGAGCCTCTACGCTGCTTCGGACAACAGGTGTTCCGGTGGCTATCCGGCTGACAGCCGATCGCAACCAATTGAAAGCAAACAGGAACGATTTGTCGTATGTGAAGATCGAGTTGGTGGATGCCGATGGCTATGTGGTGCCCGATGTCGATCTGAACGTAGGCATACGGTGCGAAGGGGAGGGATCAGTCATTGCCGCCGGCAACGCGGCTTACGATGATATGGCCAGTTTCCGCTCGATGAATCCGAAAACATTCCGGGGAAAAGCTGTGGCTATTGTGCAGCCAAACGGCCAAAAAGCCGGTCAGATCAAACTGACCGTCACAGCCGAAGGATTGCCCGATTCGACCCTTTCCATCGATACTTTTGAGTAAAAAACAGAGGCGATTGGCAAGATTTGCCAATCGCCTCAGATAAATAAAATAATCATGAAACTTATTAGAGGGAATTGCTTCCTTCTAGGGGGCGCTTTTCACAAAGGGCTATTTCTTATTTCATATCCTTTACGCAGCGGACGTTTATCACCGAAGTAAAAGAATTAACTTCAAAACCAGGATAAGGAAGCTGCATTTGCGGAGTTTTTATCGATCCGTTAAAGAAATATCCGTAACGCATATTATATTTCTCATCATCAGCCCCTTCTTTTTCTCTTTTCAGAGCTAAGGGTTCTCCGCCGAATGTGCCACTTTTCTTTGTCCAGTCCCACATGGAAGAATAGGTAGAGGCAAACAAGATACTGGTATTCGGAAAAGGATAATAGCTATTCCCAATGGTAGTGATAAGTACTAATTCACGCTGATTGGGAGGACGCCATCCCCGATCCATCTCTGTGACTCCGGTATTGTATACATCGCACGGATTATGGCCGTCTCTGACAGCATTAGCCAATGCAATCCAGGTCGTATAGGTGGTGGATTTTGCCGGTTTTCGCACGGCAATTTTGGTATACAACCTGTTCTCCGGATCATATTCATTATGAGGAGGCAGTGTGCGGTTGGTAAAGATAGCATCCGGACGATGCGAAGAGGTCGTTAGGCTACTGGCATCGATCACAATATAGCCATTCATGCTGTTTTCTACCACCGTACCTATCTCCACTTTCGCAGGAGTAGCGGTACTGGCCGTGATATTTCGTGCGCAACGTACGTGCTTTTTTCGCCAGCTTTCTCCTTTATCCTCCCATCTTCTGACAGCGCTTCCTTCATCTGCCTGGAAAGAGTGTCCGCCACTGGCATAATAGGCAAAGGTCTCCCGCTTCTGTCCCTTTCCTCGCTGGGCGTAGTTCCATTCGCGTATCTCCTGCGGATAGAGGGTGACCCGCTCAGGCACGGCGTTGGTGCCTACCCAGAAATGCTGGTATTGATTGATCGAGGGCAGATACCATTCTATCTCATTCTCGTCGATCAGACCGTTTCCGTTTTTATCGCGGTTACGACTCATACAGGCGGCAAAAGCTTGTGCCTTATGTTGATCCCATGTTCCGTCAGCTCGTTTATCACCCATGATCCGGGAGTTAAACCATGCCCCCACATTTTTAAGCGCAGGAATAGTGTTTATCTCTTTTATCATTTGATCTCTTCCGTCATAATCTCCGGAAACAGATGGCTTTGCTAAGGATATTCCATACGGAATGGCGCAATCAATCGCTTTGTAATCGAAATCGGCCTGAGTTGAATTCCGGGTGTAATAGGCTGCCGGTACATTTTCATTGATACATTCCAGTCCCCAGAACTGTCCCTCTTTCACCTGCTTCTTTTGCACATCGAAGATGGTGACGATAGGCAATTGGTCGAGAACGTATTTGGCAGAGATCACCGAACTGTTATAATCGGTATCATTTTCTCTTCGGTAGGCCGCCTTCAACCCTATCTTCATGCTGCGTGTGCGGCTCGACAACATATCCGAACGGAAACAGAGGTACTGATCCATGGCGATGTTGTCGCTTGGTTTATATGTATGTTCGTTTACATAGGCATAGAAAGTAACTGTTTCGGGCATTTGCTTGTGATTCGCGGCATACAAGTTCATCAGATCACGAACCGTATATAAACATCCCTTTGCATTATTGGCAGCATAATCATTGGGGTCTGAGAAGTTGGGACCGAATGGTTTTGAATTTCCGGTCTCCCTACCGTCGATCACCGACTTCTCCGCAAACAGCACCCAATCGATATCTGCATTCGCATCGTTTTGTTTACTCGGATCATTGGTGATAAAGGTCTCTCTCCATCCTGTTTTGGCTGTTTTCACCGAACAGAAATAGTAGCCATTTTGGTCAATCAGTTCACTTTTCTTGAATGTCAATGGAATACGTGAGTAATGAGCATCTAATTCGATGGTGATACCATCTTTGAAGACCACGTCACCATCACCACTGGAGGAGGGTTTCTCGCCTGTGGCTTCGATAATGATACTGTTTACCGATTTCACCGTCACATTATAGGTGTATTTGTGATTGCGTCGCACGCTAAAATCAAACGCCGGATTATCGCCATACACAAAGCCTAACGGGATATAATAGGTCACGTTGGCCTTAGCCGTTTGCGTCGGGTTTCCGGGCAATAACGGATTGGTTTCCTTCCCTTCGTATTCTCCCTTGAGCACAATCATGGCCGTTTTCCCCGGCGCATGGGTCTTACGCAGGTCATTTAAAGAGCCGCTTCCGCTGAAAGGATTATCCAATTGGCCGTTTTCCAGCATATAAAACTGAAAAGAACCATTCTGTATCTTGCCGTCAAACTGATCGGGATCGGGCGTAAAGGTATCCGTAGTAAAATATTTCCCTTCTTTGTTCTTCCCGGTCATATCCCGCACATAATCGTTGTAGAAGAGTACCGTACGGGGCAGATTGCGTATTTCCCAGGAGATCGGGTGGAAGATCACCTCCCGTTGGGCGTCTTTATAGCCTTTGATGTTGAAGGTAACGGAAGAGATCGTGCGATCCAGCCAGATCTTACAGTCCGGGGTCAAAGCCGTACCATTGCTTTGCTTGATAACACCCTTGCCTTGCTGATCCATATCGAACAGGCATAATCCGGAGGGATCGACCCGTCCGTCTGCTCCGGGCTTACCGAAACGGCCGCTCAACAAAAACTCGAGCGAAGTCCATCCCGTATAGTTATCCGCCATCGTAGCGCTTTCGCCCAACCATTCAGCCAGGGTCTTGCTTCCGGAAGCAAAAAAGGCGTCGATCTGCGCTTTCAGGTCACCCGGCGAATTATTGAAGTTGTTCGACCCCACATTGGCTACGGCGAAAAGACGCTTCGTGCCTGTTGTGGTTTCAAGAGTCAGTTTATTGGTTTTCAGATCGGCCTCCGTAAAATACTTTTTTTGTTTGTAGTTGCCATTTCTGTCGAACACAATCACATAGAGGTCGTATACTTCTGTCTCATTATCGCTCTTGGTTTGCACCATCGGGCTATTCACTCCATAAGGCAGGTCTAAAGAAATGGCAATCCCCTCTTTCACCTCTGCCACATCCTGCCCATAGGATGCCTCCTCCGCACATGACTGGAACAGGCTCATCCCGGCAAACAGCAGGCATAATATATATATTGTTGAATGTATTGTTTTCATCTTACAGATTATTTTATTTATTCAAAAACCGGCAGGTCTACCGTTTTTCCTACCCAATTTGTCACTTTATATTCCAGATCAACAATGATCTCGTCCTCTTTTTCAGGGGGTTCTGGCGCTTTGCTGATCTTGGCCGTTACATCATATAAATTCCCGTGAACCAAACCATAGGTATTGTTCTTCCCCCCCTTTACGGGATCAATGTAAACCTGGTATTTCTTAGGGAATTCCATTTTGTATTCCTCCGTACTAAACTTTTCGTTGGGTGCGACATCCTCATCCCGGACAAACTCATGCTGATTGACAATCACAAAGTTTTCCGCTTTTGCCATTTCGCCTACAGGCACTCCATATTCATCGAGCCAAAGGCCATAAGCACCGTTTTCATTCTTATAGCGCACTTTCTTCTCTTTAACACCTTGGGTTAGTGTCCCTTCCACCTCTACTCTGATGGCTCCCGCTTCAGGCGCATTAAAGTAAGGCTCTTTTTCATACGTGTAGAAGGTGATCTTTGCGTTTGTCGTCAAGAGAGGGGTCGTGTATTGCTTTTGCCAGGCTGGTAGCAGGAAATCGGTCTGATACATATTAACCGCCATATCATAATTCGCATCCAAAGCAGGCAGTACCAGCGAGGTTTTCGTTTGAATATTTTCAATCGTGATCTTCTCGATCGCTAGCGCATAAGCATACGACCTTTCGATCCGGTCGAAATAGGCTCTGTTTACATGCACCTTCAATACATTTTTATCATCCTTATAATTCTTCCGGTTATTGCCCTCTCCATACCAGATATCATGCGCCACACCCGGGTCGCTGCTGCAGGACCAGCCTTTAATCTGCTTGTCAAACAGCCATCCTACCGGTATAGGGTTCGTAGCAGGCACTAATGAAGACAAACGCAAATATTCCAGCATCTGTGGCGTGAAGAAATAATCATACGAATCGTCGATCGGTTCCGGCTCGATCGTCACCTTCAGGTTAAAGTCTACACGAGCCGCCAACTGGGTTAGTGGGACGACTATCACATGCGTGCCCGACTGGATCGTGTATTCCATATCGCCGACCTTCACTAAGTTACTCGGATCGTAGGTGGCTGTAAACTGGGTTTGCTCGAAAACAGTCGAATTGGTCAGCTCCCCATACGTTTTATACGAAGCAAGATCCGTTCGGGCTGAATTGGCAATCACCACAATATTGACATTGCCTGGTTTCGCATCGATGTTGGATATCTTGTAGGTCGGTGTTGCCGGGTTTTCGGGATCATCTGTTTTGTCTTCCACAATGAGCCGATCGTCCGGATTGACGGCATTTAAAGAGGCCTCTTTATAAAACAATCGCTTCCCCGATTGTTTATCAAAAATCGCCACAAAACATGTATTAATTTTCAATTCCGAAGCGCTGGCATATTCATAATTCCCTTGTTCATTTATCGCACGGCTTTGAATTGCCGTAGATTGGAGCACTAAATCAAACGTTGTGTTACCAGATTGGTTTATAGGGCCTTCCTCGTGATGACATGACACAACAAACAAAAACGTCAATAATGCGACGCTTAAGCACACTTTTTCTTTCATATTACATTTTCTTGACTTTTTCTTTTATAGAAGTCTCCTTATATTATATATCTATAATATAAAACTATGGCCATAAACGGAATTCTCTATTTAGTTTTTTTATTTAAGCGGGTCAAAAATAAGCAAATAAGATGGTGTAAAAAAGGGGGTCTCGAATAATGAAGTTTACACAAATTCTTCAGCCATTGAATTTCATAGCTTGAGGAAAATAGCCTTCTTGAAGAATTAACCATAATTAACTTTCATGCCTCTTCTTCTTGCCTTTATTTCTCTCCTGAGAGAGGGATATAACCCGTTATCCTCTGCTACCTGTCCGCCTCTCCGGATACCCCTTTTTGATATGATTATACTATTTTTCTCATGGAATGGCTATCTTTGCAGCAACAAGACAGAAAACGCATTCTGCATGATCGAACTAATTGGTAAAGGGTTATTGATAGGGATTCTTGTCTCCGCACCTATGGGACCCATAGGCATGCTGGTTATTCGGCGTACGCTGAATAAAGGGCGGTGGCATGGATTTGTCACGGGGCTGGGCGCTGCCCTCTCGGATATCCTTTATGCGGCAGTAACAAGCATGGCCATGGGGATGGTGGTTAGCTTCGTAGAAAGCAATCACGACTATCTTCAGGTGATCGGAAGCTTAGTCTTAGCCGGTTTTGGTTATTATATTTACCGGAGCAACCCCGTCAAAGGGCTTCGGAAACAACAAGAAAATAAATTATCCTTCACACAGGACTTCATCTCCGCTTTCCTGCTTACCCTCAGCAACGTATTGATTGTTCTTTTATATATCGGACTTTTTGCCCGCTTCGGTTTCGTGCGAGCCGATTATTCCGTGGCAAAAGCGCTGGTGGGCGTGGCTGCCGTTGGCTTTGGCGCGGTATTATGGTGGTTTGTTGTGACCTATATCGTGGCCAAACTAAGACGTTGGTTCAATATACGCGGCATTTGGCTGATGAACCGGATCGTCGGAACCATCATCATCATCCTTTCCCTCTTCGGCCTGTTATCCGTATTCCTATCGGCTTATTTTCATTTGCCAACCTTATCTATCTGATCTTTTCCCCTATTGCCTTTTGCATTACACTTCGCGAAGCAAACGTTGTTTTTTCGAATGTGGATTGTTTTTTCAGGACGACCAGGTCATAAACCAATGGGTGGCTTTTTCACTGTATGTTTTGGAGATGGGGATGTCGGGCACTTTTTCGATGCCCAGCTCCAGGTAGATGCCATCTTTTTCGCGACGCAATACTTTCACCTGATCGAAATTGACCATATAGGAGCGATGGCAGCGAAGTATATTGGTCGATGCCAGGTGCTCTTCCATATTTTTTAGTGAATTGCGCAACATGAATTTGGCGAGCTGTCCTTTGTTGAGGTACCAGATGCAAACGTAGTTGTCGGCTGATTCCAGGTAAAGCAGGTGATCGCGCCTGACCGAGAGGCGGAGTTCGTTTTTCTCATCGTAAAAGGAGATCACTTCCTGTTTCCGGGTGGTTTCGGCGTTTCCCTCCTCCAACTCGCGCAAGCGGCTCTCTTTTTCCTGATAAGCGAAAAGCAGGTGAAGCACAAAGTAAGGGATCAATAACACTAAGCTGGTGTTGATGGCCGACTCCTTGAAGGCGCTCAGCCACTCGCGCTCCGGATTCAGCGACAGTGTATAGATGGTGTAAAACAGCGACATACAAAGAATTTCCAGCAATATCCATACCCCATATCTCCCGGCTGTTATATCATGCTTTTTCCCCCGGTGATACATGATAATGCGGCTGATCACCACCACCAATACCCCGGTCAGGATCACCAGGCTTGAGAAGACGAAGAATTTGAATTCCGATACCGGATACCAGGAGGGGGAATTAAACGGTTTGTAGATATTGATAAACACCAAAGCAAAAAAGGCAGTCCAGAGAATCAGCTTGATGCTGTTCTGGCGGCTGTAGATATAGGGAGGGATCTTTTGCTTCAGGAGTTCGTCCATGCGCCTACTTTGTCTGTTTACTTTACAAACATACGAAAACAAATCCTACCACCTCCTTTCACCACCCTCTATTTTCACCCCGTATAAACGAATTTCATCCCTGAATCGCCCCTTTTATCCCCCTTAACAACGGTCGCCCCCTTTCATTTGGCAGATTCTCTTTTCTACGCTTTATTTGCTTTCAAACAATCATGAGTCTATGGATCTTTTCTCACGTACCCAATTGCTAAGCAAACTTTTTTCGTATGAAAAGAGGGTCTCTGTGGCCGACAGCCGACAGGAGATCATTCCGTTCCGGTTCACACAAAAAAACGGCGACCGGGAGATACAGGCATTCCAGCAGGAGCTGGCGACCGCCGGATTTTGTCCCCAGACCGATGATCATATCCTCGAAAACAAGGCGTTTAATTATTCCGTTTTTGCCCCTTGCCGGGAAAAGCAATATGATCAGGCGATTATCCTGCTTCATGGCCTGAATGAGCGCAACTGGAACAAATACCTCACCTGGGCGGAGTTTCTGGTCAGGGAAACGGGAAAGCCCGTGATTCTCTTCCCGATTGCTTTCCACATGAACCGGAGCCCGAAGCTGTGGTCGAATCCGCGGGATATTCTTCCCTGGGTGACTCTCCGGCGGCAGGAGGTGGCCGATAACGACAACCTGACCTTCGCCAATGTGGCCCTGAGCAGTCGCCTCTCGCGCCATCCGTTGCGTTTCTATGCTTCCGGGCGTGAGTCAGTGTTTAATCTTTGCCAATTGGCGCAAGAGATAACCGATGGCGAGCATCCGTTGTTTGCCCCACATACGCATATCGATCTATTGGCCTATTCCATCGGCGCCTTGTTGTCGCAGGTGGTGTTGCTGGCCAACCCGAACGATCTGTTCCGGGATACCCGGCTGTTTATGTTTTGCGGAGGTTCTATCTTTTCCGAGATGAATGGTAACGCCCGCGATATTATGGATAAAGAGGCCTATGAACGGTTGACCCATTACTATATGACCGATTTCCTGCAATATGGGAATCTGCCTCAGAGCTTTCGCGAAGATGATTTTGAAAAGGCGTTTAGGGCGATGATACGTCCGGATCATTTACAAACGGAGCGTGAATCGTTTTTCGCGCAGGCTTGCCACCGCATCCGGGCGATCTCCCTGAAACAGGATCGGGTGATGCCGACAGCGGGCATCCGGAAAGCTTTGGGAAAGGCAGCGCATAAGATATTGGAAGAACTGGATTTCCCGTTTCCCTATACCCATCAGGTGCCGTTTCCTCTACAAGGAGCAAAAGAGAAAGAGCAGGTAGACGATGCCTTCCGAACCGTATTTGGCAAAGCGGCCTCGTTTCTTCTCTGAAAAAAGAATCCCCCTGATTCCATCGCTGGAGCAGGGGGACGGTAGAAAGTTAGTTCGTCACGATCTTAGTTATTTTTCTAATCTGATTTACATAATTTCCTTATTATCGCATTTTTGGACCTTATATCGCTTATCCTCTGTTTATCGCATTTCCCTTATTTACCGCTGTTTATTATATTTTTGCCCATTTAAAAGCTGATTGTTTTTTACCCTCTTTTCGGATATCCCTCAATATCCTCAATTTTTGTATATCTTGTGTTCAATTAAAGTTCTACTAAAGAAGTTTCGAATTCGTTGTACTGCCAATCCAGTACGTTACATTTTACTGAGCAATCAACGCTGCTACCTACAACATTTACAGTTACGTGCAGTTGGTAGATGTTACCAGCTTCAACGAATTTGCCATCTTTATGGTTGATAGTGTATGTTCTTGAATCTTCTTTTCCGTCTACTGTGAAAGTCAGTTCCATAGCAGTCAGGTTGTTTTTGTCGTTGTTCGGGTAAGTTACGAAAGAAGCTGCTTCTAAAGAGTTAACTGATTCGTTAGTGAAAGAAGCGCCTGTTGCATTTAAAGTTCTTGCAGTGTTCTTGTTGATCAATTTAACGCCTGTCAAAACTACTGTTCCATAAGTGTTTTCTTTTACATTTACATTGAATTGTTTCAGTTGAACCTGAGCTGTCAGCTGATACAGGTGGATGTTAACTGTTTCTACGTTTTTAGAAGCTTCAGCGATTGTTTCGAAACCTTGTCCTTTAGCAAATGTAAAGTTGCTGGAACCGCTTTTCACCAGGTTAGCCAGGTCGTTAGCGTGTAAAGGTTGGTTCATAACCGCTTCTCTTGTTGCCAGACCTTCGAAAGAAGTAGACGTGTTAGCTACTACATATACTTCGTATGCGCGATTAGTCTTCAGTAAAACTTTCACATCTTCGAAGCTGGTTACGTTATCCTGTGCGAAGTATACATTGTTGCCTTCAAAAACAACAACAGATGCGCTTGAAACAGATGTGCGGGTTGCAACGTCTGAATCAGCTACATTGAAAGAAACATATAATTGAGTATCGTCTGCAGAAACAACAGCTGTTTCAGATGCGGGAACAACATTAAGCATATCATCTTCCATTGAACATGATACGAATGCTACTGATAAAAATGAAACGGCTAATAATACATTTAAGAATCTCATGACGGTAATTTTTAAAACGGTAATTTCTTTTTGTCTAAACTTTCTGATGCAAAGATATGGCGGGTTCCGTTAGGGGGAGATAGGTGAAAACTTCAACTTTCAGCGGTGTTTCTACCTATTTGCATCCTTTGATAATTTTACCCTCCATAATGATAGGAATATCATTCCCTCTGAAGCAAAATTTCGCTGATTAAGGGGGTTCCCGGATGTAATTTGTTTGTTTTTTTGATTTTTAGGATGGCTTGTGAGGGGGAAAGAGATTCAAAAAGGAAAGGATTGGAAGGTTTTAAGATCTCAAAAGTGGTATGACTGAAGGTCACAGCGGGCCTGGAAGGCCGAGTCCCGGAGGGACGATGACTTAGCCCAGGGTAAGCAGGCCGAAGGTCTGCGCCACCCTGGGTATCATAACAATATAAGAAATCGAGTTCTGAAGGAACGATAGATGCTATGATAGGATATGTGGTGATAGAGTCTGTGAATATTGGATTCCTTCTTTCGTTCCTTCAGAACTCATTGTTTATAGGCTCTTTAACCCAGGGTGGCGCAGACCTTCGGCCTGCTTACCCGTGGGCTAAGTCATCGTCCCGCCGGGACTCGGCCTTTCAGACCCACTGTGGCCTTCAGCCATGAATATATATCCCCCACCTTCACATATTCCCATATTCGAAGATCAACACTATGCATATTCGACACGAATGAAACAATGAATTGTAACGCCTTGATTTTCTGCAAAATCGCTAAGTTTTCCATTGATTGACAATTGTCAACGTATTAATTGACAATTGTCAAACAATTAAACGATAATTATCAAACAATTGATCGATAATTGTCAATCAGTGCAAAACGCAGCGATTTTGTAAATATTGGCTTCTTTTACTATGACAGGAGGTGATTTATTCATTTTCATTATCTTTGTTCCCAACAAACAGCTGTTCAGATGAAAATAGGTATTCTTTCTGCAGGAGGTGATTGCCCGGGTATCAACGCAACGATCCGGGGAGTCGGGAAGACGGCTTTGATGCATTACGGCATGGAGGTGGTCGGTATTCACCGGGGCTATTCGGGGCTTATTACCAAAGATGTGGAGGTGTTTACCGAGCGAACCCTCTCGGGCATCCTGAATCTGGGGGGAACTATCCTGGGTACCTCCCGTGAAAAGGGATTGCGCAAACGGCTGAAATCGCCCGATAGTGACCTGCCGCAGATCGTATGGAACAACTACAGGGAGTTGGAACTGGATGCGGTGGTCTGCATCGGCGGCAACGGAACCCAGAAAACAGCGCATCTGCTCTCGAAGATGGGGCTGAATATTATTGGTGTGCCCAAAACAATCGACAATGATATATGGGGCACCGATATCTCTTTTGGTTTTGATACGGCGGTGAATATCGCGACCGAAGCAATCGACAGGCTCCATTCCACCGCCAGTTCGCATAAGCGGGTGATGGTGGTAGAGGTGATGGGGCATCATGCCGGATGGATCGCCCTGTATGCAGGCATGGCCGGAGGCGCGGATGTGATCCTTTTGCCGGAATTGGGCTACGATATGGACAAGGTAAACGATGCCATCTTAGAACGTTCACGCCGTGGGAAACCCTATTCGATCGTCGTAGCGGCCGAAGGGGTCGCCACACCGGATGGGAGCCGACCGGCGGATTATATCACCAAAGCCATCGAAGAGGGGACAGGCATTGAAACGCGTGACACAGTGTTAGGCTATACGCAACGCGGAGGAAACCCTTCGCCTTTCGACCGTAACCTGGCGACCCGCTTGGGCGGATATGCCACGGAACTGGTAGCCAATGGGCAGTTTGGACGTATGGTGTGTATGTGTGGCGATAAGGTTCGCTCTGTGCCACTGGAAGAGGTGGCCGGTAAATTGCGCGTGGTGACCCCCGACCACGAACTGATCACGCAGGGAAAAAGGATGGGGATTATGTTTGGACGATAGAAATTAGTATAATTGAAACTCACATATTGTCACATTAATTTAAAGGTTACATGAAAAAATCTAATTTGTTTTTTGTGTTATTATTGGCCCTCTTAGCCGTACAAGTGTCCGCACAGGACGAAGCAAAACCATTTGAACATCTGTCGATCTCTGCCAATGCGGGGACCATGGGGGTGGGTGTGCAGGTGGCAACACCGATGACCCGTTTCCTTACCCTGCGAGCGGGTGTGATGATGTTTAAGTACAGCTACGACTACGAGTACGACGGAATCATTCGTCATGGAGATTATGAAGGCACCGCGCCTATCCCGATGACCGCCGAGGCGGATATGGTGAATGGCTTGTTGTTGGCGGATATATTCCCGTTCCGCAACGTGCCGATCCATCTGACCGGCGGATTCTATGTCGGTAAAACGGATATTATACACGTATCGACTGGTGATATGGCTGGCCGTGCGATAGAGATTGGTGATCTGATTATTTTTCCTGAAAACGGAAGGGTATCTGCGGATCTCGAAACTAAAGGCTTCAAACCCTATGTGGGTCTCGGCTTCGGACGATCGATCACCAAAAACAACCTGGTAGGCTTCAAATGCGAACTGGGAGCCATGTTCCACGGATCTCCCACCTTTATTATTAAGGAAGGGAAGGATATCACCGACCAGGTAGGTATAGACGCCAGCGATGATCTGGACAGTTTCAATAAATTCCTGAAGAACTTCAACGTCTATCCGGTCTTAAACCTGCAATTGCATTTCCGGGCTTTCTAAGGGAAGGGGTAAAATATAAAAAAAGACCTTAAAGACTTTGAAGTCTTTAAGGTCTTTTTTGTTGTTATTGTTTCTCCGAACACACCCCTCTCTTGTGGAGAGGGGGCGGGGGAGAGGTCTTCTTTTAATAGCGTGGTCCGCGGTTTCCTCCGCGATCTCCGCCACGGTCTCCACGGTCGTTGCGTGGTCCGCGATCGAATCCACCTTGACGAGGGCCACGATCACCACGGTCTCCGCGATCAGCACGAGGAGGACGTTCTTCGTACCCTTCCGGTTTCGGCATCAACACTTTACGAGAAAGTTTGAATTTGCCTGTCTTCGGATCGATATCCACCAGCTTCACCTCTACGATGTCGCCTTCCTGCAGACCGGCTTGTTCTACGGTTTCTAAGCGTTTCCAATCGATTTCCGAGATATGCAACAAGCCATCTTTGCCCGGCATAAACTCAACGAAGGCACCATAAGGCATCACAGAAGAGATCTTTCCTTCGTACACTTCGCCGATTTCCGGCACGGCCACGATGGATTTGATCGAACGGATAGCCGAATCGATAATATCTTTGTTGGTACCGGATATCTCGATCACACCTACACCGTCCACCTCTTCGATGGTGATGATAGCGCCGGTCTTCTCCTGAATACCCTGAATGATCTTTCCACCCGGGCCGATAACGGCACCAATGAATTCCTTAGCGATCGTCATCTTCTCGATACGTGGCGCATGCGGTTTCAGGTCTTCGCGTGCTTCAGGCAATGCGTCGGTGATCTTACCCAGGATGTGCATACGTCCTGCTTTCGCCTGTGCTAACGCATTTTCCAGGATTTCGTAAGAGAGTCCGTCTACCTTGATGTCCATCTGCGTGGCAGTGATACCGTTTTCAGTACCTGTTACCTTGAAGTCCATATCACCCAAGTGGTCTTCGTCGCCTAAGATATCAGAAAGGATCGCGTAGTTTTGTCCCTTGTTTTCAGAGATCAATCCCATAGCAATACCCGATACCGGCTTCTTGATCTGTACCCCTGCGTCCATTAAGGCCAGTGTTCCGGCACAAACTGTCGCCATAGAAGAGGAACCGTTTGACTCCAAAATATCAGAAACAACACGGATCACATAGGGATAATCTTCCGGAATCATGCGTTTCAACGCACGATGAGCCAGGTTTCCGTGACCGATCTCACGACGTCCCACGGCGCGTTGCGGGCGGGCTTCACCGGTTGAGAACGGAGGAAAGTTATAATGTAACAGGAAACGTTCCTTGCTGTGGTTCAAAACATCGTCGATCATCTTCTCATCCGACTTGGTTCCCAGGGTAACGGTCGTCAATGATTGTGTTTCTCCGCGGGTAAATACGGCAGAACCGTGAGGCCCCGGCAGGTAATCGGTCTCGATCCAGATCGGACGGATCTCTGTTGTCTTGCGGCCGTCCAGACGTTTTCCTTCGTCTAAGATCGCGCGGCGCATGGCTTCTTTCTCTACATCGTGGTAGTAACGACCGATCATTTCAGCCTTTTCTGCCAGTTCTTCTTCCGTAAACGTTGCTTTATATTCGTCGACAATCGCCTTGAAAGCATCCGCACGCTGGTGCTTGTCGCTTCCTGAAACGGCTACGGCATATACTTTATCGAAACATTTCTCGCGTACATCCTTGCGCAGTTCGTCGTCGTTCACCTCATGATCGTATTCGCGCTTCACGGTGGTGCCAACAGCTTCCATCAGTTCCTGCTGAACCTGGCACTGTTGCTTGATGGCTTCGTGAGCTACCTTGATAGCTTCGAGCATTTCGGCTTCCTGTACCTCGTCCATTTCGCCTTCCACCATCATGATGTTGTCCATGGTTGCACCGACCATCATGTCGATATCGGCACGTTCCAGTTCGGCAAAGGTCGGGTTGATCACGAACTGACCGTCGATACGCGCTACGCGCACCTCAGAGATCGGTCCGTTGAACGGAATATCTGAAACAGCTAAAGCAGCCGAAGCAGCCAAACCTGCCAGTGCATCCGGCATATCTTCCCCGTCGGAGGAGAAAAGTATGATG
Source organism: Parabacteroides sp. PFB2-10 (assembly GCF_029893085.1). Lineage (GTDB taxonomy): Bacteria > Bacteroidota > Bacteroidia > Bacteroidales > Tannerellaceae > QVMG01. The sequence continues at coordinate 250,964 of NZ_JARXWI010000001.1, forward strand.
TTTACAAAAACTTCTGCGTGGTAGTTATCCGGGAATAAGGGGCGAAGAACACGGTCAACCAGACGTGACGTCAGGATCTCGTAGTCGGAAGCCTTCCCTTCTCTCTTGGTGAAACCGCCCGGAAACCGTCCGAAAGCGGAAAATTTCTCTTTGTACTCAACTTGCAGTGGCATGAAGTCCACACCGGGGTTTGCATCTTTTGCGGCGGTAACAGTGGCCAACAACACGGTGTTGTTCATGCGTACGGTTACTGAACCGTCGGCCTGTTTTGCCAATTTCCCGGTCTCGATCGTGATGGTTCTTCCATCACCTAAATCGATCGTTTTGTTAATTGGATTAAGCATAATCTTCTTTACTCTAAAATATTTTTTTCTCTCTTAAAATCTCGCAAAGGTAATGAAAGTTTACCTCTAATGATATGAAAATGAAAAGAAATTAACGTTTGTAGGATTTCTTCCGCGCTTCTCTTTCCGAGGCGGTACGCCTCCAGGGCTTATCGCTGTTTTTGCGTTTGTCGAAACGGTCGTAGAAATGACCCTCTTCGTTCCGTCCGCCTTTCCCTTTTCGGGCAAAACTGCCGCCGCCTTTTCGTCCGCCACCTTCACCTTTTTTGCCTTGCGCAGGTTCAACGGAGATGCGTTTGCCATCGATCTCGAAACCGTTCATGCCGTCCATCACGCGCCGGCTTTCCGATTCTTCCACCTCAAAGAAAGAGAAGTTCTCCATCAGGTCGATCTTACCGATACGCACCTTGCCCGGCACGCAGCGGTTGACTAATTCGATCAGTTGGTTGGGATAGAGTCCGTCCGCCTTTCCGAAGTTGAGGAAGAAACGCGTATATCCCGCTTCCGCATCAAAAACACGACGTCCGGCATTGCTATTGCGTCCGGAATTCCCCTTTTCACCGTACTCTTTCCGGCTCTGGCGTTCGTCGACCTCTTCGATTTCATCGGCATCACGATAGTAGTCGAGCATCCGGTTGAACTCCAACGAAACCACCCGCTTGATGATATCCTCTTTATCGAGCCATTCCAGCTTGCGATAAATCGAAGGCATCAGATTTTCTATTTCCTCTTCGTTCACTTTCACCTTTTCGATCTGATCGACTAAGTTCATCAACTGCTTTTCGCAAATAGCGCTTCCACTTGGGATATTCTCCTTTTCAAATTTCTTATTGATGATGCGTTCGATCTCGCGGATCTTTCCTTTTTCCCTGACGTGGCAGATAGAGATGGAGATCCCTGTCTTGCCCGCCCGTCCGGTGCGTCCGCTACGGTGGGTATAGGATTCGGTATCATCGGGCAGTCCGTAGTTGATCACATGCGTCAGGTCGTCTACATCCAGTCCGCGTGCCGCCACATCGGTAGCTACCAGCAATTGCAGGTTCTTGATACGGAACTTCTGCATCACATAGTCGCGTTGTTGTTGGCTCAGCTCACCATGCAATGAATCGGCGTTATAGCCGTCCTGTATCAGTTTGTCGGCAATCTCCTGTGTCTCTTTCCGCGTGCGACAGAAGATGATCCCGTAGATATTGGGGTAGTAATCGGCAATACGTTTCAGCGCTAAATATTTATCCTGCGCGCGCACCATATAATAGACGTGGCGGATATTTTTATTGCCTTCGTTCCGCTTTCCGATCACAATCTCTTTCGGGCTTTTCATGTATTTGCGGGTGATCTGGGCGATCCCCTGCGGCATGGTAGCCGAGAAAAGCAGCATATTGCGTGATTCGGGCACCTGTGCCAGGATGGCGTTGATGCTTTCGGTGAAGCCCATATTGAGCATCTCGTCGGCCTCGTCGAGAATCACATTCTTGACCATACCCAGGTCGACTGTTTTGCGTTCCAATAGGTCGAGCAAACGGCCCGGTGTGGCTACTACCACATGCACGCCGCGTTTCAATGTCTTTATCTGGCTATCGATACTCGATCCCCCGTAGACCGGCAACACCTTTAGCTTTTCCATATACTTGGAATAGTCGTTCAGGTCGTCGGCAATCTGCAAACAAAGTTCACGGGTGGGACATAAAATCAAAGCTTGTGGATAGAGTTGATCGATTTCTATTTTCTGCAGGATCGGAAGCCCGAAAGCGGCTGTTTTACCTGTGCCCGTCTGGGCCAATGCGATCACGTCGTTATCTTCTCCCAGTAATAAAGGAATCACTTCCTCCTGTACCGGCATGGGCGATTCGTAACCCATTTCCTGAATTGCCTTCAATATAGGGGAGGCAACTCCTAATTCTTCAAATGTTTTCAAAAAAATATGATTTATAAATGTCTAGAGGGCGCAAAGGTAGCTAAATAATTCGGATTCACATCAATAAAGCAAAATATCTTTTAGTCGGTCGCGGTCTTTTTCTGAAAATTCAAGCGCTGTTTCCACAAAATTATCAAACGAAGTGTAATCCCGCAATATTTTTTGTCGTACGGGTTGCAGGAAGAGTTCGTTTACGGAAAGCAATGTAGTGATGGCCTCCTGCGATTCGAAACTCAGATCGCGTACCATATAGGCATAGCGCTGCATGATAATATATTCGTTGGAAGCCAGGTAATCTCTTGTCACCATCTGATCGGGAACAGCCAGCAGCTGAAGCAACAGAGTCGACAGATAGCCAGTCGCGTCTTTGCCCAGCGAACAGGAGAAGAGGATCGGGTAATTGTCCTTGTCTAAGAATATCTGCAGAGCCTTGGCAAAGGCTTCGTGGTTGTCGGTGATAAACTTCAGGTACATATCCTGCATATAGACCGTCGCATCGCCTTTGCGCATCTTGCCCTCGCGTAGGAAAGGCTGGATATTCTCCAGGTTCCCGACAGTCAGGGGCAGCGTCACGATCTGCGCCTCTTCGAACGTGATGGGTGAAACATTCATCTCGCCTGCGCTTCTCAGGTCGATAATGGTTTTGAGATGCAGATTGCTCAGCCGCAACGAATCCTGAAAACTCAGGCGGCTGACATCGCCCGACCGGTAGACCTTTCCCCAGCGGATCATCCGGTTTTTTTCGCCTACGTAACCACCCAGGTCGCGCAGGTTTTGCACATTGTCCATGAGCACGGAGCGTGCCCCGACCACCTGTCCATATTTATCGTTGAAAGTAAGGCGGAAATATTGGCGTGTTACATTGTCGTTGGTCACATAGGTAACCACCCCCTGATTGATATCTGCATAAATGGCCGGCTCTTTCCGTGTGAACTTATCCGGATTATTCGATACATATATTTTAACGACCCCTTCCATTGGAGGCGTTGTTTCCCATTTGATCAGATAATTACCAATTCCGTCGCGTAAGCATAATGTCTGAATTTCCGGTGCATTATACTGACATCCGGTCATGATCGCCAGCAGGACGAATGATATAAAAATCCGTTTACTCATAGTATCCTTTGTCGGTGTATTTACGCAAAGATAGTAATTCGAAACGATTCTGGTTTCCCGTTAAGTATTTTTAGTGTCCGGCAATATACTTCAATGCAACTACATATTCATGGCAATCACCGGCAAGGTGGAGTAGTTCGAGGTTCCATTTGCGGAAAAAGCTTTTAATTTTCTAATTTCCGTATAGAATAAATACCTATATAATCATCCCAAAAAGAATAGTATTCATTTAAAAACAGATAGTATAATACAGTAAGGCTTTCATTTTCGCTTAAGCTCTGAGCTATTCTAAACACGCTTCCGTTTTCATAACAATACAATGAAAAAAAAGCGTTAAAGTTCATCTTAGCATAATTATCACTTATAACTGCATTAAGCCTGAAACAACTCTCTGGTAAATCTATATGTATATCTTCATTAAGTATTTTTCGCAAGTAAGTTTTATAGTTCATACTGTACTTATTCTTCAGGTATTCTATTTTTAGAACACGAGGGAATGTTATTTTTTTCTCATTTTTATCTTCGCAGCCAACAAAGAGGTGCAATCCTTCATAACGCGACGGGTGTTCCAGATTCAGAGGTTCATTAGAAAGCGATTCTATTATTTTCTTATGTTTACAGTCATCGCTTCTACACCCTCCTGCCAACAGCATGACGCATAAAAGAAGAAACATACTTATTCTCATGACTATATTGACATTTAATATTTTTTTATCAAAAGAAGCAAATGAGTTTTGATAGTAGCAAACAAGCTTGCCGAGTTATTTATCTCAACTTCTTTTATATACTCCTCGTGTATATACTTCTATCCACTTATCTATTTTTCTTAGCTGTTTTTCCAGCATTTCATAAGAAACTTCCGTTATGATTGCTGTTGTTGTATCAATGGCAACCTCTGTAATAGCACCAGAAGCAACACCTAAGACATGGCTCAGGGTTCCACCAACAAAGATAAGATTATTTATGTAATCCGTAGTCTCGCTTTGGCTCAATGAAGAGGTGTTGATAGCCGAACCGATCACCGGCGAGCGGTGCGAGAGGAAGCGTTTCTTCACCAAGCTTTCGAAGGTTAAGGAGAGAGAGATCTGGCTCCCAACAAAAAAATAGAGCGATTATATGAATATTTCTTTTCACAGATTTGTCTATTCTCATATATATTGCTATCTTTTAATGAGTTCCGTATGGATTTCCAAATTGCATTTTCGGGTCAAGCCAACCTCGTTTTTTCTCTTTTTTTGATGATATTGTTTCTACAAACATCCATTTACCATCTACATCCAAGACTATTACAACACTATCTTCTTGTTTTAATTGAACAATTATTTTAGCATTTGTTGTTGGTTTTTCGTAGAGAGGGACGTCCATGTATTCATCCGTAGCATCATTGTAATTTTTCACCCAAGTTCCTAATGTCCCCTTTTTTACATAATAATCACAATCTTCGCATTGAGAATCTACAGGATTTTCTTCCTCATTGAATTTTATTCTAAAATAATCACCTTGCTTACCTGTAATTATTACTGAATATCCTGTTTCAAAATCAGGAGGAAGGATTGATGATATTATTTCATCTGCTCTCATATATGGGAAAATAGAGTTGGTTGGGGATTTGTATATATCAAACCAAAGAAAATTCGAATTGAACCTACTGCATTCACAATCTTGGGAAAAGAAAAATTGAGGATGGGTAAAAGCTTTTATATTTGGAGTAGAAATCAGAGAGTCTGGCTCTTGACATATCAAGAGTAAATTAGCAAATAACAGTATAAGACTATTCATAACAATAAAATTATCGGTTGATTCTGATTCTTATATTTGAGGATTTTCCTAATTGTTTCAACATCTCTTCAATTATTGCCTCTTGCATTAACAGCTGGACAAGCTTTAGAAACGACGTTATCTCCTTTGTATCAAGCAATTCCATCATTGTTTGTTCGATGAAAAAATATACCTGTCATATAATTAAGCTTAGTTTGCTTATTAAACCTCCCCCTTCTATTGGTAATTTTAAGGTTCCATCAAGGTTTGCTATCTGATAACTTAGAGACCATCCCGTTGCCCCATAATGACTAGTAGCCATATCCTCATAAAAAGCCAAATAATCACCACTAGCCACGGCAGAATTAATTTCTGAATCAGATGACATTGCCAATCCTTTATAAGTTTTAATATCATCAGCACCATTGATCCGAATTTGACATTCCTGCGTCTCTATAGTTTTGAGATCTTTCTCTAACTATTCCATAGTTTTTCCTCAAAAAAACAGACAATAAATATATGTAAAAACAAATCAATATGCAAATAAAAACAGGATTTAGTATTGATCAGATTTGGAAAGAAAGGTAATTAGCGGTTAGTGGGGGGATTCAAATATGGTAATAATTGAAGATTTATAGAAAGAACTATCTCGGCTCCCCTTCTTAGAAAAGAAGGGGGTGGACCATCGCTTGCGATGGTGGGGTAGTTTGATGTATTAAAAATCACACATTTGTTCTGTTTTGTGTATTTGTGACTATCAAAGAAATAGGAAAAACATTTATAAAGAATTCAAATTACCCCACCGCTGCAAGCAGCGGTCCCCCCCTTCTTTTCTAAGAAGGGGAGCTTTTAGATACTGATCTGATATACCTTGTATCTTCAATTTCTTTCCAATCCGAAGATCTCACCGCCTATTTTCGCACCCCTCCTTTTTTAAATGTTAAAAACTCGATTGTAAGCAAAAAGCCCATTTTACTTACAAATCCATACGTTAAAAAGTGTTTCTCCCGGGAGTTTGTCTCCAAAGTCCCGCTTTTTTGCGCGCAAAGTCCCGCCGAAATTACAAATCGTAAATTCGGGGTTTCGCCGGGAATGGGCGATTTAACGTTTGTTTACATTTTGTAAAATGAAAGGATAAAAAGCACATTCTACGGAGGAACGTTTTGTAGTTCTTGCAGTAGTTTGTATATTTGTGTTAATAGAGTAAATCACCGGGTGGAAGAACACAACGATCATATAGATGTTAACTTAGCGAAAGAAGATGTTTTTCGGGACATCTTCGATACATTCTACGTTCCTCTTTGCCTGTTTGCCAATAAATATGTGGAAAACGATGCGGTCGCTGCCGATATTGTGCAGGATTGTTTCGTCAAACTCTGGCAGATCCGCGCGGATTTCTTTTACCTCCATCAGATCAAGTCTTTCCTTTATACTTCGGTGCGCAACAAAGCGCTCAACGAACTCGAGCATAACAAAGTGGTCGATGAATACGCCCACAAATTCTTAGAAAAGAAAAAAGAGAGCTTCTTCCACGATCACCTGATCGAACAGGAGACCTACCGCGTCCTGACCGAAGCCATCGATCGGCTACCGCCACAAACGGCCGCCGTGATGCGCTTAGCCATGGAAGGCATGAAGAACGCCAAAATCGCCGAATCCTTAGGCGTTTCGGAAGATACCGTGAAAACACTCAAGAAAAATGCGTACAAAAAACTACGTGTCTACCTGAAAGAGTATTATTATTTGATTTTTTTATTTGTTTAATTTCCCTTCCCATTCACCCTCTTTTCTGACTTACCTGTTAATATAGTATAAAGGATTTTTAACCTATATACTATATGCTTAAACATAATTTCAGAATAGCCCACCTAATCTCCGGATATATTGCGGAGACACTCACACCGGAAGAGCAACAGGAATTGCACGCCTGGCGCGAAGAATCGGCAGACCATGAACACCTGTTCCAACAAATCCGGAAAGAAGAAAATATAGCCGCCTACCTGCATGAGACCGGGAAATTCCCGAAAGAGGAGGGTTGGAATATGGTAAACAACCGGATTCACTCCTCCCTTCGCCGTAAACAGATTATTCGTATCCTCAGTTATGCCGCCATAATCGCTCTTCCTCTCCTGATCGGCACACTGGTGATCACCCTGAATAAACAACCGGAGGCGCCTATCCTTGCCGATACGGAGCAACCCGTTACCATACTGCCGGGCGAACGCAAAGCTATATTGACATTGGGTAATGGGCAGGTGATCGACCTGCAACAAACCGAACAGATGGAGGTGAACGAAGATGATGGCACTACCATCGGTATCGATCAATCGACACTCAGCTACCAGACGGCAGACAAAAAGACAAAATCACAGGAGGTTATCTACAATAAAATCGATATCCCACACGGCGGCGAATACTCTCTCTTCCTGGCCGATGGGACTAAAGTGTATCTAAATGCCATGAGTTCACTACGCTATCCTGTCCAGTTCACGGGCGACACACGCACCGTTGAATTGGCAGGAGAGGCGTATTTCGAGGTGACCCGGAGCGATAAGCCCTTTATCGTGCAGGTAGGCGAGATGCAGATCGAGGTATTGGGTACCACCTTCAACATCGCGGCTTATCCGGATGAACAAGCCTATACCACCCTGGTGGATGGCCGCGTCAAGGTGTTGGCGCATGCGAACGGGGCAGAGGCGATCCTGAAACCTTCCGAACAGGCGGTGTTCAACACGGCGACGAATGATTTCAGCGTGGCGACCGTCGATGTTTCCCTCTATACCTCCTGGATCAACGGGAAGATACATTTCAGGGACGAACGCCTGGAAGATATTATGAAAGCCCTTTCACGCTGGTATGATATAGAAATTGTCTATAAAGATAAGGAGGCTCGCGACATCCGCTTCGGATGCAATGTGGATCGGTATAATGAGATCAAGCCTTTCCTGGAGCTATTGGAAAAGACCGAAAAGGTAAAGATTTCGATTGATAATAAGCGGATTATTATTCAATCAAAAAAATAATTCCTACTAACTAAATACTAATTGTTTATGAAAAAGAGACTAAAAATGAACAAGAACATGAAGCACTACATGGGTGCGTTCCTGCTCTTTCTGTTCCTGGCCTCAGGAATAGCTCAGGCATCGAATGATGTAATGGCGCAAACGACCGTTACCGCCCGCTTTAGCAACGTCACCTTGAACGACGTTCTTTGGGAACTGAAGAAACAAACGGATTTTACATTTATCTACAGCACCAACGATGTGAAAGAGGTGAAAATTGAGGAGTTGAATGTAGCCGAAGAAGATGTAACCGAAATCCTTGACAAATGTTTGGAAAACACCAACCTAACTTACACGCTGCACAACGGGGTCATCGCTATCCGCAAGACGGCTCCGAAAACAGCACCGGCACAGGCTGTTCCGCAACAGCAAAAGCCGACCCTGCAAGGCTCGGTATTCGATGAGACGGGCGAACCGTTACTCGGGGTGAATATCATGGTGAAAGGCACCACCCTGGGAGGCGTGACCGACATCGATGGTAATTTCGTACTTACCCTAAGCAATAACGAACCGGTCACCATCCAGGTTTCTTATATCGGTTACCAGACACAGGAGCTCCGCGTATCTCCGGGACAGACCCTGCGTATCGTGATGAAAGATGATTCGGAAGTATTGGGCGAAGTGGTCGTGACCGGATATGGTACGTTCAAGAAATCGGCTTTCGCCGGTTCGGCCTCTACCATTAAAATGAACGATAAGATCGATGTGCCGGCAACAGACTTCAAATCGCTGATGCAAGGTAGCGCACCGGGTGTACAGGTGACCAGCACCTCCGGAGCACCGGGTGGTAGTACCAGTATCACTATCCGTGGCTTGGGCTCGTTTAATGCCTCTACCAGCCCACTCTATGTGATCGACGGCGTGCCGGTGATGACCAGCATCTCGACCAGCAGCGACTCGGGAACAGATATCATGAGCTCGCTGAATACCTCCGATATCGAAAATATCACCGTAATTAAGGATGCGGCAGCCGCTTCGTTGTATGGATCGCGTGCAGCTAATGGCGTAGTAGTAATCACTACCAAGTCGGGGAAAGAGGGAAAACCACAGTTCAACCTAAAGGCCGACTGGGGATTCTCTAAATACTCCATGCCGTTCCGCGAAGTGATGGGCGGACAGGAAAGACGGGATACTTTCTGGGAAGGACTCTACAACCAGGGACGTTACCTGAATAAACTCTCCGATGAAGATGCCCGGAAATATGCCGACAACAACATCGACGCTTGGGCTCCCTATCCACAGGCACCGGAAGGCATGAATAAATCGCATCCCGAATACTACAAATGGGCCTCTATCGTCGAGACCGGTTGGGAAGATTGGGAAAAAGCGTTGTTCAACGATAGCGCTCCATACGAGAACTATGAGTTCTCCGCCTCAGGAGGTGACAAGAGAACCTCTTACTATGCCTCCCTGTCGTATAATAACCAGGATGGTATCGTGCGCCAGCAGGGATTCGAACGCATCACCGGACGCGTGAACGTGAAGTATAAAATGACCGACAAACTGCAACTGGGTGCCAACGTGCTTTATTCGAAAATGACCCAGCTATCCAGCTCGGAGAACTTGGCCTATACCTCGCCGATGTACTCTTCGCGTCACAAGAACTCGCCTTCCGATCCGATCTATAACCTGGACGGAACCTACAACGAAAACCTATTGGAAAACGGCAAACGCAATGCGAAGTCGCAATTAGACCTGAACTACAAAGAGACAACAGTCGACCGCAGTTTCAATACTATTTTTGCCAATTATACCTTTATCGATGGCTTGGTGTTTAATACGACCTTCAGTATCGACCGAGTAAATGAAGCTTATAAGTCATGGACCGACCCGCGCTCGACCGACGGTAAAAGCGATAATGGCTCGATGAGCATGCACTCCTCACAATACGACAAAATGGTTTGGAAGAACAACCTGATGTATGACCGGAAGTTCGGCAGTAAGCATAATACAGACTTCCTATTGGGCTATGAAATAGAAGAACAGAAGCGCAAATACCTGAGTGGTTCTATCAAAGACTTCGCAACGGTTGAGAAGCATAATATCTCCAACGGTGCCAATATCAGCGGTCTTTCCGGTTATACCGATAGCGGCTGGCGCTTGGTGTCTTACCTGGGTCGTGTCAACTATAACTACGACAGTAAGTATTACCTGGGGGCAAGTGCCCGTGTCGACGGCAGTTCGCGCCTGCACAGAGATAGCCGCTGGGGTACATTCTGGTCGGTATCCGGCGCCTGGCGTCTGTCGTCCGAAGAGTTTATGGAATCACTGCAAGATGTAGTGAACGATGCCCGTATCCGTGTTTCTTACGGTAGCAACGGAACCCTGCCTTCCGACTATTATGGTTATATGGATCTGGTGCAGTTTGGTTATAAATACAATACCAAACCAGGTATGTTGGAAAGCCAGATCGGTAATAAAGACCTGAAATGGGAAAAGAACTACAACCTCAACGTCGGGGTTGACTTCCGTCTGTTCGACCGCGTAGGTATTACTGTGGAAGGCTATAAGCGTAGAACTTCCGATCTGTTGAACAACCTGCGCCTCTCAAGCGTAACCGGTTTCAGCTCCTTGTTGACCAATATCGGGGAGGTAGAAAACACCGGTATCGAAGTAGACCTGAATGCCGATATCCTCCGCACAAAAGATTTCTCCTGGAATTCGGCGTTGAACTTCGGACATAACAAGAACAAGATCATTGCTCTGGGTAACGATCAGACAGAAATCACCGGATCGTCTACGATTCGCCGGGTGGGTGAGTCATACTACAGCTTCTATGTGAAAGAGTTTGCCGGTATCGACAGCGAAACAGGTTACCCGACCTACTACATCAACGACCCGGAAAACCTGGCCGATCGCAGCACCACCGACGATGCCGGTAAAGCCAATTATATCCTTTACAAACATGCCGATCCGACAATCAGCGGAGGTTGGACAAACTCATTGCGTTACAAATGGTTCGATCTCAGCTTCCTTTGGACATTTACCCTGGGTGGTCACTCTTACGACTCGGGAGCAGGCAAACTGGAACATGCCGGGAAATCGGAAAAAGGAGCGATCCAAACACTCTACCGCGACCGTTGGCGTCAGCCGGGCGACGAGACCAATATCGAAATGTTTATGGTCGGTAACCCTTACAGCATGGCCAGCGTAGTGAACTCACGCCGTATCCACTCGACCGACCACATTCGCCTGAAGAGCCTGACATTCGGCGTTGCTATTCCGAAAACATGGGCAAGAAAGGCTTACTTAGAGAATGTACGCTTCTTCTTCTCCGGAGCTAACCTGTTGACCTTTGCCAAGTATAAAAACTACGACCCGGAAGTAGGACGTAGCGGCAGCGTAGACTTTGAAGCGCCTAAGATGAAGACGCTTACGTTTGGTGTGGATATTAAGTTTTAAACCATTAAAAAGAAGAATACAATGAAACGAATATATTTATTTTCAGCAATCACCAGTCTCTTGTTTCTTTTCTCCGGTTGCGGCAACGACTGGCTGGACGATATGACTCCGGTAACGCAGGTGGAGACAGATAAGAGTTTGAATACCCCGACAGAAGCCGAATATGCCCTGAACGGCATCTATACCGTATTTCGCAACTACCAGTATTATGGCGCCCGCCAGACCTATTATGCCGATGCCAAAGGCGATGATATGCAGGCTCGCGGCGACTCCAAACGCGTAGCGAAATACTACCTCTTCTCGCACAATCCGGTGGATGTTCCCAGCTCTTTCTGGAGCTATCCCTACATCATTATCCGCAACACCAACAATGTGATCCGTTTTACCGATGGTTTCTCTGAAGCGGAAATGACAAGTACCCTGAAAGACATTCGCGGACAGGCATTGACCATCCGTGCGATGGCCCATTTCGACCTGGTGAAGGTGTTCGGAATACCTTATACCAAAGACAACGGCGCTTCGCTGGGTGTGCCTGTTGTGACCGAGAAATTAGAGTATAACGCGCAACTGCCGCGCAATACGGTGGCCGAAGTGTACGCGCAGATCATCGATGACTTAAGAGAAGCGGCAGGCCTTCTCTCCAAATCGAGAAACGATGGCAAGGTGAACTGGTTTGCCAACCAGCTGTTGCTGGCACGTGCCTACCTCTATATGGGCTTGGATACATTTGCTTATAGAACCGCTACCGACCTGATCGCGGAAGCAGAAAAGGGAAGCACCTACAAATTGTTTACCAATAAGGAATACGCTGCCGCCTGGAAACAGTCGACCGGTTCGGAATATTTCTATGTGATCCTCAATGACGCAGCCGAGATCTCCGACTCGAAGGAGTTTGTCAGCTACCTGATGCACCGTTCGGGCTACGATGATATCAGCCTGAGCACCGACTTTATGAAACTGATCAAAGAGGATCCCAACGATGTGCGCATCAAGATCATTGAGCAATACAAGACCGATCGCGACTACTTGAAGAAATATGAGTCGCCCGACTATAAGGTATCTAATATCCCTGTATTGCGTATCTCTGAGGCTTACCTGATCGCTGCTGAGGCGGCTGTTAAATTGGGCGACAAGGCCAATGCCGTGACATACTTGAATGCCATCGTTAGCCGCGCCAATCCGGAGATGAGTGTAACGGAAGAAGAGGTAGACCTCGACCGGGTACTTCTGGAACGCCGCAAAGAGCTGGTGGGCGAAGGACATCGTTTCTACGATGCCATGCGCAACGGTAAAAAGATTGTGCGCGCGGGCAAGTCGCATAGCTCAGCCCTGTTGACACCCGAAACACGCGAATTCGACTGGAATTTCTACAAGATCGTATTGCCGATTCCTCAGTCCGAACTGAATGCAAACCCCCAAATGGAACAAAATCCGGGGTATGGTATTTAAGAAAAGAAGTCAGAGAATGAGCTGATCCAAATAATACTCAACACAAAGGCACGGAAAAGGTAGAATACAGAGGGCACAGAGAAGCGCTATTGGCGCTTTCTCCCTCCGTGAACTCCGTCTTTCAAAATACCTCTTCGTGCCTTTGTGTTTTAAATTATAAAATGAATGACTTTTGGGTTAACTACTTTAACTATCCCCCCTTTAATGAAAACGTTATGAAACTATATCGATTAAACATCTATTTCTTTATTTTATTGTTTTGCTTAGTGGCTTGTGGCTCCGATCAGGAGCCGGCGCCTCAGCCAATCAAGCCGATAGAAAAGCCTAAACCTGTTTTCAGCGCCCCCGATGGTCCCTATCTGTTTCACAATGCCGATGGATCAGTCCGTATGATCGGTTCCGACGAAGCGGGTTATGCGATCGATACTCTGTTTGCCGCCTGGCCGAAAGACTATGCTATGCAGGTGGTTTCACACAACAAAAAGCACCGTTTCACCGTCCGATTGCAACCGTTCGAGCGCCAACCGTGGAAGCAGGAGTCGCCCGAAAAGCTATTGGTTATTTCCGATCCGCACGCCAACTGGGAATGTTTCCTGAGCGTGTTGCAAGCCAATGGCGTGGTCGACGATAACTACGCCTGGAAGTACGGCAAGAACGGCTTGATGATTATCGGTGATATATTCGACCGGGGTGATGATGCCGTGACCATCTTCTGGCTCACCTACAAACTGCAACAGGAAGCACGCGCGGCCGGTGGAGCCGTTCATTTTATCATCGGCAACCATGAATCGATGATCCTGCGCAACGACCTGCGCTATATGACTGAGAAATATACCCAGATCGCCGCTCATTTCGAGATGGACTATGCGAAATTCTTCGGTGCCGACACGGAACTGGGTCGCTGGATCGCTGCTGGCAATACGATGCAGATCATTGGCGACGACCTCTTTGTGCATGCCGGCCTGGGAGAAGCCTTCTATAAGGGAGACTATACGATCCCGTATGTGAACGAACAGATCAGCCAGGGAATATTTTTAGACAAAGATGGAAGAAACAAACTTTCCGAACATTCCGAGTTCCTGTTCTCAAGCAGCAGTAGCCGCGAAGGCGGCCCGGGACCTATCTGGTACCGTGGCATGGTAGGCCGTGATGGTGAAAAGCCCGAACTCGACGAAGCGATTCTCGATGCCCTGTTGGAACGCTATGACGTGAAACGCATCATCGTCGGCCATACCATTTTCCCTGAAGTATCCTTCTTCTACGATGGCAAGGTGGTGGCCGTCAATGTCGACAACAAGAAAAACTACGACCGCCTGGGTAGCCGCGGCATCCTGATCGAAGGGAACAATACGCGAATCATCAACGACAAAGGGGAATAAACCTAAAAAAGCAACCCGATAAATATGTAAATAAACGTTAAATTGCCTGTTTTCGGCAAAACCCCTAAATTACGATTTGTAATTTTGGCGGGACTTTGCGCGCAAAAAAGCGGGACTTTGAAGACAAACTCCCGGGAGAAACACTTTTTAACGTATGGGATTGTAAGCAAAACGGCCGTTTTGCTTACAATCGCTATTTTAACACTTGGGTATTTGTCGTGCGAACACTTTGTGCCTGTTTGTGGTTAAAACAATGTATAATTGTCGTATTTTTAGCCACGAAGCAACACAAATATGCGGAGAATGAAATATACATATATTTATATATTACTGGCAATATCCTTTATAAGTTGTCATAAGAAGGAAGAAACCCCTTCTATGATAAAAGAGATACGTGTGGATTTTTCTAACAAAAAACCATTAGATATATCGAGTATCGAAAGTGATATACAGTTTATACCTCTTGAGACAAATGATTCCTGCCTGATTCATGAAATCAGAAAGATTTGCCTCGTGGACTCTTTGCTTGTTATAGGTGACAATAACTCCATTCTATTTTTTGAGAGCAATGGTCGTTTCAAGAATAAAATTGATAAAAAAGGGAATGGCCCGGAAGAGTATAGTAGGCTATCTGATTTTGACATCGATAGAAAAACGAAAGTCGTTACCATTTTGGACGCAGGGAAAAAGCAACTACTACATTATAATTTTCAAGGCGAGTATCTTGGCCGTACCCCTATCGGTCTGTGGGCGATAAAACTCTTAGACAGAGACAATATGTATTACTTGTATAGTGGGAATCAAGTGTCTGATGAAAACCATTACAAAATAAATATTATTGATAAGTCTTCTGAAAACAGTAGAGGTTTTTATGAAACAGACACTCATAAATCAACGTATTTACATGTTCATAGTGCAGAAAATTTTTGCTTTTCAGACAGTAATATTTATTTCTATGAGGCGTATAATGACACTATTTATAAACTTTTGTCTCAAAAAATGGATCCCCTGTTTTATGTTAATTTTTCGAACAGAAATATTCCTCAGGAACGGTTTAATGCACACTATGAACATATCGCTGATTTCACAGATATCATGAGGAAAAACGAATATGTATATGGCATTTTTAGTCTGGTAGCATACGACAGCAAATTTTTATTTTCATTTTATGACAAAAAAAGATATTTCGCATTGTTCGACGGTCGCAATACAGTTGTTTTTGACCAGGTTATCTCTAAGACAATCTCTTCAAAACAGATCGATTTAAACAAGCATTATATCGAATTGTGGAATGACGAAAACAATATCTTTTTCACATCATACAACTCTTTGTATATTGACAATCAGGAACATATAGAGAATGAAGATTTGAAAGAAAAGATTAAACATTTAAAGGAAGACGACAACGGAATAGTGGGAGTCCTATCCAGATGAATTGAGAAGTCAGAAAGTAGTGTTAAAGATGATAGAAAATAATCACATAAATAATCTAATATGAAAACAAAATTAGCAATCTTATTATTTGCACCACTTATATTATCATGTACAAGTATTGTTTCCGATTTTTCGCCGAAGGAAATCATTGTGGCCGGTAAGATTATTAATCCTGAGGAGGATTCACCCAAAGTGGTACGTATTGATTTTACTGACGTGTTTAATGTTTCTCCATCCAGAGTTCAGATTCTTGACGCTCATAGTTCCTTCAGGATAACTTACCCCTCACCTTATCCCGCTCAATTCCAGTTAGAATACAGCAAATACGTGCCCCTTTATGCCGAACCGGGAGACTCAATATTTGTGACGATTGATGCAAAAAAGATTAAAGGAGAGAATTATACCAGTGCTGTGGTATTTTCGGGTGACAAAGCCAACATAAACAATTCTTTATGGAAGGGTATAGAATATATAGGCCATTCGCTTTCACCATTGTATTATGACCAACAGCCTTCCGATAGCCTCTCAGTTACAGAATACAACCAGGTTCTGGAACAAAAACTCACAACTCTCCATGATTCCATATCCAACTTTACACGGAAAAATAATTTTCCACATGAAGTAGAGATCATACTTAAAGGGATAATAAATTATGATATTTCTACTTATTGGTTGCAGAACTATAAAAATTCCGACTATACACCTGAAGCATCTGTACTAAAGCAGGAACTTCTTGAAAACAAAAAGTTGGAAATGTTTAATCCGACAAGTTTTACATATAAGGGGTGGCATAATCATGCGTTTAATTATGCAAATGCACTTTACCACGGATATGTTGCCGAGGACTATAATAATGATGAATGGATGAAAGGATGGGAGAAAGTTCGGAGTGTACTGAAAAAAATGCCTGCCGGAATTAACAGGGATTATATAACAACAATGGTAATAAAAGATTATTTCGATGAGCCGATAGACTCGCTTCCCCAGGCATGGGATTTAATTAACTCATCATTTGTGAAAGATTATATTGCCAGGTTGCAGAGTCAAACAAAACCGGAATTTGATAATATTGATATTCCGGGTATATCTTATTTAAATTCGAACCATATAGTGGAACCTGTACCTGCTAACTTTATTGAAACTATTTCTGCCAGATACAGAGACAAAGTCATATATATAGATGTTTGGGGTACATGGTGCGGTGCATGCAAAGTATTATTCCCTGCAGCGAAACTTCGTAAAGAGGAAATGCGGGATAAGGATGTCGTATTTGTATATCTATGCGTTACTTCAAAAATGGAACAATGGCTGAAAGATATCGAAATGTTACAGTTAGAAGGTGAACATTATTTTCTTGATGAAGATGCCTCAAAACTTTTTACCGTGAATTATCAGATTGCTTCATATCCCCGATATATGATAATAGGGAAAGATGGAAAGTTAAAAACAAATAATGCACCACGACCCAGTTGGAAGGCTGAGTTCGAAAAAGAAATAGAATCTTATTTGTAATTCTGTAATTTAAAATTTGAGTCGGTTGGTAGTGATTTAATGAGTAAAAAACCTCCTCCTTTTGTGGTTTCACCCGAATCCTGTTATTTTTGTATCATAGTATGGAAACAGGTGAATATATACGGCAATCGCTTAGCGGTCTCTATCCGGTGGATGAGGCGGAGGCGCTTTTACGGCTTATCGGGGAACATCTCTGGGGCATGCCCTACTACCGGATCCTGATGACGCGGCCTTCGCTGTCGGAAGAACAGGCGGAAAGGCTTCGTATGATTGTCGAACGGTTGAAAAAGAAGGAACCTATACAATATATAATAGGCGAAACGACTTTTTATAACCTCCTGTTTCAGGTGAATGCCTCCACCCTGATTCCCCGCCCCGAAACGGAGGAGCTGGTGGAATTGATTATCGGCGATAACCGGCAGAGAGAGTCGCTGTCGTTATTGGATATCGGTACGGGAAGCGGCTGCATCGCCGTGGCATTGGCCAAACACCTGCCTGGGGCGACGGTCACCGGCGTTGATATTTCCAAAGAAGCCTTGACCGTAGCCGCGCAAAACGCAGAGAAGGCGGGCTGCGAGAATGTCAGTTTCAGACAGATCGATATCCTCGACAGCGGGCAGGCATTGGCGGGGTTGCCCGACAAGTTTGATATCATCGTCAGCAATCCGCCCTATATCATGGAGAAAGAGAAAAGCGCGATGAAAGAAAACGTATTTGCCTATGAGCCGGGTACCGCCCTTTTTGTGCCCGACGAGGATCCACTTCTTTTCTACCGCGCCATCGCCCGCTTCGGAAAAGAGCGATTGCGCCGGGAGGGACTACTCTATTTCGAAATCAATGCCCTGTTGGGAAACGAAACGGCCGCTATGCTCCGCGAAGAGGGCTACCGGGAGATTGAACTGATCAAAGACCTTTCCGGCAAAGACCGGATTATCAAAGCCAAAACCGATTAACACTATGACAGAATCCGAACTGCTTCACCGCATGGCTGCCCTTTGCTCGGGCAGCGAACATTGCATACAGGACATTCAGAAGAAAATGGCTTCGGCCGATCTGCCTCCGGAGGCCAAAGAGCGGATCATGGCCCGTTTGTTGCAGGAGAAATTCATCGACGAGGAACGCTTCTGTCGGAGCTTCGTCCGCGATAAGATCCGTTTCAATAAATGGGGCAAGGTGAAAGTGGGCTATGAACTGCGTCGGAGAAACATCCCCTATAGCTGTTATGCCGACGCCTTGGACGCCTTCGACATGGAGGAATACCGTGCAATCCTGTCCGGTCTGCTTCGCGAGAAAAAGCGATCGGTGCGTGGAAAAGACCAGCGCGAGGTGTTCTACAAACTATTGCGCTTTGCCGCCGGACGCGGATTTGAAAGCAACGAAACGATCCGCTGCCTGAAAGAACTCGATATCGAAACCGACGACTATGAAGAAAATACTGATTAGCCTGATAAACCTCTTTTATCCAAACCTGTGCAGACTATGTAAAAGAGTATTGATCGAAGGGGAAACAGCCGTTTGCCTCGACTGTCTTTATCATTTGCCACGGACGGGCTACCAAAATTATGCAGACAATCCGGTGGTTCATCTGTTGATCGACCGCCAGGCGTTGGAGGCCGCGACTGCACTGTACTATTATGAACAGGGCGGACAGGTGCAAAAACTGGTTCATCTCATCAAATATCATGGCCATAAGGAATTGGGCTATCAGTTCGGCCGCCAGGCCGCCAGGGAATGGCGGGAGGCGGATCATCCTTTCCAAAAGGCCGATTTCATCGTTCCTTTGCCCCTTCACGCCAAAAAGCAACGACGTCGGGGGTATAACCAATCGGAGTGGATCGCGCGCGGGATTGCGGAAGAGACAAAAATCCCTCTATTGACAACGGCCATCCGGCGCGATGTGATGACCGAAAGCCAGACCCGGCTGAAAGGATACAACCGCTGGCTGAACGTGAAAGATATATTTTCGGTGACCGAACCGGAGCGACTGGCGGGCAAACATATTCTCCTGGTCGACGACGTAATCACCTCCGGATCAACGGTAGGTGCCTGCATGGATGCGTTGTCTGCCATTCCGGGTATCCGGATAAGTGTTTTCGCGTTGACAATGGCCGCGCAATAAACGTAAAATAAGCGTTAATAAATAGGCAAATATCCGTGAGTTTTGCCTATTTTTGTCGGTTGATACAAAAATATATATTACGACTGTATGAAAACACTCGAACAATTAGTGGCAGAGAAATTATTAAAGATCAAAGCTGTCAAACTGCAACCGGCCAATCCGTTTACCTGGGCCTCCGGTTGGAAATCACCGATCTATTGCGATAACAGAAAAACTCTCTCTTATCCGGATGTTCGCACTTTTATTAAGTTGGAACTGGCCCGTGTCATCAGCGAAAAATATGAAAACGTAGATGCTATTGCGGGAGTAGCCACAGGAGCCATCGCCCAGGGCGCATTGGTGGCCGATCTGTTGGGACTGCCGTTTGTATATATTCGTTCCACCCCGAAAGACCACGGATTGGAGAATCTGATCGAAGGCGAATTGAAGCCCGGATCGAAGGTGGTGGTGATTGAAGATCTTGTATCAACAGGGGGAAGCAGCCTGAAGGCCGTAGAAGCCGTACGCAATTTCGGTTGCGACGTGATCGGTATGGTTGCTATCTTTACCCATGGTTTCCCGGTTGCCGAAAAGCAATTCAAAGAAGCGAAAGTGACATTGACGACGCTGAGCAACTATGACGCTGTGATTGAAGAGGCATTACGCACCGATTATATCGACGAATCGGAGATTGCCACGCTGCAGGAATGGCGTAAGGATCCGGCACACTGGAACCCCTGATAACCTGACAAATAGAAGGAATGACAGAATTTGTAAGCGGGACTAAATCGATCCCGCACAAGGATGAACATATTTTTGCGACACTATCCGATCTATCCAATCTGGAGAAGGTACGCGACCGGATTCCGGAAGATAAGATCAAAGATTTTACCTTCGACAGCGATAGTTGTAGTATGAATGTCAACCCCGTCGGTACGATCACTTTTCAGATTGTCGAACGCGAGCCTAACAAAACCATCAAATTTGCAACCACTAATTCGCCTGTTCCCCTTTTCCTGTGGATACAGCTGAAGCCGGTTGCCGAGGACGATACCCGTATGCGCGTCACCGTGCGTGCGGATCTGAGCCCGCTGATCAAGCCGATGGTCTCTAAACCGCTGCAGGATGGCGTAGAAAAGATTGCCGACATGCTCGCCAGTCTTCCCTATTCCACATTATAATTAGCAATTATCCATTATTAATTATCAATTTGTTCACGTGGCTCAAAAGCTTTGGGAAAAAAACGTAAAAGTCGACCAGGAGGTTGAACGATTTACTGTCGGCAAAGACCGGGAGATGGATCTTTATCTGGCCAAGTACGATGTACTGGGATCGATGGCGCATAGCACGATGTTGGAAAGCATTGGTCTGCTCAAAAAGGAGGAACTGGCGTTGCTGCTGAAGGAACTGAAATCGATCTACGCGATGGCCGACCGGGGCGAGTTTGTGATTGAAGAAGGGGTGGAAGATGTCCACTCACAGGTGGAATTGATGTTGACCCGCCGTCTGGGCGATGTGGGGAAAAAGATCCACAGTGGCCGTTCGCGCAACGACCAGGTATTGCTCGATCTGAAGCTCTACACACGGGCCGAGATCCGGGAGCTGGTGGTGTTGGTGAATGAATTGTTTGAGGTACTTATCGAGCAAAGCGATACATACAAGGAGGTACTCCTGCCGGGCTATACTCATTTGCAGGTGGCGATGCCCTCTTCGTTCGGATTATGGTTTGGTGCGTATGCCGAAAGCCTTGTCGACGACCTGCAACTGATGCAGGCGGCTTATAAGATAACGAACCGGAATCCGCTGGGTTCTGCGGCAGGCTACGGCTCTTCTTTCCCATTGAATCGCCAGATGACAACCGACCTGCTTGGGTTCGATTCGATGGATTACAATGTAGTTTACGCGCAGATGGGACGGGGTAAGATGGAGCGGACGGTGGCTTTTGCCATGGCCGGCATAGCGGCTACGCTTTCCAAACTGGCTTTCGATGCCTGTATGTTCAACAGCCAGAACTTCGGATTCGTGAAACTGCCGGATCAGTTCACCACTGGATCGAGCATTATGCCGCATAAAAAGAACCCGGATGTGTTTGAATTGACACGTGCGAAATGCAATAAAATACAAGGGTTGCCACAGCAAATCACCCTAATCACCAACAACCTGCCTTCGGGCTACTTCCGCGATCTGCAGATCATCAAAGAGGTGTTCCTGCCTTCTTTCGACGAGTTGAAAGACTGTCTGCACATGGTGACCTTTATGATGCGTGAGATTGAGGTGAACCGTCATATTCTGGATGATCCGAAATATGCGCTTCTCTTCAGTGTGGAGGAGGTGAACCGCCGGGTATTGGAAGGAATGCCCTTCCGCGATGCCTACAAAGAGGTGGGACTGGCGATCGAAGCCGGAGAGTTTGTGCCCGACAAAACCGTACAACACACGCATGAAGGCAGCGTAGGCAACCTTTGCAACGACCATATTCAGGTATTGATGCAGCACATAATCGACGAATTCTCTTTTGAGAAGGTCAGCCAGGCCGAAAAGAAACTAATCGAAGGGTAAAGAAAAATGATGAAGAGAGTGGTGTTGATATGTTTGGTACTCCTTACTTTCGCCTCATGCGAAAAGTCGGAAAACCCGGAGATGCCCTACGCACCTGTCAACTTTAAGGTGTTTCTGAGTGGGCAGGATCATGATTTGAATGGCATATTACACTATAAAACATTTACAAAACCGCGGTTGGCCAATGAATATGTCGGCTATGCGGGGATTCTGGTAGTCTGTGGCTTCGACAATGTATATCATGCCTATGAGCTCTGTTGTCCGCATGAAGCCTTGCGAAACAAGACCATTGTGCCTAATACGGATGGCACAGCGACCTGCCCGAGTTGCAATACGGTGTACGACATAGGATACGGCACCGGAAGCCCGGCAAGCGGGCCATCCAAATATATGCTTCGAAAATTTAATACCATTCCCTCCGGTCAGGATTTGATTATTCAGTATTAAGTAGAGAATCTTTGGAGGGAACCACCATGCCTGGGGGTGACTTTGCACTTACGCATCTGCAACTTGAATCTGTCTGCGACAACTTTTTCACCCGATAATTTGCACAAATAAAAGATTTCTCTACCTTTGCACACGCAAAACAAGCGCAAGTGTAAACTTCCTAATGCGCATGATGTGCAACTTTAATACAACGCGAAAGTAGCTCAGTTGGTAGAGCATAACCTTGCCAAGGTTAGGGTCGCGGGTTCGAATCCCGTCTTTCGCTCATCTCTTTTAGAGAAAAGGATGCTCGGATGGTGGAATCGGTAGACACGAAGGACTTAAAATCCTTTGGCCATTGCGGCTGTGCGGGTTCAAGTCCCGCTCCGAGTACCATATTTTAACGTCAGTAGCTTATTATCAAGCTGTTGGCGTTTTTTTTGCTCTTTCGTGTCACTTAAATGTCACTTCGCTAATTTTATACCATGATACCCCATAAAAAGAGTCGTCTTGACTAAAATAATATTTTCAGTAATTCAAGCTTTGTAAGTAGGTTGAAATAGCGATGATAAGCAAAAAAAACAGGCATTCTCCAGATGAACCTTATATAACCGGTTTTGCCCCTGCCAGCGGGATCTCTTCCGTGATGCCGGCGACAGGGCCGAAGGCGTAGGTTTCGGGACCCAGCTTCTGCGAAGAGGTTAGCATCTCGTCCCAGGTGATAAACTTGCCGGTATAGGCCGATTCCCGTCC
Organism: Parabacteroides sp. PFB2-10; assembly: GCF_029893085.1. GTDB lineage: Bacteria > Bacteroidota > Bacteroidia > Bacteroidales > Tannerellaceae > QVMG01. Next base: position 274,171 of record NZ_JARXWI010000001.1, read on the forward strand.
CATCATAGCCATCAGGGTCGATTGCACATGAATTTCAGTATCGTTCACCGGCTGATGGCGGCGGATAGCCGTGACTAAGCGGATGAGCTCTTGCGCATAGGGATCGGGCACGGCCATCGACTGGTCGGCATCTCCTTCGGCAGGATAGGGATATTGCCAGGCAATGGAGCCGTCCAGGTTGTAAATCGTATTGAAACAGTTCGTATAGCCCTTTGTGCCATAGACCATTACATTATGCAGGTTGTCACACCCTCCGATCTGTCGGGAGGTACAATGGGCACGAATGCCATTCTCAAAGAGATATTCGATGCTGAAAAAGTCGTATTGATCGCCCGTTACACGACGTTGCCGTCCACCAGTTGCCTCCGCACGAACAGGCTTTCGCCCGCCCATAAACCACGACATCATATCGATTTCATGGATAAATTGTTCGACCACCAGATCGCCCGAAGTCCAACAGAAATTCACCCAATTGCGCAGCATATATTCCATATCGCTCCATTCCGGCTGGCGTTGCACGAACCATAGGGCATTGCCCAGGCGGGAGACATGCGCCGAAACCACCTCTCCGATGGTTCCTTCCGCCACGCGCCGATAGGTTTCGAGACAGTCTTTCTGCAAACGGCGGATCATGCCACTGACAACCGAGAGACCCTTTTGATCCGCCCTTTTCCCCAAAACCAGCATCTGCCGGGCACCTACCGGATCTACGGCACAAGGCTTTTCCAGGAAACAATGTTTTCCTTTCTCCAAGGCATACTCAAAATGAATCGGACGAAACACGGGAGGGGCACACAAAAGCACCACATCGACCTCCGAATCGATCACCTGTTGATAAGCATCGAATCCGATAAAACAATTCGCCTCGGCTATCTCCACTCCCTTCTCTTTCAAAAGCTTTCGGCAAGTGGCCATCTTGTCTTCGAAGACATCGCCCAACGCCGTCACTTCCAAGCCGTTTCCTGCCTCAATAAAATTGATAGCAGCACCTGTCCCACGTCCTCCACAACCGACCAGTCCGGCTTTCAACGGTCGCCCGTCGGGAGCTTTCTGTAATATCTCTGGCAGGGAAATGGGAGATTTGTTCGGCGATCGATCACTGCATCCTGTTAGAAAGGCGGGAAGGGAAATAGTGCCTAATGCACCCGCCAATGTTCCGCGAAGAAATCTTCTTCGCCCGATAGTCAAGTTTTCTTCCATAGTAAGTCGTTCTCTTCTGCAAAGATAAGAAAAAACCCTCTTTTTTTGCGCATTTTTCACCCATACATCCACTTCCGATCAAAGAGGATAAATATTGAAGGGGGATGCAACCGAGAGGGGGGGGCAGGGGAGAGGCCTCTTTTTTCGAAATGTTAAAATCGCGATTGTAAGCAAAACGGGCGTTTTGCTTACAAATCCATACGTTAAAAAGTGTTTCTCCCGGGAGTTTGTCCCCAAAGTCCCGCTTTTTTGCGCGCAAAGTCCTTCGGAAATTACAAATCGTAAATTGGAGGTTTCATTCGAAATGAACAAAATTAACGTTTGTTCACATTGTTTTTTTAAAATAGAATAGTTGCCTAATAGGGGAATCCAATTGTTGTAAAATGTGAAGGTGATGGGAGATAGAAGTGGGAAAATGCTCAAAACCGACAAAAAAAATCGTATCTTTGTGGCACAAAACAATTAACTAAACCAATTAAAATGAGGCGAATAAACCGTTTTATATTCTTCTATCTCTTGAGTTTCTTGACCTTTTTGATAACCGGTTGTAGTAAAGATAGCCAAGAACCTGACGATCCTGTTCTACCCCAGGATGAATATGTTGGCATTCACAAGACCCTCACCTATATACAGGAAATGAGGGAGCTGCATGAGGGCGAGTTTATCTGTTATTTTCGAACCGATAAAGAGGAGATTATCACCCGTGTGGCGGATCATTCCCGTCGAAAAAATATATCGACACTTCTCTTACGGGATGGATTGAAAGAGGGCGTGTATGAGTTTCTGCGCATGGAGTACGAAAAAAAGCAGGAAGACGCGACTGTCCGGATGATGTCGGTCGGCTTCGGCGCCCTGCTTCAGGTGACAGCCGAAGGAATTAATAACAAACGTGATTACGACCCTTCGGTTGGCTTCTTTGGCGCCGGCACAAAAGAGAGTCCTTATATTATCAGTGCAGACAGCCATCTGTTGAAGCTGGCCAAATTGGTCAACGATACGAACGATGAGCGATATCTCCTGAAAGCGGGTAGTTTCTTCCGGCAGACCGACGATATCGATATGGACGACATCAGTTATGAGAGCGACCATAAGTATGGCTGGCGGCCGATCGGCTTAGAGCCGGGGCTCCCTTTTATCGGGAGCTACGACGGTGGCGGTTATTCGCTTACCGGACTCTACACGACACGTCCGAACACGACCGGCGTAGGGTTGTTTGGCTATGTTTGCCAGTCGTATCTTCAAAATATCGTGATGCAGGGTGCCTCCATAGGGGGAAATAGCAGCGTGGCCGCTTTGATTGGCAACGTGGTTACCTACGGCAACGAACGTGCCCGCACGATCATCCGCAACTGCCGGGTCGAGCAGAGTCGTGTCGTTTCGGAAAAAGGAGGCGTTGGCGTAGGTGCCCTATTAGGTACGATCGATGGTCGCGCGTTGGTCTTTGTCGATTCCTGCTCGGTCGATCAGGAGAGCGCGATCGAAGGAGACACCGGTATCGGTGGGCTCGTGGGCATGGGCTTGACCTTCTCCTCCCTGTTTGTGACGAATAGCGACAACAGGGCTTCTATTCAGGCTGATAACACCGGAGCAGGAGGCATCATCGGACTGGCAGACACGCTCTTAGTGGTGACATGCGACAACTACGGATCGATCCGGGGAGCCTTCAAGGCCAAAGGCGAAAACGAGCGCTATGGCGCCGGAGGCATTGCCGGAGGAAGTGGCAACGCGGTCTTCGCCGGGTGTAGTAACCTAGGGCGGGTTCAGGGAGAACGAGGCGTAGGAGGCATCCTGGGCAGCACCTTGGTCAATGTCGACGAGCGCATCTACAACAGCATCGCCATGCAATCGTGCCATAACAACGGCGAGGTAATGGCAACCCGATATGCCGGAGGACTCTGTGGCGAAGCACAAGGCATGCTGTCGGACTGTTTCAACCAACATAGGGTTCAGGTCACCAGTGGATATGTGGGGGGTATCATCGGATATCTGCCGGGAGGCACCATCTACAATGTGAGTAATTTCGGCACGATTGTCAGCACCGGTAAATGTGGCGGCATCTGTGGAAAGACAGATATCGGCATTATCGGCATTGCCAACAACTTTGGAAAGATACAGGCCAATGGCGAATGTGTCGGTGGTATTCTCGGTATGGGTAGTAGCAGCAGCATGGTTCATTATTGCAGCAACTTTGCCTCAGTCAATAACCCCGAAGGAAAGAACACGGCAGGGCTGGTGGGTATGATTGGCGATGTCAGGACATGGAGCGAAGAGGATATTGCCAATATCGTTATGGGGGCTATTGATATTGTAGGAGGAGTCATCAGTTTCGCCACGATCGGCTTAGAGGCGCTGGAAGGAGGATTGAAGTTGGGGCTTGGCATTGCCGGCATCGTCACCGCCAGTACGATCTGGATTGGCGACGCCACCCTGTTTACGCTCGGTTTTCTATTGGAAGACTACGATCTGTCGGCAGAGGCAGTCCTGTGGTCGGATGCCATTCAGGCCAAGCTGATGGCAAAGGCCCATCTGTTAGACAGCGATCACAACCAGGCTATTAATGACGCCATGGATACATGGGATATCACGCTGGATAACAACTTCAACAAAGCGGTGATCACGGATCATTTCAAGAAGAATATTTTTCAGTTGAAATCGTTCTATACCAGTCAGGCGAATGAAGGCGCCAATTCAATTCTTTTCAATAAAAATGTCAATGCGGCGCGTGACGAAAGAGGCCTGCTTGTGGCCCAAGCGAAAGAGGAGAACAGCCTGTCGCATACCATCATTTCGGGCATCTGCATCGGCTTGGCCTTGGTGGTCACCGTCGCCAGCATTGTGGCCGCGGCCGCTTCAGCCGGGACACTCACCGCGGTGGCGATTGGGGTGACCGGGGGTGTGATAGCCATTATCGGTGGCGCGAATACGATTCATGGCGTATGCACCGATTTCGCGGAAAACGTATGTGTGGTCGATCAATGTATGAATGCCGGAGATATTGAGGGTGGCGACAATACTGCCGGCTTGGTCGGCACGCTGGAGCAGAATTGTAGAATCGCGAACTGCATCAATATAGGAAACGGCAATGGCAATAGCCCCGCCTTTGCCCATATCCATTCACATACCGAGGTGGAGAATTGCCTGAATGCCGGTATGTCCTGGAAAAAAGTGGTCAATACGACAGGTCAATACGAAGCGGTCACCAACTGTTATTCGCTGAAAAACAATAATGAAAGCTTAGGAGGTTGTACCCCGCTCGAATCGGGATTCGACAAAACCACCACATACCATAACTGGTCGATAAACGGGGATGAATCGCCTTGGCATATCCCCGAATCGACAGAGGGCGCTTTCCCTATTCCCTATTATTCACAAATGCAAAAAGAAAAATAAGATAATAATACAATGAAAAGGAACATTTTTATACTTTTCCTATTATCGGCACTTTGTTTTGCCGGTTGCCAGGACGAAAAAGACCCGGTTATCGAAACCAATTCCTATGGGTCGAATAAAGAGATCTGTGGTGATTATAAAATCAGCCGCTATACGATTTCGAATAAGCTATTAGAGATCAAAGAGAAACTGGGCAGGCTCGATCATCACCTTTACTCCATAGAGAGCGGCAGGGAGTACACCTTCGAAGGGCGCTTGACTGAAGTGGGTGATATGTTGCGTGTGGAGATGCTGATCCCGCTGCGCGAAGAGCTGGCCGATGGCGAATACCGCCTGTATTTCTCAACCGAAGAGGAGGAGCGGCTGGTAGCCTCATTCCATATCATGGTTGCCAATGAGATGGTCTCTGCCGTTGCCGCCGAGAAGATCGACTACGGAAGCAAATTCAAGGGGTCGGGAACGTCATTGGATCCCTATATTGTAGAGAAACTAAGTACCCTCTTCAACCTGCTTCATAAGGACAGCCTGCAACACGCCGCCGGCCTCCATTTCCGGCAGAGCAGGCTATATCAGCAGATCGATATGCAAGGATCCGATTGGGAAGGACGCGGGCATACGCCGTTTCCTTTTGCCGGCCACTACGATGGGGATGGGGTTATTCTTGACCGCCTGGTTCACCGGGGAGAGCATAACGCGGAGAAAGACTGTTATGTGGGGCTCTTTAGTAAATTGCTGGATGGGGCTGTTGTCGAGAATGTGCATTTCACCAATGTGGATATCACCCGACCTGCCAACTATGTGGGGGTGGTTGCCGGCTATTCGTCCGGTGATGTGACGCTAAGCAATATATCTCTCAGTGGCCATATCATCGAGGCTCTCTCCTCTGTCGGAGGATTGATCGGCCGCGCGGGCGACGGTGATGTATCCATTCGGGATATAAAGTCCAATCTGTATATCGAAGGAGCGGACTACGTCGGTGGCCTGATCGGGGAGGCTTCTAAGGCAATGCTGATCATCCACCAGGTCGATTTCGAGAGAAGCAGCCAGATCATAGCAAAAAGATGGGTCGGAGGGCTTATCGGCTGTGCGAAAGAGAGCTATCTGGATGTAAACCATATCAGTGCGGTCTACCGGACAGATGATGAGGACGACGATCTTTCGACCATGAAGGCGGAGGGAATTTATCTTGGATTTATTGCCGGCTACCTGTCTCATGACGCCGCCTATAGCTATGTGAAAAACGTAAGATGCAAGGTACCTTTACAGGGCAATGGCTATGTAGGTGGCTTGTTTGGTCGTGTAGAGGGAAGGTATGGTACACTTGAATTAAGAAACATAAAGATCAATGGCCACAAGATACAGAACAGTTCAAACTACACGGGTGGAGTTGCCGGTTATTGGCAGGGCGTAGGCCTGCGAATAGACTCACTCGAGATGCAATCATCCCTGATAGGGGAAGAATACACGGGAGGAGTGTTTGGCAAAATCTGGAGTATTCCTTGGGAAAAAGATAAGATTACGCGGGTGATGATCCAGCCTGCCGACGGCATCACTGGCACCAACCATGTAGGTGGTGCGTTTGGTTCTATTTCAAGCGGCTTACCGATTGTTCCGGCTCATTCGAAAGCGTTTTCTTTTTCAACGACAACTTCGGTCAATGGCGCGAATAATGTGGGCGGATTTGCCGGTTCCGCTGATAATAGCCATTTCGAAGGGGATGTTTATTTTGATAAGAATATTATAAAAACGACCGATATCACCGGTGAATCGCTCTTTGGCGGAAAGGTGAACGAGGGTTCCGATTTTGAAACCAGCGCGACAGATGTTGGAGGGCTTTTTGGTCGTTTATTCTTTTGTACTGTCTCCCATGTGATGGCCGACGGGGTGGTAAAAGGGAAACACCGGGTCGGTGGAATCGTAGGATTGAGCACCAGTGCCACCTTAAAGTCCATTGCCCGAAAAGGCGAAGAGGTAAGAAGCAGCGACGGCAATGTGGGAGGCATTTGTGGTACGCTGAGCAACGAGAGCGGGAATCTGGACTTGTTGGTTAATTTCTCATCGGTGGTAGGCAATGGAAATAGCCATAATACCGGAGGCATTATTGGGTATACCGATCCCAACGTGATCACGATCACCAACGCGATCAACCGGGGCAACGTATCCGGAGGAGAATCGATCGGCGGCATCGTGGGCAAGATAGCGACTAAAGACAAAGGGCACGACCGTGGCTCGTTGATGGCGATCAAAGAATCGGTCAACTACGGCGCCATCACCGGAAGCTATAAAGGAGGCAGTGTATTACGCGGCTTAGGCGGTATCGCCGGGGCGATAGAGTATTGTGTGGAGATCGCCCGCTGTGCCAACCACGGGCCGGTGACGGCGGATACCAATACAACCTACAATGGCGTTGGCGGCATTGTAGGCGTCGCCGGGCATGACGGAACAACACAAAGCAATGACAATCAGATAAACGTACACCATTGCTGCAATACCGGAACTGTTACAACTAAGATGGGAACCGGTAATAAGAAATGGGCGGTTGGCGGCGTTGTCGGACGACTCTATTTCGGCTATCCGGGCGACCTGCACTCTACGCGTGTGCATAACTGCTACAACACCGGCAAGGTCGTAGGAGATTCCAACAAAGATAACGGAGGCATTGTCGGCACACTCGAGAACTATGGGCATGTGAACGAATGTGTTAATATTGGAAAGGTGGATCATGGCAACGGAGGGGTCGGAACACATACCGACGTTTCGCATGAGATCAAGAATGTGTATATCCTGAAGGGCTCCGGAGGAAATTGGGCGGCTTATCAGTTCAGTACGTCCGATAAGGGGAAGAAGGGCACTTTCTCCCACTTGACCTTTAGCTCCGACTACTGGACGATAGACACGAGCCATAATAAGAACGATGGTTACCCGTATCTCTCTAACTGCTACTATCAGTTCCGAAAAGAGTAAATAGGCCGGGAAGTTTTTGTTTTTTTAGTGTCTATTAGCGAATTAAATACCAATATTTTGGAAAACTCGGGTAGTATATGTATATTTGCACCCGATTTGGAGAAGTTGAGGAGGGGGCGGGGTCGTCCCCTTCTTTTATTATAGCACCACATAGCGGATGGATAAAGAGATAATAAAACAAATTGTTGAAGAAGGACTTGCCGGCACGGACAACTACCTGATTGAGGTGGTGGTGAAGCCGGGCAATCTGATTCTGGTGGAGATCGATAGCGATCAGGCGTTGGGTATCGATGATTGTGTGGTGTTGAGTAAATTTATTGAAAGCCGGCTCGACCGGGAGGTGGAAGACTACGAATTGGAAGTGGGCTCTGCCGGTATCACATCGCCTTTTAAGGTATTGCGTCAGTACCAGAAAAACATTGGCAATGAGATAGAAGTCCTGACAAAGGACGGGAAAAAGCTGACGGGTGTATTGAAAGCCGCCGACGAGGCAGCCTTCACACTGATAATCACCAAGCAGGAAAAGCCGGAAGGCGCCAAGCGAAAAGTGATGGTAGAAGAAGACCTCCGTTACACATACGAAGAAATAAAATATGCTAAATACGTAATAAGATTCAAGTAAAAAATTATGGCTAAGAAAGAGGAAGTAATCAGTATGATCGATACCCTTGCGGAATTTAAAGAACTCAAAAATATCGATAAAGACACGATGATAAGCGTTTTGGAAGAATCATTCCGAAATGTGATTGCCAAAATGTTTGGTACGGATGAGAATTATGACGTGATCATCAATCCGGAAAAGGGAGACTTCGAGATTTGGCGCAACCGCACGGTGGTGGCCGACGAGGAACTGGAAGATCCGAATCTGGAACTTACTCTGTCGGAGGCTCGCGAGATCGACCCGGACTGTGAGATTGGCGAAGAGGTGACCGACGAGGTTCATTTTGCTAAATTCGGACGCCGCGCTATCTTGAATCTGCGTCAGACATTAGCTTCGAAAATATTAGAACTGCAAAAAGATAATCTATACGCGAAATACCGTGATAAGGTAGGTACGATTGTGGCTGCCGATGTGTATCAGGTATGGAAGAAAGAGATTCTCCTGTTGGATGACGAGGGCAATGAGCTGTTGCTGCCGAAAGGAGAACAGATCCCTTCTGACTTCTATCGCAAGGGGGAAACGGTGCGTGCCATCGTGCAACGGGTAGACAATGTGAACAACAACCCGAAGATCATCCTTTCGCGTACCGACAAGGTATTCCTGCAACGGTTGTTCGAACTGGAGGTGCCGGAGATCAACGACGGGCTGATCACGATCAAGGCCATCGCCCGTATCCCGGGAGAAAGAGCCAAGGTGGCGGTGGAGTCGTACGACGACCGCATCGACCCGGTAGGCGCCTGTGTGGGGATGAAAGGATCGCGTATCCATGGCATCGTGCGTGAATTACGCAATGAGAATATTGATGTGATCAATTATACGGCCAATGTGTCGTTGTTTATTCAACGCGCGTTGAGCCCGGCGAAAATATCTTCGATCCGTGTGAACGAAGAAGAGCGCAAGGCGGAGGTCTATCTCAGACCGGAAGAGGTGTCGTTAGCAATTGGTAAGGGAGGGTTGAATATTAAACTTGCCTGTTTGCTGACCGAATATACGATAGATGTGTTCCGTGATATTGACGGAGCGGATGAGGAGGATATTTATCTGGATGAATTCGCAGACGAAATCGATAGCTGGGTAATCGAAGCGATGAAGAATATCGGTGTCTATACGGCTAAAGCGGTATTGGCTATGACTCGTGAGGAGATCATCGAACGTGCCGACCTGGAAGAACAGACGGTCGACGATGTGCTGGCGATCTTATCTGCCGAATTTGAAGATGAAAAAGAATAAGTTTACGACAAAGTGAAATATGCCTATTAAATTAATTCAAGTACAGAGAAAGTTAAACGTAGGAAAGAGCACCGTAGTGGAGTTCCTGCATAAGAAAGGTCATGATATTGAGGACAACCCCAATACCAGGATCAGTGATGAACAATATGCTTTGCTCGTAAAGGAGTTTGGAAAAGATCTGTCGGAAAGTGAACGTGAAGCACTCTTGACGGAACAGAATACACCGAAAGAGAAACCCCAACCTCCCCGAAAAGAAGAAAAAAGAGAAGAGATAAAGACAGTTGTTCCGGATGAGTATCGTCCAAAGATTGTCACCAAAGGACATATCGACCTGGAAAAGAAAGCCCAGAAAGAGGAAGTGGTTGAAAAACCGGTGGCGGAAGAAAAGCCAAAAGCGGTTGTAAAGGAGGAAGAAAAACCGGTTGTTGAGCCGGAAAAGGTTGAAAAAGCTCCTGTTGCTGTTGAAGAGAAAAAAGAGGAAAAGGAACCAGTTAAGAAGGAACCGGTTGTTCAACCGGAATCTCCTAAGGTGGTTGCCAAGGAAAAGCCTCAAGAGATAAAAACAGAGCCGACCCCCCAAACAACCAAGGCAGATGTGCCGACGTCGGGTATGGAAGAGACAACAGAGGCTGCCGAATCGGAAGGAGAAGTCTCAGAGCCTTTCCGTTTGAATACCCCCAAGATCGAGTCGAATATCAAAGTAAAAGGCCATATTGACCTGACAGCGCTGAACCAATCGACTCGCCCGAAAAAGAAGACAAAAGAAGAACGTCGCAAAGAACGCGACGAGAAGCATAAACCGGCGGCAGGCAATCGCCCCGGCGGACAGAATCCTCCCCGCAAAGAGGGGGATGCCAAGCCGGGACAGGCGAAACCCGAGGGTCAGAAGAAACCGGGTGATGACGCGAATGCTAAAAAGAAACGTACCCGCATTAAGAAAGACCGCGTAGACATCAACAATACGCCGGGTACCAACTCACGCCCCTCGCGTCCGCATGGCGGCGGTGCGGCTGGTGGCGACAGTCATCATAAATCGCGCGTAAAACGTCCGGTAAAAGCCGAAGTAAGCGAAGAAGATGTACAAAAGCAGATCAAAGAAACACTTGCCCGCCTGACCAATAAAGGGAATAAGGGTAAGGGTGCCAAATACCGTCGGGATAAACGTGACGCGGCCGTTCGCCGTGAGCACGAACTGATGGAACAGGAGGAAATGGAAAGCCGCGTAGTGAAGCTGACGGAATTCGTTACGGCAAACGACTTGGCTAACATGATGAATGTGCCGGTGACACAGGTTATTGCTACCTGTATGTCGATCGGTATGATGGTGTCTATCAACCAACGCTTAGACGCGGAAACAATCAATATCGTAGCCGATGAGTTCGGATTCAAGACCGAATATGTGAGCGCGGAGGTGGTAGAAGCCATTCGGGATGATGAAAATGATAACGAAGAAGACTGGGTGTCACGTCCGCCTATTGTGGCTGTGATGGGACACGTAGACCATGGTAAGACATCGTTGCTCGACAATATCCGTAATGCTAATGTGATCGCGGGCGAAGCCGGTGGTATCACGCAGCATATCGGGGCTTACAATGTGAAACTGGCAAGCGGTGGCCGTATCACCTTCTTAGATACACCGGGTCACGAAGCCTTTACGGCGATGCGTGCCCGTGGTGCGAAGGCGACCGATATCGCGATCATCATTGTGGCTGCCGACGATAATGTGATGCCTCAAACGGTGGAAGCAATCAATCATGCTTCTGCAGCAGGTGTCCCCATTGTGTTTGCTATCAATAAAGTGGATAAGCCGAGTGCTAATCCGGAAAAGATAAAAGAGGAACTGGCGAATATGAACTACCTCGTTGAAGAATGGGGTGGTAAATACCAGAGCCAGGATATTTCTGCCAAAAAGGGACAAGGCGTTGAAGAGTTGCTTGAAAAGGTATTGCTCGAAGCCGACCTTTTAGACCTGAAGGCCAATCCGACCAAGCGTGCTACCGGTTCGATTATCGAATCCTCTTTGGACAAAGGACGTGGATATGTCTCTACCGTACTGGTTGAAAACGGTACGCTGAAGATGGGCGATATCGTTTTGGCCGGCACACATTACGGACGTATCAAAGCGATGTTCAACGAGCGTAATCAACGTGTTGAAAAGGCTGGTCCTTCCGAACCGGTATTGATCCTCGGTCTGAACGGCGCGCCGCAAGCAGGTGACACCTTTAATGTACTGGAAACGGAACAGGAGGCTCGTGAAATCGCTACGCGCCGCGAACAACTGCAACGTGAACTGGGACTCCGTACGCAGAAAATGCTTACGTTGGATGATATCGGCCGCCGCATAGCGGTTGGAAGCTTCCAGGAATTGAACGTGATTGTGAAAGGTGACGTGGACGGTTCTGTTGAAGCGTTGTCGGATTCATTGATCCGTCTCTCGACCGAAGAGATCCAGGTGAATGTGATTCACAAAGCAGTAGGACAGATATCTGAATCGGATGTGGTACTGGCTGCCGCTTCCAACGCAATCATTATCGGATTCCAGGTGCGTCCTTCGGTGGCTGCCCGCAGGAATGCCGAGAAAGACGGCGTGGAGATCCGCTTGTATTCAATCATCTATGATGCTATTGAAGAGGTGAAGAGCGCGATGGAAGGGATGCTTTCTCCGGAAATCAAAGAGGAATTTGCCGCCAATGTGGAGGTATTGCAGGTGTTCAAGATCACGAAAGTGGGAACGATTGCCGGCTGTATCGTGAAAGAGGGAAAGATCAAGCGGACAAACAAAGTGCGTCTGATCCGCGATGGTATCGTAGTGCATACCGGAGAACTCGAATCGCTGAAGCGCTTCAAAGACGAAGCGAAAGAGGTGGTATCCGGTCAGGAATGTGGTTTGAATATCAAGAACTTCAACGATATTCAGGTAGGCGACATTGTGGAAGCATACGAAGAAACAGAAATCAAAAAAACACTATAAGAGATGAACTGGTTAGACATTGTCATTCTATGTCTGGCAGGAGTAGGAATTGTGAAAGGCCTGTTTGATGGAATCATCAAACAGGTTGTTTCGCTTATAGCCTTGGTGGCCGGTATCTTTTTCTGCGGGAAGGCAGCCCAGTGGCTACGCGGATACATTATAGACCTGGATTGGTTTCCTCCGGAAGGGGTTTCCATTATCAGCTATGTGTTGGGTTTCTTCCTGATCGTAGGGATCGTTTTGCTGGCCGGGGAGATTGTCAACCGGGTGGTAGGGGTAACCCCTTTAAGTATAATCAATCATTTGTTGGGAGGCGTGTTCGGTCTATTGGTGATGATTCTTTTCATCAGCCTCTTCTTTAATTTGCTCGAAGCGATCGACAGCGGTTCGGTACTGATCCGTATGCAAACCAAGCTGGATTCCCGTTTTTATTATACGATCAAAGAGATACTGCCAACCATTTTCCCCTCCAATTTGTTTTATGTAGGACAATAAACTTTACTGGTTCTCATTAGATCATTCATTTATGCAAGACTCAAATGCCATTATAAACGAGGTAACAAACAGTGATTATAAATACGGTTTTGTTACCGACATCGATACGGAACTGATCCATCGCGGATTGAATGAACAAACGGTTCGTATCATTTCTGCCAAAAAAGAGGAACCGGCATGGTTGCTCGAGTTCCGCCTGAAGGCTTTTCGCCATTGGCAGACCCTGGAGATGCCCGACTGGGCGCATCTGAATATTCCTCCGATCGACTACCAGGATATCATCTATTACGCGGCTCCCAAACAGAAAGAAGGGCCGAAAAGTTGGGATGATGTCGATCCCGAACTGGTCAAAACATTCGATAAACTCGGTATTCCCCTGCACGAACGCGCCCAATTGGCCGGTATGGCGGTCGATGCCGTGATGGATAGTGTATCGGTGAAGACCACCTTTAAGGAGGTGTTAGCCGAAAAAGGTATTATTTTCTGTTCGTTCAGTGAGGCAGTACGCAACTACCCTGATTTGGTAAAGCAGTACCTGGGCACGGTAGTCAGTTACCGTGATAATTATTTTGCCGCCTTAAACTCGGCGGTATTCTCGGATGGTTCGTTTGTCTATATACCGAAAGGCGTGCGCAGTCCCATGGAGCTGAGCACCTATTTCCGTATCAATGCCGCCAATACGGGACAGTTTGAACGCACCCTGATCGTGGCCGACGACGAATCCTACGTGAGTTACCTGGAAGGCTGTACGGCTCCGATGCGCGATGAGAACCAATTGCACGCAGCTATTGTGGAGATTATCGCCCTGGAACGTGCCGAAGTGAAATACTCCACCGTGCAGAACTGGTATCCCGGTGATAAAGACGGCAAAGGAGGGATTTATAATTTCGTAACCAAACGGGGTATCTGCAAAGGAGAAGGCAGCAAGATCTCCTGGACACAGGTGGAGACTGGCTCTGCCATCACCTGGAAATACCCAAGCTGTATACTGGCCGGTGATAACTCGGTAGGTGAATTTTATTCCGTTGCCGTGACCAACAATCACCAGCAGGCCGATACGGGAACGAAGATGATCCATCTGGGGAAAAATACCAAAAGCCGGATCGTATCCAAAGGGATCTCCGCCGGATTCAGTCAGAACAGCTACCGGGGCTTGGTGAAAGTATCGCCCAAAGCGATCAATGCCCGAAATCATAGCCAGTGCGATAGCCTGCTTCTCAGCTCCACTTGCGGTGCGCATACCTATCCATACGTTGATATTCAGAACGAAACAGCCGTTGTCGAGCATGAAGCAACGACCAGCAAGATCAGCGAAGACCAGCTATTCTATTGCCAGCAGCGGGGCATCGGCGTGGAAGAGGCGGTAGGACTCATCGTAAACGGCTATGCCAAGGAGGTGATGAACAAGCTGCCGATGGAGTTTGCCGTCGAAGCACAAAAACTACTTACGATCTCGTTGGAGGGAAGCGTTGGATAAGATTATGAAGAAGAATTATGAATTATGAATTATGAATTATGAAGAGCTCCCTACACGCTGGGAAATAATCTCTTTGTCATTCATAATTCCTCATTCATAATTCATAATTAAATAAAGCTATGTTATTAGAAATTAAAAACTTACATGCCGAAATAAACGGTAAAGAGATATTAAAAGGCATTGATCTGACGGTGAATGCCGGTGAGGTGCATGCGATCATGGGGCCGAATGGTTCCGGAAAGAGCACCCTGAGCAGCGTATTGGTCGGGAATCCTATGTTTGACGTGACGGAAGGCTCCGTTCGTTTTGGTGGGAAAGACCTGTTGGAACTGGAACCCGAAGACCGCAGTCGCGAAGGGATATTCCTTAGTTTCCAATATCCGGTGGAGATACCGGGCGTCAGTATGGTGAACTTTATGCGTGCTGCCCTGAACGAACATCGCAAATACAAAGGGTTGGATCCTATCTCTGCCTCCGACTTCCTGAAGCTGATGCGCGAGAAACGGGCGATTGTCGAGCTCGACAACAAATTGGCCAGCCGCTCGGTAAACGAAGGATTCTCCGGCGGAGAGAAAAAGCGTAACGAGATATTCCAGATGGCTATGCTGGAACCGAAACTGGCCATCCTCGACGAAACAGATAGCGGATTGGATATCGACGCCCTGCGCGTTGTTGCCAATGGGGTCAATCAGTTGCGCACACCGGAGAATGCCGCCATCGTCATCACCCACTATCAACGCTTGCTCGATTATATCAAGCCAGACTTCGTGCATGTATTATACAAAGGACGAATCGTCAAAAGCGGTGGCCCGGAACTGGCCCTTGAATTGGAAACCAAAGGCTATGACTGGCTGAAAGAAAACGAATAAATAATTATGAACGCTGAACAACAATATATAGAACTATTTGCCCGGTACGAAGATATGGTTTGCCGGCATAGTACGCCGGTGATGAATGCGCTCCGGGCAGAGGCGTTGGCTGATTTTACCCGGTTGGGATTCCCGAAATATAAATCGGAGGACTACCAACATACTGATGTGGCCGCATCGTTTGCTCCCGACTATGGTATCAATATCAACCGGGTCAAGATACCGGTGAATCCCTACGATGTGTTCCGTTGCGACGTGCCCAACCTGAGCACCGCCCTCTACTTCATCGTCAACGATTCCTATTACGAGAAAGAACAACCCAAAGGTATATTCCCCGAAGGGGTCTATATCGGTGGACTGAAAGCCTTCACCGAGCTACATCCGGAGCTGGCTGCCCGCTATTATGGCAAGGCGGCTTCAAGCAGTCAGGACGGTCTGATCGCCCTGAATACCATGCTGACACAGGATGGTTTCGTGGTCTATGTGCCCAAAAACGTCGTTGTTGAGAAGCCGATCCAATTGGTGAATATTTTCCGTAGCGATGTCGATACGATGGCCAACCGGCGTGTATTGGTGATTCTCGAAGAGTATGCCGAAGCCAAACTATTGGTGTGCGACCATAGCATCGACGATGTGAAGTTCCTCTCTACGGAGGTGATCGAGATATTCGCGGCCGAAGGGGCTGTGTTTGATTATTATGACCTGGAAGAAAGCAGCGAGTCGACCACCCGGTTCACCTCCCTGCACGTGAAGCAGGCTGCCCATTCCAACGTATTGGTGAATGGCATCACCCTGTATAACGGATTGAGCCGCAATAATTACTACATCGATCTTAATGGCGAACAGGCGGAGACCACCCTTTGTGGCATGTCGATCCTCGACAAAGAGCAGCAGGTCGATATGTATAGCCATATCACCCATGCCGTTCCGCATTGCACCAGCAAGGAACTGGTTAAGAATGTGCTCGACGACCGTTCGCAGGCCGCCTTCAGCGGCCGTATCTTAGTGAAGCAGGAGGCGCAGAAGACCCAGGCGTATCAGACCAACCGCAACCTGGCGTTGACCCGCGAGGCGCGTATCTTCAGCAAGCCGCAACTGGAAATCTATGCCGACGATGTGAAATGTTCGCATGGCATGACCACCGGCCAGCTCGATGAAAACGCCCTTTTCTATATGCGGAGCCGCGGTATTCCCGAAGCGGAAGCGCGCATGTTATTGAGCTTAGCCTTCACCGACGATGTGATAGAAAACGTGCGCCTCGATATCCTCAAGGATCGTCTCCACAAACTGGTAGAGAAACGTTTCCGTGGCGAACTGGCCAAATGTGCCGGTTGTAGGATTTGTAATTAACCCATTACATCTCAATAATCAAACTTTCTTTTGGTTCCAGGGTAAGGGTTTCTTTCAGGGCGATGGTGCGTCCTGAAAGGATTTCTTTGCCGCTTTCTTTTCCGTGTAATACCTCCGCGTAGCGGGCAAGGGGCAGATCTACCTTATTATTGGTGCCGTTCAATACCACCAAAACACTTTTTCCGTCCAGACTGCGTTCGTACACGTAGACACCCTGATTCACCTGGAAATGCTTCATCTTGCCTTTGGCAATCACCTCATTGCCTTTGCGCCAGGTCAATACTTTCTGAAGGAAATCCCAGGCTTCGTTCTGAATAGCAGTGCGTCCGGATGGTTCAAACTGATTAACCGCATCGCCCGGCCAGCCGCCCGGCACATCCCGGCGGACATTCCCGTCGCTACCGTTTTTCTTTCCGTTCATCAATAATTCCTGTCCATAATAAAGTTGCGGCATGCCCGGAATGGTCAACAGGAAAATATGCGACTGCTTAAATGCCTTCAGATCCTTCGGCATCTCGGGCAGGAAGCGCTCGGTGTCATGGTTTTCAAAGAAGCGCAACACATTATTGATATCAGCGTAGACATAATCGTAACACATATGTTCGTAGATCGCGCTCAGGCCAGTGCCCCAGCCGGTCTCTTCGTGGAAACAGTTGCTGGCAATAGCCGTCAGCCGGAAATCCATCACCGACTTCAACTCCGTATCGCGTCCGAAATTCAATTTGCTTCCCGTTTGCCAATAGGCCGAACCGATCGTGTAGTTCATCCAGGCCTCCCCAACCACATTGTATTGCGGATACTCCGCCATCACCTCCCGGCACCAGTCGGTCATCATATCCAGGTCGGCATAGGGGTAGGTATCCTGACGAATACCGTCTACGCGGGCGTATTCGATCCACCAGATAGAGTTTTGAGTCAGGTATTTAGCTACATGCGGATTCTTTTGATTCAGGTCGGGCATGGTCGGCACGAACCATCCGTCGAGCATTTTCTTCCGGTCGAAGTCCGATGCGTAGGGATCGAAATAGACCTCTTTCGCATGGTTGGTTTCCATATATTCATCGAGGTTGTTGAACCAGTCGCGGCTCGGCACATCCTCCATCCAGGGATGATTGCTGCCGCAGTGGTTGAAGATCATATCCATCACCACGCGTATGCCCCGCTGGTGGCATTGGTCGATCAGGCGCGCATAGTCCTCATTCGTGCCAAAACGGCGATCGACCTGATAATAATCGGTCGTTGCATACCCATGATACGAACCGCCCTCCATATCGTTTTCGAGCACCGGATTGAGCCAGATAGCCGTTACGCCCAGGTCTTCAATATAGTCGAGATGCTGCTCGATACCAGCCAGGTCGCCGCCATGACGCGCGTTCGGGTCGTTGCGATCCACCTGGTAGGGCTGTTTCATCGGGATTTGGTCGTTCGTCGGGTCGCCGTTGGCAAAACGGTCGGGCATGATCAGGTAGAGCACATCCGAAGAATCGAACCCGCCGATATCTGCCGTACTCTCTTTCCGCTCTTTCAGTTCATAGGTATGTTTTATTTTTTTCTTCCCGTTAGTGAACGTAATAGGGAAACTTCCAGCTGCGGCATCCGCAATATCGAGGTATAACAATAGGTAATTCGGGCTCTCCAGAGCGACCGCACTTTTGATCCGTACACCCGGCCAATCCACCGAGGCACGATATGAACCGATGTCCTTTCCATAAACCATCAACTGCAGTTCACTGTTTTTCATTCCGCTCCACCAGAAGGCAGGCTCCATCTTCAGGTTCTGGGCAAACATCCCGCAAATCAGTAAAAAGGATAAAAGAAACGAGAGGTTTAGTTTTCTTCGCATGATATTCTTGTTTTATGGTTATCGTTATCTTTACAAAGATAGAGGTTCTGCTCTTAAAATACATCTTCGCCCGCTTATGAACTGCCTGAAATAGAGGCGCAATCGTTTGCAATTTTTGTAGAGTAGTGGAAGAATTCTATCGTCGATGCGCCTCGACAGTACTGTCCATGCCCTTCGACAGTACTGTCCATGCGCTTCGACAGTTCTGTCCATGGGCATCGACGATAGAATTCTCCCGGAATAATGGTTGTAAAATAGGGGAATTTACTCGATTGGCATATAGTGTTCCCGGGCGTATGGACGGGAACAGGCGTTGAAATGCCACCATTCGTAGCGGATAGAGGTGAAGCCGGCCTGATGCATGACCGAACGAAGCAGCTGGCGGTTTTGGGCTTCCTCCCGGGTGATGAGGCCTTCATCGACCAGGGTTTCTTCGTCATCGGTATGAGCCTCCCGCCCAAAATGATCGATAGCCGTTCCCATGGGTAAGGGGTTGCCTTCTTGGTCGATCAGGGAAACGTCTACTGCCATACCATAATTATGAAGACCTCCTCCGTTGGCCGGGTTGGCTACGTAGTTGGTTTTGTCCGTCCCCCTGACCAATGCCCACATCCTGCGCTGAACAGACATGGGGCGCGCCGCGTCATAGACGATCAGCCTGTATTGCGGAGCGATTTGGCGGAGCTTTTCTTGCGCTTTGAGTAGTTTGGCAGCGGCATCGGGATGCAGCCAGGCTTTGGTGATGCCTTCATACACCGCTTCTCCCATAAAGTTATCGGAGCCAGCATAGATCAGCTCGACCCGGATGGTTGAGTCCAATGCAGCAATGTCTATCAAGCCTTTTTCAGCTAACAGACTGTCCCCTTTTTGTGCCGACAATGGCGAGGATAGGAACAGGGAAAGAATCGTTAAGAGAAGAGCGGAGCGCATCAGTCGATGGCTATTTGTTCGACATGCACGCAGTCGCTTAAGAAGAGAGAGGCGGCTTCCGAGAATTTCTCTGCCGATTCGGTGGTCAGGAAACGGCTATGGCCGCCTTTTGCGAGGCGTGTTCCCATCTCCGGATGGCGGTTGAGGTAGTCGGCCAGGCTCTCGGCTACGTATTCTCCCTGCGAAAGCAGAGCCACTCCGGCAGGAAGGTAAGAGCGGATCTTATCGATCAACAGCGGATAATGGGTACATCCCAGGATCAAGGTATCGATCTCGGGGTCTTTTTCCAGGATATGGTCGATGTGTTTCTTGACGAAATAGTCGGCACCCGGACTATTGAATTCGTTATTTTCTACCAGAGGAACCCACATGGGGCAGGCCTCACCCGTCACCGTCAGGTCGGGAGAAAGCTTATTGATTTCGAGTGTGTACGATTGGGAAGAGATGGTGCCTGTTGTGCCGAGGACGCCTACGTGGCGGCTTTTAGTCAGGGAGGCGACGACTTCGACCGTAGGGCGGATAACACCTAATACGCGTCGATCCGGATAGAGCTCCGGCAGATCTTTTTGTTGTATGCTGCGCAATGCTTTGGCGGACGCCGTATTGCAAGCCAGAATGATCAGGGGACAGCCCTCTTCAAAGAGGCGCATGACCGCCTGACGGGTGAAATGGTAAACCACTTCAAACGAACGTACCCCATAAGGGGTACGCGCATTATCTCCTAAATAAACATAGTTATATGCCGGAAGCCTGTTGCGGATCTTATCGAAGATCGTAAGTCCGCCGTAGCCTGAATCAAAAATACCAATAGGCCCTTTCATTCACCGGTTAGAAGCGGTTCTTACATGCCTAATTTGGTTTTTACCTGCGAGGTAATATCTTCGGCATCAGCGCCTACATAAAGCAGATAGGTCACATCGATGATATAGGTGTATCCTTTTTCCGCACCTACATCGCTGATGGCTTTCTGTAGTTTTTGATTTACAGGAGCTAATAGTTCGCCCTGTTGCTTCTGAAGATCTTGCTGGGCAAATTGAGACAGTTCCTCACCACGAGCTTGCAATTGTTCAATCTCCTGTATACGTCTCATCTTAATATTTTCGCTCAGCGAGTCTTGTTGAGCCATAAATGTCTGGTATTTATTCTGAGCCTCCTCTCGTAAAGTATTCAATTCGACCATATACTCTTCGTTCAAAGCTTCCAGTTTCTTCATGGCCGCTTCGAATTCCGGCATAGTAGTGTAAATCTCGTTGGCTTTTACACAGGCAATCTTTGCACTACTTTGCGCAAAAGCGCCTAAAGGTAATAACATAACAACCACAAGGGCGATAATCTTCTTCATCTGTATTCAATTATTTATGATTAATATTTCAAACTATTTTGAGTCTAAAGTGCACAAATGTACATATTTATTTGGAATATCCTAACTTCACCAATACCTCGTTGCTGATATCGATCTTTGGCGAAGCATAGAGCACACTCATGGCCGAACCACGGTCGAGCACCAATTGGTAGCCCTGGTTTTCCGATATTTCTTTTATCGCGTTATAGATCTCGTCCTGAATAGGCTTCACCAGGCTTTCGCGCCTTTTGTAGAGTTCGCCTTCCGGTCCGAAATATTGCCGTTTCAAATCCTGCGCTTCCTGTTCTTTCTTGATGATCTCTTCTTCCCGTTTGGACTTCATCTCCGCGGAAAGGAATACCAGGTCGCTCTGGTAGGTCTTATACATGTTTTGCGCCTCCTGCTGGATCGCTTCCACTTCATTCTGCCATTTCTGGGAGAGTTGTCCCAACTGCTCGTTGGTCATCTCATAAGCCGGTATATTCTTCAGGATATACTCCATATCTATCAAGGCAAATTTCTGTGCCATAGCACCGACGGTCGTTAATACCATCAGCATGCATACAATCATACTCTTTTTCATAACTTCTCCTTTTTTAATTATATACAATATGACTTACAAATAGATCCGAGGGTTTACCCCGTCACATATAAATTACGTTAAATTAAAACTCCTGGCCTAAGATAAAGTGGAACTCCCCTTTACGTCCGCCGCCACCATAATTGGCATGGTCGAAACCGTATGCCCAGTCGATACCCATCAATCCGATCATCGGCAGGAAGATACGCACACCCACACCGGCAGAACGTTTCAGGTCGAACGGATTGAAGTCTTTCAGGTTGGTCCAGGCGTTACCCGCTTCTAAGAATACAAGCCCGTAGATTGTGGAGGTCGGTTCCAGTAGGAACGGATAGCGAAGCTCCATGCTCAGGCGGGAATAGGCATATGCATTCGAGTGATATCCCCCGTTTCCGGCAATACTACCGTTGGTATACCCGCGAAGCCCGATCGTTTCGGTTGCATAGGTGCTGGAATATCCACTCATCCCGTCACCCCCCATATAGAAGGTTTCGAACGGTGTCTTCTTGGCGCTTGTATAAGAACCCAGCAGACCGTACTCGGCGCGTGCCATCAATACAGGCGTACGCTTAATGCCTGATGTAAGCGGAATCAACGGAACGAAGGTTTTCGCTTTAAATTTCCATTTATGGTATTCGATGAAGCGATTCTTTTCCGGATCTTGGTCGCTCATAGAGGCATAATCTTTGTTGGAGAACAATGAATAAGGAGGCGTAGCACTCACTGAGAACATAAACTGCGAACCGGTACGGGTATACAACGGATTGTCCATGGAGTTGCGCTGAAACATCAATTCCAGGTTGATATTGTGGCAAACACCATTCTGAACCAGGAAGTAATCCCAGTCTTTCATCTTATACATCTGGTAATTCAACGTAGCCATAAACTGGAAATAGTCATCCGGCCAGTTCAGACGTTTCCCGTAACCGGCGGCAATCCCCATCATGACAATGTATTGATCCGGGTCGTATGCCAATTCATAGTTATTGTAGTAGCTGTTGCCATAACCATAACTGCCATAGCCATAACCATATCCTCCATAGCCGTATCCATACGAATAGGGATCGTATCCATAGCTTGTATTACTCAGGTAGCGGCTACTTACGTTGGTCATCTTCGAATAGTAGGCGCTGACCGAGAGAGTATTCGGGCGTTTGCCACCAAACCAGGGATCCATAAAGGATACGCTGTATGCCTGGTAGTATCGCCCGTTGGTTTGTCCGCTCAGTGTCAGTGTCTGCCCTTCGCCCTGCGGGATAACCCCTTTGTAGGTCGTGGGGTTGAAGAGATTCTTCATCGAGAAGTTGGTAAACTTCAAACTCAACTTACCGATAATACCTGTTTGCCCGTAACCGGCAGAGAGTTCTATCTGGTCGTTCGCCTTCGATACCAGGTTGTATTCGATATCTACTGTTCCATTGTCCGGATCGGGGATGGGCCGCGGTTCCATATTCTCCGGGTCGAAGTGTCCCATCTGGGCAATCTCACGCAACGAACGCACTATCTCTTCGCGACTGAACAGGGCACCCGGCTTGGTGCGCAATTCACGGCGGATCACATCTTCATACAAGCGGTCGTTCCCGTTGATAATAATACGATTGATAGTAGCCTGAGGTCCTTCCTGAATACGGATTTCCAGCGAAATGGAGTCGTTCTCTACTTCCACCTCCACCGGGTCGGCACCAAAGAAGAGATACCCGTTGTTCATATAGAGATTGGCGACCGCATCATCTTCCGACTGCAACCGCTCGTCCAATTTCTTTTGGTTATACACATCTCCGGCTTTCATGTCTAAAAGGAATTCCAATCGCTCGCTCGAATACTGCGTATTCCCAACAAATTGTATATTTTTCAAATAATATTTTTCTCCCTCATCGATATCGATGTAGATATCTACATATTTATCGTTGATATTCACTACACTGTCAACCACCAGAGTAGCATCCCGGTAACCATGTTCATTGTATTTGGAAAGGATATTGACTTTGTCGTTGACATATTCTTCGGTCGTAAACTTCTTCGTACTGAAAAGTTCCCGTAAGCTGGTCATAAAGTCATATTTGAAGTTGGCCTTTTCGTTAGTCTTTTTCATGGCCTTTTTCAGATCTTTGTCTTTCAGTGCTTCATTACCGGAAAAATAGATACGGTGGATCTTGGTCTTTTCATTCTTATCGATATTGATATTCAGGATTACCTCTCCTTCGTTTGCCAGGTCGTCCTGCTGTACGATATCGATATTTACATTCTTAAATCCTTTGTTGTCGAAATAGCGATTGATTACCAGCTTGGCCCGGTCGAGCGCGGCAGGGTGGATCTGCGTCCCTTTCTTTATGTTCAGCGCTGATTCCAGGTCTTCGCGTTCTCCCTTTTTTACACCGAAATAGTTGACTTGCGATAGTTTGGGGCGCGGTTGCAGGCGATACTCCAACCACACCTGGTTGTCCTCAATCTTGGTGGCGAGGATTTTCACGTCGGAGAACAACCCATTCCGCCAGAAGTTTCTTATCGCTTTAGTTATCTCTTCGCCCGGAACGGAAATCATATCACCTACCGACAGACCGGAATAACCGATCAATAGATAATCTTCATAATGGGGCATACCTGTCACCTGAATATCCGCAATGCGGTATTTCCGGGGTGAAAGAGTATACGAAATGGTCGGCACTTCCGCCGGCACCTCAACCTGTGTCGTATCAATCTCCTGGGCAAAAACGCCCGCAGCACAACTTACGACAATCAATAACAGCACTAATTTTTTGTACATAAACAACTATTCTTTATAGTTTAATTGCTCACTTATTTTCCCGAAACGACGCTCCCGTTTCTGGTAATACAAGATCGCCTCATACAGTTCCTCCTCTCTGAAAGCCGGCCATGCGATATCGGTGAAATACAATTCCGCATAAGAGCCCTGCCATAATAAGAAATTACTGATCCGCTTCTCCCCACCGGATCGGATCAACAGATCCGGATCAGGAATACCTTTGGTGGTCAGATAGTCGGCAAACAACTCTTCCGTGATGGCTTCCGGCGCCAACTTATTCATGGCCACATCAGCCGCTATCGTCCTGACAGCATTCGTTATCTCCCAACGCGAAGAATAGCTCAGAGCCAATACAAGCGTTGTGCCTGTATTGACAGAAGTCTCTTCGATGCTCCCCATCAGATTGGCATACACCTCTTCCGGCAAACGCGAAAGATCACCAATCGCTTTCAGGCGCACATTGTTCTTCATCAGATCAGGCGTCTCCTTCTGAATGGCAGATACCAGTAAAGCCATCAAAGCCAACACTTCGGCTTCCGGGCGATTCCAGTTCTCTGTCGAAAAAGCATACACCGTCAGGTAGCGTACCCCTATCTTCGAAGCCGCTTCCAACACACGACGAACAGAGACCACCCCTTCCTGGTGACCAAACGAACGATCCTTTCCCTGAGCCTTAGCCCAACGACCGTTTCCATCCATAATGATTGCCACGTGTTGCGGCAATCCGCTTCTGTCTATCTGTTCAATCAACGACATGCTGTATATCTATCAGCCGGCTATTTGCCGGTTCTCTAAAAAGCAATGCTCTCGGCATTGTTGCATGGCCTGTTTCGCGGTCCAAAGTCCCACGTGATGAAAAACATCAGGCTCGTGTACCAGTCTTTGTTCTTCCAGGCGCTACTTTTTATCTCATACGGATCCTCTAAGGCCGCCTTCCCTTCCAGGTTGTCTTTGAATAGTTTCCGGAAAGCAAACTCACAGCCCAGGTTCACCCTGTTTTTTACTTTATACTTCACACCTACGCCCAAAGGAATATGCACACTAAGAAAGGTCTCATCTCCTCCCGGCGCCAGGGTTACGCCTAACCCGGTCAATAGGTAAGGGGTTATCCTTTGTGTATTCAGATAACCATATTTATCACTGTAAGGAAGGAAATTGAACTCCACATGCCCTCCGAACTCCATGATATTGCGGCTGAAAGAAATCTCTTCCTCAAAAGGAAAAACATTCTTCAAACCGGCTGTCGTTCCCGACACTCCCGCCCACATCAAGTCGGCCTTGAAAGCCAGCCTGAAATTGGCATTATACCGGAACACCGCGCCAAAAGCGGGGTTAATCCCTTTAAAGAGAGAGGTCTTATTGGCATCCCCCATATAGAGATTGCCGCCTGCCATCCCGCCTATTTCATATTTATATTCCTGCGCTCCTAACGCCTGGAATATGTTTAATCCTAAAATTATGATGAGGACACGTTGAAGAAAAGTCGAAGTCATAAGCCTGTTTTATAATCTACACCTCTTTTCTTAACGCTAAAAGCCTCATAAAATTATATTTCCACCACGGTTTCGCCCCTTTACAGGGAAGAATTGTGTAGTGAGATTAAAAGCCTAAGCGATTGATACGTCCTCTCCATATTTCCTGAAGCACGTTTCCATTCGCATACATTTTCCCTCCGATTATATGGATGTATTGATTCTTGTCGACAATCACCGAACCATAGCCACGCGCACGATAGGTGTCGGGCAGGATAATCATAGCAGTCACCTTCTGCCAGGTCACTCCCTTGTCGATCGATTCATACATATCCCGGTAGGCATTTCCGGCGGTATCGATTCCTCCGATCAAATAGATCTTATCGTCATAGGCCACCGCCATCACTCCTTCACGGGCTTCGAAATAGCTGGCATTGATGTCGCTCAGACGAGCCCATAATACACCGTCCATCGTTCCCCATGACTGATTGGTCAACTGGTTGGACAAGCTGCGTCCGCCAACAATCATCAGATAGGAATTGTAGTGGGAGGAATAATATTCTTTGCCAAAACCGATCAGCGGGAAGTCTTCCGGGACGGTTTCGCCTATCGACCAATTGCCCTCCAGGCTCATCGCTGCGAATTTCAGTTCGCCTGCCTCTTCGACTACGGCTGCCAGTGCCGATTTCGCACGTCCACCCTCTTTCACATCGCTGATAATATAGGAGATATACGGTGCATTGTCAACCACCGACCAGCGTTGTCCATCGGTCGATTTATACAATTTGCCACTCCATGACGGTGCGTAAAGCGCCCCATCAAAGAGGGTGATCTGCGACAGCAGGATATCATCGGTCGGTAGCCCTTCCAATGCAAGCTGTTCCCAGCTAATCATATCAGCCGAGGCATAAAGGCTATAAGGCTGGCTTATACCTGCCGGTTGTGCGTAAAGAAGATACCCCTCCTGCCCGTTGCGCGCAAACGGAAGCACTTTCTGCTCCTTCATGGTCACATCGGTCACCTGCGTTGCGTATGGCTCCCACTCCAGGGTGTCGGGAATAATCTGATGGATATTCACATGAGCCGTATAATTCTTTTTGGTCACCCCGTCATAAGCCGTTACGATAAACTTGACCGGCTTAGAAAAGTCGATCGAATCCGTATCCGAATAGGTCATCAGGGTATCACCCACGGCCTCCGGCGTATATTCAATCTCCAAAACGGTAGAGGCATGCGATAGCTTACAAATAGCCATTTTCAAATCTGTCCCAAAAGGGAGGGAGTCCAGATTGAAGATCAATCCATTGACCTGGTCTATTGTAAATTTAACATCACTCAACTCTTCCACTACGCGACTCTCCAGCGTAAACTCCGTGATCTGAGCGTCTTTAGCCGGCTCTGCCTCTAACGTAGTACTAGTATCTCCCAGGCAAGAAGACATCAACCAAACAAAACCTCCTGTTATTAACAGTACTAAATTCTTTTTCATCAAAACAAAAGTTGTTGCATATTAAGGCACAAAAGTAGAAACATTTTTTGCTTTATCACCCATACCTACTAATATTTATGTTATTTTAGTTTACATAATACTTTGTGTAAGCCTATTTTACATAAAGAGGGTTCTCTGTTGGGTCTGCCGCTGACATCTCCTCACCCTCCGCCTCTATACTTTGCGAAACCGCAGTATAACAAAAAAAGATGAAGAATTATTTATTGCAAATAATTCTTCATCCTTTAGTTCTCATTTTTCATGTTATCAGATGGAAAAGTAAGATCCCTTTTCCAGTAGCTGATCGTATTTCTCTTTGTTGAATTTATAATAGAAAGCACCTCGTTTGGAGCTTGATTTATCCTTGTCTTCCTGCTTCTCTAAGATATCCATTTCCAACATTTTCTTGCGGAAATTGCGCTTATCGAAGGCTGTCTGATAAATGGCTTCATAAAGAGATTGCAGCTGCGGCAACGTAAACTTCTCCGGCAACATATTGAACCCGATAGGTTGCGTAGCCGCTTTTCTGCGCAACAGATCGATCGTATCTTCCAGGATCAGGTTATGGTCGAATATCAATTTACCGACTTTCTCCAGCTCTTTCCAACGGGCATCATGAATCTTGCAACGCTCTTCATCGAACATCTCCAGATCGATCAGGGCATAATAACCGACCGAGATAACCCGTTCTCCCTCATCACGCTCCATCTCCCCATAGGCTCCCACCTGTTCCATATACACATCTTCAATGCCTGTGTATTCATAAACAACGCGGGATACGGTTTCCGAAAGGCTTTCGTGTGTACGTAGGAATCCCCCCATCAGGGTATCCTGTCCTTTGAGTGGTTCGAATTTACGTTTAGAGATCAACAGGTATAATTTTCCATTCTTAAAACCCAGAATAATACAGTCGACTGCTACAAAAAATTTATGCTGCTCTTTATAAAATGCTGCTGTCATTATTGTTTTTTATTTTCCAACAACCTTACTTCTACGATCTTAGTTGATTGGGCGTTTCTTTGCGCCGCAAATTTAACAGTTAAAATTTTATTTCCACGAAGATTCTCGGGAATTGTATAGGTCGCTGTCCAAATGGAACCTGCCTGTTTATCTTCGGAAAGGACAGAGGCAAGCAGTTCATCGTTCAGGTAGATCTCCACCTGACGGGGACGCGTATCTTCCAGGAAACTCACATACAACTGCTGGGCTTTTCCTTCTTCGTTTTTCAACTGATAGCTAAACCATCCTCCCCGGGTCTGACGCCAATGCACCTCATCGCTAAAGCCTGTGTTGGAGTTCTCCGACTGAATAAAATGGTCGGATTCGGGCTGTTGCTGTCCGGTTTTCACGCCATCGATCGTGACAGCATCCAATGCCACACGTTCCTTTTCTTCCTGCTCGATCTTGCGCTTCAAGGCATCCAATCCATCTTTGGTTGTCTGTGGCCAGTAGATGATATAACGGCTATCGTGCAAACGGAAGAAAGGAATCAACTCCATCTGTTCAGGGTATTTCTCGGAATAGAGATTCGACAAGGTAAAACGAAGCCCTTCTCCCGGTTGTTTGCGCACGGCATCGACTACACGACCGGCGTCACTAACAACAATCGGCATGTCTTTCAAAGGAAGAGGCGTGCCGTGAGCAATATGTCCTCCGCGGCTGTCGTCGGCATAGAGACCGGTCATATTTTCCGTTCCGGTCTTAGCAGCCAACACCAAGGGACCGTACATAAAGGAATAATAGTTCGATTTATCAGGCAGTTGCTCGGCAGTCAGGTGCATCGGCATCTCCATCTCGACCACATCGTTCTTCTTCCATTTGCGATTTACCGCCAGAAAACCCTTCGCGTCGGGGGCGACCGCCACCGCTTTTCCATTCACCTTCACCGTGAGTTCCGCCGGACTCACCCAGGCAGGACAACGCAGGTTCAACGTGAAAGCTGTTGTTTTCTTGGGCTGAATGGTCAGTCGCGTCGTTGCCTCATCGGGGAAACGTGTCTCTTGAACGATCGTTACATTCTTTTCTTTCCAAGTAAGTTGAGAAGGAATAAAGAGGTTGACGTAGAGATTATTGCCGCTATGCGCATAAATCATCTCGCCATATTTCGAATGGTTCTCGATGCCTGATCCCACACAGCACCACATACTGGTATGCGGTTGCGAGTAGACACGGTAATGTCCCGGACGCATCTGGGTGAAATAAACCAAACCGCCACCCTCGGGATGCTGCGATCCCAGGATATGATTATAGATCGCTCGCTCGTAGTAGTCGAGGTAGCGTTTGTCCATCGAGGTACGATAGAGCATACGGCTCAGGCGAAGCATGTTGTAGGTATTACAGGTTTCCGGGCCTTCGATGCTGCGAATCAGTTCCGAAAAGTCGTCTGTTGGGTTGAAATGCTCATGCACACTGTTTCCACCAATGCTAACCGAACGATTGGCCACCACTGTTTCCCAAAAGAAACGCGTTGCTTCCGACCATTCTTCGTTACCTTCCAGGTCGGCGATACGTTTGTATCCCAACACTTTCGGTATTTGCGTATTGGCATGCACACCGGTCAGGGTATCCTCTTCGCGCATCAGAGGCACAAGCAAATGCTGATGAGAAAAGCGACGTGCCAGTTGCAGGTATTTCTGATCACCGGTGATCGCTGCCACATCGGCAAAAGTCTCGTTCAAACCTCCGTGTTCGCTGCGCAACATATATTGCACCTGCTCATCCGTTAGGTTCGATATCAAGGCGATCGCCCAGTCTGCCATCTTGACAAGCATCTCCTTCGCCATCTCACTTCCGCCATGCAGGTAGGCATCACGCAATCCGGCATAGGTCTTATGGATGTTATAGAGTGGCACCCACTTACCATTCAGGTCGAAACCACCGGGACGGATATTACCCTTTGCCACATCGGCCCACATGGCGTTACCACCCGGCACACCACCGATATAACCATTGCCGTTGGCATCCTGGCAACGCTTCCATTCCGACAGCATATAATCTAATCGCTCTTTGATTTGCTTATCGCCCGTAGAGGCATACATAAGGGAAAGAGCCGACACATAATGCCCGCCGATATGCCCGTCCAATCCGGTATTCTCCCAATTCGTATAGCTTTCCTTCTTAGGAGTCAGGCCGGCTTCACGCAAGAAAGGAGCCAACAGGCGATCGGCTTCCATCTCCAATAGATATTGTTTATCCAGGTTTTCCGCATTTTTAAAAGGACCATCTAATAGTCTTACATCCTGCAAATCAAAATAATTCACTTGGGGAGCTATCTGGGCATTCGCAAGGAATGCCACAGATAGTAGTCCAACAATCAATAGGTTTTTACTCATTTTACTCATTTTTTTTATCGTTTGATCTTATAGATATTGAATGATTGGCTCTGTGCCTTCAACTTCAACACATGGCCTTCTAAAGAAGCGGTGGTTTTTTTAGGAGCAATAAGGGATGGTTCATCCAATGTATTGAATTTCTTCAGGTCATTATCCTGCATCATAATGCATTCACCCAAAGACAAAGCGGTATTTTTCTTCAGGCCGGTCAACGTAATCTGTACCTCTTTCGCAGAAGTAGCCGTATTCACCACCTTCACGATATAACAGCTTTCGTTCTTATCCCATACGGCGGAGGCATACAATCCATCCTGTCCGGTCAACGGGGTCTTGCCCTGCAATAGCTTCAATACGTTTGTTCCCGTATTCTTCGCATAGATCTGTTGCACATAATAGTTAGGCGTCTTTACCACGCGCAGGTTGTCGAACCAGATCAGGTCGGGATTCCACTGCCAGCCATCGTAATGGGCAAACAACGGTGCATAAGTACACATATGAACAATGTCAGCGTTTCTTTCCAGACCGGTCATGAAAGCTGCTTCGGCAAGCGCCGAGTTGAAGTTGTTCTGCTTGCCTGTCGGATGGTCGTGAGCTGCGTATTCTCCGGCAAAGACAGCCGGACCTTTGCGGTCGTATCCGTCATAACGTGCTGCGTTATCTAAGAACCATTTCGGCTCTTTGTAATAGTGTTCATCCACCAGATCCACTTTCAAGCGTTTCATTTCCGGCCAGAGATAATCGAATTGCTTACCATCAGCCGAAGGGCCTGAGCTACCGATAATCTTAATTTCCGGATATTTCTCACGGATCGCTTTAATAAACGGCGGCAAACGATCTACATATTCCGATCCCCATTGTTCGTTACCGATTCCTACATATTTCAGGTTGAACGGCTCCGGATGTCCCATTTCGGCACGCAATTTACCCCAGGTGGAAGTAACCGGACCATTGGCAAACTCGATCAAATCGAGCGCATCCTGAATATAACATTCCAGACCGTCTACCGGCACATGCGCATGTTCGTCATCATTCTGATACTGACAAGCCAATCCGCAGTTGAGTACCGGCAGCGGCTCAGCGCCAATATCTTCCGACAACAGGAAAAATTCATAAAACCCTAATCCGTAGCTCTGGAAATAGTCGGGGAAGAAACGGTGGGTAAAGGTATAATGCCAACGGTTTTCGTTCAACGGGCGGTTTTCTACCTGTCCGACACTTTTCTTCCAGTCATAACGCGTTTCCAGATCGGTACCCTCTACGATACATCCACCGGGGAAACGGAATACACCCGGATTCAGATCGGCCAATGCCTGAGCCAGGTCAGCACGAAGTCCGTTCTCACGTCCTTTGTAGGTATCTGTCGGGAAAAGCGATACATGCTCCAACGCTACCGAACCTTCGGATGCCAGGAAAATGCGCAAACGTCCTTTGTCTACCGTCTTATTCGGAGCAATCTTTATCTCGTACTTTTTCCAATCATTCGAGGTAATTTCCAAATCCTTATTGGCTATGATATTATTCTTATCGTCCAACAGATTGATGCGTATCTTCTGATTGCCCGCCGCATTCACTTTCTTGGCCCATACCGAAAAACGATAGTCGGCATTCGCCTTGAAGCCCATTCCACGGAAACCTTCATTTTCAATTCCGGTATATTTATGCCCGTGTCCCGAATTGGAAAGGATCACATAGTTCGGGTTGTTCGCAAAAGGAGCATTCTCCTTACTAATTGCCACCTTTCCGAATGTGTACCATCCCATCAGGTTCTGCGGGAAGTCAAACGAACGGTTCTTCACCATCTCCGCGTACAAACCACCATCAGCCGCAAAGTTGATGTCTTCAAAAAACAGTCCGTACATGGTTGGTTTAATCTCTGCGCCTACCTTTTTGGTATCCAGCGTCAATTCATACGCCTGCTGCGCAGACAGACCGGCACTCCCAGCCAATAAGGCACCCAAACACAATGCTTTCAAATAGTTCTTCTTCATAATGTCAATTTTATTGTATATAATAATTAGGAATAACTGCTATCTTCAGGGACTATTCCAACCGGAACAAAGCGATCCGGCTTTAGTTTTGCAAGTATATTTATTTTTTAGTGTATAATCAACACTTTACAAAACAAATCACGCACACCCTGTTTTATAACATATTTCTGTCGCTGTCATTTTTATCTGGGAGAACTTGCTGGCCGAGCATGGTGAACCAACTGGTCGAGCATGGTCGACCAGTTGGCTGAGCATGGTCGACCAAATGGCTGAGCATGGTCGGCCAACAAATTGCCGGGGCATCCGTACGGTTATTATTTTTAACGCTTCCTAAATCGCTTTCTCAAAAATAATTACTACGTTTACGGGCAAAATTCATAGTATAAACGCAGAAATAATTTAAACGTACAATGAACAACGCTATTTACAGATTTGCAAATCCGGGAAATGAACCGGTTAAGGCTTATGCGCCAGGATCAAGTGAGAAAAAAGAGTTAAAAAAAGCCATTGCGCAAGTTAGTTCCGAAGAGTGGGATATTCCTTTGATTATTGGGGGGAAAGAAGTTCGCACCGGGAATACCGGTAAGGTGGTGATGCCGCATAACCACAAACATGTGTTGGCCACATACCATAAAGCTGGTGAGAAAGAGGTGCAAATGGCTATCGACGCCGCTATGGCAGCTCATAAGGAATGGTCTGAATTGCCTTGGTTGGAGCGTGCATCTATTATGATGCGTGTGGCCGAATTGTTTGCCACTAAATACCGCTATCTATTGAACGCCTCGGTGATGATGGGACAGAGTAAGAGTCCTTTCCAAGCAGAGATCGATGCACCGTGTGAGTTGATCGACTTCCTGCGTTACAGCGCTTACTATGCCGGACAGATCTATGCCGATCAACCCTATTCTGATAAAGGCATCCTGAACCGTATGGAATACCGCGCACTGGAAGGTTTCGTCTTCTCGCTCAGCCCGTTCAACTTCACGTCGATCGCTTCTAACCTGAATATGGGACCGGCGATGATGGGTAATGTGGCGGTTTGGAAACCATCGACTACGGCTATTCACTCCAATTACCTGTTGATGAAAGTATTCCAGGAGGCAGGATTGCCCGATGGCGTCATCAACTTCATTCCCGGACAGGGCAGCGTGATCGGCAAAGTGATTACGGCAAGCCCGGATCTGGCCGGTTTCCACTTCACCGGATCGACCGCTACCTTCAACACCTTGTGGCGCGGGATGGCTAATAATCTGGAAAACTATAAATCCTATCCGAAGATTGTCGGTGAGACAGGCGGAAAGAACTTTATCTTCGTACATCCTTCTTCTCCGACCTTGGAGGTGGCAACGGCAATTGTGCGTGGTGCTTTTGAATATCAGGGACAGAAATGTTCGGCTACTTCCCGCGCTTATATTCCTAAATCACTCTGGGGAGAGATCAAAGAGCAGATCGGCGGCATGCTGAAAGAGATAAAGATGGGTGATCCGACCGACTTCACCAACTTCTTCAACGCGGTGATCGACGAAGCTTCGTTTGACAACATCAAGAGTTATATCGACTTTGCGAAAGAGGCATCGGATGCGAAGATTATCTTTGGTGGCGGATGCGATAAATCGGTAGGTTATTTTGTAGAACCTACGGTGATTGAAACAACCAATCCGCAATTCAAGAGCATGGTAGAAGAGATCTTCGGCCCGGTTATTACGGTGTATGTTTACGACGATAACAAATACGAAGAGACATTGGATATATGCGATAAGACCTCTCCGTATGCACTGACAGGTTCTATCTTCGCCCGCGACCGTTACGCATTGCAGACTGCGTTTAATAAACTGCGTTATTCAGCCGGTAACTTCTATATCAACGACAAATCGACCGGCGCGGTGATTGCTCAGCAACCGTTTGGTGGCTCTCGTGCTTCCGGAACGAACGATAAGGCGGGAGGCCCGTTAAATCTGATTCGCTGGACTAATCCTCGCTGTATCAAAGAGGCGTTGGTTCCACCAACCGACTATAAATATCCGTTCTTGGGAGAAGAATAACACAATAATGGATAATGGATAATTGATAATTGATAGTAGAAGAAATTCTTTCTATCAATTATCAATTGTCAATTATCAATTTGATAAAATACTATGTTAGACTTTAATAATACCGAAATAGCTTTTTCTTCTAAGTCAAAGAAAGAGTTACAAAACGCCTATATGCTCTATACCGTGATGAAGTATCCCTGGATAGTGAAAGCGGGTAAATGGGCATCCAATATCGCTATAAAGATTCATTTCCCACTGGCATGGATCGTGAAACCGACACTTTACAAACAGTTTGTCGGCGGGGAAACGCTGGAAGAGTGTCGCAAAATTGTCTCTTACTTAGAGAAATTCAATGTAAAATCGACCATGGACTTCTCGGCCGAAGGAGAACAAACACCCAAAGGCATAGAAGCCACCTTCCACGAAACATTGCGCTCTGTCGACAATGCCAAAGCAAATCCGAACATTGCCTACGCCGTGTTTAAGCCATCCACCATCACCCGTGATGAGATACTCTGCAAAGCTTCTGAGAAACGCAAAGAGCTTACCATTGATGAGATCAAAGAGTTCCGGGAGTTTAAAGAGCGCTTTATGGCTCTCTGCCGCCGCGCCTACGATAACGATGTGCGCATTTTGGTCGATGCCGAAGATTATTGTTTTCAGGATGCGATCGATGAATTGACGGATGAGGCCATGCGTGAGTTCAACAAAGAGCGGCCGATTGTGTTTGCTACCCTGCAGATGTATCGCCACGACCGTATGCCTTACCTGCAACGCATTCTGGATGATTCCATCGAAAAGGGTTATTATCCGGGCATTAAGTTCGTGCGCGGCGCCTATATGGAGGAGGAGAGAAAACGCGCGGCTGAAATGGGTTATCCTGATCCGATCTGCAAAGACAAACAGGCGACCGACGATAATTTTGATGCCGGCGTGGCGTTTGTCGTGGAGCATATCGACCGGATGGAGCTTTTTATGGGTACCCATAATGAGGAGAGCAACTACAAACTGGCGAAACTGATCGACGAAAAAGGGCTGAAACGCGATAATCCCCGCATCTTCTTCTCGCAACTGATGGGCATGAGTGATAATATATCTTTCAACCTCTCGCATGCAGGTTATAATGTAACCAAGTATGTGCCTTACGCACCGGTACGCGATGTACTGCCTTACCTGTTGCGGCGTGCCGAAGAAAATACCTCGGTAAAAGGACAAACCGGACGCGAATTGCGTATGTTGCAGATTGAAATGAATCGCAGGAAGAAAGAGTAGTCAGGAGTTAGAGTAGTCAAAGTAGTCAGAGTAGTTAAGTAGCAAAATATAATATTGCAACTTAACTACTCTGACTTCTAAGGAGCACAGCGACTGCTGACTACTCTAAAACTATTGCATGCTTTGGGCTACATCATAGCCGGCTTTCAAGGCTTTGAGGTTCATTTCGACCACCTCTTCACCCTTACGTCCGAAGATACTGCGTATGCCCTCTTCGATCTTTTCGAAATCGATTTTCAGGAAAGGAGCGGCAGCGCCCAGCATCACGATATTGGCGGCGCGACTGGTGGCTACCTCTTTCGCGATGGCCTCCACATCTAATACCACTTTGTGCGGCAGTTTATTCAGTTCTGCCTCTACCTTTTCCATCTCCGGATAATTCGGGATGTTGATGAAAGGCTGTGAATTGGTCACCAACCAACCATCTTTCTTCAGGAAAGGCAGGTAGCGCAGGCTTTCCATCGGCTCCAAGGAGATGATCAGATCGGCCTGTCCCAAGGCAATCAGGTCGGAAGCGATCGGCTTATCAGACAAACGCAGGTTGGATTGCACATCGCCTCCACGCTGGCTCATGCCATGTACTTCAGCTTGTTTCATATACAACCCCTCTTTCAGGGCTGCTTCGCCAATGACGGCGGCGATGGAGAGGATGCCCTGGCCTCCTACTCCGGATAGGATAATATCTATTTTCATTTCTTTGCGGCTTTACGTTTTCTGGCATAGGTTTGGATACACTCGCGGCGTGGGATAATCACCGACACGCCTTTGTATTCGATCTCTTCGCGGATGATGGTTTTCATCTCTTCGAAATTCTTCTTCAAAGGCACCATCACGCGGATATGAGTCGGATCCACCCCGATCCCGGCGCAGATAGATTCGATTCGGCCTGTGCCGGCAGAGTCTTGTCCTCCCGTCATAGCGGTGGTCTCATTGTCGGAGATAATGATGGTGATCGGTGTATTCTCGTTCACACAGTCCAACAGACCGGTCATGCCGGAATGGGTAAAGGTGGAGTCGCCAATCACCGATACAGCCGGGAATAGGCCGGCATCGGAAGCCCCTTTCGCCATGGTGATAGAGGCACCCATATCGATACAGGTATCGATCGCGCGGAAAGGAGGCAAGGCACCCAGTGTGTAACAGCCAATATCGCTGAACACTTTGGCCGCTCCATTATATTCTAACAACACTTCATTCAATGCTTCATACACATCGCGGTGGCCACATCCCTGACACAAGGCAGGCGGGCGTTGCTCTACGACTTCCGGTATCGCATAGAAACTCTCGATCTTTTTGCCCAGTGCGCGGCCTACCGCGTCGGGATTCAGTTCGCCTTCGCGTTGCAGCGTTCCGTCCAATCGTCCGTGAACGATAACTCCTTTATTCAGGTATCCTTTCAGTTGTTCTTCCACCATAGGGAAACCCTCTTCCAGTACCAGGATCTCTTTACACTCAGCGGCCAGTTTCTCTACCATTTTGCGTGGAAGAGGATACTGGGTAATCTTCAATACCGGGTGTTCGAAGCCTTCGGGATAATTCTCCGACAGGTAGTTGAACGCGATACCGGTGGTAATGATTCCCAGTTCTTTATTGGGTGCATCGAAATATTGGTTGTAGGTTGACTCTTCCGATTCTTTGGTAAAAACATCCTGCGCCTCTAATAATACTTTATAGCGTTTGCGAGCCAGAGCAGGAAGAAGCACAAAACGCTGACGGCCATCCGCCGGTGTACTCATTGGATTCTCTTCCTTTTGCGGACGGGTAACCACACCGGCACGGGAATGCGCCATACGAGTGGTGATACGCAACAGGATAGGATAACCCAATTTTTCAGAAAGAGCAAAGCCATCATATACCATGTCATATGCCTCCTGTTGATTGGAAGGTTCCAATATAGGAATCATAGCAAAGTTGCCATAGAAGCGGTTGTCTTGCTCGTTCTGGGAGGAGTGCATCGAAGGGTCGTCGGCCGTAACAATAATCATCCCGCCATGAATCCCGCTCATCGCAGCATTCATAAAGCAGTCGGCAGCCACATTCAGCCCCACATGTTTCATACAGCAAAGGGTTCGCTTCCCTGCATAACTCATTCCCAGGGCTGTTTCCATCGCCGTTTTCTCGTTTGTGCTCCATCGGCTGTGAATGCCACGTTCCTTCGCGATCGGGGAAGCCTGGATATATTCCGTGATTTCAGTGGAAGGGGTTCCCGGATAGGCATAGACACCGGAAAGGCCGGCGTCGATAGCCGCTTGCGCAATGGCCTCATCCCCTAAAAAAAGATGTTTTCCCATATAGATTATGTTTTCTATGATGATTGTTGACTAATTATGTTTCGGCACGTTATGACGCACAATGGCGCGCTGTGACGCCTACAAATATACGCCTTTTGGTTTTATCACCGACAAAAACCTATCGAATATTCCTTCGGTTGAGTTCCTGCCGGTAGCGGTTTGCGTTGTTGTTGTGTTCCCGCAGGGTAGAGGCAAAATTATGCCTACCGGAAAAATCCTCCTTGGCAACCATATAGAGGTAGTTGTGTTTCGCATAGTTTAATACCGCATTCAGTCCCTGAATGGAAGGAATACGAAGCGGCCCGGGTGGCAAGCCCGGATAGATATAGGTATTATAAGGCGAATCCACCTCGAGATGCACATAAAGAATACGTTGAAGCATAAAGTCACCCACGGCATATTTCACCGTCGGATCGGCCTGCAAAAGCATGCCCCGGTGAAGACGATTGATGTAAAGACCGGCTACCACCGGAAACTCATCCGCCACAGCCGTCTCTTCCTCTACGATAGAGGCTAAGACAGCCACCTCTGTCGGAGTCAGCCCGATCGACTCCGCCTTCTTCCGGCGTTCGTCCGTCCAGAAAGCATCATACTCCCGTTTCATGCGGGTTAAAAGAGCGTCGGGCGATATGTTCCAATAGACCTCATAGGTGTTCGGAATAAACAAACAACGGATTGTCTCCAGATCGAAGCCCAACGAATCGCAATAGGCCGGATCGGTCAGGCGGTTCAGAATATCTTCGGACGAGAGCATCAGCTGTTCGTCCAGCCGTCGGGTCAGATCTTCCAGGAAACGTATATTATTAAAGGTAATACGCGTAGCAGTTTGCTGCCCGCGTCGCAGTCGATTCAATAGATCCAGGTTACTCATTTCCGGCTCTACCGCATAACGGCCCGTACGCATGGTCTCGGGATAATGCAAGCGATTGGCCAACCAACGAAAGCTTCCCTCGTTTGAGCAGGCGGCGGAATCAGTCAATTGGGCGCATAAATCATCGAAATTTTTTCGCTCATCCACA
Source organism: Parabacteroides sp. PFB2-10 (assembly GCF_029893085.1). Taxonomy (GTDB): domain Bacteria; phylum Bacteroidota; class Bacteroidia; order Bacteroidales; family Tannerellaceae; genus QVMG01. The sequence goes on from NZ_JARXWI010000001.1 coordinate 313,133, forward strand.
TAGACATAGACCCTGTCGGAGGGGTTGAAATTGGGACGCATAGCCGTTTGATACAGCCAATACCCTGCCGCTGCGGCAACAAGCAGTAAACTAAAAAGGATCCCTAAAGCAATGACCCATTTGGAACGTTTGGTAACACCCATCTTTATAATGCTTTGACTATCAGAATAAGCAGCAAAAGTAGCATCTTTTTCTTTAAAAAACGCGCTAAAAGGCTTTGTTTATTGAAAATTACGGCTATCTTTGCAGCGCAATTCCCAAAGAATAAACCCGGGAAATGAAGGAAGTGTGGGTGAGTGGCTGAAACCACCAGTTTGCTAAACTGACGATATCGTAAGGTATCCGCGAGTTCGAATCTCGCCGCTTCCGCAAAAAGCCTGAATTTTCAGGCTTTTTTTGTGCCCGAACCTGAACAAAACTCCCAAATCAATGTGTAAGCAGAAAGTGGCATTTTTGGCCAAAACTTACTCCTTTTACTTACACTTCAATTGTTAACAAATACTAACTCCCGGGACTTTGTTCACAAAGTCCCGGGTTTTTGATGAGATTCTCCCGGCAAAATATCATTTTGTCAAAATGACGTTTCTTAATTTTTGGCTATTTACGGGGTCAGTTTTATGGACAATCCGGCAGGTGTACCACTTCGGACGTTGAGAACATGATCTTTATATCCCTTTTTGCTAAAGACGATATCTTTTTCTCCCGGGATGTCGGGATAGGAAAATGTCCCGTTTTTATCCGAGTATACGGGTACGCCCTTGCCAAAGCCGGCATTGTAGGGTACCACCGTGATGGCTACGCCTGCCAAAGGCCGACCTGTTTTGGCATCGGTCACCGTGCCGGTAATGTTTTCGGTATGGTTCTTTTCGACCAGATCCAGTGTGTTGCTGGCAAATGCATTACGTAGGAACACCCGCGTGGTATTCACAGAGAACGGCATGGTGCAGGCACTCATATAGCCGGGTCTACTCACCTCGACGTAATAGGGACCGCCCGCCGGGACATCACGCAAAATATCGTCGCCATCGTCGGTGCCTACGCTTTGCAATGGGTCGCCAACGGGAACGCCATCCAACGTTTTCAGTTGGTAGGATATCTCGGTGGATTTCGTACCGGTGCGCAGGTGAACCTCCTGCCATTTGCTTAGGGTGATATCCCTGTCCGTTACATTGGAGGCCAGTAAGAAATTGTAACCGCCGCCGACTCCATACACCGCCTTGTTGGCCGGATAGACACGATCATTGGGATCTAAGCCATAACTCCGTCCCAGGTTCAGATACAATTCACCGGCTCGTGCATCTTTCACCCGTATATGGTGACCGAATCCGGTTCCGCTCACATCCACTGCCACCGCAGCGAAGGGTTTGTTCCGGCTCTCTACCCTGGCATCGATCTCATATCTACCCTGCGCATCCGTCTTGTAAGGCCCGCCCAATATTTTGTAAGCGTTGCCTATATTCAAGATATATACGTCGACACCCGCCAAAGGTGTGGCGTCGCTACCATCGGATTTCTCGCCACCGTAGACGGTTCCGCTTACCTTATAGGTCAGGCGGTGCAACTGTATGGTTTCGGTTATTATATCGGTGTTGGTCACAGCAAAAGCGCTTCCTTCGCCAGAGAAATAGCTTGACTTTTCCGCCGTAACATAGTAGCCCGTACCGGCCGGCACACCGGGTATATGATAATTGCCGTCCCAGTCGGATTTCGCTCTCGCTACGACCTGATCGGCACTATTGAAGAGCGTCACTTCCGATTCTACGCCGATGAAACTGCCGGGAGCCGGCCCCGGAGTGTCGCAAACGATCCGTCCGCTCACGGTGTAGCGCGGGGCATTGCCTACATACACTGTTCCGCCGCGACTGAAAATGGCCGGTTCATAATCGGTGTAGTCGTAGTAACACAATATATTGTCTTTAACGTAATATTTATAAAGATCTGCCAAAGGATCGGTGCTGGCCTTCCCCGCTGCATCCTTGATAGTTCCTACGCCATCGAAACCCGGATCGCCGGCTTTCAACACCTGGCCACGCCAATTGAATAGCGTTACGTCAGTAATCGTAGCATCAATAGCATGTTCTCCTGCCGCCGCATCGGTTTTGGCTCTGAACTTCAGGCTGAGAATAGTGTCCTTATTGACCATTCGGTCGCCCGAGGCCGTGATGGTGAGCCTGCCCTTGGAAGCGTCTGCAGTATCGATCTCGTAGGTGAAATCATTGGAATTATGCGTTGACACATATTCAATATGAGCCGCGTCGAACCGAACGATCATCCGGTATCCGGCGACTCCGCCCGGCACACCCAGCGGAGTGGCCACACGAATAACGCCGTTATTGTAAGGCGCAGCAGGCGTGGGTTCGGTAGCCGGGCTCTGGATATCGTTCACAGCAGAGGTGCCGAGGGTGAAAATATCGAAGTCTACCGTAAAGAGATCATCAGGTTGTACGTAGTTGTCGGAGGCCGTCAATACACCCTGGTAAACGTGCTTGGCAGGACCGGGAAAGGCTTCGTTCACGGTCGTCGTAGCTACTCCGGTATACTCAACCTCTATTTTATCATAGAATTCGTTGCTTTCAAGAACCCTAACCCTGAGGCCGAGATTGGGATCTTGCCAGACATCGCCCTCTTTCAGGCCACTATTGCCGGTACATAATTTAAAGCCCCCCGCGCCGTGGCCGGTTTCCCATGTGGGATTGGCAATCATATTGATCACCACGCCGCTATTGTCGCCATTCATGGTATTGTCGGCACCCAATGGTTTGCGTACTTCTAACGCATAGAAAGTCGGGAAAGATTTGATGGCATGCGTTTCGCCGCCCACCCACGGGTTGGTAAACCAGTCGTACCAGTTGTAGTTTCCTTTTTGGGGATTCCAACCATTGCCCCATAATGCTCCAAAAGTATCGCGGGTACGCCATTCCTTGGGTATCACAACCATCCTGGTCTCAATAGCCGGATCGTCCGTATAGCTGCCGCCGTCGCCCGGGTAACTGCTTAAGGCGCGGACGGTAACGATCTCTTTTTCGCCAGGCAATATCACTTTAACCTCATTATCTGGGATCCAACCCGTGCGAAATTTCCTCCAAGCTGTGAGATCCTGCGTGTCTTTTCCGAACTTTTGGCCAACGGTGCTCTCGCCGGTATTCCTGTAATTGACGGCGCTATTGACGCTTTTTCCGTCGAGCCAGGGCATCCAACCATAGTAATAATCATCGAACATACCCATGCCATGCAGGAATTCATGCATACTGATGCTGACAGCATGCCTGGGGTCACCGCGCGACCATAGGTTTTTTATGCCGAACACGCCGGAACCCACTACGCGACCTTCCCGGGTTTTGACACCCGGCTCATGGCGAAATTCGCTTTCGCGCTGCGGGAGCGCCTGGTCGTTAAAGGAGAAGGAGGTATCGAGGCCACCGCCTCCCTGCAGTCCTGCCCGATGACCGAAGGCATTGATGGGCACGATTGTGTAAATAAAGTCAATATCTTCTATATCCAGACCCGGTATGTCGCGATAAGCCGCATCGATGCCCGCCTGATGGAGCCGGGCGAACTGGCGGTAATCTTCACAATCGGCAGGCCCCTGCACGGCATAGCCTATCATCGGCCCGTCCAGGTGAAACCAAGGCCATCTGCCCGTTTCCGGATCAAGCCCCTGCACCTCTGCCAGCCGCTTATTGAGACATTCTACCTCGATCTCCATTTTACCCAGGGAAATCTCGTTGACGATCTGTATCAATCCCTTGAAGTCGTCGGCCGGATCAGTACTTTCCCAGGTGAAATGGGCAGGAGGCATATTCTTTAAGCCATTCGCTCCGTAATAGTGGTACCCGGGCGATCCGGCAAAGCCGTTGGAACCGAAAAAGGTACTCTCGTAAAGAACCTGCGGATTAGACAAATCGTAAACAGATCCCTGGTTGCGGAAGATATTTCTCTGCAAGCCGTAAGATACACCCACCTCGCCCTTCAAGTCGGCAAAATCCACGGCAATCACGTAGATCTTAGCCTTGCCGGAAGGTCTGTCCGTAGGGAAAAACAACGTGCCCCCTCCGGCGAAAAAAGGATCCACCACCCCATTGGTCAAGATGGAATTCGGTTCAAATTCCCTCTGAGTCACCGCATTTTCCGTACAAAATTCACCGGCGTGTTTATCATCTACTACGAATTGGCGAACGATATCCGCGTCCGAGACTGTTTCGCACCTATTGGCGGTATCGGGTTCTGGGTCGGAGGTTCTCATGTGTAGCTGCGCATCCAATGGACAGAGGCCGACCATAAACAATAGACTTAGTAAAAATAGCTTTTTCATACGAAGACAGATTAGTTATTGACGTGTTCGTTCGACAGATCGGTTGAGAGGCCGACTAACGGGATGAAGGATGGGCAGTATTCAACACATCGCCCCAGTTCTTATCAAGCACCATATGGTAGGAGGAGAATATCTTGCTGAAAAAGTCATATCCCTTACGGTCGTAAGTGTATAGCTCCTCGCGTGTATTGCAACCGGCGCTGTTGCCCTCTGCCATTGCGTTATACCAAACCGCCGTCAGCGTAGCAAAATACTCGCTTCCGCCGCGCCCCTCTCTCACGTATGGCGTCCACATATTATTGGCGGTAACATTGGCAAAAGCCTCGGCAAGTTCATCCCTGAGCGACGATCCTTCCGGATAGACGGCGTTGAATGCCGAATGTATTCCGTGGCCGAACTCATGGGCTAAAATACATTCGTCGGCATAGCGGCTTGCATACCCCTCAGGGTAGTAGTCGGCCGGATGCGTACCGTTGCGTTCGACATTGCAGGCCGAGGTAGCCGCGACAAATCCACCGTATCCTTCTGCCCGGTTCCAGGCATCCCGGATAAAGATACCTCTGTGTTCCGGTATGTTATAGGAGTGCTCGCCCGGACCGAAAATACAGAACACATTGCTGGTGCGCATTTTCTCAATAATGAGCTGAGGAGCTGCGGAGAGGATAACATCTATGATGTCCGCCGTTTTCTGTACGGTGCGGATATCGACGAACTCACTGCCTTTTACGGGAATACCGGTTTTTGAAGTAACCATCTTATCATAATAGGGCTTATAAACAACCGGATAAACGACTGAGCTGTTTGCCGGTGTTCCATCGCTGCCGGTAACCGCCGGATTGGCAATGCGCACGGTCAATCGGCTCGTCCCCTCTTGCAAGGCCTTCATCTGCTCGGCAGTCAGTTCGGGTGATAAGCGAATCGTCGTTTTATTCTGATTGATCTTAACTCCGTTTAACGGATAGTCTGTGATGTTCCAGTACCATGGAACAGATTGAACCATGAGCTGGTTGTCCAATAAAACTTCAAAATAGTCGGTTGCACTAAATGAGTTATTCTCTTTCGATTGCCCGGCGTTGTGGATGAATTGTGATCCTTTCCAATCCAGTTCAATGAAACGGTTGGTGATCAACTTGGCCTCTTTGATAGTCGGCTCATTCGTGGATACTTGGCTTTGTGTTTGGGCAGCTACTGTCGTGGCGCACATCAGAAGACTGCAGGCGAGAGTCAACAATGTTTTGTTCATGTGAGTAATGGGTATTAGGTTTAAATAACTTGGAATTTAGTTTGACGTTCAAAATTATATTTTTTTCGCATTGAAAATCAAAGAAAAAGGATTGTTCACACCGTTTTTTCTTTTTTTAATGGATAATTCTCAATTTGTGATAAAATAACATCCAATTGTTCCCCATTGGAGCAGCAGACGAATTGCTTTACACTTCGCTAAACGAATCGAAGATCGGCCTTAGCTAAATATCATTTTGTCAAAATCGCGGGACTTTAAACGCAAACTCCCGGGACTTTTTTCACAAAGTCCCGGGAGAAACATTTTTTAACGTATCATATTGTAAAGCAAAATAGCCTTTTTGCTTACATTTTGCTATTTTGGATTTGGGTCAAAAAGTCAACTCTACGACATAGTCGATATCGGTCGGAACCTCCGGCAACTCCAGAACCACTCCGTTTTTGTCTTGCTTGAATTTTATAGGGGATTGAGTCTTGAAACAGGTAGCTTTTTTGATTTTCCGGTCGGTTATCGGCAGGAATAATCCTTTGTCTTCCAACTCCAGGATATGCACAAACAGGCGGTTGTCTTTTTGCGTTGTTACTCCCCAGGGACGAGGTGCGACCAATCCGCCACGGGTTCCGTGAATAGTCTCGCCGTATACCTGCATCCATTCTCCGATTTGCTTCAGACGTTCCACGGAAGTGGCAGGCAGTTCCCCATTGGGCTGCGGGCCGATATTCATCAATAGGTTTGCATTCTTTCCGGCAGCCTTTACCAGGTAATGCACCAGTGTTTTCAGGTCTTTGTAGTCCTGGTCGGTCGCGCGATAGCCCCAGGTGCGGTTCATGGTTTCACAGGTTTCCAACGGCAGCGCGCTCACATCCTGTCCGGATAAGCCCGCTTTGTTTTCGCCCGGCAGGTCGCGTTCGAAGATCTGGATATCTTCACCCGGAAAAGGGGTTACATGGTGGTTATTGCCGATCAGGCAGGAAGGTTGCAAGCGATGGATCAGGGCGTATTGTTCGGGTAATTGCCAGTCGAATCCCGGATCCTGGTCGTGATCCCACACGCCGTCAAACCAGATCGCACCGATCGAACCGTAATTGGTCAGCAACTCGGTAAGCTGGTTGTTCATAAACGCATAATAGGTTTCCCATTTTCCGTGAGTCGTGCGACCTGTGCCTCGCCCGGTGCGTCCGAGCGGATAGTAGTCGTCGCGCGTCCAGTCGAGGTGGGAATAATAGAAATGGAGCTTTATTCCCTGCTTATGGCATTCGGCTGCCAGTTCTTTGATCACATCTCTTTTGAAGGGCGTGGCATCGACCACATTGTAATCGGAGTATTGCGTGTCGAACATCGAAAATCCGTCGTGATGGCGTGAGGTGAAGCAGATATATTTTGCCCCCGATGCTTTGATGGCTGCAACCCATTCCGCGGCATTAAACCGGATGGGATAGAAAGCGGAAGCCTGTTTCGCATACTCGGCATGATTGATGTTTTTGTTGTGCATCACCCATTCGCCATCACCCATCATGCTGTATATGCCCCAATGGATGAATATACCAAACTTATTGTCTCTGAACTCTTCGCGTGCTTTCAGATTTGCTTCGGTTGGGAGATATTCCTGTTGTGCGGTTGCTCCAGCTATGGTTCCGACACAGATTAATAAGGTTAAAAGTGTTTTTTTCATTTGTTTAGTTTTTTCTGTTCTTGACAAAGCTACAAAAGAATTAGCTATATTTGCATAAATCATAACCCGGATGACAGAAAAAAGAAAGAAACGAAACGCCTTTCCGCTCTATTTGCAAATCCTTGCAGGCATGATCGTCGGCATCATCATTGGCCTTATCGCTTTGCCGCTTCATGGAGGCGACTTCGTACAAGATTGGATACGCCCCTGGGGGCAGGTTTTTATACGCCTGTTGCAACTGATCGCCATTCCCTTGGTGTTTTTCTCCCTGATCAAGGGAGTGATCGGATTGAATGATATCAGCAAATTCTCCAAACTGGGAGGGAAGACTATTGCCATCTATCTGGTCACGACGGCCTTTGCCGTTTGCCTCGGTTTGGGCTTAGGACTTGTGGTAAAGCCGGGTAAATTGGTCAACCGGGAGCAGGTGGCTTCGATGCAAGAGCAATATCACAGTCAGGTGGCCGAGAAGGCCCTGCAGGCTGAAGCGACAAAGAGTCAGGGACCGTTGCATTTTCTCAACGACATCATTCCGCAGAACATTGTTCAGGCAGCCGGCGATAATTCCAAAATGCTTCAGGTGATCTTCTTTGCCATCTTCTTTGGTATTGCTGCTTTGACCATTTCCCCGGAAAAGATACGCCCGGTGATGGCGGTGGTCGACGGATTGAACGATGTCATTCTCAAAATGGTGGACTACATTATCCGGTTTGCCCCGTACGGTGTAACGGCTCTGATGGCAGGGCTGGTGATCGACTTCGGGGGAGATATCAGTATGTTCGGTGCCTTGGGTGTATATGCCCTGACTGTTGTAGCGGCGATGCTTTTCATGATGTTATTGTTTTATCCGTTACTGATCCGTCTTTTCACTCGTCTGAAGGTGAAAGAGTTTCTCAAGGCGATCTATCCGGTGCAACTCTTTGCCTTTACAACCAGCAGCAGTGCCGCTACACTCCCCGTGACGATGGAGACGGTGGAGAAGGAACTGAAGGTATCGAAAGAGACTGCCTCCTTTGTGCTTCCGGTGGGGACAACAATCAATATGGATGGCACCTCCTGTTACCAGACGATAGCGGTGCTCTTTATTGCCCAGGTGATCGGCATCGATCTCAGCCTGATGCAGATAATTACCATATTGGGTATGACGATTCTTTCTTCGATCGGCACTCCGGCTATTCCGGGAGGGAGCTATGTGATTCTGACCATGGTGCTCACCTCGGTCGGCATTCCGGCAGAAGGGTTGGCATTGATTCTGGGGATCGATCGCCCGCTGGATATGATGCGTACGGCAGTCAATGTAACCGGTGATGCGACCGTTGCGGTGATCGTCGATAAATAGAAACGGCAGACAATGCCCTGTTAAACAAAGTGTATATCCGAAATGTTAATAGATTAGTCCCATGCGAGGATTTGATTTTATAACCTCCCAATAAATAAATAGAAAAATGAAAAAAATGATGAGTATCCTGCTTGTGGCAGGAATGGTATTTACGTTTAGTGCATGCAACAACAAGCAGAATCAAAGTGCGCAGGATGATCTGAAAGATGCGCGGAAATCTATTGAGCGTGCGGCGGAAAAGTCAGCCGACAAGGTTTCGGATAAGGCCAAAGAGGCGGCTGAAGAAGCGAAGAAAGCAGCCGAAGAGGTAGCCAAGGAGGCGAAGAAAGCGGCCGAAGAGGTAGCTGAAGAGGCAAAGAAAGCAGCGGAAGAGGCCAAAAAACAAGCTAATAAAGAGATCGACAAGCTGCAGGATAAGCTGAAATAAGAGGCAAACAACACGAAGACACCGAGACACAGAAGCTTTTATTCTCAAAAGAATTAAAAACTCCGAGTCTCGGTGTCTCTGTGTTTAATTATATAATTACCGACGAATGTATTGGGCAATCCAATCGCCCACCTCGCTTGTCGCGTAGGCTTTTGCACCGGAGGCAATGTCTTCGGTCACGATACCCGCCTCCATAGAGGCGGCAACGGCTTCACGAATAAGCTGCCCCTCTTCCATCAGGTTGAACGCATATTCGAACATCAACGCCCCACTCAGGATCGTAGCCAATGGATTGGCGATGTTTTTGCCAGCAGCCTGCGGGTAGGAGCCATGGATTGGTTCGAATACAGAGGTATGGATACCGACGGAAGCCGACGGAAGCATACCCAGCGAACCGGTAATTACCGACGCCTCATCGGTCAGGATATCGCCAAACATATTCTCTGTCACCATCACATCGAAGCTTTTCGGCCATTGGATCAGGCGCATGGCGGCATTATCGACAAACATATATTCGGTCTCCACATCGGGGTATTCCGGTTCGATCTCCTGTGCTACCTGGCGCCATAGGCGCGACGTTGCCAGGATATTCGCCTTGTCGACAACCGTTAGCTTCTTCCTCCGTTTGCGGGCATACTCGAAAGAGAGACGTACGATGCGCTCGATCTCTTCGCGTGTGTAGACGCAGGTATCGTAAGCGGTGTTGCCATCTTCGCTGCGTCCCTGCGGACGACCGAAATAGAGTCCGCCGGTCAGTTCGCGGATACACATAAAGTCGGCCCCATCGACCAGTTCAGAGCGAAGCGGAGACTTATGCACCAACGAAGGGAAAGTCGTCACCGGACGGATATTGGCATACAATCCCAACTGTTTACGCATGGCCAACAGACCCTGTTCGGGACGTACCTTGGCTGATGGGTCATTGTCGTATTTAGGAGAGCCGATGGCTCCAAAATAGACTGCGTCGCTTTGCATACAAAGGGCATGGGTTTCGTCCGGATAGGGATTGCCGGTTGCGTCGATAGCGGCAACTCCGACCAAGGCTTCCTGATAGGTTAATTCATGACCATACTTTTCACATACGGCCTTTACCGCCTTCATGCCTTGCTCAATAATCTCAGGCCCGATGCCATCACCGGGCAATAAAGCTATATTTAATTTCATTTTATGTTAGGTTGTTAGCGTTGATAATGCACATACTTGGGCTCCATCGGCGTGTAGGAGTCGTCATCCCATAAGGTACTGGTCAGCATCAGGTCGGCACTGTATCGGTTACAAGCGATAGGCACATTATGCACACGGCACTGGCGGAGCAACATCTGAATGTCGGCTTCGTGAGGTTGTGGGTTCAGGTCATCGATCAGGAAGATAGCCAGGTCGATCTCTTTGCGCACTACCATAGCAGCAATCTCCGCATCACCACCCAATGGGCCGGAGTGCATCCGCGTCATTTCTATATTGATACCTTTCTCTTGGAAAGCATCATACACAAGTCCTCCGGTAGTTCCGGTACACACCAGGTGCTGATGCGCCAGAAAATCGGCATTATGCACTGCCCACTCTACCATATCTGCTTTTCGTTTGTCATGCGCTACGAGCGCGATTTTTAATTGTTTCATTACTAATACCTCCTACTTTTGGTTAGTTTTCTATCTTATTCAGCATCTTCAGCGTTGCTTTGATGGCTGATTCTGTTTGGTCGACATCCAGGCCGCGGGTTTTAAAGTCAATGCCGGCATAGTTCCAACTGATGATGGTCTGCACGAATGCATCCGTGCGTCCGCCCGGCGGGATCGATACCGAATAGTTGGTCAGCATCGGGAACGGACGACCCAAATCGGTGTATATTTTGCGTATGGCGCGCACAAAGGCGTCGTATTGCCCGTCTCCCGAAGAGGATTCCTCGTAGGCTTCGCCGTTGATCTCCATTTTGACCGTTGCTACGGGGCGTAAACCTTGTGCCAAAGATAGAGAATAATTCAGTATCCGTATCTTTTCATCCTCCATAGTTGACTGATTCAATACATCGCTGACAATATAGGGCAGATCGTCTTGCGTCACCATCTCCTTTTTGTCGCCCAACGCAATGATGCGTTCGGTCACTTTGCGCATCGATTCGTCGTCCATATCCATGCCAAGCGCTTCCAGATTCTTGCGGATATTGGCTTTGCCGGAGGTCTTTCCTAAGGCATATTCGCGTACGCGTCCGAAGCGTTCTGGCAGGAGATCATTGTAATAAAGATTGTTCTTATTATCGCCATCGGCATGTATCCCGGCACATTGCGTGAAGACAAACTCCCCGATAATCGGTTTGTTGGATGCGATATGCACACCGGCATAGGTCTCTACCAGGCGGCTCACCTTGTTGATCTTCTCCTCTTTGATGCTGGTTTCTTCGCCTAATTGGTCCTTGATTACCGCGATCACACTGCTCAGTGGAGCATTGCCGGCGCGTTCTCCCAAGCCGTTTACGGTGGTATGGATGCCTTTTATGCCGGCACGGACTGCGCCATAGACATTGCCTGTTGCCAGATCATAATCGTTATGGGCATGGAAGTCAAAGCGTAGCTCCGGGTAGTGATTCACCATCTTATGGCAATAATCGTAGGTATCCTCCGGATTCAGAATGCCCAATGTATCAGGCAACATAAACCGTTTGACCGGAAGATCTTTCAATCCGTCGAGAAGCTGAAACACATACTCGGGAGAATTTTTCATGCCGTTCGACCAGTCCTCCAGGTAGATATTCACACTGATATTCTTTTGTGTGGCGATCTCGATCACCCGACGAATATCCGCGATATGCTCTTCCGGCGTACGGTGTAACTGCTCCGTAACATGTTTGTAGGATCCTTTGCAAAGCAGATTGACTACCTGGCATCCGGCTTTTTCTATCCAATTGAGCGACTGATCGCCATCGACAAAACCGAGAACCTCCAACTTCTCTAAATGTCCCGTACGGGCAGCCCACTGGGCAACTCGCTTGACTCCTTCGAATTCCCCATCGGAAACCCGCGCGGAGGCGATCTCAATCCGGTTCACACCCAGTTCACTTAATAGCATCTGCGCGATGCTAAGCTTCTCATGCGCCGCAAAAGAAACACCCGTTGTCTGTTCCCCATCCCGGAGGGTTGTATCCATTATTTCTATCATAATACTTTCGTGTTATCTGTGTGCAGATTCGTAAGCCTCGATCTTTTCTTTATTTGCCAATAGATAGTCGATATCGTCCAGGCCGTTCACTAAGCAATCTTTTTTGTAGGGGTTGATATCGAAGTGTTCGCTCTTTCCCGTTGCATTATTCGTGATGGTCTGGTTGGGTAGATCGACCGTAAGGGTTGCCTCGGGATTCTTTTCCGCCGAAGCAAATAACTCCGACAGGAATTCCGGGGAAACAACGACGGGAAGTACCCCGTTGTTCATCGCATTATTCTTGAATATATCAGCAAAGAAGCTGCTCACCACTACGCGAAACCCATACCCGGCTATTGCCCAGGCAGCATGTTCGCGGCTACTCCCGCTTCCGAAATTCTTTCCGGCAACCAATATACTTCCCCGGTAAACTCCCTGGTTGAGGACAAAATCCGGATTCGGATTCCCCTCTTTATCATACCGCCAGTCGCGAAACAGGTTGTCACCAAAGCCCTCTTTCGTTGTCGCTTTTAGGAAACGTGCCGGTATGATCTGATCAGTATCCACATTCTCTAATGGCAGCGGCACAAAAGTGGATGTGATTGTATTGATTTTCTCTTTCATTGTCTTTTTAATTAATCATTAATAATTTCCCTCGGATCGGCGATCACCCCCGTAACAGCTGCCGCGGCAGCCACCAACGGCCCGGCCAAGATGGTGCGTGCGCCCGGTCCCTGACGTCCTTCGAAGTTGCGGTTGGAGGTAGATACAGCATATTTACCCGCCGGAATCTTATCTTCATTCATCGCCAGGCAAGCCGAGCAGCCCGGTTGGCGCAATTCAAATCCGGCCTCTTCCAAGACTTTGTCGATCCCTTCCGCGCGGATCTGCTTTTCAACCAGCCAGCTTCCGGGCACTAACCAAGCCGTCACATGAGCGGCTTTCTTTTTCCCTTTCACCAATGAGGCAAACGCCCGGAAGTCTTCGATGCGGCCGTTCGTACAGCTTCCCAGGAACACATAATCGATCTGTTTACCCAATACCGGTTCGCCGGCGGTGAAACCCATATAATCCAACGACTTCTTATAGGAGATACGTCCGGCTTCATCCACGCTTTCTAAGGCCGGGATATTTTCGCGAATGCCCATACCCATGCCCGGATTCGTTCCGTAGGTGATCATCGGTTCAATATCTTCCGCCCGGAAAACAATCTCTTTATCGAACTCCGCTCCCGGATCGCTATATAATTGACGCCATTCGGCCACCCTCTTTTCCCATGCCTCGCCACGGGGGGCAAACTCACGATCCTGCAGATAGTCGAATGTCACTTGGTCAGGAGCAATCATCCCCCCACGGGCACCCATCTCGATCGAGAGATTACAGATGGTCAACCGCTCTTCCATACTGGCGTTGCGGATCACCTCGCCGGCATATTCCACAAAATAACCCGTCGCCCCTCCGGTAGTCATCCGGCTGATGATATACAAGGCGACATCCTTAGCCGTTACACCCGGGCGCAGTTTTCCGTCGACAGTGATACGCATCGTTTTTGGTTTGCGCTGCATAATACATTGGGTAGCCAATGTCATTTCTACCTCACTTGTGCCGATCCCGAAGGCAATCGCCCCCATAGCGCCATGGGTCGAGGTGTGTGAGTCGCCACAAACAATGGTCATACCCGGCTGTGTCAATCCGGTTTCCGGGCCAACCACATGGATAATACCGTTTTTCGGATGCAACAGCCCGTAGTAGGCCAATCCGAAATCCGCCGCGTTCTTCTCCAGCGTATCGACCTGGTTCTTAGAAACAGGATCCTCGATCGGCCTGTCCTGGTGAAGGGTCGGAATATTATGATCCGGTATACAGGTGATCTGTGCCGGACGGAACGCCTTCAGTCCCCGCTCGCGCAAACCGGCAAAGGCCTGCGGACTGGTCACCTCATGGCAATACAAACGATCGATATACAATTGGATCGTGCCGTCTGCCAACGTATCCACCACATGTTTATCCCAGATTTTTTCGAATAAAGTCTTCATTGAAAATTATGAATTATGAATTATAAATGATGAATTCCCTAAAACTCTTAAAGTTACACAATGAATTTATTGATCGCATCCACAAACGCCTCTACCGAAGCGGCGATGATATCGGTGTTTGCCGAGAAACCGTAATAGATGCTCCCGTTGTATTCCACCTGCATGTGTACCTTTCCCGTATCGTCGCTTCCTTTCGAAATGGCCTGGATCAGGAATTCCTGAATGGTCATATCGCTGTTGCTGATCGCCTTCTTCACCGCTTTGATACCGGCATCTACCGGTCCATTCCCGGCAGCGGCTTCGCAACGACGCACACCTGCCATATTCAGGCATACACTCGCCATCGATTGCAGGCCGATACCGCTGGTCACCTGCAGGTGTTCCAGTTTGATGCGGTGCATCTCGGTGCGGTCTTTTCCGACCAGCATCAATACGTCATCATCGTTGATATCCTTCTTCCGGTCGGCCAGTTTCAGAAATTCCTGGTATACCTTATCCAATTTTTCCTGATCCATCTCGACACCAAGCATAGAGAGACGGTGTTTCAAGGCTGCCCGTCCGCTACGTGCCGTCAGTACAATCGCATTATCGTCGATGCCGATATCCTTCGGATCCATGATTTCATAGCTTTCCCGGTTCTTTAATACCCCGTCCTGGTGGATACCCGACGAGTGGGCAAAGGCATTACGCCCGACTACCGCTTTATTGGGTTGCACCGGCATATTCATCAGGCTGGAAACCATCCGGCTAATACCGTAAATCTTGGTGGTATTGATGTTCGTCACAATCTCTCTCTCCTTATGGCTCTTGAATATCATAGCGATCTCTTCTAATGAGGTGTTTCCGGCACGTTCGCCGATTCCGTTGATCGTCACCTCCACCTGACGAGCGCCATTCAATACCCCCTGCACGGTGTTGGCCGTAGCCATGCCCAAGTCGTTGTGGCAATGGGTGGAAAGGATCGCCTGATGCACATTGGGTACATGTTCCATCAGGTATTTGATTTTTGCCCCGTATTCATCCGGCAGGCAATAGCCTGTCGTGTCCGGTATATTCACTACTGTCGCTCCCGCCTTGATCACCGCCTCAACCACACGCGCCAGGTAGGCATTGTCGGTGCGACCGGCATCCTCGCAATAGAACTCCACGTCTTCCACCAAACGCTTGGCATATTTCGTGGCCGCGACAGCCCGCTCGAGAATCTCCTCCTGGTTAGAGTTGAACTTATGCCGGATGTGGTAATCCGACGTGCCGATACCGGTGTGGATACGCCCTTTCTTGGCATATTTCAAGGCTTCGGCCGCTGCGTCGATGTCTTTCTCTACTGCGCGGGTCAGGGCGCATATCGTAGGCCAGGTCACCGCTTTGGATATTTCTACCACACTATGAAAGTCGCCGGGACTCGAAACCGGGAACCCCGCTTCGATCACATCCACACCAAGCCCTTCCAGCGCCCGGGCTACCTGGATCTTCTCAACCGTATTCAGTTGACACCCGGGGACCTGCTCCCCATCACGCAATGTCGTGTCGAAAATAAATAATTTGTCCATATCAATCGTTTTTATCACCTCTCCCCCTGGAGAAGGTAGCCTATTAGTTTCGTTTCATGTTTTATTCTATTTCCCCTAAAAGAAAAAAGCCTCTCTCACCCGGAAGTGAGAAAGGCTTATTTATTTCTTCATGCTTAAATTAGGCACAACATCCTCACTTCCTATCCTGTGGCCAGAGTAGAATAATAATGGAAATGTTAATAATGTTGTTTACCAAGTTACGCATGGTTTCTTTTCTATTTTATGGCTGCAAATATACAGGCTTTTTTGGAAATGCAAACAGAAAAGAATATTTTTTTCATCATTTCTTGAAAAAATGTAAGGAAAAGAGCGTAAAAGGTGACAATTTACAATTTGAGTCCTTCCTTCCCATCCTTTTCAGTTTGAAGAAATAAGCAACTATCCGAGAGATCCGTTCTCACACCTCCACCGTCCAAATGTTAAAATGTCGATTGTAAGCAAAATGGCCTTTTTACTTACAATTCCATACGTTAAAAAATGTTTCTCCCGGGAGTTTGTCTCCGAAGTCCCGCTTTTTTGCGCGCAAAGTCCCGCGAAAATTACAAATCGTAAGTTTGGGCTTTCGGCGAGAACGGGGAGATTTAACATCTGTTAAGATATAAATCTCAAATGATATTTTTTTTATTTTCCGCCGGATAATTCAGAGAAAAAAACATACAGCCAAACGTTTTTTTACTATATTTACGCGTAAAGACCGCATTTTCATAACCAAACATATAAAACTACTGCTATGATTACTCCTATTTTCTGGGTTATCCCTGTCGCTTCGGTGGTGGCACTCCTTTTTGCCTGGTACTTCTTCCGGCAAATGATGAAAGAGAGCGAAGGTACAGCCACTATGGCAAAAATTGCTTCTTATGTGAGAGAAGGAGCTATGTCTTACTTGAAACAACAATACAAGGTTGTTATTCTGGTCTTTTTAGTGCTTGTTGCCTTGTTTTCCCTGATGGCTTATGTGTTTCATGTACAAAATGAATGGGTGCCGGTGGCTTTCCTCACCGGAGGTTTCTTCTCCGGATTGGCGGGCTTCTTAGGCATGAAAACGGCCACTTATGCTTCCGCACGAACGGCGAATGCGGCTCGTACCTCGCTAAACCGGGGATTGCAGGTGGCTTTTCGCTCCGGTGCCGTGATGGGGTTGGTCGTTGTCGGATTGGGTTTGTTAGACATCTCTTTCTGGTATTACCTCCTGAACTGGTTTATCCCCGCGGAGATGATGGATCCTACCCATAAACTCACGATTATCACCACGACCATGCTGACCTTCGGTATGGGAGCCTCCACGCAGGCCTTGTTTGCCCGTGTCGGAGGGGGTATTTATACCAAAGCTGCCGACGTAGGAGCCGACCTGGTGGGCAAGGTAGAAGCCGGCATCCCCGAAGACGACCCGCGCAACCCGGCCACGATAGCCGATAATGTGGGCGACAACGTAGGGGATGTGGCAGGTATGGGAGCCGACCTGTATGAATCGTATTGCGGCTCTATTCTGGCAACGGCCGCCCTGGGTGCGGCCGCTTTTGTCTCTACCGGTGATGTGGCTTTGCAATACAAAGCCATTATGGCGCCGATGCTGATTGCTGCCGTCGGCATCATCCTCTCTATCTTGGGCATTTTTGCCGTCAAAACAAAGGAGGATGCGACTATCAAACAGCTATTGAAAGCCCTGTCGTTGGGAACAAACCTAAGCTCTTTCCTGATCGCCATAGCCACCTTTGGGATCCTTTACCTGTTGGGGTTGGATAATTGGTTCTGGATCAGTTGTGCCGTGGTAGTCGGTCTGGTGGTCGGCATCGTCATCGGGCAGTCGACCGAATATTTCACTTCCCAGTCATACAAACCAACTCAACGCGTATCGGCCGCCGGACAAACAGGACCTGCCACCGTTATTATTTCCGGTTTAGGCTTAGGTATGCTCTCCACCTCGATTCCGGTATTAGCTGTGGTGGTCGGCATTATCTGCGCCTTTTTATTTGCCTCTGGTTTTGATTTCGCCAATGTAGGTATGGGATTGTATGGCATTGGCATTGCGGCGGTCGGCATGCTGTCGACATTGGGTATCACCCTGGCGACCGATGCCTACGGCCCTATCGCGGACAACGCGGGCGGGAACGCAGAGATGGCCGGTTTAGGGCCGGAGGTACGCAAGCGCACCGACGCGTTGGATTCGTTAGGAAACACCACCGCGGCGACGGGTAAAGGCTTTGCCATCGGCTCGGCGGCCTTGACGGGACTGGCGCTATTGGCCTCTTATATTGAAGAAATCAAGATAGGGCTGATCCGTCTGGGAGAAAATACACTGGCCATGAGCGATGGGCGTGTATTGGATACGGCGAAGGCATCGTTTACCGACTTTATGTATTATTACGATGTGACATTGATGAATCCCAAAGTATTATCCGGTATTTTCATCGGATCCATGATGGCCTTCCTGTTCTGCGGGCTTACGATGAATGCCGTGGGGCGTGCCGCCGCCAAGATGGTGGAAGAGGTGCGTCGGCAGTTCCGCGAAATAAAAGGCATATTGACAGGAGAGGCCGAGCCTGATTATGCGCGTTGCGTAGAGATCTCTACCAAAGGGGCGCAACGGGAGATGGTTGTTCCTTCGGTTTTGGCCATTATTGCGCCTATAGTGACCGGATTGATTTTTGGGGTGACAGGTGTTGTTGGCTTACTGATTGGCGGATTGAGCACCGGCTTTGTGTTGGCTATCTTTATGGCAAACGCCGGTGGTGCCTGGGATAATGCCAAGAAATATGTCGAGGAGGGCAATTTCGGCGGGAAAGGGCTTGATTGTCATAAGGCGACTGTCGTAGGAGATACGGTGGGCGACCCGTTTAAAGACACCTCGGGACCCAGTCTGAATATATTGATTAAACTTATGAGTATGGTGGCGATTGTGATGGCCGGATTGACAGTTGCCTGGAGCATTTTTTAGGATTTATTGAAAATCTTGCTCTCTGCATTATGCCGGAAGCAAAATTTTTAATACGTTTGGCTTACGAATTGCATTATACAAAGAGATTATACTTTTATATTAATACCTAATAAAACAACACAACAAGAAAAATGAGTCAAGAAGTAAATGCTATGTCCAGACGGAAGTTTCTGGCATCGACAGGGGCTATTACCGGAGCAGCCCTATTATCTTCAACGCCTATGAGTGCAAGTGCCGCCGAGTCACCCAATCCCGCTCCCATGCAGAACAAAGCTAAATTGAAAGTCGCTTTGGTGGGAACCGGATCGAGAGGAAACAGTATGTGGGGGCGCGACCTGGTGCGGAATTATTCCGATTACCTTACGTTTGTAGGCCTATGCGACAAGAACGAAGGCCGTGTATTAACAGGTAAAGAGATGATCGGCGCCGATTGTCCGACCTATACCGATTTCGAGAAGATGATGCGGGAAACAAAACCGGATCTATTGATCGTAACAACCATGGACAGCACCCACCATGAGTTTATCATCAAAGGCATGGAGATGGGCGCTGATGTGATCACCGAAAAACCATTGACCACCGACGAACAGAAGGTACAAGCCATTCTGGATGCCGAAAAACGCACCGGAAAGAATTGCCGGATCACCTTCAACTACCGCTATTCTCCGCATCGCGCGAAAATGTGGGAACTGATTCGTAACGGAGAGATTGGCGAACTTACGTCTGTTGATTTCCATTGGTATCTCGACACCTCGCATGGAGCGGATTACTTCCGTCGCTGGCACCGGTTGGTAGAATGTGGAGGATCGCTTTGGGTACATAAGGCGAGTCACCACTTTGACCTGTTGAACTGGTGGATCGACAGCGATCCGGAAACCGTTTTTGCGTTGGGAGACCTGGAGCATTATGGAAAGAACGGCCCGTACCGGGCGGAGAATTGCCGTACCTGTTCGCATACGAAGGAGTGTAAGTTCTACTGGGATATTATGCAGAACCCGACGAATGTGAAGCTCTATGTAGAGAATGAAAAGTATGACGGCTACCTGCGCGACGGATGTGTCTTCCGGAATGATGTGAATATCTACGATAAGATGGCGGCTACCATTAAATATAAGAATGGGGTACAGGTGTCTTATTCACTGACAGCCTATTCGCCTTACGAAGGATATCGCATTGCGTTTAACGGAACCAAAGGACGTATCGATGCCTGGATTCAGGAATCACGCGCGGTATCGGATGTGAATTATGACGAAATTATCCTGTTCAAGAACTTCGGACGCCGGGAATATATCCATATTCCGTTCGGAACATCGGGACATGGCGGAGGCGACAAATTGTTGAAAGACCAGATATTCCTTCCGAATATCGACGACCCATTCAAACAATGTGCCAGCGTACGCGACGGAGCTTTGGCTTGCCTGGTGGGTATTGCCGCCCGGAAGAGTATTGCTTCGAAGCAAGCGATCAATATTGCCGACCTGACATCGATCAAGCCGGAGGCAAAGAAAGAATATAAGCGGATACGCTAAGAAGAATAAAAAGAGTAATCTTCGGACAGAAGCCCTGGTATTTATAATAATATCAGGGCTTTTTCCATATCTTCCGGCGTGTCGATGCCTATGGTTTCGTGATGGGTTATGCCCGCCTGGATGCGGTAACCGTTTTCAAGCCAACGCAGTTGTTCGAGGCTCTCGGCTATCTCCAAAGGCGATTGCGGCAAGAGGGTGATCTCTCGCAATACGTTTGCCCGGTAGGCATACAGCCCGATATGTTTATAATAGGTATGGTTGGCCAGCCATTCCCCGTGGTGTCTTCCACGTTGATAGGGGATAATGGAACGGCTGAAGTACATAGCTTCGTTCTTTTTATTCAGGACTACCTTCGGCGTATTGGGGTTAAACAATGCCTCTTCGAAGTCGTCCTCTTTATGAAATGGCTTAACCAACGTAGCTATCTCCACCCGGCTATCGGCAAAACAGGCTTTGAGAATCTCGATCTGTCCGGGATGAATAAAGGGCTCGTCGCCCTGAATATTAACCACAATATCATATCCCTCCCCTACCTTGGTGTAAGCTTCGTAACAGCGGTCGGTACCGCTTTTGTGCTGATCGGAGGTCATCACCACCTCTCCACCGAATCGTTCCACCGCTTCGGCAATGCGGCTATCATCCGTAGCCACACACACCTTCTCCAATACCTGTGATACCTGTTCGTACACCCGTTGTATCATCGGTTTGCCCTTCATATCGGCTAACGGTTTCCCCGGGAAGCGGGTCGACGCATAGCGCGCCGGAATGATTCCAATGAATTTCTCTTTCATGACAGCTCTCATTTGATTACTTGGCAAAGTTATCGATTTAATTTATTTTTGTTCCTAAATAGAATCCGGAAGATGAAACCCCATCCCATATTATCGTTAATAGCCGAAGGCGAGCATCAGCAGCTTGATTTCAAGTTTGAGGTGAGCGACAGCAAGAAGATTGCCCGCACCCTCTGCGCTTTTGCCAACACCGATGGGGGAAGGCTGTTGATTGGCGTGAAAGACAACGGCGTGATCGCCGGCGTGCGCAGCGAGGAAGAGTATTATATGATCGAGGCGGCTTCCAATATGTATACCCGTCCGGCTGTGCCATTTGAGGCCACCCGCTGGGATATACAGGGGAAAACGGTGTTGGAGATCTATATCGCGCCCAGTCCGGAGAAGCCGCATAGCGCCCCCGACAAAGAGGATAAATACAAGGCCTACATACGCGTTGCCGATGAAAACATATTGGCTAATGAGGTATTGATGCTTTCCTGGAAGAAGAAAGGCATGCAAGAGGGCACATTATTGAAGTTAAGCAAACCGGTAGAGATGCTGTTTCATTGGTTAGACACACATACCTATATACATATAAACCAATTCTGCCGGCTGGCTCATATCAATTATTATACGGCGCGCAACATCATCAGCGACCTGATGGCCGTGAATGTGCTTCGCTACCACGTGATTGACAAGCGCATTGTCTACCGGCGCGCCAACTCAACCGATTGAGATAACATACACCTGCGCGTTCTCAAAGCGCACGACCCGCACCGGTGTTCCTTTTTCGATAAAGCCCAATTCCGAGACCCCATCGTAATGTTCACCGTCGATCTCGACTTTCCCTGCCGGACGCAATACAGTGGCGGCTATTCCCTCTTTGCCTACCATATCATCCAAAGCAAGGCTGGAAACAGACTCTTCCAGGTCAGTATGAAGAGCGACCCGTCGGAACAGACTGTTCCTATGGCCGATCCGGCTCGAGAGCCACAGCATGGCCACAAAGGCTAAGGTGATGCCCATCAGAACCGTCAACGCGGCCCGTCCGGAATCGGCCGAGGTAACTCCCTCGAAATCGAAATAAAAGTTATCGATCAGGCTCATGGTCAAACCCGCGATCACGCAGATGATCCCTGCGATACCGGTCACTCCGAAGCCGGGAATAACAAAGACTTCCACGGCAATCAGGATCAAACCAATAATAAATAAAAGGATTTCCCAGTTTTGCGCCAATCCATCAATATAAAGCGGCGCAAAATATAATATAGCAGCTCCGATAGCGGCAACGGTCGGAAATCCTATTCCCGGCGTCTGAAGTTCAAAATAAATACCACCGATAATGACTAAGATAAGCAGAGATTGGAGTATGGGACTCATCAGGAATCCTTTTAGATTATCATACCAGGAGGGGGTGTATTTTTTGATCTCATACGTCGGATAACCGATGAATTCGGTGATCACCTCATCAAGCGTCTCAGCAATACCGTCACAATAGCCCCACGTCATCGCCTCCTCGGCGGTAAAGGTTAATACCTTGCCGCTGTCGCTCACCCCGGGAATAACCGTTCGCTCATCGACCATCGCCTCAGCAATCAATGGGTCGCGCTTCCATTTATATATGGTATCTCCGTTTTGTATGATTGTATCCTTCCCATGTGCTTCGGCAGTTGAGCGGATCATTGATCGCATGTACGATTGGTACTTGTCGGGCAGTATCTCGCCGGTCTGATTCACCACAGAAGCCGCGCCTATATTGGCTCCTTTGCGCATATAGATCTTTTCGCAAGCAATCGATATCAAGGCTCCTGCCGAAGCTGCATTGTTGTCGATAAACACATAGACCGGAATGGGACTGTAGAGAATCGCCGTCCGCATCGAATCTGCGGCTTCCAACAATCCACCGTATGTATTCATGTGGATCAGGATGGCATCGGCCTCCATTTCCCGAGCTTCTGTCAATCCATTACTCAGGTACAATTTAGTTGTGTTGTCGATCTCCTTTTTAATATCAATCGTGTACACGGTTTTTTTATTATCCGTTTGATCGTTTTTTGCAAAAACAACGTGAAAAAAACTAAAAACAAAAACAAAGAATAATATAAAATAATGTTTTCTATCCATTGAATATCAAATAATGCGTTATTAAAACTTGTATTAAGTAATCACCTTGTTGTGAAATCAAATGCACGCCCCTTAAACCTGTTGTGAAATGTACTTTTTTAGTCAAAAATAAGTTTAAAATAGTCAAAAACCTTTTTAATATCAAAATCTCTTTTTCTGTTCACAAAAGTTTTGTATATTTGTGTGGAAACGAAAAGAAAAGAGAACATAAAATAAACCAAAACGATTTTTGGACAGTAATTAATCAAACTAAAACATTTAGGTTATGAACGCGTTGCAATTTCAGAAAAAATTATTGGGCATGCAAGAAAACATGATGAATTTTGCATTGATGTTGACGGCAAATCGTGATGATGCTCAGGATTTGATGCAAGACACAACGCTGAAGGTTTTGAACAACCAGGAGAAATTCGTTGATAATGTGAATTTCAAGGGATGGGTCTTGACCGTCATGCGTAATCTCTTCATCAACAACTATCACAAAATTGTAAGAACTCAAACGATTATCGACCAAAACGCCGACTTGTACAATTTGGACGTAATCAATGATTCCGGCATCGACAGCCCGGATGGTGCTTACCGTATTCAGGAGATAAGCAAGGCAATCGATGCGTTGGAAGAAGATTTACGTATTCCTTTCTCATTGTATCTGAGTGGATACAAATACCATGAGATTGCAGAGAAACTGGCTTTGCCGCTCGGAACGATTAAGAGCCGCATCTATTTTGCCCGTCAGGAGCTGCAAACGGTATTGAAAGACTTTAAGCAATATTAAAAAATATACGACCAACACCTTTACAGAAACCCGTCCTGTTGATACAGTGACGGGTTTTTTTATACGGAGAATTCTATTGTCAATGACCGACAATCTGATTGTCGATAGCTATCGACAATACTGCTGATAGCCGTCGACAATATTGCTGACAACTGTCGACAATACTGCTGACGATTGTCGACAGCCAAATTCCGGGAGTTAAAAAAGTCCTTGAATTTCGAAAAAAGAGTCAGCAATTTTGACAAAATGATATTTCGCTTCATTAAAAAAACTATTTTTATCCCTTACAAACCAAATTCACTCCATCATGAAGAAAACCTTTTTATTGTATTTCTTATTGGGACTGGGATTTATTGCATGCAATAACCAAGGTCCGCGTGTTATCGAACGTCCTGTTCATGGACTGAAAAACACTGAAACGCTGGAGATCGCCCAAGTGGAATTGACAGACTCTGCCACCATCTTGCATGTTGATGCCTATTTTACTCCGGGTTGGTGGATCCGGGTAGATTCCGGCACCTATCTTCAGGCAAATGGTGAAAAATACCTGATCACCGGCTCGAAAGACATTGTTCTTCATCAGGAGCATTGGATGCCGCAGACGGGCGAAGACCATTTCGAACTCTATTTCCCGCCACTACCCAAAGGTACGAAGAGCTTTGATTTCATTGAGACAGATTGTGATAACTGTTTCAAGATATGGGATATTGATCTAACGGGAAAACCAAAGGCATACAAACCCGGCATCCCTAAGGAAATTATCAACGCCAAAGTAGACAAGACGTATGAGCTGCCCAGCCCGGAATTCAAGATCGGGAAAACGAAAGTAAATCTATACGTCACTGGTTGGAGAGAAGGGTTTGCACTGCATCCTGCTTTATATCCGGATCATGTTGTTATCGCGACTCAAGAAGAGGTGGAAGGAAAATCTGTTGGAACTACTGATTTCACATTCGAGCTTGACCTCTATACCACGACTTGTTGCCGTTTGAGAATAGGAACCGATCTCCTGACTATTTATCTGTCACCCGGTGAAGAGGCGAATGTGTATTATGACCTATCGGCCAATTCGCGAAAAAATTCCAGGTACAACCCCGAACCGACTCTTGCCTATGCCGGATTTAAAGGAAAATATGCAGAGCTGAACACGATATTGCTTCAGAGTGGAGACAAAATAAATGAGTATGCCCGTATCGATCTTTACAGCGATCACGCTATTCCCGGTATGACTGCCGAGCAGTTCACTTCGTATCTGTTAAATCAATATAATGAAAGAGTAAATCGGTTACAACAGGAAGATATACCTGAGGCGTTAAAAGAACTGATCACGCATACGTTGAAAACAAATATAGTGAACTATGTCACAAATATGAGTCGTCTTTTGGAAAATATTTACCGGAGCAACAATAAGATCAATTATGACCAGCCGATCGATTATAAAGCACCGGTAGTGAGCGACGCTGAATTAATAAAACTAAAGGAACTGGATCTGAATGATCCTACTTGGCTTTATGCCTCCTCTTTTTCTTCTGTGGCTCCCTATTTATCTCAAATAGCTTCTTCGGATGCGGTCTTTTATGAAATGCTCGGAGCAGAGCAAGGGCTGTTAGTGGACTTGAAGCTGGCCATGCCGGCTATTGCTTCAGCAGCCAGTATGGCTGAGTTAACGCCTGAGATGAAAAAGAGATTGCAATCGACCTCTGCACCTTATTATGAGGAGGTATATAATTTCATTGCCGAAAAGACCAAACGCCAATATGAGGCGGCTCTGAAAGAAGGAGGCTTTGAAATGCTGAAGACACCGGAGGTGGCAGCCGAAAAGATCCTGGATGCGATCGTGGCGCAATATAAAGGGAAAGCTATTTTTGTTGATTTCTGGGCAACCTGGTGTGGTCCTTGCCTGAATGCCATGAAGACGATCAAACCGTTCAAACCGGAAATGGCCGAAAAGGGGGTGGTTTCCATCTATATATCCAATGCCAGCTCACCTCATGCCAAATGGGTAAGTATGTTGCCGGAAATAGGCGGATTGCACTATTACCTGACAGCAGAGCAGTGGAAAGTTATCGGCGACAAATATGATATCCAAGGTATCCCAACCTATATGATATTCGATAAATCAGGCAAGAAAACCTTTGAAACAGCCGGATACCCCGGAAACGACAAGATCCGGGAAGAGCTGAGTAAAGTCTGGTAAGACAAATTGATAATGGATAATTGAAAATGGATAATTGATAGTGAGTGCTTATCAATTATCCATTTTCAATTATCCATTTGTTATTTTACGCTCCCGTCCAGCCGCCATCGACCGTAATCACTGTTCCGTTGATAAACTTGGCAGCATCGCTGGCTAAGAAAGCAACCACCTGAGCTACATCCTCGGCCTCGCCGGTGGGACCGGTTGCTACATATTGCATTAAGGCGTGCATTCCTTTTTCATTGGGCGCTTTCAGGCTATTTCCGATATTTGTTTTGATATCACCCGGAGCAATCGCCACCGAGCGTATACCGTCTTCGCGGTAGACAGAGGCGATATTCTTAGTCAAACCAATCACCGCATGCTTACTGGTAACATAGCTCACGCCTCCCCGCGCACCAAACATACCACCAACCGAAGCAGTATTGATGATCACGCCCGGTTTCTTCTTTTCCAATAGGTGTTTGATTACTAATTGCGACAGAATGGTCGGCCCCTTCACATTGACATCCATTACCTTTTCCCAACGCTTCACATCCAACGCATCCACTGTCATAAAATTATCGAGGACACCGGCGTTGTTGACTAAGATATCGATAGTTCCGAATTCCTTCAACGTCTCGGCAACCAATTTTTCCAGATCTTCCTGTTTCGACACATCCGACAAAACGCCGATGATCGGACATTTTTCACATTTGATATCGTTTACGACACGATCCATCGATTCCTGATTGAGATCTGATACGACCACCTTGGCTCCTTTTTTAGCAAACAACCGGACAATTGCCTCTCCCATTCCGGAGCCGGCTCCGGTTACAATAACTACTTTACCTTCCAAAGATTTCATGTTTTTTATTTTTTTGGTTAAACATCTATACCCAGACTTCTGGAAGTCCTTATTAGTAATACAAGTAAACCCCTCAAATGGTTGTGGGATAGCGTTGGTTTTAACGTTATATTTCGTAAGTTTGTTTCCTAATCAAAAGAAATGATAAAAATGGAAAAGAAATCTCCCAATGAAATACAGGTGGAGTTATCCGAAGAGGTAGCTCAGGGCACCTATGCGAATCTGGCCATAATTTCTCACTCCTCGTCAGAGTTTATCCTCGACTTTGTACGCATTGTTCCCGGCGTACCCAAAGCCAAGGTGAAGAGCCGGATAATCCTTACGCCCGACAATGCGAAACGTCTATTGCATGCATTGGAAGACAATATCTCCAAATTCGAAAAACAGCTACACAAAGGTGGTGACGGAGGTGAGTTCCTGCCGCCGATGGGTGGGGTGAAAGGGGAAGCGTGAGAAGAAATGAAGAATGAGGAATGAAGAATGAAGAATTGAAGCTAAGCCATCTTCGATTCTTCATTCTTCATTCCTCATTCTTCATTTACAAAGCTCGTAGGATCTTCGCCAGTACGGCCTGCGCGGAGATTTCCCGGTTGGCGGCTTCGGGAATCACGATGCTTTGCGGGCTTTCTATTACATCGTCGGTGACAATCATATTGCGACGCACGGGAAGACAATGCATGAAGTAGGCATTGTTGGTCAAAGCCATCTTTTCGGCATCTACCGTCCAGCTGCGATCCTTACTCAATACCTCTCCATAATGCGGGTCGGCAAAGGCAGCCCAGTTCTTGGCATAGATAAAATCAGCGCCTTCAAAGGCCTTTTTCTGATCGTATTCCACGCGGGCAGCACCTACAAACTGCGGATCCAGCTCGTAGCCTTCCGGATGGGTGATCACAAACTCATAATCGGTTGCATTCATCCATTCTGCAAAACTATTGGGAACAGCCTGGGGAAGGGCACGCGGATGCGGCGCCCAGGTCAAAACCACTTTCGGGCGTTCCGTCTTTTTATACTCTTCAATAGTAATCAGATCGGCATAACTCTGCAACGGATGACGCGTAGCTGCCTCCATACTAAACACCGGACGACCGGAATATTGAATAAACTGGTTCAGAATCTTCTCGTTATAATCATCCTCTTTACTTTCGAAACGGGCAAAAGAACGCACGCCGATCACATCACAATAGGCACCCATCACCGGGATAGCCTCCAGGATATGTTCCGGCTTGTCGCCATCCATGATAACCCCCCGCTCCGTTTCCAGTTGCCAGGCGCCCTGGTTGATATCCAACACTATGGTGTTCATTCCCAGATTCATGGCCGCCTTCTGCGTACTCAAACGGGTACGAAGGCTTGAATTGAAGAAGATCATCATCAATGTCTTATTCTTTCCCAATGTTGAAAACTGGAACCGGTCTCTCTTAATCTCAAAAGCATCATTGACCGCCTGCTTCAGGTCGCCAATATCTTGTACACAAGTGAAATTTCTCATATTTCTTTTATTTACAATTTTTCATTCCCTCGTTTGTCCATCACCGGAGATAATGTATTTATAGGTGGTGAGTTCCGGCAGCGCCATCGGGCCGCGAGCGTGGAGCTTCTGCGTGCTGATGCCTATTTCGGCACCAAAGCCAAATTGGGCGCCGTCGGTAAAGGCGGTAGATACATTGGCATAGACACAGGCAGCATCTACTCTTTGCTGAAAAAGACGGACCGCATCCGCCGATTCGCTGACGATACATTCGCTATGTTTGGAGCCGTACCGGGCGATATGATCTAAGGCTTCGTCGATAGAAGCCACGGTTCGGATACTCATTTTATAGTCTAAGAACTCTGTTCCGAAACTTTCTTCGGTGGCCTTTTGAAGCAGCGCTTCCGGATAATGCCCCGACAGCGATGCGTAGCCCTGCGGATCGGCATAGATCGTAACCTGCTTATCAGCCAATTTTTCACATAAGTCGGGCAACTCTTTCAGGCGATCCTGGTAGATCAACAGGCAATCGAGCGCATTACAAACACTCACCCGACGGGTTTTCGCATTGGTAATAATCGCTTGTCCTTTGGCTGTATCGCCTGCTTGGTCGAAATAGGTGTGGCAAACACCGGCGCCTGTTTCGATCACCGGCACACGTGAATGCTCGCGGACGTAATTGATCAATGAACTGCTTCCCCGGGGAATGATCAGATCGACCAGCCCTACGGCATGCAGTAATTCGGTCGTTGCCTCCCGGTCGGGGGGCAATAGGGTGCAGACGGCCGGGTTGATACCCCATTTCTCCAACACCTCGTGGATGATGCCGATCAATGCTTTGTTGGAGTAGTCCGCATCGGATCCGCCTTTCAAGATACAGGCATTGCCGCTTTTCAGGCAGAGCGAGAACACATCGAAGGTAACATTTGGCCGCGCTTCATAGATAATGCCGATCACACCGAAAGGAACCGTCACCTTTCGAATCTTCATTCCGTTCGGACGCTCCCAGGCATCCAATTCTTTTCCGAGAGGAGAGGGGAGAGAGGCTACGTTTATCATATCATCCGCAATGCCTTGCAAGCGTTCGGGAGTCAGCTTCAGTCGATCCTGTTTCGGGTTCTCCGGCTCCATCCGCGCCAGGTCTTTTGCGTTGGCCTCCAGGATCGTTGCCTGCGCCTCCATCAAGGACTTCGCCGTATCCCGCAGAATAGCCCCGATTGTTTCATCGTTTAAGGCAATCAGCGACCGGGATGCGGCGGCTGTCTGTTGTATTATTTCGCGTATCATACTTTCTTATTCAGCAGTTAAACATAAATAATCGTAATGCACCAACGGTTTCAGATCGCGTTGTCCGATCAAGGGTAGCGCCTCTTTACTATTGTAATCGGCACAACCGACACCAACCTGCTGCCCCTTATCATCAAATATACGCACAATATCCCCTTTTTCAAAGTCACCAACAATCCGGGTAACGCCCACCAGCAACACACTGGTTGCCTTCGGACAGAGCAAAGCCGTAGAGGCGCCTTCGTTGATATGGATCTCCCCTTTGGCAAACCCCTCCGAATGAGCAATCCATTTCTTCACGCTACTGACCGGTTTGGGTGAAGGAATAAAGCGGGTACATACCTCCTCACTTTTCTTTGATAGGAGTTTCGGAAGAATATTATCGCGCTTGCCATTGGCAATGATCACCGTGATACCCTCGTCGGCCACCTTCCGGGCTATGCGACATTTGGTCAGCATGCCGCCACGTCCGAAAGAGGAGCGGCTTGTCTGCACATACTCCGACAGGTCTTCGCCTCCGGAGCCGATCTCACGGATCACTGTGCAGGCCGGATCGTTCGGATTACCATTGTATATACCGTCGATATTGCTCAGGATAATTAAGCCATCGGCTCCCAACATGGTAGCCACCAGGCCGGAGAGCTCGTCGTTGTCGGTAAACATCAGTTCGGTTACCGATATCGTATCATTCTCGTTGACAATCGGGATCACCTTGTTTGCCAACATCACCTCCATGCAATGCTTCTGGTTGAGGTAGTGCGTGCGGCTGCTGAAATTCTCTTTCGTGGTCAATACCTGCCCGCAACACATGCCATGCTCGCGGAAAAGCTCATAATAACGGTTGATCAGTTTCGCCTGTCCGACGGCCGAATAGAGTTGCCGTGCCGATACCGGATCCAGCTTTTTCCCCGCCTTTATCTCCGAGCGCCCCGAAGCCACCGCGCCGGAAGAGATCAACACCATTTCGATCCCTTTATGATGCAACTCCGCCACCTGATCGACCAAAGCCGACATACGGGTAATATCCAACGTCCCATCCGTTCGGGTCAGGACGTTGCTACCTATTTTTACTGCAATACGCCTCAAAGCAATTATGAATTATGAATTGTAAATTATGAATTATGAATTATTTCTTGTCCTTATCTCTAATCTCTACTCTCCTGATTTTGCCGCTAATGGTTTTGGGAAGTTCTTCCACAAATTCGATCACGCGGGGATATTTATAGGGAGCCGTTACTTTTTTGACATGGTTCTGAAGCTCTTTTTTCAGCTCTTCGCCCGCCTTGTCTTTATATTCTTTGGAGAGGATAATGGTCGCTTTCACGATTTGCCCGCGGATCTCATCCGGCACCCCGGTGATGGCACATTCCACCACGGCGGGATGCGTCATCAACGCACTTTCCACCTCGAACGGGCCAATGCGGTAACCCGAGCTTTTGATCACATCATCCGTACGTCCAACAAACCAATAATAGCCGTCTTCATCGCGCCAGGCCACGTCGCCCGTGTGATAAATACCGTCAAAACAGGTGTTCTCCGTCAATTCCGGATCGCGATAATACTCTTTGAACAAACCCAATGGCCAGCGGTCGGCATAGCGCACAACAATCTCGCCCTGCTCTCCATCCTCTGCCGGACTGCCGTCGGGACGCAACAGGTCTACATCGTATTGCGGGTTAGCCTTGCCCATAGAGCCGGGTTTCGGTTCTGTCCAAGGGAAGGTACAAACGGTCAGGGTCGTTTCGGTCTGCCCGAATCCCTCCATCAGTTTGATGCCTGTCAATTTTTTGAACGATTCGAACACCGCGGGGTTCAATGCCTCGCCGGCAATCGTACAATATTCCAACGACGAGAGGTCGTATTGGCTGATATCCTCGCGTATCAGGAAACGGAAGATTGTAGGGGGAGCACAAAGCGACGTGATGCCATAATCCTGAATCATCTGCAACATATCGGCGGGATTGAACTTCTCGTGATCGTAGACAAACACGGTAGCTCCCGAAAGCCATTGTCCGTAGAGCTTTCCCCAAACCGCTTTTCCCCATCCCGTATCAGCAATGGTCAGATGCAGGCTCTTCTCATGCAGGTTGTGCCAGTATTTGCCGGTTGAGATATGCGCCAGCGGATAGGTGAAGTCGTGTGCCACCATCTTCGGATTCCCGGTCGTGCCGGAGGTGAAATACATGATGGAGATATCGTCGTTCTTGTTCACATCGGCAGGACGAACAAAAGGAGCCGCCGCTTCAATCCCTTTGTGGAAGTCTTCAAACCCTTCGGGTACGAGCGGACCGACAGATACAATATGTTTCACACTGGGTGATTCCGGCATGGCCTCTTTCACCTGGTTGGTAACATTTTCTTCGCCTACGCAGACAATCATTTTGATATCTGCCGCATTGTTGCGGTAAACAAAATCCTTCTTGGTCAACAGATGCGTAGCCGGGATGACCACCGCGCCCAACTTATGCAAGGCAATGATGGAAAACCAGAACTCATAGCGGCGTTTCAATACCAGCATCACCATATCCCCCTTGCCGATGCCGAGGGATTGAAAATAGGAGGCTGTCCGGTCGCTTTCCCGTTTTATATCCGCAAACGTGAAATCGATATGTTCTTTCTTATCGTTGGTCCAGCATATTGCTCGCTTGTCCGGTTCTTTTTCTGCCCAGGCGTCGACCACATCATAGCCGTAGTTGAAATCCTCCGGTATGTTCACTTTGTAGTTCTGAATAAAATCCTCCTGTGACGTATATGCTACTTGTTTTAAAAACTTATCTAACATGGTTTGTTTAATTGAGAATTGAAAATGGAGAATTGATAAGAGTGTCAAAATAATTATCAACGATCAATTATCCATTATCAACTATATTAAAGTATTATTGCTAAAAAATTAACTTCCGCCCCATCCAACGCTTTCATGCCATGAGGCAGTTCCGAATTGAAATAGATGCTGTCGCCTGCTTCGAGGATCAGCGTTTTCGTTCCGATCTGCAATTGCAAACGCCCGTTGATCACCATATTATATTCCTGTCCCGGATGAGAATTCAGATAGATCGGCTCCTCTTCGGGTTTCGGATGCACGGTCACCATAAACGGATCCGCTTTGCGTCCGGCAAAACCGGCTGCTAACGACTGATATTTGTAGGCTTTCGTCCTTTCAACCGCAATGCCTTTTCCCCGGCGGGTAATGAAATAGGAACTCATTTTTGGTTCGTCGCCAAACATCAGGGTAGTCAACTCAACGCCAAAGGCCTGCGAGATCTGATGCAGTATACTAACGGAAATATCAACCGATCCGCTTTCCAGACGAAGATATTCTTCGACAGAAAGATTGGCGGCATGCGCCATCTCTTCGGGCGTCAGTTCCAATGCCTCCCGAAGCCCGGCCAGACGTTCTGCTATCTGTTTAATCTGTTCATTCATACGTGAAGTGGATTTGTAAAATTAAAATGTAACCGCAAAGATATAAATAAAAACAATGTGTTAGTAATACGGCATGTTTAGGTTACAGTTTTTTTGAAAAAGGGGGAAATTACAAGATTTGTGAACCAATTGTGACTGTTCCATTATGGAACGATTCAACCATTGTACAAATAGTGTAAACAAACGTTAATTTGTCCGTTTCCGTTAGAATCTCCAATTTACGATTTGTAATTTTCGCAGGACTTTGCGCGCAAAAAAGAGGGAGTATTTTGACAAACTCCCGGGAGAAACACTTTTTAACGTATGGATTTGTAAGCAAAATGGCCGTTTTGCTTACAAATAATATTTTAACATTTCGAAAACTGGGGGTGCGATAAAAATCTCCATTTATCTGATTATCCCACAAAAATCCGAGCTAATAGAGGGTAAGATCAAAAAAGAATTCCGGTTTTTTTTGTATGTTTGTCGAGAAATTGACGAGATGGGATATCCCTGGAATAGTAGGACGGAGTTGCTGTTTGGCGCTGAGCGCATGGATCATTTAGCCGGAAGCCACGTATTGGTGGTTGGGCTGGGTGGTGTTGGGGCGTATGCGGCCGAACAGATCTGCCGGGCAGGTGTGGGGCGGATGACGATTGTCGATGCCGACGAGGTGCAGGAGAGCAACCTCAATCGCCAGTTGCCTGCTCTGCACAGCACACTGGGTCGTCCGAAAGCGGAGGTGATGGCCGAGCGGTTGATGGATATCAATCCCCGCCTGAAGTTGACCGTCCTGCATGAATTCCTGCGGGATGAACGTACCGAAGAGCTCTTATTATCGACTCCTTTCGACTATATTGTGGACGCGATCGATTCGTTGAGCCCGAAGGTCTATCTATTGCATTTCGCGGTGAAGCACGATATCCCGGTGGTCTCCTCCATGGGAGCGGGAGCGAAGATGGATCCGGCGCAGGTGAAGTTGGCGGATATCTCCAAGTCGTTTAATTGCACGCTGGCCAAGATGGTACGCAAGCGCTTACACCGGTTGGGCATTCGCCGGGGCATTCCGGTGGTCTTTTCCACTGAGATGGTCGATCCGGAGGCGGTGATCGAGGTCGAAGGCGAGGAATGCAAGAAGACAACCACCGGCACGGTGTCGTATATGCCCGCCATTTTCGGTTGTTATCTGGCGTCGCATGTTATTCGTCATTTGTGATAACTATTTTTTTGTCCCGAATGTTATATAAACAGATTATAAGCGCGTGATACAAACAAAAGGAATTACAAAAAGCTTCGGCTCGCTTCAGGTACTGAAGGGGATCGACCTTTCGATCGAGAAGAGCGAAGTGGTAGCCATTGTGGGGCCGAGCGGAGCCGGAAAAACCACCCTGTTGCAGATTATCGGCACCCTGGATTCGCCCGACGGCGGAGAGCTGATCCTCAATGGGACACGCGTAGAGGGAATGAACGATACGGAACTGTCGGCTTTTCGCAACCGGAATATCGGTTTTGTATTTCAGTTTCATCAATTATTACCCGAATTTACGGCATTGGAGAATGTGATGATCCCTGCCCTGATTGCCCGCGAGAAGCAGGGACAGGCGGAGAAGCGCGCGAAAGAACTACTCGATTTTATGGGGTTGGCCGAACGCATGACACATAAACCGGCGGAATTGTCGGGAGGTGAGAAGCAACGCGTGGCCGTGGCGCGTGCCTTAGTGAATAACCCGGCCGTGATCCTGGCCGACGAGCCGTCGGGCAGCTTAGACACGAAGAATAAAGAGGAACTGCATGCCCTCTTTTTCGAGTTGCGCGATAAGATGAAGCAGACCTTTGTATTAGTCACCCACGACGAACAACTGGCGGCGGATACCGACCGCGTCATTCACATACGCGATGGCATCATTGTTCCGACATCATAAAAAACAAAAAGACAACAAGGAGGACTGACCCATGATTAGTAATGAAAGAGCAACTTTCGGAAGTAAATTAGGCGTTATTTTGGCTACGGTCGGTAGCGCGGTTGGCTTAGGTAATATCTGGAGATTCCCCTATATGTTAGGCGAGAACGGAGGCGCAGCCTTCCTACTCGTCTATTTTGTTTGTATCGTAATCCTGGGGCTTCCGGTGATGATCACCGAGATGTTTATCGGTCGGCATACCCATCGCAATGCAGCGGGCGCCTTCAAGGCCATGGCACCGGGCACGAAATGGAGTCTGATCGGTTACAACGGCGTACTGGCCGCCTTTCTGATCCTTGGTTTCTACTGTGTGATTGCCGGATGGACCTTTGAATATATCCTCCAATCGCTGACCAGCTCGCTCTCCGGAAAGACGGTCGATGTGTTCGAAGCGGAATTTAAGTTGTTCTCTTCCGGTATCTTCCGCCCGATATTTTGGACGGTTGCTTTTATTGCAGTCACTCATTTCATTATTGTGTCGGGCGTGAAAAACGGTATTGAACGGGCTTCGAAGATTATGATGCCTTTGTTGTTTCTGATGTTGTTTATCCTCTGTATCCGCTCGGTTACGCTGCCCAATGCCAGTGCGGGACTCTCTTTTCTCTTTAAACCCGACTTCAGTAAGATCGATTCTTCGGTAATGCTGAGCGGCATGGGACAGGCTTTCTTCTCATTAAGCATTGGTATGGGCTGTCTGATCACCTATTCCTCCTACTTCAGTCAGAAAACAAACATACAAGCGACTGCCGTTCAGGTGACCCTGTTGGATACCTTAGTGGCTGTATTGGCGGGGTTGATGATATTTCCGGCGGTGTTTAGCTTTGGCATCGAACCGACGGCAGGGCCTGAGTTGGTGTTTATCACATTGCCTAATGTGTTTGCCAAGATGGCGATGGGCAATCTCTGGTCAGTCATATTCTTTGTGTTATTGGCCATCGCGGCGCTCACCTCGACCATTTCGCTGCATGAGGTAGCGACTGCCTACGTGCATGAAGAGATGAATATGTCGCGCAAGAAGGCGGCTCTGTTGGTTTCCGCCGGTGTATTGATCCTGGGGGTGATCAGTTCGCTCTCCTTCGGCGTATTAAAAGACTTTACGATCTTCGGACTCACCTTCTTCAACCTATTGGATTATGTAACGGCTAAGATCATGCTTCCGTTGGGCGGGATGATGATCTGTGTCTTTGTCGGCACGCGTGTCGACCGGAAAATTCTGAAAGCGGAATTGACCAACGAAGGCACGATCCCGTTCTATTTCTTCCGAACCTATGCCTTCTTCATGAAATGGGTGGCTCCGGTATTGATCGGATTGGTATTCTTAAACGAACTCGGTGTGTTAAAACTGATACAAAACTTATTCTAACATAACTTTTTATGGAGACTTTCTATTTATTCCTTGTCATTTTTATTTTCATCTTAGCCATCTTCGACCTTAACGTAGGGGTAAGTAATGATGCTTCGAACTTCCTGAATTCTGCCATCGGCTCGAAAGCGGCCTCCTTCCGCACCTCCATGATTGTGGCGGCCATCGGTATTTTTGTCGGGGCGGCCTTGTCGAACGGCATGATGGATGTGGCGCGGCACGGTATATTCCAGCCGCAGTTTTTCTACTTCGAAGAGATCATGTTTATCCTGTTGGCGGTGATGCTGACGGATGTGGTCCTGTTGGATGTGTTCAATTCGTTGGGGATGCCGACATCGACCACCGTCTCTTTGGTGTTTGAACTATTGGGGGCCACGGTAGCGGTCTCCATGATGAAGGTCTATCACTCGGCGGGAGAGCTGAACTTTGTCGATCTCCTGAATACCGATAAGGCGTTTACCATGATCTTAGCCATCTTCATGTCGGTGGCGATCGCCTTTTTCTTTGGCGCGCTGGTGCAATACATCTCCCGTCTGATCTTTACCTTTAACTACCGGAAACCGCTGAAATACTTCGGAGGCATATTCGGAGGTATCGCGACGACCTCTATTATCTATTTCATGTTGATCAAAGGATTGAAAGGGAGCTCGTTTATGACACCGGAGCTGAAAGCGTTGATCGACAACTATACAGGCATGTTACTGTTGACCAGCTTTGTCTTTTTTAGCATTGTCATGCAAATACTCACCTGGCTGAAGGTGAATGTATTGAAGGTGGTGGTATTGCTCGGTACCTTTGCGTTGGCCTTGGCATTTGCCGGTAATGACCTGGTGAACTTCCTCGGTGTGCCGCTGGTAGGCTACTCTTCCCTGATCGATATGAAGGCAGCGGGAGGATCGCCCGACACCTTCCTGATGAGTTCCCTGTTGGAATCGGCCAAAACGCCCTGGTATTTCTTAGTCGGAGCCGGTGCCATCATGGTGACTGCCCTGTTTACCTCCAAAAAGGCACACAATGTGATTAAGACATCGGTCGACCTGGCCAGCCAGGGGCAGGGCAATGAGAACTTCGGCACATCGCCTGTCGCCCGTATTCTGGTGCGTAGGGCAAGCAATATGTCTTCCTTCCTGTTGAGTGTGACGCCGGTATCTGTCAAGAACTGGATCGATAGTCGCTTCAATTCAAACGAAATTATTCTGGAAAACAAAGCCAGCTTCGACCTGGTGCGCGCCTCGGTGAATGTGGTGCTTTCCGGTTTATTGATAGCGATCGGTACCTCTTTCAAACTGCCTCTTTCAACTACCTACGTGGCTTTTATGGTGGCTATGGGTAGTTCGCTGGCCGACCGTGCTTGGGGACGTGAGAGTGCAGTTTATCGCATTACCGGGGTCTTGTCGGTGATCGGTGGTTGGTTTATCACGGCGGGGGCAGCATTTACCATTGCTTTTGTGGTGGCTCTGTTGATTTATTGGGGAGGTATACCGGCGATGGTGGCGATGATCGCCTTGGCGGCCTATTCGTTGATCCGTAGCCAGATGGCCTATCGCAAGCGCATGAAGAAAGAGGCGTTGAAAGAAGAGGTAAACGAAACGGTAGCCAAATTGAGCCAAACGACCAACTCGCGCGAAGCGCTTGCTCTTTTCCGCAAACATAGCCGGGAAGAGAATCAGGCATTATTGCGTTTTGCAGCCGATATGCTGAATAAATCGATCGGAGGCATTACCGAATGGAACCTCAAGGAGTTGCGCACAGCCATCACCGAATTGGAAGAGAAAAAGACCCATTTGAAGCAGATCAAGCGGGTGGGCAACCTGGGTGTGACGCAGATTGAAAATGATATTGCCGTGGATAAAGGATTATATTACTACCAGGGGAACGACTTTGCCAGCGAGGTCGTCTACAGTATCCTCCGCTTTACCCGACCTTCCAAAGAACATATCGACAATAACTTCAATCCGTTAAGCGAAGAGGAGGCTCAAGACTTGCATGAATTCCTGCCGCATATCGTCTCTTTCCTGCATAAAGGGGCCAATATGATCCACGACAGGGAGTATTTCAACCTGACAAGCCTTGTTTCGGAAGCCAATACATTAGACAATCAGTTGACGCAATACAAGCGGGGCGAGTTGAAACGCATTCAGCAGGAGGGCAACACAACCAGCACCAAGACCAGTCTGCTCTACCTCAATATCCTGCATGAGTTGCAGAATGTCTTGATGTTTACGAAGAACTTACTGAAGGTTAGCCGGAAATTCCAGATGGAGTAAGGCCGGCTACCGAATCTCTTAAGACCAAGAGTCCTTCCGGTCCCATATTGAACAATAGGTCTACGATGCTCAAATTGGGCAGGAAACCATGTTTTTCCTGAAAGACCTGCCAATAGGGTGTTGGCCGGAAGGCGGCGTCTTCGGCGGGATGTTTCGGGCGA
This sequence comes from Parabacteroides sp. PFB2-10, assembly GCF_029893085.1. Taxonomy (GTDB): domain Bacteria; phylum Bacteroidota; class Bacteroidia; order Bacteroidales; family Tannerellaceae; genus QVMG01. The sequence continues at coordinate 351,954 of NZ_JARXWI010000001.1, forward strand.
ATCACCTCCCGGAAGTCATGGTTCAGGTTGGGTTGATACTCCTCCGTATAGACAATGTCGGGCTGGATATCCAATAAATGGCAGATCAATGCCCGCAATTCCTCGTTGAAGTCGAAGAGAAACGCATACCTCTTCTCGTAGAAAGGGGCAAAATCGTCTTCATAATAGTCGAAGAAAGGGCTCATCCGGTAGGCGGAAACGAGGGCGTTCCAGTGCAGATGGCGCCAGTTGCCATGATCCGACAGGCGGATATCCCGGGTAAGGCATTTGATTGCTTCCGTCTTTTCGATGGGGATAGAGAGCGAAAGCGGCCCGTTGGCTCCGGCAATCGTACACCGGTTGCGGTAGGTTTGCTTCAGGTAGTTTTCTTTTGTTTCGATGAAAACGCGGTCGTAAGCAATCATTTTGGTGTATTGCTGCACAGGCCCCAGGTAGGCGGTCGATAGATAAACGGCGGTTTCCATTAATGTACCGGTTTGAATATACGTGAACGATCTTTACTATACCAACACCATCCGGCCACTCCCTGGATATGGTCTTCGGAGACAAAGCCCAGGTGACGCGAATCGACTGCCTCTTCGGGGTTGTCGGATATCATCCAGTAGTAATCTTTTTTGAACGCGAAAGCGCTGACCTCCCGGCCGTCTAAGTAGAGCTTTCCTTCCCGGAACTGCGCTTTTCCGTTCGTCTCCTGCCGGATAGCCTCCTCGCATAATAACAAGGATTGCTCGTCCAGTGGGTAGGTATGTCCCTTTCGGGGCAGGATCAGGCGATAGGGCGCCGCTTCGCCATAGCGTTGCAAGGCCTCTTTTTCACCCATCTCTTCCATCACCTGCCAGGCCTCAAAGGAGGTAAGGCGCAGGCTATAGCCCTTTTCCCGCCGGGCCCATTCCCGGAGGTCGATACGCAGTCGCTGCAAAGCGTCTAAGCAACTGTTCTTCCGGTGATCCGCGACCAGCCAGGTGTGTAGGGATTGCGGGGCGTAAGGTGTCATATTTCCGTTGATCAGAAAGCCGTCGGGCATCACAAACAGGGTATCGCCCGGCAGACCCAGGCAACGGCTGATCAACAGCGCAGGCTTGACGCCCTCCTGGCGGAGCGGGCTGGTGAATAATACCACCTGATTGCGTCCGGGTTGTTTCTTTCCTTTATATACCAATAGATAATCACCTTCCTGCAGGGTGTTCTCCATCGAAGGCGTGGAAATAGAGTAGGAGGCCACCACCCATTGCCTCAAAGCAAGGATAACGGCAAAGGCAATCGCCAGGGCGATGATCCATTTCCATACAACAGATAAAGTCATTCCTTTTCTTAGTGAACCGTGCGGAAGAGCCTGTTCCAGCGAATACCTCCATCAAACAGTTTACGATCTTTATCCAACGACAGCCAGATCAGGATCGGCTTGCCTACGATATGGTCTTCCGGCACGAAGCCCCACGAGCGACTGTCGGCACTCTTATGGCGGTTATCGCCCATCATCCAGTAATAATCGTATTGGAAGGTATAGGTGGTTTCCGGCTTTCCATTGATATAAATCGTGCCATCTTTCACCTCCAGGGTGTTGTTCTCGTAGTTCTGAATGCAACGGCGGTACATGGCCAGGTTCATTTCATTCAACTCAACGGTTGCCCCCTTCTTCGGGATCCAGATAGGCCCGTAATTGTCGCGACTCCAACCGGTTTCATAGCCCAACGGATAATAGGGCGACCGCTGATAGATCTCTTCCCGGTCGACCACTATTTTCACCACATTCGGCAACTTTTCCGCGATAGCCAATGCCTTTTTGGTCAACGGATAACAATAAAGAGGATTGTATTGTCCCGCCGCATTCTTCGTGAAGCCCAGGTATTCATGCAAAGGCGATTGGCTGGCAGCGTCCGACACCTTATTATTCACGCGATCCTCCTTGCTGATATTCAACAACCGGTATTGCGCTTCCGTAAAGGGCGATCCGTTGGTTTCCACGATATAGTTAAGCTGCATATTCTCCGGATTCTCCGCGGCAATGCCATTCACATACACCTGATTGTCGCGAATCTCTAAGCTATCGCCGGGCATACCGATACAGCGTTTCACATAGTTCTCCCGTTTGTCTACCGGACGATAGATCACATCGCCGTAGATCTGCTTGTTCAGGTGGATAGCTTCCCGTCCGTACATCGCCACCGAGGTGTGATAATCCGGATTCTGTACTTTCAGGGCCACCGTGTCGCCCGCCGGGAAATTAAACACGACAATGTCGTTGCGCTTCACCTCGCCCAGTCCTTTCACCCGTTTATACTCCCAATGTGGCCAATCGAAATAGGATTTCGTGTTCACGATAGGCAAGGTGTTCTGCACCAACGGGAAAGAGAGTGGTGTATTGGGCACGCGTGGCCCGTAGCTTAGTTTGCTCACAAAAAGATAATCGCCTACCAACAGCGATTTCTCTAACGAAGAACTCGGTATCTGGTAGTTCTGAAACACAAACAGATTGATCATATAGACGGCGATCAGGGCAAAAATAATATCGTCTACCCATTCGAGCATATTGCGCAATTTCGGGTTTTTTGTCTTCTTCCAGCCTCCCCAGGGGATATATTTGGTCAGGAATATATCGACCAAGACAATCAACCCCAGCAATAGCCAAAGATTCTGCATCCAGATAGCGAAGAGCGTATATAATGTTCCCCAAATGGCGAACCTGATCCATTGCGCTTTTGAAAATTTCTTCATGTGATTTGCTTTTTATAATTAAAATGTCAACAGGTCCTGCATGGTCAGGAAACCTTTCTTTCCGGCGGCAAACTCAGCCGCAATCACCGCACCAAGTGCAAAGCCTTCGCGACTTTTCGCATCGTGTTCAATGCGGATCGTATCGACGCTTGATTCATAGATGATCTCATGACGACCCGGCACTTCGCCTTCGCGCAGAGCCTGAATCATCAGGTCGGCAGGGTTCTCGGCCTTATCGAGGCTCCAGGCTGTTTTGCGGTCGAGCTCTTTCATCATCTCTTCCGCCAGGGTGATGGCCGTGCCGCTGGGTGCATCTAATTTATGGATATGATGTGTCTCCGTCATACGCACATCGTAGGCCGGGAAGTTATTCATAATCTTGGCTAAGTAGCGATTGAGTGCGAAGAAAATATTTACACCGATGCTGAAGTTCGACGCATAGAAGAGGGTCTTCCCTTCGTTGGCACATATCGCTTTGATCTCGTCCAGGCGGTCGAGCCAGCCCGTTGTGCCGGAAACCACCGGTACGCCGGCCGCAAAGCATTTCATATAATTATCGTAAGCCGTCGCGGGAATGGTAAATTCAATCGCCGCGTCCGCGCTTTTAAATGCCTCCGAGGCAAAGTCTTCCTGGTTGTTGATATCTATAATAGAAACTATCTCATGTCCCCGTTCCCGGGCAATGCGCTCGATGATCTTCCCCATCTTGCCGTAACCTATCAATGCAATCTTCATCTTTCCTGTGTTCTAAGTATAAATAATTCAGCCGAATAAACGGCTATAAGGCTACAAATATACGGAAAAAGGAATTATATTTGTGATAATCAATCTTAACTATGAAAGAATTATGGAACGACTCTTGCATTATATCTGGAAATATAGATTGTACGATCCCTCTTCGCTCACGACGACCGATGGCACTCCTTTACACATAATAGACGTAGGTATGCATAATAAGGATGCAGGTCCCGACTTTTTTAACGCAAAAATAAAAGTCCGCGACACGGTATGGGCAGGTTGTGTGGAGATCCACGACAAAGCCTCCGACTGGCTGCAGCATGGCCACCAGGAGGACAGGGCCTACGACGCGGTGATCCTGCACGTCACAGGCCGAAACGATGCCGAGATCTTCCGCACCAATGGCGAGGCGGTGCCTCAACTGGTATTGATGGTGCCGGAGTCGGTGCGTGAGAATATCGACTGGCTACTGCATCAGGACAGGAAAGCCATCGCCTGCCTTGCTTTCCTTCCGGAGGTCGACCGGGCCTTGCTCGCATCCTGGATGGCAGCCTTGCTGGAAGAGCGGCTGGAACGGAAGACGGAGGATATATTTCAATGGCTGGAACAATACAATAACGACTGGAACGAGGTGTTCTACATCTCCCTCACCCGTAGCTTCGGATTTGGCATCAACGGTGATGCCTTTGAATGGCTGGCGAAAAGCCTTCCTTTTCAGTATATACGCAAGCAGCGCAACAGCCATTCGCAGGTGGAGGCGCTCCTGTTCGGACAGGCTGGCATGCTCGACGCGCCCGGCGACTGTGCCTACTACCGGTTGTTGCAACGCGAATACCGTTTTTTTCAAAAGAAGTACGGGCTTCGCCCCTTAGACGGCTCATTGTTTAAGAACCTGCGTGTGCGTCCCGGCAATTTCCCCTACGAACGGTTGGCGCAACTGGCAGCCCTTTGGGTGCGCTACGACACGCTTTTCTCCAACCTCTTAGAGGCCGGTACGCCCCGTGCCCTCAAAGATCATTTCCGCATCGCCCCTTCCGACTATTGGAAAACACATTACCATTTCCGCTACGCCTCCCCAGAGAAAGAGAAACGCATCGGCGAGAACTCGCTGAATATCCTCTTGATCAACACCGTCGTCCCCATGTTTTTTGCCTATGGCGAGCAGCATCATCTACCCCAATACAACGAACGTGCCCTGCGTCTGTTAGAAATCCTGCCTCCTGAGAAAAATAACATCGTGCAAACCTTCCAGCAGGCAGGCGTTCCCGTCCACCATGCCGGCGACACCCAGGCGCTTATCCAACTCAAACGAGCCTACTGCGAACCAAAGAAATGTCTCTACTGCCGCATCGGCTACTGTTTCCTAAAACGAGGGAATGATAAAATGTAAAATACTCTAATACTCTCGGTATTTCACCCTACTTTCCGACAGGCAATAATCACCTTCTCGCTGTTTGCAAGGAGAGTGGCGAACAGGTAGATGTCGCCCCCTTCCTGTATGCGAAGGCGGGCGCGGAGTTCTTTGACGGAGAGGGGGAAATTGCGGACGGTGATATGTGCCTGCGGGATGGTTTTTGAGAGTGCGCGGCTTGCCTGCTTATTGAAAGGATAGACCGCCTGTACCTCAAAGCTTCGTCCGGGGAAACCGAGCACCAATTCCGAAGAGGTGTAAAGGTGGCTGTTGACCGCCAGTTTCTCCACGCCGTATCGCTTGGCTACGGTTTTAAAGGCGCCGGCTTTCAGGATCGAAGCATTCGGTTCGTACAGATACTGCCCGATGGTGTCGGCCTGCTTTGCGGGGCAGTCTTTTTCTTCATCCAGCGGGAAATGGAAACGATCGTACTCCTCCGGCGAGGTGAAGTTGACCGCATGTACTTCCGGTGAATGAACAGACGACTGGCGGCCGATCACAAACAACAGTTCTTTGCAATCATTCTTAACCGAGAGCACATGAATTTCTTCTGTTCCCGGAAGCAGTTCGAGGGTTTGCCGCAGATCGGCCATAGGGGAGAGTTTGGCAATCACCCGCGGCGCCGCTGACAGGAGTTTGGGTAGCGCCTCTGTCAGGTCGGGTTCGCAGTCGGCAAGTGCGAACACACGGCTATTGCCTGTTCCGCGTCGTGCCGGATCAATATAAAACAGATCGATCTCTTCCAGGGAGGCATAGAGCGCCATGCCATCGCCTTCGATCACTTCTATATTGGTTGCGCCTAAGCGGTCGAAATTATAGCGTGCCACTTCACAATAAAACGGAAAGCGTTCGACATAATAGAGCTTTTCCGCCCGTTGGGAAAGATAATAACTGTCGACACCCAGCCCGCCGGTCAGGTCACACACCCTCAAGCCGGACCGCATCAGCTGCTGCTTGTAGCGGGCGGTTGATTCGGAAGAACACTGCTCGCCCGAAATACGCGAAGGGAAAAGCGTCTCATGCGCCACCCACTCGGGCAGCTTTTCGCGCACATGGCGCCGGGCAACGATCTGATCGACAACAAACGGTACATCGATATCCGGATAACGCGCCGCGCTCAACAAAAGACGATTGGGGTCGTCGTCGGCGTGGGCTCGAATAAACTCCTTCGTATGCAGATCGATTTTCATACCGCGAAGATAGGAAGAAATGAGATGCTTCGTTCAAACTAAGATTTGCATTTTAATCACTATTCCCTGAAATTATCCTATTTTTATCGCTCAACATTTTATCTATTTACGCTTGATTGAAAAAGACGCTATAAAAAGTCTCCAAAAGGGTTCAGCCGAAGGCTTTGAGTTTTTGTACAACTTGTATCACGGCAAGCGGTACAATTATATATTGAAGTTAACCAACGGAAATGCCGATAGCTCAGCAGAAATCGTGCAATGTGTCTTTATCAAATTGTGGGATATGCGTGCTACTATAGACGAAGAGAAAAACCTTTTCAATTTCTTATATACGATAGCAAAGAATACCCTACTCAATAATTACTCTCACCTCCTGATCAAGGAGGCCTACAATACATACATTCTGGAGTTGGAACAACCCGATACACATTTCACCGAGTTGGAGGTCGACCGGAATCTACTCGATCAACTTATCGCGGAGCTGACCAATCAGTTACCCCCTGTCAGGAAAAAGATATTCATCATGAGCCGGCGAGAGGGGAAAAGCCACAAGGAAATCGCGCAACAACTGAGCATATCGGAAAAGACGGTAGAGCATCAGATCGGAAAGGCGTTGAGTTTCTTACGTGTTTGTTTACAAAAATATTACGGCAATGATTTCTTTTATAAATAGGGGACTTGCACGTCTGAGTTGTATATAATTAGGAGTATTAATTAGACAATATGATAAAAGTTAGATATGGCGAATAGCGAATACATAAAATATCTCAAAGAATATATGAGCAATCGTTTGTCGGCTGCGGACAAAAAGAAGTTGCTATCCCATATTGCAAACGATAAAAACCTGGATGAACAACGGAAGGCGGAGATGCAACACATGCCGGATGATATCGATCGTGATGTCAGCCTGGAAATGTGGCGCAATATTAATAAACAAATTCAATCCCCCAAAAGAACATTCAACCCCCGAATCTCATTCCTTCTCCGGGCGGCAGCCATCCTTATACTGCCGATATTGGCTTCCTGGCTGACCTATACCTTTGTTAGAAGCGATATGTCTGTCGTAACCGAAATACCACCTGCCGTTCTCCATGTGCCTAATGGGCAGATGGTAAGTATGGTATTGCCCGATTCCACTCTTGTATGGATCAACTCGGCATCCACCCTTACCTACCATAATAAATTCGGGCTCTCCGACAGAACGGTAGAACTCTCCGGCGAGGCTTATTTCGAAGTGGCCAAAAACAAAAAATTACCCTTTGTTGTCAAAACATCGGAATTCGATATAAAAGTAACGGGCACCTCTTTTAATGTCAAAGCTTACCCGGGCGACAACCTGAATACGGTCACCCTTATCAGCGGAAGTATCGATTTGATAACCATAGAAGAGACCTTTAGCCTGCAAGCCAATCAGCAATTGGTCTATAACAAAAAAGAAAAGAGAGTGAACAACCGGGAGATCCCGAGAGCCGAGCTCTTCTCTGATTGGAAGAGTAATTCTATACGCTATGAAAACGAACAGATGGAACATGTGGGCAAGGATATCGAAAGGTTGTTTAACGTGAAAATCACATATAACAATGAGAGAATCAAATATTACCTGTTTACGGGTACCATTCATAATGTAAGTTTAGTCGATTTCCTCGAAACCATCTGTCGGGTAGCGCCTTTCCGATACGAGATTTCCCAGGGAAATATCATCATCCATGAAGATCAGACAAGGGCAGAATACTATATCGATGTGCCATAAAACCGCGCTTGGAGAGATCAACCTACCAATCGATTTTCAATACAAATAATACTATTTCATCAAGCCTATCCGAAAAAAAGTTTTTTTCGGATAGGGGGAAGTGCCCGGCACGATTGTATACAAGTGAAGCAGCATTCGGATATGTCTGTTAAACTTAAATTCTAATTTAAAACACACACGTTTTATGAGCTTACAACATTCCACATCGAAGCGAAAACTTCTCAAGCGTTATTTCGTGGTAGTTTTGTTCTCATTGATGCCTCTGATCTCTTTTGCTCAGATCACAATGCAAGGCAACAAAATACCATTAAGCAAGGCATTCAGCCTGATCGAACAATCCTCTGAGTACCGTTTTTTCTACAGCAACAACCTGCGGGGAGTAGACAAAGAGGTTACGTTTAACTTTTCGAATGCCTCTATCGGGGAGGCGATGAATAAGCTTCTGAAAAGCTCGAACCTCTCCTATCAGGTGGGTAATGACAAGGTGGTGACGGTGACGGAGAAACTACCTCAACAGTCGGTGGCAGAGATCAAAGGAACGGTGGTCGATGAAGAGGGGGAACCTTTGATCGGCGCCAATGTGTTTGTGCCGGGCACAACGATCGGTGTCATTACCGAAGTAGACGGCTCGTTTGTGCTACGCAATGTGCCGGCTTCACAAAAAACCTTGACCTTCTCCTATATCGGAATGGAAGAGCTGACGGTGAATATTAAACCGACCATGCATGTGGTGTTGCGCACCGATTCCAAACTGCTCGACGAGGTGGTGGTCGTTGCCTTCGGGGAACAAAAGAAAGCCGCCTTTACCGGTTCGGCCGGGGTGATACGATCGGATATGATTTCTAAAAGACAAACATCCAATGCCATGGATGCGCTCAATGGACAGATCGCCGGGGTACAGTTGACCTCTGCTTCCGGAGCACCCAATGCTACGCCCAGTATTCGCGTGCGTGGTTTTAGTTCGATCAACGCGGAAAACAATCCGTTGATCATCCTGGACGGTATGCCTTACGAAGGAGGAATCAATAACATCAACCCGTCGGATATCGAATCGATCACCGTGCAAAAAGACGCCGCTTCGAATGCGCTCTACGGAGCACGCGGCGCCAACGGGGTGATTATGATTACCACCAAAAAGGCATCGATCAACGAAACAGTAGTCACCTTTGATGCTAAATTGGGTATCAACGAAAGAGTGAACAACCTATATGAGTATATTACTGATCCCGGTGAATACTATGAGACACATTATCGGGGTTTATACAATTACTACCGCAATGTCGGAGGAAACAGCATAGCCGAAGCTTACAAAAGAGCGAATGAAACACTCGGTTCCCCCATCGGAGCGGGTGGCTTAGGATATATGGTGTATAATGTGCCGGTTGGGCAGTATCTAATCGGGCAGAACGGCAAACTGAATCCCAATGCTACCTTAGGCAATAAGGTTACGTATGATGGTCAAGAGTATCTGTTGACTCCCGATGACTGGGTGGATGAAGCCTTTCGCACCAGCTTACGGCAGGAATATAATGTAAATGTGAATGGAGGAAATTCCAAAACGCAGTTTTACGGATCGTTTGGGTACCTCAACGACGAAGGCATTGTGTATGCTTCTGACTATACGCGTTATACCGCCCGCCTGCGAGCCTCTCATCAGGCGAAATCCTGGTTGCGCTTCGGGGGAAATATCAGCTATTCACATTACAAAAGCAACGGGGTCGCATCAGGTGATGGCACTTCCGTTTTCGACCATGCGGTTAGTGTGGCACCTATCTATCCTCTCTACGTAAGAGATGGCAACGGCAATATCATGACCGACAAGAATGGTAAGATTTACGATTACGGAAAAGGCAATAATGCCGGATTGAGCCGGGCGGTGTTACCCAACACCAATCCACTGCAAACCAACCTGCTCAATCGGAGTATGTCGAATGGAAACACCACCAATGCCCAAGGTTTTGCGGAAGTAAGATTCCTGAAAGATTTTAAGTTCACCTTTAATGCCGGTATATCGAACAATGAATACCGTTCGGTATCCACATCAAATCCCTATTATGGCTTTAGTGCGAACCTGGATGGCAAATCAACCATATCGCATTACCGTACCTTCACCTACAACCTGCAACAACTGCTCAATTACTCTAAGTCATTGGGGGATCATACGATCTCTGCCTTGTTGGGACATGAAAACTACGTATATAACTATAGTATGCTATCAGGATCACGTACGCAGATGGCCTACTATGATGGCATATACGAACTGGGCAGTGCCATCACCAAAGATGATCAGAACTCCTCATCAACCGATTACAATACGGAGGGTTATTTCACCCAGCTACAATATGATTATAAAATGAAATACTTCGGGTCTATTTCTTACCGCCGTGATGCTTCGTCGCGCTTCCATTCAGACAACTGGTGGGGTAACTTCTGGTCGGTCGGAGGTGCTTGGATTCTATCGGAAGAAGACTGGTTTACGACCTCTTGGGTGGATATGCTGAAGGTTAAGTTATCGTATGGTTCGCAAGGGAATGACAATATCGGTAACTTCCGATACACAGATACCTATACTCCCAAAGACTCCAATGGAAACCTGGGCTTTGCTTTCTCCTCCAAAGGGAACAAAGATATCACCTGGGAGACGAATGCAAATTTGAATATCGGCGTTGAATTCTCCCTCTTCAAAGATAGGCTATCAGGAAATGTGGATGTGTTCCGTCGGAAAACCACCGATATGCTCTTCTCGCTTCCTACCCCGCTCTCTTTGGGCTACAGCAGCTATTACTCCAATGTAGGGGATATGATCAACCAAGGTGTTGAATTAGATCTTCGCGGTAAAATCATCAAACAGCGCAACTTCAGCTGGGAGATTAATTTCAATACCACACATTACAAGAACGAAGTGACGATGCTTTCCGATATCCGTGCCACGGAAATGGTAGACGGATACAAAGGATATACCAGCGGTAACTACTATCTGGGCGAAGGCCTGTCGATGTACACCTGGAGAATCAAGAAGTTTGCAGGTATCAACGAAGAGGGTTTACCGACATGGTATCAGACAGACGAAGAAACAGGCGAACGCACGACAACCGCGGCCTACGCAGCGGCGACCTACTACTTGGCTGACAATGCTATTCCCGACCTATACGGGGGCTTTGGCACCACGCTGTCGGCCTATGGCTTCGACCTGAGCGCCAACTTCTCTTATCAGATTGGCGGGCAATACTATGATGGCGGGTATGCCGGCGCGATGGCTGTTCCGGGACTTTCCGGAGGTGGTTACAATATCCACAAAGACATATTGAAGGCCTGGACACCGGAAAATCCTTCTTCCACCATCCCACGCTGGCAGATTGCCGACACCAATATCAATGCCCGATCGGATCTATATCTTACGGATGCCAGCTGGCTGAACCTGCAGAATGTAACCTTGGGGTATACCGTGCCCAGAACATGGTTGCGGAAAGCTCACCTTAAATCGCTCCGTATCTATGTAACAGCTGACAACCTCTTCTTCGTAAGTAAACGTAAAGGGTTCGATCCTCGTTCGAGCTTCAGTGGAAGCACCTCTTCCACCGGATATTCGCAAAGACGTACTATCTCAACAGGTATCAACCTCCAGTTTTAATTCTTAAAATCCTACATCATGAAAAAGTATATATTTATCATTTTTACACAGTTGCTGCTATTGACGCTCAATACCAGTTGCATAGAAGAGGTGTATCCCACGACGGTACTCACGATAGAGCAGATTTCAGAATCGGAAACAGCCGTGGAAGCGTTGCTCGATGGCGCCATCGCTTATATGGATGCCTATTATTACAATAGTCAACTCTCCGGGCTTGGTTATCCCATGATGCTGATCTTTCGCGATGTGGCGACTCATGATTTTCCTATAAGTAGAATCTCATACGACTACTTCAATAATCCGTTTGGATCAACCGGCGGATTGGGGAATTCAGCTCAAATGCAAACGATATGGATGTATTATTATTACTTGATAAATAATGTGCATAATGTAATCAGCGCGGCCAATGTGGAGAATGCCAGCCCCGCGATGAAAAACTATCTGGGCGTAGCCTATGTTTTCCGTTCCCTGGCCTATTTTGATATGGCCAGATCGTACGAATATTTCCCCACCGGCGTGCCGGCATTGGATAATCAGGCTTTAGAAAATGAGGTGGCGGGTCTTACCGTTCCGATTGTAACGGAGACTATCACCGAGAATGAAGCGCGTAATAATCCGCGGGCTCCATTCTATCACATGTACCGGTTTATTCTAAACGACCTGAATGATGCGGAAACACTTTTGGAAGGGTACATACGACCGGCCAAAAACTACCCGGATGAAAGCGTTGTATTTGGTATGAAAGCGCGTTTCTGGTTGGAAATGGGTACACGGTTTGAGAAATCGCCCGCCGATCTGAATACCTTCCTGGCACACGAAAATGACGAAAACCTGGCTCATTTGGATAAATTGGGCGTTACCTCCGCCTTAGAATGTTACCAGAAATCGGCAGAATACGCTCGCAAAGCGATTGACAAGAGTGGCTGCACCCCGTTGACTCAAGAGCAATGGTATGATACGACCAAAGGTTTTAATAATGTCAATTCGCAGAACTCATGGATGTTTTCCATTATGATTAACTCGGATGCCCTGGGATCGGCCACCTATGTGAATTGGATAGCCAATATGTCACCCGAGACCACCTTTGGGACAATTAACCAACGTTATACTACCTTCCGGATGATTGGTAAAAACCTGTACGATCAGATACCGGATAGCGACTGGCGGAAACAGACCTGGGTTGACCCCAGTGATGCCGGCAAAAACCCCACCCCGGAAAAGTATAAAACGCTTTTGAGTGCGGCAGACTGGGCGAAGTCTGTGGCATATACCGAATTCAAGTTCAGACCCGGCGAAGGAAATATGACCAATCATAAGGTGGGAGCCGCTGTTGATATCCCGCTGATGCGTATGGAAGAGATGCTTCTTATCGAAGCGGAAGCCCTGGCTCATACCCAAGGATTGGCCGTTGGTATCTCCAAACTGGAAGATTTTGTCAACACCTATCGCTATACCGACAAAAGTTATTCCTGTGATGCCCTTGATATGGATAATTTCATCTCACATGTGGTTTTGCAAAAACGCATCGAACTATGGGGAGAAGGAATCGTATTCTTCGATTACAAGCGCCTGAAGATGCAGGTATTACGTGGCTACTCTGGCACAAACTACATTGTAGGGCAGCGATTCAACTCCATACCCGGCTATGTAGCCCCCTGGATGAATTATTATATCACCGATTACGAATTCACGCGTAACCTGGGAATAAAACCCAATCCCGATGCGTCGAAAGCAATTGATGAGTGGCAACAATAAGAATTAGAATAAAGAATAAAACCATGAGAAGATTCATATATTTATCGCTTCTGGCTGTCGTTGCAACGACGCTATTCTGTGCATGCTCCGATGATGACAACTACTCACCCGGAGAGCAAAATGATCCCAACACAATGGCCGTGTTCTTTCCTACGAATAACCGAAATGTGATTGTTCTGTCGAACCAGGACGAATATAAGATAGATATCCTGGTAAGCCGCTTGAAAAGCGATCAGGCGGCAACTGTTCCGGTGAAGGTAATCAAGAAAGACGAGGTATTTGTAGTGCCTGAATCGGTTGTATTCCAGCCAGGGCAGGCGGAGAGTACAATAACCGTCACCTTCCCGTCGGCAGAGACCGCCTCCTATTCATTCATCCTGGGTATCGAAGGGAAAGAATATGTAGACCAGTACAGCATTGTAGATGGACATTCGCAATATGACTGTACGATACATATCGAAAAATGGGAAGTAGCTATTTCTCAGGCTACGTTTGGCTTTGCCTCTCTTTTCGAACCGGAGAAGGTAGACATACTGAAACAGGATGGACTAAACCGATACAAAATCGTCAATTATCTCCGCTCAGGCTTGGATTTTGTCTTCTCTATCGATGAGAATATGAATATCGTACCGGAAGGAGGTCATAAGCCCAATGCAAACAACTGGTATTTCTCTGCGGGTAATACGGCTGCCTATCCGGTGCCCAAAGCAGGTAGTGAGGGCTTGACAATAACCAATTTCTATGTGTATGTGAGTGTGAGCGGCACCCATTCATTTGTTGATTTCACCAACAAGAAAGGCTCTGTCTACCATAATAACACATACAATAACGGTACCGCCGGTTGGAACAGGAACAATTTCACGTGGCAATAAACTAAACGCTATAACTATATCTAATGCCAGATGTCTCCTTTATGGATGTCATCTGGCATTTTAAAAATGTAAACACCATGAAAGCAAAGGATATGCGTACTTTTATAATCATTCTTTTTTTTATCTTTTTATGGCAGAATGGGGTAGCCCAGTCTATTGTTGTGGATGAATATATCCATTACGGATCGTTCGGTATTAGAACTCCACTCATGAATGATCCGGTTGATCTGAACAAGAAACCGTTCGATTTCAAATCTTTGATGAACCAATCCTTGCCGGTTGCGGTATACGCAGGCAAGGGAGAGATCGTAAAAACGGATAACGAGGGTCGAATCACTATCCGCTCTTCGGATGAATCTCATCGGATCGGCCTACTGACCTTCTATATGGATGCTCCTGTCTATTGTACGCCGGAGCTGCAATTCGAAGGGCTGCCGGAGGTAGCCGAACTTTATCTGAACGGAAAGATACAAGCCCTGCAGAAAGGCTCTGCCAAACTTACGCTGGAGCCCATACGACATGAACTGGTTATTAAGTATATCGCGGAGCCGTGCAAAGCGTATACTATCCGCACCACCATACAAGATAGTGTAGGATTATCGCCTCAGGCAACAACAAACCCTTCGAAAAGATATTCCATTTACGAGGTGGTCAACGGCAGACGCATACAATCGGCCCGCATCTCCCCCGATGGGAAATACTATTTTGTGAGATACTACCATGTATTTCCCGATGGAAAGAGAGAGGAATATGCCGAACTGATCGAAGCGAAGAGCCACAAACAGGTACGAACAAAAAACACCAGCTTGAAATGGATGCCCGCCAGCAACCTGTTGTATTATGTGGAAGAGGGTGCCAAAGGCATCGACCTGATCACGGTCGACCCCGCCACATGGCAAGAGAGAACCGTTGCTTCGGGATTGCCCACGAAAAGCTTTACTCTTTCTCCGACCGAAGATTTTATTATCTACTCAAAAACAGATAATGGATCGGCTGAAAAAAACGCTGTCAAACAGGTATTGCATCCGGATGATCGTAGCCGCGGATGGCGCAATCGCTCCTTTTTATACAAATACGACCTTCAAACCGGCGTGATCGAACGGCTTACCTTTGGCCGTACATCCACCAGCCTGCAGGATATATCGCCCGATGGTCGCTACCTATTGTTCAGCAGTTGGAACTCGGACTACACCGAAACCCCTTTTATTTGCTCCACCTTCTGCCTGTTTGACCTTCAGAAGATGAAGGCCGATACCCTGTTATACAACGACAGACACGTGAGCCGAATGGCCTTTTCGCCGGACGGTAAGAAGCTGAGCGTATTGGCCTCGGCGGATGCTTTCGACGGATTAGGGCGCAACCTGCCAGATGGACAGATTATCAATAGCTACGACAAACAGCTCTACCTCTATGATATAGCGACAGGCCAGGCGGAGGCGCTGACTAAGGAGTTTGATCCTTCGGTGAAATCGGTGGCATGGAATCGTTACGACAACCTATTGTATATGACAGCCGAAGAGGGCGACAAGGTGTTGCTCTACACCATCCATCCGGAGAAAAAACAGATCACCCCCATCAAGACCACCGAAGAGATGGTGTCTGAGATATCCTTTAGTTCAAACAGCCCGGATCTGATCTACTATGGGGTCGGGCTGTCGAACACACAGCGTTTATACAGTCTCGACCTAAAAAAACGACAAGAAAAGCTATTGCATGATGTATCGGCCGAAATACTGGAGAACGTGCGGCTCGGAGAAGCCGGCGATTGGAGCTTTATCAGTAGCCGGGGCGATAGCATTCCGGGACGTTATTATCTGCCTGTCGATTTTGACGCCACGAAAAAGTATCCGATGATCACCTATTATTACGGAGGAACAAACCCCACCACCCGACGTCTGGAGGGGCATTATGCGCCCCATGTATTTGCCGGAATGAGCTTCGTTGTCTATGTGGTACAGCCCCGTGGCTCTACCGGGTATGGGCAGGAGCTTTCTGCGCGACATGTAAACGACTGGGGAAAGAAAAACGCGGATGAAATCATTGAAGGAGTATTGAAATTCTGCGAAGAGCATCCGTTTGTCGACAAGACGAAACTCGGTTGCGTCGGTGCCTCCTATGGTGGATTTATGACCATGTATTTACAAACAGTCACCGATATTTTTGCGGCAGCCGTGTCGCATGCCGGCATCAGTAATATATCGGCCTATTGGGGCGAAGGGCTTTCGGGACATAGCTACAGCGCCATTGCCAGTGCCGGCAACTATCCTTGGAACGCTGAAGAGCTGTATGCCGGTCAAAGTCCACTTTACAGAGCCGATAAGATCAATACCCCCCTGTTACTGCTTCACGGAACAGCCGACACGAACGTGCCTACCGGCCAAAGCTACGAGATGTTTATGGCACTCAAAATGCTTGGCAAAGAGACCGCATTGGTTGTAGTAGATGGCGAAAATCATGGCATCACCAATCATGCCAACCGCATACGTTGGAGCCAGACCATGTATGCCTGGTTCAACAAATGGCTGAAAGACAGACCCGAATGGTGGGAAGCACTTTATCCGGAAAAGGATCTGTAAAAAAGCATTATTTTATTTTTCTCACCGGCGTGAGAAAACTTTCTCATGCCGGTGAGAAAAATAAAATTCGCATTAGTCTGTCTTGTTTTTCAAAAGAAAAAAAGAGGGAAAAACAGAAAGAATACCTATCTTAGCCCTGTTAACCCATACTATTATGAATAGTTTGAGTCTGAAATGCGCCTTGATCTTATTCTTTTGTTGTATCCCTTTCGCTCTGTCCGGGCAAAACGGGGATGCGGAACAGCATATTGAAGAATTGATCACAAAAGCGGAGGAGATGCTGAAAGCTGATCCGTCGAGAGCTATCTATTATTCCAATTCGGCCATTGTCGAGGCACAAAAGATAAACGATCAACGGCATATTGCCATGGCACAGGCTACACTCGGTGAAGCCTACATGAACCAGGGTGACTTCGATATGGGATTCGAATCGTTGACCAATGCCATCGAGACCTGCCCCCCCGATAGTGCCAAACTGCAAGCCTATATCTACCTCCGTCTGTCGGGAGCCTATCTGAAGCTGAAAGACCTGAATCAGGCCTCTAACTATGTCGATAAAGCCTCGGAGATATACAAAGCATTGAATGACTCCCTCGATCTGGCACGTTGCTACAACTCCAAAGGACTGGTTTATATCCAGATTCCCGATAATGCGAAAGCCGAAGAAAATTTCAAGGCGGCATTGGAGATCAACCGTAAGCTCGGCGAGATCAATTCCATTGCTTCCAACCTCAACAACCTCTGCCTTTACGAAGGAAACACACCAGAGAAGATCGACATGCTCTACGAAGCGATTGCCATCAATAGTTCCTTAGGCAAGGTGTGGTCGCTGGGAGAGAACTATAACAACCTGGGCACACAATATTATTATGCGCGTGACTACGACAAAGCGCTTGCCGTATTGGATACCGCCATGCGCTATGCCCGGCAGATCAATGCCAAGGAGCTTATTTGCGACAATCACCGCTACGTCTCTTGGGTCTATGCCGCGAAAAAAGATTTTGCTAAAGCATACGAATTCCTGAACCTATTGTATGAAACGGAGCAGGATCTACTCACCATGAACGAGATGCGGCAGGTGGAGCTGAATGTGATCCAGAAGAGACTCCGGGATAAGGAGCAGCAAATGATTATGCAGGAGCAAGCCTTCGAGATTCACAACCTACGTCATTCGATATTTATTGCTATACTCATTGCTGTTGTCTTGTTTTTTGCTCTTTCCTATCTGTTTTATCGCTACCGCCACAAGAAAAAGGTCGAGTATCTCGAACAAGCGCAGAAGTATGAAGCCCAGGAGACGGAGCTTATCCGATTAAAGCTGCAACAGGCCGAGAATGAAGCGCGGGCGGCTCAGCAAGCACTGGAACACAATAAAAACGAATTGATAAACTTTTCCTTTTTTGTCCGTAGCCGCAATGATATACTGGCCAATATTCAATCGATGATCAAGGAGGGATATAAACTCACCGGGCAGGAAAGCGAACAACATCTTCGTCGTATCAATGCGCATATTGCCCAGTTTCAGGCAAAAAACACAGAGACCGAAATCATTATCGACAAAGTAAACGCGGAGTTTATCCAAAAGCTCTCCCTATTGCATCCCGATCTTTCCAAAAATGAAATACAACTGGCCTCTCTATTGCGCATCGGATTATCTACCAAAGAGATCGCCTCCATTATCGACTCGACTCCCAAAACCGTCAATATGGCTCGCTACCGACTTCGCAAACACCTGAACCTGGATACCGACGAGAGCCTGACCGAATATATGCAAGGGATTTAATCTATCAAACCCTCATAATTCTATTGTCGATGCACATGGACAATAGAATTATGTAAGACACTATAAAAAACCGCCACAACTTCCGAGTACCGAATAATTTATATAAATTTGCCGTTAAAATAAAAGTCAATGAATATAGAGGTTAAAGAAGTCACTACAAGGAAGGAACTAAAAGACTTTGTGAAATTTAATATCGATTTGTATAGGGGTAATGCGTATGCTGTGCCCGAATTGATATCGGATGAAATGGAGACTCTTGACAAAGAGAAGAATCCGGCATTTGAAGTATGTGATGCTATATTTTTTCTGGCCTATAAAGAGGGCAAAATCGTTGGGCGAATCGCGGGCATCATCAACCATCCCAGCAACGAAATCTGGAAAGAAAAAAACGCGCGTTTCGGTTTTGTTGATTTTATCGATGATCCGGAAGTATCCAAGGCGCTGTTTGCCGCTGTCGAAGAATGGGCGCTATCGAAAGGCATGGAGGCTTTGCATGGTCCGTTGGGATTCACCGATATGGACAACGAAGGTATGTTGGTGGAGGGTTTCGATCAACTGGGCACCATGGCAACCTTGTATAACTACCCCTACTACCCCGAACACGTCGAACGCTTGGGTTTTGTGAAAGACCAGGACTGGCATGAGTTCAAAATCTATATCCCGGAGGAGGTACCTGAAAAACATCTGCGTATCGGGGAACTGGTGAAAAAGAAATATGGGCTTCAGGTAAAGAAATTCAAGAATGCCAAAGAGGTGATGCCTTATGCGCAAAAGATATTCAAAGCATTGAATGCTGCCTTTGCACCGCTCTACGGCTTCGCACCGCTGACCCAGAAGCAAATCGATTATTATGTAGCTAAATATATACCCCTGCTTCGTTTTGAGTTGGTCACGGTTATTCTCCGTGAAGAGGACGATGAGGTAGTAGGGTTCGGCATTTCGCTGCCAAGCATGTCGAAGGCATTGCAAAAAGCGAATGGGCGCATGCTGCCGTTTGGGTGGTTCTATCTGCTGAAATCGTTGATGTCGAAACCCAAGCTGGTCGACCTGTATCTGGCCGGTGTATTGCCCGAATACCAGAACAAAGGGGTGAATGCTTTGTTATTCAATGACCTGATCCCGATCTACAAACGCTTGGGCGTACCATACGCCGAAAGTAATCCGGAACTGGAAACCAACAGCGCGGTGCAGGCACAATGGGATTATTTCCGCAAAGAGCACCATAAGACGCGGCGGGCGTATATAAAGAGAATTGATAATTGATAATTGATAATTGACAATTGATAGGTAAGAAGAGAGCTGTTTATGAACGAACTGAATGACATCTTGCAGAACGAAACTGCGTACAATGATGAAGATATAAAAACCTTAGACTGGATGGAGCATATCCGCCGGCGCCCCGGTATGTATATCGGAAAGCTGGGCGACGGTAGTTATGCGGACGATGGCATCTATGTTCTGTTGAAAGAGGTGCTCGATAATTCCATCGACGAATACATGATGGGGTATGGAAAGACGATCGAGGTGACCATAGAAGAGGGAACCGTTGCCGTGCGCGACTATGGGCGCGGCGTGCCCTTGGGCAAGGTGATCGACGTATCCAGCAAAATGAATACAGGCGCCAAATACGACAGCAAAGCATTTAAGAAATCGGTCGGTCTGAACGGGGTGGGTATCAAGGCGGTCAACGCGTTGAGCAGCTATTTCCAGATCACCAGCTACCGCGATGGCGAAGGGAAGCAGGCGGAGTTCAGCCGGGCGATCCTGACCGAAGAAAAAGATATCGCGCATACCGAGGAGAACAACGGCACGATGACCTACTTCGTGCCCGACAAAGAGATCTTCCGCGACTACCAATACAAAGAGGAATTCATTGAGAATCTATTGAAAAACTATGTGTTCCTCAATTCCGGCCTGACGATCCTGTTCAACGGGAAGAAGTTTTATTCGCGCAACGGGTTGGTTGACCTATTGAACGAGAATATGACCACCGATGCCTTGTACCCGATCATTCACCTGAAAGGGGAAGACATCGAGGTGGTGATCACGCATAGTAACCAGTATGGGGAAGAGTATTATTCGTTTGTCAACGGGCAACATACCACGCAGGGCGGGACACACCTTTCGGCCTTCCGTGAGTCGTTGGGGCGCGTTATCAAGGAGTATTACACCAAAAACTTTGAATATTCGGATATCCGCGCGGGTATCGTGGCGGCTATCAGCGTAAAAGTGGAAGAGCCGGTATTCGAAAGCCAGACAAAGACCAAACTGGGATCCAAAGATATGGGGCCGGGAGGCGTGACGGTGGCTAAGTTTATCGGCGACTTCATCAAAAAGGAGCTCGACAACTACCTGCATAAAAACCCGGATACGTCGGAAGCGATGCTCAAAAAGATTATGGAATCGGAGAAAGAGCGTAAAGCCATTGCCGGCGTCACCAAACTGGCGCGTGAACGAGCCAAGAAGGCGAACCTGCACAACAGGAAGCTGCGCGATTGCCGTTTGCACCTGAACGATGCCAAGGGAGACAAGAAAGAAGAAACCTGTATCTTTATCACCGAGGGGGACTCGGCCAGCGGATCGATCACTAAAAGCCGCGATCCGAACCTGCAGGCGGTGTTTAGCTTGCGTGGAAAGCCGCTCAACAGCTTCGGGCTGACCAAGAAGATTGTTTACGAAAACGAAGAGTTCAACCTATTGCAGGCAGCGCTCAATATCGAAGACGGCCTGGAAGGGCTGCGCTACAATAAGGTGATCATCGCCACCGATGCCGATGTAGACGGGATGCATATCCGTTTATTATTGATTACCTTCTTCCTGCAATTCTTCCCCGACCTGATCAAAGGGGGGCATGTGTATATCTTGCAGACACCTCTGTTCCGCGTGCGCAACCGCCAGAAAACCTGGTACTGCTATTCGGAAGAGGAACGTCTGGCGGCGATCAAGGCAGCGGGCAAGAATCCGGAGATCACCCGATTCAAAGGATTGGGCGAGATATCACCGGATGAGTTCCGTAACTTTATCGGAGCGGATATGCGCCTCGACCCCGTTACGATGAAGAAAGAGGACTCCGTAAAAGATATGCTTGAGTTCTATATGGGCAAAAACACCATGGAACGTCAGGTGTTTATCATCGATAACTTAGTTGTAGAAGAAGATATCGCATGAAACGTATCGCGCTTTTCCCCGGCACATTCGACCCGTTCACCGTTGGGCATCAGTCCTTGGTGAGGCGAGGGCTGGAACTGGTGGATGAGATCATCATCGCCATCGGTATCAATGAGAAGAAGCAGACCTACTTTCCGCTGGAAAAACGGTTGGAGGGTATCGAAAAACTATACCGGGAGGAACCGCGCGTCCGGGTGATGTCGTATGATTCGTTGACGGTAGACTTTGCCGAACAGGTAGGTGCCCGCTTTATTTTGCGTGGCATACGAACGGTAAACGATTTTGAATACGAAGAAAGCATAGCCGACGTGAACCGGAAACTCAGCGGGATCGAGACATTCCTGCTTTTCACCGAACCGGAACATACCCATATCAGTTCGAGTATCGTGCGCGAATTATTGCGTTACGGAAAAGACATATCCATGTTTGTCCCGAAAGAGACAGAACTATATTGACCATTTAGGAGTAGAAAAAATGAAGAGAATCGTATGTATGTGCCTGCTGGGCGCCATTGCTTTTTCGGCCTTGGCCCAGAATCAGAATAATATGGAAGCGCGTAAGCTGCAAATGGCTTTGTACGCTATTTCCAATCTATACGTCGACCCGGCGGATGAGAAGAAGCTGGTAGAGGATGCCATCATTGGTATGCTGGAGAAACTGGATCCCCATTCCAACTATATGGATCCGGAAGAGACCAAAGAGATGACCGAACCTTTGCAGGGAAATTTCGATGGTATCGGTATTCAGTTCAATATGTTGACCGATACCTTATATGTGATACAGGTGATTCCCGGCGGACCGTCGGAGAAGGTAGGTCTGATGGCGGGCGACCGCATCATCATGGTCAACGACACATTGGTGGCCGGTGTGAAGATGAAAACCAATGATATCATGAAGCGTCTGCGGGGAAAGAAAGGGACGGAGGTGACGGTCGACGTACAACGTGGCAAAAGTTCCGAGTTGATAAAGTTTCATATTATCCGCGATAAGATACCGGTGTACAGCTTAGATGCCGCTTATATGGTTGATAAGACCACCGGTTATATCAAATTGAACCGCTTTGCTCTCTCATCGATGGAAGAATACCAAGAGGCTTTCGCCAAATTGCAGAAGAAAGGCATGAAGGATCTCATCCTGGACTTGCAGGGCAATGGCGGGGGATACCTGAATGTGGCGATCGATCTGGCCGATGAATACTTAGACAAAGGCAAGCTGATTGTCTACACCGAAGGCAACCAGCAGCCCCGTGAGGAGGGGAAAGCGACCCCTCGCGGCGACTTTGAGCAAGGGAAGCTGGTGGTTCTGGTCGACGAAGGATCGGCATCCGCCAGCGAAATCGTAGCCGGAGCTATCCAGGATTGGGATCGTGGTGTGATCGTGGGACGCCGTACGTTCGGCAAAGGATTGGTGCAAAAGCCTATCCCGCTGCCCGATGGTTCGATGATACGCCTGACTGTTTCACGCTATTTCACGCCGGCCGGCCGTTCGATTCAGAAGCCCTATGAGAATGGAAAGGGCGAAGACTATGCCCACGACCTGATTGACCGCTATAACCGGGGCGAACTCATGAGCGCCGATAGCATTCATTTCCCCGACTCTATGAAGTTCACCACATTGGTGACCGACCGTGTTGTGTATGGCGGTGGTGGCATTATGCCCGATATCTTCGTGCCAGTCGATACCACCAGGTCGTCACTCTACCACCGCAAGGTGGTTGCTGCCGGCCTTGTCAACCGGGTGGCTATGAACTACCTGGATGAGAACCGCAAGGAGATGACGCGTAAATACAAATATTTCAATGTCTATAAAGATGAATTTGTCGTGCCGCAAAGTATGCTCGACGAACTGATCCGGCTGGCAACAGAAGCGGATATCGAGTATGACGAGGAGCAGTTCCTTCTGGCCAAAGAGCTGATCACGCTTCAGCTGAAAGCCTTAGTTGCCCGCGATATGTATGAGATGAATGAATATTTCCAGATCATCAACGACGAAAACGATAGTCTCCAGGCCGCCCTCCGGCTTATTCATGAGGAGGGGGCTTATGAGAAGGCGCTGAAACAAATTGGTAATTGATAATAGATAATTGATATTTTTTCATCCTCTCCATTATCCATTATCCATTATCCATTATCCATCATGTTCACTCTCTTCCTCTCTTTCGCCAAAATTGGCCTGTTTACTATCGGTGGAGGCTACGCGATGCTTCCATTGATCGAACGTGAGGTGGTGCGCCGCGGGTGGATCACGCAGGAGGAGTTTATTGATCTTTTCTCGGTTGCTCAGTCACTCCCGGGCGTTTTTGCCGTCAATATATCCATCTTCGTAGGGTATAAGATACGGAAACTCCCGGGAGCTATGGTCTGCGCCCTGGGTACCATCCTGCCTTCTTTCCTGATAATTCTGTTGATCGCGCTCTTCTTTACACGCGTGGCCGATAATGAGATCGTCGAGAGAGTGTTTAAAGGCATACGTCCGGCGGTTGTGGCATTGATTGCCGTTCCGGTGATTACCACGGCTCGTACGCTTCGCCTGAAGGGGTGGATCCTTCTTATTCCGCTGATTACTGCGTTACTGATCTGGTTGGCTGGCTTCTCGCCTGTCTGGATCATTCTGGCTGCCATACTGGGTGGTTTGGGTTACACCTTCCTCATCGGGGAGAAAATAAAGAAACACTGATATGATCTGGCTGGAACTCCTATATGTCTATCTGAAGATCGGCCTCTTTGGTTTTGGCGGGGGCTATGCGATGCTTTCGCTTATCCAGGCGGAGGTGGTCGATAAATATGGCTGGATCACCCTGCAGGAGTTTACCGATATTGTCGCCATCTCCCAGATGACCCCCGGCCCGATCGGCATCAACAGCGCCACCTATATCGGCTATACGGCCATCCATAACGCGGGTTATTCTATGTCGATCAGCGTTCTGGGCTCGGTATTGGCCACCTTTGCCGTATGCCTCCCCTCGTTTATCCTTGTGTTGGCTATCTCCTATTCGTTTGCACGCGTGAAGAAAAACAAATATGTGGAAGCGGCTTTCGTCGGATTGCGTCCGGCGACGGTTGGCCTGATAGCGGCTGCCGCCCTGATGCTGATGAATCACGAGAACTTTATCGACTACAAAAGCTATATCATCTTCGCTGTTGCCTTCGGAATGACCTGGAAGTTTAAGATCCATCCGATCCTGATGATCCTATTGGCCGGGGTGGCGGGGCTAATGCTTTATAATTAAGAATTAAGAATGAGGAATGAAGAATGAAGAATGAAGAATTGGTTGTTCGCAATTGCTTTGCATTTTGTTCCAATTCTTCATTGCTTTACGCTTCGCTAAGCGATCTTCGATTCTTTATTCATCATTCTTCATTCCACCGTTACCGACTTCGCCAGATTGCGTGGTTGATCCACATTTTTCCCTTTGCAAACGGCGATATGGTAGGCTAAGAGTTGCAAGGGAATGGAAGCAATCAGCGGCTCAAGGCATTCTAATGTGGGAGGGAGCGTGATGCAATAATCCGCCAAACGGGTTACTTCCGTATCTCCTTCCGTGACAAGGGCAATGATCTTTCCCTGTCGCGCTTTGATTTCCTGTATATTGCTGAGCACCTTCTCGTACAATCCATCGCGCACGGCAATCACCACCACCGGCATTTCGGCATCGATCAACGCAATAGGGCCATGTTTCATCTCGGCTGCCGGATAGCCTTCGGCATGGATATAGGAGATCTCTTTCAGCTTCAGCGCGCCTTCAAGGGCGACCGGATAGCTGTAGCCCCTGCCCAAGTAGATGAAATTGCGAGCGTATGTAAAGATAGGCGCCAGGGCGGCTATCGATTCGTTCAGCGTTAGTAGTTGCTTCATCTTTCCGGGAATAAGCGACAGTTCCCGAATAATCTTTTCGAACAGCTGGTCATCCATGGTCTTTTTCTCGCGGGAAAGCGTCAGTGCCAACAGGGTCAACACCGTGACCTGTCCGGTAAATGCCTTCGTGGAGGCAACCCCCACCTCCGGTCCTACATGGATATAGGAGCCGGTATGTGTCGCCCGTGCAATGGATGAGCCGACATTGTTGCATATACCATAGATAAACGCCCCCTGCCGTTTCGCCTGTTCCACGGCCGCCAGCGTATCGGCCGTCTCGCCCGATTGGGAGATGGCAATGACCACATCCTCCGCACCGATCACCGGCTCTGCATAACGAAACTCCGAAGCATAGGCCACCTCCACCGGGATACGGCAAAAATGTTCGATCAGTTGCTTCCCGATCAAGGCCGCATGCCAGGAGGTGCCACAGGCAATGATCACATAGCGGCGCGCCTGCAACAGCCGCTCTTTATGTTCTTCTACCGCCGACAGAAACACACGCATCTCCGCCGGTTGAATTCTTCCCCGCATGCAGTCACTGATGCAATCGGGCTGATCGAATATCTCTTTGAGCATGAAATGAGGGAAACCGCCTTTCTCCAGCTGAGTCAGATCCATCTCTACCTCCTGGATTTCAGGGGTTGTCTGTATATTATGCAGGTCAACGATCCGAAGTTCCTTTCCACGTTGCAGAACAGCCACCTCCTCATCTTTCAGGTAAACCATTTTCTTGGTGTATTCCACCAGCGGAGTAGCATCCGAAGCGAGGAAAAACTCCTCCTCGCCTATCCCCACCACCAGTGGACTACTCTTACGCGCCGCAACAATCATATCGGGATGCTCGCGATCGATCACTGCGATCGCATAGGCGCCCACCACCACACGCAACGCCAGTTGCACGGCAGTCAATAGATCCGTATGCTCTTTTTGTTGAATATATTCAATCAGGTAAACGAGCACTTCGGTATCGGTCGAGCTACGGAAGGCATAGCCTTTTGCCTGTAATTTGTTTTTCAGCGTCGCGTAATTCTCTATAATGCCATTATGCACCAAGGCCAGGCGTCCGCTGGGCGAAGCATGCGGGTGGGCATTCTCCGTGCAGGGTTCTCCGTGCGTCGCCCACCGGGTATGGGCGATCCCATTCGAACCGGACATATCCTGGCCGTTCACGAAACTTTCCAGTCCGGCCACTTTACCTTTTGTCTTGTAAATTGACAATTCTCCCCGGGGGTTAAGCAAAGCCATTCCGGCACTATCGTACCCCCTGTATTCCAATCTCTTTAAACCTTTAAGTAACACCGGATAAGCCTCCCGCTCTCCCAGATAGCCTACTATTCCACACATATCAACTTGCTTCTTTTTATTCTGTTATACAATCTATTTGCCATAATAAATACGAAAAACGAAACAAAATATTGTAATAACAACCAATAAAATGACATAATGTTTTTCAATAGGAGAGAAAAAAAGTACTAAGGCGTCACCTGTTCGGTAAGCAATTCCCCTGTTTCCATGTCTTTTCCGCGCAGCTCAACATACTCCACACTTAGAGAATCTTTGGGTTTCGCCTGTACATATAAAGAATGCAAGATGGCAGGACGGTTATTGATCTGAATCACGCAAACATATTTCCCGTTAAGCTTCCGGATTCTCAACACACGCCCGGAGTAGGCCGTAAGGGTGATCTGGGCGCTGTCCTCTCCCGAGGCAACCAGTTTATAGCCATAGGCCATACGTCGCTGAATGGCCGTCAGCCCTTTCCGTTTACCCGGTGCCTCTTCCCGGTCGATCCAATAGACATCCAACGGCTTTTTGCTGTCCAATTTTCCCTCCGTCAGATGTGCGTCATAGCATACCAGATTCCGGTTCTTACTGCGCTCTATATGGAAGAGACGGTTCTCCGTCGGATAAAATACCTCCTGTGCCCATAGGTTCAGCGGCAATACACAGCACAGCCAAACGGGAAACAACCTCCGGAACAATGCGAATCGAATGTTTCTTTTTCTCTCCATAATATCCATTCTTTCTGTTTTGTAAATATAACAGTCCAAACCGGACAAAGGATTATAAGAGAAGAAAAATTTGAAAGACAATGCCAACTAAGGGATAGATATTTGCCTTATAGCCTTTTGTGTATAAACTTGTCGAAAAAGGCTTCCTGATAAATATTTCCTATGGCTACGGCATGATTTTTAATGTATACATCGTTGTTGTCGAACGAATCGATGTGTTGCAAATTGACAATGTATGACTTATTGATCCGGAAGAATTGTTTTCTGAGTAGCTTCTCATGAATGTTTTTTAGGTTTTAAGCTACATATAATCATCAATGGTAAAGGCGAGATCATAAACTTTGTCATCATTCAAGGCAATGTAGATGATAGGAAACTTTTGTCCATGGATAGTTTCATAGAAAAGGCATCCGGCAAACTTTATGCTGATAGGGAATGTATTCCCAGAAACTCAAAGAGATCTTATTCGTCGATGGCATCCACTTTGTTTATAAAATGAGAAACTATATGAAAGGAGGAGAAATTCCATTAGCCAACCGAATCCTGCTTCGTGAGCGGGAGTGATTGAATCTGTTAATGATGAATTGAAAAACATATACCAGATTGAGCACACCAGACACCACTCTTTTACTAATTTCACATAGAACTCGAGTTGATTAACATTTTTTATAGTTTTTGTTTGCAGCCTTTTGCTTAAAGGCTTCATCTACATATGTGTAAGCAGAAAAGAAATAATATTATGTTGATGAAAAGTATGGAAAAGTTGAAGTTAATATTAATAGCTGGGATTATCAGTGCATCCCTGCTATTTCAATCCTGTTCGAATGACGACGGCTACTCGCTGGGCGATTACTGGTTAAGCGTAGCAACAGTTGAATCTCTGGATGGAGGAAGTCATTATTTTAAAATGGATAATGGTACGACCCTTTGGCCGGCAGCGGGTTATTATCTGGGACATAATTTGGCAGTAGGTCAGCGAACCTGGTTGAATTTCACTATTTTGAGTGATAAGAAAGACGGTTTCGACCATTACGTAAAAGTAAATGGTGTTGATCCGATTCTGACCAAAGAGATTGCAGAAGACAAAGGAGAGGAGAATGACTCGTATTATGGCACCGATCCGGTAGCTGTCAAGGACATATGGGTCGGAGGCGGATATTTGAATGTGATTTTCAAATTCAACTACGGTGGTATGCAAAAGCATTTTATCAATTTGTTGCCCGTAACGGATAGTGAGAATCCGTATGAAGTGGAATTCCGCCATCATGCCTATAAGGATCCTGCAGAAGCAGCTGTTGCCGGGATCGTTTGTTTCGACCTTTCTTCCCTACCGAAAACGGAGGGTGAAACGGTAAAGCTGAAGGTTCACTTTAAAACGTTCAATGGAGAAAAGACGTTTGAACTGGAGTACAATTCGGACAAAGAGACTGTTACGGAAGAAAAATCCGGAAACACGTCCCTAAATATAAATTTTTTTGAGACAATTAACTAGAAACCTTCCCACATAACTTTTATTTTTATCATTTAGTTCAGGGAGAGAGGCGTCGCGATGATGCCTCTTTTTTTTGTTTGCACCGTTTGTACGACTGCGCTTTAACTGCCTCATCTGCGTGCAGTCATACTATAAAAAGAAGTTTTATCCTATCTTTATGCAACATTCTCCGATCGACCATCGTATATAGAAATGAATGGATAAGGAAGTCTTACACTGGATCAAAGGTTGCCGGCGCCAGGAGCGAAACGCGCAACTGAACCTCTATCGCCGCTTTGCGCGCCTATTGTATGTCGCCTGCCTGCGCATCACCGGGAATGCAGAAGAAGCGGAAGAGGCGATGCAGGACAGCTTCCTGAAAGTGTTTAGCCGCATCGATCAATACCAGGAGGGACATAGTTTCGAAGCCTGGATACACCAGATCGCCGTACACACGGCCATCGATTATGTGCGGCGGCAACACATACCGACCGAGGAGCTGACACCCACCATGGCCATGGAAGCGGAAGCGGAGGAGGATGAACAGGAAGAGGCGATCATGGCTTCGGTCGAACAGGTCAAAGAGGCGGCCTTGCGCCTGCCAACAGGCTTCCGGGTGGTATTAACGCTCTATCTCTTCGAAGGCTATGACATGGAAGAGATCGCATCGATTCTCAACCTGCAGCCATCGAGTGTCCGCAGCCAGTATCTGCGGGCGAAACGCAAATTAGTAGAAATGATTCAACGAAATTAGTCATGGATAAATTAAAAGAATTCGTAGACAAGAACCGGGAAGCATTCGACCAGGTGGAGTTGCCGGAAGGACATCTGGAACGCTTCGAACGGAAACTACCACCTCGGCGGAAGCGCTCCGCTTCGATTTATTATATCTATGGAGCTGTGGCTGCCGCCTGTATTGCCCTGTTGATTTTCTTACGTCCTGCGATCGATTCCTTTACAAATGAGGAGCCTGTGGACAATCTGTGCGAGATAGAAGAGGTGCAACTGTTTTACACCATGCGGATGAACAACCTAATGGCAAAGATGGAGGACTATCACAAGGCTGCTCCCACGCCGGGAAGCGCTCAATTATTGGAGGCAAGCCAGGAAGTATTATCGGATTGCCGAACATTTGAAGAGGAGATACTACCCACTCTTCCCTGCTCGGAAGAGGCGATGCTGGTGATGAATCAGCAATATGAAAACAGCTTGTCGAGCCTTCAGTTTATGCTGAATCAAATGGATAACTACAAACAATAAAAAATAAAGAAGATGGAAACAATGAGTAAAGTACGCAACACATTACTGATCCTGTTATTCCTTGTGATCGGATCGAACTGCGCTTCGGGGAAAGACTATGTACAGGACAAAAGCAACCGGCGTGAATATGCGAAAACATATAAGGTAAACTCTTCGGACAAAGTGGATATCGACAACAAATACGGGGATATAACCATCACGCATTGGACCAAGAATGAAGTAGAGATACGCGTTGTGGTGGAGGCAAGCGCCCGCAATGAGGCACGCGTAAAAGAGTTGTTGAATTATGTCAGTATCGACTTCGACCAAAAAGGAGGCACGGTATATGGCAAAACAAACCTGAAAACCTTTGGAGGCAACCGCAACAACGAGCGGATAAAGATCGACTACCACATATCGATGCCATCTACGCTTGCCTCCAACCTGAAAGTGCGCTACGGAAATATCCATATGCCCACGCAGAATAAAGGCAACACCTCCATAGATATTGCTTACGGAAACATTCATGGAGGTCATTTCACCGGTCGGTTCGATGTGGTACAGAAATATGGTAACCTGAAGGTTGTCAATCTGAAAAATGCTGTATTAGATATGTCGTATAGCGGTGATATCACGATCGGAGAGGCAGAAGATATCCATTGCATAAGCAAATATTCCAATCTAAAACTGGGGGATATCGTAGATCTCGTGGTAGACAATAGTTATGGGAATATCGATATAAACTCGATTGTTCGCATTGATTTACGACTCAAGTATGGAAATATCGACATCAAACACCTGAAGGAGTCATTCGATGCCTCTCAATTCAGCTACAGCAACCTGAAAATCAAAAAAATAGACAGTCGTCTTTCCCGATTCAACCTGGAAGGAAGCTATTCGAATGCGACCCTTTACCTTGAGAAGGCTGCCAAGTTCAATGTGGAAGCAAATCAGATGAAATATGGAAAATTCCAGACCAACGGGCTGAATGTGCAAACCGAAAAAGTGGGAGACAATTACAAAGTGAAGATAAACAACGGCGACAGCCGGCGTGTGATCCGGTTTAACGGAAAGAATTATAGCAACCTGACTCTGCAGGGATTGTAATCGTTCACTCATAAAACAAAGAAGGTCTTTAAGGATAAAACCTTAAAGACCTTCTTTGTTTATAGTAGAAAGGAACCTTTTCTTAATCAAGGATCTTCACTTTGATATTACGGAACCATACATCATCGTCATGATCCTGGAAGCCAATCACACCTTCCCGGTTAGGGCCACCACAATTGATCAACAGATCATATGCTTCGGGATGAGCTCCTCCTTGCTTGAATTTACTGTTATCGATCATGCTTTTCCAATGATCGGTCCACAAATGATACTCAACCACTGCTTCACCATTCTGGAAATGCACCACCGTTCCTTTGAAACAAAGGATAGCGCCTGTATTCCATTCGTCGAAAGGCTTCGCATTTTGCGGTACAGCCGGGATCATATCATACAGAGAAGCCGACTTGCGGTTGCCGTCTTTTCCCAACCGGGCATCCGGGTGATTGTCATTGTCCAAAATCTGGTATTCAGGAGAAGAGTAGTAGATTGGCAACCCTTCTATCTCCTGGGCAAGAATGAAAATACCGGAGTTTGATCCTTTCGCCACCATCCAGTCGAACGAAAGTTCAAAGTTTTTGAATTTATAATCAAAGATAAGATCTCCTCCATCGGCATCTTGTGCTTCACCAGCTCCCGTTCCATTGAATTTGATCGCACCATCATCAATAGTCCATTTCTTGGGAACAGACTCTTGGTTGTAACCTCTCCAGCCGTTAAAGTCCCTACCATTGAATATAGTGATCCAACCATCCGCATCTTTCGGGAAAGAGAAATCACCCAATTGCACCATTTCTACCTCGGCCTTCGTGGAAGCTGCTTCGGCTCCTGCCGGTTTATTCTTGCTATTACAGCCGGAAAGACCTCCGATAATAACAACGATTCCTATTATATAAAATAACTTTTTCATGATAACTTTTATCTGTTTTAGTTCATTATCTCGGCATATCCGTCAGGTTCCATCCCTGGCGATAGTTATGTTTGATCAACTCTTCGGCAAAGGCTTTGGCATTGATCGGATCCGTTTTTTCCTTATTGAAAGAGGGGTGACCGTCTTTGATCGTAAAGCCGTCTTTGATAACAATTCTGAGTTCGTCGGTATCCGCAATGTTGGTAAAGCGCATATTCGGACCATCCCAATGCAATTCCTTATGCAATTCCTGCAAACGAACAGCCAATACACCCATCACAACCATTTCATTGAACGGGCCTGCTTCCGAGAAGTCTGATTTAGGCTTCACGCGATTAGAGGCACTCTCCTTACAAGCACGCACCCAGTCTTGCTGGTGTCCGCCATTCATAGCATCCTTCACACGACGGCATACCTTCGGAGCATCGGGCACACGGCCTGACAACAACCAGGGGCTTTTGCCATAACAACCACAGATCAACGTATCTTTTGTTCCGTGGAAGATCACACCACCTCCGGAGTCATCCATATTACGTCCGGCAGGCCATCCTTCCGGCATATTCGGACGCAAGCCACCGTCATACCAATGCACCTCCAGACCCGGCATAGCCACCTTCGGCATATTGTCGCGGGCAGGGAATATCAGGCGCACATATTGTGCTTGCGGCGCGCAGTCTCTCAACAATAAAGTGGAAGATCCCTGTACCTTCGTCGGGTATCCCAGTTTCAATCCTTTAAACACCGGATGAAGAATATGGCAAGCCATATCGCCCAAGGCTCCTGTTCCATACGCCCACCAGCCACGCCAGTTCCACGGATGATAGATATTACTGAACGGACGCAATTCTGCCGGTCCTGTAAACAGATCCCAGTTGAGCGTAGAGGGCACCTTGTCGGCCTTTTCCGGAGTCGGCAATCCTTGCGGCCAGATAGGACGGTCGGTAAATGCTTCCACCTTGGTCACCTCCCCGATCTCACCATTCCAGATCCATTCGCACACCAGATCCACGCCTTCGTCGGAAGAGCCCTGGTTACCCATCTGCGTAGCCACCTGATGTTTGGCCGCCAGTTTCGTTAAAAGACGAGATTCGTAAACAGAGTGGGTCAACGGCTTTTCACAATAGATATGCTTGCCCATCGTCATAGCTTCCGAAGCAATAATCGCATGGGTATGGTCGGCCGTCGCAATCATAACAGCGTCGATCGACTGCCCCATCTCATCATACAGTTTGCGGTAATCCCAATATTTCTTTGCCGTAGCATATTTCTCAAAAACCGGTTTGGAATACTTCCAGTCCACATCACATAAAGCAATGATGTTTTCGGTTTCCAACCCACGCAACACACCTGCGCCACGCCCGCCAATACCAATACCGACAATGTTCAGCTTATCTGTCGGTGCCGTATAGCCATGACTCTTACCAAGAATCGCACTGGGGGCAATTGTAAACGCCGCAGCAGCGGCAGTCCCTCTTTGCAGAAAGGATCGTCTTGAGATGTTTGACATAATAATATTATTTTTAAAAGTTAATACTACATATAATTCTTTTGGCTGCTGTCATTCTTCTTCTCCCAATCAGCCAAATGCAAATATAAAGAAAGCAATGAGTGTGCCAAGTTTCTTCTTGTCTATTTCACCTGCAAAATAAACTTTTTTAACAATAAATCTGTTTATTAATATGAAAGGGGAGACATACTGTTCGATGGCATTTATAAGTCTATCGATAAAATCTATTTATAAAAGAAGACTGGCAGAAGCCATTTTATCTACATTTGACATCTATATCTTAAGCGACTTTGTAACTGTGAATTAAACTCCGAAAATCATGAATAAACAATCTATTCCTTTGCGTATCTTTCACTTTTATCGGGAAGGTTTCCGGGAGATGACCCTGGGGAAAACATTGTGGGCCATTATTTTAATTAAGCTGTTCATAATGTTTGTAATTCTTAAAATTTTCTTTTTTCCCAGATACCTCAACCGGTTTGACACCAAAGAGGCCAAGCAGGAATATGTCTCGAGTGAATTAATTGAACGGGCAACACCTTAAAGCTTACACATATGTTAGAAACAATTGACACTTCTCTCATTGATTGGTCACGGGCGCAATTTGCGCTGACCGCCATGTATCACTGGCTGTTCGTACCATTAACCTTAGGCCTTGGAGTCGTCCAGGCGGTTATGGAAACGATCTACTACAAAACAGGCGATGTCTTCTGGAAAAAGACGGCACAGTTTTGGATGAAACTCTTTGGAATCAACTTTGCCATTGGCGTAGCTACCGGGCTTATCCTTGAATTTGAATTCGGCACAAACTGGTCGAACTACAGCTGGTTTGTCGGTGACATCTTCGGTGCCCCCCTGGCTATCGAAGGGATCCTCGCCTTCTTTATGGAAGCCACCTTTATCGCTGTCATGTTTTTTGGCTGGAATAAGGTAAGCAAGAAATTCCACCTGGCATCGACCTGGCTGACCATCCTGGGGGCTACTATCTCGGCCTATTGGATCCTCGTGGCAAACGCCTGGATGCAATATCCCGTGGGAATGGAGTTCAATCCCGACACAGTGCGCAACGAGATGATGGACTTCTTTGCCGTCGCCTTCTCGCCGTTTGCTATCAACAAATTCTTCCACTCTGTCCTCTCCGGCTGGGTATTGGGTGCCATCTTTGTGATGGGTGTCAGCAGCTGGTATCTTTTGAAAAAGCGAAGTACCCGGTTTGCCTTGGCCAGCATTAAGATCGGAGCCATCTTCGGTTTGGTGGCCTCTTTATTGATCCTGTGGACCGGCGACGGTTCGGCCTACAACGTGGCTCAGAAACAGCCTATGAAGCTGGCGGCCATGGAGGGTCTCTACGAGGGAGAGAAAGGAGCCGGGCTCAGTGTCATCGGTATGCTTAACCCGTCTAAAAAGACCTACGACGACGGAAAAAATCCCTTCATTTTCAACATCCAGATGCCCAAATTGCTCTCTTTCCTTGCTGAGCGCGATCTAAAGGCCTTTGTGCCGGGCATCACCGACCTGATCGAAGGAGGTTACACAGCACACAATGGAGAGGTAGCGCTTTCCGCCCAGGAGAAAATCCACAGAGGACAGACGGCTATCAAAGCCCTGGCCGACTACAAAACAGCTAAAAAAGAGAAAAACGAGGTCAAAGCCAGCCAGGCATTGACTACGCTTAACGCCAATTTCGACTATTTCGGGTATGGCTACATACGCGATGTGAACGAACTGGTGCCCAATGTCGCCCTTACCTTCTATTCTTTCCGTGTCATGGTATTATTGGGCGGATTCTTTATCCTGCTCTTCATCATCGCGCTTGTGTGGGAAAGAAAGGGCAGGTTTGAACAGGCCAAATGGCTGCAATATGTCAGTCTGTGGACTATTCCATTGGGGTATATTGCCGGACAGGCCGGATGGATCGTAGCCGAAGTGGGACGTCAACCCTGGGCCATCCAGGATATTCTGCCCGTCGGCGCCTCTATATCCAAACTGGCAACAAGCTCGGTGCAGCTCACCTTCTTCCTGTTTCTCGCCCTCTTCACCATCCTACTTATCGCCGAAATAGGCATTATGCTGAAAGCGATTCGGAAAGGACCGGAGGAAACAATTGAGAATTCATAATTCATAATTGATAATTCATAATTAGAAAACATGGACACATATCATATATTACAATATTACTGGTGGTTCCTGATCTCATTGTTGGGAGCCCTGTTGGTCTTTCTCCTGTTCGTACAGGGAGGACAATCGCTGATCACCACCCTGGGAACGAGTGAACTCAAACAAAAGATGCTATTGAACTCCACCGGACGCAAATGGGAATTCACCTTCACCACCCTCGTCACTTTCGGCGGAGCCTTCTTTGCCTCTTTCCCCCTCTTCTATTCCACCAGCTTTGGTGGCGCCTACTGGGTATGGATACTCATACTACTTTGCTTTGTTATTCAGGCGGTATCGTATGAATACCAGGCCAAGAAGGGCAACCTGCTCGGCAAAAAAACCTACCAGGCCTTTCTGATGATCAATGGCATTGGCGCACCTATCCTGTTGGGAACAGCCGTCGGAACCTTCTTCAACGGAGCG
This sequence comes from Parabacteroides sp. PFB2-10, assembly GCF_029893085.1. Lineage (GTDB taxonomy): Bacteria > Bacteroidota > Bacteroidia > Bacteroidales > Tannerellaceae > QVMG01. The sequence continues at coordinate 388,224 of NZ_JARXWI010000001.1, forward strand.
GAATTCTTGGTTAATAAAGAGCAACTGACCGACATTGCCATGCCTGTGATCTCCACCTGGGCCAATCCGTGGCACGGTCTGGAGGCGGTCTTGGTGATATGGAATGTATGTCTCGGCGTAGCCCTCTTCTTCCTGGCACGCGTTTTGGCTTTGCTCTATTTCATCAACAACATCGACGACGAAGAGATCTATACCCTGAGTCGCAAACGCCTATTGCCGGAAACCATTCTCTTCCTGGTGTTTTTCCTGGCTTTCCTTATCCATACACTGTTATCTGAAGGATTCGCTGTCAACCCGGAGACGAAAGAGGTGTTTATGCAGCCTTACAAATACTTTATCAACCTGATCGAGATGCCGGCTGTACTGGCAGTCTTATTGATTGGTGTCGTGGCAGTTCTTTTCGGGATTGGAAAAACAATCTATACGAAAGGCTGGAAAAAGGGAATCTGGTTTACGGGCATCGGAACCGTACTGACCGTATTGGCTCTGCTCTTATGCGCCGGTTGGAACAATACGGCCTACTATCCATCGGTTGTCGACCTGCAAAGCTCGCTGACAATCGAAAACAGTTCATCCAGCCTGTTCACATTGAAAACCATGAGCTATGTATCGATCCTCATCCCCTTTGTATTGGCTTATATCTTTTATGCATGGCGTTCGCTCGACCTGCGTAAGATCGATAGCCAGGAGATGGAAAACAACGAGCATACCTATTGATCCAGCTATATGTAAAAATACACCCCCTATGTGATATCCAATTCTCTTAACATACGTTAATTACACCCCCTCCCGCCGAATATGTCAACTTACGATTTGAAATTTCGGCGGGACTTTTTTGCCAAAATACCGGGACTTCGGAGACAAACTCCCGGGAGAAACATTTTTTAACGTATGGATTTGTAAGCAAAACGGCCATTTTGCTTACAATCGCGATTTTAACATTTCGAAAAAAGCTGATCCCTCGGAGGGGCAGTGGCAAAATGGTCTTTTATTTAAAAAAAATATATACATTGCAACAAAATATGTGTCAGTATATTTGCAAATTATATATTTTATTTAACTTAATACAAAATGAAAAGAATAATTCATGACATTAGGAATAAAAGAATAGGTTTTCTTTTACCGATTATAGCTTGTCTCTTTTTCTTTTCCGCCTGTTTATCTCCTCAAAAGCAAGGCGATATTATCGAGATCGATATCAGCCAGGATTATCCAGAGAAAGAGCTTAACCTGAAGGATATTGCTGATATTTCGTATGTAAAACTTGATGCGGCAGATGATAAATACTTGGTTCAGGGTTCCGTTGTCGGCGTTACGGATAAAACCATTGTGATCGGAAACTGGAGAGCAAGCGAGTTTTTATTTTTTACATTAGATGGAAAACCAAAATCAAAAGTTAGTCGGCGTGGAAATGGCCCGGAAGAATATGTTTCAATAACAGCATCCTTATATGATGAAGAGAATGATGAACTTTTTGTTAATGACACAAGACAGCATAAACTTTTGGTGTATTCGTCAACAGGAGAATATAAACGAACACTTTCATTACCAAAAGGCTCAATCGTTGAAAGACCTTATAACTTTGACAAAAACTCCCTGTTATTCTACGATTTAGCGAGAAGTGCTGGCCAAATCGAAGGGGATTTATATGAACATCCTTTTGTTCGTATATCGAAAAAAGACGGACAGGTACTGGAGTATCCGTTAATTCCTGAAGACACCAATATAATCCTTGGAATAAAACCGGAGCCGGGCGCTCCCAGCCCTTTGGGTGGTTTTATTCTTGGAAGAAAAACTCATATTATCAATTACCGAGATGGATTTCTCCTTTATAATCAGGAAACAGATACGATGTTTTACTACCAAAAAAACCAATCTCTTACCCCTGTTTTTGTACGAACTCCTCCGATCAAAGAGATGAAACAGATCACCTATATGAACACATTGTTCGAAGTCGGTAATTATGAGTTTATTCAGACCATGACGTTGGTTAAGGCTACACCGGGACCGTTGAAAACAACTTATTTGGTGAGAGATAAACGAGATGGTTCCCTGTTTACACAGAAGATTGTGTTTGATGATTTTAAGGATGCCAACATTACGTTAGATCCCATCAATAATGTAAACCCGACAAACAATGTCAAAGTGGGTGTCTTGCAGTATGAAGTCGGGGTGCTGAAAGAAGCTTTGGAAAAAGGCAAACTTAGTGGAGAGCTAAAGAAGATCGTTAGCGAGATGGGTGAAGAAGATAACGACTTGCTGATTTTGTTGCACTTTAAAAACTAAAACAGGACTATAAGGTCTTAATTTTTAAAAGAAATTAAACGGAGTTATAAAGTCAATGTGCGTATACGCCGGTATTTGGAAAAAGTTTTTAATCCTGATATACCGTTTATGATTCAAGCGATTTGATGTGTCTTTTTATTGAGAATCAAACCAAGTCCCTCCCGGGCTCTAAGTGGCACGATTTATTGTTATGTGCGCAAATACTTCTATATTTGCACTTCCTACGATTGCTATAACAGTAAATATCAAAACGATGCAAGCTAAAAAAACGCTTATCCATATAGGGCTTACCTTCACATTTCTATTTACCGTTCTCTTCGCGTATGCGGCTCCCGTTAGTGAAAACACAGCCCGGGGAATTGCTTCCCGGTTTGCCGCCTCTTTCTCTTCGCTGAGAAGCACCTCGCCGTTGACGCTTGTCTATACCGGCGAAGTGAATGAAGGCTTGCGCGCAGGCAGGGATCCTTTGTTTTATGTCTACAATGTGGCCTCCGACAGAGGCTTTGTGATTGTCTCCGGCGACGATGCAACCTACCCTGTTTTAGGCTATGCGACATCGGGCAGCTTCAAGACCGAAAATATGCCTGATAACCTGGCCTACTGGCTGGATTTCTATAAACAGGAGATATTGTATTCGATCGAACAAAACATTACGCCCTCCCCTGAAATCAAGGAGGAGTGGCAAAATCTGTCGTATGAAACAAAAGCAGATGTTATAACACCCGGACTTGAATTGCCCACGGCCAAATGGGATCAACTGGAGCCCTATTATAACCTATGCCCATTAGATGACGGGGTGCTTTCCGTAGCGGGATGTGTAGCCACCTCTATGGCCATTGTGATGCATTATCACCAATGGCCCGAGAGGGGAACAGGCAGTATAGAATACACCACCAGAAAAAAAGGAATGACGGTCTCTGCCTCTTTTGACACGGAATACGATTGGGACAATATGCTTTTCGAATACCTCAAGGTAGAGAATGCGCCTACATGGAATGAACAAGAAGCGGAAGCGGTAGCCGAATTAATGTTTCATTGCGGTGCCGCCGTGGAGATGGATTATAAATCGACCAGCAGCGGAGCCTATGCCCAGTATATTATTCCTGCCCTCTGCGAGCATTTCGGATACGATAATGGCAGTGTTTTACGCCTGCGTGGCCTCTACTCAACGGCAGAATGGGAAGAGATGATCAAAAAGGAGTTGGATGAAAACCGCCCTGTTATCTACGGAGGATCCACCTATCTCAATCAAGGACATCAGTTTGTCATCGACGGATACGATCAGACAGCCCAATATTTTCACCTCAATTGGGGCTGGAGCGGATCGTGCGACGGCTATTACCGCCTCTCAAACCTGCGCCCTGCCCAGGGAGGAACGGGTGGTGTCGGAGCCGGTCTGGGATATAACTACTACCAGGACGCCATCCTCGGTTTGCAAAAAGCGCAAGAGGGTTCCCGGATCAATAACGAAATCTATTTCATCGATTATATTCCTGCCGACATAACAACCAATAAACCCAAGAACACCTTCGGCCTGTATACAAACGTAGAACACATTGTCAAAGACGAACCCTTCCTGTTTTATTTCAGCTTTATATATGATTATAGTATGCGCGACTTTTCGGGAGAGATGGCTCTCTTCCTGGAAGATAGAAATGGCAATCGGAAGCAAAAGCTTGTCGCTATGGATATGACTGAAGAGGGAGAGCAGGGTATCTTTGAGGCAGGTCATGTCGTATGGGAAGAAGAGGGGTGGGAATTAACCATTACCGACGAGATCGAAGAGGGGGATATGATTCGTATGTATTACAAACCGGAAGGGTATGAGTGGCGCGCGATCCGCGGAGAATCGAGGGTGACACAAGCGCTTCCTGTTTATGCCGAATCACCAGTGTCTAACGAAGCGATCCGGCTCGAAGAGGCCATTCAGGTATTCCCGACCCGTGTGCAAACAGGACTGACCATATCTGTGCCTGAAACCATCATAATACAAAGTGTTTCACTTTATGATCTGTCCGGCCGCTTAGTGAAACAGGAAGTGATTCGCAGTAGCGATTCAAAACAATATGTTTCCCTGTCCGGACAACAGCCGGGTATTTATATTCTCTCCATACAAACATCCCAGGGAACCAGCCGCCACAAAATCATAAAGGAATAAGGATATCCGGTTAATTTAATACTATTTAACTCCTTTCCTTTTGATTCTTTACGATCGAATCGTAGATTTGTAAGATCGTACTATAAAAATATATCATAATGGAAAAATTAACCATACAGGAAGAGGATGTTATGCGTCGCGTCTGGCGTACCGAGCCTTGCTTCGTGAAAGATGTGTTAGCCACTTTCGAGGAAGAGGAAAAACCGCCTTACACTACGTTGGCGTCGGTCATTAAGAACCTGGAACGCAAGAAGTACGTGAAGGCTCGTCGTTGTGGCAATACCTATCAATATTATTCTTTAATTGCAAAAAGCGAATACAAACGAACGTTCATGAGCGGTGTTGTGACAAATTATTTCGCCGATTCTTACAAAGAAATGGTTTCTTTCTTTGCCAAAGAGCAAAAGATCTCGTCTGACGATCTGAAAGAGATCATCCATATGATTGAAAAAGGAAAAGAATAACCCATCAATTCTTTCTGCCTATGAGTCCTGAATTTGCCTACTTTCTGAAGGTAAATGTTGCTTTTGCACTCTTTTATGCCTTCTACCGGCTTTTTTTCTATAAAGATACCTTCTTTAAACTGCGCCGTACCATCCTGTTAGCCTTCTTTGCTCTGGCATTGATTTATCCCCTGTTTAATATTCAGGATTGGCTAAAGGCACAGGAACCAATGGCAGAAGTCATCTTGATTTATTCCTCGATGATTACTCCGGCAGCGACGCCGGCATCGGGGGAGGTTGTTACTGCATTTGCCTGGAAAGACCTATTGCACATCGGTTTATGGTTTGCCTACGGAGCCCTGGCGTTGTTCTTTATTGTCCGTTTTACCACTCAGTTGATAAGCATTCTGTGGTTGGCTCACAAGAGCAAAAAAGAGCTGTTGCAGGGAACACCGGTTCATCGGCTTCGCAAACCGGCCGGGCCATTCTCTTTTTTCAAGCTGATATTTATTCATCCGGAAAGCCATACAGAACCGGAACTGGACGAAATTCTTACGCATGAAAAGACGCATGTCGGTCAATGGCATTCATTGGATGTTATATTTAGCGAACTGGTAGCAATCGTTTGTTGGTTTAATCCTTTTGTATGGCTATTGAAAAGAGAGGTGCGCCATAACCTGGAATATTTAGCCGACAACCGGGTACTGGAGTCGGGCTATGACAGCCGCAGCTATCAATACCACCTATTAGGGTTGGCTCATCATAGCCATAGTGCCCATCTGTATAACAGCTTCAATGTATTGCACTTGAAGAACCGTATCGGTATGATGAATAAAAAGCGAAGCAAAGGCATAAACCGAACGAAATACCTGACTTTTATCCCTCTATTGGGAGCGTTAATGGTATTAAGCAATATAGAGGCCTTGGCTCGGATCGCCCAGGATGTAGGACACGCCTTGCCTCCTTCCGCTCCTTTAGTGGTCGAAGAAGCGACAGCCGAAGAACAGATAAATGAACAAATATTCGCCGTGGTAGAGCAAATGCCTCAGTTTCCACAAGGCGACGCGGCATTGGTTACTTTCATCAACAACAATTTACATTACCCCAAAGATGCAGTAGAGAAAGAGGTAGACGGTAGGGTCATGGTCTCTTTTATTGTTGGCAGTGATGGAATGGTGCGCAATCCGGAAGTAGTTTCAGGGATTTTCCCCTCTTTGGATGCTGAGGCTATTCGTGTTGTCAGCGAAATGCCCAAATGGGAACCGGGCAGGCAACGAGGAAAGGCTGTCAACGTAAAATATACCATACCGATTCAGTTCCGTCTCGCGGAAAAAGAGAGAGGAGAAGCTGTATTTACCGTAGTGGAAAAGATGCCCCACTATCCGGCGGGCGATGCAGCACTTCTGAAGTTTATAGGCAATAGCATTAAATATCCTATTATCGCACAGGAGAATGGGATTCAGGGACGTGTTGTCGTCTCATTCGTTGTAGAGAAAGATGGCTCGATCGTAGACGCAGAGGTCGTTCGCGGGCAAGATCCTTCTTTAGATAGAGAGGCTTTGCGTGTGGTCACTTCGATGCCCAAATGGGTACCGGGCGAACAAAGAGGCAAACCTGTTCGGGTAAAATATACTATGCCTATACAATTCAGGCTTCAATAGAAAAAAATAAACATATGAAAAAGTTACTTTTACTATTCTGCTGCTTCACTCTCACCGGAGCGGCCCAGGAGATCTCGTTGCAAGAATTAGTAGGTCAGCGCAAATATAAGGAGGTGTTGGCGCATGCGGAGACGTTGTCGGAAGCCGATTCCACCTATACCAACCTGTATGCGATCGGACAGGCTTATGAAGGACTGTTGCGTTATCCACAGGCCTATCAGCATTATATGCTATGTCTGAAAATGGACAGCACCAATGTGGATATATTGAATACCTTAGGTCGTATGGCGGTTAATATGGGGCGAGCTAAAGATGCCGAACATTACTTCAGTACGGTATTGCAAACCGACAGCACCAATTTCTATGCTAACTACCAGATTGCCCGCCTGCATCAACAGTTGGGGAACTACGAAACGGCTGTGGAATGGTATGAAAAATTACGTGTAGAAGACGAGGATAATCCGGTATTGCTGCGAAATATAGGCGATTGTTTTACCCGGATGGAGATTCCTATGTCTGCTGTCTTCTATTATTTCTTAGCGTACAGTGCAAACCGCGAAAACGTTTCGTTGGCCAGCAGCCTTATCAACACGATGCTGCGGTTGGGCGGCGATTATATAGAAGAGGCAATAGCGATCTGTGATACGGCTGTCTACTATAATCCGGACAACCGGCTGCTCCAGCAAAACCGGGGGATGGCGCTCTTCTTAGGAAAGCTTTATGCCGAGGCCGACACCACCTATTCCAATCTGATGGCCGCAGGCGATTCCACCTATCTCACGATAAAATATGCCGGTGCTTCGCGCTATTACGCCGGGCAGTTCATGAATTCCATAGAACCTTTGGAATATGCCTATGAAATGGATTCGACCTCGGTAGAGGTTTGCCTGTTGTTAGGCTCGGCTTTAGGGAAAACATACGACCGGAAAAGAGCCTATGAACTCCTTGATAAAGCAGAACAAAACATGAAGCCCAATCCTGTTTTCACCCGTCAGTTATTGCGTTTCCGGGCGGAAACCTACCGCAAAGACGGCAAGTACGATATGGCCGACAAACTCTATTACAAGGCGTGGCAGGAAGATCCTCAGAATACGGATCTGTTGAGTTTCATTTCCGGGGTGAATGTATCCCGTATTGAGAATTATAGTGATGAGACTGCCCGGCAAAAGGGCTTGTTCATTCGACTACTCTATGTAAAGGAGGCACTGAAAATAAAAAGAAGATACGAGCCCTCTTTCTTCCATTACCACCGTTATTTCTTTGAATCACTCTACAACGATATGTTTTTCCGTTCCGTATCGGAAGAGCCGATGCTGTCACCTGATGGGAAAAAGAGCGTGTTGCACCTGATCGATCTGCGGCAACTGATCAACGAACTACCCGAAGTACCCGAGAAAGAGAAAGAGACAATGGACAAAAACTTCGAACGTTTCCAGGAAGCACGAAAGGAACAGGAAAAAATCCTAAAGAAAAACTCAACCGGGAAATAAAGGCTAAAGTAAATCGTTGAGCAAACACTGTTTTGCTTAACGAACGGAGTGTGAAAATTGACCATAAGTGAATTTATATTGCGTCACTTTCCCGAATTTTGAGATAAAAAAGTATCTTTGGAGGAGAGAACATGATCTATAAGGCATGAGAAAAGAGGACTCCGACAAAATATTACATGCTTGGGAACAACTAAGGAAAAGTGATCGTGATGCGCTGGCTCTTTTTTTTAGATTAACATCCGATCTGCTCTATCGGTACGGAATGAAGTTGTGCGTCGATGAAGAACTGGTCAAGGATTGCATGCAGGATTTATATGTTAAGCTGTTCCAGACTGCAGAGTCTCTCCCTGCTTTGGAAAACCCGCTTTTCTACCTGTTCAAAGGTTTGAAAAACAGACTACTTAATGCTATTGAACAAAAAGAAAAAATCACCTATTATTCCCCACAAGAGATACAGTTCCAGGCAGATTTTTATTACGAAGCCGAGGGGGAAAATGACTCGATAGACGATGAGATGAGAGAAAAATTTGAAAAATTATACCGATGCCTCTCGGATCGTCAGAAAGAAGCTATCTATCTTCGATTTCAAATGGACATGACCTACGAAGAGATATCCCAGCTATTAGGAATCAATTACCAATCTGCCCGAAATTTAGTGTATCGTACGTTGGAAAAAATCCGTACCGAATTTGCCTCCTTCTATATCTACCTGTTTTTCTAAAATTACTATAAGAACAATCGATTTTATTACTTTTTTCTGCAAATAGGTAAAAAAAACACTTTTTGTGAGTACAAAAAGGTCTTGTTGATTGTGTTATTATAAAAACAATCAACATAATGGCCTCAAAAACACCTTCAGATATTGAAAACAAAATAAAAAAACTGCTGGAAGATGAGCTCTTGATCCATTGGATACTATCTCCTACGGCAGAATCCGACAAGTATTGGAATGATAAAATTCACGAAGAACCTGAACTGGAAGCAATCCTTGAAGAGATAAAGATATTGGTAAACAGAACCAAAGTACGTGAGAAGGAATTTTCTGCACAACATCAAAACAACTTATGGAGAAAGATTGAACAAGCTACAGAACCGCAGAAGAAATCCAAAAAGCTATTTCTACCCGTCTTGCTGCGCTATGCCGCCGTGGTATGCTTACTCCTGGGAATTGGCTTTTACTGGCAGATGAAAGAACAGAAAGGAGAAGAAACAGACTATCAGTCTATCCTTTCAAAAGTAATGGATGAAGAAGAGTTGTCCGAAAAAATATTGATCGTATTGGGCGAAAATGACAAAATTGAAGTAGAAGAAAAAGATGTAGAGGTGGCTCATGATACGGAAGGGAATATAAGCATTCGTTCTGAAAACGAAAAAATAGAGAAAAAACAGACAGCAGAAACGCAATTGAATCGCTTGTATGTCCCTTATGGGAAAAAAATGACACTAACGTTTAACGATGGCACAAAAGCCTGGATAAACTCAGGAACCCGTGTGGTATATCCTTCTGTCTTTGCTGAAAACAGCCGTGAAATATTTGTGGATGGAGAGATTTATCTGGAGGTTACCCCCGACAAGAAAAAGCCATTCTTAGTGAAAACCGACCAGTTAGAAATAAATGTCTTGGGAACCTCATTTAATATATCGGCGTATAAAAATGATATGGCCTATTCTGTCGTATTGGTTTCCGGTGCTGTCGATGTAAAAAAAGTAGGGGAAAAGCAACATACACTTATCCAGCCTGATCAAAAATATACCTATGAGAAAACAACAGGAGATACGTATTTGCAACAGGTAGACGTGCATGATTATATCTGTTGGAAAGAGGGTATTCTTCGTTTAAAGAAAGAACAACTCAGCAACATATTCAAGCGGTTGGAGCGCTATTACAATATTCCTTTAGCTTACAATTCACAGATAGCCGATCAGATAACAATAAGTGGAAAGCTGGATCTGAAAGAAAGTATCCAGGAGACTTTCCGGATCTTGTCGACCACTACCCCCATCGAGTACAAGATAAATGAAAATGAAATAGAAATTAATGTTAAACCCTAAAAAAACAAAGTATGGAAACATGAACAAGAAAAAACTACAAAACCGGGAAGTAGTACCAGTACTCCCCGGTTAGCCAGATTAAAAAAACAATTACATTTTCTTAACCTATAAACATATACAAATGTATGAAAATAAATCGAATACACCGTTATTCTTTTCTTGAATTACGGAAAGCATGGCGCATTATGAGGCTTACACTTTTTTTACTCTTAGTCACTACATCCATCTCTTTTGCTACAGGTTTATATGCTCAAAACACACAGATAAATCTCAAAGCGGGAGTTAAAACACTACAAGAGTTATTCTCGGAAATTGAGGATAACAGTGAGTTTATCTTTATCTATAAAGATAATACGATCAATCTATCGAAAACGGTAGAAATCTCGGAAGACACCTATTCTATCACAGAAATCCTGGAACGAACGCTAAAAAACACTTCCACTCAATATAAGATCATAGATCGCCAGGTAATCTTTTATCAAACCAATCCCCTCCCTATCACCCCTCAGGACAAAAGAACAGAAATAAGAGGGCGTGTGACCGACGCTAAAACAGGTGAAATAATAATCGGTGCTTCTGTCGTTTTAAAAGGAACCACTATCGGTAGTACAACAGATGTCGATGGGAACTATTCTTTCGAATATCCCGGAGGCAGGCAAACGGTCGTGGCCTCTTATTTGGGATATACCCCCAAGGAGGTAACGATTTCTTCTCCACAAATTCTTGATTTTAAGCTGGATGAAGATGCTTTTGAATTGGAAGAAGCCGTAGTTGTCGGATATGGTTCACAAAGGAAAGTGAGTGTAATCGGGGCTATTACCACCATTGATGTAGATCGATTGAAAGTTCCTACCGGAAAGATCAGTAATAGTCTGGCCGGCCGCCTGGCAGGGGTTATCGCAGTACAACGGAGTGGAGAGCCCGGGCAAAGTTCCAATTTCTGGGTTAGAGGGATCAGTACCTTCGGTGAGAACAAGAACCCGTTGATTCTGGTGGATGGCGTTGAACGAAGCTTAGACTTGTTAGACCCGGAAGACATTGAGTCTTTTTCGATACTGAAAGACGCTACGGCAACAGCCGTTTACGGGGTGCGTGGTGCCAATGGAGTTATCGTTGTCAATACACGACGTGGGAAAGAAGGAAAACCGGATGTAAATGTGAAAATACAAAGTGGTATACTGGCTCCGACCAAGCTGCCTAAATTAGCCAATTCAGCCACCTGGGCTAATATGTATAATATAGCGCGGACATCTCATGGCTATGCTCCTTTATACACAGAAACCGAAATAGAAAAATACCGAAACCAGTCGGATCCTTATCTATATCCTTCGATTGACTGGGTAGATGAATTAATGAAGGATTACACCACCAGCCAGCGTGTAAACCTGAATGTAACGGGCGGTGGTCCCATTGCACGTTATTATGTGTCGGGGGCATTCTATAATGAAAATGGTTTATTCATCAAAGATCCTTCGCATGAATGGGACTCTGAAATCAATTATAAACGATTCAATTTTGTTTCCAATGTCGACGTTAATTTACACCGCACTACGGTCTTAAAGCTGAATATCAACGGCGTATTGGAAATGAAACATCAACCGTATGAAAGCATCAGCACTATTTTTAACCAGGCGGTGAGTGTTTCGCCCAATGTGGTGCCGTTGTATTACCCCGACTTAGATGAATTTGGGAATCGTCGTTATTCGGAAGCGACCGGCGGAAATATTCCAAACCCATACAATACGCTCACACAAAGAGGGTATAACGACAACTGGTGGACGAAAATCAATGCTATAATGGCTTTGGAACAAGACTTCTCGGAGCTGATTACGCCCGGATTGAAAGCAACCGTAAAGTTTTCTTACGACTCAAACAGCTGGAATCAGATTCTGCGCGAAGGATCACCACACACCTGGTATGCAAAAAATCGCGATGAAAGCGGAAATTTAATCTATGAAGAGAATTCACTGGGCTCTAATACGCTTGGATATACTTCATACGCAAACGGTGAACGTGCGTTGTATCTGGAAGGAAATATAACATATAACCAAACATTTGGCGAGAAACATAATGTGGGCGGATTATTGCTGTATAATCAAAGGGAATACCAAATTGCCGCATCCTCTTCCATTGGGGCATTGCCATACCGGAATCAAGGATTAGCAGGACGTCTGACCTATTCGTATGACGATCGCTATTTTATTGAAGGGAACTTTGGATATAACGGATCGGAAAACTTTGCCCGTGGCCATCGTTTCGGCTTCTTCCCGGCAGGAGCTATCGGCTGGGTTGTTTCTAATGAAAAGTTTTTACAGGGAAAATATGAGGCATTGGATATTCTAAAACTAAAAGTCTCTTTAGGACAATCGGGGAATGATAAGATTGGTGGAGGTCGTCGTTTCGTCTATCTTCCTACTATCAATAGTGCTAATGGTACTAACTGGGGAACATCCAATACTTGGGTTGGCGGGATCACCGTAGGCGAATATGCCAATAATAATGTTTCCTGGGAAACCTCTACCAAGTTAAATATCGGACTGGAGAGTCAATGGTTTAACGGATTACGTTTCCAAATAGACTACTTCCAGGAGAAACGTGATGGCATTTTTGTACAACGCAAATCCATTCCTGACTACGTAGGGGTTACTACTATGCCTTGGTCGAATGTAGGTAAAATGAAAAACCGGGGAGTTGATGCCACGTTAGAATTTGACAAGCAACTGGGAGATGTTTTCCTTTCTGCACGAGGCACATTTACTTTTGCCCGTAACAAACAAATCAGCGATGACCAACCCGATTATATAGATAAATACAGAAACCGGAACGGACAACGATATAACCAGCAATATGGCTTGGTAGCCTTGGGATTGTTTGAGTCTGAAGAGGAAATAGAAAACAGTCCGACGCAATATGGTGTCTCTTACCTAAAACCCGGTGACATCAAATACAAGGATATAAACGGAGACGGTGTTGTCGATACAAGCGACGAGGTGCCTATCGGGTATTCCAATGTGCCGGAAATAGTGTATGGAATCGGTGTTAGTGCCAGTTATAAAGGTTTCGACCTCTCTCTATTCTTCCAGGGAATTGCCAATACGACCTTCTTCTTGGGAGGTGCTTATTTCCCGTTCAATTATCCTAACATTGGACAAACCTCTTTCCTGGCTGACCTGGAAGGTAAATACTTCGATCCGGCAAAACAGAATTTTGATGCCGAATTACCTTTGTTGTATAGCGACGGATGGCACGGAAGTAATTACGTGAACTCCACTTGGTGGCAGCGTAGTGGCGCTTTTCTGCGTCTGAAAAATGCGGAAATAGGCTATTCTTTACCTAAGCCTATTGCAAACAAGCTTTTATTAAAATCTGTTCGCTTCTTCCTGACCGGCGAGAATCTACTCACTTTTGCCCCCGACGTAAAATTATGGGATCCGGAAACCGGCTCTCAGGATGGTCGTGGCTATCCCCTGATGAAAACAGTCAATCTGGGTTTAAGTATTAATTTCTAATAAAGACAATCTATGAAATCGAAAATAGTAATCATCATAAGTTTCTGCTTTACGCTGTTTTCCTGTGATAGCTATCTGGACAAACAACCGGATGATATGCAGACATTGGAAGGTGTTTTTGAAAAACGCTCTTCTACTGAACAATATTTGGCTAATGTTTTGAATTATTTGCCTCATCAATGGGACAACGTATGTACATTGAATGGAAGTTCCTATGGTTGGCCATTCACCCCCGCCAGCGACGAAGCAGAGTGGGGAGCTGTTCGAGTATATGCACAAATGCAAAACGGAACACATTCCGCTGCCTCCCCAGCCATGAATTTCTGGAGCCCTTTATATCGGGGAATACGTGAAAGCAATATCTTTTTACAAAATGTAGGAAGATGTACAGAGTTAAAGAACAATGAGTTGGAGTTATGGACAGCAGAAGCCCGTTATGCCAATATCATGTGCCACTATTGGTTGGCTATATTATATGGTCCTATCGTACTGGTAAAAGACGAAGTGGTCGATGTGAACGAAACCATTTATCGTGAACGCGATACTTGGGAAGAGTGTGTCACCTGGATTACGGAAAGCCTAAAAGAGGTAGCCGAGAAGTTGCCTGCGCGCCAGGAAGATATTTATGTAGGCAAACCGACTAAAACAGCGGCATTAGCCTATCGGTCACGTTTATTATTGTATTCGGCAAGTGAACTGATGAACGGAAATTCTTTTTTCAGTTCCACTACGAAAGAAGATGGAACCCCATTGTTCCCGAAACAGGTAGACACCAATAAATGGAGAATCGCAGCGAATGCGGCAAAAGAGATTATCGATATGTGTGAATCCGGCATATTGCCTTACGGATTGTATACCAGTGATTCCGAAGAACAAAACAAAAAAGGGATAACCTACAAGAAAGTATTTACCGAAAACTGGAATAAAGAGCTCTTAGATGCCAAAGATATGGGCGATGATGTCTACCATATGGATCTGACTCCGGCTCCTAACGGAGAGCGTTTCAAAGGGCATGCCACAGCCTGTGTAACTCAGCAACAAGTAGATGCGTATGCTATGAATAATGGGAAATATCCAATTACCGGATATACTTCAGCCGGAAGACCACTTATCGATGAGAGTTCAGGATATTCGGAAGAGGGCTTTTCAACCTTCACCGTGCCGACATTCGATAGCAGTAATAGTGGATATACCGGAGAAGCTTTTAATATGTATAAAGGCAGAGAACCCCGTTTTTACGCCAGCGTCGGATATAACGAAGGTGTATGGCCCAACACCTCTACCGACAAACCTATCTACCTGAACAAATATGGCACAGAAGGCCCATCCAGTTCCGATTATAACCGTACAGGCTATTTGGTGACAAAATTCACACATCCGGCTTCTACCATCAATCCATATGCTTTGCAATGGCGCCGTTGCTGGCCAAATTTCCGTTATGCTGAAATATTGTTGAACTATGTGGAAGCAAAAATAGAACTGGGTGAAACACGCGACGCGCTGCCTTACTGGAATATGGTGCGCAAAAGAGCCGGAGTTCCTGATATTGATGTGGTCTATCCAAGTGTCGCTTCCGACAAAGAACTTGCCACCTTCCTTATCAGACGGGAGCGTCAGGTTGAATTTGCTTTCGAAAACGTACGTTGGTTTGATGCTAATCGCTGGAAGATATCAACAAAAACAAATCATGGAAAGGCGTATGGTATGAACATAAATATCTCTTCCCTGAATAGTATGCGGGATGAGTATTATGTCCGCACGGCATTTGAAACCCGCGTATTCAAAGAAGCGCAGTATCTGCAGCCTATACCTCAATCCTCTATTGTAAAGAATCCGAAATTAGTACAAAACCCCGGTTGGTAATCATCAAAATTTGAATACAATTATGAAGACAAAATATTTGTTATTATTACTGTCGTTGGCCATCGGAATATCTTGCGATGATGGCATAGACACACAGGAATTGGAAAACACTCCTGCAAAGATTTATCTGGCAACGAGTGGCTATGAAACCTATTCTATTCTCGACTTTGGAGAAACATCGAAAGAATTTGAATTGTATGTAAATAAAAGTGGTTTTGCGGATCGGGAAGCCAATGTCAACTTCGCCTATGACGCCTCTGCTGTCGATGATTATATAAGCTCCAATCCGGAAGATCTTACTATTCTTCCCGCTTCTCTGGGAAAATTCGAACAGGAGAGTGTTTTTATGGCCGGCGAACAGACCTTGTCGAAAACAAAATTAGCCATAGATATTGCGGGCGTTCGCAACCTGATTGCCGAAAATCCATCGGCCAAGTTTGTGTATCCTGTCCGTATTTCAACTCCTGAGAAAGAGAATGTAACAATCAACGATCAAAAGGATTATTTGCTCATGGGCATAGAGTTGATCACTCCGTATGCTATTCTGAAAAACAAAGGAGCAATTGTCGAAACCTTTGTCGATGTGCATCGGAATCCGAATCTGACAGAAATCTCTATCCCGCTCGAAATTAATCTTCCGTTCGAAAATGATGGGTACACTTTTGATTTCACCTATAGTACGGATTCGGAGTTGCTGGATGCATACAATTATAAATATGGAACCAATTACGAACTATTGCCCGGTTTCACTATGCCGCAACTCAAAATGGCTGCAGATGAAAACCAGTGTGTTGGAAATATTAAAGTAGATGTATCTGCTATGCCTCCATCCATAGGAGGGAAAGCCTATTTGCTGCCGGTTCAAATAACCAGCAGTGGAAATGAAAGTATTCCGGTGGAAGAGAATTCCATCTGCTATTTCAAAGTAAAAATGGTAGCCAAATGGAGCGGAGCATGGAGTAACACCATCCATTCGGGAGAATCAGGTCTTTCCACTTCAGCCGGAACCACCTATGAAACATTCCTGTATTCCAGAGCAGATGCCTTGGATCTAATTACGGAAAGTACGCTGGTGGCCGCATTGCAAAGAATAACCGACGAAGAGGCGATTGTCTGCCCGGGTTGGGCCGGAACCATGTTTGAACAATGTTCTCCTATCATCAAAGTGACAGACAAAGATGCCGGAAACGGGAAAAAAGTGGTTGAAATTTTAGCCGGTTGGGCCAGAGAAGGTGCCGGTTGGGAGGCTGAAACAATGGGCAACAACAAAAGCACCTACGATCCGGTTAAAAATGAAATCTACTTAGACTATACGGGAAAATTTGGGTGGGGAGATTACCATATCCAACGAACATTCAGCAATCAAAAAACGTTAGAATAACAACAAATCCATAATTATCAACAGAAGACCCGGCCTTTTTGTGCCGGGTCTTTTTGTTTTCCCCCGCCTGAATTCTATCGTCGATGCGCATGGACAGTACTGTCGAAGCGCATGGACAGTACTGTCGAAGGGCATGGACAGTACTGTCGAAGCCCATCGACGATAGAAAACTCCCGGGATCAATAGGTTACCATCAAAACAAACGAGCCAACATTTGTTCCAACGCACGGGTCATGTCGCGGCCTTCACAACTGTAGTTATTGACAAAGAGGGCTACGGCATATTGCTTGCCGTCTTTCTGGATATAGCCTGCATAGCTTTTGACACGACTCATGCTGCCGCTTTTCAGGCGGGCTTTGTTTTCCAGCGAGGTGCCGCGTAGGAAGTTAGCGACAGTGCCCTCACGCCCGGCCAGCGGCAGGGTGCGTACGTAGGCATCCGACACCGCGGAGCGGGCAGCCATATAGATGAGCAAGTCGGTCATAAAGGTGGCAGACAGTTTGTCGAAAGGCGAGAGTCCGCTACCGTCGTGCATCCACAGCCCCTGGGTGGGTATTCCTTTTTCCCGTAGAAATTCATTGGTTTTATAAATGCCTTTTCCAAAAGAGGAACGGGGTTCGTGGGAGCTGTCCAACAACCCTACCGCTTTCAGGCAGGCATCGGCGTAGAGGTTGTGGCTCCGGAGGTTGGTGATCCCTATTATTTCCCGCAAAACAGGGGAGTAGGTAGTGGTGATTATCGTTCGTTTTTGCCCATTCCATCGACCGGATGGGACCAATAACCGACAGGAAGAGGCCGGTTCATCGATCGCGATACCTTCTCCCGCGAGGCGATCAGTAAGAAGCTGTGCCAGGAAATGAGGAGGATCGGGTATATCTCCTTTCAATACATAACGCGCCCGGTTGGCCGGAAGCACTCCTCGCAACAGACGCTCCCGGGAAAAGGGCGCGCCCTGTATATAGGCGCTATCGGTCGATACGGCGGCCACAGTCAGTTCGTTCCGGTAGTTTAACCCCACCGCCGGCTCTTCAGATAAAACAACAGCAGGACTCCCTACGTTTCCCGTAGAAAGGGTGAGATAATAAAGGTTATCGAACACATTCAATCCATAACTGCCTGCTCCGTAATAGTTGCCCATATCCTCCCAAAGCCATTGGGGCGAAACGCCTTCCAGGTCAAATACCCGTTCATCGGCCACCACCGCGCCACGCACCTCTTTTATCCCTGCCTGGCGGATAGCCTCTACCCAGGGAGAGAGGAACGCCAACTGATCGGCCGTAAACCGGGTGCGGTCGCCGGAGAAATGGGTTGATCCCAACGTAGGGTCGCCGCTTCCTTCGATATAAAGGTTTCCGTTCAACACACCGTTTTGCACCTCACCGTCGTAAGAGATCGTTGTCGGAAAGCGATACTCCTCCCCCAACAATTCCATAGCAACGGCCGTCGTCACCAGCTTCAAGACAGAAGCAGGCACCATCTCCCGGTCTTCATCGTATTGATATAACACTTGCCCCGTCTCCACCTCTACCGCTTTGAAGGAGAAAGAGGCTCCCTGCATATAATCCGCTTGCAGGAGCTGGCGGATCGGCAAGGGGATTTGAGCCATCAGGGTTGAAAATGAAAGGATCAGGAAGGAGATTGTAATAATTTTCTTTCGCATAGGTGTTTCTTTTCCACTTTATTTTATCTTTGCTAAAAAAGATAGGTATAACAGCAAAGATAATGAAATAAAAAAATGAATCCGATATTCGACAAACCTTATACCTTCGACCGGGTGATACGCATTATTTTCAGCCTCATCATTATCGGTTGTATTATTTATCTTTTGACTGTGTTGAAAAATGCCCTGTTGCCTTTTCTCGTGGCCTGGCTCTTTGCCTATCTGTTGCAACCTATCGTGAAGTTCATCCAATATAAGCTCCGCTTTAAGAGCCGGATATTGTCGATCGCCACGGTATTGATCCTGGCCATTGGCCTGCTGGCTCTATTGACGGTATTGGTCATCCCTTCCATTGCACAAGAGACAGAGAAAACATTGGATCTTTTCCGTAACTATAACCTGCAGGGGCGAACCATTCCTTTTATTCCGGAGGCGTGGCTGCAATACCTGCAGGAGCATATCAATATCGATGAATGGGTGAGCCTGTTGAGCCGCGACAACATACTGAATGCGATCAAACAGTTGGCACCCAAACTCTGGTACCTGCTTTCCAATACCTTCTCCGTCTTGTTTAGCATCACGATTATTTTTGTGATACTGCTTTATTTTATCTTCATTTTGTTGGACTATGAGAAGATTGCCAATAGCTGGCGACTGTTGGTGCCCGAAAAGTACCGTCCGTTTGTGGAAGGATTGGCAGATGATGTAGAACATAGCATGAACCGTTATTTTCGGGGACAGTCCTTAGTGGCGCTTTGCGTAGGTGTTTTGTTGGCCATCGGATTCCGGATCATCAACTTCCCCTTAGGGGTGACATTAGGGCTCTTTATCGGTCTGCTCAATCTAATCCCCTACCTGCAAACGATCGGCATTATTCCTATGATACTACTCAGCCTTCTCCGGTCGGCCGAGACCGGACAAAACTTTTGGCTTATTTTCGGCCTCGCTCTATTGGTGTTAGGCATTGTGCAGGTGATACAGGATCTGTTTCTTGTGCCGAAGATTATGGGACAGGCGATGGGACTCAATCCGGCATTCATCCTCCTCTCCCTCTCGATCTGGGGCACCTTACTGGGTTTTATCGGGCTTATTGTCGCCCTACCACTCACCACTTTATGCCTCTCTTACTACCGGCGATTCATCCTAATGGAGGGAGAAGAATACGCCAAAATAGTCACCCCCGAACCGGACAACGAGCCGGAAATTGAAAAAACAGAATAAAAAACAGCCTGAAAATTTGCGAATAAAAAAAATACTCCTACCTTTGCACCCGCGTTCACAATAGAACGCATCCGGAGATTTGCTAGCTCAGCAGGTAGAGCACATCCCTTTTAAGGATGGGGTCCTGGGTTCGAACCCCAGGCAAATCACCAGGCGGATCACAAGAGAAGCCAAAGAAAAAAGCAAATCAACGTAAATCCCTGATTCCCACACGGAATTAGGGATTTTCTTTTTTGTACGGGTTGCAGAAAAAAGCGAGAAAAAGCAAACTAATAGTGTCCAAATCGTGGGACTTTTTAGTTTTCAGAAAAGTCCCACGATTTAGGTTTTATTTCACTGAATTACAACGTTTTGCGTAGCGTGTTTTTGAAGGGTATAAAATAACTTTGTATCATTAAAAACGACGAAAAATGAGAAGAAAAACGTTCAGTGTTTTGTTCTTCATCAAGAAGAGCAAACTATTAAAAAACGGAGAAGCACCCATTCGTTTAAGAATCACAGTAGAAGGCAGGACGTGTGATGTGCAAATTAAGCGCAGTGTACCCGTAGCACAATGGAATCAAGCCAAAGAATGCGTCAAAGGTAGTGGTCGCATGGTAGAAGAATTGAATAACTACATATCTTCTATTCGGGTAAGACTTTACCAAATACACCGTGAGTTGGAAGAAAGCGGGAAGAAAATTACCGCAGACCGAATTAAGGACATCTATAATGGCAATGACGAGTCGAAGAAAACACTACTCCAACTCTTCGAGGAGCATAATAGCCAATGCCGTCAACTGATAGGAAAAGACTTTGTAGCCAAGACCGTACAACGCTATGAAACCACAGCCAAGTATGTGAGGGAGTTTTTGGAGAAGAAATATAAAACATCCGACATCTACCTTAGCGAAGTTACCCCTGCCTTTATTCAAGACTTTGAAGTATTCCTCAAAGTAGAAAAAGGTTGCGCCCAGAACGCAGCTACCACAAGGTTGAAGAATATAAAGAAGATGTATCGTATAGCTTTGGAGAATGATTGGGTTAGGAAAAGCCCATTTACCTCTATCAAGTTCAAACGAGAGGCTACACACCCCGAGTTCCTTACAATGGAGGAAATACAAGCAATCGCAGCCAAAGAAATCACGATAAAGAGAGTTGAACAGGTAAGGGATGTCTTTCTGTTTTGCTGTTTCAGCGGGCTATCATTCAGCGATGTACAGCAGCTTTCAAGAGAGCATCTCATAAAAGACCAAGAGGGAAAAACATGGATACGCAAAACGCGGCAGAAAACAAACAATATGTGTAATATTCCATTACTTCCCATAGCATTACAGCTAATAGAAAAGTATAATACTCATCCTGAATGTGCTGAGAGCGGATTGTTATTCCCAGTTCCCAGCAATCAGAAGTATAATAGCTACCTCAAAGAAGTGGCTGATATATGCGGAATTACAAAGCCAATCTCGTCACATGTCGCGAGGCATTCCTATGCAACCTCAGTGTGCTTGGCTAATGGGGTAAGTATGGAAAATGTCGCTAAAATGCTTGGTCACTCCGACACAAAGATGACACAGCACTATGCACGAGTACTGGATAGTTCTATCATGAAGGACATGGAAGGAGTAGAAAAGCTATTATCTACCAACAAAGCATTAACACTCAAAATTACAGGCTAATGGAAACCGGAATTATAAAGATAGATACCGCAGGAGTACAGATTACTCCTGTGGATGGCGAAGTGTGGATGACCCAACATCAAATTGCTGATCTCTTCGAATGCTTCGTTGCCAAAGTGAACAGTAATATCCGCTCAATACTTAAAAGTGGCGTATTGTGGGAATCGGATGTTTGCCGAATCTACCATTATAATAATGGCAATTTCGTGGAGCAATATAATATGGAAATGATTACTGCTCTTTCGTTCCGTATTAAGTCAAGGAATGCGGAGATGTTTCGGAAATATATAATTGAGAAATCTGTTAGAACCGAGAAAAAAGCAAGGCTTATACTTTCATTAGATATAGTGGATATCAATAATTTAAACTAAATTTGTAGAACTATATTGTGGCGAATGAGACACAATGAAAAATAGCAATATAATGGCGAAGAATAATTTAGATGTACAGGGCAATCAGGTTAAGATGTTGTATATCAATAATGCAGATTACATATCTATTACCGACATTGCAAAAATACGTAATCCGATAGAACCAAAGGATGTAGTAAAGAACTGGATGCGTAGTAAAAACACGCTAATGTTCTTGGGCTTATGGGAGAAATTAAACAACCCGACCTTTAAGGGGGTCGAATTCGACCCCCTTATGTACGAAGCCGGCACAAATGCTTTCACGATGAGTCCTACACGCTGGGTTGAATTGACGAATGCGATAGGAATTGTAACCAAAAACGGAGCTAAAGGTGGAACTTATGCACACAGGGATATCGCTTTTGAGTTCGCGTCATGGGTTAATACAGAATTTAAGTTATATCTAATTACTGAGTTTCAGCGCCTCAAAGAACATGAACAGCAACAACTTGGTTGGTCTGTTAAACGGGAACTATCAAAAATCAACTACCATATCCATACCGATGCAGTAAAGCACAATCTTATACCGGAGGAACTTACCGCTCAGCAAATATCAATTGTGTATGCCAGCGAAGCGGATGTGCTTAATATGGCGCTTTTCGGTATTACAGCTAAGCAGTGGCGTGATGCAAATCCGGACAGAAAAGGTAATATCCGTGACTATGCCACTATCAATGAACTTATTTGTTTATCAAACATGGAGAACATAAATGCCGTTTTGATAAACGAGCAAGTTCCACAATCTGACCGTTTACTAAAGCTCAACCAGATAGCTATCCAACAGATGCGGGTATTACATGAAGTAGACAATCGCAAATTATTGAAATAATTATAATTCATATAACCGGCGGCAGACTTTTCATATTGGAAGTCTGCCGTTTTTCATTATCCTTTTTCATCTGAACACAAAGAAAAAAGAAGGGAATAAAACGCCAACCTCTTTGCCCTTTGGGTTTTCTTTGGAAATCTCCACCTTTTAGGTCGTATTTCCTTGAAAAAGGTTGTCTGATTTATTCTCCTTCTATTAAGAAGTGTTTATCAGTCGAAAAAGGAAAAATATTCGGTCGGGTGTAGTATTACTACCTGAACTTGTCCCGATAACCATCTTCCAGCAACTTCTCAACATCTGAGGAACGATAGAGTATCTTCCCTCCTAACTTGATGTATGGGATGCGTCCCTCGTTGCGGTAGTCCTGTAAACTCCTCCGGCTGATTTTTAACTTCTTCGACAACTCCTCGTCCGTGTAAAAGCTCTCTCCGCTGAGGGTTGGTTTCCGGGAGGAAAACATACGCTCTAAAGCCAATGAAATCCTATCCATTGAAAGAAAAAATGATTTCACCCTTTCGCTCTTTTCCGTGATCAACTCACTACTCATAATTTGCTCCTTTCTTTTATGGTTTATTATTCTAATCCTTCATATAGCTTCCCCAACCGGTGATATACAAACCGTAGGGATGCTCTTCCGATGTCATTTCGCAGGGCTTCATGCCTATATTAGCGAAACAGCCGCTTTCGTCCGAGTCTATATCGTACAAAGAGAAACTTCCCCGTTCCGATTCCTTATCGTAACTGTATGCCAACAGATAGTAGTTTCCGTCATACGCCCGGAGAATATAAACGTCAGGATTGCCGTTTACACTTATCCATGCCCCTTGCCATGAAGAAAGAATGTTGCTGTATGGTTGTTCTTCTTTCATAGCCGTTTCCCTTTATATTTAGCCTGCTTGTGTTTCTCTTCTATCAGCGGGAGCATCTTCTGTACGTCTTCGGGCTTATAGTAGATTTTATGGCTGATTTGGGTATATGCCAGTGTTCCGTTATCCCGGAGCGTTTGAAGTGTCCGCTTCGAAATGTTCAGCAGTCGGCACACGTCCTGATTATCCAGCCATTCTTTCATATCACTGTTCCCATGCAATCGGCAGAGGTATTCCATCCGGCTCGCAAAGCTTTCAAACTTCGAGAGCATTTTCTCAAAAGTTTCCGCATCAATGTTTACAATATCCATAACTTTATATTTTAAAATTTCTATTCATTTTGCTTCAAAAGTAAGCCGCTTGCTTTACTCACACCAAAGAATAAATCTGTTTGCAGTTACCGACTATATTTTGCGTATCGTCTTTCTCTTCGGACGGTGCTATTGGCACTTTCTCGCCACGAAGTAAAACAGAATAGTTCGCTTCTCAATGGATTCTGAATCAGGTGGCAGCATGTGGCACCGATTTGGTATGGGTTTGGCTTCGAAGCCCTGTAATTCTTCTTGTAATTTCTTACTTTAAACACGAAGGAAAACATAAAAATTCATTCCCCAATGACTCTACAAGCTTGTGCGTACTTCTGTCCGGGATTGTCTTCAAACTTTCTATAATCCGCATAGTTTATATTCAGAAATCGGGGTATTTTGCCGGCATACTACTGTCAAGTTGGAAAATCGGTGCAATCTGCACCGGTTACAAGGCAAGCAAAGTAGAAAGTTGTTGCAAACCATTTCATGAACCCCCCCTTCGTTCAGGCTACTGATTAATAGTTGTTTATTTGCTGCCGATAATCGGTTTTCCATAATAGGGAGAGCCATACTATTAATTCTTTAAACACAGTATGCTATGAGTAGTAAACAAACAGAGAGCCGTAAAGGCAAGGTTCAAATTCCCGATGATTTTTTACCGACTTCGGGATTTGTCAAAACAAGAGTAACAAGTTCGGAAAATGATGACTTGGAAGCGGAATTTCAAAAGGCGGTTGAAAGAGAAGTTGCCGGCAATGATACCGACATCGATGAAACTATCCAAGCAAACGAAACGGACGATACTCGGGATAGTTTGCAAACCCAAGAGACCGAATCGGAAGAACCAACTGGATCAAAAGAAATACCAATCCCAGCAGTAACTCCCAAGCGCACTACGTCCAAACAACGGAAAGAATTGTTAGAAGACTATCGGAATACATTTCTATCTATTCCAAAGCTTGAAGATCGCAAGCCCGTTTTTATCAGTCGGGAGGTTCGGGACAAAATAGATGAGATAGTCCACCGATTAGGTGGTAGAGGGCGAAGCGTGTCGGGCTTTATAGAAAATCTTGCACGGCATCATTTAGACATCTATCAAGAAGATGTGGAGCAATGGAAGAAGCTGTAACATTTAGCTTCTGCCAATTAATGGGTAAGCCTGCCTACATTTTACGGCTTACTTTTCTAAAAGGAACATTTTATGTTCGTTTTAGAGGAGCGAGGTTATGTTTTCATTGCATGAAAACCCTCGCTTTGGCTTACCCGCCAAAGGAAAAACCGCTCCCGATGGTCGCAGTTTTTAGGGCACAGCCCCTTTTGTACAAGACAAGCAAAAGTAGAAGAAATTGAATACTGACAATTCAAATACTAACAGGAAGAAAGGCGGACGCCCCAAAGCAAGTGCTGTCAGCCGGAAAAGCAAAACCATTGGAGTTTGCTTCTCCGAGCCAGAGCTCTATGCCATCCGGCATCGGGCATCCAAAGCTAAGCTTCCTGTTAGTGTTTATTGTCATGATGCGATTTTGAACGGTGTAATCAAAGAACCGTTGAAGAAAGAAGAGTTAGAGTTGCTTCGCAATCTTTCTAATATGGGAAATAACTTGAACCAACTAACGAAAACCGCCAAATTCCTTAGTTCGAAACGACTGGAAAACGAAGGTTTACTCCTACTAAATGCTATTCAAACTATCATAAATAAACTGTCTGATGATTGGAAAAATAGTAAAAGGAAGAAGCTTTAAGGGGTGTATATCCTATGTACTAAGTGATAAGGAAGCTAAGATATTGGCAACAAAAGGCGTATTGGAAACAGATACAAAATCCATTATTAACAGCTTTTATATGCAAAGTATGCTTAATCCCAAGTTGTCTAAATGTGTCGGGCATATCCCGCTGGCATTTTCGCCCGATGATAAGGAACGGATGACAGAGCACTTTATGGAACGATTAGCCAAGGAATATATGAAAGCGATGGGCATAGAGAATACACAGTACCTTATCGTTCGGCACAACAATACGAGCCATCCGCACTGTCATATCGTATTCAACCGGGTGGATAATGATGGCAATACTATATCAGACAAGAACGACCGCTACCGGAACGAAAAGGTCTGCAAACAGCTAAAGGATAAGTATAACCTCACTTACGGACGTGGCAAAGAGAATGTCAATGTCGAAAAGCTAAAGGGAGCAGAGCAGACCAGATATGAAATCTATCATGCGATTAAAGCAATTCTTCCTAAAGCCCAAAACTGGAAGCTGTTTGAAGAAGCCCTCAAACAGCAGGGAATATCCATAGAGTACAAACATAAGGGGCAGACAGATGAAGTACAGGGCATATCATTTAAGAAAGGAGAGCATTCATTCAAGGGTTCGGATGTGGATAGAAAGTTCAGCTATGGCAAGCTAAACATATTATTAGATGAAAGTAACCCTATCCAGAAGCAACAACAGGAACAGCAACAAGCAACCACCTCGATAGAAACAGGCAATAGTGTATCGGAAAATATCCTATCTGGTGTGGGTAATGCGCTGTCAACCGTTAGTGGTTTATTCGATATTCAACCCTCCTATCAGGATGAAAATGAAGCGGAATACTTGCGTCAGCAAGCATTAAAAAAGAAAAAAAAGCCCGAAAATCGTAGGGGTATAAGAAGATAAAACGAGAAAATAACAATAAAAAAAGCAGAAAAGAATATGAGTAAATCAGTATCAAACGATGCTTTGTGGGAAAAGCTATCGGAAATAGAAGAAACAATAAAACGGTACTTAAAGGAACAAAAGGAATCTGTTCCAAAACAGGAACAAGCCGATGTAACGTCTCAGTTAAGGGAAAATAAAGATGAAATCGTCAAAAAAATAGAGAAATATATTCAAGGACTTGGTAGTCATTGTGATTCTCATTTCAAGTCCATTTATACGAATCTCGGGCAATTGGATGAACATACTCATGGAATATATGAGATACTGTCCAATATGTGGGGGATAATGCGCGAGCCGGAAGAACAGACAAAGACAGATGATAAGTTATACTTAAATTTTAAGTTCTTCAAGCTTAGGAAATCGTCTTTGGTGATTGCTATACTTGGTTTGCTGGTGTTTATCCTCACGCTGTTTTGTATGAAACAGCAGAATGATTATATGCTCTTACTAAATGAGTCCTACACACAAAACATTCTCAAATAAGAAACGTATTAAAAATTTAAGTTTGACTAAGAAGTTAAAAATATGGTGTCCTTGGCTGCGGTGTATTAGTGGTGTTTGCACGAGGTGTAAAAAAACTTCAACGAACAATAACGGCATAAAGATGTTATTAGAACAATACAAATTTATAAGTCTATTGAGAGTCTTTCGAAAAGATTATATATATTTGTTGCAAAGCGTTTTGAGCATAAGTTTTATGGAATGAATGTTGTCGTATATGGCAGTCCTTCTAAATATAAAATGATCAAATCCGAAGCGTTCCAAGAAGTGACAATGTGAATATATTGCGCTATGAAGTGTTTTTTTTGTTGTTTATATAGTGCTTGTGGATTGGTTTTTTCCAATTCCGCGTGAAAAGTGAAGGCTCACGTTCTTTTTTTACAAACGTTAGATAATAAGTTAAAATTGTATTATGCAAATAGTTATAAATAACCCGTATCGAATTGTCGGGATTCTCGCAAATAGTGTAGAGAAAGACATTTTGAAACAGAAAGCTAAAATCAAACGGTTTAGTGAGGTAGGAAAAGAGATTGCTTCTGAATACGATTTTTCGTTTCTACCTGCACTAAATAGGAGCAAAGACATTATCGACAAAGCCTTTTCTGACATCGAACAGAATCAAGATAAAGTAGCATATTCTCTATTTTGGTTTACCAACTTGAATTCGATCGACAATACTGCTATCCAGCATCTTATTAGTGGAAATAAAGAGAAGGCACTTGAAATTTGGGAAAAGTTGACTGAGGGAAAGGAAGTCAACGCTAAAAATGTATCTGCTTTCAATAATCTTGGGACTCTCTATTTGTTGAATGAATCAAAGGAGAAACAGAAACAAGGCATTAGTGCTAAAATTAAATTGATTGAATCAGATAGTTTTAAAAACTTCGTCCATGCGGTCGCCGATGAAACATATACCATTGATACAAACAAACAAACTGAAAAATTCATCGACGATTTACTGTTGCAATACAAAAGTAAGTATCAGGCTGCTGACACAATAGATTTATTCTGTAACTGTAATGGTATGACGCAAAAGTATCTTTCTAAAAAATTCACAGAAGAACCTATCCATAAAATAGAGACTCAAATCGAACAAGCAAAGAGTAAGCGAATTAAAGACAAGTGCAATGCCCTCCAATATGGTACAGATTTACACAAAAATACACAAAAAGAATTGACTCTGTTAAATTCTATATTGGGAGTAACTAATCTTCAATACAAAATGCTTGTCGACAATGTCGCAAAAGAAATATTACAATGCTCCATTGACTATTTTAACGAAAGCCAAGAACAGAAAAAAAACAACGATTATTTGGGTGAAGCTATGAGGCTGGCAAAATTAGCGGATGAGATTGCGATTAACAAAATCACAAAGGATCGTATAAAAGACAGTATTAATACGCTAGAAGAAATGAAAGACCGAGAACTTTCTCAAGCGATTGAATTCTTAAAGTCAGTGAAAAACGCTTACGAAACTAACAAAGCTAAAATAAATAGAGATGTTATGCTCATGCCTTTAGGCTATAATCAAACTATCAATTGGTCTAAAGTTAATGAAATGATAGAGAAATCTATTGATTGGAATAAAGTCGTAGAATTAGTAAAAGAGATAATACCATTACAAAATATTGAAAGAATCAAACTATCAGAAAAGCATGCTAAATTAACTGAATTTAAATTGTTAGTTGATTTTTTGTTTAAGAAATTGAATTACTCCCAAAAGAATAGTGTGAATTATTTACGCTATTGGCAATCATCAAATACGACTTCACCAAGTAGCGGATGCTATATTGCAACAATGGCTTATGGTAATTATGACCACCCACAAGTGATGGAGTTAAGAGAGTTTCGAGATAATATATTAAGCAAAAACTTTGTTGGGAAGTTGTTTGTAAGAGTCTATTATAGGTATTCACCTATGCTTGTTGAAAAATTGCAGGATAGACCTAAAATAAACAAATCAATTAGACATATATTAGATAAATTTATATTATTAATTAACAGAAAATGAGAATACTACTATTGGTAATTGCCATTTTTGGCATGACAAACTTGTCTGCACAATCTCAAATAGACAGTTTGTTGACGGAAGAAATATCAATAATTAAAAATACTATTGATAGTCAGAAACAAGAAATATCCGTGTTGCAACAAAAATTAAATACTCAACAGATTATTGTCAATCAACAAAAAAATGCTTTGGATATATTGATTTCTAAAACAGGAGATCAACAAAAACAGATTGATAGTTTGAAGCTGGAAACAAAAAATAGTGCTCTAACCATCCAATCCATTGCGAATGAATTAGGTGCTAAAATTCAAGAAACTGAAGTAACAGCAAAAGATGGAATTTCAAAGCTGGACAGAGATGTAACCCTAAATCGCCTTTATTGGGTTATAGGCACTTTATTTATCTTACTGTTATGTGGAATGTTATATTTACTGTTAGGCAAACGTATTCAAACCAGTAAAACTGATGTGGAAACGCAAATTAGAAATACTAAAAAATCTTTGGAAGAAGAAAGTGTCAAGTTAGATAGCAAACTAGTAGAAGTCTTGGAAACACAGCTAAAATTGCAGCAAGGAGAAAAACAAATTGCATTCACAAACTTGAGCAATGAAATCGATCACTCATTAGCACTGAAAGTTGCAGATGAAATCGTAAGAATGCAAAAAAATATATCAAAAATGGATGATGATACTAAAGGTTTAAAACCACTTATAAAAGGAATTGAAAGAATACAAGCGAATTTCGCATCTAATGGTTATGAGATGGTTAATCTCTTAAATAAGGACTATGATGAGAGAATGAGCATTGATGTTATTAACTTTATAACTGATGATAATCTGCCTGATGGAAGAAAAGTTATTACAGCAGTTATTAAGCCACAGGTAAATTATAATGGAGTTCTTATCCAAAGAGCGCAAGTAGATGTTTCACAAAATTAAAAAATATACGAGAATAATATGGCAAGAACAAAGATAGATTACGGGATTGACTTAGGGACAACTAACTCAGCTATTTCTAGAATAGAAAATGGAGAAGCAAAAATTATTAAAATAAATGGTCAGGACGATACGATGCCATCTTGTATCGCTTATAATAAGAAAGGTGTTTTGGTAGGAAAGAAAGCCTTTGCTGCTTATCGAAGTGAGCAGGAAGCAAGACTATCAAAAGATATTGCTCCAAACGCATTCATAGAATTCAAGCGAACGATGGGAACGGACAAAAAATATTTTAGTTCCAACTTCGAAAGAAATTTTAGTTCGGAAGAATTATCTGCAGAAGTTCTAAAAACATTAAAATCATTTGTTACTGATGAAGCTGTAAACGCAATTGTTATTACTGTTCCTGCTGCATTCAAAAATAATCAGATTGATGCGACAAGAAGAGCCGCGATATTAGCAGGATTTGAACATGCAGAGGTTTTACAAGAACCTGTTGCTGCTGCTATGGCTTATGGCGTAGATAGTAAGAAGAAAGATGGCTTTTGGTTGGTTTTTGATTTTGGAGGAGGTACATTTGATGCAGCTCTGCTCAAAGTAGAAGACGGTATTATGAAGGTGGCCGATACGGAAGGCGATAATTATCTAGGGGGTAAAAACTTAGATTTAGCCGTCGTTGATGAAATTTTGATTCCGCATATTCAGAAAAACTTCTCAATTGAGAATATATTGGAAGATGATGATACAAAAGCGAAATATAAAGATGCATTAAAACCGTATGCCGAAGAACTGAAGAATGAGCTTTCATTTAGAAACAGCTACGATTTGTACAAAGAAGATCGATGTGGAATAGATGATGATGGAGAAGAAATCGAAATCGATTTAACCGTAACACAAGAAGAATTAGAAAAGGTATTATCTCCTGTTTTTCAGAAAGCGATTGATATTTCCAAAAAATTATTGAAAAGAAATAACTTAAGAGGATCTTCTTTAGATTCATTGATATTGGTTGGAGGTCCGACTTTCTCACCTATTGTCAGAAAAATGTTGGAACAACAAATTACCAAACCCGATACAAGCATTGATCCAATGACAGTTGTATCTAAAGGAGCTGCATTATATGCTTCTACAGTTGAAATTTCGGAGAAAATCAAAGAACAAACAAGAGATAAATCTAAGTTGCAAATTGAAATTGGTCATGAAGCTTCCACTGTAGAATTAGAAGAATTTGTTACATTGAAGATTTTAATCGACAAAACTGAAGGAGCAATTCCTGAAAAAGTCTTTGCCGAAATCACAAGAAATGACAAAGCTTGGTCAAGTGGAAAAGTTGAAATCAACAAAATAGGGGAGGTTATTGAGACACAACTAGTAGAAGGAAAGACTAATGGGTTTGAAGTCACATTATACGATGACAAAGGAAATATTTTGGAGAGCGAGCCAAAAGAATTCACTGTGATTCAAGGTTCTAAAATTGGTAGTGCAACATTGCCTTATAGCTATGGTATTGAAATTAAATCCAAAGGAAACAGCAGAATTGTTTTTAGCGAAGTGTCTGGATTAGAGAAAAATAAATCACTACCTTCTGTCGGAACAAAAAATGGATTGAAAACACAAAAACAAATTCGCCCCGGAATGGAGTCGGATTTCATCAAAATTCCTTTATATCAAGGTGAGCATGGAGCAGATGGGACAAGAGCTATTTACAACGAACATGTTTATGATATTATTATAAGTGGTGCAGACTTGCCCGCATTGTTGCCTGAAAATAGTGATGTGGATCTGACTATCAATATTGATAATTCTCAAAGAGTTTCTATTCAAGCATACTTTCCATATTTGGACCACACTGCTGAAATAGAAGTACCAACAGACACAGTGCAATCCGTAGAAACGAATTGGCTTGCCAATGAAATTCGTAAAGCTAAAGGAAGCATAGAAGAATTGAAAGAGGATGGAAGCCAGGGAGAAAGAATTCAGAAAATAGAAGCCGAAATCAAGGAGTTAGAAAAACGGTTTGAAAATAGCAGAAATGATGTTGACGGAAAACAAGAAGTTTTGGCGAATCTAAGGAAAACACTTAAAGCTATTGATGAATTAAGCGAAACTACCGAATGGCCAAAATTGGAAGAAGAACTGAAAGAAGAATTTTACCGATTAGAAAAGGCTAATAAGGATTTAGGGAATGATCGTTCTACTCAAATCGTAAACCAATTGCGAAACCAACTTGAAGAGATATTAAAATCGCAAGATATTAAATTAGGCAAAGTATTAGCGGAAGAAATACATACTGTATTCTTTCAACTGACTATGGTTTATCAACTGATTGGATTTATCAGACATCACAATCAGAATTTTAGTTTTTATCATTGGATAGACAGTCATAGGGCAAGACAATTATTAAATGAAGGTTTGCAGCAAATCGGAGAAAACCCTAATGTTGAGGACTTGCGTCCTATAGTAATAGGCCTAATTAATTTATTGCCAAATGATGAAAGGCCAAGCGGAGATGACTCAGTTTTAGTTGGTTAATTTAAAAAGTTATGAGAATAAAATTAATTATTTCTTTTTTTATGGTGCTTACGTTCGCGTTTTCTTCTTGCGAGTCGGCAGAAGAAAAAACGAAACGTATGGCCAGGAAAGAAGCTCAAAGAATTGAGCTTGAGGAAAAACGAAAAAGCGAAGAAGCCGTACGTGCATATAAATTAGAACAAGAACAAATCAAACGAGAAGAGCGGCTAGAACAAGAACGTCAAGAAAAAGATATTTATGACAAGTATATCAATAACTCTTTAAGCACAGGATCAACACCTTATTCCTATTGTTATGGCAAAAACAAATCATGTTCTGAATATGGCTGTTCCCAAATCAAAGTTACAACTCCATATAATTCTGATGTTTTAGTAACCATCAAAAGAAACGATATAGTCGTAAGACACGCTTATATTAAAGCCGGAAGTTCTTATACGTTCGAGATACCCGACGGAACATATCAACCTTTCTTTTATTATGGTAAAGGTTGGAATCCTGAAAAAGTGATGAAACAAACCTCTTCTGGAACACTTAAAGGAGGGTTTATTTCGAATGAATCCTTTGGGAAAGATAGTCCACAAAGGTTATCAAATGAAATTCTTGAATACAGATTGATACTTCAACATAACGGCAACTTCAGTACACAACCAAGCAATGTTAATGACGCACTTTAGATGAATAATTCAAATCAAATATTAAATAAAAGTCAAATTATTGACGATAAATACTCAGTTAGTTTCTTTCTGAAAAAAGGGAGTTATGCGGAATCATATCGTGTTCAGAATGAGTCAAAAGAGACAAAATATTTAAAATTATTTGATTACAGCAAACTACATCGAACACAGTTTGCTGATAACGGGAATATTCTGGAAATCGAAATTCTGAAGCAAATCAAGCATCCTAATATAGTTAAGTATAATGATAATGGGAATGCCATTGTCAATAATCAGAAGTTAGCTTATGTTGTACTTGACTTTGTAAGTGGGGAAACTTTAGCCGAAAAAATGAAGCGTGAAGATACACTTAATCCATATGAGGCAAAAGATATTATTCTAAGCACATTAAACGGCTTGAACTATCTACACAACAAACAAATCGTCCATAACGACATTACCATTCAAAATATAATGTTGGATTTATCAGGTAAAGTTCCAATCTCCAAAATCATAGACTTTGGTTATGCACGTTTTTTACAGCAATCTAACAAAGAGTTTTTAAAAGATGGTCTGAACCCTTTTTACACAGCGAACGAAACCTTCAATAAAGTTTTTTCTTTTCAGAGCGATATATACTCTGTAGGAGCATTGTATTATCATTTGCTTACTGGATTGCCTCCGTATTTTGTTGAAATATCTAAATACAAATCCGACAAAATAGCATTGGAAGAAGCAGTTTTAGAGGAGCGGAGAAAACCTTTGAAGTTTTCAGAAAAGATAAATGAACAGACACAGAATATCATTCTAAAGGCACTGCATCCAAAGACAGAACATCGCTTTAAATCGACAAAAGAATTTATACAGGCATTAAACGGGGAGTTAGAAGTTGAACGTTCTATGCTTGATGATAAGGCAACTCGAATACAGCCGAAGGAGAAAAAGAAGGGGAAAGGTTTTTCTGCTATTGCTGGAATGCAAGACTTGAAAGATCAATTACAATTAGATGTAATTGATGCGTTGCATAACCCAGAAGAGTATGCCAAGTATGGAGTAACCATTCCGAATGGAATGTTATTATATGGTCCTCCAGGATGTGGGAAAACATTCTTTGCAAAACATTTCGCCGAAGAAGTAGGATTTAACTTTATGCTTGTTAAGTCAGGTACATTAAAAAGTCGCTTTGTAAATGCTACTGAAGAAAATATATCTAAAATGTTTCATGATGCAGAAGAAAATGCTCCTACAATAATATTTATCGATGAAATAAGTGGACTGTTTCCAAGCAGAGATAGCGAAGCGCATGAGATGTCTAAAAATGCGGTGGAAGCTATGCTTACGGAAATGGATCGAACAGGAGAAAGAGGTATATTTGTTTTGTGTGCAACAAACTATCCGGATAGAATTGATGCGGCACTATTACGATCAGGCCGTTTAGACAAAAAGTATTATCTATCTCCTCCCGACTATGAAGCACGAAGAGCTATGTTTGAAATGTACTTGCAAAATCGCCATTTAGATTTCGGAATTGACTACGATAAAATAGCAAGTGCAACAAAAAATTATGTTTCTTCTGATATAAAATTAATTGTTGACGAAGCTTCAAGGATTGCTTTGAAAACAAAGTCAAGGATTTCGATGAGAATTATTGAAGATGTTATAAATAAGACAAAGCCATCTGTTTCTTCCTGTGAAATAGAGAAATATCAAATCATGCATGCTAAGCTGAGTGGAGAATACAAAGAAAGAAATAACGAACGACCAAGAATTGGTTTTAAATAATTGATTATGAGACAATTTGACATTAATGATCTTTTGCTAAAGACTGCCTTCTCATGTATGGCATGTGATGGCAGTATTGATGAACAAGAGTTAACTCTTTTAAAGAAGTTACACAATGAGGAAAAACTCTTTGGAGAAATTGAACTAAGCAATGCATTAGATGAGTTACTTCAATGCATAAATGAAAATAGTCAAAAATTTCTTCATGACTATTTTGTAGAGTTAGATGTTTGCGGATTGTCAGAAGTAGATGAGTTGAAGATAATTGAAGTGGCTATAGACACAATAAGAGCCGATGAAAAAATTGAGTATAGCGAAATAAAGTTCTTTAAGATTATTAGAAGCAAACTGCGTATAGATAATGACTCTATACTTGCAATTCATCCCGATTATGAAGAATTCTTAGCACAGGATATAAAAAATGACAGCTATTCGCAAAGACTTCAAAACGATTATATGAGCACTATTACTTTGCCTATATTTACCGATATTGATTTCGTATCAATACAGAAGGATATTAATCAGGGAGACGAACAACCTCGCTAAAACAAGGGGGAGCAATTTTTGAAGAGAATCGGTGTCATCTCTATAAATTTGTATTCCAGATTGAGTGAAAGAGGTTTCTTTACATCTTCAATCTCCCATATTTAACGCAGCGAGCTTAAATATCAAAATATTTTCTTACCTTTGTATTATCCTTTTAGCACCAAGCACAGTGCTGTAAAACGGTGAAAACCTCTCGTGGGTAGATCGTGGGACTAAGATGATGCTGATTCTATAACGTATTGATATACTGGCTGGTTTTGCAAGGTTCAGAACCCCAGGCAAATCACCAGGCGGATCACGAGAGAAGCCAAGAAATTGAAGAAATTCAACGTAAATCCCTGATTCCCATGCGGAGTCGGGGATTTCTTTTTTTATTTACATTTTGGGGATCAGCGCTACATCTTGGAGATCAGTGAGCGTTGGGTTAGGAATTCGTAGAATTTATCCTTGTAGCTGTCGGAGATGGGGATGTATTCTTTGCCGAATACAATGCGGTTGCGTTCGATCACTTTGATCTTCTCGGGCTGAACAATAAAGGAACGATGTACACGGATGAAGCGGCTGGCCGGGAGCATCTCTTCCATTGCCTTCATGCTGATCAGTGATAGGATAGGGCGGGCTTCGTCTTCGATGTATATTTTCACATAATCCTTCAACCCTTCGATATACAGGATCTTACGAAGCTCTACCTGAATCAGCTTGTATTCCGTTTTGATAAAGATGCTTTCGGGCTCCTCCGGAGCGGGGGCGTTGTCCGTTTTTGCCCTATCCACCGGCTCTTTCCGTACCATTTCATACCATTGCAAGGCCTTATGGGCGGCTGTCAGGAAGTCGGTATAAGCGATCGGCTTCAAGAGATAGTCGAGGGCGCTGACCTTATAACCGTCGAGCGCATATTGATTGAACGCGGTGGTGAAGATAATGCGCGTATCGGTCGTCAATATGCGTGAGAACTCCAATCCGCTCAACTCCGGCATCTGAATATCGAGGAAGAGCAAATCGACCGGTTCGTTGGTCAATAGGTCGATTGCTTGCAAAGCGCTGTTGAACTTGGCTTTCAATTCCAGGAAAGGAGTCTTGTTGACATAGCTCTCCAACAGGCTGACAGCCAGGGGCTCGTCGTCGATGATGCAACAGGTCAGTTTCATGGCTAATTCCTGTGTAAGGTAATAGATAGGTAAGCGCGGTAGTTATCACCCTCTTTCCCGTAGGTAAAGGTATGACTATGTGGATAAAGCAACGTCAGGCGCTTCCGGAGATTCGACAGACCGATACCCGAGCCGCTTTTGTCTTTATCGGTCTCTTTGGGATAATAGCTGTTGATAATCGTGCAGGTGATCTCGTCGCCCACCTGATGAATGTTAATACCAATGAACGATGGATGGCTGTTGCTTACCCCATGCTTAAAGGCATTCTCGACCAGGGAGATAAACAATAGAGGTGCGATCTTGGCCTGTGGTGTATCGGCTTCGATAAAAGTTTTCACCTCCACATGTTCAGGCAAACGGATACGCATCAATTCCACATAATTGTGAACAAAAGCGAGTTCACTCTCCAAAGCGACAAACGGTTGACTGCTGTCATACATCACATAGCGTAACAGACGGCTCAGTTCGTGTACCGATTCCTGTGCTTTTTCCGGGCTGAAAGCGATCTGGCTATAGATATTATTGAGTGTATTGAACAGAAAATGCGGATTGAGCTGGCTTTTCAGGTTTTGCAACTCGGCCTGCGTACGGTTCTGTTCCAATTCTTTGCGGGCAGCTTCCACCCGATACCAACTACGGGTCACCTGAAACAATGTCCCCAACATAGCGGTAAACACAAAACGGGTCATATTCCCAAACAACATACGCATATTCCAGAAACCCTGCTCCACCCTGTTGCGCGGAGGAGGAGGAATACGCTCTGCCTGCATCGCGTCAATCGAATGAGGAAGCATCTCCATCGCCAGGTGCATCAGGAGCGAAACGACTGTTATCAGTAGGAGGTTGTACAACAGAAACCCCCAGATTTTCTTCTTGAACAGGAAATGCTCTACCAAAAACGAATAGTTGGCGTAGAACACCACCATCATAGCCACCAGGCCTATGGTAAACCGCAGGTAGGTGTCCCAGGAGATGGTCTGGTGCGTCCGGGTGGAGATCATGACAAAGGGGAAACTGAAGAATATCGCCCAGACAAGCACATGAATAAGCCAACTATGGCGCAACAGGAACAATGACCCGGTGCGTTCCGATGGTATAGGAGTATCTATATGAGGTGTTTTTTCCATGCTGTAAATGTAGTAATTTAATGGGAATCTTATCTACTCATATCGAATTGCCTCGATCGGATCCAATTGGGCAGCCTTCTGTGCCGGATACCATCCGAAGAACACGCCGGTGAACGTACAGACGGCAAAAGAGAGGAAGATGGTCCATGCCTGGATAGAAACAGGGAAGTGGACAAGGATATTGACCATAAAGGCCGCTCCGACGCCGAATAATACCCCGATGATACCACCAGTCACACTAATCAGGATCGATTCGATCAGGAATTGCGCCAGGATGTCGCGTCCTTTCGCTCCGATACTCATGCGAAGACCGATCTCGCGGGTTCGCTCCGTGACCGAAACATACATGATATTCATAATACCGATACCTCCCACCAGGAGGGAAATACCTGCCACTGCCGCCAGTAAGACTGTCATCAGATCCGTTGTCGTCGTCATCATCTTGCTCATCTCTTCCATCGAACGGATGGTAAAATCATCTTCATCTGTCTCTCGTAGCTTGTGGTTGCGGCGAAGTATTTCCGTAATCTCATCGATCGCCTGGTCGGTATATTCTTCTTTGATCGCCGAAGCATTGATTCCCTGGATATGGGTAATGGCCAGAACTCTTTTCTGAATGGTTGTATATGGAGCTAAGATTAGGTCGTCCTGGTCCATTCCCATACTGTTATATCCTTTACTTTTTAATACCCCGACAATACGGAGTGGAATTTTATTGAAGCGGATCACTTTGCCCACCGGGTTCTCGCCGTTGGTAAACAATTCGTCGACCACCGTTTTCCCGACGACACATACCTTCGCGGCGGTGGCAATGTCCTGCGACGTAAACATATCGCCATCTTCCACCTCGTAGCGGCGGATGTCGAGGTAGGCCTCGTTTACGCCATATACGGTGGTCGGTTTGTTGTTGGCGCCGAATATCAGTTGCCCGCTGCTGTTTACCGTAGGCGACACGGCCGACAGGTAGCGTGTTTCGTTCACGATACTTTCAAAATCGGTCAATTTCAATGTCTCCATCGAAGAGGCGCTCTGGCGCACACCACCCCGCATATCGCCGCCAGGCTGGATCATGATCATATTCGATCCCATCTCGCTGATCTGCGATTGGATACTCTTTTTCGATCCTTGTCCGATGGCCAGCATGGTGATCACCGAGGCTACGCCAATGATAATCCCCAGCATGGTGAGGAATCCGCGCATCTTATTGTTTGCCAAGGCACGGAGGGCTATTTTCAGTAAGTTTGTACCGTTCACGTCTATCAATTATTAATTATTAATTGCCAACTATCAATTGTCAATTTCAACCGGTAGTTTGGCTAATACTTCTGCGGCCGACTGGATATGTTCGTTCTGCGTATCGCTGACAACGCGTCCGTCTTTCAACTGGATATTGCGGCTGCTGTAATGGGCTATTTCCGGATTATGGGTTACGAAGATGATTGTTCTTCCTTCGGCATGGAGGCGCTGGAAAAGCACCAGGATATCGTAGCTGGTGCGTGTGTCTAAGTTTCCGGTTGCTTCGTCGGCCAGGATCACTGCCGGGTCGTTCACCAAAGCGCGGGCAATGGCTACGCGTTGCATCTGTCCGCCCGACATCTGATTGCTTTTGTGTTGCAACCGATCACCCAGCCCAACGGCTTTGAGCGATTCGATCGCTTTCTCCTTACGTGCTGCGGCGTTGAAAGAGGGGTTATACATCAACGGAAGTTCTACATTCTCCACCGCGGTTGTCTTAGCCAATAGGTTATAGCTTTGGAATACAAAGCCGATCTTCCGGTTGCGCAATGTGGCCCGGTCGTTCTTGCCCATCGTACGTACCGAGATACCATCTAAGAAATACTCCCCTGCCGTTGGCGTGTCTAAGCAGCCTAAGGTATTCAAGAGTGTACTCTTTCCCGAACCGGAGGTCCCCATGATCGTTACAAATTCCCCTTCATGGATCGTGAACGACACGTCGCGCAAGGCGTGAACCGTCTCTTCTCCCACCTGGAAATCCCGTTTTATATTTTCAAGGCGTATTACTGCCCCTTTCTCTTTATTCATAATTGTTTCTTTTTATACAACCTCTCTACCACCGCAAGCGGCGGGCCTCCTCTCCTGACCAGGAGAGGAGCCGGATAGCATAGATCAATTATCCATTATTCATTATCAATTCTCCCCCTTTATCTTCTCCCCGGAGGCCCCGGTATAAAAGGACTTCGTTCAACCGCTTCGGCTGCCGCTATCTCTCCGTTGGAGATCAATCCGGCTACCACTTCATCACCATCCGAAAGTCCTTCTATAACCTCTGCCTTGTTTCCCCCGTTGGCTCCTATGGTGACCAGCTTAGGCACCAGGGTATTTCCCTGCAGCTGCCAGACCACCTTTTTCCCGACGGCAGGCTCCAACGAGAGATCAGCCACACTTATTTTCATCTTCGCCAGCTCTTCTTCGTCGGGGATAAAACGGAGCGCTTTGCTCGGGATCGTCAATACATTTTCCCGTTCCATCGTATATATCGTCACATTGGCGGTCAGTCCCGGTTTCAGCTTCAGGTCGGGATTGTACGCGCTGATCACCACTTCGTAGGTAACCACATTAGAGGTAGTCGTCGCCTCCAGTCTGACCTGCGTTACCTTCCCTTCGAACACATCCTCCGGGTAGGCATCTACCTCGAAGCGCACGTTCTGTCCCTCTTCCACCTGGCCTATATCCGCCTCGTCCACATCGGCGATCACCCGCATCTGGGTCAGGTCGTTGGCGATCGTAAACAGGGTAGGGGTACTGAATCCGGCCGCTACCGTTTGTCCTTCTTCCACCGCGCGGTTGATCACCACGCCGTCGATCGGGCTGGTAATGCGGGCGTAGGAGAGGTTACGGCGTACTTTAGTCATTTCCGACTGGGTGCGTTCGTAGCTGCTTTTTGCCTTTTCGTAATTGTAGGTAGCCGTTTCATACTCCGTGTCGCTGATCAGCTGCTTGTCATAAAGCACCTTTGAGCGGGCAAAGTTCTTTTCCTGATACTCATACTCGGTCTTGCTG
Source organism: Parabacteroides sp. PFB2-10 (assembly GCF_029893085.1). Classification (GTDB taxonomy): domain Bacteria; phylum Bacteroidota; class Bacteroidia; order Bacteroidales; family Tannerellaceae; genus QVMG01. Next base: position 428,978 of record NZ_JARXWI010000001.1, read on the forward strand.
CTGGCAAGCTCCGCCTCTTTCGAGACCATTTCGGCCTGCAGGTTCACCTTGTCCATTTCGGCTAAGAGTTCCCCTTTTTTCACTTCGCTGTTGTAGTCGACGTGGATGTAATCGATGATACCCGACACCTGTGTTCCTACCTCTACTTTCACCACCGGTTCCACGGTCCCGGTTGCCGTGACCGAATTAGTGATAGAGATGCGACTGGCTTTTGCTGTCTCCAACTGCATGGCTTTGCCGGCGGATTTCCCCTTTATCAGCGGAACAGAGCAAACGGCCAGCGCAATCACTATCACACCTACGAGTATTGTTTTTTTATTCTTCTTCATGATGCTATCGTTGTATTAATTTATATCGATGGGTTGTTTTTGGTAGATATTCAACAGCTGAATGCTCATAACAGCCATATACTTCGTCTGAAGGAGCTCCTGCTGTGCTGCGAGTAGATTATTCTTTTCCGTCAGCATCTCCACCGTATTCTTCATGCCAAGGAAGAATTGCTGCTCGGTCAGGTTGTAGCTCTCCTTCACATAGTTGAGCCGCTCGGCCGCCGAAATATACTGGCTTTGAGCCGAGGTGGCATCGAGATAGACGCCCTCCACTTCGCGCAACAAGGCTTTCTGGGTGTTTAATAGTTCCAGTTGACTGGTGGACAGGGAGTAGCGCGCCTTGTTGACGGCTGTTTTATTCTCGCGGTTACTGTAAATGGGGATATTGATAGAGAGACCGATGTTTTCATTCAGGCGGTTCCATACCTGGTTGCCAAAAGATGCGTCAGAACCCGAAAGGTGGCCGGTACCCACACCTGCGTTCAGGGAGATGGTAGGCCAATAGCCACCTTTCGCTTTTTTAATCTCAAGTTCTGACTGATCTATAGCCAACACACTATTCCTGACCTCCGGCATCACTGCCAAAGAAGTGTTGTAGACACTCTCTTTATCAGGCAAGATCTTTAATACTTCGTTATCGGAAAGAGTCAATTCAACCAATTGCATATCATCCAGGATATCCAGTTCGAGCAATTGTTTGAGTTGCATCTTATAGTTCTCCAGGTTGTTTTGAGAGACGACCAATTGATACTTATCCGTACTGAACTGGCTCTCCATCTGGGCAAAGTCGACAGGCGAGATGGATCCCGCCCGCAGCAGCTCCTCGGCTCTGTCGCGTTGTGCCTCCGATACCAATACGGTGTTCTCATTGACACGTACTGATTCCATGGCATACATCACCTGCAAATAAGTCTGGACAATAGAGATACGGATGTCATCTTCACTTTGTTCAATCGCCAACACATTCATTTCATCCTGTATCTCCTGTTGTTTGATCGCGTTGGAACGTTTCCCCGCGTCAAACAATGTCCAATTGGCACTCACATTGTAGCTACCGCTGTAGCTGTTGTTTGTCTGTACATCACTGGAAGGGTAGTTAGTGAACCCCTGGCTTACCGAAGCGGACAGCGACGGAAACAAACGCGCCTTTGCCTGCTCGGTATCCTCCGTGCCCGACAACTGGGCGATCTTTGTCTTCCGGATCTGAATGTTATGCTCGAGCGCATAATCCAAACAATCCTGTAAGCTCCATAATCTTCCTTCCGATTGGGCAAAAGCCCCGAATGGGGCAAGTAAAAGTATGCCCAATACAATCATAACCTGTTTCATCTTTTTGCCTTATTAATAGCGAACTAAAAACCGAAAGCAAAATTAAGATGAACGGGATACGCCGGCAAGCAATCTCGGCAGCGAGGTAGAAACAATAGACGAAAATGAACTTTTAATCGATGAACGCGTCGTGTGGATTATTCCGTTTTGATGCTATCGACGGGATTTGCGTTTGCCGCCATGTAACTTTGGAAGAAGACCGTTACAAAAGAGATGACAAAACATCCCAATCCCGCAAGAATAAAGAACATAGGACTCAGGTGGATCCGGTAGGAATAGCCCGACAGCCAGTCGCGCATCAGATACCAGATGATGGGGGTTGCCACCACAAAGGCGATAAACACATAATTGAGGAAAGTGCCGACCAGGCGGGTCAGTATCTGGGTATTGTTTGAACCGAACACTTTCCGAACACCTATCTCACGCGAGCGCTGCTGAATGAAATAGGTCGACATGGCCAGTAAGCCCAACAGCGAAAGCAGAATAGCAATGATAGCGAATATGCCAACAATTTCTGAAATTCTTTTCTGCACGGCAAAAGAATCCGCCACCTGCTGGTCGATGAACTCACCGTTAAACTCAACGCCGAGAATCTCTTCATATTTATCTTTCACCTGTTGCCAGCCGATAAAGGGATCTCCCTGCACCTGTACCAAAATATTCCACGGATGGAACTCTTCTGTTTTCCTTATTTGCAGATTGATCGGTTGCTTTTCCCAGAGAATATTCCGCAGGTTGAAATCTTTTATCACACCGGCAATCGGTACATCCGGCTGGTAGAAGGTGAATGTTTCCGCTTCCATCGGCAGGTTTTGTTCCTTCAGCGCGTATTCATTCAGGTAAAAACCGTTATTGGAAGCCACATGGTTTTCCCGGATAATCTCGATCCCCAGCATCTCCATAAAAGCGGAATCGACAATCAATGTCTGAAAACCGATCGAACGATCCTCGAATTCAATCGTGTTATTATTTCCTCCGTTAAACGGCGTGCCGGCAGGTGTCGATACTAAAGAGACTGCGCTCAGCCGGCGAAATTCATTCGCCAGTGTCATAATTTTTTCTTTACCACCCAGAGTCTCTGCTGGAATATCGATAATATTCTCCGTGTTATATCCCAAAGGCGCCTTCATGAGATGGTTTACCTGTGAGATCATCACCAGGGCTGCCGCCATCAGGGCAATCGTAATCGCATTCTGGAAAGTGATGAAGAAGCGGCTGAATACCATCTTTGTTTTTTTGCGGAATCCTCCCTTTACCACATCGACCGCCTTTGTCCGGGAGATAAGCAGTGCCGGGAGAAGTCCGGTGATAAAACCGATCAGGATGATGGCAACAAGAGCCAACAACAGGTTCACCGGTGTTAGCATCGCATAGAGGTCGATCGTTGTATCCAATATCCGCTCGGCATAGGGACGTGCGGCAAATGCCAGGAACAGTCCTATCAGGAAGGAAATAAAGGTCAGGACAATGGATTCACCAATCAGGCGGGAGAACAGGCTCAGGCGGGAGGAACCCAACAGGCTGCGGGTAGCCATCTCCTTGGCGCGGAAACCGGTCTGGGCAACTGTCAGGTTGATATAGTTGATCACCGCAAAGATCAGTATCAGCAAACCAACTGCCAACAGGATCATAACCAGTTGCTTGTCGCCCTTATTATACATATACCCAAAGTTCGGCGCATAATAGGCTTCCGTAATGGGAATAAACTCTACGTTCTTCGCTATTTCCCGTTCAAAAAACCAATAAACAGTCTTGAGGTAGTCGCACATATCTTCCGCTTTGGAAGCAAGCGATGCCCCTTCCTGCTCTTTTACAAAAGCATTGGTGGACAGGGCGTTATTGTATGTATTGCCGTCCATGTCCGAACGGAAGCGGCGAAGGTTTTCCGTGCGGAGCAATATATCGTTGTATTTTATGACCGAGTGGCGGATATCCTTCATTACTCCATTGACCACAAACGAGATGGAATCATTCATCACCAGGGTCTTCCCGACAGGGTCTTCGCTGCCGAATACTTTGCGCGCATACGATTCGGATACCACCGCCTCGTTTTGGTTGGCCATTACATAATCCTTATTCCCTATAACAAGCGGAAACGAAAAGAAGCGGAAGAAATTGTCGTTCACAAAGGAAACCGAACTATTCCATTTCTTACCTTCTGTCAGCACCGGGATTTCATCCTGTCCGGCAAACAGGATCGCACTTGTTACATAACAGTAATCCTCAATTTCGGGATAACGTTCCTTTAGTCGTCCGGCAATCCCATAAGCCGACATATTATGCTGTTCGTCGCCGAGCATATAGATACGCTCCGCATCCGCGTGAAACCGGTCGGTAGTCAACTCCTGCCGGCTGTAAGTGAGGATGAGGATGACAAACATCAACGAAACGGATAATCCAAATATTTCAATCGCTGTATACACTTTGTGCTGTCCTAAGAAGCGCAAAAAAGAATTAAATCTGAAAATAGCCATGATTTTTTATTTTTATCTATAAATGCAAAGACTGTGCCAATCGGATTAACCTGTTGTATAGCAACGGTATGTGTCGAATTCATTCCGAAGAGGAATGTCCATAAATTAGACAATCCTGTCTATATTTTTTACAGTCCTGCGCAGACTTGTTGTGTGTGAACAAATGTTAACATATCCATTTTTGGCGAAACCCCCAATTTACGATTTGTAATTTTCGCCCGACTTTGCGCGCAAAAAGGCGGGACTTCGGAGACAAACTCCCGGGAGAAACACTTTTTAACGTATGGATTTGTAAGCAAAACGGCCGTTTTACTTACAATCGATATTTTAACATTTTGCCTTTGCCGTGCAATAATAAACGGTACATAGGTTAAATATTACTAATCGAATAGGGCAATCCATAAATTATTTGTTCTTTTGCAGGGAAATTGGGAGGGGTGTGTTTTGTCGGCACTTCTCCTTTTTCTCTTAATATTTCAAACAACAGGTATTGTCTAATGGCTGAATATAGAAAAGTAAGTTCTGTTTCGTTCTTTAATTCCCGGCTAACCTCTATTATAAGCATCGCTTTGGTTCTGTTTCTCTTAGGATTGATCGTGCTTATGGGATTATTAGGGAACCAGCTATCCGCCTACGTCAAAGAAAATATTTCCTTCTCTATCCTGCTCAAAGACAACCTGCGGGAAGCCGATATCCGCAGTATGCAAAAAAGCCTCGAGGCCAAGCCTTTCATCAAATCGACCGAATATATTTCCAAAGAACAGGCCGCAAAGGAGCTGGAAGAAGAACTGGGCGAAAACCCGGAGACCTTCCTGGGTTTCAACCCGCTGCAGGCATCAATCGAGGTGAAGCTCCATTCGGAATATGCCAACCCCGACAGCCTGAAAACAATCGAACGGGAGATTATGTCGTACACCTCCGCCTCCGATCTGCTCTACCGGAAAGATATGATGGAGATGGTGCATACCAATATGACTAAAATCGGTTTTGGCCTATTGTTATTGGCCATCGTATTGATGGTTATTTCTTTTGTGCTTATCAGCAATACGATTCGTCTGTTGATCTATTCCAAACGTTTCCTGATCAACACCATGAAATTAGTCGGAGCCACGGCCGGTTTTATCCGTCGTCCTTTTGTGGGCTACAATGTGGTCAGTGGCATTTTTGCCGCTATACTGGCAATATTCATGTTGACCGGAGCGTTATATTATATACAGGGTGAACTAAGTGGTTTTATACAAATCATAGATATCCCTACCCTGTTATTGGTGTACCTGACGGTTATCGCTCTGGGAATCTTGTTGTCGGTGGTTGCCACTTACCTGGCGGTCAATCGCTATTTGCGGATGCGGAGCGATGAGATGTACTACATATAATTATGAATTACGAATTATGAATTATGAATAAGAAAGATTTTGCTTTTGGGAAACAGAATTTCCTATTGATCGGAGCCGCTGTGGTTGTGATCATTATTGGATTTGTGTTGATGAGTGGTGGAGGATCTACCGATGGCGTAACCTTTAACCCGGAGATATTCAGTACACGTCGTATCGTCGTGGCGCCGATTGTCACCTTTTTGGGCTTTGCCCTGATGGTGGTTGGCATTCTGAAGAACAGCAAATCTAAAAAAGAGGCCGAATGAGCTGGTTAGAGGCTCTCATTTTAGGCATCGTACAAGGGTTGACGGAGTTTCTTCCGGTCAGTAGCAGCGGTCATCTCACGATTGGCAGCGCCTTGTTTGGCATGAGCGGAGAGGAAAACCTCACGTTCGCTATTGCCGTACATACGGCCACCGTTCTCAGTACGATCGTCGTACTTTGGAGCGAAGTGTCTGCTTTGTTCAAAGGTTTTTTTCGTTTCAAATGGAATGAAGAGACACAAATGGTTTGTAAGATTTTGCTTTCGATGATTCCGGTGGGCATCGTCGGTGTATTCTTCAAGGATTATGTCGAAGGGCTATTTGGCAGCGGCATACTATTGGTTGGTTGCATGTTGCTGGTGACGGCCGTTCTGCTTGCCTTCTCTTATTATGCCAAGCCTCGTCAGAAGGAGGAAATATCCTTCAAAGACGCTTTTATCATCGGATTAGCACAGGCGTGTGCCGTATTGCCGGGTCTTTCACGCTCGGGCTCGACCATTGCCACCGGGCTTTTGCTTGGAAATAAAAAAGAGCAGGTAGCCAAGTTCTCTTTCCTGATGGTGCTTATTCCCATCCTGGGAGAGGCGTTCCTTGATCTGATGAAAGGAGGATTTTCACCCGCCACGTCGGGCATTTCTTATACGGCATTGATCGTTGGGTTCGGGGCGGCATTTATAACGGGAACGATTGCCTGTAAGTGGATGATCAACCTGGTGAAGAAAGGCAAACTAATCTATTTCGCTTATTATTGCGCGGTGGTAGGTGCGATAGCGATTATATATTCATTGATTAACTAAACGCATTAAATGGATTTCATAGCTGGGGAGGTAATTTTTTTGAATAAACCCTATGGGTGGACTTCTTTTGATTTGGTTAATAAATTTCGCTATAAGCTTTCGCGGAAATTAAATATAAAGAAAATAAAGGTCGGACATGCCGGCACACTGGATCCGTTGGCGACAGGTGTGATGATTGTATGTACGGGACGAGCGACCAAGCGTATTGATGAATTTCAATACCAGACCAAAGAATATGTAGCAAAGGTGAAATTGGGGGCGACAACTCCCTCTTTCGATCTGGAGACGGAGGTTGATGCGGAATATCCGACCGAACATATCACCTGCCAGATGGTAGAGGAGGTACTTCAGTCGTTTGTGGGCACGATCCAGCAGGTGCCGCCGGTTTACTCGGCCTGTAAGGTCGACGGCAAGAGAGCCTACAAGCTGGCGCGGAAGGGACGCGAGGTGGAACTGAAAGCCAAGACGCTGGTGATCGATGAGATCGAGATATTGGCCTGTGAACTGCCGGTTGTCACAATCCGTATCGTATGCAGCAAAGGTACATACATCCGGGCGTTGGCACGCGATATTGGCGAGGCGCTTCAATCGGGCGCACACCTGATCGGCCTGGAGCGCACGCGTATAGGTGAGGTAACCCTGGCTGACTGTATGCCGGTAGAAGAGATCGACGCCTACTTAGACGAACACGTATCTGTAGAAAAAACAACGGCTATGCCCGAAACGGAATGATAAAAATAAAAGTAACTAAATAGAAATGATATGAAACTCTCGAAATTCAAATTTGACCTGCCGCAGGAACTGATTGCTTTGCATCCGACGAAAAACAGAGACGAAGCACGTATGATGGTGGTTCATCGTAAGAACGGTGAATTTGAGCATCTCAACTTCAAAGATATGCTTGCCTACTTTGATGCCGGTGATGTGTTTATCTTTAACAACACGAAAGTGTTTCCTGCTCGCCTCTACGGAAATAAAGAAAAGACAGGGGCGCGGATCGAAGTATTCCTGTTGCGCGAACTCAATCCGGAACTTCGCTTATGGGATGTATTGGTCGATCCGGCACGTAAGATACGAATTGGTAATAAGCTCTATTTCGGCGAAGACGACTCCATGGTGGCGGAAGTGATCGACAACACCACTTCGCGCGGACGTACTTTGCGCTTTTTGTATGACGGGAATCATGATGATTTCAAAAATTCACTCTACGCACTGGGCGAGACGCCACTGCCTAAATACATCGAACGTGCTGTCGAAGCGGAAGATGAAGAGCGCTATCAGAATATTTTTGCCACAGAAGAGGGCGCTGTGGTCGCTCCGGCTGCCGGCCTGCATTTCAGCCGCGAACTGATGAAGCGCCTGGAGATCAAAGACTGTAAGTTCGCTTTCCTGACGGTTCATTCCGGACTGGGCAACTTCCGCGATATCGATGTGGAAGATCTGACTAAGCACAAAATGGACTCCGAACAAATGAATATCAACAAAGAAGTGGTTGATATCGTAAACAAAGGGATTGATGGCGGACACCATATCTGTGCCGTGGGAACCTCTTCCATGCGTGCTATTGAAACGGCTGTCAGCACCGATGGCCACCTGAAAGAGTTTGAAGGATGGACCAATAAATTCATTTTCCCGCCTTACGACTTCAAGGTAGCCGACCGTATGATCACCAATTTCCATCTGCCCTTGTCCACCTTGTTGATGATGACCGCCTCTTTCGGAGGATACGACCTGATTATGCAAGCCTACAAAGAGGCCATCAAGGAAAAATATCGCTTTGGCGCCTATGGCGACGCCATGCTGATTGTTGATTAACAAAATGGCGGTTGCCTTTCTAAGCATAGGAACCAACATAGGGAATAAACGCGGGAACCTGACCGAGGCAACCGGTTTATTAGCCGAAAGGGTGGGAGATATTCTCGCCCTTTCGTCTATGTATGAAACCGAACCCTGGGGATTTCAGTCGGAAAACAGCTTTCTGAACGCGGCATTGATATTGGTAACCAAGCTCACACCGGAGGAATTGCTCAACGCCACCCGCCTGATTGAGATCGAAATGGGGCGGATAGAGAAGAGTCACGGCTCGTATCACGACCGCATCATCGATATCGACATCCTGATGTATGGCGACCTTATCATGCAAACTGATACGCTGACTATCCCCCATCCGCATATGCACAAACGCCTTTTCGTTATGCAGCCCCTGGCAGAGATCGCACCCGAAGCCGTACATCCCGTCCTGCACAAAACAATGGAAGAGATAGTAGCAGAATGCAGTAAAGGCTGATCTTCACATTCTTTCCAATCAGAAGATCTCACTGTGCATTTTCGTGCCACCCCCTAACTTCATAAATGTTAAAATGTCGATTGTAAGTGAAATGGTCGTCTTACTTACAACTCCATACGTTAAAAAAAGAAACAAATGTAAATATAGCGATCTGAAAAGAGATTGTTTGAGGGGTAACCGCTGTGACTTGTTTTTGCTTAGATCTACTGCGTACGCTAATATTTAAGGGCTCTAAAAGAATATAACAAAAAACTTTGAAAAAAGTTCACGAAATATTTGTTTTGTTGAAAAGAAAGGTGTTATCTTTGCACCCACGTTCGCTAAAAAGTTGGCGGATCGGAACAAAAAGAGTTCTTTGAAACAATTACATAATCAACAAAGTAGTACAAGAAACGCGTGTATGCTTTCTATACATATAATATATGTTAGGAGGGTATATACAAAGAAAGAATTAGCTACCGTCAATAATCATTTATATAATGAGCTGAGGAAAAAATAAAACAAACAATTTTGACAACGAAGAGTTTGATC
>NZ_JARXWI010000002.1 GCF_029893085.1 Parabacteroides sp. PFB2-10
CTCTGATTTGTGGTACGGGATAAAGCATCAATCATCGAAACACATACGTCCAAATTATCGTATGCTTCTTCGTTTATTCCCATATTAGGATTGATCGGTTTGAAAAAATTTAGGATGTTCATATACCTCTTGTTTAATTGTTAAATTCAAAAAGAAGTTTTATGGTTAATATTCACTCTCCAATCTCCTTTTTGATAAAATCCTCCAAGACTTTCTTGTCTGGCAATTGAACTAAGCATTTGGAAACAAATAGCTTGTTTCAACTCTGACTCGCTATATTCTGACCGTTCTTCCAATCCAAGAAATTCCAAGAAGTACGGATCACGAATAACATCTATGCTTTGAGTCGGTTTTTGATGTTTTACTATCATTAGAAATTTGAATTATGCTGTAAAGGTAATGAATCCCTGTCGATTACGATTGCTTATTCAGACTGTTTCTCAATGCTTTCAATCTGTTCGCCGCCTGCATATTATCAACCTTAATATATCGCATAAATGCTGCAGGGCTTTTGTGCCCGGATATTCGCATATGCTCGTTTAAAGATACTTGAACCATGCTTCATAGAGAGCCTCAAATGAGAAGACAATCAGTGACTTAAGACGCAATTCGTGGATACTTTTTTACGTGGATAAAATTGTCCACGATTTAGCCCGAAGGAACTGCTTAGTTTTGCTAAAAATGGAGGATTTCTTGGAAAAAGAAAATCCCTGAAATGTTTTATTTTCAGGGATTTACCAAATCTAAATTCTTCTAAAAGTGGTGCCACCAGGAATCGAACCGGGGACACAAGGATTTTCAGTCCTTTGCTCTACCAACTGAGCTATGGCACCGTTGTTGCGCGGTTTGTTGCGTTTTCAAGACGGGTGCAAAGATAGGTATTTATTCAGAATATGCAAAATGGGGAGGTGGATATTTCTAATCATTTAAAGGAGTTCCAGCCTTGGGCTTTGAGTTCTACCTCGCCACCGTCACGGCCAATGATGTGATTACCTAATTCGGGTTTGGTGATATAACCAATCACACGAATACCACTTTGCTCAACAATCAGGTCGTGGGCGGTGAGGGGCACCGTGAACAGAAGTTCGTAGTCTTCCCCTCCATTTAAGGCTACTGTGTATATGTTCAAATTCATTTGCTCAGCCATGGCAGCTGTTTGATAATCAATCGGGATTCTCTCTTCGTAAATACGACATCCCACCTGGCTCTCTTTCGAGATATGTAAGAGTTCAGAGGATAATCCGTCTGAAATGTCAATCATGGAGGTCGGAACAATCCCGATCTGAGCAAGCATATCAACAATGTCCTTACGGGCCTCCGGTTTTAGTTGCCGTTCCAGTAGGTATTCTTTGCCAGAAAAGTCCGGCGTGAAATCATGTTGATCTCCAAATACCTTCTTCTCGCGCTCCAACAATTGAAGCCCCATATAGGAAGCACCCAAATCACCGGAAACACATATCAGATCTGTCTCTTTTGCCCCTGTGCGATAAGCAATTCTGTCTTTTTCGCCTTCTCCGATGCAGGTGATGCTGATGGTCAAGCCGGTACGCGACGAGGAGGTGTCACCTCCAACAATATCCACACCGTAAATATCGCAAGCCAGTTTCAGTCCGCTGTAGAACTCATCCAGATCCTCTACGGAGAAACGTTGCGAGATACCTAAAGAAACAGTGATTTGTTTAGGATATCCATTCATGGCGTATATATCGGAAAAGTTGATGATCGCCGATTTATATCCTAAGTGTTTCAAGGGAACATACATCAGGTCGAAATGAATCCCTTCCAATAGGAGATCCGTTGTGACCAACACCTGCTTCTCTTTGTATTCAAGAACGGCGGCGTCGTCGCCAACCCCTGTGATTGTACTATTATTTTTGATTTCTAAACGATCAGTAAGATGGCGAATCAAACCAAATTCGCCTAATGATGCAATTTCTGTTCTGGTACTCATACTTCATTTAATCAGGTAGACCGTTTTTGAGAACGGTTTCAATATGTTTTAATAGGATTTGGTCGAAAAGAGTTTCTCTTCTCCCGGTAAAGAGGACGGATATTGGCAACGAATAGAGCGATTGTTTCCATTCTTCCGGCAGATACATATTATGACGCATCCGGGCAGCATCCTTTTCTGTCACGATAATCAGCTTCTCTTTTGAAGACATATTTTCAAACAACGTATTCAATTTCTTGAAATCGCTCTTTGTGAAATCATGATGATCCGGGAAGTGCTGTGCAATAACACGTTGAGAGTATTTCTGTATTTCCTGTTCGAACAGTGTCGGGTTGGCAATACCGGAAATAGCCAACACCTCATCATCCCGGCGGATATCTCTTAGCATGCGAGGTTTAGCCTTTTCAAAAACAGGTTGCAGGTCATTATATACCATACGGGTGAAAAAGACCTTCTGATGAGCCAATAATTGGGTGTGATCTTCTATGATCCTGTAATCGATCGGCTTCATGTCTTTCGGGCATTTGGTTACAACGACCACATCCGTCCTTCTGGTTGCCCGAATCTTTTCCCGCAAAAGTCCTGCCGGCAATAGCTTGTCGTGGTAATACAGCCTGTTGTAGTCTGTCAGGATAATAGAAAAAGAAGGTTTGATATACCGATGCTGAAAACCATCATCCAGTAAAACTACCTGGGGACGTCTGTTTTCTTCCAACGCCAATAGTTTGCGTACCCCTTCGCGTCTGTCTGCATCTACGGCCAGAAGCAGATCCGGAAATTTCTGCATGATCTGGTAGGGTTCGTCACCAATCTCCTCGCTGGTACTCGACGAATCCGCCAATAAGAACCCGGAGGTTTTCCGTTTATACCCGCGGCTCAATACTGCCACGCGATAGTTTTTTTGTTGTAACAAACGAATGATATACTCAATATGAGGTGTTTTGCCTGTGCCGCCGACTGCCAGATTGCCCACACAAATAACAGGAATCGGAAACTGTTCGGATCGGAGTATTCCCCAATCGAACAGTTGATTCCTAAACCCTACTCCTAATCCATAGAAAAAGGAGAGAGGTGTTAATGCGTAATTAATCTTTATGTCATTGTCTGTCGGCATCAATCATTAGAGAGGTTGCATATCATACGGAAGTCGCGCTTGTATTCCATCGGTTGAACGGATGATCCGGAGCGTATTCAAATAGTCCATATCTTCTCCCCATGCGCTTTTCAGGATGGAGAATTTGATATCTTCCAGTTGTTTTTCCAATAGGGTGCTGAAGAAATCTTTCGATCCGTCTACTTTTACTATCTGATAGTCGGGTATTTCAGCCAGTTCTGCTGCTATTTCAATCGCTTTATCGATACCTCCCAACTCGTCTACCAGGCGATGTTCCAATGCCTGTTCGCCGGTCCATACACGTCCCTGGCCAATGGCGTCGATCTCTTCTTTTGTCATACCGCGACCTTCTGCGCAACGGCTGATAAACAGATCGTAGCCTCTTTCAATGTATCCTTGCAGGATATGTTGTTCGTCTTCATTGAATGTGCGTGAGAAATCACCGAAGTCGGCAAATTTGTTTGTTTTTACTACCTCTGTTGTTACGCCCACTTTCTTTAATGTTCCTACCGGTTTGCGGAATAATCCGAAGATTCCGATAGAGCCGGTCAGTGTGGTCGGTTCAGCTACAATTTTGTCTGCGGCGCAGGAGATATAATAACCTCCCGATGCAGCCATGCTTCCCATAGAAACAACAACCGGTTTTTCTTTCTTCAGTTCAACCACCTGGTGCCAGATCTGTTCGGAGATGAAAGCGCTACCACCCGGAGAGTTTACGCGGAATACTACCGCTTTGATATCGTCGTCGTTTTTCAGTTTAGCTAATTCGTCACCGATTTTCTGGGTAATCAATGATTCAGTATTGAAAGGAGAAGAGCTGCTTTCCATGATCTGTCCTTCTGCATATAGGATCGCAATCTTTTCACCCTTTTTCTTTTTGGCTTCTTTTATGTTTTTAATCTTGTCAACGCCTACTGTCTTCAACTTCTTTCCGGTTTGTCCGGCCAGCTCTTTCACCAGCTCTTCAGCCTGACTTTTATACATCAACTCATCGATCAGGCTACATTCTACTGCCTTCGACGGATCGGCGAACACCAAACCCTGGTTAGCAAAATGGTTGATATCAGCTACCGAAACACCACGGCTTTCCGCCATGCCGTTGGAGAGATTTTTCCAGGTAGAGGCGATGTATGATTCGATTTGTTCCCGGTTCGCGTCGCTTAATTTGTCGAGGATATACGGTTCAACGGCTCCTTTGTAGGTTCCTACTTTAAACACTTCATATTCCAAACCGACCTTTTCAGCCAATCCTTTGATAAAGATGTTTTGAGAAGCCAGCCCGATAATATTCACCATCCCTTGGGGGTTCATATACATTTTGTCGGCAACAGAGCATAAAAAGTAATTACCTTGTGTGTAATTATCGCCATAGGCAACAATAAATTTGCCACTTTCTTTAAAGTCGATCAACGAACGACGCAAGGCTTCCAGATTGGCAGACGCTGTCGAGAGAGAGCCGGCTTCCAGGTAAATGCCAACAATGTTTTTGTCTTCTTTTGCTTTGCGGATACTTTCCTGTAAGGTCATCAGGGAATAGGATTTGTTGTCGTCTCCCAAGAGTGAAGTGAAAGGATTTTCAGTCGACTCACTGTCTGTAATGGATCCGTTCAATGAAAGTTTAAAAACGGTCTGCGGTTTAGCAACATACACAGATTCACTACTGCTCATACTGCCAATCACAGCAATCATTGTAAAGATTGAGATGAATATAACAAGAGCTAATGCAACGAACACTCCCAGTGCCGAAGCAAACATCATTTTAAAAAATTGTTTCATACGCTAATACGATGGCTAATTTACTTGTGCCAATTTTTGTTGTTTATTCAAAAGACAAAGATAATTAACATATTTATAAATAGATAAAGCTTTTTAGGGTTTATTTTTGATATTATGCCAATTAGCCATGATTTTATCCCGAAATTCTGCTATTTCTGCATCATTGTAACAAACCTGTCCATAAATATCCCTTAAAACAGCAACGGTGATCTTATCGAAATCTTCCCGGCGGGGGGTGATAAACAAGCCCCCGACATCCGCCGCCCCGGGGCTGGTAAGGATCTGTTCTTCACCCTGGGCAGCGTATTGCCAGGGGCGATGTGCCTTCCGAAGGATCAGAACGATTTGCCACATTTCGTTTCTATAACGGCAAAACAGGTTCATATCCGGCTCTTCGCCTTTGCCTGCCACGTTGCAGAGGAGGTAAAAGAACCGTTTGGCCTGCTCTAACGATTTGGTTCGTATCACAAATCCGTTTCGGACATAATGTGTCAGTAATGAAAGGGAGCCCTCTTCTGTGTCAATCAGTATCCTTTCCCGGGAGGTCTGTATGGTATCGATCTCTCCATCTAAGGGCATCTCATAGCTGGAGACAGCCTGGAAATGGGCATGATCGGGAGCCGAGGCGCCGCTCTTTGGACCGTTGTAGAACAGGGTGTATTTGTCTAAAGCCCGGCTTATACGCAGGAAATCTTCCAAGCGCGAGGTTATCTCCTGCGGCTGATGTGCCACAGAAGGAATGGTGAAATGTTCCGAGAAGATAGGGTAGGGGTTGCAGAGTAAAAGATATTCCTCCCCGAATCGGAAGGAGAGTTTGATTTGTTCTTTCGGCAGGTGATGCAGGCATAGGAAGCAAGGTCTTTTTTCGATGCTTTTTGCATCTGTTTTGGCACCGCTCGACACGATGCGTGCGGGGTTGTATTGTGTGCGAATAGTAAACCCTCCCAGGTCATAGGAACGTGTCTCGACCAATCGCAGCGCATGGTAGTTCGCCGCTGCCAAGGGCCACCGCTTTAGCTGTTCCTGCAACAGCCGGCCGGCTTCTTCCGAAGAGAGGGTAATAACCGCATCTGTCATGACATAATCTCCCGGCGTATATCCAGTTCACAGGTGCGGATCCAGTCTTTGTAGTAGTTGTAGCTGTTCGCCTTTTCTACATCCAACGACGCATCCGAATTGTCTTCCCAGCGGCGGCACAGATAGAGTACGTCGTATATACGCCCTATCTGGTATTCGCGGCTGATGCGCAGGCCGATGGCATAGTCCTCGCCATAGCTGGTATTGGGCAGGTTGAGCGACCGGAGCAGGGGTGTGAAGAAGGCACGTGGAGCACCCAGCCCATTGATGCGAAGCGCGTTGTTACGTCCGTTTTCCGGTGTCCATTCCCGGTGATCGATAACACCCGGCGGGATCGTTTGCATCTGAAAATCGGTCATACGATAGCTACCGATAACCATGGCGCATTGTTGTTCGTAGAACGCATCCACTATTTTCTGCAAGGTGTCGTCGCCGCTATAGACATCATCGCTGTCGAGCTGCACGGCAAAGCGTCCGCAGGCTCCATGGTGTACGCCCAGGTTCCAGCATCCACCAATGCCCAGGTCGGTGCGCACGGGGCGGATATGGATCAGCCGCTCATCATCCGCGTAACGTTCGATAATTTCCGTTGTCCCGTCTGTCGAGTGATTATCGACGATGATCAGGTTGAAGCGGAAAGATGTTTTTTGCCTTAATACCGATTGGATCGCATCTTCGATGGTGCGCACTCGGTTGCGCACGGGGATAATGACCGAAGCCTCCGTCAGGAAGATCTCCTGTTCGAAATCGATACGCTGGAAAGAGGCCGGTAGAAAAGCGCCGATCTGTTTCAGGTGATCCGTGCAAGCAGTCTCCATCTCTATCTGTGCCTCCCGGTTGCGTGGGTCGACGTATGAGAATTGATTTTCCGCAGGCGATTGGGTTGTATCAGTTTTTACGGTATATAGATATTCAGGAATACGTAAGATCTTATGTTGTTGCGACACCTTCAGGCGCAGGTCGTAGAGCCCGGCGTACTGGTAGTTGAGTTCCATGCGTTGCACCGCTTTTTGCAGAGCGTCGGAGCGATAGAATAAAACAGAACCGAACTGAAAATCATCGCGCAAGCTTCCTGCCTGATAAGCGATTGTCGGGCAGTTCTTTCGTGCTCCGTTCTCTTCCGTGTAGTAATCCGAATAGAGCATGCCTGCCGCGGTATCCATGGCAATACCCATAAAACGCTCCAAGGCAAACATACCCATCTCCAACACATGGGGCATTGTATACAGGAGGGTAAACTCTGTTGTCGCGTAACGGGCGATGGTGCGCAGCGTCGTGGTGCTTTTCAGGTCGTTTATATGAAGTACAACAGCCTGTTCAATCTCTTCTGCCCGTGTGTTGTCGGTCAACAGATAGATTCCTTCCACCAGTGGCGACCGGCGAAGATTCTCTACGGTGTCCCGGGCAGAGGCTTTATCCCGATATACGAGGAAACAATTTATTTTCATCCTGTTTTATTTTTTAGGGAGTAGAACCGGCTATCCGTTCAAAGCTATATAAAACAACTTTCCGGCGCACATCTTTGATCACGTTCGGGCTGGTTGTAAGCAGTTGGAACCGGTACTGGCCAGCATACTTTTCCTGCACCTTTTCCATATCCGGCTCAGCCGAGAGGAAGAATCCCGTTTGGGGCTTGTCGTTTTCGAAATTATGGAATAGATTGCCCATGTAGAAGTTCAGTCCGTACAGGTTGCGGTATTCCAACAAGTTGTTCATTACATAGATATTGTCTTTCTGCAATGGGTAGTCATGCATGATCTGGCGGGCAAAGGGCTTAGCCGATCCGCTGGCCTTTTCTCCTTTCATAATCACACCATCTACCAACAGGTTGATGCAGAACATCAGACCGAAGGTGGCATACAGTATCTTGATATTTATTTTGCGGGAAAGCTGATAATAGACAATGCCTAACGAGGCGATCTGGGCCAGCAGGATCAGGATCGTGATGATATTCGGGTGAATAAGTAGTTGCGTAATCGCTTCTGTGGTGGCCAGCGTAGAGGCATTTTGGGTGAATGAGGAGACTATTTCCATCGGATCGATCATCCGGCAGGTGGTCAACAACAATACCAGGGTCACAACCGCTGTCAAGGCCGCCATAAAATGGGCAAACACACGGGTTACTTTGGTTCGATATTCAGCCAAATAAAGCATAAACTGCGCCAGGAAAAGAGCGATAAAAGGATAGGCTGGCATCAGGTAGACGCTGCGTTTGCTGGAAGGGATCGAATAGAAGAACACCACACACACCAAAGCTACCAGGCTAAACAGGCGGATCCTGTCCATCGAACGGATCTTTTTCCAAATATCGAGGCAGATCTGTAAAAGGGATTTCCGGGGAAAACGGATTTTCATGCCGAACAAAGCAAAAAAGGCCAGTATGGTCCAGGGAACAAAGCCGGCAAGCAAGGTGACAAGGTTATACCAGGCACCATTTTCATGCCCCAGTTCATAATTGATATTCGGTGTGTTCAGATGGAAGAAACGCCCGAAGTTCTCCGCCAGTACCACATTCAGGAAGTCATCGCCTCCCTGCCTCCAGGCAGCTACATACCATAACATAGGCAGGAAAAGCGAAGAGATGCCTATATAGACCATCGCTTTAATGACGGTCAGGAAGCGGTATTTGTTTAACATGAGAAGGTAGACAAAGAAGATAAACAAAGGCAAAACGATGCCGACCGGTCCTTTGGTCAGCATGGCGCACCCCAATAGAATGGGAATAGCTACCGGAAGCCCTTTGAGCTGTTGTTTCTCTTCCCATCGGAAAAGCTGTATAAGTCCGATCACCATAAAGGTAGTCAGAAGCATATCGACGCGCGTCGTCATAGCGCCCCGGTGTATCTCTATACAGGTGATTAGGATGGCTATCGTCAGAAATACCTCTTGTGATTTTTCCCTTCGTTTGCCAAAGAAACCTAACAGGAAGCCGATCATGCAGGTAAACGCAATGGCCGATGGCAGGCGCGAAGTAAATTCGGAAACATAACCCTGCGGCAAAGAGCAGAGGGCCATCAGCCAGTGTGCCATCGGAGGCTTATAGGCAAATTCATCGGCGTATGTGGTTGGAAGAATGAAATTCCCTGTCTCCAGCATGGAGATGGCTACAGCCGCTTCGCGTGGCTCCCCTTTGGTGGCGAAGTCGTTCATCGCAATCCAGGGTAAAACCGACAACATACAAATAAGAATGGTCAGTGTAACAGGTCTTTGCAAATAAAGATCCTGAAGAGAAGAAGTACGCATAATCCTATTTTATCTATATTCTTTTGATTAACTTTAGTTTCCCTACACAAAAGAACGGATTTTTACCGATTAAAGTCTTATACATTCGAATTTTCTTGCAAATTGGGCGCATCTCTATCCGTTTGAGATTTTAGTTCTCTAATCGCCCTGTCAAAGTCACTTTCATATTGTAGCATTTCTTTACGACGATATATTTCGAATTCGTGTGTTGCTTTTTCAATAGCCTGTTTGTGAGATACTGTCCCTGTGTTATTAAGCAATGGGCGATTGCCAACCGATAGTACATCATCCAGTTTTACTATCCATTGCTGCATGGTCATAGTATGCTGTTCGATAGCTTGTAATTCGGCAAAGTCAAGATATTGAGAAACTAATAGGTTTAATATTTGTAATTCTTTCTCAGAAAGGTAGTTCTTAGCTATCTTAACATCATCACGGGTTATATAATTCCCTTTAAAATTAGTCATGCCTACCATTGGCTTTTCGGAATCAACCCTGTGATAGATTACCTCTGCGGCTGTATGTTGATGGGCGGCATAATGCATTTTGTTCTGTATTGTAGCAAAGAACTGACGAGTTATATCGCTTCGCGGATCATAATCGATTGCTGTGGCATAAATGTCGGTAACTTGTTGGTATAAGTTGCGTTCGCTTGAACGAATGTCCCTGACTCGTTGTAATAACTCGCGAAAATAGCGGTTCCCATTCCCTTTAAGGCGTTCATCGTCGATGGTAAATCCTTTTTGAATATATTCGTGTAGCCGCTGTGTTGCCCATTGCCGGAATCGGGTTGCTACCTGTGATTTAACCCGATAACCGACGGCGATAATCATATCTAAATTATAATGCTCAATCTGTCTTTTTACAGATCGATTGCCTTCCTGACGAACTAACAAGAAATACTTGTGAGTTGCTCCCTTTGTCAATTCCCCCTCTTCTATAATGCTGTTAATATGCAGGCTTATATTCTGTTGTGTAGTATCAAACAACATGGCAATCTGTTGTTGCGAAAGCCAAACATCTTTGCCGTCAAAGCGCACATTAACGTTTGTAACGCCATTGTCATCCTGATACAGGATGAAATGGCTATTTACCGGTTGTGTGTTGTCGTCGTACATATGATATATTTTGAGTTAAGGGGTTATTTCCTTGCTGTTTTACAAAAGAACGGATTTTTACCGATTAAAACCTTATTTCCACAGAAAAAAGTCATGCGTTCTACCGGGAAGGCTTTACCAACATAACGACCGGATTGGCCTCTTCGTCTAAGTCGGCAGCGATTTCTTTTAATTTGCCTTGCAATTGGTCGTTTTCGTAATCCTCGACAAGCTGATGGGCGGCTAAGACTTGATAGGTTGCGATTTCGCCGCTAATCGCTTGTGACGTCAAATCTACCCATTGTTTTCTCTGGTAATCACCGTTGAGAATGCTATGATCGTACAAGGCATTTTCCTGCTTGTCATACATCAATGTGCCTATGTCAAAACCTTTCCCTGTGGCAAAATTGAATACTTTCGTTACGGTTCTCATGAAATAATAGCGATCGGTAACGACCCCCATGGTCAGTAGTATTTCCGGATCCATCGTCTGAGTGGAAGGGGTTCTTACAATAAGGGGTACTAATTGATTCTCTTTGGATAGATATTGATATATGGTGTCCGAAGATGTTTCTACAAATAGCCAATTATCGTAGTTGGGGATGATGGGAGGAATGGACGTGACAGCAAATCCATCTCCATCCCTTACGCCTGGTGAATTGATTACCTTAAAAGGAATATAGATCTCCTGGGTGATATTTCCGTCTTGTTTTGAGATAATCGAATGGAAGGATTGATCGCCTCGCTCTTCCCCGTCTCTGTAATATCCGGAAATATCATAACAAATCAGATGATCCTTATCGTATGAGAAAATATCTAAATATGTAATGTCTTCAGTTCGTCCAAAACTTCGCTTGAAGTGACCTTGTAGATCGTATACGAAAATCTTATTCGTTGAAGAACAGTTGATAAACAATTCATCATTTTCTTCATCCAATACAACTCCATTAATATAGGAATACTCCTCGCCGCTTTGTCCTTTCCGGTTTATTTTTCGTATGCCTTTCCCGGTTTGTCTGTCGAAAAGAAAAATATCTCCATCATTGACCCAGTTTTTCACGACGATGATTTCTTTGCCGATAGCCATAACCGCGCCTTGGGTCAGAAATTCATCCGTGGTTTCCAATGCGAGATATTCCACCTCCATAAAATCCTGAAGAACCAGTTCCTTTTTCGGGTAATGAGTCGTTACGTCCACCGTGATAAGCTGATCGGCCGACTGAATGTTCTTTTTGCATCCTGCCGTCAATAAAGCGAGGATAAGAATAATAAGACTTGTCTTTTTCATATCTGTTGGAGATAGGGGGGTATCTTGTTTTCGACGACAAGTTGCGAATAAGCCGCTTAAAAAACAAACAAAAGCAAAAAATATATACTATGCCCTCTTAGTCGGAACGTAAACAAATGTTAAATCGTTCGTTTTCGGCAAAACCCTCAATTTACGATTTGTAATTTCGGCTCGACTTTGCGCGCAAAAAGGCGGGACTTCGGAGACAAACTCCCGGGAGAAACACTTTTTAACGTATGGATTTGTAAGTAAAACGGCCGTTTTGCTTACAATCGCTATTTTAACATTTCGGGGTATCGAGGTACATCGATAAGGTATTACGATATAAATAATGCCGTATTTTATGAATTATTCCCTACCTTTGTGTTCGGAAACAAAACAAGACTGTTCAACATGGAAGAATTGAAGCATGAGTGCGGTGTGGCCATGGTCCGTTTACTGAAACCTTTGGAGTATTATCACGAGAAGTATGGTACCTGGATGTATGGACTCAATAAGCTCTACCTGCTCATGGAGAAGCAGCACAACCGCGGACAGGAAGGCGCCGGTTTGGCCTGTGTGAAGCTGGAGGCAAATGCCGGTGAAGAATATATGTTTCGCGAACGTGCTATCGGCACAGGGGCTATCCCGGAAATATTTGCGGCAGTTCATAACCATTACAAAGACTATACGGAAGAACAGTTGAACGATCCTCTTTTTGCCAAGACATATCTTCCTTTTGCCGGAGAGCTTTATATGGGGCATCTCCGTTACAGCACGACCGGCAAGTCGGGCATCTCTTATATCCATCCTTTCCTCAGACGCAACAACTGGCGCGCCAAGAACCTGGCCTTATGCGGCAACTTCAACCTGACCAATGTCGAAAATGTCTTCGAGGAGATCACCTCTATCGGGCAACATCCGCGGCAATATTCGGATACCTATATTATGCTCGAGCAGATGGGGCACCGATTGGATCGCGAAGTGGAACGCTTGTATCAGCAAGGTGAAGCCGAAGGGTTGACCGGTATGGACATTACGCATGCGATTGAAGGGCGGATGGATATGTCGAATGTGTTGAAGCGTTGTGTGCCGGGCTGGGACGGAGGTTTTGTGATCTGCGGATTGACCGGTAGCGGCGAGTCGTTCAGCGTACGCGACCCCTGGGGTATACGCCCGGCCTTCTATTATGTGGATGATGAGATCGTGGTGCTTGCATCGGAACGTCCGGTTATTCAGACGGTGATGAATGTGCAGTCTACGGAGGTGAATGAGCTCAAACGGGGCGAGTCGCTTATTGTCAACAAAGCAGGTGAGGTGCGGATGGCACAGATAGTCGAGCCGCACGCCAATAAGGCCTGCTCTTTTGAACGGATCTATTTCTCCCGGGGCAGCGATGTCGATATCTATAAAGAGAGAAAGCGATTGGGGTATAACCTGGTCGATCCGATTTTGAAGGCGATCGATTACGATATCGACCATACGGTCTTCTCTTTTATCCCCAACACGGCGGAAGTGGCCTATTTTGGTATGCAGGAGGGATTGGACGAGTACCTGAACAAGTTAAAGAAGGAGTGGATCGCCAATCATAGCCCTTTGTTGCAGGAGGAGGAATTGGAACACATTCTTTCTATGCGGGTGCGTACGGAGAAAGTGGCGATTAAAGATATTAAACTGCGCACCTTCATTGCCGAAGGAAACAGCCGGAACGACCTGGCGGCGCATGTCTATGATATAACCTACGGAAGTCTTGAACCTTTTGTCGATAATCTGGTTGTAATAGATGATAGCATTGTGCGGGGAACGACCCTCCGGCAAAGCATTATCAGTATCCTGGATCGGTTGCACCCGAAGAAGATTATCATTGTCTCTTCCTCTCCCCAGGTGCGTTATCCCGATTATTATGGGATCGATATGTCGCGCATGAGCGAGTTTATCGCTTTCAAAGCGGCGATAGCCTTGTTGGAAGAAAGGGGACTGACGCAGGTGATAAAAGATGTATATCATAAAGCGAAGTTGCAGGATCGCCTGCCGACCCATGAAGTGGTGAATTATGTGAAAGAGATCTATGCGCCGTTTTCGGATGAAGAGATCTCGGCCAAGATGGTCGAACTGCTTACTCCGCCGGATGTGAAGGCGAGTATAGAGATTGTTTATCAGACATTGGAAGGGCTTCATACCTCCTGTCCCGATCATCCGGGCGATTGGTATTTCTCAGGCAACTATCCAACTCCCGGCGGTGCGATGCGGGTCAACAGGGCTTTTATCCAATTTATGGAAGATGAGTATTTACATAGGAGTGTTCCTTTACATATTTGATATTTAGAAAGACAAGTTAATCCTTGTCTTTTTTTTGTGCATAATGATATTTAGTAGAGACTTTAACAAATAGAGAAAAATGCAAAAAGACAAAGTAGCAACCCTCGTTTTAGATGATGGCAGTGTCTATCAAGGTTATTCTTTTGGGTATGAGGCTCCGGTGAGTGGAGAGGTAGTGTTTAATACGGCCATGACCGGATATCCGGAGAGTCTGACCGACCCTTCGTATGCCGGGCAGATGATTGTGTTGACCTATCCATTGGTGGGCAACTACGGTGTGCCTCCGCGAACCTTTGGTGATAATGGCATCGCCACCCTGATGGAGAGCGAAAAGATACATGCGCAAGCGATTATTATAAGTGATTACAGTCATGACTTCAGCCACTGGAACGCGGTGGAGAGCCTGGGTGATTGGCTGAAAGCGGAGAAGGTGCCGGGTATCTATGGCATCGACACCCGTGCGTTGACGAAGAAGCTGCGGGAAAGCGGAGTGATGAAAGGATGGATCTGCCCCTCTCAATCCCCCCCAAAGGGGGAAGCCGTTCCCCCTTTGGGGGAATTGAAGGGGGCTGCCTACGGCGACATCAACTACGTTGATCAGGTTTCTACTAAAGAGGTGATAACCTATAATGAAGGCCCGGGAAAGAAGCGGGTGGTATTGGTTGATTGCGGGGTGAAGCATAATATCATCCGCAGCTTAGTCAACCGCGATGTGACGGTCGTGCGTGTGCCTTGGAACTATGACTTTAACCAACTGGAATGGGATGGTCTGTTTCTGAGTAACGGGCCGGGCGATCCGGATACCTGTTCGGAAGCGGTCGACAACATACGCAAAGCACTGGAAGGCAATAAGCCGATCTGCGGTATCTGCATGGGAAACCAATTGTTGGCAAAAGCCGGTGGCGCTTCTATCTTTAAGCTGAAGTATGGCCATCGCAGTCATAACCAACCGGTGCGGATGGTAGGCACGAACCGTTGTTTTGTAACATCGCAGAATCATGGGTATGCTGTGGATAACGACACCTTGGGCAACGATTGGGAACCGCTCTTTGTTAATATGAATGACGGGACCAATGAGGGAATCCGACACAAGACCAAACCTTTCTTCTCTTCCCAGTTCCATCCCGAAGCCTGTAGCGGCCCGACAGATACGGAGTTTATATTCGACTTGTTTGTTGACTCTCTGCAAACCGGGGAATTGATAATTGATAATGGAGAATTGATAACGAATAATTATCCATTATCAACTATCCATTATCCATTAAAGAAAGTTTTGGTTTTGGGTTCCGGTGCTTTGAAGATCGGGGAGGCGGGAGAGTTCGACTATTCCGGTTCGCAGGCATTGAAGGCGCTTCGCGAAGAAGGAATCGAAACGATCCTGATCAATCCCAATATTGCCACGGTACAAACCTCGGAAGGGGTGGCCGACCGGGTTTACTTCCTGCCGGTGACGCCCTACTTCGTAGAGAAGGTGATCGAAAAGGAACGGCCGGAAGGTGTCTTATTGGCATTCGGTGGACAGACGGCATTGAACTGTGGGGTGGCTCTTTATCAGAATGGAGTATTTGAAAAATATAAGGTACAAGTATTGGGAACACCGGTGCAGGCTATTATCGATACGGAAGACCGTGAGCTTTTTGTCCGCAAACTGGATGAGATCGGTGTGAAGACCATCAAAAGTGAAGCGGTAGAAAACATAGAAGATGCCCGCCGGGCTGCCAATGAACTGGGCTATCCGGTGATTATCCGCGCGGCATACGCCCTGGGAGGTCTTGGCTCGGGCTTCTGTGATACGGAGGAAGAGCTGGATGTACTGGCGGAAAAAGCATTCTCTTTCTCTCCACAGGTATTGGTAGAGAAGAGCCTGAAGGGTTGGAAAGAGGTGGAATATGAGGTGGTACGCGACCGGTTCGATAACTGCATCACGGTGTGTAATATGGAAAACTTCGACCCGCTGGGTATCCATACGGGAGAAAGTATTGTAATTGCCCCTTCGCAAACCTTGTCGAATACCGATTACCATAAGCTGCGCGAACTGGCGATCAAGATTATCCGCCATATCGGTATCGTGGGAGAATGTAATGTGCAGTATGCCTACGACCCGGAAAGCGAGGACTATCGGGTGATCGAGGTGAATGCCCGCTTAAGTCGTTCGTCGGCGTTGGCCTCGAAAGCGACCGGTTATCCATTGGCTTTTGTGGCGGCTAAGTTAGGGTTGGGCTATGGATTGTTTGATTTGAAGAACTCGGTTACGAAGACAACGACTGCCTTCTTTGAACCGGCGCTCGACTATGTGGTGTGTAAGATACCACGTTGGGACCTGGGTAAGTTCCATGGTGTGGACCGTGAACTGGGCTCGAGCATGAAGTCGGTCGGCGAGGTGATGGCCATCGGGCGCACCTTTGAAGAGTCGCTTCAGAAAGGGTTGCGTATGATCGGACAGGGAATGCACGGCTTTGTGGAAAACAAAGAACTGGTCATTGATGATATCGACCGGGCCTTGCGCGAACCGACCGACCGGAGGATCTTTGTGATCAGCAAAGCTTTCCGTGCCGGATACACCATCGATCAGATCCATGACCTGACGAAGATCGACAAATGGTTCCTGCAAAAGCTGATGGGAATCATTGAAACGGCGGAAGAACTGGAAGCCTTCAAGCAACTGTCGGAGGTGCCCGATCTTTTACTTCGCCATGCCAAACAACAAGGCTTCTCCGATTTCCAGATCGGACGCGCTGTCTTCAAAGAAGAGACCGATCCGGAAAAGGCAAGCCTGCGGGTGCGTCAGGAGAGAAAAAAGAGAGGAATACGGCCGGTTGTGAAGCAGATCGATACGCTGGCGGCTGAATATCCGGCGCAGACCAACTACCTCTATATGACTTATAGTGGGGAAGAAAACGATGTGAAATATCTGGGCGACCACCGTTCAATCGTTGTATTAGGTTCGGGCGCTTACCGTATCGGCAGCTCGGTCGAGTTCGACTGGTGCGGAGTGCAGGCATTGAATACGATACGCAAGGAGGGATGGCGTTCGGTGATGATCAATTACAATCCGGAAACCGTATCGACCGACTACGATATGTGCGACCGCCTCTACTTCGATGAACTGACCTTCGAACGGGTAATGGACATCCATGAGTTGGAAAATCCGCACGGGGTGATCGTATCGACCGGCGGACAGATACCCAATAACCTGGCAATACGTTTAGACGAACAACAGGTGAATATCCTGGGAACCTCCGCTCAAAATATCGATAACGCGGAGGACCGTGAGAAGTTCTCTGCCATGCTCGATCGCATAGGCGTGGATCAGCCCCGCTGGAAAGAATTATCTTCGATGGAGGATATCAATAGTTTTGTCGAAGAGGTTGGCTTTCCGGTATTAGTCAGACCGAGTTATGTGTTGAGTGGAGCCGCCATGAATGTTTGTTCTAACCCCGAAGAGTTGGAGCGATTCCTGCGATTGGCAGCCAATGTGAGCAAGAAGCATCCGGTGGTGGTCAGCCAGTTTATCGAAAACGCCAAGGAGATCGAGGTGGATGCGGTGGCTGACAGGGGCGACATTGTGATGTATGCCATCTCGGAACACATCGAATTTGCCGGGGTTCACTCCGGAGATGCCACCATACAGTTCCCGGCACAGAAGCTCTATGTAGAAACCGTGCGCCGGATCAAACGCATCAGTAAGCAGATCGCCCGCGAACTAAACATATCCGGTCCATTCAATATCCAGTACCTGGCCAAAGGGAACGAGATCAAAGTGATTGAATGTAACCTGCGGGCATCGCGGAGCTTCCCGTTTGTGAGCAAGGTGTTGAAGATAAACTTCATCGAACTGGCTACGCGGATTATGCTCGGACTGCCGGTAGAGAAGCCGGCGAAGAATGAGTTCGACCTGGAGTATGTAGGGATCAAAGCCTCGCAGTTCTCCTTCAACCGCCTGCAAAAGGCCGACCCGGTGTTGGGTGTCGATATGGCTTCCACCGGTGAGGTGGGTTGCCTGGGTGATGATGTCTCGGAAGCGGTATTGACCAGTATGCTATCTGTCGGGCAACGCATCCCGGAAAAGAATATCCTTCTGTCGACCGGCTCGGCCAAACAGAAAGTATCTATGCTCGATGCCGCCAGGATGTTGAAGGCAAAAGGCTATAATATCTATGCGACCGGAGGAACCCATCGCTTCCTCGAAGAGAACGGTATCGTGAATACGAAGGTCTACTGGCCAAGCGAAGAAGGACATCCACAGGCCTTGGATCTGTTGCGTGAGAAGAAGATCGATATGGTAGTGAATATCCCGCGTGACCTGACCGCACGCGAATTGAGCAACGGATACCAGGTGCGCCGCGCCGCTATCGACCTGAACGTGCCATTGATTACAAATGCCCGCCTGGCAAGCGCCTTTATCGAGGCGTTCTGCACATTGAGCCCGGAAGATATTCAGATCAAGAGTTGGCAGGAATATAAATAGTTGAAGTAGTCAGAGTAGTTAAGTAGTTAAAGTAGTCAAAGTAGTCAAAGTAGTTAGAGTAGTCAGAATAGGTATATTTATAGTCTTACTTGACTACTCAGTCGCAAAGCGACTGATAACTACTCTGACTACTCTAACTACTTACCTTCCTCCTCTTCCTTCTTAGCCGGAGAGAAGTCGGTTATACCATTTTCAATCAGTAGATTGTACCAGTTCAATAGTTTCTTGATATCGTTGGGATATACGCGGGCGCGGTCGTGATCGGGCAATACTTCCAGCATATAGGCTCTCAGTTCGTCCGGTTTGGCCTTTGAAGGCGCAAAGCTCAGCTTCTGTCCGTTTTCCTTTTCTTTGACGAGGGTCAACACTTCGTACAGCGGTTTCTCTTCCTCTATCGTATATATGGCGATATCTCCCAAAGAGATGATCTTATCGGTTGCGTAGGCTGGTATTCTTTTTTTGTCGATTAATGATTCGATGATCAACATGTTTTTTCCTTGTGATACAAGTTTGTATAATCCGGGTCTGCCGGAAACGGATAAAATTTCTTTCAACATAATCGGTTTCTTTTGTGTTTAACTTTGAAGCTGCAAATGTAGTATAACTGTTGGATATATCAATAAACCGGAGGAGGAAAAACGGCTTATCCCCGGCGTATGGCGGCTATGACAGCTTCGGTCTGCGGGATAATGGCCCGGATATCGTCGTTGTAAATGACGTAGTTGGCTCTTTCTTTTTTTATTTCATCGGAAAGTTGGCTTTGTATGCGGCGTTCCACCTCCTCGCGGGAGGCTGTTCCGCGCTTACTGGCTCTTTGGATGCGCAGCGCCCGCGGGGCATACACCATCAGGCTGACATCCACGATCCGGTCGAATCCCGATTCGAATAGTATGGCCGATTCGATGGCAGCCAGATCGCTCTCCTGTTGTTTTACCCATTGAAGGAAATGACGGTTGACCTCCGGGTGGATAATGTCGTTTACCTTTTCCAGCCGTTCCGGATGTCCGAATATATACGAAGCCAATAACGGGCGGTCGAGCCCTTTCGAGGTATATAGGTCGCTGCCGAAAAGGGCGGTGAGTTGTTGCCGGATGATAGGAGAAGAGTCGGTCAGTTTTTTGCTTTCTTCATCGGCTATATAGACAGGAATGCCCATCACGCCCAACAAGGAGGCAACAACTGTTTTCCCACTTCCGATACCGCCTGTGATGCCGATCGTTTTCATTCTGTCCGACGATCTTGTTCCAGGATAAATTCGATCTGCTCCGGAGTGATCGATGCCGAGCGTATCCAACTCGGTTGTGTGGATAAGGTGATAGAGGTGACTCCGGTCAGGTTTTGTTCCAGCTCCGAGAAGGGGAGTAGGATTCGAAAATCATTTTCGGTCAGGTCGCGGAAACGGCTCATCGGCACACTGGATACCACTTTTGCTGTAGGCGGAAACAGGCGCACGGTGAAATCGGCCGGTAGGCCGGTGACAGTGATTGGTATTTCCAATGTCTTTTCTGTAAACTCTTCGACAGGCACTGTGATGGTGACCATCTCCTGATCAAAAGAAACACCGGTTTGTTTCTCCAGTTTTACCTGGCGGGTGGTTGTTTTGTTGACTTTGCTTATCTCCGTATAGGCCGTCTTTACTTCTGTGATGGAGTCGAGAATGGTTTCAGCGGCATAGATCTCCACTGTTCTTGGAGATATGATCACTTCGCCCGAGCGGTGGAAACCGGCAGACGGCTGAACCCTGCCATTGAAAACGACGGGCACTTTTTTCTCTTTCATGCGGCTATAATGGATCTCGAACGATCCCGGTTCGAATCCGATCAGTGAGGTGCTGGCCAATAGTTGTTTATAAATGTCGGCTTCTATCTCTTTCCGTTCGATGGTGAGTTGACCTTTTTCGACAGCCAAATCTTTCAGATTGAGTTCTACCGGATTGAAACTTCTACCAAACGAATAGTTAAGTAATACGCTTCCCTTGTCCCTG
Source organism: Parabacteroides sp. PFB2-10 (assembly GCF_029893085.1). Taxonomy (GTDB): domain Bacteria; phylum Bacteroidota; class Bacteroidia; order Bacteroidales; family Tannerellaceae; genus QVMG01. The sequence continues at coordinate 20,297 of NZ_JARXWI010000002.1, forward strand.
ATCCGGGCTATGACCTTTTCGGGCACCGTGTCGCTGAAGGCAATCTCGGCGGGCGCATCTTTGTAGCGGATAGGGAGTGTGATCTCTATCTCATAATCCTGCTGTAGGCTCTGCAGATACCAGAATCCGAACGATAGCAGGACAAAAGCCAGGAAGATCAAAGTCTCTTTCCATTTCTGACGATGAAAAATGACCCTGATCTTTCGCTGAACAGACTTGAATGGTTTTTTATTCTCCTCAAGCCGTGCCATATAAACTGTTTTTAATTATTTCTGTTTTGCGTCTTCCGTAGAGGCAAATACGGAGGTTTTGTCGATACGGATACGAACTCCTTCAGCTATTTCGATCAGCATATACACATCGCCAATCTCTTTGATCTTACCGTAGATACCTCCGGCGGTCACAACTTTATCGCCTACAGCCAATGCTTCGCGTGCTTTTTGTACGTCTTTTTGTCTTTTCTGTTGCGGACGAATCATCAGAAAATAGAAGATGGCGATGATCGCAACCATCATCAACAAACCTGACCATGGGTTTGCTCCTCCGGTGGCAGGCGCCTGTAATAAAATGCTCAGTAAATTCATATTCGTTTGATTTTTATGTTAATTCCATGCGGATATTTACAAATGTACGTATTATTCTTAATCTTTGAACAAAACCTTTTCTTTTTTTAACTCGCCGATAATAGAATCAAGCACTCCGTTGATAAAGGTGCCACTTTTGGGGGTGCTGTAATATTTAGCTGCATCGATGTATTCATTGAGGGTGACACTGACCGGAATAGTTGGGAAATGCATGATTTCCGCCATAGCCACCTGCATAATGATGAGATCCATTTGCGCGATGCGTTCTGTCTCCCAGTTTTTCAGGTGCTTTTCGATGCGCTCACGGTATTCTTTCCCGTGAAGAAGCGACTGACGGAAAAGGCGCACGGCAAAATCACGATCTTCCATATCCTTAAACATCGGGAGAAGAGCTTGGTTTTCGCCGGCTTGTTCTTCAAACCGCTTGATCGTTTTCAAGGTGAAGGTGGCGACAATATCGATGTCGTCGTTCCAGTAGATGCTCTTCTCTTCCAGGTATTCTTCCACCATTTCATTACCGCAGATATGGCGTTTGAAGAAGGCGCGCCAAAACTCCTGGTCGGCCTCATACGAATCGTTTTCATCGTTGAGATAGGTAGCGTAGAGATCAGATGCCAGCAGGATATCTAACAGGTTTTTGATGAAATCAGCATCGTTGCTCCAAGACAATTTATGCTCTTCGACGTAGGCCAACAACTCTTTGTTTCTGGCCAGCTGAGCCGCGAATCGGTTGTCGGCGAGCTTCATGTTGGGATGCAGATCCGCTTCCGTCGGACGCAATTTGTGCTTGCGGTTGTCGAGAATACGTTGGTGCAGATAGGTGATTTCAGTGATGAGGAGTAGAAAACAATGGTATAAGTCATACGACTTTTGGAGGCTGAAGAGCAACTCTTTTTCAGCCACTTTGAGGTCTCCGTTTCCGTTTTGGCAAAAGGAATAGACTATTTGCAAAACTTTGATGCGGATAAGAATTCTGTTAATCATCGTTTGAAGGAACTTCTTTTGTTGTTATCGCCGACAAAGGTAATGAATTCCCCGATATTATTCGATATGCAGGTAAAAAATAGCTCTTCTTGCCAGACCCCCAAACTTACGATTTGTAATTTCCGCAGGACTTTTTCGCCAAAAAGGCGGGAGTATTTTGACAAACTCCCGGGAGAAACACTTTTTAACGTATGGATTTGTAAGCAAAACGGCCTTTTTGCTTACAATCGCTATTTTGCGATAATGGTCAATTCGGATTTCGGCGGAAAAGCATCTCCTTGACACTTATCAATAATATAAATGCCTTTGGATAGATCATTTTTAAGTGTGGAAGTGCTATTCTCGTTGTTTTATTGCTTAATTTTGTCCTTTTATTTTTTAGTATAAACCATTTTAGTGCAAGGAACAGAAAATGAGAAAGTGGCGCATTGAGGATTCGGAAGAATTGTATAACATCCCCGGATGGGGTATTAACTATTTTTCTGTCAATGAAAAAGGAAATGTAGTGGTTACTCCCAAGAAGGAATATGCCGGCGTTGATTTGAAAGAGCTGATCGACGAACTGCAGATCAAAGACATTTCCACCCCTACGCTGATCCGTTTTCCGGATATTCTGGACAACCGGATCGAACAGATTTCCAAATGTTTCAAGATCGCTGCGGAAGAGTATAAATACGAAGCGGAGAACTTTATCATCTATCCCATCAAGGTGAACCAAATGCGACCTGTGGTGGAAGAGATCATCAGCCACGGAAAGAAATTCAATATCGGACTGGAGGCAGGATCGAAGCCTGAATTGCATGCGGTGATTGCCATGTATCCCGATTCGGAGTCATTGATTATCTGCAACGGCTACAAAGATGAAAGCTATATAGAGTTGGCTTTGTTGGCTCAGAAGATGGGAAAACGCATTTTCCTTGTGGTAGAGAAGTTGAATGAACTGAAGCTGATCACCAAGATAGCCAAGCAACTGAATATCCGTCCGAACATCGGTATACGCATCAAGCTGTCGAGCTCCGGCAGTGGCAAATGGGAAGATTCGGGAGGCGACGGTAGCAAGTTTGGCCTCAACTCGAGTGAATTGCTCGAAGCACTCGAATTTATCGAAAAGAATAAGATGGAAGACTGCCTGCGCCTGATCCATTTCCATATCGGCAGCCAGGTGACCAAGATACGCCGCATCAAAAACGCGCTGCGCGAAGCATCGCAGTTCTATGTGCAACTGCGTACGATGGGCTTCAATATCGAATTTGTCGATATAGGAGGTGGTCTGGGTGTCGACTACGACGGCTCGCATTCATCCAATAGCGAAAGCAGCATCAACTATACCATTCAGGAGTATGTGAACGACTCGATCGCGACCATGGTAGATGCCAGCGACAAGAATAATATCCCTCATCCGAATATCATTACCGAATCAGGCCGTTCGCTTACGGCTCATCACTCCGTATTGATTTTCGAGGTATTGGAAACAACCACCCTGCCCGAATGGAACCCGGAGGATATGGTGTCGGAAGAGGATCACGAACTGGTGCATGAACTCTATCAGATCATGCAAAACCTGAACCAGCAGCGTATCCTGGAATCCTGGCACGATGCGCAACAGATACGTGAAGAGGGCCTCGACCGTTTTGGCTTGGGTATGCTCGATCTGCGCACACGAGGACAGATCGAACGCCTCTACTGGACGATAGCCCGCGAGGTATATGCCCTGACCAGCCAGATGCGCCATGCTCCGGAGGAACTGAAGCAGTTGGCGAAGATATTGCCTGATAAGTATTTCTGTAACTTCTCGCTCTTCCAGTCGCTGCCCGACTCCTGGGCCATCGACCAGGTGTTCCCGATCATGCCGATACATCGCCTCGACGAACGTCCGTCGCGCACAGCGACCTTGCAGGATGTGACCTGCGACTCGGATGGGAAGATCGTCAACTTCATATCTACCAAGAACTATTCCTATTACCTGCCGGTGCATCCTTTCAAGACAAAGGAATCCTATTATATCGGAGTCTTTTTGGTGGGCGCCTATCAGGAGATACTGGGTGACCTGCACAACCTGTTCGGCGATACGAATGCGGTGCATGTCAGCGTAGACGAAAAGGGTTACACTATCGATCAGATTATCGACGGGGAAACGGTAGCCGAAGTGTTAGACTACGTACAATACAACCCCAAGAAAATGGTACGCACACTCGAAACCTGGGTGACCTCTTCGGTGAAATCCGGAAAGATCACGGTAGAAGAGGGAAAAGAATTCCTGTCTAACTACCGCTCCGGCTTGTATGGGTATTGTTATTTGGAGTAAGGAAGCCCCTCCAATTGCTTTATGCTAACGCTAAGCGACCTTCGGTTCTCCCCCAAGGGGAGGCTTAAAGACAAAAGAAACCCCGACTATCTGTTTATGATAGCGGGGTTCCTTTTTTTAGTATCCTATCTTAAGCCTCCCCTTGGGGGAGAACCGAAGGTCGCTTAGCGTTAGCATAAAGCAATTGGAGGGACCGCAGCTTTGGAGGTTACCCACAATAGAAATACCGTTCCACCAATTCTGCCATGCCTTGCGGATTATTTTCCAATTCCTGACGCAGGGAGGCATCGTTGAAGGATTGTAGATATTGAATGATGCCATCGATTGCTTTGGAGCTGAATACATTGTGTTTCTCAAACGCCGCGCGTTGCTCTTGCAGGCAGGCGGCGGAGGCGGCACAACTATCGGGCAGTTGGCGGAGTCTGTTCAGTTTCTCTTTGTGTTCTTCTTTATGGATATTCACATTGACATAGGTCTCTTCGGCAACCTTCAACGCCTCTTCCATTTCAAAGCCATGACGACAGGCAACGGCCAGTCCGGCCATCAATTGATAGATATTGGCAGATCCATCCGGTGAACGCATCTCGACGGTTTGTTTTTGGGTGGTGTCGTACGCATTCTTTGGCTCCAGCGGGTTGGCGATCACGCTCATATCGCTCTTTCCGGTCCATCCTAAGGGAACACGTACCAATACCGAGCGATTGCGATCGCCCCAGCAGATATTGGTCGGTGCTTCCTGATGAGGTACCAAGCGGAAGTAAGAGGTTGGGTTGATATTGCCAAAAGCCGTGATAGAAGGTGCCAGTTCCATCATACCGGCAATAGCTTTGCGGGCAGTCTCTGAGAGTTGTCCGTCGGCAAGCATCTGGTTCTTTCCCTCTTTCATAATGCGCATGTGTACATGCAATCCCGATCCCGCCTTTCCGACGGTGATCTTGGGGGCAAAGGTTATATCGTATCCATATTGACTGGCCAGGTTGCGGATGATCCATTTAGCTACCAACAACTGGTCGGCAGCATCTTCGGCACGGGTCGGCAGGAATTCTATCTCATTCTGTTCGTAAATCTTCCCGTCCCGGGTGAAGTTGCCCACCTCCGAATGACCGTATTTGATCATGCCACCTGCCATCGCGATATAATGCATACATTTTACCCGGAAGTCATTGAACTTGGCAAAGGGCGCTGATTCGTGATAGCCGCGTTGGTCGGTTGCCGGAAACAGCCCGGTCTCCGGTGCGATCACATAATATTCCAATTCGCCCATGGCTTCAAATTCCATACCGGTAACGTTACGGAAGGCCTCGCAGGCTTTGTGAAGCGTATATTCCGGAGCGCTTTCCAATGGCTCTCCGTCTTTATTGAAGAAAGAACAAAGCATGGTCAGGGTCGGTATCTCGGCGAAGGGATCGACAAAGGCGGTGCGAAAACGGGGCACCACATAGAGGTCGCTGCTGCCCGCTTCGATAAAAGGGAAAAGGCTGGAGCCGTCGACACGTTCCCCACAGGTCAGGATGGTATCTAAGTAAGTAGCATCATTAATAACGAAGTTAAGTGTTTTCAATCGTCCGTCCGCGGCGGGATACATAAAATCCACCATGCGGATCTGCTTCTCGCGGATAAAACGGATGATATCCTCTTTTGTAAAATCTGTTGTAGGTTTCTGCAGGTAATCAACCAGCATGTTCGCATTCATTTCCAGGTTTGTCATAGATATTATAATTATTTGAATTTAAGGAAGCGTAAATATAGCATAATTCCGGCACTGGTCAATCCGAACGGGAAGGCCATCCAGATACCGAATGCGCCCCATCCCAGGGTGAAAGCAAAGAAATAGCCTAACGGCAGGGAGATAACGAAATAGGCGATAAAGGCGATCAGCATCATGGGTTTTACGTCACCAATGCCGCGCAGGGCGTTGGCGTAGGTGATCTGCAAGCCGTCGCCAAACTGGTAAATAATAAACGGAAGAACCAGGCTGGCCACCATGGCGGCTACCGGTTCACTGTCGGTAAACCACCCACCGATCTGATGGCGCAACAGATAGAGCGGAATGGATACCACCACGGCCATCAACATAATAATATGAAATCCGGCGGATGCCGATCGTCGTGCATTCACGGTGTCGCCTTTACCGCGGTAGTTGCTCACCAACACTGCCACAGCGGCTCCCATACCATAATACATCATAAAGCCGACCTGAGAGACCGATAGCATAATCTGGTGGCTGGCCAATGCTACTGTTCCAAGCCATCCGATCATAATCGCGCTCAGGCTAAAAGAGGCTGTCTCCATCCCCATTTGCAGGCCTACCGGCCATCCCATATTGTTTAATAAGCGGAAGTCGCGCTTGTTGAAAGGACCCTTTCGGAAGCCTTCCACATAGATCCGGTAACGTTTGGCTTTCAGGAAGATCACGACAAAGACGATAAGCATGACGATGCGTGAGAACAATGTACTGATACCGGCTCCGACCAATCCCATCTCCGGGAATCCGCATTCCCCATAAATCAACACATAATTGCCTACGATATTCAACAGGTTGCCCCCCAATAGGATCCACATAGCGGTCTTCGGATCGGTGATCCCATCGGCAAATTGCTTGAACGCGTTGAATAACAGGATAAACAACAGCGACACAAGCAAGATCAGGTAGTAGGGTTTGATCAGCGGAATCAATTCAGCAGGCTGCCCCAAGCGTTCTATATTGAAATAGAGGGCGCCCATAATGACTGTCAGTAACAAGGCCACCAGCGCATTTGCTAACAAGCTGTTCTTCAATGTCCGCCCAATAGCCTCCGGTTCTTTGTTGCCAAACAGGGTGCCCACCACAGGCGTCAGCCCGTACGAGAAGCCTGTGCTGAAGATAATAGCCAGGTTGAACATGCTGTTTACGAAAGAGGCAGCACCCAGTTCGTCGGTACTATGCTGCCCGATCATCAATGTGTCGGCAAAGGAAAGGATGATTTGTCCTACCTGCCCGATCACAATGGGAACCCCCAGATAGATGAGGGATTTATAATGGCTCTTATAGCGTTGGAAATGGCGATTCATGCATACTTTTTTAGCTTGCAAAAATACGCATAATCTTTTAGGTGGTAAACCTGTTTTTCCTCCTATTGTTTAAGAATCCACTCGCCCATATCTTTCAATACTTCCGGGCTGATGGTCTCTTCTATCTGACTATATTCTGCCGGTAGTCCGGTGGTGGCATGTTGGAAAAGATGATTTAGGCCGGGGTATTCTTTGATGGTTACCCGGCTGTTGCCATTCGCTGTGATTTGTTTGAAGCCTTCCAGGTTGGGTTTGGCAATTACCTGTAGGTCTTTGTCGCCATTCAGTGCCAATACAGGGCAGGTGATCTTTTTGAAGTAATCAAGTGGGTCGAAGCGCAATAGAGTGAGCATAGAGGCTGAAGTCATTTGAGCGATAATGGTTTGTTCCTGTCCCGCCAATGGGGTTCCGGCGATAATAGCCGAGATCGACTCCTTTTTCACTGTATTCTTGTCTGTCGCCAAGATGTAGTCTTCCAACTTAGTCATCGTTTCATTATAGCTATTAATGTACTCATCGGTAGCGCCGGATGTTTTGAAAAGCGCTATCCGCTGTTTTTGCATTAGATCCCGGCCGTTTTCTCCGGGGCCTGCCAGTGAAACGATAAAGGCCGGAACCTGCTGTGCTGCCAATAAGGTAGCTACGGAGCCACCTTCGCTATGCCCAATAATACCGATCTTCTGCGAATCAACCTTTTTGCGATTCTTTAAATAGGCAATAGCCGCAGCAGCATCCTCCGCGAAGTCGGGTATGCCACACTCGTTGTATTTACCTTCCGATTCGCCAACGCCGCGTTCATCATAGCGAAGTACAACTATGCCCTGGCGGGTCAGGTAGTCTGCAATCACCCAAAATGGCTTATGTCCCATCAGCTCTTCGTTCCTGTTTTGCGGCCCACTACCAGTGACTAATACTACTGCCGGATACTTGCCCTCTTTCTCAGGCAGGGTGAGGGTTCCCGCCAGCCGGACATTCGCCTTCTCATTGCGGAAGCTTATCTCTTCTGTCTGGTAAGGGTAGGGAGGCACGGGATGCTGTGGACGGTTAGCCACTGTTTCTTCCCGGGAAAACTTGATCGGAAATTGAGCGCCCATCTGCGTGAATGAACCTTCGATGGTGTTATCTTCTTTCCATACACCTTGATACTTGAATCCTATCTGTGCGATTTCCAAACTTAGTTGGTTCGCTTCAAAGGTGATTTTATTGAAAGGTATCTTTGCGGAACTCTGATCGGGTGATACCATATAACCGGAGTATGTATCTCCTGATTTCTCGATGGTGAGGTTCATCCTTAGCTTCATGGCGCCGACATCGGCGCGGCCATACCAGTTGCCGGTGATATCCTGCGCGGAAACGGAAGCCATGATGAAGAGGCTGCAAAATAGCCATACATAAATTTTTTTCATATTGAATCTATTTTAGATTGATTAATAACACAAACGAATGAGTATACGGCAAAGTGCATCACTGCCTATGATAACAATAGTATATAACACCCCCAATTTTGTTCCCTTCAGATTGCACGAAACCTTTAGGGCATTATACATCCACACCAGGATCCATACCAGGAAAACAATTGAAATAAGCGAAAACCAGAGGGTGACTAATAAGCCCGGCTGGTTCAATAGCTGGCTGGGCGGCAGATCGAAGTCGAGTGTGTTCAACCGTTGCATCGGTGGCAGGAGCGTAAACAGATTCATCAGAATGAAAGGCAGTTGCGCGAAAGCAACGGTCCCGAATACATCCACGATCCGTATACGCGAGGTAGACAACAGAAGTCCTCCGATAAAGAAAAGAAGAGCCGGCACAAGCCATACGACCAGATGCTCTACGACGTAGCACCACCAGGCATCATTGGGGGCAGGGCCAAAATGCAATAGTCCATGATAATGAAAGCCTGAATACCAGGAAGTAGCTGTCGCCACAACTATGCCTAAGACACCCCATAATAAGGCTTTCCCTCCGGCTATTTTCACAAAAGGATTCAAACATAGATTCAATTTATTGTCCATCACTCGGTTCCTCCCTCTTTTTTAAGTTTGCAATTAAATCATCTAATAGATTCCGTACCGTCGGGTAGCTGATCCCCATATTCTTCGCCATGTCTTTCAGGCTTCCGCTGCTTTTCACAAAATCTAATACAAAAGCTTGTTCCTTTTCCGACAGCCGGGCAAGCAGCGGGAGGGCAAAGCTGCCGGTCACCTCGGTATCACAATGGCTGCAATGCAGTTTTCGTACATGAAGAGCCGATTCGCAACTCGGACACTTTAATGGTAATTTCTTTTCTATTTCACTCATATCAGTTGATTTTTTTACAAATATACGATTTGGTTTAACAAAAACAATAGAAATATAAATAAAATGTATTTTCATATAAACAAAGTGAATTTTATGTGTCAAATTTCTTTAAAATGCAGAAGAAAAGAGGGAAATCAGTTGCATCAAATGAAAATACTATTAACTTTGCCACACAAAGTACTTTTATTACCGCCATGAACAAGCAATTAGAAGATATAAAAGCCATAAGAGAGATGATGGAGAAGTCATCCAAGTTCTTATCACTTAGTGGGTTGTCGGGTATACTGGCTGGTGTGACAGCTATTGCCGGAGCGGCATTCGCCTACTTTTACCTATTGCGCGACCCGTCGCTGACCGATTACAATCAAACGCAGGAGTTATTGATTTTGCTGGCCGATGCCTTAATTGTCTTGTTTCTGTCGGTCAGCTTTGCTATTTATTTTTCTTGGCGTAAGGCAAAGAAAAACAATCAATCCCTTCTTAATAAGGTGGCGATGCGCACGGTGTATAACCTGGCGCTCCCTTTGGTGGGTGGCGGTCTGTTCTGTTTACTCCTGTTGCTTCAAGGCGATATGTATATGGCCATAGCCGGTACCTTAGTGTTTTATGGCATCGCGCTTATCAATGCCTCCAAATACACTTTTGAAGAGGTGCATTACCTGGGAATCATCGAGATAGTTCTCGGCGTGATAGCTGCTGTTTTCCAACAATATGGCTTATTGTTCTGGACCTTGGGCTTCGGTGTTTGCCATATCTTGTACGGATTCATTATGTATAAAAAATATGATTTGAAGAAACGATGAAAAGCATCATCGCCAACTTAAATAAAGCCTTTGAAAGCCGGATCCGTTTGGGAATCATGTCTATCCTTTCGGTGAATGAAACGGCTGACTTCAATACCATGAAGCAGTTGCTCGAGGTGACCGACGGGAATCTCGCCAGTCATCTGAAGGCGTTGGAAGGTTTGGCTTATATCCAATCCGCGAAACAGTTTATCGGTCGAAAGCCCAATACGCAATATCGTATGACGGAAACCGGGAAGCAATGTTTTCAAGAGCATCTGAATGCTCTTGAAGCTCTTCTTAAATAATTTTTTTTCGTTATTAACTTTGAAATACAAAGTACTTTCTTTTATCACATTAAATACTTATTTATATATGGAAACACAAGAAAAGAGACTGGAAAAGCTCTCCCAATCGATCACAGTGAAGGCATTAGTTGTTGGTTTTCTTATCATTTTATTGCTCATACCGAGTGTAATGATGCAAGAGTTGATATCGGAGCGAAAATTCCGAAGTCAGGAGACCATTGAGAAAATCAATAACAAATGGAGTCAGGCACAAACCCTTTGTGCCCCTGTCTTATCGATCCCGTATACGATTTCTTATGCAAACACAGATGGAAAACTCGTAAACGAACAACATCTCTTGCACTTAACGCCCGAACATCTTACTATCGATGTCAAGCTATTTCCCGAAGAGAAGTATTATGGTATCTATAAAACGATACTCTATAGGAGCGAGGTTCGGCTCAAAGGCGGCTTTGAAATACCGGATATTGAAGAGGCCGGTTGCACGTACCACTGGGACAAAGCCTTCGTTCATATCGGCATTTCTGACCTGCGGGGCGTGACCAGCCATATCGACTTCAACCTGAAAGGCCATACGTATGCAGCCACAGCAGGCAGCCGTAGAGCCTGGTTTGCCGGAAACGAGTTGGTGGTCAATCTAAACGACGATCTGAAACTCGAAGCAAAAGAGGCAATCGACTTTGATTGTACGATTGATCTGAATGGTAGCAGCAGTATTCATTTTATTCCGATCGGTAAAACCACCCAGGTGCATATTGCTGGTGCGTGGAATGCGCCGGGATTCATCGGGAATTTTAGTCCGGAACATACCATTACAGAGACTGGCTTTGATGCGACATGGAAGATTCTGCATTTCAACCGTAGCATACCGGACAGCTGGATTGACAACGGGGTACAGCCTTTTACCGAATCCTCATTCGGCGTGAGCTTAGTAGACACCGTCGATCATTATCAGCAAAATATGCGATCGGCCAAATATGCCATCCTCTTCATTGCCTTAACCTTTGTGATCTTCTTCTTTGTTGAGATCCTGACAAAAAAGCGGATACATCCTATTCAGTATCTCTTGGTCGGATTGGCGTTGATTCTTTTTTATGCGCTTCTGCTTTCCATATCAGAACAACTGAGTTTCGCTATCGCATACGTTATTGCCAGCGTGGCGACCATTGGCATGATCGCCCTTTATGCACAAAGTATATTCAAAAACCGGAAACAAACCGGCATACTCATAGCCACGCTCTGTCTGTTATATGTGTTCCTCTATGTTATTTTGCAGTTAGAAGAGGTGGCTCTTCTTATCGGAAGCATTGGGTTGTTTCTCGTTCTGGCAGTTATAATGTACTGTTCCCGTAAGGTGAATTGGTATAAAGAAGAGGCAAAATAGAGATAAGTGGCCGTCGAAATCCTCTTGTTTGTTTGGATTCTGCGGAAAATATAGGAAGAATTCTATCGTCGATGGGCATCGACAGTACTGTCCATGCCCATCGACAGTTCTGTCCATGCGCTTCGACAGTACTGTCGATGCCCATCGACGATAGAATTCTCCCTGTTGTTTTGACTGAAAAGGTTTACACTAATCTTATTTGCTGGCTTCGATGATGATTCTCCGGTAGCTCTTTAATTGATGCTGCCCATCGTCGGTTACTTCACAAATTACATGCATGGTTTTGCCCGCGGCGTCGGCCGGTATGGCCAGGGTGGCAGAAGCGCTGTTAGCATTTTCTATCTCGATTTGGCCGTTATAGGTTCCTGACTCCGGCATGACCCACCAATGGAAACGAAGGTTGTCGCCATCCGGATCATACGACTTTGAGGCATCCAGCGTTACCGTTTTACCTGTTTGGATAGCGAAGTGGATAGCTTCGAGTCCTTTTTCTTTGTTCACGACAACCACCGGGTTGCGATTGCCTTTCCCCTCGTTTGCCCAATCCATGCGTGCCGCAAAATTGGCAAAGGTAGCGGGGTAGAAATAATGCTCGTAGCGGTTGGAGATCTCCTTGGCGCGTTTGTCTACATTGGTATAACAAGAGGTGATGCTGTCGCGGCTCATGCCCCATTCGAAATAGCCTCCCCAACCGGTTTCTCTACTTTCGCTTGGGTCGTGCAGTCCATTGGGTAATACATGGAGGAAGGAGGGTGTATCGCCCTCTACACCCCATTTGTTCTTCGGGTAAATGTGGCCTAAGTTTCCATGTTTTTGAATGTGTGTAGCATATTCATTCCAGCTTTTCGAGCCGAGGTCGTTCTGATTCAACCAGGCGCTTTCGTCCCAGATAAAGTGTAGATCCTTACCAAACTCCTTACGCATCCACTGGTGCGAGCTGAATGCGAAATTCTTAGCATCGCCATAAGGTACATCCTGGTCGGTGATGGTGTAGACACGCAATTTATGCGCGAAAGCCTTCACTTCAGCCTCGCTGCGTTCTTGTTTCACTTTCCAAAGAGCTTGCGCCAGGGTGTTGGCTCCTCCCCATGCCAATACCCAAAGGGGACGGTCGTCGGCTTCGTCGACTAATCGGATAATAAAATCGCTTCCATCCGAATGATTCTCGTTACCCAATTGGGCAACGCCCAGTTTGAGGCTGCCGTACATGGCACGGCTTCTAAGGTAGTCGGGACTCGGCCAATAGCCTATCATCTGCTTATCCGCTTCTTTTTCGACCGGAAGAAACGAGGTCTGCTTCGAACGTTTCATCAGGTTGGGCAAGTCCTTTTCGTAGGTGTCGATCACCGTCGTCAGGCTGTCTTTCCAACTCTTTGGATAAGCTCGGCCACTGCTGTTCCATCCGCCAGACACGATCAACGCTTCGATTTCATACAAATCGGCATGAACCAACAGGCGGATCATCGATTCCATATCATCGGGCTCTATATCGGCCGGCGCGATATCGGTCAATACAACAATACGGGGTTTTAATGAGTCGCTGCCGAAAACAAGCTTGTTATCTGTTGTAGCACACGATAACAGCAAGAGTATGGCTTGCAGGCAGATAATAAAGGAGCATTTGATTTTCATGATATTATTTTATTAGATATAATTTGTACAAATGTAAGCCTGCTTTCGGATTAAAACAACTTGAATTGGGCTTTGTTTCTTTGTTTTCTTATGTAAAATAGTTGTTATTTAAAAAAAAATTCACATATTTGAGCGAGTTATGAATTAGGGTGGGAAATAATAAATGTTAGCTGTCATGGAAGACTTGAACAAAAAATCACATGTTGAAGGTGGCGACAAAGAGATCTTGTATTCGAAAGCCATTAAAGCCGGAAAACGTATTTATTACTTGGATGTTAAGAAGAACCTGAAAGATGATCTGTTTCTGGCGATAACGGAAAGCAAGAAGGTACAATCGAAAGACGGAGTACAGGTAACCTTTGAAAAACACAAGATCTTTTTATACAAAGAAGATTTTGAAAAGTTTATGGATGGAATGGGTGAAGTAATCAACTACATCAAACAACGGAACGCGGAAAAGGAGCAACTCCCCCTCGCTGAAGAAAAAGGAGATGAAGGGGCTTCCGATGATATTCAGATCGATATAGAATTCTAAAAATAAACAGCCAAAAAGGAAACGGGCTATACATGATCAGATGTATAGCCCGTTTTTATAGGTATTGGTTACCTATTTCTTTTGCATGGTGTTTAAGCCGGGTGGATTGCTTCAGTCGGACAGGCGTCTGCGCAAGTTCCGCAATCGGTGCATAATTCCGGGTCGATAGCATAGATATCACCCTCAGAAATAGCGCCTACCGGACATTCGTCAATACAACTACCACATGCAATACAATCGTCGCTAATTACGTAAGCCATTTTTTTTAACTTTAAATTGATACTATAATTACTATTAATCGTGCAACAAAAATATGGCTTTCTTGGGAGATATAAAAATAGTAAGAGGTAAATTTCTTATTTCATCCCCTCTTTGCAATAACTTTTCGAGTTTTACGTTACTACTAATAAACTGTTGAACAGGTGAGAAAAGATGTCTTTATTATATTGCTTTTCCTGTTTGCTGCCGGGGTAGCGAACGCACAGACCGAGCGGGTGAAGAACCAACCCTATGCCGATATGAAGTTGTATCATCTCGGTTTCCATATAGGGCTTCACGCGCAGGATATGATATTGACCCATAGCGGCCTGACGGAGAATGGCGAAACGTGGTTCGCGGAGCTTCCTTCCTACAATCCGGGCTTTAGTGTCGGCGTGATCGGCGATATGTATCTGAGCCCTTACTTCAACCTGCGTGTTATACCGACGGTGCATTTTGGCGACAAGACGTTTATGTTTCGTGAAAAAGAGACCGGCGAAGAGTTCCGGACGGATATACGTGCCAACTACCTGACCATTCCAATCAACATTAAATATAGTGCCTTGCGCCTGAATAATTACCGTCCCTATCTGATCGGAGGGGTATACGGGCAAATGGATATCGGTCGTAAGAAGGGGAATCCCCTGTTGATGAAGGCATTCGATTTTGGGGTGGAGTTCGGGGTTGGATGTGATATTTATCTGCCCTTCTTTAAACTGTGTCCGGAGATTAAGTTTTGTTTCGGATTAGGCGATATGCTGGATAAAAAGCGTAGCGACCTGCAAAATGATCCAAGTCTGATGAAGTACACCAACGCGCTCTCCAGGGTAAGCTCCCGGATGGTGGTGCTTACCTTTAATTTCGAATAAACAGCACGATGTAGATATAGGCGGCGGGGATGGCCAGCAGGAGACTGTCGAAGCGATCCAGCATACCTCCGTGACCGGGCAATACGTTACCGGAATCTTTCACGGCAAGGGTTCTCTTCAATAACGATTCTATCAGGTCGCCCCAGGTGCCGAATACACTGACAATAATCGCAAATCCCACCCAGAAATACCAGGGCATTTCAGGAACAAACCAGGCAAAGGCCAGGGAAGAAAGAACGGCAGTCACACAGCCTCCCCAGAAACCTTCCCATGATTTCTTTGGCGAGATACGCTCGAACAATCGATGTTTTCCGAACATCGTGCCGATCAGGTAGGCGCCGGTGTCGTTGAGCCAGATAAAGACAAATATGGCCAATACGAACAGAGGAATATGAGAAAGCTCTCCGGATGTATTGGGCAAAGCCACTAAGAAATTCAATAACGAAAGCGATCCGGCACAGTAGGCCTGGGCAAAGAAGGAGATCGACCAATTCTTTAGCGGGTTGGTATCTTTATAATAGAGTTCGAAAATAAGCACGAACACCAGAAAAGCAATATATGGAAGGAAGACTATTTTCCCGAAAATCCCCTGGGCGTAGGCAAAGGTGGCGGCAAAAAGATAGACACCTCCCAGGGTATAGAAAAGACGCTTGATGGGAGAGGCCTCGTAATGCTCGGTCAAACCATAGAATTCCCATAGGGTGAAACCTGTAATACCACAGAATAAGAGAAGGAAAGTATAGGGGTGACAGCATATGCCTCCAATGATGATGGCAACAAAAACAATACCTGTCAGGGCTCTTTTAATCAGGTCTTTCAGCACGATCGTTCCAATAGTGAATTTATTTTCATGCAAATATAGAGAATTAATTCAAAAGGCAACCTGTTAAAATCTTTATTACCTCTAAAAACAAAAAAGACACCGCCGAAGGGGTGCCTTTTCTATGTTAAGATTCTATTAATCGAATAGGGAAGGATAGGAGGGGGGAGGGGTCTTTTTCTCCTTTGCCTCAGGTTCCGGTTCCTTTACTTCGGGTTCCGGTTCCAATTCCAATTTCAACTCCAAAGGTTGTTCTGCCGGGGCAACCGTTTCTTCTTCCTGGACTTCTTCCGGTTGTTCGATAACGGGTTCTTCCGGTTCGGGCATTGGTTCCGTTACGATCTCTTCCTCCACGATCGGCTCTTCTTTCTTTTTCCGCGGAGCTCTCTTTTTAATAACAGGCTCCGGAGTGGTCTCCGGTTCGGGATCAGGAGTCGGGTCTGCATTGAATTTCACGACAAAATCAGCAAACTCCTCTTCCTCAACAAGGGGCTCTTCTACTTCTGTTATCTCCTCTTGCTCCAGATGGATATTGGTTTCCGTGATTGTCTCCGGTTCTATAACCGGTTCTTCCTTTTCAGGTTCCGGTTTTTCTACCGTCTCTTTCACCTCGGGTTCATGAAGTTCGTCCGCCTTTTCTGTTTCGGTGGCCGGTTGCTCTTCTACGGGTGTTTCCTGAGGTTCAACAACAGCTGTAGCCTCTTTTGTTTCTTCTTTTTGGGCGTTCAGCTCAGCCTCTTCTTCGGCTTTCTTTTTATTCGCCTCTTCCTGCAAAGCCATAATCTCCTGCGAACGCGACACCCAGGCGCGTTTCCCGAAGATATGTTCTACGTCTTCCGTATAGATCACCTCCCGTTCGAGCAGAACCTGCGACAGTTTATTATGTCCTTCGCTGTTGTCCGATAGGATCTGTTTGGCGCGTTCGTATTGTTCGTTGATGATGCGTTGCACCTCCTTGTCGATCAGTTTGGCCGTGTCTTCGCTATAAGGCTTGGTGAATCCCCAATCCTGACCTGTTGAATCGTAATAGTTCAGGTTGGGCAATTTGTCGCTCATCCCGAAATAAACAACCATGGCGTATGCCTGTTTGGTGACACGCTCCAGGTCGTTGGAGGCTCCGGTCGATATCTTTCCGATAAAGAGTTCTTCCGCGGCACGGCCTCCCAGGGTGGCACACATCTCATCCAGTAGCTGTTCGCGGTTAGTGATTTGCCGCTCTTCGGGCAGGTACCAGGCAGCGCCCAATGCCTTACCACGCGGTACGATGGTTACCTTCACCAATGGGTTGGCATGCTCCAGCATCCAGCTCAGTGTCGCGTGGCCGGCTTCGTGAATGGCAATGCTACGGCGTTCGTCGGCTGTGGTGATACGTGAACGTTTCTCCAGTCCGCCGATAATCCGGTCGACTGCGTTCATAAAGTCCTCTTTCTGTACGAATTTCTTGCCACTACGTGCAGCGATCAGGGCTGCTTCGTTACATACATTGGCAATGTCAGCTCCCGAGAAGCCCGGTGTCTGGCGTGCCAAAAAGTCAGAATCAACAGAATTATCTATCTTGATCGGGCGCAGATGTACGCTGAATATCTCTTTGCGTTCGTTCAGATCGGGCAGTTCCACATGGATCTGACGGTCAAAACGTCCGGCGCGCAAGAGGGCTTTGTCCAAAATATCCGCACGGTTCGTCGCCGCCAGAATAATGACTCCGCTGTTCGATCCGAATCCATCCATCTCTGTCAGGAGCTGATTCAACGTGTTCTCGCGTTCATCGTTGCTATTCATATTGGCATTTTTGCCACGGGCACGCCCTACCGCATCGATCTCGTCAATGAAAACGATACAGGGCGCTTTCTCTTTGGCCTGACGGAAGAGGTCGCGTACACGCGATGCCCCTACACCGACAAACATCTCGACGAAGTCGGAACCCGACAAAGAGAAGAACGGCACATTGGCTTCGCCGGCCACCGCCTTGGCAAGCAGGGTCTTACCGGTTCCCGGAGGGCCTACTAACAGAGCACCTTTCGGTATTTTACCACCCAGTTCGGTGTATTTGCCCGGGTCTTTGAGGAATGATACGATCTCTTCCACCTCTTGTTTGGCCTCGGCCAGTCCCGCTACGTCACGGAAGGTTACCTTTTTGTCGTTATCCTTGTCGAACAATTGCGCTTTGGCTTTGCCTACGCTGAAAACACCTCCGGCACCTCCTCCGGCGCCTCCCGACATCCTTCGCATGAAGAAGATCCAAAGCGCGATGAGTAATATAAAAGGTATAAGAGACAAGAGGGAATTCCAGAATATATTCTCTCCTTCTTCAAACCGGACAGGTGTTTTTATGTCATATTCTGCCACGACGCTGTCGTAGAAATCGGTAAATTTGTCGGCAGACGGTATCTTTATATATGCTTTGGGATTGGCTCCCAGATCAGAGGTCTCACCTTTGAATACCTGGTGTAGTTTATTCCCTCTGACGGTTGCCTCCACCATGTTTTTCTTATTGAAAACGACGATCTTCTCGAAAGCGTCTTCTTTCGTGAGCCGTTGAAACTCCGTCCAATCCAACTCCCGGCTGGTCGACGAGTCGTTGGTCATCAACAAACCGATGAGAACAATAAAGATAAGTGCGTACATCCAATACAGGTTGAAACGCATGAACTTTGGCTTGTTGCTCTTCGGATTCTTATTCGGTAAATTGTTGTTGTTCTCCATCTTTTTGACTTGACTATTTTTTGTAATACAGCTTAATCCAAATCAGGAACGGCTGTTAATTTGGCATCTGCCCAAAGGTGATCCAAATTATAAAAGGCGCGTAACTCTGGTAAAAAGATATGGACAAGAACCGTGCCATAATCCATGCCTATCCACTGCGCAGCCTGATATCCTGCTACCGAGAGGGGCTTTTCTTGCGCTTCCTTCCGGGCAAACTCCCATACGGAATCAGATAGGGCTGATACCTGCGACGGAGTATTTCCTTCACAGATAACCATATATTGGCAAATGGTGCCTGTTATTTTTGTTAGATCAACTGTTACTATGTTTTTCCCCTTTTTTTCCTGTAAACCGGAAACAATTGTTTCTACTAATGCTTTTGTTTCTTTCATGTAATTAACCTTCTATTTTAGAGGTGCAAATATACTTTATTCTTTTCATAAAAGGAGCTACTCCATTTCTAATAATGAAACAATCCGGCTGTTTGAAAAGTTGACGAAGGAAAAAACTCTTTCGGTTTTTTTGTTACTTTTCAAAAACTGCCTATATTTGCAGCCGAAAACAGGTAATTGTTCTATGGTGTAATGGTAGCACAACAGATTCTGGTCCTGTTTGTCCAGGTTCGAGTCCTGGTAGAACAACAACGAAAGCCGCCCGCTTATTATCGAGGAGATAGTAAGCGGGTTTTTCTTTGATAGCCTACCTTTATCTGTATGAATCCTTATGGATCACGGATCACCCCGTAAAGTTGTGGAGTTAGAAAAACGCAATTGTCACCGGCTAAATCGTTGTACTTTTTTTCAAACAGAAAAGTACAACAGATATGGTAGAAAATGTACAACAAAAACGAATCTTTTTTACTGTTTTTCAATCATTTGCATAACTCGTCAAGGAATCTGGATTTATAGTTTTACATTAAAATTTTATTCAGATGGAAAAGATGAAAAGAAACACTTTCAGTTTGATGTACTACATCAAAAAAACAAATTGTTGAAAACCGGAGAAGCCCCAATCATGCTTCGGGTGACTATGAAAGGTAAATATGCCGAAATTACTATGAAAAGAAGTATTCTTGTAAGCCTTTGGAATCAGGCAAAGGAATGCAGCAATGGTAGGAGTCATAAAGATAAAGATAAAGAGTTGAATCGTTATCTTGACACGGTAAAAGCTCGGATCTTCGAAATCCAAAGGTTGCTTGAAAATGGTGATCAGGTTGTTAGTGCCCGACGAATTGTGGATTACTATAATGGAAAAAGAGAGGATTCCAGGACTATTGTAGAGATATTCACCGAGCATAATAATCAATGTGGCAAGTTGATCGGTGTAGATTTTACGGCAGCTACTGTAAAAAAGTTTGAAACATCCCTGTCTCATTTACAAGAATTTATGAAAATATTTTATTAAAAAGCCGACATGGGCTTGAGTGAGATTAATGGGAAATTTGTCAGAGACTTTGAATTCTTCCTTAAAACAGAGAAAAATTGGAACTTATTGCCGGAAAAGGATTAATATTATGTTAATTCCAGAGGTGAGGTTGTTCTCCTGCTTGCGCATCCTGATTATTTGTTTACATTATGAATTTAATTATCTTTGTATCTACAAGACAAATAGCTACTTAGTGTAAAAAAAAGAACTGACTTAAAAGACAAATACTAACCTTCTGATGACTCTTTTTGAGTATCAAATCAGATATAAAAAGGAAAAACATGAGAATTATTCGATATTTTTTGTTGCCTATCATTGCAGTAGGTTTTTGTATCCAAACTTTTGCTGCCGAAATAATAGTAAACGGCGAACCGGGTCAATTGGATATTCGAGTTGCGGGGCAAAATGCTATCCGAGTAACGTTAAAACCGTTGAGTTTTACTGAAAATTTTCCATTCTCGCCGGGTATAGCCAAAAGGGATTATCCTGCTCCGGTAATCAGTTTAAAAACGATTAACGGAACCGTTAAAAAAACTATTGGCAACTTGCGGGTAGAGGTCAAGTCTAATCCGTTGAGTATTCGGGTAACGACCCCCAAGGGTGAACTTATTCAATATATTGTTTTTCAGGATGACGGGCGCCTCTCTTTTATGCTCAACGGCAATGAGCCTGTTCTGGGAATGGGTGGAGGAGGCTCTTTGCCCGACAGCACAGTAAATTGGAGAGAACTTCCCATAGAGTACGATCGGCGCGGTCTGTACGACAGCATGCGACCTCGTTGGCAAACTGATGCGTATGGTTCCCGTAGTCCGGTATCTATGTTGATCGAACCGGGAAATTGGGCTATTTACATTCCCACTCCTTGGACTGAAGTGGATCTGACGGCTAATGACCGGGGGTATTTTGTTCCATGGAACCCCACGGAAGAGGAAAAGACCCGTGTGCCGCGTGACATACGGGCAGGAGCTTTCAATCAAGGAATCCCTCCCTTGGAGGCAAAGGTTGATGGGCTTTTTGACTTTTTCGTATTTGATGCCCGCGATCCGGCTACTTTGATGTCAGACTACTACACCATTACCGGTAAGGCTTCTATGCCACCGAAATGGGCATTGGGTTATATGCAATCACATCGTACCTTAGAAAGTGAAAAACAAATGCATAGTATAGTAAGCACTTTTCGGGAAAAACAAATTCCGTTAGATGCCGTCATTTATCTCGGCAATGGATTCGCTCATTATGGTTGGAATACGCGTCAAGATACATGGCAGTTTGATAAAGAAATTATTCCCGATCAGACTGCTTTTATCAAAAAAATGAACGAACAAAATACAAAAGTAGTGCTACATATTCTTCCTCCAGGTCGGCACAGGCTTCCTACCATACAAGGTTCTATTCCTGCCAAAGTGGGAGAAGTAGTTGATGAATCACACATGCAAACCTTATGGAAGCAGCACGAGCCTTTAGTGCAACTGGGAGTAGCCGGTTTTTGGGCGGATGAAGGTGACTGGTACAATTTGTTTGAGCGTGATAAAAGGCATCAGCTTTATTATTATGGACATCTTTCTACCTATCCGAATGTTCGTCCGTGGGCATTGCATCGAAACGGCTATCCGGGCATGGCGCAGTGGGGCGCATGGATGTGGTCGGGCGATCCTGCTTCGACATGGAAAACACTGGAGGTACAAATTGCTGTCGGTCTCAACCATTCCATGAGTATTGGCCCGTTTTGGGGTACCGATATTGCAGGATTTTCCGTAACGTCTGATTTAACAGGTGAATTATATACCCGCTGGATACAATTCGCCGCTTTCACAGCTTCTTTCAGGGGACATGGCCGTGGATGATGCGCCTGCCTTGGGCGTGGGGCGGAAGTTATTTCGGGCCTTTGGAAGGCGGCGGAGGCAAATTGGATGAAAAAGAATTGTTTAATAAAGCAATAGAACCAATTGTAAAAAAATATTTTGAACTTCGCTATCAATTGTTGCCCTACAACTACACCATTTCGTGGGAAGCGCATAATACCGGAATGCCTTTACAGCGTGCGATGTGGATGCATTATCCGAAAGACCCTATAAGCAAACGTATAGGTAACCAATACCTATGGGGAAAAAATCTGCTCATTGCGCCGGTTTATGAAAAAGGCGCTACGCAACGCGAAGTGTATTTGCCCGAAGGCGTATGGTATGACTGGTGGACAAACGAATCGCACCGCGGTGGGAAAACAATAACCAAAATAGTTGACTTATCCATCCTGCCGATGTTTGTGCCGGCCGGTGCTATCATACCCATTGATCCGGTACGCCAATATGCCGCTCAACCGATCAGTGAACCTACAACCCTAAGAGTATATGCAGGCGCTGACGGAAATTTTACTCTCTATGATGACGATGGTATTTCACAGGATTATCTGACCGGAAAAGGTTGCTGTATTATTGATATGAAGTGGGATCAAAAAAGTAAGCAATTAAGTTTGACTCCCGCTAAAGGAAATACAATGCAAGCGACAAGGACGTTTATTGTAGAACTTCTTCCGGATAATGTGAAAAAAGAAATCAATTTTAGTAATACACCGGTTTCGGTATCATTTTAATTCTCCGACTGAATGAAGGTATAGGGTGTGTGAACAAATGTTAATACGCCTCTTTTCTTCAAAACCTCCAACTTACGATTTGATATTTTCGCGGGAGTTTATCGCCGAATTGCACGGGATTCGGAGACAAACTCCCGGGAGAAACATTTTTTAACGTATGAATTTGTAAGCAAAACAGCCGTTTTGCTTACAAACCGTATTTTAACAAATGAAAGAGATGTTTAGGCATTTAATTCCATGATAATTTCAAATCAATTGATTCTCCTTCAACGGGAATATCAAAAAAATAGTTACCATAGCGGTCTTGCATAGATACAAGATTTTTGCCGTTGGCACTAAGTTTGGGCGAGCGAGCGCCCTTAGTCTCAACCGTCAAACGAGTTGTATGCTTATTGCCGGTACCGTTTTCAAGCTTTAGCTCCATACTTTTCATGTTTTTATTCACCATAATCGGACTTGTTGCCGACCAATTATCGCGATCTAACTCAAGACCTAAGCGTATTTTGTCATTGATTAAACGGAAACGAATACGTGCTCCATCATCGGGATAAACGGAAAAATGCTTTTTTTCTTCAGTCATATTTCCGCCAAATACTGTCCATCCGAAGATAGGGTCTTCCACCAGCATCGAAACAGCCGTACGCGTAATGGCACACATGCCCAGATCGCCTTCGCCGCAATATCGCCACGGACCTCGTGATTCTTCGGTACGTATCCAGGGACGGCCAAATTTGACCGACGTGAAGGCTTGTCCCATAGCTCCGTCTTTTTCCTTGCCGGGATACCAATAGCCATAATTAGATTCCGGCGTTCCGGTATTTACCACACAATAGGGTCCTAAATAACTTGCATAACCAAGACGCAGCCACTCATACGGGTCATTGGCAAAACGATAACCATAATCCAGGATACTGGAACCTCCCATTCGTGCCATGTAACAATGTACGCTGCCGTCGGACGACCGGTTGAAAGAACCGCCCAAGATGGAATATTGTTTTTCAAGATATCCGCGACATGATACTCCGGCAAAATGCTGACGCTCCATAAAATCGCGCGCCTTTTCTTTATTAACTACAGGGTGTGAATACCATTTATGCAAAAGACTGTCGTACCAAAGATTTTCGTCTGCTTTCATGTCATTCTGCATACCATATTTAGCCAGGAAATAGGAGGATTCGAAAGCTGTTCTGTCTAAAGCATATTCCGACCGAAAAGGGTATTTGTCATCATAAATAAAGTATTTTGCCTTTTTCTCCCATTCGAACCGCAAAATCGCAGCTTTTTCCCTTAATCCTTTGGCTTCTAACTCATCAATAAGGTCTACTATCACCAATTCGTTGTATGAGCTCCACTTAATAGCCTCATAATTAGTGCCTACCAATTTGTCGGAATAGGTGAAAAATGCGTTTGCCGTCTGATAAGCAATTTCTAAATACTGATCGGCAGTCATAAATTTACATTTTTCGGGGTACAGTTTGGCTATCTGATAGGTATGCCAGTAAAGCATAACCATGTGAGCATAGTCAAACGTACGCCATGCACGTATGACCTCTCCCGGATAAGGCGCTATGGTCTTGCGTAAGTCTTCATCCCTGTGGATAAACCAGTTCGGTACGCCATACACAGCATAAGGGTAGGGTGTTTCCTGATCTGTGCGTTGAAGACCTCCCCAAACGAAGTTCTGTATGTGGTACTCTAATGATGCAATTTCGTCATCGTCGGGAAATACCACATTTTTTGAAGCGATAAAAGGAGCTTTCCCCAGAATAGGATCATCACTTGCCAGATAATAAGGAATCACTTCGTCATAAATATCCGGATTATCAGGACCGCGCAACTCTCCGTTTTTCATGTCATAAACACCATACAGGCCGTTATACCATTTTGTTGAATCGCGGAATTGTTGGTGATTGACCAAAAAAGAGCTTCGTTTTTTTGTAATTGTTTCGGGCGATTCACAAGAGAAAAACTCAAGGTATGTTTTACGGCTATCGTCAAAATAAACAGTCAACATATTTTCTCCCAACTTGCTGAACATCACTTCGTAGATATGGGTATTCTCTCCTTTTTTGCCAATGTATTTAAGTGTTGTACTTGCAGGAAACTCGGCTACAACGGAATCTATCGTACAAAGGGTGTTTAATGCGAACATGGCTTTTTGCTTTACGGGAAGCGTCATGCCGGGTGTCACGTCAATATCAATAGAACGTTCGGATATTATTTGCCTTTTCATCTGCGGATAGGAACTTGCTATATGCATGGTAAATCCGAATGACATTTTATCTTGTGCCTCTCCTGCCGGTTGCAACCATGACCGTGTATGCTCCTGTCGCCATGTGCCACGTGTCTCGGCCGTTCCTGTTTTGCCGGAATAAATATAAGCACGATACTTACGGTCAGTTTGTGATACGTCAAAATATTCCAACTTGGTACCGGGGTCTACTGTCAATAAGAAATAGGGTGCTTCGCCATTATAACGGGTAAAATACAAAAAGGACGCATCGCCCGAAATAAATGCATGTTTGGTAAAAGATCTTTCGAATATGGGAATGGGGTCTTCACCAGACCCACTGCTCCAAGGGAACGCAATGGCCAGATCACCTATCTCAATCGGAAATTTAGAGTGGTTCACAACATCTATGTTCCAATGTAATAAGTCGCCATCAAGGCGGAATCGCTGTATCATTTCAATCGCATTCCCTGTGCCTTTGTCTTGATACGTAATGACTCCCGCCTCTTTGTCCGCTTGCATTTCTCTTCTGTTGGGATTGATTTTTAACCAAACACCATCTTTCACTTTATATGCCAGCAAGACATCTGCCAACTCTCCGTTCAGCAGATTGGCATGATAAACATCCGTTATGTCCTCAATAGTATTTACCCCGGTAGCAGTATAGCCTATTTTCCAATGAGCATTTTCCATCCAGTGTGTCTCAGCCGGAGGTTGGGCTTCACGTGGTCGTTGAGCTATAGCTTGCCAACAGAGGATGGTAATTGATATACTTATGATTAATAAGCGTTTCATATTACCTCCATGCCAATTTTAATGTGTTTACCTGTTGTTCTACCGGAAACTCAAAAATGTAATTGCCGTAGCGATCCTGCTTAGAGGTGATGTTTTTCCCATTCATCGTGAGTTTTGGCGAGCGAGCGCCTTTTGCTTCAACCGTCAAGCGGGTCGTATGTTTATTGCCGGTACCGTTTTCGAGCTTAAGCTCCATACTTTTCATGTCTTTATTCACCATAATCGGACTTGTTGCCGACCAATTATCACGATCTAACTCAAGGCCTAAGCGGATTTTGTCGTTTATCACACGAAAACGAATACGCGCACCATCGTCAGGATAGATGGCAAATTGTTTTTGTTCTTCAGACATATTTCCGCCAAACACCGTCCATCCGAAGATAGGATCGTTCACCAGCATACTAACTGCCGTGCGCGTAATGGCGCACATACCCAGATCGGCTTCGCCACATAAGCGTAGAGGTCCGCGTGGTTCATCTATGCCTACCCAACTACGTCCATATTTAGTGGATATGAAAGATTGTCCCATAGCACCGTCTTTTTCTTTGCCGGGATGCCAATACCCATAGTTTGATTCCGGCGTTCCGGTATTAACCATGGCAAAAGGCCCCAAATAGCCTGCATAGCCAAGGCGCAACCATTCATAAGGATTATCCGCAAAACGATAACCATAATCAAGAATAGGAGTGGATCCCATACGCGCCATATAGCTGAAGCTGAAATCGCCTCCCAATTTAAACCACTGCTTTTCAAGATATCCGCGACATGACAGAGCAGCGTATAACTGGCGATCCATAAAATCGCGTGCTTTTTCTTTTGTGACTACCGGGTGCGAATACCATTTTTTTGCATTGGGGTCGTACCAAAGATTCTCATCCGGTTTCATATCATTCTGTACACCGTATTTCGCCAGAAAATAGGTCGATTCAAAAGCCGTTCTGTCGGTGACATACTCCGAACTGTAAGGATACGGTTCGTCATAGATAAACCATTTCGCCTTTTTTTCCCACTCGGCACGTAAATCGGCTGCCTTTTCAGCAAACCCTTTTGCTTCTAATTCATCAATTATATTCACTTTTATTAATTCGTTATAACAGCCCCATTTATAGGGTTCATAATAACCTCCGTCTAATTCGGCAGGGTAGATATAGAATGCTTTAGCCGTTTGGTATGCTATTTCCAAATACTGCTCAGCACTCATATAATTACACTTTTCCGGATAAAGCGTGGCTATCTGATACATATGCCAGTACATCATAGCCATGTGCGCATAATCAAACGTACGCCACAAGCGTAGTTTATCTAAGCTATACGCGGTATAGTGTACACGTAGGTCATGGTCTCTGTTTATAAACCAGTTCGGTGTGCCGTAAATACCGTAAGGGTAGGGGGTCTCCTTATCGGTGCGTTGAAGGCCTCCCCATACAAAATGTTTAATATGGTATTCTAATGAAGCAATTTCAGCATCATCCGGAAACACTACATTTTTAGATGCAATGAATGGCGCTTTGCCTAAAGCCGGGTCGTCGCTTGCTAAAAAATAGGTTAATACATCATCAAATATATACGGATTATCGGGTCCGAGCAGGTCTCCCTTATTCATGTCATAGACACCGTATAAACCATTATACCATTTAGTAGGATCACGGAATTGCTGGCTGTTTACAATAAACGAACTTCTTTTCTTGGTGATCGTCTCCGGCGATTCGCAAGAGAAAAATTCAAGGTATGTTTTACGTCCGTTATCAAAATGAACAGTCAATAAGTTCTCTCCCAACTTACGGAATCCCACTTCATATATATGTGTATTTGCTCCCTTTTTACCAAGATACTTCAATTCGGTCATGGCAGGAAATTCGGCTGCAATAGAATCTATCGGACAGAGGGTGTTCAAAGAAAATTTTGCTTTTTGTGAAACAGGAAGCGTCATGCCGGGCACAACGTCAATATCTATAAGGCGTGAAGCGATTATTTTTTCTTTCAACTCGGGGTATGAGTCGGCATAATGTAAGGTGAAACCGAACGACATTTTATTTTGGTTTGTACCGGCAGGTTGCAGCCATGCACGTGTATGCTCCTGTCGCCAAGTGCCGCGTGTTTCGGCTGTTCCCGATTTGCCGGAATAAATATAAAAACGTGTATTATCGACATATTCCAGCTTTGTTCCAGGGTCGACAGTCATCAGATAATAGGGTGCTTTTCCATTTATACGCGTAAAATACATAAAGGAAGCATCACCCGATATAAAAGTATGCCGGTTATAGTTTTTTTCGAAGATAGCCATTCTGTCTGAGCCTCCTCTACCGCTACGCGCCGGAAAGGTAAATGCCAGATCACCGATTTCTATCGGGAATTTCGAGTTGTTTACAATCTCAATGTTCCAATGCAATAATTCGCCTTCGAGACGGAAGTTTTGGGTCATTTCAATAATATCACCCATACCGATATCGTGATATGAAATGGTTCCGGCTTGATTATCCGCCTTCATCTCCCTGACGGGTGTAAAACGATTATATGGGGTATTGATTCGCATCCAAACGCCGTCTTTTACTTTATATGCCAGATAAACATCTCCTAACTCTCCGTTAAGAAGGTTTGCCTGATACGAATCAGTTGTACTCTCGAGAGCACATACTCCATTCGTATTATATCCTACTTTCCAGTAAGCATTTCCCATCGTAAATGTTTCCAACGGCTGTTGAGCTTGTCGTTGTTGTTGAGCATCCGCATTCGAATAGGCTAAAATAGCCAATAAACCGAGTAATATATAGTGTTTCATATCAGTATAATTTGGAATTAATATCATCTAAGTTTTATTTCGATTTGAGTTATGGAATGTGCCGGGAATGAATAGGTTACGATCCCGTTTTTGATGTCGATCTGCTTCACTTTCGGTACATATGACTCTTCTTTTTCATGCGTAAAAGTTTCCGACAAATCGCCTTCGATCGAGCTTACTTGTGCTTTCCCTGCAAACGATGTAGCCACGTTAGATATATCGGCAGTGATGGCTTTGTCTGCATGACGGTTTACTACATTTACTAAAACCGACCCTCTCTCTTTATTATAAACCGATGTTACATCTAAGTAGGGAATTCCTTTATTGGTCTGTGTATCGAACGTTTCTCCCTGAACGTATGTGTCAATCGAAACGCCCAGGCAATTGGTCGAAAACAGTTTGAACATTTGAAACCAGGGCGATTTGTAGAAATTACCTAACCGATCGTTAGACAAGAGCGAAGTCATCATGGTAAGGTTAGCCATCTTAACTATGTCGGCATTGCGTATGAATGAATTGAGGCACATGGCATTGGCCATCAGTGCCCGCATATTCTGGCCGCGTGCTGCCCATTCATCAACAGAAATCATAAGCGGTGTTTTTCCGGGAAGATATGCCTTCATGGCTTCTATTTGCGCTCTCGGCACATTTATTTTCTCTTCGAAATCAATTTGCGCGTCGCCTACATATTCGTAATACTCCAGCGGAATATTTTCTCCCCAATAACGGTGAACAGAGAGGTAATCGGCAAATCCGGTAAAAGCTTTGATTATTTTATCATTCCATTCAATCCAATCTCGGTGACCGGCTACATCGTGTGTATAATCATACCAACTGTTGGTCTTCAGAAAACGGGAGTGGGGCGGTACATAGTAGAAAGAGGCTCCACAGACTACCGTTTTAATCGTATTGTCAACCTTCTTCATCGCTTTGAGTGCTTCCAACCCTATCTTGCAATAGTCTTCTGCGTTTTTATAACCATCTATCCAGTCATAACCGTCCAGCTCGTTGCCGATACACCAGTATTTCACATTGAAAGGTTCCCGGTTGCCATATTTTGCGCGCAGGTCGGAATAGTAGGTGCCCACAGGAAGATTACAGTATTCCACCCAGAAGCGGGCGCCGTTGATGTCTCCCAGGCCAAGATTTACGGCAATAACGTTTTCTATGCCTATGGCACGGTTGAGGGCGATCCACTCGTCGGTGCCTACCACATTGGTGTCAAAGCCTCCCCAGGCAAGATCTTTCCGAACCGGGCGCTGTTCTTGGGGACCGATACCATCCCGCCAATCATAACTCGACATATAGTTTCCGCCCGGCCAACGCATATTTGTGA
This sequence comes from Parabacteroides sp. PFB2-10, assembly GCF_029893085.1. Classification (GTDB taxonomy): domain Bacteria; phylum Bacteroidota; class Bacteroidia; order Bacteroidales; family Tannerellaceae; genus QVMG01. The sequence goes on from NZ_JARXWI010000002.1 coordinate 49,965, forward strand.
TTTTAAGTTCTTTCATCGCGTCAATAACGTATGTGTTCCATCCGTCTTTGTTTGCCAACGGAGATGCATGGTTGTAGAGTGGACCAACAACAATGTTTGATGTACTGTGGTTGCGTCCGATCGGTTCCATAAAAACACCATAGATATTCGGATCTATTTCACCAATTACTCGTTCAGTGTCTACACGAATAACTGCCTTTTGCGCCATAACAACGAATGGTAACAACAGGACGATTGTAAAAAGCATTTTTTTCATGATAATATATATATTTAAGTGTTAAATGAAATTTCGAAGTATAAGGTTAATCCGAATGGGCATATGTGGTTCATTAGCCATACCTTTGGAGTTTAGAGTTACTTTCTTAAAACTGCACTAAACTACCATAAATTCAGTGCATTAAATAAAAGAAAAATGCATTTTTATGGTAGAATAATCTATTTTTCGGTTATTTTGTATGGGGCATCTTTTTATGCGTGCCGCAGGTACGCAATCGATGCATACCTGCGGCACGTCCGGGGTGGTTTTGGGTCATATATTATAATGATATGGTTCCTTTTCTACTAATCCAACGTCCTCTTTTTCCATTTCCCTCCTCCTAAGAAAAAGCCAACGGTGATCGCAATAGAACTGTTTCTCATTTTTCCGGAGATTATTGTTTCAGGTTGATCGGGGTTTTGAGGAAATACAACTTCTGTATAATCTGATCGGGGAATCATATTATATTCTACTGCTAACCTGAATTTTCTGTATTCTAATCCTGCGGTCAGCAGGCCACAAAAGGAACTTCCCTCATCTATAGAAATGTGAACATCATCATGATGCTTTTTTAAGCGGCTAACTCCAAGCCCCCCTCCGACAAAAAGAGGAATTTTTGAATTGAGAAAATAATAATTAAATGTCCCTAAATATTTTTGTTCATACACATCAATCACATCGAAAAAGTCTTCTTCTTTAGCAAGCATGGCATATCCCCATTTGATGCCGACATTCATATTGTCCTGTATATTATATCCGAGGTTAATGATGTTCATACCCAATGAGGGACCACCGGTAGCCATATTTAAACCAAGATCAAGTCCGACACGAAACTTGCCTTTTTCCTGTGCAGAAGTTTCTACGCACATTATCGATATGGCAAATACAATAATCGCAACTTTTGTAAAAATTGATTTCATATTGGTTGGTCTATTTAGATCACTACTTGCACCGTTGCAAGTCGGATATTGGTGTATAAATATAGTACATTATTTTTAATCTTCCAAGCTTTTTCTCCTGAAAATCAGTGGGTAGCATAATAAATACTTGTCAAAGTTCCATATTTAACATTTCTCTGAGCCATTGATCCGACCATCCTCATCTTTCTTTTAGTTTTGGTAGAGGGTTGTTTCTTTTTGTCAGGCCTGGGTGTATATTATTTAGTATTGTCAATGCTGTTTAAATAGCACTTGCAAATTGGAGAGGATTTGATGTTTCAGGAAAATCCCGAAAGGGATTTAATTCCTAATAACCCCCAGTGAAGAGAGCGAAGCGAACGACTGGGGGGTGATAGCGAATGTAGAAACAAACCAACGCCGAAAGGTGTTGAATTAAACAATTGAACCCTTTTCGGGTTCATGAGATGTTAGATCCTTTTATGCCTACCCCCAGTCGTTCGCTTCGCTCTCTTCACTGGGGGTTATTAGGAGTTCAACGCCTGTGGGCGTACCCTTCCTATCTTCAAACTTTCCCATATTGATCTTAAGCCTCCCCTTGGGGGAGGTTTGGAGGGGCTGCATCTTCACATATTACCCTATCTGATATTTTTTCAAATGTAACAAAATGTAACTTACTCCCCTTTTTCTCCTCACCCCCAACTTACGATTTGTAATTTTCGCAGGAGTTTGCGCGCAAAAAGGCGGGACTTCGGAGACAAACTCCCGGGAGAAACATTTTTTAACGTATGGAGTTGTAAGCAAAAGGGGCTTTTTGCTTAAAGTTTGTATTTTAAGATTTGCTACCCAATAGAGGTGAGATAATAGGCTTTTTTTTAAAAAAAAGTGAAGGCGTATAGCTTTTGATACACCTTCACTTTCCTAAAACAGGGAATTAGATTAATGCATTATCTCCAGGTTACTTTCAACGTACAACCTTCTCCTTCTACCGGTATTTCGAAAACATAATTTCCGTAACGGTCTTGTTTGGAGTGAATGGTTTTATTATCTGCAGTTAGTCTGGGTGAACCTGTTCCTTTCGCTTCAACCGTCAAACGAGTGGTATGCTTATTGCCGGTGCCGTTTTCGAGCTTTAGCTCCACACTTTTCATGTTTTTGTTGACGACGATAGGTTGTGTTGCCGACCAGTTATCTCTGTTTAGTTCCAGGCCGATACGTATTTTGTCGTTCACAATGCGAAAACGAATACGCGCTCCATCATCGGGATAGACGGCAAATTGTTTTTGTTCTTCAGTCATATTCCCGCCAAACACCGACCAACCGAAAATAGGATCATCGACTAACATCGTAGCCGCTGTGCGCGTAATAGCGCACATGCCCAAATCAGCTTCGCCACAATAGCGCCACGGACCACGCGACTCTTCGGTCAGTATCCAGTTGCTGCCAAACTTAACAGAGGTAAAGGCTTGTCCTATGGCGCCGTCTTTTTCCTTGCCGGGGTACCAGTAGCCCCAATTCGATTCCGCCGTTCCTGTGTTCACCATGCCATAAGGGCCTAAATATCCGGCATAACCCAGACGTATCCACTCATAAGGATTATCGGAAAAACGATACCCGTAATCCAAAATAGCCGATGCTCCCATGCGTGCCATATAGCTGAAGCTGGCATCGCCTCCTAATCGGTACCATTGTTTGGCCAGATAACCGCGGTATGAAAGTCCGGCAATATGCTGACGTTCCATAAAATCACGCGCTTTATCTTTCGTCACTGTCGGATGTGAATACCATTTTGCTTTGTTCTGGTCATACCAAAGGTTTTCATCCGGTTTCATAGGATGCATGACTCCATATTTTGCCAGAAAATAGGTGGATTCAAAGGCTGTTCTGTCTGTGATATATTCCGAGCTATAGGGGAATGGGTCGTCGTAGATAAAGTATTTTGATTTTTTCTCCCAGTCGAAACGCAATTCAGCCGCTTTGTCGGAGAATCCTCTTATTTCGAGTTCATTTATTATATCTACCATAACCAACTCGTTGTAGCAACCCCACTTATAGGGTTCGTAGTATTCACCCAGAAATTCAACCGGATAAACAAAGAAGGCAACGGCTGTCCTATAAGCCATTTCCAGGTACTGATCGGCAGTCATAAATTTACTCTTCTCGGGATACAGGGTGGCAATCTGATACATGTGCCAGTAAAGCATAGCCAGATGAGCGTAGTCGAACGAGCGCCACATACGCGGATTCACTAACTTCTGTTCCGTATAAGTGATTCGTAAATCATGATCCCTGTTGATAAACCAGTTGGGGGTTCCGTATATACCGTACGGATAAGGCGTTTCCTTATCGGTACGTTGGAGTCCTCCCCATATAAAGTTTTTAATATGATATTCAATGGAAGCGATTTCTTCATCATTAGGGAATACCACATTTTTTGAAGCTAAAAATGGTGCTTTCCCCAAAGCCGGATCGTCGCTGGCCAGAAAATAGGTGAGCGATTCATCATATATATCCGGATTATCGGGACCGCGCAATTGTCCGTTTTTCATGTCGTAAACACCATACAAGCCATCGTACCATTTGGTCGGGTCGCGAAACTGCTGGCTATTAACCAAAAACGAACTTCTTTTCTTAGTGATTGTTTCAGGCGATTCGCACGAGAAAAACTCAAGGTAGGTTTTACGCCCGCCGTCAAAGTGAACTGTCAGCAGATTTTCTCCGAGTTTATTGAAGGCTACTTCATAAATATGGGTGTCAGTTCCTTTTTTGCCGAGATACTTTATGACTGTCTTTTCAGGAAACTCCGCCCTGATTGAATCGATGTTGCATACCGTTTTCAACGAGAATTTAGCTTTTTGCATGATAGGAAGCGTCATGCCGGGCAATACATCAATATCTATCGAACGATTGGCAACTATTTTTTCTTTCATCTCCGGATAGGAGTCGGCGATATGAAGCGTAAAGCCGAACGACATCTTATCGCCGTTTGCCCCTTTCGGTTGCAACCATCCGCGTGTATGTTCCTGTCGCCATGTTCCGCGTGTCTCAGCAGTTCCCGTTTTGCCGGAATAGATATACATCAACGAATTGTCGGTATATTCCAACTTAGTACCGGGTTCGACCGTCATTAAATAGAAAGGCGCTTCTCCGTTTATTCGTGTGAAATAAAGGAAAGAAGCATCACCGGAAACAAAGGCGTGTCTGGAAAAAGATTGCTGAAATATAGGTGTAGGATCAAGCCCTCCAATCCGGCTGCGTACGGGGAAGGGAATAGCCAGATCGCCTATTTCAATCGGAAATTTAGAGTTGTTTACAATATCAATATTCCAACGCAACATCTCTCCTTCAAATTTGAAAGTCTGGGTCATCTCAATGGTATTTCCAATGCCAACGTCGCGGAAAGAAATAGTACCGGCATTTTCGTCTGCCTTCATTTCTCGCTTGTTCGGATTGAGTTTGAGCCAAACACCATCTTTTACCTTATAAGCCAATAAGGTACCAGCCAAATTCCCGTTTAGTAAATTAGCATGATAGTTGTCTTTTACGCCCTCAAGAGCATGGATGCCATGGGTTGTATAACCCACTTTCCAATAGCTATTTTCCATTACCTGTGCCTCCTGGGGTTGTGCCTGCGCCTGCGCTTGTTGAGTGATAGTCCACCCTCTTTCTCTTGCAATACCTGTATTTGCATTCGATCCGGGGTTGTTGGCTATCCATATTGCTTTTCCTCCATTAATAACATTCGTATGCAATGACCTGAAGAAGTTCTCCATGCCGGTTGTATTTAGTTTGTTATTATCGCAATAGATATATTTTAATCCTATATTTTTACTCAAATCCAAGCTTGTCAATTGGTTGTTACTGCATCGGATAAGTGCTAACCAGGTGATCTTACTAACATCTAAGTTTGTTAGTTGATTATCGGTACACGTCAAATGTCGTAACGCCAAATTGTTGTTTACGTCAATCGTTGTCAATTTGTTTCTGCTGCAGTCCAGAATGCTCAATCCGGTGCTTTTACTTACATCCAGACCTGTTAATTGCATATCCGTACAAACTAATCCGCGTATGTTGCCGTTTATAGTTATAGTACGCTGAGCTGCATTTGAATAGGTATGTTTGAATGCTGTTATACTAAACTTTAGGGGAAGAGTTTCGACGGGCGATCCGTCTCCCCAGTCAATCGTTGCTTTATCGCTACCGGATAGTCCGATCATGACATGATCAGCAGCCTGCGAGTGTAAGGTTATTTGCCCTGTTGCAATAACGGGTACACTCGCAGAAATAACTATCGTGAGAATGAATAATAAAAAAAATAATCGTTTCATGTGATCTATTTTATTTTTTTGAAAATCATCTCCAGGTAAGTTTCAAGCTGCTTTCCTTTTGTTCCATTGCAAATTCAAAAACATAATTTCCATAACGGTCGCGCTTGGCAGAAATATTTTTCCCATCCACACTCAGACGCGGGTTGCTTGCCCCTTTTGTTTCAACTAACAGGGTGGTTGTATGTTTATTTCCGGTACCATTTTCAAGTGTCAGTTCCATATTTCGCAGATTCTTATTGACAATTATTGGTTTGGTAGCCGACCAGTTGTCTCTGTTTAATTCCAGTCCCAGGCGGATTTTGTCATTAATAATCCGAAAACGGGTACGGGTACCGTCATCGGGATAAACGCTAAACTGTTTTGAATCTTCAGTCAGGTTTCCGCCCATAATAGACCATCCGAAAATAGGATCGTCCACCAACATGGCAACTGCCGTACGTGTGATGGCGCACATACCTAAGTCACCTTCACCACAATAACGCCACGGGCCGCGTGACTCTTCGGTGCCTATCCAGGGGCGTCCGAATTTTACAGAAGTGAATGCTTGCCCCATAGCACCGTCTTTTTCTTTTCCGGGATACCAATAACCGTAGTTCGATTCCGGTGTTCCTGTATTTACCACACAATAGGGACCTAAATAACTGGCATAACCAAGACGTAGCCATTCGTATGGATCATCAGCGAACCGGTAGCCATAATCCAAAATACTGGTACCGCCCATGCGTGCCATATAGCAATGAATACTTCCGTCGGAAGAGCGGTTGAAAGAACCTCCATAGATCGAATATTGTTTTTCGAGGTATCCGCGACAAGCTACTCCGGCATAATGCTGGCGTTCCATGAAGTCAAGTGCAGCAGCTTTCGTTACGACCGGGTGTGAATACCATTTTTCTGTATTGTGGTCAAACCAAAGGTTTTCATCCGGCTTCATGTTGTTTAAAGCGCCATATTTCGCTAAGAAATAGGTGGATTCAAAGGCTGTTCTGTCTAAAGCATATTCCGAACGATAGGGATAGCGGTCGTCGTAAATAAAATATTTTGCCTTTTTCTCCCATTGTAAACGTAACTCGGCAGCCTTTTCCGGGAAACCTTTAGCTTCTAATTCATCGATCAGGTCTACGATAACCAATTCGTTGTAGCAACCCCATTTGAAAGGTTCATAGTATTCCCCGAGTAATTCAACAGGGTATTCATAGTATGCTTTTGCCGTTCCGTATGCAATCTCCAAATATTGGTCGGCTGTCATAAACTTACTCTTTTCGGGATACAATTTGGCAATCTGATACATATGCCACCATAACATAACCATATGCGCATAATCGTAGGTACGCCATACACGCACCGGGGTGGATGTTTGAGTTACCCGTAGATCTTCATTCCGGTGGATATACCAGTGTGGAATACCATATACGCCATAAGGGAAAGGTGTTTCCTGATCTGTGCGTTGGAATTTTCCCCAAACAAAGTGTTCCAAATGGTATTCCAAGGAGGCTATTTCTTCATCGTTTGGGAAAACAACATTGACGGAAGCAATATAAGGTGCTTTTCCTAACATGGGGTCATCGCTGGCTATAAAGTAGGTACGCTCTTCTGCAAAAACATCCGGATCTTCCGGACTGCGTAATATTCCGTTTTTCATGTCGTACGGACCATATAAACCATCGTACCATTTGGACGGATCGCGAAACTGCTGGCTATTGACCAGAAATGAACTTCTTTTCTTTGTAATCGTTTCAGGTGATTCGCACGAGAAAAACTCAAGATAGGTTTTACGCCCGCCATCAAAGTAAACGGTCAGTTTGTTTTCTCCCAACTTGCTGAATGCTACTTCGTAAATGTGCGTGTTTGCCCCTTTTGTGCCGATATATTTCAGAGCAGTCTTTGTCGGAAACTCAGCTGCAATTGAATCAATGGAGCAAAGTGTGCGTAAAGCGAATTTTGCTTTTTGGGAAACCGGAAGCGTCATGCCGGGCGTTACCTCCACATCAATTGAACGGTCAGCGACTATTAATTCTTTCATCTTAGGATAGGAATCGGCAGCATGAATTGTGAAGCCAAATGACATTTTGTTTTGACCCGTTCCGGCAGGTTGCAATAAGCCACGGGTATGTTCCTGACGCCATGTTCCGCGGGTTTCGGCTGTTCCGGTTTTTCCGGAATAAATATATGTGCGATACTTCCGGTCTGTTGCTGAAATATCGAAATATTCTAACTTGGTGCCGGGATTAACTGTCACTAAATAATAGGGAGCTTCTCCATTATTACGTGTGAAATAGAGAAATGAAGCATCTCCGGATATGTGGGCATGTTTAGCAAAAGCTTGTTCATAGATTGGTATCGGATTACCGCCTGATGGTCCGCGCCATGGGAATGCAATAGCCAGATCACCTATTTCTATTGGTAATTTACTGTTGTTTACAATATCAATGCTCCAATGTATGACCTCTCCTTCTAACCGGAATACCTGTGTCATTTCAATCGCATTGCCGAAACCGGCATCATGGTATGTAATTATTCCATTTGCAGCATCCGCTTCCATGGTTCTGTTTCGGGGATTAGCTTTTTGCCAAAATGCATCCTTTACTTTATACGAAAGAAGCACATCGCCTATCTCGCCATTCAATAGGTTTGCATGATAAGTGTCCGATACATTCTCCATGACATTAATGCCCCGGATGTTGTAGCCGATTTTCCAATAAGCATTTTCCATTCGCAACGTATCTAATGGCTCAGGTTGTTGCGATCGCTGTTGTTGAGCAGAAGCTGCTAAAACTGAAATGATGAATAATAAACTGATAAAATAACGTTTCATGGCATAATTGTTTTTTAGTCAATAATAAAAAATGGGAATGGTTATTCTGCTTTTTCGCCTAAAGCGAAAAAGCATATTCTACGATCGCTCTTACATCTTCTAATTTAGAAAAGTCTGTTTTAGCGTTTTCTGCAAAAGATGTAATAGCTGATTGATGTGATTTGAATACTTTTCTTAATCTTTTCAAGGAGGTTATAGGTATATATTTTTTCCCGGATGTGACATATAATACGGTTTCGTCTTTGCGGTAAACATGATCACTCGTATTAAACGTATAATCCTGACCTGCAAAACTGTTTTGCTCGGAAGAAGCTGAATTTCCTACAAAACCATCTAAAGCACTGAGCGATGATGCTGAGACAATAGCCGATGATTCGGAATAAGTTCCATATCCGGCATTTTTCCCTTTTGAGATAATCTTTGATTTATGTCTGATGAAATACTCATTATTTCCTACGGTGACTCTTTCGTAATAAAAACTGTTTCCTACAGGGATGAACATTCGATTGTTAATAAATGCAGCGATGACCGTTTGTGGATCCAATTCATACGCTATGCTGTCTTCTATAAATATTACTTTCTCGGTAAATACATTGTAATTAAGTTTTGCCTGTACCTTAGCGGCAGAGTTAGAGGATTTCGTGATCACGTATCCGTCTTCAAATTGCTCGAAAAGCATAGCGCTTTTTGAGTTGTCATCAGCTTTAGCTATCATGGATAATATCCATAGTAAAGATATTGTTGAAATGTATTTAATATTTAATTTCATATTATTATGAATGATATAAAATTAATAACTTGTACAATTAACTTAAAGGTTACGGAATGCGTTTTTGTATGGTGTGATTATATATACAGGCGGTTAAAAAAATCCTAATAATCTAACAGAAAAGCCGGTTTTCCCGGCTTTTCTGTTAGACAACAACCATAAAAAATGTTTTTATGGTTGTTGTTTTATTGTGTGATTACCAGCTGCTTGCGATGTTTCCATCTTGATCAGGGTATCCCTTAGTTTGTTTTAAGTTCAAGTTGTTTCGTAAAATGGATGCACTAAACCCATAGTATTCACGTCTTTGTTCATTATGCGCCCGCATACTGAACCTTGATTTTCCAATCCAGACACTTCTGCCATCGGTCAGTTCGAAACGAATCAAGTCTTGACGGCGATGATGTTCGCCAACAAACTCCCAAGCCAAATCGTCTAACAGTCCGCCCAAAATGATATCGTCTCCTCCTTCGGGAATATCAATCCAAGTTTCCCAGTTGTTAAATCCAACACTCGTACATTCACGAACTCCATACGGATAAACGCTTGGACCTTCCAAATCAGCGACAGTACGTTTGGCTTTTTCCGGATCATCGAACGAACGCATACGAACCGCTGTTATCAAATCGGCTGCGGTCTGTTTGTCGCGACCTAAACGAAGCAAACATTCCGCTTTGATAAACATGGCATCGCCAAGACGGAAAAAGTTTATATCATTACTTGCTGTTCCTCTTGATCCGGGAACAATATAATCTTTTTGATAACGGTATCCTTCCATCTGGTAACTACCCGGATTATCAATTGAATGCATCTCTATATTGTAATTCAAAACGTTTTCGCCTGTCCAATCGTCCGCAAATGTTCCCGACGCCGGTTTGATAGGAGCTCCGGAATTTGGAACGGTTTCTCCATTCACTACGGTAGCTTCATGCTGAACACCGCCGGCCCAAGTCCATCCTAATCGTTTATCATCGGGTGAATAGCTCATGATAAATTGAGGAAGGGCTCCGCTTCCGTTATAAGGCGCAGCACCGGTAAAGCCGTAAACTGCCTTTGCCGCTGAATGGTGGGCTTTCCTATCGTTATAATTGCCATAGATCCTGGCAAGAGGGTTGACGGGAATTCCCATGATACATTCGGGGTTTGAACTGTGGTCATCTTTGTTATTATCCAAATAATGAGTAGCCAATGTGTAACCTCCATTATCAATCACGTCATTCACCTCAGCCAGTGCCTTTTCATACCAACTGTTGTCAGCAGGCGCTATGCCTCGAAAGTATGCATTACGATTCAGATACAGTTTTGCCAATACCATGTCAGCAACGTAACGGTTTGGATAACCATATCTCTTTTCAGTACCTAATGCATCTTTTATTTCAACGAGTTCCTTAACGATCCAGTTAAACATCTCTTCCGGCCCTAATTGGCTGGGTAACCACTGGTCTTCAAATTCCATCGTATCAATAAACGGCGGATTACGGAAAAAATCAAAAGCGATATAATAGAAAAACGCACGCAAGAAGCGCATTTCAGCCCGTTTCCCCGTTTCGCTTTCAGGCAAGATGTCCAAACATTTATTGGCATACAGAATCCCTGTGATACATCTGCTATAGGCATTGTTGACTCCGGGTGCCATTGTCTCCCAAGTATGTTTGTGATGTAATACGTATCCGCCTCCCCATCCAACACCGAGACGAACAGGCGTACATAGTAAATCACCTCCTTCTTCACTGGCATCCCAATAGCTGTCCCATGGCCAGTAAAAATCCTGCAATTGAATATAGGCTTTTCCCATAAAGTCTGCGAGAATAGACGGATCATTTACATCAATGTTACCATCAACAATCGTAGTGTAAGGATTTTCATCCAGATTGGTGCATGAACCGAACATTATCAAAGTGCCGATCACCAATCCGCTAATTATATTTTTAAATATATTCATGACTTCTTGTTTTTAAAAATTAACATTTAATCCAACTGTAAATGTCCGAACTGTCGGATATTTGTCTCGGTTATCAGCACCCGGTCTTGTGCCGGGAGAACCTCCGCCACCACGGCTATCCTCTGCACCATCTCCTATATTAACTTCCGGGTCGATACCTGAATAGCTGGTAAGGGTAAATACATTTTGCCCGGAGAAATAGACGCGAGCAGCCTTTACATATTTATTAGTCTTAATGGGTAAGGTGTATCCTACTGTGAAATTAGATAGTTTGAAAAAATTACCATTTTCTAAATACATACTTGATACATGTTGAGTTACGGAAGGGTGCATTCGTACCATCTTCTGTTGGCCGGTTGCCGGATCAATAACCGGAACCAGATTCTGATTCTCATCTAATTCTACAACAGGATGCAGATCCTGTGATGATCTCAAACGATTGTAAGCAATCGAATTGTTTTCATAAAATACCCGTTGCGTATTCAGAATTTTATAGAAGAACTGCCCTGTAAATTGCATGTTCAAATCAAATCCTTTGTAATTTAACGTATTGTTCCATCCCATAATCAACTTGGGAGAGCCTAAGCCGAAAGTCTGTTGACGACTGGCCGCTGGCATATTTCTTTGCCAAGGAGCTACATACCACTCGCCGGTTTCAGCATTCTTTAATTCATACAAGGGGAATCCTTCTTCGTTCCAGCCAACTTGTTTATGCATGGAGTAACCGCCAAGGCTGTGGCCTACATCCCAATAGTGGGTAACCGCCCCGCTAAGCGGGTCGCCTATTCCGGCACTAAATTCAGAGAATGTGGACGATAATGTATACACATCATTTGTCAGGCTTACCAATTTGTTTTTGTTATGGGATGCGACAAGTGTCGTTTTCCATTCAAAATCTTTCGTTGTTACCGGAGTTGCAGTGATTGTCACTTCGACACCTCGATTCTGCATTTTTCCTACATTTGCCAACATACTGGAGTTGATGTTTGGTGGCACAGGTACGCTATAATTGTATAATAAATCTTCTGTATTTTTATTGTACAAGTCAATGTTGAGGCCTAAACGGTCATTGAAACCGCGCCAGTCTATACCAATATTCAATTCTTTCGTTTTTTCCCATCTCAGGTTGGGATTCGGATTGTTAGAGGCTTGCAGGGGGTTCGACCAAGTTCCATCTTTTGACAGGTAGGTTGCACTTTGGTATGAATATCGCGTAAGTGTTGCATAGTTAGCTCCGGCATTATTCCCCGAAACACCATATCCGACACGTAATTTCAATTCGTCCAACCAACTGATGCCTCTCATGAATTCTTCATTCTGTATATTCCACGCACCGGAAATCGCCGGGAAATTACCCCATTTATGATTATCCCCGAAACGGGATGAACCTTCGCGACGAATGGATGCAATTGCCGAGAAGCGATTATCATAGTTATACTGGAGACGTCCGAAAAACGCGATCAATTTATTGTCGCTTTTATCGGAACTTACAGATATTGTTTTGGTAGGATCCGTTCTGAAAGAACCGATACTCATGTTGTTGTATGAGAAAAAGTCTGTAGGGAAATTGGAGTTATTGGCGCTAAAACCATCACTCATATTATAGATATAACTATAACCTACTAACCCTTCCGCACGGTGTTTGCCTATGTTTAGACTGTATCTTGAAGTCAATTCCAACTGATCCTGAATCGAATTGCTGTTGGATTTTGATGCCCGTCCATTGGTGCCCGACGTATGCATACTAAAGTGTTGACTCTTCAAATATAACTGATTGACTTGCATCGTTTGACGCCGGGTCAACTGCAACATGGTTTGCCAATTCTTAATCGGTTCAATTGTAACATCCCCTGTAACACGGAGTTGATTGTTGCGTATATTTCCATCCCATTCCCTGTTGATAGCTACAGGATTGTAATATTGGAAACGGGTCAATTCTTCGTTATAACTTCCATCGTCATTATAAATAGGTTGAGTCGGATTTCGAATCACAGCCTGTCGATAGGCTTGTTGAGAGTTTTGATAGCCATCTCCGTCTCTGTTTCCTGAACCATCGTTTGAACGATCATAGCTGAGAACCAATAAATTAATATGAAATTTCAACATATCGTTCATGGCAAACTGGGAGAAGTCCAATTGAGTAGTCATCGTTTTCCGGTAAGTCCGGTTTAACATACCCTTATCATCCTTGTAGGTGAACGTACCCGAATAAGCAGACTTTTCGGCACCGCCTCTTATATTAACCGAGTAATTCTGGGTTGAACTGTGATCCCGGCTTATTTCCTCTAACCAATCCGTATCGGCTCCCATATCCGAAAATGTGGTTTTTGTATAATCACCTGCTGCATCCCGAACATCTTGTGCGGTCATGAAGTCCATTTTCTTAGTCCAGTTTCCGGTAGAAAAATAGGTCGTAAGAGTCACTTCCGCGCGACTTGCACGACGCCCTGATCGGGTGGTAATCAATATAACACCGTTAGCACCACGTGTACCATAGATGGAAGCTGCAGAAGCATCTTTTAGTACGTCTATCGATTCGATATTCTCCGGGGCGACATGATTCAATTCGCCTTCGACGCCATCAATCAAAACTAAAGGATCTGAGTTTCCACGCAGGGATGAAATACCGCGAAGCCTGATGTTCGATACGGCATTCGGGTCACCGGTTATGTTCACAATGGTCATACCGGCAATTTTCCCTTTCACTAATTCAGCCGCATCGCCAATCCTTCCGACTGCGAAATCATCAGCTTTGACACTGACAATAGCACTTGATACATCTCCTTTGCGCTGTGTTCCGTAGCCTATTACAACTACTTCATCCATCACCATTGAGTTCTCTGCCAGTACAATATCAATGTTTGTTCTGTTTCCAACGATTGCTTCCTGACTGTTGTAGCCAATATAAGAAACCACTATAACAGACTGTGCATTTCGTACTGACAGGGTAAATTTACCATCTATGTCTGTCGATGTCCCATTGGTAGTTCCTTTTTCTACAATGTTAGCTCCAATAACAGGCTCGCCTGTATTATCCTTAACAGTACCGGAAATTCTGATAGATTGTTGCGTAATAGCAGACTTGTCGATAATTCCGTCAGGTACGGCATGTGCGGTAGTAATACCAATACCTGAACACAGACATGCCATTAGAGCAATTTTAAGCGTTTTCTTTTTCATTAACGCTTTTGCATGCAATAGGTTCATTTTTCTCATGTCACAATAGTTTTTAGAATTAAACATTATTTATACAAAATCATAATAGTGAATCAAGGTTGCGAAACAAGCTTCATAGTTCCGAATTTCAGTGGTTTGTGGGGATTCCATTCACCTGTGGGTTGCCAAGCCAGAAAATGTCTTTTCCTCCCTTCGCCTGCTGTTTGAAGACGATAAATATTGGCACGAAACTCATTCCCTTCGGCAGGTGTACGCTTGTCGATGGCTGCCAATGGAATACACATCTCTCCATACCATATCTTTTTTTCTTCATCGATAATGGATTTGACTTTCATGCCTGAATTCCATCGATGCTCTTCGCCCCATCCGGGTCTCTGAACGGTAGCATCTATATCGTTGTCTAAATATTCGCCTTGCGGTGAAATCTGGTATTCTCCATATAGATTGATGTTCTCAAAGTTGCAGCCGAGATACAGCTCGAAATCATCAAATAGCCATAACTTTTCCGTCTCTTTAGTCGTGACAGGATCAGGTTTCAGGTTTAGTGCCTGATATGGTCCTTGGAATAGAAAATACAAATTGTTTTTTGTCCAGCGTGAACGCGCTTCTGAGCGTATGACCGCATCAGGGTCGCCAAGTATATTGCGATCAAGAATGACGCCTTTTACTCCTCGCCAAAAATCGGAATCGGGATTAGGGTCAAGGGCATGATCCTGCTCAGCCAGGTAGCTGTTGAATACCGTGGGGGGAGCAGGTACGTCGCCTTCTACTGTCCATTCGATTATACCGCCTTCATACCATATCTGATCTTCGGTCAGATAGTTTGCATCCGGTTGCCCCAATTCCCCTGTTTTATAAACCCGTTTGTCGAGTTCGATCTCCATTCTTAATCCATCGGTATAAACAGGCGTAAAACTTGTCTTGTTATACATATCTTTTTGTATACCGTAGCCGCTCGGCGACTGAACGGGCTTCCACTGATCGCCGTCGCGATACAGCAGAGTCCAGCTTGCCGGTAGAACACAGAACTGCTTATCATCTTTCCAGTAGACGCTGACAGAAGATACTTGTGTCGGTCCCGTAAAATCGTATTGCACCCAAGCCGAGCTTCCGGATTGCGGACGCAGTCTGAGAAAAGTAGATGAACCGTCTTCGGAGTTTACAGGGGTAAGACCATCTGAGATTGCCGAAATAGAACCGCTACCATCCTGCGACCACGGATACATCCTTCTGGCTACCGTGGGGGGATTGTTTCCCGGATAGTTCTCGGCTACGGAGCCATGACCACAGGAAGAGGTGGCAAGGCTTGTCGATGCCAATGTCACTGCAGGAAACGTTTCTGCGCGTGTTTCGTCGGAAGCAAGCCAAACAGCCATTTCCGTTGCCTCACGATTTCCGAATGCGTAATACGGAATGGCCTTCAGCGTGGTAGGACGCCGCTTCAACTCACGATGCTCTCCTTCACGAAGCAATCGCTCGACTTTACCTTCTATGGTGCCAATACCTCCTAATAGCGCAGAATCAAAGTTATATTCCAATTTTGATGATTCCGGTACAATAAGGCTGAACGCATTGTTTGCGTTGTCAATATGGTTGTCCAAACCTTCTACGCAGAAAACAAGCGGTCCGCGTGTGATGGCAGTCATTCCTTTATTCTCAAGCGCTCTGTCGTCTGATTTTACTAAACGAACATCTGAAGGGAAAGCTACCTCTATCACATCATTGTCTTTCCATTGGCGTCTTAATACGGCAAAACCATCTTTTACCTGATAAGACTCCGTTTGCCCGTTAATGGTAAGTGTATATTTCCCGGTAGGAGCCGTATTATATCTATACAAGTTGCCTGAATCAAATTCACCGCATGCCCATCCCGGAATGCGTACTTTTACATCAAACTCGGACTGTTCGGAAACGCCGACGGTAATGCGTGAGCTAAGATCCCATGGATAATTAGTTTCCTGTCGGAGAGAAACCGTTTTACCGGCAACCTCGAAGCGTGCATTACTGCCGATAAACAAGTTAACGTATAAATCACTTTCTTTCTGCGAATAAATCATTGTGCCTAACTCCGCCATTAAGCGCATAATATTGGGTGGGCAGCAGTTAGGACCGAATGATGTTTGTCTGCGAAATTCCGGCCAAGCCTTCAGTGGTGCCTGATATAGGAATGTACTTCCGTCAATCGATACACCGGCCAATACACCGTTGTAGAGGATACGCTCCATCATATCGACATACTTCCCATGTCCTTCCAATAACGACATTCTGTGATTCCAGAGGGCATTTCCCACAGAAGCACAAATCTCATTCCAACAAGCAGCGTTTGGCAGGTCATAGTCGTCGCCATAATCTTCCATACGTCTGTAACTACCCACGCCACCGGTCAAATAGGTGCGTTTGGATGTGGCGTCTTGCCAGATTGTTTGAATGGTCTTGTGATAATAATCCTGCGGATAGAGTGCTGCTAAGTCAGTAACAGCACAATACAGGTATGTCGCGCGAACACTATGCCCGATAGCCCTACGCTGTTTCTTTACCGGCACAGCATCTTGAGCATAATAACCGGTCATGGTTCTGCCGCCTTCGGTTGTTCCGCGGACATCAACTAAAAATTGAGCCAATCGTGCATAACGTTCTTCACCTGTTATGCGATATAATTTAACTAATGCTAACTCAATTTCTTCATGGTTTGAAATATCTGTTCGTTTACCATACCCGTATTGTTGATCCAGGTCATCGGCAACTTCCCTTGCAAGGTTTAAAAATAAATCATCTCCTGTTGCTTCTTTGTACGCAATGGCTCCTTCAATAAAATGCCCTACTCTAAAAAACGGACCGTCACCTGTGTTCGGCCATTTATCATTCATAAGCGTATGCATAGATTCGCTAATCGATTCAAAAGAGGCCTTTATCCTATCGTGTAATACAGGATCGTATTCTTTTGCAATAAAATAGGAAGCTCCTTCCAATATCCGGCCTTCTAAATTCGGTCCGCTAATGCGGTTCAGAAGATAGGGTAGGGTAACGTCTCTCGTATTCTTAATACGCGGCGACCAGAATGTGTCTATTACATCAACATCACATAGAGGAACAGCATGGAGTAAATAATCCTTAAGCGGTTGATTAGAACTCCATACAGGAATACATTGTGTATTCGTCATGGCAACTCCAACTCCCAATAGAGTGCCTGTTTTAATAAATGTGCGGCGATTAATTTTTCTCATGGCATAATTTATTTATCTGCTTTATTATTCTCTGATTAGGTTTAATATCATAGTGTCCCATTAAAACTGGAACGTTATAAAAATCAAATTAGAGTCGCATCATTTTTATATTGAAAATTAGCTTTGTTAAAGAGGTCTTTCAAGTGTGTTTTATCCGTTAGTGAGATGCGTAAAGTTTGTAGAACTTCGTAGGTGTTTCTGTTAAGTTCCATATCATGTTGAAGATTGCAGCTAAGCAGTAAAGATATATAGCTGCACAAACCTGTTTTGCTCTGACAACGAAATAGACTTTAATCCGTGACGATACAATTATCTTGAGGTTGTTGTCGCCACGGTAAAAAAAGAGACTGGTTTGTAGAATTGAAATCTGTTTTTTTTCGAGAAATCTCTGTAACTGGCTAAATTTCAAATATTTCAAAGAACGTTGTATGGTTTTGCTAAGACAGCAAATGGGTTATTGTAAATAAGAAATTGCTCAAATGTAATAGGAAAAAGAGGCCACTACGTAGAAAAATCATCCAATACCATGCCATAATAGTGTTTCTATTTAAAGTCTGCCTTGATCTTATAACTATCATGTAATTAGCTGGATACGTAACAAATATGGACTAATTTGCTATTTTTGCGGACATTTTTTTATTTTTTTACATGATGTTTAGTCTTTTGTATCCAATGATTTATCCATGTATTCAGACTCGACCTCCTTATTTCAGAATTGCATTCTTTATTGCGGTTGAGGCTTGGCAGCCTGTAAAACCAGCCTCTGAAAGCTCTATATAGGAATGACTTTAATCACTGAAATTTAAATATCTTGATATGAACAAAAAAGCTACCATTTTACTTCTTCTCTCCGCTTTTGCCATATGGATGCTGGCGTCGTGCGAGAGCAAGGATAAGAACCTGAAAGTACACTATACTTTCGAAAATACCGGCAGTACGGTCGTGAAGGATGCCACGGGCAACGGCTATGATGCGACCCTATTACAAGGTGCGGTCATGAAGAAAATCGGGCAGTACGATGTGATGGATTTGGGCAACGATGACGGTTACCTCGATATGGGACCTGGGATGGGCGACCTGATCAAAACACTCGGAGACTACTCCATCGCCACCTACCTGCGCATAGACACGGCAGCCAGGGTGAGAGCCAACGGCAATTTCGTGTTTTCGTTCTCCACGCTTGAACAGTGCGGAGGCATGACGGGGCAATTCGTTGCGTATCGCGTCAACCAACAGCGGTTGGAGCAGTCGATCGGCGGAGGATTGCCCGAGCGGGAACTGGTGGGGATTATGCCTAACAGACCGGCAGAAAAAGGTGTGTGGCACCACATGGCGTATTCACAACGCGATACGACCGGGATACTATATATCAACGGTGAAGTTGTGGCTACGGGACCCGCTATTCTCCAACCCAAAGACATTGAAGAGGTTCCCAGGTTCAACTGGATGGGTAGACCTCCCTTCCCGCGCGACGTTTATCTGAAAGCCATGTACCATGACTTCAGGATATATGATAAGGGTCTCACACAGGACGAGATCAAAAAACTTATGAAAGACCTCAACGGATTGAACGAGGTAACGAAATAATACTGCGAGTAGATTTAAGACTATAGAAGTGGTTGAAAGTCAAGGTGATTTCAACGCGACTGTTAGTTTTGAGCTGCAACCGTCTCTTCTGCCCATTTCTTGACACCAGCACTACCATCATTGAATAGTTTTCCTGTGTGCCAGTTGATTTTGCCATACTGCTCCTTCAACTCTTTTACACTGTTCTCTATGGTACTGCTGCCTGAGGTGGCAAACGGTATGACAGTCTTTCCATCCAGGGTATAGCTTTCGATAAACGTGTTAATGATACGCGGACACAGGTTCCACCATATCGGATAACCAAGGAATATCACATCATAAGTCTCTGCCTTCGCATTTTTGTCTGCCAATGCAGGACGTGATGCGGCGTCGCCCATTTCTTTGCTGCTGCGGCTCTCTTTGTCACGCCAGTCAAGGTCGGCAGACGAATAGACTGTTTGAGGCTGGATACGGTATAAGGTGGCATCGGTAGCCTGAGCGATGGCTTTAGCCACCGTTTCGGTATTGCCTGTACAGGAGAAATAGGCTACCATTACTCTCTTCTCCTGAGCGTATGTCAATGTAGTAGATAATACACACATAATGATTAAAATTAGCTGTTTCATTTGTTTATATTTTTTTTATGATAAAATTATCTATTACTCTGCCACCTTTATGCAAAGCATTTTGGATTGGTCGCGGATTAAGAGTTTGCCGTCGGCCAAGGCCATGGGCGCCCAGTTCTGTGTGCCTGCTTTAAACATATCTGCTTTTGCGAGTTGTTTAAAGCCCTTCGGATCAGGCTCTATCAGGTAAAGGCTATTGAGCCCGTCGGTTGCCAGAAGCAATCCGTCGGCAAGGATCATACTGCCACGGTCGAAATTGGGGTTGCGTGAAGTCTTCCACATGATATTCCCTTCCATATCCATACACATCAAGCCGTCGCGTTTCTGGTTCGTGCGATACATAGCATAGAAATAGCCGTTTAGAAGAAGTGCCGGCTTCGTTTGGTCGCCAAACTCCAGGGTGGTAAATAGTTCCGTGGTGTCAAACGTTCCGTCTGCTTTCTTATTGACCTGTATCATCGTAGCTCCCCGGTCGTACCCGCCAACAATCAACAATTTGTTGTCGCCGGCATCCACCGGACAGGGAACAGAAATGACACATTCCCAATTGGCATAATCCCATAATATCTTCCCGTCTTTCGGATCGATCCCAACCACATGCCCTTTCGTGAGAGGTGCATCCCGGTCTGTATATGGGTTTGTGGATGAAGCAACCCACACCACCTGGTCTTCGCCATGAATCTTTAGAATTTTCGGACTCACATAGCTGGTATTGCCAATTTTTGGTGTTTTCCATACCACATCACCGGTGCGTTTGTTATACGCGACCACACCGGCATCCGGTGCTTGCGAAGCAACGATTAACAGATCATTATAAATGACCGGACATTGAGATATAGCCCACATGGGAATCGCCTCTCCACCAAAGTCTTTCCATACATTTTTCTTCCAGACCGGTTGGTGGGTAGTGGTGTCAAAGCAATACAAATCGCCGTTCAGCCCGCAGGAGTAGACATAATTGGCGTCGATAATCGGGACACTTCGTGAACCGGGAAACGGAACTGCGCCGGGTGAGTTGTAGACAAATTTCCATACCTCTTCTCCCGTCTGCAGATGAAAACAACGCATGATATCGCCCACCTCATCATCTCTGTCAAGAAGATAGACCTTGCCGTCTTTCACAACAGGACCGCCATATCCTGCACCCACATCGACCGACCATAGTATTTCCGGACCGCTCTCCGGCCAGCTCTTTAACAACCCCTTTTGAGGGGATGTGTGATTTCTGTCGGGACCAAGAAACTGTGGCCAGTCCTGCGCGGCGATTGCCGGACAAATCAAAACAAGAAAACTAACGATTATGGCTACCTGAAAAGACTTTCTATTCATAGGATCTATTTATTACACATTTTGAAACTCAAAGGACACACTCCATGTTGTAAAAATAGATTATTCCATATCTCCTTGCGCGACTTATTTCTTTAAAGCGAAAAAAAATACGATGAAAGCGAATGCCAAATCAGCTAATCAATCAGCCTTAACCTCAGAAATCTCTATTTCAGTTGCTTTTCGCCGTAGTTGATGCGAACGCCATGCATATTCAATACATGATCGAGCCCCATCATGCCGCGCTCGGTCTTTTCGCCTTTCACCTTACCTGCCAACATATCGATCGACATCTGCCGCATATCGCTTATGCGCTTCGGGGTTTCTATGTTTGTACCCATATAATGACCCGGATAAAGATGGGTGAGTTTGTATTTCTTCATCAGTCCTTCCATCTTTTCACAAGTGGCCAAAAGCGTTGAAAAATCCGTTCCGAGTAAGAGATTTCCGGATCCAAAAGCATCGCCGCTAAAGCCATAACCCTTTTCTTTGTCGATGAATGTGGTGGAGCCGGGCGTATGTCCCGGTGTGAAGACCACCTCGATCCGGCGGCCACCCAGGTCGATCATCTCCCCATCTTTCAGATACCGGATCTCGCCTTTGTAGTTGGGCATGGTGCCCGGAACATTAACCGTATCGGCAGCGTTCAGGTAGATTACCGGAAAATAGTGTATGGGCTCGCCCGTATGGTCGGAATGTACATGAGTAGCCACAAGTGTTACCGGTTTGTCGGTGATGGAGGCTACGATTTTATCCAGATCAGCGATCTTCTTACCTGCATCTATCAGGATAGCGCGTTCGTTGCCTTCGATCAGATACAATGACTCGTTGGCTATCAGATGTCCGTTGCCTACCCAGGTGTGAGCATCGATCTGACGGAAGATCACATCTTCGCTTCTGAATACCTCTTTTTCTTTATACTGCGACGTAGGTTCTTGTGCTACAATAGTTGCCACCTGCACAAAAATAACTATGGCTAATAAACAGAACTTCTTCATACTGTATTTGTTTTATAATGAGTTGGAATGCCGGTGATTTATCTTAAAACAAATCCCTGGCGCGTTCCATATTTCGGATGATGGGAACGGAAAAGGGACATTTGTCTTCACAACTGCCACAGGCAATACAGTCGGCACCCGTTGCCGGTAAGGCGTTGTAGTGCTGACGGATGCTTGGCGGGACATTCGCCGTGTCCAACAGAGCAATATCAAGGTATTTGTTGACCATGGCGATATCAATATCGACCGGGCAAGGCTGGCAATGGTTGCAATAGACACATTGACCGCTACCCTCTCCCTGGTAATTGCGGATGATCTCCATATAATCGCGTTGCTGTTCGGTCGTATGCAGATAACCAACTGCCTCTTCCACCTGTTTGGCCGACTGGCAGCCGATCATCGTACTGACAACTCCCGGGCGGGTCAATGCGTAATGGACGCATTGCGCGACAGTCATCGCTTTTTTGAACGGGGAGTGTTCGGCCGACAAAAGCCTTCCACCGCCCAATGTCTTCATCACCGTAATGGCAATTTCCTGTTGTTCGCAGTATTTGTAAAGCTCCGCCCGCACCGGATCAATGGTGACATATTGCTGTTCGGATAACTCTTCCATGGTGCTTAACACATCCGTTCCGGCAGGTGTCATAT
This sequence comes from Parabacteroides sp. PFB2-10, assembly GCF_029893085.1. GTDB lineage: Bacteria > Bacteroidota > Bacteroidia > Bacteroidales > Tannerellaceae > QVMG01. Next base: position 72,530 of record NZ_JARXWI010000002.1, read on the forward strand.
CGAAGGCAGGGTTTATGCTGAACATCATCAGATCCACAACGCCAGTCTCCAGGAGCTTCCGGGCAACAACCGGGTTGTGTGAGCTTGTTCCAATCGCCCGGATAATGCCCTTTCGTTTCAACTCCAAGGCATAGTCGACAATGCCATTCGCGAAGATTTGCTCCAACGCCTCATCGGAATCCATGAAAAACAACATACCCACATCTATATAATCGGTATCGAGATTCTTCAATAGCTTTTCGAAATAATGTTGACAGGTAGCCAAATCACGGCTGACATCGTATTGTTCACTTAAATCCACCGAGCCGATATGCCCTTGAATAATCATTTCTTTGCGACGATTACCAAGCGCTTTGCCTATATTCTGCCTCACCTCGTCGCCGGGCATAAACAGATCCATGATATTTATGCCCTGATCCAAAGCCGCATGAATGGTTTCTTCCACCACGGCATAAGGTTTATTGTCTAAATGCTCCGATCCCAATCCGATCACGCTGGCCGAAAGGCCGGTTTTCCCTATTTTCCGATAGTCCATGATTTAATCTCTATTTATATAAGCATTCTTTTTCCGAAGGAGAATTCATAAAAAAACAAAGGTAAGAAGATTTCGTCTCAGGTTGTTTGTTTTAAAGCTCAAAACGTTTTACTGTGCGGTCCAAACAAGTTACCAGGGCAAACGCATTGATTTCCTGCAAAATCGCCGGATTTTTTGCTATTTGACAATTATCAATCAATTGTTTGACAATTGTGGTTTAATTGATTGACAATTGTCAATTAATGCGTTGACAATTGTCAAATGTTTTGAAATCCAGCCGAAAAATTCTTTCTATGCTCTGATGAATCCGGTTTTTTGTCATGAAAAATGAAGAATATACATATTTTAACACAATCCAGTTTCATGGATTCCAACAAGTTAGAAGCTTCTTTTTGCCCGGATTGTCAAAAACAGTTGGACGGAGAGAAAAAATAACTACTTTTGCAGCCGGGTAAGTCCTATACGGCATGCTCCCTCGGAATTCCCCCAGGGCTTGACCGCAGCAAGGGTACTTGGTTGTAGCGGCGCGATATAGTCAGCTTACCCACCTGCCTCTTTAGCTCAGTTGGCCAGAGCACGTGATTTGTAATCTCGGGGTCGTTGGTTCGAATCCGACAAGAGGCTCAAAAAGAGAAACCTTTTTCGGGTTTCTCTTTTTTTATTTGTGTATTGCAGCTATAAGAAGTAATTTTGTCATCTGATACTAAAAGGCTCATGTTGGAACATAAAAATATATTATTCAAAAGCGCTATGACCTACGGCCTCTCGTTTGGTCTGTTTTGGTGTTTTAAGTATATTTTCTTTATGTTGGGCATCAGTTCCAACTTCTTTAGCTTCATCTACATGACTCTTACCTTCTTTGTTCCCTTTATAGGCTTGTATTATACCTGGCGATATAAAATGGATATCGGAGGACAGTTGGGCTTTATGCACGGCTGGCAATTCGGGATACTTCTTTATTTCTTTGCTGCTATGGTGATTGCTTTACTCCATTACGCGTTTTACCGCTACCTGGCGCCTCCGGGCTTTCTGGCTAATTCGTTGCAACAAACCATCGATATGTTGAACAATGCTCAGGCAGACAGCAAAATGATCGAAGCCATCGAGAGCGTCAATGTAACTCCAATACAGATGGCTATCCAGGGTATCTTCAATAATGTTTTCTACGGCATCCTTTTTTCGATCCCTGTTGCTTACCTTGTCAAGCGATTGAGAACCCCGGTTCTTCCTAATAATGAAAACACGACAGACGATAACGAATAATAATTATGGATATATCAGTTGTTATACCTCTTTACAATGAAGCCGAATCGCTTCCCGAACTCAACGCCTGGATCGAACGGGTGATGGATGAGCATGGATTCAGCTACGAGATTATTTATGTGGACGACGGAAGCAATGACGGCTCATGGGATGTGATCGAAGCGTTGAAAAAGAAGAACGACCGTGTCTGCGGCATCCGGTTTCGCCGCAATTACGGCAAATCGCCCGGACTGCATTGCGGATTCAAGCGGGCGCAAGGTGATGTGGTGATTACCATGGATGCCGACCTGCAGGACAGCCCCGATGAGATTCCGGAACTCTACCGTATGATCAAAGAGGAGGGCTACGACCTGGTGTCGGGCTGGAAAAAGAAACGTTACGATCCGCTTTCGAAGACGATCCCTACGAAGTTGTTTAATGCGACAGCCCGTCGTTTCTCCGGTGTCAAATTGCATGATTTCAATTGCGGATTGAAGTCATACGACAAAAGAGTGGTAAAAAATATTGAGATATATAATGATATGCATCGTTATATCCCCTATTTGGCAAAGAACGCGGGATTCAATAAAATCGGCGAAAAGGTGGTGCAGCATCAGGCACGTAAATATGGCAGTAGCAAGTTCGGACTCAGCCGCTTCTTCCATGGCTACCTCGATTTGCTAACGCTGTGGTTTACCTCCCGCTTCGGGAAGAAACCGATGCATTTCTTTGGCTTATTGGGTACATTGATGTTTCTGATTGGGTTTATCGCCCTCATCATTGTGTTATCCATGAAGCTGGCATCGATCCTATCTCCGGATTCAACGCTAAGACCGCTGGTGACCAGCTCGCCCTATTTCTACATCTCCCTTACCTCGATGATCATAGGGACTCAGCTGTTTCTTATCGGGTTCCTGGGAGAACTGGTGGCACGCGATTCATCCCAACGCAACAATTACAATATTGATAAAGAGATTTAATATGAAACAGATTAATTTGATTCTCGCCTCTCTGATTATTTTTTCTTCTATCTCTTGCACGCAGAAAAAGGAATATTTTGAAGAGACCGGATCGGTTTTCCATACATCATATTCTATTAAGTATGAGGCCTCCAAACTGATGACCGAAGAGATCGACGCCGAGTTGCAAGCGGTCAACATGTCGCTTAATCCCTTCAATCCGAATGCGATTATAGCGAAGGTGAATCGCAATGAGAAGGTAGAGATAGACGAGCATTTCCGGATTGTTTTCAACAAAGCGATGGAGATATCCGAAAAATCGGGCGGGATGTTTGATATTACCTGCGCTCCGTTTATCAATATATGGGGATTCGGCTTTAAAGACGAAGAACGGGTAACACCGGAGATGATCGACAGCATCAAACCATTTGTAGGCTATCAGAAAATACGTATTGAGGGCAACCAGGTGGTAAAAGACGACCCGCGCATTATGCTGAATGCCTCTGCCATTGCCAAAGGATATACATGCGATGTGGTGGCCGATATGCTGGAAGCACATGGTGTCAGGAACTATATGGTCGAGATTGGCGGTGAAGTAACGGCCAAAGGGGTAAATAACCAGGGTATTCCCTGGCGGATAGGTATTCGCAAACCGGAAGAAGCCGGAGCAGGACGCCCGATTGCCATCGAAGAGGTGGTGCATCTAACCGATAAAAAAGGTGTGGCCACTTCCGGCGACTACCAGAATTATTACGTGAAAGAGGGCAAGAAATACGCGCATACAATCAATCCAATGACCGGTTATCCGGCCGAACAAAATATTTTAAGCAGTACGATCATCGCAGAAAATTGCATGACAGCCGACGGTTGGGCAACCGCCTTTACCGCTATGGGCTTGGAAGAGGCTTGCCGTGTTGGCGATTCCATTCCCGGATTGGAGTATTTCTTTATCTGGTCAGACGAGAATGGATCCTATAGGTTTAGCTATTCTCAAGGGATGGCAAAGTATCTTCCGAACAGATAATTATCATCGATTTTATCCGATATAATAGAAACGTATAAGAGAGGGCGAAACAACAGATAAGTTTCGCCCTCTTTTTCGTTTAAAAACAAGCCTGGAAAACAGAACAACTTTCCAAATAAAATTAAGGAAATATTTCTATATTCCTAAAAAAAGAGTGTACCTTTGCAGCTTTATTGCATATTAACTTTTACGAAATCATTAATTTAACAAAAAAGATGGAACTTACGCACATTGAACACTTGGGTATCGCCGTGAAAAGCATCGAAGCATGTCTACCCTACTATGAAGGTGTTCTGGGATTGAAATGCTACAACATTGAAGTAGTGGAAGATCAAAAAGTAAAAACAGCTTTCTTTAAAGTGGGCCAAACTAAAATCGAATTGCTGGAACCAACCAGCGAGGAGAGCACAATCGCCAAGTTCATTGAGAAACGTGGAGAAGGTATTCATCACATTGCTTTTGCGGTGCCTGATGTACAAAGTGCATTGGAAGAGGTGGCAGCAAAAGGCGTACAGTTGATCGACAAAGCCCCTCGTGGCGGTGCCGAAGGGTTGGATATCGCCTTTTTACATCCGAAATCAACCTGCGGTGTTTTGACCGAGTTGTGCATGGAAGGACAGGATAAATAAGATTCATTTTTAACAATAAATCATACAATACAATGAGCAACCAGCTTGAAAAAGTAAAAGAACTTATCGAACTCCGCGAGAAAGCCCGCTTGGGTGGTGGAGAAAAAAGAATCGAAGCTCAACACAAAAAAGGCAAGTACACGGCACGCGAACGCATCGCCATGTTGCTTGACGAAGGTAGCTTCGAAGAATTTGACATGTTTGTGCAGCACCGCAGTACAAACTTTGGCATTGAGAAAACCAAATTCCTGGGCGACGGTGTTGTGACAGGTTATGGTACAATCGAAGGTCGTGTCGTTTATATCTACGCACAGGACTTCACTGTTTTTGGTGGCGCGCTGTCGGAAACATTAGCCATGAAGATCTGTAAAGTAATGGATCAGGCCATGAAGATGGGTGCCCCGGTAATCGGATTGAACGACTCGGGTGGTGCACGTATTCAGGAAGGCGTAAATGCGTTGGCTGGATATGCTGAAATCTTCCAGCGTAATATCCTGGCTTCCGGTGTTGTTCCGCAGATCTCTGGTATCTTTGGTCCTTGTGCCGGTGGTGCCGTTTATTCTCCGGCATTGACCGACTTCAACATTATGACTCGCGGAACAAGCTATATGTTCCTGACTGGTCCGAAAGTGGTTAAAACTGTAACAGGTGAAGACGTAACTCAGGAAGAACTGGGAGGTGCCAGTGTACACACGACCAAGTCAGGGGTTGCTCACTTTGCTGTTGACACAGAAGAAGAAGGCTTCCAACTGATTCGTCATTTGATCAGCTTCATTCCGCAAAACAACCTGGAAGAAACACCGGTTATCGAATGTAACGATCCGATCGACCGTTTGGACGATGTATTGAATGACATCATCCCAGACAGTCCGAACCAGGCATATGACATGTATGAAGTGATCGGTACGATCATTGATGGTAGCGAGTTCCTGGAAGTACATGCCGATTATGCTAAAAATATTATTGTAGGTTTTGCCCGTTTCAACGGACAATCAGTTGGTATCATTGCCAACCAACCGAAGATCATGGCAGGATGTCTCGATAGCAACGCTTCGCGCAAAGGAGCACGCTTCGTACGTTTCTGCGATGCTTTCAATATTCCTTTGGTTACTTTGGTTGACGTTCCGGGATTCCTTCCGGGAACAGGCCAGGAGTACAACGGTGTGATCCTGCATGGTGCGAAGCTGCTTTATGCTTATGGCGAAGCCACTGTGCCTAAGGTGACGGTTACACTGCGTAAATCATACGGTGGTGCTTATTGCGTGATGAGTTCTAAACACCTGCGTGGTGATATGAACTACGCATGGCCGACGGCTGAGATCGCTGTCATGGGACCGAGTGGTGCTGTAGAAGTAATCTTTGCCAAAGAGGTAGCGGCAGCCGAAGATCCTGCTAAACTTCAGGCAGAAAAAGAAGCAGAATACAAGAAAGCGTTTGCCAACCCATACAATGCGGCTCAATATGGTTATATCGACGATGTGATCGAACCGCGTAATACCCGTTTCCGTGTTATCCGTGCTTTGCAGCAATTGCAGACAAAGAAACTGGTGAACCCGGCGAAGAAACATGACAATATGCCTCTGTAATTCTTACAGATGACGCGAGTAAGAAGTAAGATTAAAGAAGTATAAATGACTATGTATAATAGAATAAAAAGAAACGCAGGATTTATATTGTTGTTCATGTTGCTCTTTTCTTTTGGAGCGCAGGCGCAACGTGTAACCGCCATGCGAATAAATGAAGTGCTGGTCATCAATGAAGACAATTTCGTCGATGACTATGGTAAGCGAAGTGGCTGGATTGAACTGTATAACAGTTCAGCCGGTACGGTAAACATCGGTGGATGTTTTTTGACAAACGACAAAAACGACCCGAAGAAATACCCTATTCCTAAAGGCGACGTATTGACAAAGATCCCTCCCCGGCAACACACACTGTTCTGGGCCGACGGGAATGCGAGCCGTGGTACGTTCCATGCCAGCTTCACGCTGGATCCGACAAAGGAGAACTACATCGCTCTTTATGATACGGATGGTAAGACATTGGTAGACGAAATAGTGATACCAGCAGCTCAAAAAGCAGACGTAAGCTACGGACGGGCAGTAGACGGGCAAGACGAATGGGCTCTACTGCCCAAAGTTACACCAAGCACCAACAACTTGACATTGGACAGTAATGAGAAGATCGAGAACTTCAAGACGAAGGATTCCTTGGGACTTGGTATGACTGTGACGGCTATGGCAGTTGTATTCCTTGGATTGCTCGTTCTGTTCTTGGTATTCAAAATGACTGGTAAAGCATCTATCGCTGCTGGTGCCCGCCGGGCACAAAAGGCTACCGGAGCAGAAACGGTTGTGGCTGCACCGGGAGAACTCTCCGGGGAGATCTTGGTGGCTATTGGTATGGCGCTTTACGAATTGAATGAAGACGCGCACGATATTGAAAGCACGGTATTGACCATTCAGAAAGTGAAACGTACCTATTCACCCTGGAGCTCCAAGATCTATGGATTACGCGAATTGCCAAGAAAGTAATTACCTATTAATATCATAAAAGAATGAAAAGTTTTAAATATACAATCAATGGTACTGTTTATAAAGTACATATCAATTCAGTAGTAGAAGATATGGCTGAAGTGGAAGTAAACGGTATGCCCTATAAAGTAAAAATGGAAAAGCCGGCTAAGAAGCAGGTGGTTACATTGAAAAGACCGGCTCAGGCTCCGACAACATCAAGCGGTGCTCCGGTTGTTTCCCGTCCGGCAGCAACAGCAACAGCAGGCGCCGTACGTTCTCCGCTGCCAGGAGTTATCCTGGATTTGAAATGCAAAGTGGGAGATACTGTTAAGAGAGGCCAGACATTGTTGATTCTGGAAGCCATGAAAATGGAGAACAGCATCAATGCAGACCGCGACGGTAGCATCATTGAAATAAAAGTGAACAAAGGCGACTCTGTATTGGAAAACGCAGAACTCGTTGTAATCGGATAAGAATATGCAAGAAAGTTTTTTATCATTCCTGGGTGAGAACTTGCAATTGTTCTTAACCTATACAGGATTCTACAACGCAACGCCGGGTCATGTCGCTATGATCTTTATAGGTTTGCTCTTTATTTTCCTGGCAATTAAATATGAATTTGAACCTATGCTCCTGATTCCTATCGGATTCGGGATGCTTATCGGTAACATTCCTTTCAAAGATGCCGGCCTGCAGGTGGGTATCTATGAAGAGGGATCGGTACTGAATATTCTCTATCAAGGAGTAGTACAGGGGTGGTATCCACCATTGATATTCCTCGGCATTGGGGCGATGACCGACTTCTCGGCATTGATCTCCAACCCTAAATTGATGTTGATCGGTGCTGCGGCACAGTTCGGTATCTTCGGTGCATACGTAATCGCCCTGCAGATGGGCTTCGAACCCAACCAGGCAGGTGCTATCGGTATTATCGGGGGGGCTGACGGTCCTACGGCTATCTTCCTCTCTTCCAAACTGGCGCCTAACCTGATGGGGGCTATTGCGGTATCGGCCTACTCCTATATGGCGTTAGTGCCGATCATCCAACCTCCGTTTATGCGTCTGTTGACGACCAAGAAAGAACGTGTGATCCGTATGAAACCGCCGCGCGTGGTATCTTCAACCGAAAAGATCATTTTCCCGATCGTAGGTCTGTTGCTGACCTGTTTCCTCGTACCTTCCGGTCTTCCGTTGTTGGGTATGTTGTTCTTCGGTAACCTGATCAAAGAGAGTGGCGTGACCCGTCGTTTGGCAGAAACAGCCCGTGGTCCGCTGATCGATACGATCACTATCCTGTTGGGTATCACCGTGGGTGCTTCTACGCAGGCTACGCAGTTCCTGACCTGGAACTCTATCAAGATCTTTGGCTTGGGAGCGCTTTCATTCGTGATCGCTACCTGTGCCGGTATCCTGTTTGTGAAGTTCTTCAACCTCTTCCTGAAAGAGGGTAATAAGATCAATCCGTTGATTGGTAACTCCGGTGTATCCGCCGTTCCCGACTCGGCACGTATCTCTCAGGTAGTAGGTTTGGAATATGATCCGACCAACTATTTGTTGATGCACGCGATGGGTCCGAACGTAGCAGGTGTAATCGGTTCGGCTGTTGCCGCCGGTATCCTGTTAGGATTCTTGAGCTAAGAAGACAATCTTATACGATAAGAAAGCCGCCATCCGGAAATCGGATGGCGGCTTTTCTATTTTGTTGCTTTTGAATCTTACTTCAGCAAATCAGGCCGTAAGCGCTTTGTTCGCTCCTGTGCCTGTTGCAAGCGCCATTCGGCAATGTTACGTTCATGTCCCGAAAGCAGTATATCGGGCACTTTCCAGCCTTTATAATCAGCCGGGCGTGTATAGACCGGGGGGGCCAACAGATTGTCCTGAAACGAATCCGACAAAGCGCTCTGCTCATCGCCTATGGCACCCGGTATCAACCTGACCACTGCATCGGTAATAATAGCCGCCGCCAGTTCGCCTCCGGTCAGGACATAATCGCCCACAGAGATCTCTTTGGTAATCAGATGTTCCCGCACGCGGTAGTCGACCCCTTTGTAATGCCCACAAAGAATAATCATGTTCTCCAATAGAGACATACCGTTTGCCATCGGCTGATCGAAGGTTTCGCCATCGGGGGAGGTGTAAATCACCTCATCGTATTGCCTTTCTTCTTTCAGCAAAGAGATAGCCCGGTCGATCGGTTCGATCTGCATCACCATGCCTGCCTCCCCACCAAAGGGATAATCGTCGACACGCCGCCATTTATTCGTCGTGTAATCGCGCAGGTTATGCAAATGTATTTCCACAAGTCCTTTGTCTTGTGCCCGTTTTACAATAGAGCAGTTGATCATTCCATCGATCATCTCCGGCAGAACGGTGAGTATATCTATACGCATAAATCGGTAATAATTAGCTGTTTTTGTTTCAATGAGGTGCAAAGATAGTGAAACTCGAACGCAGCGCCAAACTGTTTTGCGCAGCGCTTCGCGAAACAACGTTTACTTTCCGAAAGAGAAGTGAATTGACATTTTGCCAAAATCGTGCGAGAGGGGTGATTTTTGATCCGTGATATGATACAAACAAAGGCAAAATAGCTTATTTTTGCATCAAATTTAAATCAATGCGTAAAGTACATTTAATATCCGTAACCGAGCCTGTGATTTATGATCTGGCATTAGCGATACATGAGGATGAAGGGTATGAGGTAAGTGTTTCCGGGAATGGCTTGACAGAAGAGACCATCGCCAGGCTGCATGAAGCAGGATGTACTTGCCATGGAGACGGGTGGTTTCCCGAAAAACTGACAAAAGATATTCAAATCATCATATTAGGAGCAACCGTCAACCGCGATAATCCGGAACTGATCCGGGCGAAGGAGTTGGGATTATTGACCCAATCGGTTCCTGAATTTGTATTCGATCATACCAAATCAAAAACAAGGGTGGTAGTAGCCGGCGACCGTGGTAAAAGCGCGGTGTTGGGCATGATGGTCTATGTATTGAAAAAATACAAACAGCGCTTCGATTATGTATTGACAAGCAATATCGATCTGTTGAAGAACAGGGTGTCTCTGGAAGAAGAGGAACGCATTGCCCTGATCGAAGGGGATGAAGGGGTGACCTCCTCCTTAGGGAAACAGTTTCACCTGGAATTTTACCGTCCGCATATCGCGGTGATCACCAACCTGATGTGGTCGGAAGAAAAAGACCACCAGTCATTGGAAGAATACCTGCAATCCTATAAGAATTTCGTGGCTTCGATCGAAAGAGAAGGCAAGCTGATTTACTTTGAACAGGATCGCGTATTGCAAGATATGGCATCAAACGTACGGGAGGATATCACCTCGATGCCATACGACCAGCAGGCCTACAACAACGAAACAGGTACGCTGACCACGCGTTATGGCGATTTCCCTGTGTTTATATCGGATGATTATTTCCTGTATAACCTGAATGCCGCCCGTTTAGCGTGCCGTCAATTGGGGATTAAAGATGCGGATTTCTACCAGGCCATTGCTGAATATAGCTTATCCTTGCAGAAATGATCGTTGCTCATCAAAAAAGAAAAGAGAACATAGCGGAATACCTGTTGTATATGTGGCAGGTAGAAGATATGATACGTGCCTGCGATTTCGATGCGAACCGCATACGACAGATGATCATCTCCAAATACGACCAGCCGGAGGAGGTGCGCGAGGAGATAACCCGCTGGTATGAAGAGCTGGCAAATATGATGCTAACGGAGGGCGTCAGGGCGACGGGGCATATCCAATTGAACAGGAATATCATCCTGGAATTGACTGATTTGCATGTACGATTGATGAAGTCGCCACGGGAAATGACCTACCAATCGACCTATTATAAAACGCTTCCCTATATCGTGCAGTTGCGAGCCAAGTCGGGCGGAGAAGAGATGCCCGAGATCGAGACCTGCTTTACGGCTGTCTATGGCTACCTGATGCTCAGGATGAAAGGCGAAGAAACAACACAGCAAACGACAGAGGCTGTCAAACAGATCAGCACTTTTCTGGCTATTCTGGCTTCGAAATACCGGGATGAAAAAAGTGGTGAGTTGCAATTAGAAGACGAATAAAACATGAAACAGATATTAGTAACAGGAGCAAACGGACAACTGGGGAGGGCATTACAAGCGCGAACCGGCGATTATCCGGCATTGGATTTTTACTTTACGGACATGGACACGTTGGATATCACCAACAAAGAGGCCTTATTTGCCTTTGTCCGCTCCAACCGTATCCAGTGTATCCTGAACCTGGCGGCCTACACAGCCGTTGAACAAGCGGAAGCGGATACGAAAATGGCTTACCGGATCAATGCCGAAGCCATACGCAACCTGGCGGAAGTGGCCAGCGCTTTCCGTTGCCATGTGATACATGTATCCACCGACTATGTGTTCGACGGCAGCAACCATCGTCCCTATTTGGAGACCGATGCGACACGTCCACTGTCGACCTACGGGCGCACCAAATTGGCGGGCGAGGTCATTCTGCAAGAGGCCATGGCCGATGCAGTGATCGTTAGAACCTCCTGGCTATACAGCGAATTCGGCAACAATTTCCTGAACACCATGCTTCGCCTGGGCAAAGAGAAGGAGGAACTCTCCGTTGTGTTCGATCAGATCGGAACACCTACCTACGCCGGCGACCTGGCCTATGCCCTGATTGCGATACTGATGCGTTGGGAAAAAGGCGCCTGGGAAGCGGGTATTTACCATTATTCCAATGAAGGGGTTTGCAGTTGGTACGATTTCGCACGGAAGATCATGGAACTGGCCGATTTGCCTTGCAAGGTCATTCCGGTGGAGACCAAGGACTACCCGACAAAAGCCCAGCGTCCGCTTTACAGTGTTCTCAATAAAGCAAAAATAAAATCAACCTATAATCTGACCATTCCCCATTGGGAAGAGAGTCTTAGAAGTATCCCATGTCTCAATATTCCAAAGAAATAGACAAGCGAAGAACCTTCGCCATCATTAGCCATCCCGACGCGGGGAAGACAACATTGACAGAGAAATTGCTGCTCTTCGGAGGGGCGATCCATGTGGCCGGTGCGGTTAAATCGAACAAAATCAAGAAAACAGCCACCTCCGACTGGATGGAAATCGAGAAACAACGTGGTATCTCTGTGGCCACATCCGTGATGGCGTTCGACTACGAAGACCATAAAATCAATATTCTCGACACACCCGGTCACCAGGATTTCGCGGAAGACACCTTCCGCACGCTGACGGCGGTCGATAGTGTAATCATTGTTGTCGACGTGGCCAAAGGGGTGGAAACGCAAACCCGCAAGCTGATGGAGGTTTGTCGTATGCGCAAAACGCCCGTGATCGTGTTTGTCAACAAGATGGACCGCGACGGGAAAGACCCGTTCGATCTCCTGGATGAGATTGAAGAGGAACTGAAGATCAACGTACGCCCGCTGAGCTGGCCCATCGATATGGGGCAACGCTTCAAAGGGGTTTACAATATATTCGAGCAGAAGCTCGACCTTTACACGCCCAGCAAGCAGTTTGTGACGGAAAGTGTTGAGTTTAAAGACATCAACAACCCCGAACTGGAGAAGCATATCGATAGCTCACTGGCACAGAAACTGCGTGCCGATATCGAACTGATCGAAGGAGTTTATCCCGAATTCGATGTAGAAACCTACCTTAAAGGCGACATTGCACCGGTATTCTTCGGCTCGGCATTACATAATTTCGGCGTAAGAGAGTTGTTGGATTGCTTCATTCGCATCGCTCCCTCGCCCCGTGCGGTGCAGGCTATTGAGCGCGTTGTTAATCCGTATGAAGACAATTTCACCGGTTTTGTATTCAAGATCCATGCCAATATGGACCCGAATCACCGCTCCTGTATCGCTTTTGTGAAGATCTGTTCGGGGCGTTTCGAACGCAACGCCAACTATAAACACGTACGTTTCAACAAAGGCATGCGCTTCAGCAGCCCGACAGCCTTTATGGCGCAGAAGAAAGAGACGGTCGACGAGGCCTTTGCCGGCGACATTATCGGCTTGCCCGACACCGGAAACTTCAAGATCGGCGACACGCTTACCTCCGGCGAAGAGCTGCATTTCAAGGGACTGCCCAGTTTCTCACCTGAGATGTTCAAGTATATCGAGAATGCCGACCCGATGAAAGCGAAACAATTGGCCAAAGGGATCGAGCAATTGATGGATGAAGGGGTTGCCCAGTTGTTTGTCAACCAATTCAACAACCGCAAGATTATCGGTACCGTCGGTCAGCTTCAATTCGAGGTTATCCAGTATCGTTTGTTGCATGAATACGGCGCGCAGTGTAAATGGGAACCGCTCAGCCTCTACAAAGCCTGCTGGATCGAGAGCGACAATGCCGTCATGCTCGAGAATTTCAAGAAGCGCAAAATGCAGTATATGGCGCGCGACAAGGAGGGACGCGACGTCTACCTGGCCGATTCTTCCTACGTATTAACCATGGCGCAGCAGGACTTCCCGGATATTAAATTCCATTTCACGTCGGAGTTTTAATAAATGAAGAATGAGGAATGAAGAGTGAAGAATCGAAGATCGCTTAACGAAGCGAAGCAATTCTTCACTCTTCATCCTCATTCTTCATTACAAAAGCGGTGAGAACAGCCGCATAAACGACTCTGCCAGCCGGGTGCTGATGGGGCGTTTCAGCCAGCGAACCGGCAGAATATGGTCGCTCTGCTGCATATCGTATCGGAATATAGTGTGCATTTCCCGGGCAAACTCCTCATCGTAGACATATGCATTGATCTCGAAATTATGCTCAAAGCTGCGGAAATCCATGTTTGCAGAGCCGATAGCCGACACCTTGTCGTCGACCACGATCAATTTAGCATGCAGGAATCCCGGTTTATAGAAATAGACCTTCACACCCGCTTTCACCATTTCGTCTAAGTAAGAGTGACTGGCCATATTGGCTGTCCGCGTATCGGAACGCCTGGGTATCATGATCCGCACATCGACTCCCCCCAGGGCGGCAATCTGCAACGCTTGGTTCAATCCTTCGGTTGGCAGGAAGTAGGGCGTTTGTATGTAGACATACTTTTTGGCATTGGCGATCAGGTAGATCGTCGCCTGCAGAAGCGTCCGCCATTGCCCGGTCGGACCGGAGGTGGCAATCTGCATGATATTCTTATTATGGATCTCCACCGGTGGATAATAGCTCTTATCGCGCAACAGTTGTTTGCTGACCACATACCAATCGATCAGGAAGATCGACTGCAACCCCTGCGCTCCCTTGCCGGTAAAGCGGAAGTGTGAGTCGCGCCAGGTGCCCCAGGAGGTGCCTTTCCAGTAGCGATCGGCAATATTCATTCCGCCCATAAAGCCCACCTTACCGTCGATCACCACGATCTTCCGGTGGTTTCGGTAGTTCACCTTGCTGGTAAAGATTGGGAAAACCACTTTCAGGAAGGGATAGACCTCGATCCCAACCGCTTCCATCTCTTTGAAAAAACGCGGTTTTACGTTCCAACTCCCCACATCATCGTACATAACACGCACCTTAACCCCCTCGCCGGCCTTCTTCATCAAAGCGGCTTTCACCCTGTTACCGATCTCGTCGTCGCAAAATATATAGTACTGAAGATGGATATGGTGTTGGGCACGCTCTATTTCATCCAACAGATCGTTGAATTTATCCTGTCCGTTGGTATAGACTTTGATATCCGTTCCGTAGAGGGGAACTGACTGGTTGTTCTGATACAATAGGTTAGAGAGAGGCAGGTATTCATCGGGAACGGTGTAGTTGATCGTTTGCGGCAGCTTCCCGCGTGCCGCCCCCTTCATAATGCGTTTATAGGTGCGCCGGGAGATGATCTTCTGTTTCCGGTTGTCCTGCCCAAAAAAGAAGTAGAAAATAAGTCCGATACCCGGAGTCAGCAATAGAACGATCACCCAGGAGATGGTCTTCAGCGGGTTACGGTTCTCGGCAATGACGACCAATACCAGCCCCAACACGGTGATACAGTACAATAACACAATGATTGTACTGACCAGCGCCTGTATATGTATTGCGGCAATCATTTCATTCGAGCTCAGCTGTTACGACCCGAACACAGGAACCCGTGCGCGTGCCCCGTTATATCTTACGGATCAATTCCGTCGATTTATATTCTTCTTCCAGATAAGATTCCACATGGCGTTTCTTCTTGTCTTCCAGGATCTCATCGATGGCAATCAGAATACCAGTCTCCTCCACCTCCCCAAATTCGTGGTTAACGGCCGTACCGAAAACACGCATCTTGGGTGAAAGGCTCATATACGCATTGACCAATGGCGGAACATTAATGCCCCGTTTACGCACTTCCTGATTCAGTATCTTATAATTATCTTTGAAATTATCATAATGAAACAGCTCTTTCATCTTGTCGATGTCGGTATCTGTCTGAAGCGGATAAACAGGTGTAATCAACTGTTCCGGATCCGGGAAATGCAAACCCAGGAAATACAGTATCATATTGCGCGACTCCGTATCGTATGTGTTATACATCGTTACCTTGCCGAAATAATACTTCAATGTCGGATCGACCACAGAGAGCGCACCCAATCCATCCCAGAGATTATCGAGGATGAAAAGTCCTTTCTTGGATCCTTCGCGTGTGGCCTGATATTCCAGTGTAACAAAGGAGCGTCCCAGTTCAACGGTGTAGGGCAGGTAGTCTTTAATAAACTCGTCCGAAAAATGAAATAGGTGAGCCGTAGCCAATAGTGGTTTTCCTTCTGCATCAAAGCGCACATCACTTCCGCAAAGGAAGCGGTATCCGCCCATGATCTGTTCGTCTTCCGGACTCCATACGATCAGTTGGCGATAGGCATCTTCCATGGTATCAAATTCGTCGATATCGACTTCATTTCCGGTACCTCCGCCATACTCCCGGAAAGCAATTTCCCTCAAACGCCCTATTTCTCGCATTACGTTGGGCGAGTCGACAGCCGTAACAATATAAATCTCATTCTGAGACTTATTCGTCGTGCGGAGCATTTTGTCTTTGGTCAGCTCTGCTTTTAAAATGTTACGGTCAATAGGTTTAATAACTTCTTGCATCATTATAGTTCAGTATCGTGTGTGTATGTGTGTGCTATTCTTTCAATCGGTAAGAGAGCTCTTTTACCCAGGCAGCCCATTCAGCCGGCTTTTTGCTGCTGTCGAAGGTTTGCCAGGGGATCGGTTTACCGAAATAAACTTTGTATTGCGAATGTTTGCTTTTAAACAACTCATCCGAAAGATAAAGCATTTCTATATTCACCTTAATACCCAGCGAAGTACGCAGGTTTGCCAGGTTATAAAAGAAATTAGAGTTTCGCCCGGAGAAATAGACCGGCACGATGTCACGTTGGTATTCAATCGCTTTCTGAATAAACGATTTCTTCCAATCCAGATCGACAATCTGCCCTTTGATCTTGCGGGAGCAAAGTCCTGCCGGGAATGTGATGATCTGATTATCGGAACAATATGCTTCGTCGGTCATTTTCGCTGTTTCTTTGGATTGCTTCCCGTGTTTGTTCACCGGAACAAAGATAGAGCGCAGATTAGGGATGAAATACAAGAGATCGTTCACCGGATAACGGATAGCACCCCCGTAGCGTTCGCCCAACAGGGCGGACAGACAAATGCCATCCATACCACCTAACGGATGGTTGGAAGCAAATATATAACGTCCTTCTGCGGGAATATTCTCCTCGCCTACCAGCTCGAAACGCAGATCGAAATAGTCGATCAATTCTATCATAAAATCCACCCCATCTTTGTCATGGTATTTGGATATGACATGATTGACCTCATCCTGATGGACGATACGTTTGAGATAATTCACAAGAAAGCGCGGAACTTTTGGCGCCAGCTTCGGTGCTTTCTTTTCTAAGATGTCTTCAACGTCAATGTATTTAGTAGTTTCTTGTTGTTGCATCCTTGTAAGCTTGAAGACACAAATATAATGGTTATAATCCAATTCGGATATTTTTTGGTCGTAAAATAACCGCGATTCATCCGGTAAAGGAATATTTGGGAGTTCAGATATGGGATAGTTGGAAGGTTTTTTTGATGTTTACATTATATAGGATGCGTCTCAGCAATCAAATACGCTTGGATTACGTTTGATTCTCACTATATTTTGTATAATACTGTTAATAAATTGCTTTATCATAAAATTGGGGTTACATTTGCCGCTTTTTGAGAGCGTGTGCCATGAGAATAGATGTTTGTAAGAAGAAAATCAAGGATATACATGATACGCCGATCGTTCAGCAGACAGCGTTCTGGTCGGAGGTGAAGACCTGCCAGGGCTTGGAGACCATGGCTTTCGACTTTAAAGTAAGAAACCGGGATATCTATAGCCAGGTGGGAGGATTTGCCTGTACGGATGCCGACTTTTTGGTGTTGCAGCATCCACTTAATAACAGGCAAAGCCTGGCCTATGTGCCCTATGGCCCGGAAATCGAACCTTCGGGCGAGAACCAGGGCGTCTTCCTGGAAGAGCTTTCTGAGATTATACGTTCCTATCTGCCGAAAGGCTGCATCGGTATCCGGTACGACCTGAACTGGCGTTCCCACTGGTGCGACGCGGATCATTTCGATGAGCAGGGTATCTGGAACGGAGCGCCCGATAAACAATACCAGGAGTTTCAGTTGAATTACAATACGATCAATTGGAATCTGCACAAAAGCAATATGGATATTCTGCCCTCGACCACTGTTTTTCTGGATCTGTCTGTCGATGAAGAGGCGCTGTTGAAGCAGATGAAACCGAAAACCCGCTACAATATTCTGTTGGCGGAACGAAAAGGGGTGCGTGTTTACCGTACGGGTATCGATAAAATCGAGATTTGGTATAAACTATATCAGGAGACGGCACGACGCAATGGCTTGTTTGTCAACCGACCGGACTACTTCTTATCGGTGCTTTCCGCCCGTGCCGATGATACGGCCTCTCCGGCAACTGTCGAATTGCTGGTGGCTGAACATGATGGTGAGCCGCTGGCAGCAATGTTTTTGGTGATGAGTGGCCACCGGGGTACCTATCTCTACGGCGCTTCCTCTTCAGAAAAACGAAACTACATGCCTACCTATGCGATGCAATGGGAGGCGATTAAGATATCCAAGGCTTACGGATGCACGGAATATGATATGTTCGGTGTTTCTCCCGGTCCCGATGCCTCGCATCCGATGT
Source organism: Parabacteroides sp. PFB2-10 (assembly GCF_029893085.1). Lineage (GTDB taxonomy): Bacteria > Bacteroidota > Bacteroidia > Bacteroidales > Tannerellaceae > QVMG01. The sequence goes on from NZ_JARXWI010000002.1 coordinate 90,623, forward strand.
ATGGGTTGTATCGTTTCAAAACCGGATTCGGCGGCGAGCTATTTCATCACTTAGGTTGCTGGGATTATCCGTTAGACAAAGAGAGCTATCGGCTTTTCCAGATCAGTGAGATGAATGCGCAAGGGTATTATCAATGAGAAATTATGAATTATGAATTATGATTTTTTTTGCTCAATTCATAATTCATAATTGTTTTAAACGTTTATCAGCTCATACTCCTGTCTTCCCAGTCCGATCTTTTCGGCATACTCCAATCCTTTCTTCCACTCCGTGTCGGGATGGATCAGACAAAATTTATCTTCTCCTTCGTGCGTGTGGTGATCGTGTGGATGCGCGTCGGTGACTCTGTTGTTTGATAGTGCCGGAGCGCCCATCACCAGGTTGGCGCATGCCTTGTCTAAAGCCACCGGGTCGAACGAAGCGGCGATACCCAGATCCGGAACGATGGCCGCGTCATTGTGGTTCCAGCAGTCGCATTCCGGCGATACATTCATAATGAAACTGATATGGAAGTGCGGTTTGTCTTGCAAGACCGCTTTGGTATATTCTGCTATCTTGTAATTCAGTCGCTCGGATGTGTCGCCTTCGCCCAGGACCGCCGCGTCGTACTGGCAGAGGGCTACGCATTGGCCACAACCAACACAGGCATCGTAATCGATTACCGCTTTCCGGTTATGCAGGTGAACCGCATCGTGCGCGCAATGTTTCACGCAGATATTACAACCGATACAGTTTTCCGTATCGATCACCGGCTGGGAAGCTGCGTGCAATTCCAGTTTGCCTCCCACACTGGCACAACCCATACCCAGGTTTTTCAATGCGCCGCCAAAGCCAGCCTGCTCATGTCCTTTGAAGTGATTCATGGAGATGATAATATCCGCATCGGCTATGGCCGCACCGATTTTCGGTGCTTTGCAGTATTCCCCATCGATGGGTATTTCCCGGTAGTCGGTGCCTTTCAATCCGTCTGCAATAATGATATCACATTGGGCAGAGATCGGATTATAGCCATTCTCCATAGCGCTTTTCAGGTGATCCACGGCGTTAGAGCGACCTCCCGAATAGAGCGTGTTGCAGTCGGTTAGGAAAGGCTTTCCACCCAGGTTGCGCAATAGGTTGGCGATCCGTGCCGCATAGTTCGGACGCAAATAGGCCAAATTGCCCGGTTCGCCGAAATGTATCTTAATAGCCACGAATTGTTTGTTGAAATCGATCGATTCAATACCTGCCTTTTTTACAAGGCGTTCCATCTTCTGCAAAAGATTATTAGACGGATTGGTGCGCAAATTGGTGAAATAGACTTTGGATGTGTTCATGATTATTGTATATCAAAATGGCTGATTCATTATGTGCAAATATAAAGTTATTCATCCAAGTAAGCAAAAAAGTGTACCTCATGTTGGGGTGTGCAGCGCCCTTTAGAACGATTTGCAAGAAATGATTATATTTGCCCCATAAATATGAAAGACTTCGCCGCTATCGATTTTGAGACTGCCAATGAGCAGCGTACCAGTGTTTGCAGCATAGGGATCGTGATTGTCCGCGACGGGATGATTACAGAGAAGTTCTACCGCCTGATCCAACCCGAGCCCAATTACTATTCCTATTGGAATATGCGTGTACATGGTATTACGCCGGCAGATACGGAAGAGGCTCCGGTCTTTTCCGACGTATGGAAGGAGATCGCACCGCAGATCGAGGGGTTACCTTTGGTGGCGCATAATAAAGGCTTCGATGAAGGCTGTCTCAAAGCGGTGTTCCGCATGTATCAGATGGATTATCCCAACTATACATTCCATTGCACATTGAGTGCCGCCCGCCGGCAACTTAAACATTTGCCCAACCATAAGCTCCATACCGTATCGGCCTACTGCGGTTTCGACCTGACCAACCACCACCACGCCCTGGCCGATGCGGAAGCCTGTGCCCATATTGCCTTGCAAATTTTGTAGCGTTTTGTGCTAAAATGAACAGGGTTCGTGCTTATTCGCACACCTTTGTGAAAATAGCAATCTGTGTAATCGCTTGTTAATTAGCTGTATATGTGTTTGGCATGGGATTTGTCTTTATATAAACAAGTAAAAACAAACGAGTATGTTTCAACACTATCTGAAAATAGCTTTCCGCCAAATTGTAAAAAACAAGGTGCAATACATCTTGTCGATTATTGGCATTGCCCTGGGTCTATTGTGTTTCAGCATGACCAATTATTATATGCATAGGCATTTCAGCCAGTACACTATCTGGCCCAATGCAGATCGTATGGCGACGGTTCATACCTCCTATGAAAAGAGAGGCTCTTTGAGCAATTACTTCCCGGGCAAAGAGCTTCAGGCATTGATCGAGAATCCCGTTGCTGGCATAGAGAAAGTTGCTGTGGTTACTCGCATGGATCGCGCCAACCTCACTTATATAATAGACGAGAAGCAGGAGATCGCCTACAAAGACAACCTAATCCGTGTCAATGCCGACTTTCTCGATGTCTATTCTATCACCCTGAAAAGCGGTAAATCCCCCTTCGGCAGCCCCAATCAGGTGATGATCTCCGCATCTATTGCCCAAAAGGTCTTTAAAGACAGTAACCCTATTGGGAAAACCCTCTACTATAACCGAGCCGAGAATGACCAGTCGGCCATCGCCTACTACACGATCACAGGTGTGTTTCACGACACTCCCTATCCAATCAATGACTGGACAGTAGATATTCTGATGCCAGCCGGCGAAAACTATATCGACCCCAATTCTTACTATTACAACAATGTCACCCTGATGCTTGCCCAAGGTGTTTCACCTGCCGAAGCGGAGCAAAGGCTTACTGCGCAACTCCCCGTTACCGAGGAAGAGCAGCCACGCAGCTTCAAAGTGAAGACCCTGCCGATGCAAATGACAGAAGGGGAAAATATAGTTATGCTTATCCTGATTCCGATAATTGGCTCATTGGTATTGTTGGCGGCACTTATCAATATGCTTAAGTTCTGCATTCAATCTTTTTACAACCGCACGCACGAATTAAGCCTGCGCAAAAGCATCGGCGCCACTTCCAGGAGCCTGTTCTTATTGTTGTTTACCGAGATCAGTCTCCTGTTATTTATCTCCGCCCTGACTACCTATTGCCTGGCCGAATTGTTTCTGCCGGTGTTCTATTCCTACCTCCCGCCGGATATGTCTAATAATATGGGGCTGATTGAAACCGCAGCCTTATATCGGCAAATGTTATATTATATCGTCGGCCTGATTCTATTATGCAGCCTGATTGCCTGGATAGCCATCCAACGCATCAAACATATCAATCTGATCGAAGGGATACGCACCAATCAGTCCAAACATGGATTTCGTAATTTCATGTTGGGTTTTCAGATCTTTATCTGCTTCCTCTTTATCGGGGGAGGTATTGGTATGACCCTGTTGTTTCAGCAACTGGAAGATGAACGCTATTATACGTTGAATGACAGAGAATGTAAGGATATCTGGTATGTGCAATTGCGGGATGTACAATTCCGGGGGCAGGAGAAACAGATTGTTTCGCGCATCCGCAATATTCCGGAGGTGGAAGAGGTGGTCTATTATGAATATGTCTATACCAATACGGCAACCCTTTCCGAAACGAATCAACTGAGGATACTGCAACACCAGTCGGACGCTCATCTGGCGGAGTTGTTAAACTTCCCCATCCGTGGGCGTATGCCGCAGAACGAGAATGAAGTCCTAGTGTCGCGTTTCTTGATGGAGGAGATCGAAAAGGACAGTATAAACAATGGCACCTCTGTTTTGATCGGAGATAAACTGTGTCAAATCACCGGGACATTCGACAACTGGCCTTTCCTGCCTATCCCTGAAAAGTGCGGCGGTCCTGAGGCAAGCCAGTTTCGCCTCATTGCGCTTACCGGAATATCCGCCGACCAGGATTTACCCTTTTATGTAAAATGCGCAGCAGGGCAAAGTAAAAAAGTAAAGGAAGAGATACTTGCCGTGATCAGGGAGTGGTTGCCGCCGACTATTCCTTTTGAGATGGAGACGTTGTATGATAAAAACTTTAGTTGGAACGGTGGAGGAAAGATGGTTAGCCAACTCTTCCTATTGCTTGCCGCAATCACTATTCTGATCACTATCCTTGGCATTTACTCCGCCATCACCTTAGATACCCGTGGCCGTCAGAAAGAGGTGGCTGTAAGGAAGATCAACGGAGCCGGCACAAAAGACATTAGCCGTCTCTTTGGCAACCTCTATCTCCGTCTGGTGGTAATTGCTGCTGTGGTCGCCATTCCGTTGGTTTATCTCTTCCTGCGAGCAACTGTCAATCGAGAGATCGCCTGGTTCAATAATCCCCTGTATTGGTTGGCCATCGTTCTGTTTGTGGCAGTGATTGTTTTTGTGACCGTCGCCTGGCAAATACGCAAGATTACACGCATCAATCCCGCGGAGATCATTAAGACTGAGTAGAAGGAAGTATTTTTCATACAAATAATAAAGCTATTATGTTTCATCACTATCTGAAAATCGCTATCCGACAAATCGGGAAAAATAAGGTTCAGTACTTTTTATCTATTATTGGTATTGCCTTGGGTCTGTTGTGTTTCAGCATGACTAATTATTATACGCACAACTATTTCAGCCGGTATACTGCCTGGCCCAATGCGGATCGTATGGCGACGGTATCTATAGATAAAATACATACTACCGGTTTTATCCAAGGCAAAGATCTTCAGGCGCTTTTGAACAATCCTGTTGCAGGAATAGATAAGATCTCTGTTATTACAAGTATAGATGGAGCAAATCTTACCTATATATTGGATGACAAGAATGAAATAGCCTACAAAGAGAATCTGTACCGTGTAAATGACAACTTTGTTGATGTATATTCTATTGAGTTAAAGAACGGGAAATTACCTGTAAAGAATACGAACCAGGTAATGATCTCTGAGTCTGTTGCCAAGCGGGTATTTAAGCAGGATGATCCTATTGGTAAAACATTCTACTATAACAGGGCGGAGACTGACAGATCAGAGATTACATACTATACCATTACAGGTGTATTCTATGAAGCAGCTTACCTTGTTTGGGGTGATAGAGTCGATATATTGATGCCGGCCGGAGAGAATTATATTAACCCGGATAAGTTTTATTATAATAATGTGACCCTGTTGCTCTCCAAAGGCGCTTCCGCAAAATATATCAGCGAAGAGCTTAAAGTATTGAATTCTTTTAATACGGAGGAGGAACCGCGCACCTTCGAGGTGAAAACGTTGCCGATGCAAATGCAGGAAGGTGGAAATCTTATTGTATTGATACTTGTTCCGATCCTCGGCTCTTTGGTTTTGCTTGCGGCGTTGATCAATATGCTTAAGTTCTGCATCCAGTCTTTCTACAGCCGCACCCACGAATTGAGCCTGCGCAAAAGTGTTGGCTCTTCACAAGGAGGGCTCTTCTGTATGTTGTTTGCAGAGATCTGTCTATTGATATTATTATCCGGACTTACAACCTATTGCTTTGCGGAGCTGTTCCTGCCTCTGTTTTTTTCTTATTTGCCACCGGATATGCACCTCACCGGGTCAATAGATGCTGCCGTGTTGTACCGTCAGCTGTTGTATAGTATTATCGGCTTGTTATTCTTATGCGCCTTTATTGCCTGGGTAGCCGTCAATCGGATCAGACATATCAGCCTGATCGAAGGAATACGTTCCAATCACGGGAAGCACAGATTCCGTAATTTTATGCTGGGGTTTCAGATCTTTATCTGCTTCCTGTTTATTAGCGGAGGCATAGGCATGACGATGTTTTTCTATCTCTTGGAAAATGAACGTTACTATCCAATAAGCAATAAAGAGTGTAAAGAGATATGGTATATCGAACTAAGAGACCCGCAATTCCGCGGACAGGAGGAGCAGGTAGTTGCCCGTATTCGCAGCATTCCGGAGGTGGAAGAGGTGGTATATTTTACATCTTCATACACCGCTGATTTAAGAATCTCGGAAGCAAAAAAGCTTGTATCCATGCATTACCAGGCAGGTGGCAACCTGGATCGACTCTTTCAATTTTCAATACAGGGGCGTATGCCGGAAAATGAGAATGAAGCTATCGTTTCCCGTTTATTAATGGAGGAGATCGAAAAAGATAGTCTTAGTAATGGCACATCCATATCTATTGGCAATACAATGTATCAAATCACCGGAACGTTTGATGTTTGGCCATTTACTCCCACCACTATTCAACCCGGCTCTGTCCAATATTCGATGCTTTCCGGGTTAACTTCCGAGAAACACACCTTCTATGTTAAAAGCGCTCCGGGTCAGGCTAAGAAGGCTAAAAAGGCAATTCTTTCGGTGGTTCGCGAATGGCTACCTCCGACCATACCTTTTGAGATGAATACCCAATATGAAATAAATTTCAGATCGTATGGCGGAGCTAAAATGCTAAGTGACCTTTTCCTGTTGCTTGCCGGCATAGCTTTGTTGATTACTATACTCGGCGTTTACTCCGCCATCGCCTTAGATACCCGAGGGCGTCAGAAGGAGGTGGCTATCCGGAAGATCAACGGAGCGACAGCCAAAGAGATCAGACGTCTCTTTGGGAGGCTTTATATCCGGCTGATGGCTATCTCTGCGGTGTTTGCTCTTCCGTTGGTTTATTTATTTCTACAGGCAATGATCGACCGGACAATCCCTGCCCTGCATAATCCCCTGTTCTGGATCGCCATTGTTCTGTTTGTGGCGGCAATTGTCTTTGTGACCGTCGGCTGGCATATTCGTCAGATCACACGCGTCAATCCCGCGGAGATTATTAAGACGGAGTAGGGAGGAACACATCCGGCTCCTTGCGGGCGGCCAGTGCAACGGCAAATTTCTGCCCTACCTGTTCGAAGAAGGGACCACTGAAGTGGCGGATCTGCAAGGGACAAACGACTAAGCAACGCCCACAGCTCTTGCAACGCTCGTAATCCACCACACGGGGATCGGCTTCGCTGATGGCCTCGTAGGGGCAGAGGTCGATACAGGTGCCACATTCGTTGCATGTCTCCTCCACCTGAATAGGTATCGGATGCGATTCGCCCACCTCCCGATAAGGGCGGTTGCCTTTGATCTCCGGGCGGGAGAGTAGGGCGGGGGCTTCGACTTTATCGAACAGGTCGGCCAACTGTTTGCCATAAACGGCTATCTCCCGCATATCTTTTTCGTCGGGACGTCCCTCGGCAGTATGGGAAAAAATGGAATGTTGAGCTATAAACGCAGCGGCGGATACCACCTGAAAGCCGTTGGCTTCCAATATGTCCTGCATCTCCACAAGGGCATCTTCGTATTCGCGGTTCCCGTAGACTCCAACAATAACGGCAGGAGCCCCTTTTCCTTTCACACGCAAAAAGGCTTCGCGCGCTTTGGCGGGTATGCGTCCCGAATAGACAGGAGCGCCCAGGATCAATAACTCTTCCTTTTCGAATAGGATATCTTCGTTGGGTAACGACTGCGTGATGTCGTATTCCCGGATGTCGTCTGTGCCAAATTGGGCGGCGATATGTCTTACGATCCGCTGGGTGGTGTAAGTCGCACTGAAATAAACAAGATTGAGTTGCATAGTTTGTTATTTATTTAAGAAACTCCTGCTCCTTCAATACGCGCAGAAGCACTTCCGAGAAATATTCGCTGTTCTTCTTCGTGTAGCGGATATCGGTGAATACCTGCGCCAGGGTCTCTTTGTTGTTGATGCGGGTATATTCCTTATTTACCTCCAATTCTTCCTTCGCTTTGTAGAGAGCATCGATGGAAGCCGGTGTATAGTCGGTGTATTCTTCGTGATGAACGAAGGCCTCCAACGGCAGACGCTCGGATTGTTCCGGTAGCGGCTCGGCAGGATAACCCACGGTCACCGTTACGATTGGCACTACCAACTTCGGCAGTTTGTATTCGGCAATAAACTTATCGGCATTGTAAGCCGTTGTGCCCAGGAAACAGATGCCTAACCCTTTGGCCTCTGCCGCGTCGCAGAAAGCCTGGGCAAACAACATGGCATCGATCGTGGCGGCCAGAAAGGTCTGCAGGTTGTCGAATCCGGCCACGGCATTCCGGTTCTCTGCCCAATGCACAAAGCGGTTGGCATCGGCACAGAATGTCAGTACAACAGGTGCTTCGGTTGCCATCTTCTGGTTGAAGTGGAAAGGAGCCTGGCGCTCTTTGGCGGCCTGGTCACGGGTAACGATGACGCTGTAAAGCTGCATATTCCCTGTGTTGGAAGCGCGTGCCGCCACCTCAAACAGTTCATTCAACAAGGATTCCGGTATGTCTTGATCGCTGTATTTCCGGATGCTTCTCCGGTTTTTCATACTTTCTAATAGCATAGCTTTTTGTTCTTTTAGTTTTTGCAAAGGTAAGAAAAATATAGCGGGGGTCGATACCCTTCTATTTTATACGATTCGAAGTCTTTGCCGTCTGTTTTCAAAACGACAAATACAGAAATGTTAAAATATCGATTGTAAGTAAAACGGTCGTTTTGCTTACAAATCCATACGTTAAAAAGTGTTTCTCCCGGGAGTTTGCCTCCAAAGTCCCGCCTTTTTGCGCGCAAAGTCCCGCCGAAATTACAAATCGTAAATTGGCGATTTCGTCGGAAATGGGCAAATTAACGTTTATTCACATTGTTATAAGATGGCTCCTACGATTAGCCTCCTTCTATATGATGCCACTTGATTATACATATAAAAAAACAGGCATTTGCCGGAAGACTTCCGTTTTTCAGCGGATAATGCGCAGGATATCCTCCGGATGGTCGACGATATGATGCGGATGGAACTGTTCGAGTTCGGCGCGCGGGCGGAAGCCCCAGGTGACGCCACAGGCGGTGACCCGGCTATTGTTGGCCGTTTGCATATCGACGCCCGAGTCGCCGACATAGAGGGTGTTTCCGGGTTCTGTATGGGTTATGGCCAGGATATCGTGTACGATGGTCGGATCCGGCTTGGGTGTGATGCCTTCGCGCTGGCCGAAAACAGCGGCAAAGGGGATATGGGGGAAATAATGTTTGATCAGTTCACAGGTGGCCTCATGGTATTTGTTGGAGGCGACGGCCAGTTTGATCCCTTTTTCGTGCAGCGTCTGAAGCAAAACGGGAATACCCGGGTAGGGTTCGCTCCGGTCCATATTGTGTTCGCTGTAATAGGCGAGGAAGGATTTCCGTATGTTGGCGATGTTCTCGATTGTTTTTTCTCCTTCCGGCAGGGCGCGCTCAAAAAGTTTATTGATGCCGTTCCCTACGAAAAAGCGGTAGGATTCGGTCGGGTGAAGCGGGAAATGGTGTTGATTCAGAGCGTAATTGGTGCTGTCGGCCAGGTCTGCTATGGTGTTCAGGAGCGTGCCGTCCAGATCGAAGATAACGAGTTGTATCATGTTATTTTTGTTATTGAAACGCAAAAATAATGAAAAGATGTAGGAAGTTTAAAAGAAATTTGTATCTTTCAGACATCCTTGATTGGAAAAGGGAAACACGAGAAAAAGATTTCCTGCAAGTATTGTATAACTTAAAATCACAAGATCATGGGAAAAAGATTAATTCACAGCAATGAAATTCATTTGCTAAGCGAGACAGAGATTAAGGCGGCTGCCCGCAAAATGGTAGAAGATTTGGGCTTGGCAGCCGGTTCGATGGAAGGTTTTAATATTTACAAAGTCGTCATTACTTATTTTAGAGATTTAGAGAAAAGGCACGAAGTGAACAAACTGCTAAAAATAGTTGAAGATCCGGAATACTGCGGAGAAGAAGAACAAATAAGGGAAACAATAGAAGCTGAAGAATAAAAACACAAAAAAATACAGATAGCCCTATGGATCGGCAACGGCTTTAGGGCTATTTTTATGTTTAACATTAAACAAGACTCTTATGAAAACACTTAAAACGTCATTATTTATTTTGATTTGTATCTGTTTGGCCGCCTGCAAAAACACAAGTAAAACATCCGACAAGACCTCTGCTGCCGAAGTTCAAGAGGTTGTGTCAGACGAACGGGGCTATATTGTCAGCGTGGGCGACAAAGCGCCTGAGTTCGCTATTGAATACCTCGATGGACGTGTGGTCAATCTTTCCGACCTGAAAGGCAAATTAGTGATGATCCAGTTCACAGCCAGTTGGTGCGGTGTATGCCGTAAGGAGATGCCTTATATTGAATCGGAGATCTGGCAAAAGCATAAGGATAATCCCAATTTTGCGCTTGTCGGGATCGATTTGAAAGAGGATGAGGCAACAACCGCTAAATTTGCTGCCGATATGAAGGTGACCTACCCATTGACTTTGGATAGGGAAGGGGAGAAGTTCGCGCTTTTCACCGAACCCAAAGCGGGCGTAACCCGCAATATCATCGTTGATAAAGAGGGTAAGATTGTTCTGTTGACACGTCTTTTTGAGATGGAAGAGTTTAATGCAATGGTAGCCTTTATCGACAACTACCTCGAAACGAACTTCTAAGGAGCGAAGCGGTTAGTTTGATTCCTCTTCTTGATAGACAGGCTTCCCGGCCTCTTTCCAGGCCTTGAAGCCTCCTTTCAGCTCGTATATATGCTCAATGCCGGCTTTCTCCATGGCGGCGTAGGCTTTGCGGCTTCTTTTACCGGTTCGGCAATAGATGAAATAGGTTTTGGCCGGATCCCAACCGCTAACGATTTTCGCGAAGTCCTCTTGTTTTACATCGGCCAGAATGGCTCCTTCGATGTAACCTTCTTTCATCTCTTCTTCCGTACGAACGTCTACAATAACAGCGTTGGAGGTAGTGATCAACAGCGCTTCAAACGTATCGGGAGAAACTATTTCGGTGGGTTTGTCCTGGCAGGCAGTGAATAGGGCACACAATATGATGGCAGTACTTGTTATAAATCGTTTCATAGGTAACTATTTTGCTACAAAGATAGGAAAGAAAAATGACCCGTGCGAGTAATTTCAGATAGTTCCGGCGCATTCCCCGCATAAAAAAGAGGCCTCCCCGATTGGGAAGGCCTCTTTCTATGTGTATAAGAAGAGATTTACTTACCTCCTGAAAGTTTTTCTTTCAGGGCAGCCAGTTCTTCGATATCACCTAAGGTTGTTTTTTCAACCGAGCCGGTTAGCATCGCTGGTTCTTCTTTTGCTTTCTTGGTAGAAGCTTTCTTTTCGCCTGTTGTTTCTTTCTTGGCAGCTTTTTGTTCATCTTCGTGGATGCGGCTGTGAGAAAGAATGATGCGTTTTGCTTCTTTGTTGAATTCGATTACTTTGAATTCCATTTTTTCGTCAACAGTTGCCTGTGAGCCGTCTTCTTTCACTAAGTGCTTCGGAGTGGCGAAACCTTCTACGCCGTAAGGCAAGGAGATAACAGCACCTTTATCCAAGGCTTCGATGATGGTTCCTTCGTGGATTGAACCAACGGTGAAGATTGTTTCAAACACATCCCATGGGTTTTCTTCCAATTGTTTGTGTCCTAAGCTCAGGCGACGGTTTTCTTTGTCGATTTCCAGTACCTGTACTTCGATCTCAGCACCGATCTGAGTGAATTCAGACGGATGTTTGATTTTCTTCGTCCAGGAAAGGTCGGAAATATGGATCAGGCCGTCAACGCCCTCTTCGATTTCAACGAATACACCGAAGTTCGTGAAGTTACGCACTTTGGCAGTATGTTTGGAAGCAACCGGGAAACGGTTTTCGATATCTTCCCATGGGTCGGCTTTCAGCTGTTTGATACCCAGAGACATCTTGCGTTCGTCGCGATCCAGTGTCAATACAACCGCTTCGATTTCGTCGCCTACTTTCATGAAGTCCTGTGCAGAGCGCAGGTGTTGTGTCCATGACATTTCAGATACGTGGATCAAACCTTCTACGCCGGCAGCGATTTCGATGAATGCACCGTAGTCAGCCATCACAACTACTTTACCCTTCACCACGTCGCCTACCTTAAGCTCTTCGCTCAAAGCATCCCATGGGTGCGGAGTAAGTTGTTTCAGACCCAATGCGATACGTTTCTTCTCGTCGTCGAAGTCGAGGATAACCACATTGATTTTCTGATCCAGCTGAACGATTTCTTCCGGATGAGATACGCGTCCCCAAGAAAGGTCGGTGATGTGGATCAAGCCGTCTACGCCACCCAGGTCGATGAATACGCCGTATGAAGTGATGTTTTTGACTGTTCCTTCCAGTACCTGTCCTTTTTCCAGTTTCGAGATGATATCTTTCTTCTGTTGTTCGAGTTCTGCTTCGATAAGTGCTTTGTGAGAAACAACCACGTTCTTGAATTCCTGGTTGATCTTTACGATCTTGAATTCCATAGTCTTTCCTACAAATACGTCGTAGTCGCGGATCGGTTTTACGTCGATCTGTGATCCCGGCAAGAAGGCTTCGATGCCGAATACGTCTACGATCATACCGCCCTTCGTACGGCATTTGATGAAACCTTTGATGATTTCGTCTTTTTCCAACGCTTCGTTAACACGTTCCCAAGAGCGTGAAGCGCGTGCTTTTTTGTGTGAAAGGATAAGCTGTCCTTTTTTGTCTTCCTGGCTTTCGATGTATACTTCTACTTCGTCGCCAATTTTCAGTTCCGGATTGTAACGGAATTCCGACATAGGTACTACGCCGTCCGATTTGAATCCAATGTTTACAACTACTTCACGTTTGTTCATAGCTGTAACTTTACCCATCACAACGTCTTTGTCGTTTACCTTGTTGAGGGTTTCGTCATACGTTTTTACAAGATCGTCCTTGCTTACTTCACCGTAAGATTCGCCTTGTTCGTAGGCGTCCCAGTTGAAATCTTCAACCGGCTGAATGTTCTTTAAATTTTCCATTCTCTAAATTGTTAATACTAAGTTACTTTTAACTAAAAGTTAGACATTATGTTGTCATCTCTCGAAAATTGCTCGCAAAGGTAATGTTTTTTTCTGATTCACAAATTTTTTTTTGATAGTATTAGGCTGATTTTTAGAATTGTCATGAATCGAAATTAGCCTGATCACGGTTCAAAACGAATTGTCAAAATATAAGCAAAACAGCTATTCATCAAATAAAGAGGAACAGGGGGGTAAGAATGGACGGCAGGAATGGTAGAGGAAGAGGCTGAGTAGTTGCTAAAGTTGTCGCTTGGGGTATTTTGCTTTTCCCGTGAAGGAGGATCCTCTGAAAAATAATATGTAATAAAGCAAGTCAAAGAATACGAAGCGGTTATAAATGATTTGTTAAACAAGGCTCCTAATTAAACCCCTGATAACTCGAATGTCGGGTAAATGTCGGGTAAAATACCCTTTGAAAATTATTTTGATTTTGAGGTAAAATATATCTTTGTCGAAAATTTCAATAAAAAATGAAACAACCAGAATTAGGACGTAAAATTTTAGAACTAAGAAAGAGCAAGGGTTTGACTCAAGAGGAGTTGGTAGAAAAATGTAATATAAATGTTAGAACATTGCAACGAATTGAATCGGGAGATGTCAACCCTCGATGTTTTACGGTTAAGATCATTTTTAATGCGCTTGATTATGATATTAGTGATGAGTCATTAAATCAAAAGTCTGAGGTGTTTGAGTATTATAAAATTACATTCGACAAAGTAAAAAATCAAATTCAAAATTGTAAGATAATGAAAAATTCAAGAAACTTTTTTTATGATTATTTTTTAGCTACTGGGGTTGTTTGGTTTATTTGTGCACTTGCCATAGTGATATTTAAGTTAAATTTTCAGGTCAAAGAAATTTTGTTGACTATAATTATCCCACTTGCTTTTTCGATTTTTAGACAATTTACTAAAAATAACTCATCTCAAATAGCTGATAAAAAAGAAAGTCAAATTTGAAACGACAAGAGTAAGCAACGTCTATTCCGGTTGTTTTTACTTCCTGATTTTGTCTGTCTTTGCGAGATTCTCACTATCTTTGCACCTCAAAATGAGAATTAGCAGATGAAGAATATTCGCAATTTCTGTATTATTGCCCATATTGACCATGGCAAGAGTACCCTGGCCGACCGTTTGCTTGAATATACCAAAACTGTCGAAGGCAAAGACATGCAAGCGCAAGTGCTGGACGATATGGATCTGGAGCGTGAGCGAGGTATCACGATCAAGAGCCATGCTATCCAGATGGAATATGTCAAAAACGGAGAAAAGCATATCTTTAACCTGATTGACACGCCGGGGCACGTTGACTTTTCGTATGAAGTATCCCGTTCGATCGCGGCCTGTGAGGGTGCGTTGTTGATTGTCGATGCGGCACAGGGGATACAGGCTCAGACAATCTCCAATCTCTATATGGCGATTGAGAATGACCTGGAAATAATTCCGATTATCAATAAGATAGACCTCCCAAACGCAATGCCGGAAGAGGTGGAGGATCAGATCGTGGAACTCTTAGGAGTGGCTTCGGAAGATATCATTCGTGCCAGTGGAAAAACCGGCGAAGGAGTGATGGATATCCTGGATGCGATCATCGAGCGGGTTCCTGCTCCCAAAGGTGATCCGGAGGCTCCGTTGCAATGTTTGATCTTCGACTCGGTATTCAACTCTTTTCGGGGTATTATTGCCTACTTCAAAGTGGTGAACGGGGTGATCCGCAAAGGCGATCATGTGAAGTTTATCGCTACCGGAAAGGAATACGACGCGGACGAAGTGGGCATATTGAAGCTCTCTATGTCGCCCCGGGATGAGATACGCACGGGAGATGTGGGGTATATCATCTCCGGAATCAAGACCTCGAAAGAGGTGCGGGTAGGGGATACGATCACACATGTGAAGAATGGCGCCTCGGAGGCTATTGCCGGATTTGAAGAGGTGAAGCCGATGGTGTTTGCCGGTGTCTATCCGATCGATAGTGAGGATTTCGAAAACCTGCGTACGTCGTTAGAAAAATTACAACTCAACGATGCCTCGCTTACCTTCCAGCCGGAAAGCTCGGTGGCTTTAGGCTTCGGTTTCCGTTGTGGTTTCTTGGGACTGTTGCATATGGAAATCGTACAGGAGCGGTTGGATCGCGAATTTAATATGGATGTGATCACGACGGTTCCCAACGTATCATATAAGGTATACGACAAAAAAGGAAACTGCATGGAGGTGCATAACCCAAGTGGACTGCCCGATCCGACACAAATCGAACATATCGACGAACCCTATATTCGTGCCTCGGTGATTACGACCACGCAGTTTATAGGCCCCATCATGACGCTTTGTCTGGGGAAACGCGGTATTCTGTTGAAACAGGAATATATATCGGGCGAGCGTATGGAGATCCATTACGATATGCCTTTGGGAGAGATTGTGATCGATTTCTACGATAAGCTCAAGAGTATCTCCAAAGGATATGCCTCGTTCGATTATCATTTGCATGATTTCCGTCCGAGTAAATTGGTGAAGCTGGATATCTTATTGAATGGGGAACCGGTGGATGCTTTGTCAACGCTCACGCACTTCGACAACAGTGTGCCTTTTGGTCGCCGTATGTGTGAGAAGTTGAAAGAGTTGATTCCCCGCCAGCAGTTTGATATTGCTATCCAGGCGGCTATCGGTTCGAAGATTATTGCCCGTGAAACAATCAAAGCAGTGCGTAAGGATGTGACGGCCAAATGTTACGGAGGGGATATCTCGCGTAAACGAAAACTGTTGGAAAAACAGAAAGAAGGGAAAAAGCGCATGAAGCAGATCGGTACGGTAGAGGTGCCTCAAAAGGCGTTCCTGGCTGTATTGAAACTGGATTAGCGTGAGAAAAGAAGCCATAGCGTAAAGAATATCAAAGAAATATGTATCTTTAGGCGCTTTTTGCGTCATGTAACACATATATAAATACGTATATATGAAGAAAATTGGATTAATTGTATTTTGTTGCCTTGTATCCATTTTGAGTGCGTCTGCTCAATATGTTGTTATTAAAACGAATGGGCTGTATGATGCCCTTACCTGTCCGAACCTGGGAGTCGAGTTCTCTCTGGGACGGCATTTTACCGGGGATGTTTCCGGTAATTATGCTCCTTTTGAGATTACGAAGAAGGAGTCGTTGAAACACTGGTTGGTGCAACCGGAATTCCGTTATTGGCCAGTAGAACGATTCAACGGACATTTCATAGGTCTGCATGGCTATTACATGGATTATGTTTTCAAAAAAGTGGATCTGCCTTTTGGTATGAATAAAGATCATGCTTACGATGGGGTAGGTTATGGAGGAGGTATCTCATACGGCTACCAGCTTTACCTGTCACCTCGTTGGAGTCTTGAGTTTACGGCAGGCTTCGGGTATGGCTATTTTGAGTACGACAAGTTTGTCATGAAAGAGGACAAGCAGGAATACCTGGGATTGTATAAAACCGATTACTGGGGAATAACGAAGGCCGGTATATCTATTACTTACTTTATCAAATGATCAGGACAATGAAAACAAATATACTATTTACACTTTGCCTGTTGGTAGCTTCTATGGTTTCTGTTCAGGCGCAACAGACGGCTGTTTATAAAGGAAAAGCTTTTGTGGAAGATTATGAATTGTTTGTGGAAAATGATTCGGCTTTCTTTCAGGCAACTATCTGTATGACAGATATCCCTTTGGTGAAATATCATACGCTGACTATTACGCCTATTCTCTATTTTGGATCGGAAACGTTTGAGTTGGCACCGATTGTGTTGCAAGGTGGAAACAAAGATAAATACTACCGCCGTGCGACTCGCTTGAGTAAAGGGGAAAAAGCCATTCGGCCGGCTTACGTGATCTTGAAGAATGAGCCGAAGAAGATGCAGGTCGTGTATTATAAAGAAACACTGCAAGCACGACCTTGGATGAAGAATGCACGGCTTGCGCTGAAAGGCACCTACACCCGCTACCATGGGAAGAAGGCAGAAAAATATTCTTTTGAACCGTTCTTAAATATAGCAGATCATTATTCTGTTCTATTGGCAGAATAGTAAATAAAGCAATTTGAGGATAAATGAAAAAGAGGAACTGAAAACAGTTCCTTTTTTTGTATAGGATAGAGTCTTCTTTCGTGGATTATTTTTGTATGTTTGTGATCCAACAACACTAAATCAACATATTATGAAAAGACGTAAATTCTTCCGCGCACTGATGGCTGGTGGAGTAGGTGCTGCTGTTACTCCAATTATCAAAGCGGCTCCTTCCCTTATGCAGGAAAAGGTGAAACCAGAAACCAATATTGACGTTGCGAAATCTATTCCGCGAACGGCGCTGTCGATGCCGGGCAAATACCCCGGGAAAGTGGTCAAAGTAGATCATGCCGGTAGCATTGTTGACGGGAGGCCATCCGAAACGGTTGCTTATGATATGGTGAAAGAGTGCCTGTTGAAGCTTACCGGCGAGACCGATCTGAAGAAAGCCTGGCGGCAGTTTGTCGGACCGGAGGATGTGATCGGTATCAAAGTGAACCCGATAGGTGGGAAATTGTTGTCGACTTCGCATGCGGTGACCCAAGCGATCGTCAAACAACTGGAAGAGGCCGGCATTCCTCGCGAACGCTTGGTCATCTGGGATCGCCGACAGGAAAACCTGGAAGATTCCGGTTTTACAGAAGCAAACTACCCGGGCATAAAGATCTCTTCTACGGAATGTTATGATGAAAACAAGAGTTATATCAATGCCGAAGGGCGTTATTATAGCGAAGACCGCATTGATAAGGCGCATTATCTCTACGCCGATGTCGAAGGAGAATACGATGCCTATACGATACCCTATATGGTGAATGGTGGTAAGAATTCTTATTTCACGAAGATATGTACCGAAGAGGTAACCAAGATTATCAATGTTCCCATATTGAAGAACGCCGGTTATTCCATCACGGTGTGCATGAAGAACCTGGGTTTTGGTTCCATCTCTAATACGCAACGGTTGCATACCGATCTGTGGCATGAGACCTGCGCGTATGTTTGTGCATTTCCGCCCCTGCGCGATAAGGTAGTATTGAATATCGCCGATGGCTTGATCGGCTGTTTCGACGGAGGACCGGGAGCGAATCCCCAATTTATTACGCAGTATAAAACGATTCTGGCCGGAACCGATCCGGTAGCGGTCGACCGCATTGCGCATGAAGTTATCATCAAGAAACGAATTGAAGAGGGCATTCAAAAGGAGGATCGCAAAGGATCACGTCTGTTTATGGAACTGGCGGATGAATTGAAGTTGGGGGTAAGTGATTTGGACAAGATAGATCTTGTAGAATTGAGAATGGATAGTTGATAATTGATAATTAAGACAATATTAACGTGAAGAAGGTTTTCTGGGTTTTATATTTATGTTTTGCTTGTAGTCAATTATCCATTATCCATAGCCAATTGTCTGTTGTCCGCGAGCGCGTGTTTACGGGGCAGGGCTTGTATGGCTTTATGAATGGCGGGGCAGACCTGTTTCTGGAATACGGTGTGGAGAGGCTGACTAATCGGGATGTGGAGTGGAATGGAGAGTCTTATACGATTGATATCTATGAGATGCCGACGCCGGAAGATGCTTTTGGTATCTATTCCATGCAGGTGTTTCGTTGCCAAGAGGCCGATCAGGGAGGAGGTATAAACTGTTTGTCTCCTTATCAATGGCTTGGAGTCATCGGTAATCGTTACGTATCGGTGGTTTTCCCTTCCGGTTCGGAGGCGGCACTAAAGGGAGTTAGCGGGTTAATTGCTCACTATTTTCCGGAAACGGACAGCGATCTTCCGGCTTTTCCGGAGAAATGGCAGGCAGAGTCTCCTTTCTCGGGCGTATTGAAGTATGCACGAGGATCGATCTCTTTGTCGAATATCAGCAAAGATCTTTCAGGGCGCTTGAAAGAGCTGGCCTATAAAGGCGTTTGGTTTCGGAAGGGTGGGGAGGAAGACTCCTATGAAGCATCTGTTTGTTGCGACAATCGGGAACAATGCGAAGCGATTCTGGCAAAGCTCGATCCGACGATGGTGATAGACTCACAAGATACCTGTATCTATATAAAAGGAAAAGAAAGCAAAGAAGAAACGCCCGATTTCGGTCCTTTCGGCTTCTAAAGGGAGAAAAAAAGATTGGAATATTTGGATAATAGATTCGGATACAGTAATTTTGCACTCTGATTTTCCGCAGAGGGTAGACAAGAGGATTCGGAGACGACGCCCACCCCCGGGACATAACCTGTTTAAAGTATAAAAGACAGATGTACGTAATTGTAGAAATTAACGGACAACAGTTCAAGGTAGAACAAGGAAAAAAGATGTTCGTACACCACATTCCTAACGTTGAAAGTGGAGCTGTTGTTGAGTTTGACAAAGTATTGTTGGTTGACAACAATGGACAAGTGACTGTAGGTGTGCCTACGGTTGAGGGTGCGAAAGTAGTTTGCGAAGTGCTTTCTCCGCTGGTAAAAGGTGACAAGGTATTGATCTTCCACAAGAAAAGAAGAAAAGGATACCGTAAGTTGAACGGACACCGTCAACAGTTCACAGAGGTAAGTATTAAAGAAATTGTTGCTTAACGTTTAAAGAATTAAAAGAAAATGGCACATAAGAAAGGTGTAGGTAGTTCGAAGAACGGACGCGAATCGCACAGTAAACGATTAGGCGTGAAATTATTTGGTGGAGAAACAGCGAAAGCCGGTAACATTCTGATTCGTCAGAGAGGCACAGCTCACCATCCGGGAAAGAATGTAGGCATCGGTAAAGACCATACATTGTATGCGTTAGTTGATGGTGTTGTA
The DNA here is from genome assembly GCF_029893085.1 of Parabacteroides sp. PFB2-10. Taxonomy (GTDB): domain Bacteria; phylum Bacteroidota; class Bacteroidia; order Bacteroidales; family Tannerellaceae; genus QVMG01. Next base: position 110,258 of record NZ_JARXWI010000002.1, read on the forward strand.
TTGTTCCACAAAGGAAAAGGTGATCGTTCATACGTTTCCATCACAGAAGCAGAAGCAAAAGCATAACAAAAGCTTTTCGATAGGATAAGAGAACAGGCGGAGTTCGTTATGAACTCCGCCTGTTTTTGTTTTATAGTCTACACAAAATTGGAACAACTGCTTTTGTTTTCCGGGTTAACCCAGAAACATAAACGGTTGGTAATTCCTCAATAAAGGAGAGGTTGCGTAACAACTTCTCCTTTACTAATTATATAGAGGTTATTCCTATCCTCTTTCTTGTTTGACTATTCTCGTCTTAGATCTTCGCTTTCGCCGCTTTCTTCTTTAGCTTTTCGATCTCTTTCTGCAGATGTTCAATCTCTTCACCCTGGTTCTTAATCGTCGTAAGAAGGGCATTCAACTCTTCATTCTCAATTGTTTCCGGGAACTGAGCATTGACACGATTGATGAAATCCGCCAATACGTTCATGTAGTTGTTAAACGCGTCATATGGATTGTCGTACGGACTGAATCCGCCGCCCGGGTGACGGGTGTTCATATAATAATAGTGGTCGCTGCTTTGCAGGTAATTCCAGTCCTGCAGGATGCGCCGGTCTTCCACCAATCGCACGCGTTCGCTGATCTCATTGATCTTCTGGAAAGCCTCTTTCTGCAATACATTACCCAGCCACGATCCGGTATCTTTCTCTTCATCTACCCACGACATAGGGTAGGGCACCCCAATACAATCAACCGGTTTCAGTAAGTTGAATATATCGGAAGGGGTTGAAAACGAAATATTGTGTTCGGCGGCATACCTTGGCAAGGCCCGGAAGAAATCAAAAATACCCGACTCGGCCGGATGCAACGACCCGAAGATTTCATAATTCATAAACAGGTTGATGATCTGTTCCGACTCCGGAGTAGAGGCAATCCAAGAGATGAATTTGTCTGCCGTCAGCGGATATTCATTCCAGGTATAATCATTAAAACGCATGGAAAGGTCTTCACTGAAGCGGTCGTTCTTCAGGAGAAGTTTCAATTGCGGGCACACACAAGAGGAATACATATAGTTCGGACTTTTCCATCCCAACACATGCTTGGCGCCTTCTGTCAGCATCCCTTTAAAGCCATTGTCATAAACCAGCTCGGCAATGTCATCCGAATAGATCAATTCCGTATTGCGGAAGACTTTCGGCTTCACACCAAACAGGGTGTTAATCTTATTCTTATGCTGCGTTATTTCGCGTTTAAACTCTTCAGGATCACCCAGTGAAGCGAGCGAATGGGCGTAGGTCTCGGCCAGAAACTCTACATTTCCCGTCGCAGCCAGTTCTTTAAAGCTATCGATTACTTCAGGCGCATAGATTTCCATCTGCTCCAAAGCAGTGCCGGAAATCGAGAAAGCCACTTTAAACTTCCCGCCGCTCGCTTTAATCATATCGAGCATCATGCGGTTGGCCGGAATGTAACAACGCTCGGCTATACGATGCATGATCTCTTCGTTCTGGAAGTCATCGTAGTAATAGTGGTCATTCCCTATATCAAAAAAACGATATCTTTTTAAACGGAACGGCTGGTGTATCTGAAAATAGAAACAAATCGTTTTCATACTTTATCTTGTTTTAATTTTTTTATCTGTTCAGTAATTGATCGTAAATATGGCGTACCTTCTGGCCGGCATACTCCCATTTGATGTTATCCACCTCATTCTTTCCTTCTACTTTCAGGAATTCGTGCATCGCCGGATAGGTAATAATGGAATACATCGCGTCGGCCATGGCTTCGATATCCCAGTAATCCACCTTGACGGCGTAATCAAGAATCTCGGCACATCCCGATTGTTTGGAGATAATAGAAGGAACACCACACTGCATCGCCTCCAAAGGAGAGATGCCGAAAGGCTCGGATACGGAAGGCATCACATAGACATCACTTGCTTTCAATACCTCATATACTTGTTTTCCTTTCATAAAACCGGTAAAGTGGAAACGGTCTGCTATATTTCTTTGCGCCACAAGGCGAATCATCTTATTCATCATATCGCCACTCCCTGCCATCACGAAACGGGCATTCGGAGCTCTCTGTAATACTTTTGCCGCGGCTTCGACAAAATATTCGGGACCTTTCTGCATCGTAATACGTCCCAAAAAAGTAATCACCTTATCTTTTACCCCTTTCTTATCGGGTATAGCCAGGATTTCCTGGCTCAACGGTTCAACGGCATTATGTACGGTTGTTACCTTTGCCGGATCCTGATGATACTTCTCGATCACCGTCTGGCGGGTCAGGTTACTAACGGTTATAATATGATCGGCATTGTCCATGCCGTTCTTCTCGATGCCATACACATCCGGGTTCACATTTCCGCGGCTACGATCATAGTCGGTTGCGTGTACATGAATAACCAACGGTTTACCGGTTACGTTCTTTGCATGCAATCCCGCCGGATAGGTCAGCCAGTCGTGTGCGTGGATGATATCAAAGGGTTTCGTTCGCGCAATCACACCGGCTACGATGGAATAGTTATTGATCTCTTCCAATAAGTTATCCGGATAGCGACCTGAAAATTCAAAACACCCGATATCATTCACATAACGATAACTGAAATCGGCATAAATATGATCCCGGAAATCGTAATAATCCTGCGGATCCAGATTGACCTTGGCGAATCGTTGCCGTATATACTCCCAGTCTGTATCGCGCCAGACAACGGGAACGTGGTTGACCCCTATGATTTTCAGGAAACTTTGGTCTTCATCCCCCCATGGTTTGGGAATACAAAAGGTAATATCCATATCGGGCTGCATGGCCATGCCACGCGTCAGCCCGTAGCTGGCCGTACCTAATCCTCCCAGAATATGCGGAGGGAATTCCCATCCAAACATTAATGCTTTCATATATAATAGTATTCGATTATTCTACATCATATTTCTTCAACAGATCCAACACGCGCAAAATAGCGGACACGCTGGGTGCGTAGGAAATTGCCCCCCTGGATGTAAACGGCGGATTCCCATCAACCAATTCGGAAATAGTACCGATGCAGTGCAGGGATATCTCTTCTTCTATGCTGATCAGCATCCGTTCGACAAACGAAACGCCCGATTTGCCGAACACACGCAGGTAAGCCTCCAGATAAGGTCCTAACAACCAAGGCCAGGCAGCTCCCTGATGATAGGCCAGGTCGCGATCATATTGCGGCCCGACATAATAGGGACGATAGCCTTCGCTCTTGGGACTTAACGTACGAAGTCCTTTAGGTATCAACAGCTCCTTCGTCACATAATCCAATACCGCCCGGCGCTGAACACGCGACAGGGGAGAATAAGGTAATGCCACGGCAAAGATCATATTAGGTCGCACACTCCAGTCTACCCGACTGCCACTAACAGAATCGAACAAATAATTATATCCGTTTACGAATGTCTCCGGGAACGAGATGTTTATACGCATGATCAGGGGCGCCAGTTTATCGTTCTGCGGCCCATTGGTCAACTCATTATAAAAACAGAGCGCATTATACCAAAGCGCGTTAAACTCAACAATATATCCGGAACGGACAACCACCGGTTTGCTGTTTATCGTGGAATTCATCCAGGTGATAGCCTTGTCTTTCCCTTCGGCATACAATAAGCCATTTTCCATCACTCGCATATCCGGATGTTTCTGATCCAGGATGTAATCGATCATCTCACCGACAATATCCATGTATTGCTCACAAGCCTTCTTTATGCCGACATGGGTGCAATATTGCTGAATGGCCCAGATAGCCCAAAGAAACACATCCGGCTGCCCGATCTCATGGATTACCATATTGTCTTCCGAGCCCTCTTCCATAAATTGGCGTATGGCGGGAATGGCCGTATGCATAATTTTCTCGAACCGCACCGGGTCGTCGATGGAAAGAGTCGCACCGGGTAAGGAAAGGAACAGGTCGCGTGCTCTCACCTTGAACCAGGGGTAGCCTGCCAATAGATAGGCATCTGTTTCATTCGGGCGATAATAGAATTGTTGAACCGAGTTTTTCAGGCTGTTAAAGAAGTTGTCACGCGGCGTACGTGAGTTTACTTCTGTTTCATACATCGATTTCAGGCGTGTGGTGACAATCGGTTCGTCTCCCGCACAGAAATAGACCGATTCCCCCTTCTTGATGGCCACCTCAAAATAGCCGGGCACATAGAGGTCTTCCTGATACGGATATCCTCTTTCCTGCTCTTTCGGATACTCGATAGCCCGATACCAGTCGGGTTGGAACACAAAGGTCGCTTTCTTGTTGAATTGCATATAAAGCTCCGGGTATCCGGGATACATACAGGTTTTTATGCCATTCGGAATCTCTTCGTACGATTGGTTTACCGATCCGTTTTCATGGGTCAACTCCTTCACGCTCCGGAATGCCAGGAAAGGGCGGAAGCGCAAGGTTGTTGCCGAATGAGCATCTTCCAGTGTGTATTTGATCATGATCCGGTTCTCAAAAGAAGAAAAAACCTTCTCTTTCGAAAGAATCACTCCACCCACCCGGTACAGCGTACGCGGTACGGTGTCCGACGTATATTCCCGGATATATTTATGCCCGTTCGGACTGAAACTACCTCCCTGGTATTTATGCAGTCCCAGGTTGAATTCCGCTTTATGCTGAATAACCGTCTCGTCCAAAGAGGATAAAAGCACATGATTATTATCATCCAGTCCGGGTACAGGCATTACGAGTAACCCATGATATTTCCTGGTATTACAATCCACAATAGTCGTGCAATGATAGGCTCCTTTTCTGTTCGTTCTGAGCACTTCACGAGTCAGCGACTCTTCCAGGTTAACCATTAATCGTTTGTCAAATTTGAGATAACTCATAATATATATTAGAGGTTTTAAGTTATATTATTTCATAGAAACCTTGTTATTCCTATGTTTTAATGAACCAAAAATACATAATCTAAGATAGAAAACAAATTTGTGTGGTCAATTTTATTTATTTTGACTCCTTTTATTTTGAAACCTTCTTTTACAAGGGCTTTATTGCCAAGCGCATAAAACATACCCCTGTTCTTTAACACAAAAAGTGAACCGCCTCAAATTTTGAAATGTTAAAATATGGATTGTAAGCAAAACGGCCATTTTGCTTACAATCCCATACGTTAAAAAGTGTTTCTCCCGGGAGTTTGTCTCCAAAGTCCCGCTTTTTTGCGCGCAAAGTCGGGCGGAAATTACAAATCGTAAATTGGGGGTTTCGCTGAAAATGGACAAATTAACAATATTTTACATATTGAGATAATAGGCGCTGGTGAGTGTTTGGTATTCGGGAGTGTATTTGTGTCTTTCGACTTCAATCGTTAAAGTCTCTATGGTCAGGGTGGGAGAGGGCTTTTGTATTATCTCCACCAACAGGCGTTTGGGGCTGCTTCCCACGACAGGAATAACATTTGTCTGGCGGATGACAAAAAGACCTTCACTTTCTGTCAGATCATACAGCTGTTTTTCCTGGTCATAAGGGAGAATAAGAGCCAGGCGCCCATCGTCGGAAAGCATGGATCGACTCAAACGGATCAGGTCGTCTAACGCCAGGGTATCGGTATGACGTGCTATCGACCGATTTTCAGTAGGTGGCTTCAGGGATGAGATAAAATAAGGAGGGTTGGAAACAATCAGGTCATAACTGTCTCTTTTTTCTGAGGCAAACTGCTCCAAAGATTGGTGAAACACCCTTATCCGTTCGGAGAAAGGGCTGTCGGCAACGTTTTCAAGTGACTGAACGTAAGCCCCCTCATCGATATCGATGGCGTCGATGAGGGCTTGGCTGCGTTGTGCGATCATTAAAGCAATCAGGCCGCTGCCGGTACCGATGTCTAATACGCGTTTGGCCTTGTCTGCATAAGCCCATGCGCCCAGGAGAACTCCGTCGGTTCCGACTTTCATGGCGCACTTATCGTGTCGGATTGTAAACTGCTTGAAGTGGAAAAAAGAATTAGGCATTTTCTTTATTTTTAAAACAATACAAAATTAACTATTATTGAATGAAAAAATGTAACTTTGGCACGTTTTATGTTTTAGCTGCTATACAACCAATTGAGGTAAAAAGAAGAATGAAGAATAATAAATTTAGAACGCTACATACAAATCATTTTGATGATACCGAATCCATCGTGTTGCCGGTTATTATGGAGTGCGATATGGATGATGATTTTTCACAGGGTTTGGAAAAAGTGGGCGATACGCTGCCTATCCTTCCTTTACGCAATATGATCCTGTTTCCCGGCGTGGCTCTGCCGGTGATCGTAGGACGTGTGAAGTCCATGCGGTTGATACGGGAGGTGGTTCGCAAAAAGAAAATGATTGGGGTCACCTGCCAGAAATCAATCGAGACGGAGGATCCGGGGTATGATGATTTGTATAATGTAGGGGTCGTAGCCAATATTGTACGGGTATTGGAAATGCCCGACGGAAATACAACCGTTATCCTGCAGGGAAAGAAACGTTTTGAACTACAGGAGATAACAGAAACAGAACCTTTCTTGAGCGGAAAGATAACTCTCTTGGATGATACCCGTCCGGATAGAAACGACCAGGAGTTCGAAGCGCTATTGTCGACCATCAAGGACTTGACGATTAAGATGCTGAGCGTGGCCAATGATCCATCGCGCGATCTGATTTTCTCTATCAAGAATAACCATAATATGGTTTACTTAGTGAATTTCTCTTGTAGCAATTTGCCGGTATCAGCCGACGTAAAGCAGGAGTTGCTCAAGATAAACGACCTGCGCGAGCGGGCGTATCGCTTGCTTTTCATATTGAATAGGGAATACCAATTGATGCAGTTGAAAGCCTCTATCCAAATGAAAACGCATGAGGATATCAATCAGCAACAACGCGAGTATTTCTTGCAGCAACAGATCAAAACAATCCAGGAGGAACTGGGCGGCAATATCAATGATCAGGAAGTAAACGAATTACGGAAAAGAGCGGAAAAGAAGAAGTGGCCGGCTTATGTGAAAGAGGCTTTCGATAAGGAGGTGCGCAAGCTGGAACGTCTGCATCCGCAGTCGCCTGACTTCTCTATTCAGACACAATATGTACAAACCATTGTAAACCTGCCCTGGGGCGAGTACACCAAAGATAATTTCAACCTGAATCATGCGCAAAAGGTATTGGATAAAGGCCATTACGGATTGGAGCAGGTGAAGGAACGTATCATCGAGCACCTGGCTGTTCTGAAGCTAAAAGGTGATATGAAGTCGCCGATTATCTGCCTATATGGCCCTCCGGGCGTAGGGAAGACCTCGCTGGGGAAATCCATTGCGGAGGCGTTGAACCGGAAATATGTGCGTGTGTCGTTGGGCGGTCTGCACGATGAAGCGGAGATTCGCGGGCACCGGCGCACCTATATCGGCGCCATGAGCGGGCGTATCATCCAGAATGTATTGAAAGCCGGATCGTCTAATCCGGTGTTTATCTTAGATGAGATCGACAAGGTATCGAGCGATTTCAAGGGCGACCCGGCGTCGGCTTTGCTGGAAGTGCTCGATCCGGAGCAAAACAGCGCGTTTCATGACAACTACTTAGATATCGATTACGACTTGAGTAAGGTGATGTTTATCGCAACGGCAAACAACCTAAATACCATTTCGCAGCCACTGCTCGACCGTATGGAGCTGATCGAGGTGAGTGGTTATATCATGGAAGAAAAGATTGAGATAGCCAACCGCCACCTGATTCCAAAGCAATTGGATGCACATGGCATCGCTCGTAAGAGTGTGAAGTTCCCGAAAAAAACTATTCAGGCCATTGTGGATTCGTATACGCGTGAGAGTGGTGTGCGTGAATTAGACAAAAAGATTGCCAAGGTCACTCGCAAGATTGCCCGCAAAATTGCCTCGGAAGAGGAGATACCGTCGCAGATCACGCCCGATATGCTGCAGGAATACCTGGGTGCTCCGGAATATTCCCGTGATAAATACCAGGGGAATGAATACGCGGGTGTGGTAACCGGTCTGGCCTGGACTGCGGTGGGTGGTGCCATCCTGTTTGTGGAGGCCAGCCTGAGCAAAGGAAAAGGAGCCAAGCTTACCTTGACCGGTAACCTGGGAGAGGTGATGAAAGAGTCGGCTATGCTCGCGCTGGAGTATATACATGCGCATGCTTCCATGTTTGATATTCCGGAAGAGATGTTTGAAAACTGGAATGTGCATGTGCATGTACCGCAGGGAGCTATTCCGAAAGACGGGCCGAGCGCCGGTATAACGATGGTAACCTCGTTGGTTTCAGCCTTTACACAGCGCAAAGTGAAAGAGAACCTGGCGATGACAGGCGAGATTACGCTTCGTGGCAAGGTGCTTCCGGTAGGCGGGATCAAAGAAAAGATCCTGGCAGCTAAGCGGGCTGGCATCAAGGAGGTGATCCTATGCCGTGAAAACAAGAAAGATATCGATGAGATAAAAGAGGACTACCTGAAAGGAATCACTTTCCATTATGTGGAAGATATCAGCGAAGTGATCAATCTGGCTCTGTTGGATGAGAAGGTAGATAATCCGCAGTTTTAGCCCCTCCAAACCTCCCCCAAGGGGAGGCTTAAGAAGGATACATACAAAAAAGAACCCCGGCTACTATCAGATAGTCGGGGTTTTTGTCTTTAAGCCTCCCCTTGGGGGAGGTTTGGAGGGGCTGCTTTCTTATTGCTTCCCTTCGGTAGCTACCGAACGGTCGATCTTTTTGATCAATCCCTGCAGGACGCTTCCCGGACCTAATTCTGTGAAATGATCAGCACCATCGGCAATCATGTGTTGGATTGTCTGTGTCCAACGTACCGGCGCTGTCAATTGTGCAATCAGGTTGTTTTTGATAATTGCCGGATCGGTAGCCGGTTTGGCATCTACATTCTGGTAGATCGGGCAGACAGGTGCGTTGATCGCTGTCTTTTCAATCGCTTCAGCCAGTTCGGCACGAGCCGGTTCCATCAGCGGAGAGTGGAAGGCGCCTCCTACATTCAATTTCAGGGCACGTTTGGCACCCGCTTCAAGCATTAACTCGCAGGCTTTTTCAATACCCGACATACTTCCCGAGATAACAAGCTGTCCCGGACAGTTATAATTGGCACATACCACCACATCGTCTATGCCGGCACAGATTTCTTCTACCTTTTCATCCGGCAAGGCCAATACGGCTGCCATCGTAGACGGAGTCAGTTCGCAAGCTTTCTGCATGGCCATGGCGCGCTTGGATACCAATACCAGCCCGTCTTCAAAAGAAAGAGCGCCGGCAGCCACCAGGGCAGAGAACTCACCTAAGGAGTGACCTGCTACCATATCCGGTTGGAACTCTTCACCTAATGTCTTCGCTAATATAACGGAGTGAAGGAAAATGGCCGGTTGAGTCACTTTGGTTTGTCTCAGATCTTCGTCCGTACCGGCAAACATCAGGTCGGTAATGCGAAAACCAAGTATTTCATTTGCTTTTTCAAACATCTCTTTGGCTAATGGGTTGTTGTCATACAGATCCTTACCCATCCCTACAAATTGTGCTCCCTGGCCGGGAAATACATACGCTTTCATTTTCTAATAATTTTCTAATTTCAGATTTTTAAGACGGTGCAAAGGTAATAATTCCTTGATAAATTGGGCGTCTTTGCTTTTGAATAGTATCTTTGCGTTAGAATTAGAACAAATTACTAACGATAATATTCAACACGTATGAACCATTTAGCATTTATCGGTAACCTGGGAACAGGTGAGATTGTGATCATCGCTATCATTGTTTTGTTACTCTTCGGTGGAAAGAAAATTCCTGAACTGATGAAAGGAATCGGCAAAGGGGTGAAAAACTTCAAAGATGGTGTGAAAGGTTTGGAAGACGACATCAAATTAGACGACACAGACGATAAGAAATAAGAGAACGAGATGCAACAAGATGAAATGTCATTCTGGGATCACCTGGAAGAACTTCGTTGGACTCTCTTTCGTATCATTGGTGCGCTATTTCTGTTTGCCATACTCCTGTTTGCTTTTATGCGGGGAGAAAATGGTATTTTTGATGGTATTATTATGGCGCCTACCCGTGGTGACTTCTGGACTTACCGCTTGTTTTGTAAGGCCGGGTCGCTACTGAAAATTGTAACCGACTTTTGTGATCCCACGTTCCGTATTCATATATTCAATATCAAATTAGCTTCGCAGTTTTTCACCCACATGACTACCTCGTTTTGGGTAGCGTTGGTGTTGACTTTTCCTTATTTGATGTTTGAAGTATGGAAGTTTATCAGTCCGGCTCTTTACGAAAATGAAAAGAAGAATGTCCGCTGGGTATTCTTTTTCGGGACGGGTATGTTCTTTTTAGGATGTGCCGTTGGCTACTTCATGGTGTTCCCGGTTACACTCCGTTTTCTGGCTACTTACCAGATCAGTGAGGCGATTACCGAACAGGTCTCCCTGGAATCCTATATGGATAACTTCCTGATGTTGATATTTGTGATGGGGGTTATCTTTGAAATGCCCCTGTTGTCGTGGTTATTGTCAAAGTTAGGCTTGATTCATCGTGGATTCTTCCATCGCTATCGCCGCCATGCCATTGTTGCTTTATTGGTATTAGCCGCCTTTATCACACCCAGTGGTGATCCGTTTACATTAGCTATTGTCTTTATCCCACTGTACGGACTCTTCGAGTTAAGCGCATTCTTTGTGCGGCCTGAACCGAAAGACGACGATGATGAGGATGACATGCTACCGGCTGTAGTCGAATCATAAATACTTCGCTACCTTTTCACGATCCGTTTGCACTGTCTCGAACTCCGAGGTGACAGGGCTACTTCCCATGGGTACACGTTCATTGCGGTATTCCATCTGGCTATACACTGTGTTTCTGGCTGAGGTGTGAAATTCTTTGGCGCCGGTTTCCATTTCAATCCGGGCGATATTTGTTTCGCGCACGCCACATCCGGGCATGATAATAATGCGGTCACCAGCTCTTTTCACCAGTTCGGCGATCAAGGAGATGCCTTGTTCGGCTGTTGGTTGCTGTCCGGAGGTGAGGATACGGTCACAACCGGCTTCGATAAGCTGCTCCAGGGCAATGAAGGGGTCACGGCATACATCGAAGGCGCGGTGGAAGGTAACCGACAGGGGGCGGGCTGCATCGACCAACCGTTTCAATAGGATGGTGTCGATATCACCCTCCCGGGTAAGACATCCAAAGACTACCCCCTGCACTTCGAGCTGTTTGCATAATTCAATATCATGTAGCATCGATTGAATTTCCGCTTCGGTGTACAGAAAGTCCCCGCCACGCGGACGGATAATCACATGGATCCTGATGTGTGACGTAAGCGCCTTAGCCATCTTTATCTCTCCATAACTGGGCGTTGTGCCTCCTTCCGGAATAGCCGCGCATAGTTCTACCCGGGCAGCACCTCCCGCTTCCGCTTCCACGCAGCTCTGTGCTGAATTGGCGCATATTTCAATAATCCGTTTCATGTACTGGTTCTTTTATTCGGTAAAGATAATGATTTATAAAAAGTCTCACTACCTTTGCGTTATCTTATAAAGCAAGGCAATGATGTCGAAAGAAAAAATGAAAGGTCACCTGTTGATCTTTTTGGCGAATGTACTGTTTGCCGTGAATATGCCGATTTCCAAATACCTCTTACCCGGGCATCTTACACCTGAAGCATTGACGATTATGCGTATGCTTTTTGCCTGCGTGATGTTCTGGATTACCTCCCTTTTTGTGCGTAAAGAGCATGTCCCCTTGAAAGATATAGGTTTGTTGTTTATTTGTGCTTTTTGTGGGATCGCGTTAAACCAGGGATTATTCATTCAGGGGTTGAATGTGACCTCGCCGATCGATGCCTCGATCATTGCCACCGGAGTGCCCATTTTTGTCATGATTCTGGCGGCTATTATCCTAAAAGAGCCTATCACGCGCCAGAAGGCATTCGGTGTTTTCCTGGGCATAGGCGGGGCGGTGATGCTGATCCTGCAATCGGCGGATGGGGGCACGAAAGCCAGTAGCCTGGCGGGCAATCTGATGATTGTCACCAGCGGTCTGTCCTATTCGGTCTACCTCGTTCTCTCTAAACCGCTGACCGAGAAATATTCTTCAGTCACCATCATGAAATGGATGTTCCTTTTCGCGAGCCTGATGTTGTTGCCGTTTACTTTCAACCATATAGCAGAATCACCGGCTTTTCAGCATGGCGGGATCGATCTGAAGGAGGTCTCCGCCATTGCGTATGTGCTTTTCGGAGCAACGTTTCTTCCTTATCTGCTTATCCCTATGTCGCTGAAGCGGATACGTCCGACCACGGTGAGTATGTATAACTATGTGCAGCCGATTGTGGCTTCGCTTATCACCGTATTGGTGGGACAAGACACTTTCGGACCATTGAAGCTGTTGGCTGCTGCTTTGGTATTTGTCGGGGTCTATCTGGTAACGCAGAGTAAGAGCCGGGCTGATTTGGAACGCGAGCAGGAGGAAAATAAATGATATTCTCTTTGGTTTGCATGACAAAATGTGTAAATTTGCCCTCACTATGCAAGTTAGAAATAAGACACTACACATCCGTAACACGACGTTTGCCTATTATACATGGGCATTAACAACCCCTTGGGGGGTATAAATTACACTTCACAACGCAAGGCGGCCAGGCCCTTTGGTTGTAGCAATTTAAGTATTGCCTCTTTTTTTAATCATACCGGCAGGTCCGGTTCTTATTCAATCATAACATATTAGAATACGATGAAAGTATTGAAATTTGGCGGAACATCCGTAGGTTCCGTAAATAGTATCTTGAATGTAAAAAAGATCGTAGAGGCTGTTGAAGAGCCCGTCGTAGTAGTCGTCTCTGCCTTGGGTGGCATCACGGATAAACTGATCGCTACCTCCCAATTGGCCGCAAAGGGTGATGTGGCTTATGAAAAAGCATTTTCTGAAATAGTGACCCGCCACTTAGATGTGGTGGAAGGTGTTATTCCCGATGCGCAAGAGCGCAAAGAGGTGCAGGAAAAAGTGATGCGTCTGTTGGATGAACTGGGTAATATCTTCCGGGGTGTTTATCTGATTAATGACCTTTCTACGAAGACGTCCGATGCGATTGTAAGCTATGGAGAACGTATTTCTTCCACTATTATATCCCGCGTGATCGATGCGAAACTGTTTGATTCGCGCAAATTCGTAAAAACAATATCTCAATTTAATAAACATATTGTCGATTTTGATGAGACCAACCGGTTGATCAAAGAAGCATTTTCTCCACTACCCAAGGTGTCGCTGGTGCCCGGCTTTATTTCGACAAGCGCTGAAACGGGTGAGGTGACTAATCTCGGTCGTGGAGGTTCCGACTATACAGCCTCCATTCTGGCAACGGCGTTAGATGCTTCCGTTTTGGAAATCTGGACGGATGTGGACGGCTTTATGACGGCCGATCCGCGTGTGATCAGCTCGGCTTATGTGATCGACCAATTGACATTTACCGAAGCCATGGAGCTTTGTAACTTCGGGGCGAAGGTGATCTATCCGCCTACGATCTATCCGGTTTACCATAAGAATATTCCTATCCGCATATTGAATACCTTTAACCCGGAAGCTCCCGGTACCTATATCTCGAAAGAGAAAGGCAAGGAGAGCGGGAAGGCGATGATCAAAGGTATTTCGTCGATCAATGATACCTGTCTGATCACGGTACAGGGATTGGGTATGGTTGGAGTGATCGGTGTGAACTACCGTATATTCAAAACACTGGCTAAGAATGGCATCAGCGTGTTTATGGTGTCGCAAGCCAGTTCGGAGAACAACACCACCTTCGCTGTGCGAAATGCCGATGCCGATCTGGCTGTCGATGTGTTGAACGAAGAGTTTGCGCTGGAGCGTTCTGTGGGCGAGATCAGCGATGTGACGGCCGAAAAAGAGCTGGCAACCGTGGCTATCGTTGGGGAAAACATGAAACGTACGCCGGGGATAGCCGGGAAGCTGTTCGGTACGTTGGGACGTGCCGGGATCAGTGTGATCGCCTGTGCGCAAGGGGCTTCGGAAACAAATATCTCTTTTGTTATCAAACTGAAGTATCTGCGCAAAGCCCTAAACTCCATTCACGATTCCTTCTTCCTCTCGGAATATAAGGTGTTGAATCTTTTTATCGCGGGAGTAGGCACGGTGGGAGCGCATCTGTTGGAGCAGATCCGCGTGCAGCAACCCAAATTGATGGAGCAAAACGGATTGAAACTGAAAGTAGTGGGTATCTCCAATTCCAAGAAAGCCTATCTATGTCGCGAAGGGATCAACCTGGAGGACTATATGGGGGAGCTGAACGAGAAAGGGCATCCGAGCAGTCCGAAGCAGCTGGCTGATGAGATATTGAATATGAATATCTTTAATTCCGTTTTTGTGGACTGTACGGCCAGCCTGGAGGTGGCAGCACAATACGAACGGTTAATGAACGATAATGTCTCCGTTGTCGCCGCCAATAAGGAGGCCGCCTCTTCTACATACGAGAATTATCAGACGCTGAAAGAGACAGCCCGCAAGCGGGATATCAAGTTCCTGTTTGAAACAAACGTGGGAGCTGGCCTGCCGATCATCAACACCATGAATGATCTTCGCAATAGTGGCGACCATATACTGAAACTGGCCGCCGTGCTTTCCGGTACATTGAATTATATCTTTAATACGCTGAGTGCGGATATCCCTTTCAGTGAAGCGATCCGAATGGCGAAAGAGGCCGGTTATGCCGAACCCGATCCGCGCATCGACCTGAGTGGAAAGGATGTGTGTCGCAAACTGGTGATCCTGGCGCGCGAAGCCGGTTATAAGGTGGAGCAAAAGGATGTGAAACAGGAGTGTATCATTCCGGAGAAATATTTTGAAGGCTCTTTGGATGATTTCTGGAAGAACGTGCAGGAAGTAGATGCGTTGTTCGAAACCCGCCGGCAAAAACTGGAGAAAGAGCATAAGCGTTTACGCTTTGTGGCAACCATGGATCAGGGTGTTTGCCTGTTGGGACTGCAGGAGGTCGACAGCCATCATCCCTTCTATGAGTTGGAAGGAAGCAATAATATTATCATGATATCCACCGAAAGATATTATGAGTATCCAATGGTTATCAAAGGATATGGAGCCGGAGCCGATGTGACGGCAGCAGGGGTATTTTCGGATATTATATCGATAGCTAATATTCGGTAAATTTAGCATTGGCAGGAAAGGGTTTGTTTGTAGGAATCCGGCACTGCCAATAGACATGCAATATGAAAACAATTATAATTCTTGCCGATGGAGCGGCCGATGAGCCTATCGAAATGCTTGGTAACAAAACTCCATTGGAATTTGCCCATACACCTTACTTAGAGAAGTTGGCCACGTTAGGAGTGACAGGGCAACTAAAGACAGTACCGGATGGATTTCATCCGGGAAGTGAAGTCGCTAACCTTTCCGTATTAGGTTACGATTTAGAGAAAGTGTACGAAGGACGGGGTGTGCTGGAAGCAGCCAGCATAGGTGTTGACCTGAAGCCGGGTGAGATGGCGATGCGATGCAATCTGGTCTACGTGAAAGACGACATCTTAGTGAATCATTCTTCCGGGCATATATCGACCGAAGAGGCGGATGAACTGATCCGGTTTCTGGATGAAAAGCTGGGGTCGGAGCAGGTGAAATTTCACACCGGCGTCTCTTATCGTCATCTATTTGTAGTGAAAAACGGCGATAAACGATTGGATTGTACCCCGCCGCATGATGTGCCTTTGCATCCTTTTCGCCCGTTATTGGTCAAACCATTGGCAGAAGAGGCGCGCGAAACGGCCGAACTCTTGAATGATCTTATCCTGCGTTCACAGGAGATATTGAAAGATCATCCTATCAACCTCAAACGTATCGCCGAAGGAAAAGATCCGGCTAATAGCATCTGGCCCTGGTCGCCCGGTTACCGCCCGGCCATGCGTACCCTGATGGATATGTATGGTTTGAAGAATGGAGCGGTGATCTCTGCTGTTGATTTGATTCAGGGCATTGGCAAATATGCCGGACTGACCAATATTCCGGTGGAAGGGGCAACCGGTTTGTACGACACCAACTACGAAGGAAAAGCGTATGCTGCGTTGGAAGCGTTGCGGACAAACGACCTGGTTTATCTACATATTGAAGCGAGTGATGAGGCAGGCCATGAGGGCGATGTCGACCTAAAGGTGAAAACCATCGAGAACTTAGATCGGCGCGCCGTGCGTATTATCTTCGAAGAGCTGGCAACTTGGGACGAATCGGTGGCGATCGCTGTATTGCCCGACCACCCGACTCCATGCGCTATCCGCACACATACCAACACGCCGGTACCTTTCCTGATCTATAAGCCGGGAGAAACGCCCGATAAGGTGACCCGTTACGACGAACAATCGGTCATAGATGGAAAGTATGGCCTATTGGAAAGAGATCAGTTTATTCGGGAATTATTATCCTGACATTTTATTATCTATTGAAACATTCCATTAATCATGAGATATTACAGCACAAATCAACAAGCCGATTGGGCAACCCTTGAAAAGGCCGTCGTAAAAGGATTGGCAGAAGACAAAGGGCTTTATATGCCGGAACGCATCATTCCGTTGGACGCTTCAGTGATTGAAAACCTGAAGAATATGTCTTTTCATGAGATCGCTTGCACAGTGGCACGCGCGTTTTTCGGAGAAGATATAGAAGCCGACACATTAGATACGATCGTAAAAGAGACCTTGTCGTTTGAAACACCGGTGGTTCCCGTAAGTAAATATATTTATTCCCTGGAACTGTTTCATGGACCGACATTGGCATTCAAGGATGTAGGGGCACGCTTTATGGCTCGCTTGTTAGGCTATTTCATCCGTAAACAGGGACTCAAACAGGTGAATGTCCTGGTGGCTACTTCGGGTGATACGGGCAGTGCTGTGGCAAATGGATTTTTAGAGGTGGAGGGTATTCATGTGTACGTGCTTTATCCCAAAGGAAAAGTGAGCCCTATCCAGGAATGTCAGTTCACTACCTTGGGGCAGAATATCACGGCCTTGGAGATCGATGGTACGTTTGACGACTGCCAGGCGTTGGTCAAAGCGGCCTTTATGGATAAGGAGCTGAATGAACACCTGATGCTGACTTCCGCTAATTCGATTAATGTAGCCCGTTTTCTTCCGCAGTCGTTCTATTATTTCAATGCCTATGCGCAACTGGATCGGATAGAGAAGGCAGACGAGCTGGTTGTTTGTGTGCCGAGCGGTAACTTTGGGAATATCACAGCCGGGCTGTTTGCCCACCGGATGGGATTGCCTATCAAACGCTTTATCGCTGCCAACAACCGCAATGATGTCTTTCTGGAATACCTGCAAACAGGGAAATACAATCCGCGTTCTTCCGTAGCAACCATTGCGAACGCAATGGATGTAGGCGATCCCAGTAACTTTGCTCGCATCATTGATCTCTATGGACATGATACAGATACGCATACCCGTATAACAAACCTGATCTCGGGCTATCGCTACACAGACGAAGAGATAGCGGAAACGATGAAGCGTGTTTATGAATCCGATGGCTATCTGTTAGATCCGCATGGTGCTTGTGGCTATCAGGCGTTGGTGGATGGCTTGCAAGCCGGTGAAACAGGTGTTTTCTTAGAAACGGCACATCCGGCTAAATTCAAAGGAACGGTCGATGAAATTCTTCAATCAGATATAGAAATTCCTGCCAAACTCAAGGCGTTTATGCAGGGTGAAAAGCAATCCGAGGAGCTATCGAAGGACTTTTCGGCTTTTAAAAGCTATCTGTTAAGTCGTTGATATCTATTCGCTTCCATTGAAATATAGAGGTTATCTATAAGCTGATCAGTCTTTCTTTTAAACCTTCCGCATCATCTTGCTGTTCTATTAGTAGTAAATCGAATAACTAATAAACAAAAAGAAGTATGGAAACGAAAGTAAAAGAAAAGACAGTGAGTGTAAGTCAGAGTAAGAAAGAGTTAGCTAATTTTATCGGTGAGTTGTATGCCTTCAATGTAAGCCTGAAGCTTTTCCACTGGCATGTGACCGGACCGGCAAGCTATGCGCAACACATGGCGTTAGACCAGGCTATTGATTCATTGAATGAAACCTTGGATAGTGTGGCAGAAACTTCTTATGCCCTGGTGGGTGACCTGGATATTGTTGTTCCGCAAATAAAGACACCGAAGAATATTATCAAACATGTCGAAGGATTCTACGATCACATACAGGATGGCCGTAAGCACTTTACAGAAGATTTCTCGGCCGGCTTGATGGATGATTTCCAGGAAGCGCTTCAGCAATTGCTTTACAGATTGAAAAGATTGCAATAAAAGATAGAGATACATTTAGCTAAACACCTAACAAAAAACGGAGTTCCTCTCGCGAGAAGAACTCCGTTTTTCATTTCAAATAGAAACGTTTATTTCTTTCCGGAGAGTCGTTCTAAAACGTAAACCAGTAAGAAGCCGATCACCATCAGTGCAACTCCCTGCCAGATATAGTCGTTAGGAAGAATGTTTGATTCAGTTAATTGATCTTTCCAAGGCCATACCTTATTCAGCGATCCCAGCATAAATCCCGCCAAAACGGCTATCGTCACATCATGAAACCGGCGAAGCGTATAAGAAAGAACGCGCGCAAAACTGGTGATACCGATAACCGCGCCGCATATAAAGACCAACATAACCGGAATATTAAACGACTTCACCGCATCCATAATATAATAATACTTGCCCAGCAATACCAGAATAAAACTGCCGGAGATGCCCGGAAGTATCATCGCGCAGATAGCGATCGCTCCCGAAAAGAAGATAAACCAAAGGCCATTGGGCGTTTCTGCCGGTGTGGCAATGGTGATAAACAATGCGATAGCGGCACCGATAAGAAAGCAAAGGATGGTTTTCCAATCCCATTTGCGGATATCTTTCGACACAAACCAGGTAGAAGCCAGTACCAATCCGAAGAAGAATGACCATACCAGGATCGGATGCGTTTCCAGTAGCCAAGTGATCAGTTTTGCTAAAGAAAAGATACTGATCGCGATTCCCGTCACCAGCGCAAGCAGAAAATTCCCGTTCACCGCCTTCCAGAAAGCTGCCCACTTCCCTGTAAAGAAGAGTTTCAGGCTGGCTCCGTTAATGCTCTTGATAGATTCGATCAATTCTTCGTAGATGCCGACAATAAAAGCAATCGTGCCACCCGATACGCCGGGTACCACATCCGCGGCTCCCATTCCTATCCCTTTCAGCAATAAAACCATATAATCCTTGATTGTCCTTTTCATATTGAATCAATTTTTATTTTCTTTTTTCCGGAAAAAAGCTTCCGTAAGCAGATCGTTCACGCTTGGCTTCTTGTTTACCGCTTCGTTTACTAAGCGAAAAGAGGCATCCAACCCCGTATCCGTCATTTGCATATATAATTTCTTTTCATCGTCGGGTGCCTGTTGCAGATGGCGATTGCTGTTCTCTTGGTCGCCAGCCATCATGTAGGCTACGGAAAGGAAAATATGCAACAGCTCCATATCCGGTTGTATCGTAGCTGCCTTTTCAAAGAAACGAATCGCCTGGGGTATATCGTTGATGATCATAAAGAACAAGCCCTTGCTGTAAAGACTTTCCGGAATATTATCTGTCTCATACGTTTCAATAAGCGCTTTCGCCCGTGCTGCGATTTGCTCCAGCGTGATCCGGTATTCGCCGTCGCCTTGCTTCTGTTCCATATAAAGGAAGAAAAACAATATCTGCAAACGGATATTTTCCGGGAACAGCAAAGCAGCTTTTTCAATAACCTTGTAGGCCTCCTCTTCGCGGCCGGTCATGACACAGGCATTCATATAATGGATATAGATCGTCGGATCGTCGATTAGTCCCTCTTGATATATAAAAGGGTAGAGTAATTCATACACCTTTTCTCCCTCGTCCATCTTCAGATAACATTCCGTTATCAGCGGGAAAAGGCGCTCCGTCAACTCTTCGTCCTCCTTGTTCATCTCAAGGATATCATTGAAGTCTTCCAATGCTTTGTCGAAACTTTCGTTTAAGACAAGGCAATAGGCGCGAAGAATCTTCACTTCCACTTCCGATTCGTCACAGGTCAGGGCAAAATCAAAAGCCTCGATCGCCTTGTCGTATTCTCCACAAAGCGAATGGATCCGCCCCAGGGCAAACCAATAATCAAAAGAGTAAGGGTTCTTGTCGATTAATTCATTGCAAAGAACTATCGCCTCTTCATACTCTCCCCGGGCTTCCAATACAAAACACCACTCTTCTTTCAGGATGATGTTTCCCGGAAAGAGAGAAAGTCCCCAGCGGATGTATTCGTATGCCTCCTCAAGCATGTCCAGGTCGTTCAATAAAGGAGATATGTATTCAAAAGCAATCTCCATATAATCGGCCTCTTCCCGGATCAGTTTTTCGGTCAGCGCTTTTACTTTCGGGTAGTTATCCAATGAAGCATAACATTCCATTGTCAAGAGATCTACTTCCTGTCCCAACGAATCGCCCAGCTCCGATAAGAGCGAGAGCGCTTTTTCGTAATCTTCATCGATGATATATTTCCTGCTCTTGCGGATCAACAGATCGATATTGCCCGGGTGAAGCTTTAACCCAAGCGCCAATAGATCATCATACAGGGTGTAGTCATCCTCTTCTTCCAGGCTGTTCAACAACTCATCCACTTCATCGGCATCGAAATAGATATCCTTCTCTTCCTGACGGGCGCTCAGATAACGATTCAAGAGACGTGAAATTTCGTCTTTCTTCATCCAAAAGATAGTTCAGTCCGTAAAATAAATTATGCTTTGTCTTTTACTTTGCTCCAGCTGTCTTTCAGGGAAACAGTCCGGTTGAATACCAATCGGTCTTCCCGGCTGTCGGGATCCAGGTTGAAGTATCCGATGCGTTGGAACTGGAAGTTATCATAGGGTTTCGCCTTTTTCAGCTCCGCTTCCACACGGCAGTTGGTCAATACCTGCAACGAGTCAGGATTCAACAGCTCCTTGAAGTCCCTGTCTTTCTCTTCCGAAGGATTCTCCACCATAAACAGGCGGTCATACAGGCGCACCTCTGCCGGTAGGCTGTGTTCGACAGATACCCAATGGAGCGTTCCTTTCACCTTGCGGCCGCTATCGGGCATACCGCTTTTCGTGTTCGGATCGTATTCGGCATAGATCTCTTCGATCTCGCCGGCTTCGTTCTTCTTGCAGCCCGTACACTTCACGATATAGGCACCTTTCAGACGCACCTCTTTGTCGGGCGTCATACGGAAGAATTTCTTCGGAGCCTCTTCCATAAAGTCTTCCCGTTCGATATAGAGTTCACGGCTGAAGGCTATTTCATGCGTTCCGGCTTCCGGATCCTCCGGGTTGTTTATGGCTTCCATCATTTCCACCTGCCCTTCCGGATAGTTGGTGATAATAAGCTTGACCGGATCGATCACCGCCGACACGCGGGGCGCCGTGGCATTCAGGTCTTCGCGGATGGCATGTTCCAACAGAGCCACATCGATGATGCCGTCATATTTGGTATAACCGATCTTCTTCACGAAGTTGCGGATCGACTGCGGGGTATAGCCGCGACGACGGAAACCGCAGATAGTCGGCATGCGGGGGTCGTCCCATCCATTCACTAATCCCTCTTTGACCAATTGCAATAGTTTGCGCTTGCTCATCACCGTATAGGTGAGGTTCAGGCGATTGAATTCAATCTGTCGTGGGCGGTAGTTATTATCTTGTTGTAATAGATCAATGAAATAATCGTATAAGGGACGATGCACCTCGAACTCCAGGGTACACAACGAATGAGTCACCCCTTCGAAATAGTCGCTTTGTCCGTGGGCAAAGTCATACATCGGGTATACTTTCCACTCGCTGCCCGTACGGTGATGCGGTGTTTTAATGATGCGGTACATGATCGGGTCGCGGAAGTGCATATTGGAAGAGGCCATATCGATCTTGGCACGCAGGATCATGCTACCCTCTTCGAACTCACCAGCCTGCATACGCATAAACAGATCGAGGTTTTCCTCTACCGGACGATTGCGATAGGGACTTTCCGTTCCCGGTTGGGTAGGGGAGCCCTTCTGCTGAGCGATCACTTCGGCGCTTTGTTCATCTATATAGGCCTTTCCCTGTTTAATCAGTTCAACAGCGAAGTCAAACAACTGCTGGAAATAGTCAGATGCATAAACCACCTCGTCCCATTGGAAACCAAGCCATTTGATGTCTTCCATAATGGAATCCACATACTCTACATCCTCTTTGACCGGATTGGTATCGTCGAAACGGAGTTTGCATTTCCCGTTATAGTCTTCAGCAATCCCGAAGTCCATACAGATGGCCTTCGCGTGACCGATATGCAGATAGCCGTTTGGTTCCGGCGGGAAACGGGTCTGTATCCTTCCGTCGTTCTTACCTTCCGCCAGGTCTTTCTCAACAATAGCTTCAATGAAATTCAAGCTTTTCTTCTCTTCTTCACTGTTTATTATCATGTCGCTCATAGAATTCACTCTTTGTCGTTTTAAATCAAGCCACAAAGGTAGTGATTTCTTTGATTTCTTCCCCTGCTTACCTATATGAAAATGTAAATAACCAATCTCCTGTTTTACCGAACGATTTTCTTCGACTGGCTTGTGCCGTCCGACATATTAACTTTTACGATGAACGGGCCTTTCTGCTGGGTGGTTTCCGGGTTGGGCATTCTTTGTCCGGTCAGGTTGTAATACTCTTCCGACAAGGCAATCGCTTCCGGTTTCTTGATTCCTGCATTGGAAGTTCCATCACCGATCTTTCCGTCGAGTGAATATCGTTTGCAGAAATTCCATATTTCCAGGTTCGCCATGATCTGTTTTGGGTCGTAGGGAACGGAATGGCCGTTAGGTGTTGTGAGTTGGATCATTTCAACCCCGGTAGCCTCATTCACCCAGAACTTTTTCTCCACCGTGCTGGTCGTACTTCCAACCGGATAAGGATTGGTCACGACAGGAGGCGTCGCGCAATTATTCCATTCAATCCATTTATCCAGTATCGCTGGCACATACTCAGGCTTGAATACATCGTCATACCTGCCGGTTATCTGGTGGATTGGCATCGGATGAGAGCTTTGGGCTATATTCGGATTGGGACCCCAGGAATGTCCCATGATAGGAGCCATGGCAGCCACTTTATCTGCCATATTGTTGGCGATGCGATAGCAGAAATTGCCACCCCAGGAGAAGCCGGTAATATAGACCCGTTTTTTGTCGATTTTATATCGGGCGTACATATCGTCGATAATAGCCGAGAAGAAATTCAGGTCGGAATCGCCTGTCTGATCCCAGGAACTCGCGGGTGGTTCGGGATAGACTACAACAAATTTTGCTGTGTCGGCAACCATCCAAAATTTGCCTCCGTCGAGCATGCCGTTTGCATCCATATTCATGCCGGTGAAAGCAACAAGCAGTGGACGGTTTTCCGGAAGATCGAGGGGTTCATATACCAGCATCGAACGGGAGGTACCGTTTACCGTTAAATTCATACGGACATGCTCGTTCTCCGATTTTATAGTGGATGTTTCTTCGATAACAATGTCGTCGATATAATATGTTTTTCCGGCAACGTAACCCATATCGAACACCAGTTCCACCGAATTGCCACCAGCTGTAAGATCTTTATACTCGATCTGCTGCCACTCATTCGAAACAGTAAAATCAGGCCAATACTGACCGCCCAACTGATTTTTACTGCGCGTTGATATACGCCCTTTACCACCGCCACCGACAGCGCGAACCCAGAAAGAAACCTTATAGGTGTTTCTGGAAGTCAGTTTGACCGCCGGAGCTGCCACCTGCACGCTCCAGGCATCGGTGCCTGTTCCGTTGACCATTTTCAAGGCGTATTTTCCGCCATGTTTATCTTCCTGTGTAATATCGATCCCTTCGCCGATATTCACCGGGGTCCATCCATCAATATTACCCGATTCGAAATCAAGGGTGGTTGTTTGTCCCTGTATTGTCGGAACAAAAGTGGATGACAAAAAAACGAAAAGAAAAAATAGTAGTGAATTTCTCATAATGAAATAATGTTTGTTTTTACTCTAAAAAAATGATTGAGCAAAAATAGAGAGTAAGCATATCCAACCACCATCGTTTTGTTACATAAATCTTGCGATAGGTTACATGCTGGTCTGTATGTGCCTTAAAATAGGTTAATTCATCTTCTTCTCCTAAAAAACGACTCTTCTATTCTATCTGTTTGATATCAAATAAAGTGAAAAGGGGAGGAGATAGGAATTTGTTTTCCATGCCACGAAGCGATGTGAACAAATGTTAATATATCCATTTTTGACGAAACCTCCAATTTACGATTTGTAATTTCGGCGGGACTTTGCGCGCAAAAACGTGGGAGTATTTTTGCAAACTCCCGGGAGAAACACTTTTTAACGTATGGATTTGTAAGTAAAATGGGTGTTTTGCTTACAATCGAGTTTTTAACATTTCGAGAGTTGGGCGTGTGAAAATAGGCAGTGGATTCCTCTCGCTATCGGGCGGCTTTTAATATGTCTTTGTAACATACCTGGCATTTGTCCGGTGGTTTTCGAGTTTATGTTTTATATTTGTACAGAAAATGATTTAGAATACAACACTATGAAATGGTTCAATATCCTTATCTGTTTGGTTGTTCTTACGGCATGTAACAATAAAACAAAAGAGAATGTAAACGCTGAAAAGGGGGAAAAACCGGTTTTTGAAATGGTAGATGTCCCTACGCTTATTGTAGATAAGACGGAACGAGCCGATTATTTGATCGATCATTATTGGGATAAGTTTGATTTTACGGATACTACCTATATACATTATCCGGAGGTGACGGAGCAGGCCTTTTCCAACTTCTTAGGCTTTTTGCCTTACGCCCATCCGGAAAAGGTTTCCCCGGCTATAAAGAAGATGTTGAAAAAGGCGGAAGCAGAGCCTAAAATGTATGCCTATTTTACCGACCTGTATGAGCATTATCTATACGATCCCAATTCGATGATGCGCAATGAAGAGTTGTATATCATCGTGTTGGAGACCATAGTTGAATCGCCTTTGTTGGGCGAAGACGAAAAGATACGCCCGGCTCATCTATTGAAGTTGGCGCTGAAAAACCGCCTGGGAGAGTCCGCAACGGACTTTGCCTATACCCTGCCGGATGGGAAAAAGGGAAAACTCTATGGCGTGTCGGCAGAACGCCTTATTCTTTATTTTTACAATCCGGACTGCGATGCTTGCCGGGAAACAACGCGGGAGCTTCAGCAATCCACCGTGATTAAGGGGCTTATGGCGGAGAAAAAAGTAAAAATCCTGGCCGTTTATCCCGATGAAGATCTGCAGGCATGGAAAGAACATCTGGAAGAAATGCCGGGCGACTGGATTTTGTCGTACGACAAGGAGGTGAAATTGAAAAATGAAGAGATCTATGATCTGAAGGCGATTCCTTGTCTTTATCTGTTGGATAAAAACAAAGTCGTATTGTTGAAAGATGCTCCCTTTGAGCAAGTTGAAGCATTTCTTTATAATTCCCAATTATAATCGTACTTTTGTTTCTTACTAAAAAAAGGATATTTGTGGATAATCGAGTTCAATTACGTGTTCAGGGATTAACAAACAGTCAGATCCAATCCAGCGCCTATGCATTGATCCTGGCGGAAGAGGATGGTCCCCGCCGTATTCCCATCATTGTCGGAACGGCCGAGGCACAGGCGATCGCTATTGCGTTAGAGCATATTATTCCGCCACGCCCGTTGACGCATGATCTGTTTGTGGCGTTTATGCGCTCGTACGGGATACAGTTGCGGGAGGTGTTTATCTATAAATTTGAAGACGGGGTATTCTATTCCGAATTGGTATTTGCTGATAACGAACGGGAAGTGAGGATAGACTCACGCACATCGGATGCGATTGCGATCGCTTTGCGGGTGGATTGTCTGATTTATACGACCGAAGAGGT
The DNA here is from genome assembly GCF_029893085.1 of Parabacteroides sp. PFB2-10. Classification (GTDB taxonomy): domain Bacteria; phylum Bacteroidota; class Bacteroidia; order Bacteroidales; family Tannerellaceae; genus QVMG01. The sequence continues at coordinate 136,178 of NZ_JARXWI010000002.1, forward strand.
TGTGAAAGCCTGCGGAGTCGTATTGGAAGAAGATGATCTATCTGCAGAAGAAGGGGAAGAAGAGGATCTGGATGATCTGGATGATTTGGGCGATATTGGTGAGATTATATCCGAACTCGACCCCTCCCAGTTCGCCAATGAGGAGGACTTGGATAGCTGGTTGGCACTTGCCGATACGGAAACAATCCGGGAACGCCTTCAAGAGGCCATAGAAAAGGAAAACTATGAACTGGCTAAAGTATTAAAAGATGAATTGCATCATCGCGAACAAGAAAAGAATGAATTATGATGGAAGAACCATTTAGCTTTGGATGGGTATCCTTGTTGAGGGGATTGTTGGGGATTGCAGTCATTGTTGCCGTATGTTTTCTGATGAGTACCGACCGGAGAAAGATCGATTGGAAGCTGGTTGGCGGTGGGTTGTGCATGCAATTGGTGTTTGCGCTGGCTGTGCTCTATGTACCCTTTGTCGGCACCTTGTTTGAAAGTCTCGGGAAAATATTTATCAAATTGATGGATTTCACCCAGGAAGGAATCAACTTTCTATTGGGGCCTTACGCCTCCAAAGCCAATGGCTTTAGCTTTCTGATCCACTCTTTGCCAATTGTTATCTTCTTCTCTGCGCTGGTTTCTATGTTTTATCACTGGGGAATCATTCAGAAAGTGGTCGGGGCTTTTTCCTGGTTCTTGCGTAAGTTTATGAATATATCGGGTGCGGAAGGGCTGGTTGTCTCCGGTAATATCTTTATGGGCATGACCGAATCGCCTGTTTTGGTAAAGAATTACCTACCGGCCATGAATAAATCGGAAATATTTCTTGTCATGGTTTCCGGCATGGGCACGATTGCAGGCTCCGTAATGGGTACCTACATCGGTATGCTGGCGGGCGATGATCCGATGTCGCGCATCCTGTTTGCCAAACATTTATTGTCGGCTTCCGTGATGGCAGCTCCCGGCGCTATCGTGGTGGCCAAGATGCTTTGTCCGCAAACGGAAGAGGCGGTCGATCATCTGGTCGCCGTAGAAAAGGAGGGAAAGAAGGCAACCGTATTAGATGCCATCTCTTCGGGAACGGTAACCGGCGTGAAGCTGATGACGAATATCGCGGCTATGTTGCTTGTTTTTATTTCGCTTGTTGCGTTGGCGAATTATCTTTTGAGCGATGTGATCGGGCGATACACCGGACTGAATGATTGGATTGTGGAGATAACCGACGGACGGTCGAAAGGCTTCACTTTTCAGTTTGTAATTGGAATTATCCTGGCTCCCTTGATGTGGCTGATTGGTGTGCCGACACCCGATATAGCGACGGTAGGATCCTTGCTGGGACAGAAAACGATCTTGAATGAATTTGTCGCCTATGCACAGATGCAGCAATGGAAAGATGCCGGGGTCTTTATTTATGAGAAATCAATTATTATGTCGACCTACATATTGTGTGGATTTGCTAATATCTCCTCTATCGGTATCCTGTTGGGCGGTATGGGGGTGTTGGCGCCGGAGAAAAAGGGGCTGATTGCCCGCTTTGGCGTTCCGGCAATGATAGGAGGCGCGTTGGTCTCTGTCCTTTCTGCGACAATGGTAGGTATGATGTTAGGATAAAAAAGAAAAAATATGCCATTGTTTTACGCGCCGGATATTGCCCAGAACAATGAGCTTCCTGCGGAGGAAGCCGGCCATCTGTTGCGGGTACTTCGCGCACAAATAGGTGATAAGCTCCATATTACAGATGGAAAAGGTTCGTTCTATAACGCGAAGATCAGTGATATACAAGGGAAGCGATGTTATGTGGAGGTGCAGGAAGTAACACGTCCCACTCCCTTTTCTCCGGTTCGGCTGCATATTGCTGTCGCACCCACTAAGAATATGGATCGGATAGAGTGGTTTATGGAGAAGTCGACAGAGATAGGGATCGACCGGGTGACCTGCCTGTTATGCCGCCATTCCGAACGCAAAGAGATCAAGACGGAGCGCTTGTATAAGATAGCCGTAAGCGCTATGAAGCAATCCCAAAAGGCCTGGATGCCGGAGATTGTCGGTATGACTCCGTTTAAAGCCTTTGTAGAACAACCCTGGGAGGGACTCAAATTCATAGCCCACTGCGAAGAAGACGATAAAACTATATTGAAACAGGCCTGTCCTCCGGGGGAGAATGCACTGATACTGATCGGCCCGGAAGGCGATTTTAGCCCGGAAGAGATCGCTTTGGCTCTGCAAAATGGCTTCCGCCCTATCTCCTTAGGAGAAAGCCGCCTGCGCACGGAAACGGCAGCCTTGGTCGCCTGTCATACGATTCAACTGATTAATCAATAAAAAAAGGCTATCTCAATATCTTGAAATAGCCTTCTCTTTTTCTTACGTTCTGGCTGAAATTATTTATCCATATCTTTCAGACGCATCAACTTTTGTTCAATCTCTTCTTTTTCTTTGATCAAACGAAGTTCCACTTCTCCTACTCTCTCTTTTTTGTAACGCAATGCTAATGCAATTGCATTTTCTAATTCTTCAAATTCAAGAAGTTTTAGGTTTGTTGCTACTAAGTTGAACGCTGACTGTTTTCCTAATTTATTTGCAGCGCGTTTTGCCCGCATAGCAGCTTTAGCTTCGTCGGACATTCTAGATCCTTTTACTCTACCCATAATAAAGTTGTTGTTAATTAAAAAGTTTAATTCGACAGCAAATATATAATATTGATTAGAATAACCAATTTTTTTGAAATATTTTTTTCATAAAAAAGGGGGTTTTGATGCTTATTTGCATTAAAACCCCCTTCTTGTTATTAAAAAAAGATTATTCCCACTCGATTGTTGCCGGTGGTTTAGAGCTAATATCATAAACCACACGATTCACTCCTTTCACCTTATTGATAATCTCGTTGGACACTTTTGCCAGAAATTCATAAGGCAATTGAGCCCAGTCTGCGGTCATTGCATCGGTTGATGTTACGGCACGCAACGCGATGGTATTTTCGTATGTGCGTTCATCGCCCATCACCCCTACCGAACGGATAGGGAGTAGAATAGCACCTGCCTGCCATACTTTGTCGTACAATCCCCATTCGCGCAATAAAGAAACGTAGATGTCGTCGGCATCCTGCAATACACGTACTTTTTCCGGGGTAATATCACTCAGGATCCGGATACCCAGACCCGGTCCCGGGAACGGATGACGTTTGATCAGGTGAGGCTGCATGCCTAATTCAATCCCTACGCGGCGTACTTCGTCTTTGAATAACAGACGCAGAGGTTCTACCAACTTCAGATTCATTTTCTCAGGAAGCCCACCTACGTTGTGGTGGCTCTTGATCACTGTTCCGGTAATCGATAAGGATTCGATTACATCCGGATAGATCGTTCCTTGCCCCAGCCATTTTATATCTTTCAGCTTATGGGCTTCTTCATCGAATACATCAATGAATCCTTTGCCGATGATTTTTCTTTTCTGTTCCGGATCGGTCACACCGGCTAGCTTTTCATAGAATTTATTTTTCGCATCAACGCCGATTACATTCAATCCTAAATGTTCGTAGTCGCGCAATACATTTTCGAATTCATTCTTGCGGAGCAGCCCGTGATCCACAAATATACAGGTCAGGTTCTTTCCGATTGCCTTATTCAATAACACAGCGGTTACCGACGAATCGACTCCTCCTGAGAGCGCCAATATCACTTTGTCGTCGCCCAGTTGCTTTTTCAGATCGGCAACAGTCGATTCGATAAAGGAGGCCGGACTCCAGCTCTTGGGAGCTCCGCAGATGTTGAGGAAGTTATCCAACAGTTTTACGCCGTCGGTCGTATGATACACTTCAGGGTGAAACTGAACACCCCAGGTTTTTTCTCCTTCCACATAATAGGCGGCCGCATTTACATCGCCGGTGCTGGCTATGATGCGGAAATTCTCCGGAAGAGAGGTGATGGTATCTCCATGTGACATCCATATCTGTGAGCCGGAATCTATACCTTTTAATAGAGGATCGTGTTTCTCCAAAGTGGCCAGGTTAGCTCGGCCATATTCTCTTGTATGAACAGGTTCGACTTTCCCACCCGATGTGTAGGCGATGTATTGAGCACCATAACAGATACCCAGCACCGGATATTTACCTCGGATCTGGCTAAGATCTGGCTTGAACGCGTTCTCGTCATAAACAGAATAGGGGCTACCCGAAAGGATAACTCCTACTACACCTTCCGCATTATCGAACGGAAACTTATTGTACGGAACAATTTCACAATACATATTCAATTCTCGTACCCGACGGCCGATCAACTGAGTCGTTTGTGAACCAAAATCAAGAATAACTACTCTTTCTTGCATATTGTAGATCTATTTAATTTGACGATGCAAAAGTAGGAAAAAAAATCTGAATTAGCCTAATAGCATGAAGCAGCTATACGCGATAAAAAGACAGAGTTGAAAATATCATATTGTCAAAATCGCGGGACTTTATTTCCGAAATCCCAGGACTTTTTTCACAAACTCCCGGGAGAAACATTTTTTAACGTATCATATTGTAAAGCAAAAGGGGGATTTTGCTTACAATATGTCAAAATGACTTGAAGGAGTTTGAAGCCCTGATGAGCCGTTTTTTATTTAAAAGGAATAAAGCGATACCCGCCGGTGGCATGTTTTTCTACTTTACCCATGCCCGGGTAGGCGATATGCATACCGGCAATAGGAATTTTCTTTTCCGCCACATAACGCAGAACCGCCTGGCGGGAAGCGATGGCATCTGTCGGGTTGACGTCGTAGGTGACGGCTACCTCCGGGTAGGGCATTTGAAGCGCCATGGCATGGGTCAGGTCGGCCCAGATCAGGAGTTGTTCGCCATCGGAATCGAGCAGAAAAAGGGTATGTCCCGGTGTATGTCCATAGGCAGCTATACCCTGAACGCCCGGGAGCAGTGGCTCCGCTGGTGTGTCTAACGCTTGGGGAGCGAATAGTTTCAGCCGGTCTTTATAGGCCTCGATCACCTGATGCGCCTGTTTAGCTTCCATACTCATCCAGTAGTCATATTCCGGTTGGGGCAGGTAGATATCTGCGTTGGGAAACATCACCTTTTCATATTGCAGCATACCGCCAATGTGGTCGCCATGCATGTGGGTGATGCATACGGCATCCACCTCTTCGGCGGTTATACCAAGGCTTTCCAGGTTGGCGAAAAGCTTCTGTCCGAGACCGGTATCAAACAGGATATTATGTTCCGGCGTTTGAACCAGGAAGGCATTCATCGCATTGGGGAAAGTGCCTTGTGGTGCGCAGGTTGCGATCATCTCCTCCGTCGCGCCAACCAGGATGCCGGTGTTGGCTTCGCGTTGCGACTCCGACAACAGACTGATCATAAAGTCTCCGATAATATAGGTGTACACATCAGGGGTTTCCTGAGCAATCGTTTTCGAATTGAAAAGAAGAAGGCTGATGCAAAGGGCAATACATATTTTTTTCATGGCTGCATAAAATTAGATAAGTGAAACACACAATGAGCAAAACGTCATTCTTGCTACGAATATACGGCGTTTATTGGTTAATAAATGTATAAAAGGTGTCAATTCTTTCGTGCCAATCGATTAAATTGTACTTTTGTATGGTATTTATGAATTCCGTTATGAGTACAGAAAAGAAAGAAAACAAAGAGATCAATAAGCTTTCACTACTAATCGTCGCTATCATTGTTCTGGTCTTAATCATCGGAGGTGCTGCCTATTATATATTTCATCAGCAAAGCCAGATGAAAGAACTTGTCGAGGGCTATGAACTGGACAAGGAGATGCTGGCCGATGAATATAATGAGATCTCTCTGACCTACGAGAATATAAAGTTTGAATTCAATAACGATTCGTTAGCTGCCCAGCTTGCTACGGAGCAGGAAAAGGTAAAACGGTTGCAGGAAGAGTTGCGCACAGTGCGCGCTACGGATACCCGCCGCATCAACGAATTGAAGAAACAACTGGAAACGCTTCGCAGCATCATGCGCACATACGTGGCGCAGATCGACTCGTTGAACACCGAGAATACGAAGCTGAAAGAAGAAAACAAAAAAGTAACCACCCGCTATCGTCAGGCGACCACCCAGGCAGCCAACCTACAGAAAGAAAAAGAGCAGTTGGCGGAACGGGTGACCCTTGCCAGCAAACTGGATGCCACCAATATCCAGATCAACCCCGTAAACAAAAAAGGAAAGACGGTTAAGAAGATCAAACAGATGGAACAGTTTGTTGTCTCTTTCCTTATTACCAAAAACATCACGGCGCCTGTCGGTGAGAAAACGATCTTTGTGCGCATCATGAAACCCGACGACGATGTGTTGGTAAAGAGCCGTGGCGATACCTTTGAGTTTGAGGGCAAACACATCAACTACTCCATGAAGCGGATCATCGAATACGCCGGAGAAGAGACACAGGTGACCCTGTATTGGGATATCGAAGAATTCCTGTCTCCCGGAACGTATCAAGTCGATATATTTGCTGACGGCAACCACATCGGCCGCAAATCTTTTACGCTGGATAATTAATTCCCATCCTACCTTCAAAACGTCTACTATTGTCGTGTAACAGACGAATCCTGTTATACCGACCGGCTGTATCTTTGCCCCAGGGTTTGAATCTTAGTTGAAATAATTAAACAAACCCATTTTGTTCTTTGTTTCAATAAAAGGATATGGTTAATATATAATAGAATGAAAAGAAGGTTTGTATTAGTGGCAATGTGTTTAGGTTTGATTGGAAATATTTCAGCACAAAAGGTATTCACGCTTGAAGAATGTCGCCAATTAGCTATTGAAAACAATAAAGAACTGCGGATATCCGGCGAGAAAGTAAAACAGGCCGGCGAGGAACGGAATGCTGCCCGTACGAAGTATTTCCCGCAGGTATCGGCTACCGGAGCCTATTTATGGAATCAACACGACATCAATCTATTTGATTTTGGCAAACTGGGTGCGTTGGAGGCGCTTATACCATCCGGCATAACCGATGTCTTTCATCTGGATATTCAGAACGTCTGGGTCGGTAGTGTCTCTTTGGTGCAACCAGTTTTTATGGGAGGTAAGATTGTTTCTTATAATCAGATCACGTCGTATGCCCGTCAATTGGCGGAATCGATGAACGACCTGCAACTGCAGGAGGTTATTTATCAAACGGATGAGACCTATTGGCAGGTGATCTCCTTAGTTCATAAAAAGAAACTGGCAGACGCTTATGTCGATCTATTGAAGAAGATGGACAGCGATGTGCAGGCGATGATAACAGAGGGGGTAGCCACTCCATCGGATGGATTGTCGGTACGGGTGAAACTGAACGAGGCGGAGATGGCACAGACAAAGGTGGATAACGGACTGGCTCTTTCCCGTATGCTGCTGGCGCAGATATGCGGACTGCCACTCGAAGAACCGTTGGCATTAGCAGATGAGTCGTTGGAGCAATACCCGGTTACAGAGCAAACCGTACTTGTTGATGTCAATGAGGCATTTGTGAATCGCAATGAGTTGAAAAGCTTAGATCTGGCTACACGTATATACGAAAAGAAAGAAAATATAGTCCTGGCGGATATGTTGCCGCAGATGGCCTTAGTGGGCAATTATATGGTGACCAATCCTAACGTCCGCAACGGTTTTAAGAACGATTTTGCCGGAGGATTCCATGTGGGGGTGACCCTTCAGATCCCTTTAAGCGGATGGTGGGAAGGCAGTCATAAGCGGAATGCGGCGCGGGCGGAGACCAATATACAACGCTTACAATACGAAGAGGCGCGTGAGAAGATAGAGTTGCAGGTGAACCAATCGCTTTATCAAACCAATGAAGCCAAGAAGAAACTGATCGCTTCCAACCGGAATATGGAGATGGCGGAAGAAAACCTGCGTCATGCCAATGACGGATTTGACGAGGGTGTTATACCGGCTCTCAACCTGATGGAGGCACAAACAGCCTGGGTACAGGCACGTTCCGGCCTGATAGATGCACAGATAGAGGTGAAACTGACCGAGGTATATCTGGCTAAGACGATGGGGAAGCTGGGGGAATGAAGAATATCAATTATCAATTACCAATTATCAATTAAAAAGATATGAATAAGAAATTTTCAATGAGCAATATGATGTTGGCCTTTATCGCCGTACTGGTTGTGGTGGCTTTGGTGGCTTTAGCCGGTTTTTTCCTGTTGACACCTCCCGATGACGTGATTATGGGGCAGGCGGAAGCCACACAGGTGCGTATATCCGGTAAGGTGCCCGGGCGGATTGATGCTTACCGGGTTGGTGAAGGTGATCAGGTGCGTGCCGGCGATACGCTGGTGTTTCTGAACACCCCGGAGGTAGAGGCCAAACTGCTTCAGGCCGAAGCGGCGCGTGCAGCAGCCCTGGCGCAGAGTAATAAAGCGGTGAAAGGTGCCCGTGTACAAGAGATAACCGGTGCTTACGAGTTGTGGCAAAAGGCGATTGCAGGCTTGGATATTGCGAAGAAATCATACGAACGTGTGCAGAATCTATACGATAAAGGCGTGATGTCGGCGCAGAAGCGTGATGAGGCTGCCGCCAATTATCATGCGATGGTTGCGACCGAAAAGGCGGCTCGTTCCCAATACGAGATGGCCAAAGAGGGCGCCCGCCAGGAAGATAAAGCGGCTGCGGAAGCCTTGGTGCGGCAGGCTGAAGGCGCTATTGCTGAGGTGGAGTCTTATATAGGCGAAAGCACGTTGCTTTCTCCGATCGATGGTGAGGTGGCCGAGCGCTTTCCGCAGGTGGGCGAACTGGTCGGTACGGGAGCACCGATTATGAATATTGTCGACCTGAATGATCTTTGGGTCACCTTCAGTGTGCGCGAAGAGTTATTGAAAAATATACAGATCGGTTCGGAAATGAATGCGTTTATCCCTGCGTTAGACGACAAACCGGTTCGTGTAAAGGTCTATTATATGAAGGATATGGGGTCGTATGCCGCCTGGAAAGCAACCAAAACAACCGGGCAATACGATTCAAAGACATTCGAGGTGCGTGCCCGTCCATTGGAAAAAGTGGAAGGATTGCGTCCGGGTATGTCGGTTATTATGAAGAAAAAAGGCACGGAGATACTATGACGTTCAAGCAATGGATAGGATCTGTCGGGGAGGTGGCCAGGCGGGAGGTAAAGCGGTTATTGAATAAGCCTCTTTATCTGTTCTGTATGCTGTTGGCTCCGGCTATCAGTGTGGTGTTTCTTCTCTCGTTGATGCAGGAGGGATTGCCAACCGATTTGCCTATTGCGGTGGTCGATCTGGATAATTCGGCGACCTCCCGTAACCTGATCCGTCAGTTGAATGCGCTTGAGCAAACGAAGGTGGTGATGACTACCGCTTCATTTACGGAAGCCCGTACGGAGATGCAAAAGGGAAATGTCTATGGTATCTTTCATATACCGGCCGATTTTTCGGTGGAGGCGACTACAGGTAAGCAGCCGACGCTCTCTTTCTATACCAACGGCACATACCTTATTGCTGCATCCCTATTGTTCAGAGACATGAAGACCATGTCGGTATTGGCAGGAGCTTCGGTAGGCTTGCAGACGGGAACCGCCAAGGGACTGACGACCGAACAGATCATGGGGCAGCTGCAACCGATCGTTGTCGATACGCATGCCATAGGAAATCCCTGGCTGAACTATTCGGTTTACCTCAATAATACCCTGATACCGGGCATATTGCAGTTGATGATCTTCCTGATTACGGTCTATAGTATCGGTACGGAGATTAAGTTCTCCACCTCACGCGAATGGCTTCGTACGGGAAGAAACTCCCTTTCTGCAAGCCTTTTGGGTAAATTATTGCCGCAAACGGTGGTCTTTACGGTGGTAGGTTTGGCTATGTTAGCGGTGCTTTATGGCTTTAATGCGTTTCCGTTGAATAGTGGTTGGGGGCCTATGATAGGAGCCATGTTCCTATTAGTTCTGGCTTCTCAGGCAGTCGGTGTCTTTATGATAGGCGTGTTGCCCACTTTGCGTCTGGGATTAAGCTTTGCCAGTCTGTTTGGTATGCTGGCGTTTTCCGTTGTCGGCTTTTCATTCCCGGTGCAAGCCATGTATCCTTCGGTACAGGCATTGGCCAGGCTCTTCCCGCTTCGCCACTATTTCCTTATTTATATCGACCAGGCATTGAATGGACGCGATCTGATATTCAGTTGGTCACACTATGTATGGCTGGCAGCTTTTCTGATACTGCCGGTACTGATCAGTAAAAATCTGAAAGAGGCCTTGCTTCACTTCAAGTATGTGCCTTAAACAAAAAAGAGATGAAACAAGAACACCGCTTAGCTAATAAGATCAAACAGGGAATCCAGGATACCTTTTATATCTGGATAGAAGAACTGAAACATGTCTTCCGTGACTCGGGAGTCATGATCTTTTTCTTTCTGGTTCCGCTGGCCTATCCTGTTCTTTATGCGTTGATATATAATCCGGAAGTCGTGCGCGAGGCCAAATTGGTCGTGGTCGATCAGAGTGATACCTACCTGAGTCGCGAGTTTATCCGCCGTGTCAATGCGACGGCCGATGTGGAAGTAGTCGGCGTAATGGCGGATATGGAGGAGGCAAAGCGTATGTTGGATGAGAAGAAAGCCTACGGGATACTTGCTTTCCCGCCCGAATTCAGCCAAGAAATGCATGCCGGCCGACAGGCACGGGTGTCTCTCTATAGCGATATGAGTTCGCTGCTTTTCTATAAGTCCTTTTTGCTTTCGGCTACAGAGGTGTCGCTGGATCTGGGCAGAGAGTGGACTGCGCACAATCATCCCCAGTCGACCGACGAACTGCAACGGATCACGGTCGATCCTATCCCCTACGAAGCGATCACGATGTTCAATACCCAAAGCGGCTTCGCCAGTTTCTTAGTGCCTGCCATTCTGGTATTGGTTATTCAGCAAACCCTGATTCTGGGTATTTGTATGCTGGGAGGAACAGCCCGTGAGAAGAACCGTTTCCGCAGTCTGGTGCCTTTGAACAGGCATTATGAAGGGACATTGCGTATTGTATTTGGGAAAGCGTTGACTTATATTGTGCTTTATGGCATTGTTAGTGTGTGGATCTTTGCCATTGTTCCGCGCCTGTTCGGCTTGCCTCAGGTGGGACATCCCTGGACGGTATTACTGTTCCTGTTGCCTTATCTGTTTGCCTGCATATTCCTGTCGATGACGCTGTCGGGCTTTATGGTATCGCGTGAATCGCCGATGCTGATATTTGTATTCACTTCAGTCATTCTGCTTTTCCTCTCGGGTGTTTCCTGGCCGAAAGAGATGATTCCTCCTTTCTGGCAAGCTGTCGGTTATATCTTCCCGTCGACTCCGGCCATACAGGGCTTTGTTCGGATCAATACTGCCGGGGCTACCCTCTCGGAAGTGACGCATGAATATCAGGTGCTCTGGCTGCAAACAGGGATTTATTTCCTTACGGCATGTATTATTTATCGTTACCAGATTATCCGCTCAAGGGTTATAAGCCATCGATTGCACAAACACGTGAAGAACCGGACGAAAGCAGTGAGCTTGGGATAAATCAATCCTCTTTCTCTTTTCCCTTTTCGGCGCGGATCCGGCTGAGCGACTGAGGCGTAATGCCCAAGAAGCTGGCCAGCTCTTTTAATGGAATGGCCTGGAGCAGTTCGGGCGATTTGTTGATTAATGCTTCATATCGCCTGGAAGCCAATGGCTGAATCAATTCAATCAACCATTGATCGGTCGTGAGCAATAGGTGTTCGAACAGTTTTCGCACCCATATCGAGAGCGCCTGGGAGGAGAGAGCAAGCTCTTCGATTTCCTCTTTGTGGAAGTGCAGTGCTTCGCAATCGGAAGAGGTGGCAATGTAGATCTGCGACCGCAGTCCTTTGGTGAATCCCCAGGAAGAATAGACCGCTTCGCCGGGAGCGGCATACCAGATGGTCGATTCGCGATTCCCCTCCCGGATATAGCCTCGCACAATACCGCTCTTTAACAGATAAAGCGAACGATTCACCTCTCCTTTGCGGATAAGAATCGTTCGCTTGGGTATAAAGACCTCTTTGCCTACTTCAAACAACCGGTTCAGATCGTCTTCAGGAAGCGGATAAATATCATGTATTGACTTTATAAACGTTTGCACTTGGTTGTCCTTTACGGACGAAAAGGCCTGACAATATGATGCAGGTGGTAATGCCTTCAGCTACGGCAACCGCCAGCCAGATACCTTTTACATCCAGCCACAAAGGTAATGCAAAAAAGCATGCGACAGGCAAAACAATACCCCGCAGCAGCGTGTAAAAGGTAGCCTTTCCTGTTTTCTCTACGCTCATCAGATAACCGACCGCGACGACATTAATGCCAAAGAAAAGGTAACCGGTCGCAAAGAAAGGAATGCCATCGACGGCAATTTGCCAGGCGAGGTTGGTATGGTCGCTGATAAAGAGCGAAACAATCGGTTCGCGGAACAGGGTGAAGACAAAATCGAAAAAAAGAGCCAATCCAACCGTTGTCCAGATAGCCAGTTTCAACGCCTGTCGCGAACGCTCGTAGGCTTCGCAACCATAGTTATAGCTGATGATAGGTTGTGCCGACTGGATCACCGCATTGAATACCATAAAGATAATAGGGAAGAAGTAGCAGACGATACTGAATGCCGCCACACCGTTTGTGCCCAGATAGCGCACAAAAACATAGTTGCCGGCAAGCATCATCACGGCTATGGCCGCTTCGCCGAGAAAGGCAGAGAATCCCAAACGAACAATGTATCCGCTGTTGCGAACAGTCAGCAGCAGGCTTTTGCGACTGAGTTTCAGTTTTCCCAGTTTGATGCGCGGTGAATAACGCAACAGGAAGATCACCATCATTGCTACCCCGACCACTTCGCCAATACCGGTAGCCACAGCTGCTCCTGTCAGTCCCCATTTGAATACGAATATAAAGAGGTAGTCGAGCACGATATTGATGACCGTAGAGGTGGTCATGCACCACATCGCCACATTGGGTCCGTCGATACGCACAAAAAAGGTCAATACCGACAATAAAGTCTGAAACACAGCAAAGGCCGCATAAGCGATCAGGTATTCCCGCGCCAGCAGGATCAGATCATCTGGCGCACCCAATAGGCGTGCCGTTTGTGCCGGAAACGCGATCACAAGAAGAGATACCGACAACATCACCAATAGGGAGACCAGCGTAGCCTGTGTCGCGTTGATATTAGCCACCTTTTCTTTATTGCGCGACAGGTTGATCGAAGCCACAATCGCCCCTCCCATACCAAACATCAGGCCTACACCCGCTGCAAACACAAACAGCGGCGCCGCGATATTAACCGCCGCCAGGGCATCGCTTCCGATACCTCTTCCGACAAATATTCCGTCGGTAATAATGAAAAGTGCAGAGAATACCATCCCCAGAACAGTAGGTACCAGTTGTTTGCGAAACAATGTCCCCACCTTCATACTCCCAAAATCAATACTGTCTCTTTGCATACTTCCAAATTTTCTATTTTTTCAGGATGCAAAGGTACGGACAATACCGGGAAGGAAAATTACCATTTGGTAACTTCGGAGGAGGCGATCTCCGATTGTTTTACGCTTTACTTAACTCATTTAACTAATATATGTTCATGTGAACAAATGTTAATATGTCTATTTTCGGAGAAACCTCCAATTTACGATTTGAAACTTCGGCAGGACTTTGCGCGTAAAAAGGCGGGAGTATTTTGGCAAACTCCCGGGAGAAACACTTTTTAACGTATGAGATTGTAAGTAAAATGGTCGTTTTACTTACAATCGATATTTTAACATTTCGGAGATTGAGGTGAACCTTTCCGATTACGCATTGGGCAAATAAATAAAAAAAAGGGCTGAACGTTTCCGCTCAGCCCAACAAAACTTAACATTAACTTACATAGAATCACTTAGTATCTTTCTTCTACCTTCTTCCAGTCGACAATCTTCCAGAGATCTTTCAGGTGATCGACACGGCGATTCTGGAAATCCAGATAATAAGCGTGTTCCCAAACGTCGAAACCTAATAAAGGTTTGAGGTCCTTCGTTACCGGGTTACCTGCGTTTGCTTCTTTTACGATTGACAGTTTGCCGTCTTTATCCGCAGCCAACCATACCCAACCCGAACCGAACTGAGCAACACCTTCTGCTTCGAACTTCTTCTGGAATTCTTCAAACGAACCCCATTCTTTCTGAATAGCATCGGCTAATCTTCCGGAAGGTTTGCCACCGCCCTGGGGCGAAAATTGGGTGAAATATAACTCATGATTCAATACTTGTCCTGCGTTGTTGAAGATGGCTCCGTCGGAACCTTTCACAATCTCTACCAACGATGCGTTTTCAAACTTGGTTCCCGGGATAAGTTCATTCAGCTTAGTCACATAAGCGTTCAGATGCTTCCCGTGATGGAACTCTATTGTTTCTTTACTGATAACAGGAGCCAATGCATCGGCTTCATACGGTAATTGAATTAATTCAAATTTCATAACTTCTTGATTTTTATTTATTATTTCACTTGTTGTTGACAACGTTAATAACACACTCAAACATATACTTATCATAGCCAGATTGATTTTAATTAAATTTGTTCCTTTGTAAGTAGAACAGAATAGGAATTCAAATTGTTTAATGCTAAAAGAAGTTCTTATTTTTAGACCTTCAAATTCAAGTAAAAAAAATTGAGAAATGAAGTATATCGGTGCACATGTCAGTGCTTCAGGGGGCGTAGAGAATGCTCCGGTGAATGCACACGAGATCGGGGCGAAGGCTTTTGCCCTGTTTACGCGTAATCAACGGCAATGGAAATCATTTCCTTTGAGTAAGAAGAGTATAAAGCTGTTCCGGGAACGTTGTGAGCAATATGGCTTTCAGGCCAAACATATCCTGCCGCACGACAGCTACCTGATCAATCTTGGGCATCCCGAGCAGGAGGGATTGCAGAAGTCACGTGAGGCCTTTTTGGATGAGATGCAACGGTGTGAACAGTTGGGGCTCGACCGTCTGAACTTTCATCCGGGTAGCCATCTCAAGCAGATAAGTGAGGAGGCGTGCCTGACGCGGATAGCCGAGTCAGTCAACTGGGCATTGGATCAGACCGAAGGCGTGGCCGCCGTGATCGAAAATACGGCGGGACAGGGATCGAACCTCGGGTACACATTCGAGCACTTGGCCTATATTATCGACAAAGTAGAAGACAAAAGCCGGATTGGTGTGTGTATTGATACAGCTCACACCCTGGCCGCCGGCTACGAGATCAGGACGAAGGAGGCGTTTGAAGATACGTTCCGGAAGCTGGATGAAGTGGTAGGATTTAAGTACCTGATGGGTATACACCTGAATGATTCCAAGAAGGAGTTTAATACGCATGTCGATCGGCATGACAGTATTGGGAAAGGGGTGATGGGGAACGACTTCTTTACATTTATTATGCGTGACGAACGCTTTGATGATCTGCCGATTATACTTGAAACGCCGGATGAGTCTTTGTGGAAAGAGGAGATAGCTTATCTCTATAGTATATAAAAAAATGAAGGGACGGCTTTCACAAGTCACCCCCTCTACATTTAACCAAAACCTTAACTATGAAAGTACAAATATAAAGACAAATCCTGAGATCTACAATAGTTTACCTCTTCTTTAGATTTTTTTACAAAAAACTTTTTGAGCGGCGATTTGTTTTTACTTTTATCTCAAACGCTTCATCGGTTTAGCATTATTAGGTTATCTTTGTGGGGCAGGAGTATTTATGCTTTTATTTGCTTAAACGTTATATATTATGAAAAAGAAATGGACAACATGTGGGATTACGCTGTTAATCCTTTTATTCGCAAGTGTGAAAACAGAAGCGTGTACCGGACTATTGGTCGGCAAAAAGGCTTCGGTAGACGGATCGGTGATGATCAGCTATTCAGCCGACTCGCACTCCCTGTATGGAGAACTTTATCGCTGGCCGGCAGCCGTATGGCCTAAAGGCAGTATGCTGAAAGTGACTGAGTGGGATACGGGTAAGCCGTTGGGAGAGATCCCTCAGGTGGAACAGACCTATTCGGTGATTGGAAATATGAATGAATACCAGGTGGCCATTACGGAGAGCACCTGGGGTGGAAGAGGAGAACTGGTGGATCCTACCGGCCTGATCGACTACGGTAGCCTGATCTATATTGCTCTGCAACGTTCCAAGACGGCACGCGAAGCCATCGAGGTGATGACCGGTCTGGTGCGTGACTATGGCTATTGCAGCAGCGGAGAAAGCTTCTCAATTGCCGATAAGAACGAAGCCTGGGTGATGGAACTGATCGGGAAAGGCCCGGGAAAGAAAGGTGCCGTATGGGTGGCTATCCGCATTCCGGACGATTGCATCTCGGCCCATGCCAATCAGGCACGTATTCAACAAATTCCTTTCGACGATAAAGAAAACTGTCTCTACGCACCGGATGTGGTATCTCTGGCGCGTGAGAAGGGATATTTTAAAGGAAATGATAAGGATTTCAGCTTTGCGAAAGCCTATAATCCGTATGATTTCAGCGGATTGCGTGGTTGTGAGGCACGCGTATGGTCTTTCTTCCGCAAATACGATAAAACGATGGATAAGTACGCGGACTTTGTGAAAGGCGATCCGACAAAAGAGCCGATGCCTCTTTATATCAAGCCCGACCGTAAGCTTTCCGTACGCGATGTGCAGGATGGCATGCGCGATCATTACGAAGGAACAGACCTGGATATGACAAAGGATGCCGGAGCCGGTCCTTATAAGGTGCCTTACCGTTGGCGTCCGATGAACTTCACCGTAGATGGCGAAACATACGTGAACGAACGCGCTATTGCTACACAGCAGACAGGCTTTGTGATTGTTCCCCAGATGCGCAACTGGTTGCCCGATGCGATCGGTGGCATCCTGTGGTTTGGGGTAGACGATGCGGATATGGCGGTATTCGCTCCGCTCTATTGCGGCATCCTGGATTCGCCGGAGTGCTACCGTGTGGGCAACGGCGATATGATGAACTTCTCCTGGACTTCCGCTTTCTGGATCCACAACTGGGTGGCTAATATGGCGTATCATAAGTATAGTTTTATGATTGAAGATATCCGTAAGGTGCAGCGCGAACTGGAAGATAATTTCGAAACCGCCCTTCCGGCCATCGATCAGGCAGCGAAGGAACTGTATGCGAAAGATCCGATGCAAGCCCGGTTGTTCCTGACCTGGTTTAGCACAACTACGGCCGACAATGCCACCGAGCGTTGGAAGAAACTGGGCGAATACTTAGTGGTGAAATACATCGACGGCAATGTAAAGAAAGAAAAAGACGGTAAATTCCTTGATAATGGCCATGGTCTTTCGGCTTATCCCGATTTCCCGGGCTACGATGAAGAGTATTATCGCAGCATCGTGCGTTCGGCAGGCGACCGTTTGAAGGTGAAAGAGATTAAATAACATATTATTATTTACTAAAAAGGTTTAGGTATGAAAAAATGGATGGTATTGGTTTTTATGTTAGTTAGCGCAAGTGTTTTTGCCCAGACCGAGAAAGGGCAATCGTCGGTAGGCGCGAATGTAGGGTATGGGTTCGATAGCGAACATGTTTCCTTAGGTATTGATTATCGTTATTCCATCACGGACGAAGTGCGCATCGCGCCTTCCATTACTCACTTTGTGAAGAATAACAATCTGAGCGCGTGGAATTTTGATGTGAATGCTCATTACCTGGTGCAGCTAAGCGATATGTTTGGCTTTTATCCTTTGGCAGGACTTTCCTTATCTCTTTGGAAGGCTGATCTCGGGAGGTTTGAAGAATTCTTTCAAGGCAATGGAAATGAAAATCGTTTTGGCGTGAATGTTGGTCTGGGTGCCGAGGTCTATGCCACGCAAAACATCACGGTAGGCCTTGAAGTGAAGTATCATATCATAAAAGACTTCGACCAGGCTTTGATTGCCGTGCGCGCGGCATACGTATTCTAAGAATAGGTAAACCTTTCATATAAGAGGCGCGGATAGTTGTATCCGCGCTTTTTTTGTCTAATACTTTTACAGGGGTGTCCATTTTAAAAGGACTGAGGATAGTCTTATTGGCTCAAATCTTATCTAAAATAGCCAAATATCGGCTCACGAAGAACCGATATTTGGCTATAAATACATATATTTGAGCCGATAAACATAACTGACAATGACTCTTGAGGTAGAAATATTGCAATATTTACATTTTCATCCATTGTCATCCAGAACGGAATTGATGGATGGGATTCAGGCAACAGCGAGTGCGGCAACAATAAAACGCCTGTTAGCAAGCGCAGTGGCAAAAGGGGATGTTGAAGTAGTGGGGCGGGGACCATCTACCCGCTATAAACTATCGCCACAAGCTCATGTTACTATGCCTCTTGATTTAGATACTTATTTCCTGAAAGAAGTGGATGAGCGTCAAATCCAATCCGAATTTAATTTTGATTTAATCGGTGATATCCTCCCTGCTGTACGTCTGTTTACGTCGGAAGAAGAAAAACTTTTAATGTCTTTACAGAAGAAATTTGAACACAATATTTCTGATATGACTCCCATAGAGTACCGCAAAGAAATGGAACGATTGGGTGTTGATTTGAGCTGGAAATCTTCTCAGATTGAAGGCAATACCTACTCCCTATTAGAAACTGAGCGCTTGCTTAAGGAGAAGCAAACGGCCAGTGGGAAAACAAAAGAAGAAGCTATCATGCTGCTTAATCACAAAGAGGCATTTGACTTTATTTTGGATCACCCGGATTATTTAATGCATTTATCTGTTCAAAAAATAGAGGATATACATAGTCTTCTCATTAAGGAATTGGGAGTTGAACGAAATATACGTCGTCGCCGTGTTGGTATCACAGGGACTAATTATCGTCCGTTAGACAATGAATTTCAAATACGTGAGTCACTTCTTGCCACTTGTAATTTAATAAATAATAAAGAAAGCGTTTTTGAAAAAGCTCTTTTGACGTTGCTATTACTCTCCTATATACAAGCATTTGCAGATGGGAATAAGCGTACTGCCCGTATTACCAGCAATGCTATTTTAGTGGCTAATAGCTATTGTCCGATATCTTTCCGTTCGGTGGATTCGGTAGATTATAAAAAAGCAATGCTTCTTTTTTATGAGCAAAATAATATTTCCGCTTTCAAGAAGATATTTATGGATCAGTTTGAATTTGCGGTGAACACCTATTTCTAATCATTTCTATTACTACTTTGATCGCTGTGCGTGCGGCATATAACTATCCGCGCTTTTTTTGTCTAATACTTTTACAGGGGTGTCCATTTTTTTGACAGGGTGAAGGTATGGTTGTTTTGTTTATATAGCTATTAATCAATGATATATTGTTTTGGCACAGGCTTTGCAAATGATAGAGTAAACAGAAATAAGTAAAACATTTATATAATGAGAACCATCATTCGCAATTTCCTCAGTGTGATCCGCCGTTTCAAAATGGCGACATTGCTTAATGTGTTAGGCCTGTCAGTTGCTTTTACGGCCGTCATCATCATCATCATGCAGGTTTTATGGGATCTGAGATTTGATACCCATGACCCGAATACCGATAATATCTACCGGGTAGAAGCTCTTTTCAATGGACGTCAGATAGCTATCGTACCTCGCCCGTTGATAGAGGAGCTGAAGACTTTTTCGCCATACATCGAAGCCTCTGCCATCAGTATGGGGATGGAGGCTGTATCTGATTGGCCCTTTACCGTAGAAACTGCAGGGACAAGAAATACATTCAAGAGCCATATAAAGGGTGTCACATTCGATTATATGCGTGTCTTTCAGTTTGATATGATAGAAGGAAGTATTGATAAACTCCACGAACCCGATTATGTACTGATCCCACAAAGCCTGGCCAATATAGTGTTTGGAGAGGAACCGGCTATCGACAAGCAACTGATCAATGAAGGATACAAATGGATTGTCGGAGGCGTATACAAAGACTTTCCGACCAATAGCAGCGTGCGCAACGTGATTCTCCGGAAATTACATGATAAGGAAAACCTGGAAAGCTGGGGCAACCTGAATTATGCCGGTTATGTACGTGTGACGCCCGGTGCCTCTCTCGAACAGATCTTGGAGGAATATTGGACGGAAAAGACGAAAGAGACCGATGGAGAGATGGGAGGCATGCCCGTTACCTATAAAGTAGTCCCTTTGAGGGATATACATTTTAATACCTATACCGAATATGATGAGGTGGCGGATAAGACAAGCTTTTCAACCGTGGCCATACTCCTGGGGATTGCTTTTGTGATTCTTTTGATCGCGGTGATCAATTTCACCAATTACAGTATTGCCCTGACCCCCTTACGTATCAAGAGTATTAATACCCAGAAGGTGCTTGGGGCGGCAGACGACCGATTGCGGATCTCGTTAGTGGCTGAGGCAGTGCTAACCTGCCTGTTTGCCTGGGGGATAGCTCTTTTCATAACACATCAGCTGGCGTCGACCTCCGTCGCACAGCTAATAAATACGGATATGGCACTCGCTCAGCATCCGGATATCATTCTGGGGATGGGGGGAATCGCCCTGTTGGTGGGACTTATTGCAGGTATCTATCCCGCCTTTTATATGACCTCTTTCGCACCGGCATTAGTATTGAAGGGCTCTTTTGGTCTTTCTCCTAAAGGACGTCAGTTGCGCAACGGGCTGGTAGGTGTTCAGTTTGTTGCTTCGTTTGCCCTGATCGTTGTCGCTTTGTTTATGTATTTACAGATTCATTTCATGAAAAATAGCTCATTAGGCTATGATAAAGATCAGGTGATTGTAGCAAATTTAAGCAACGATGTGCGCAATTCTTTGCCGACTTTCACCAATATTCTCAAAGAATCTCCCGCGGTTGAGAGTGTTAGTTACGCAGGCACCCTCCTGTCGGGAACCGATATCCATAACACTTGGTTGCGCGAAAATGAAGGAAAGAAATTCATGTTTCAAGCCATTGCCGTGAATACGGATTTCTTGGAGACAATGAATATTCCCTTACTCGATGGGCGCGATTTCCTGCCAGCCGATAAGAAGTCGGAGGACTTTGTGTATCTCTTCAATGAGAGAGCTCGGAAAGAGCTTGAATTGTCGTTGGGCGATAATGTAAGCGACGGGGAGGTGATCGGTTTTATTCCCGACCTGCATGTGGCCACTTTACGCAAAGAGGTTGAACCGATGGCTTTCTACCTGATAAACGACCATAACCTCTGGCAAAATGAATGGGCTTACATCAAGATAAAAGCAGGCTCGGATCTGTTTAAAGAGATGAAGCTGATAGAGGAGGCTTTGGAGAAGATGTCGCCCGATTATCTTTTTAATGTGACCTTCTACGATGATCTGATAAACTTTGCCTACATGAAAGAGCAGCATATGACCTCACTGATCACCTGGTTCAGCCTGATCGCTGTCTTAATATCTATGGTGGGTGTATTTGGTTTGGTGGTGTTCGAGAGCGAATACAAACGTAAAGAGATCGGCGTACGCAAGGTATTGGGCTCGACCACCGGGCAGATCCTCACTATGTTCAACACGCGTTATGTTAAGATCCTGGTGATTTGCTTTGTTATTGCCGCACCGATTGCCTGGTATGCTGTGGCCCGCTGGCTGGAAAGTTTTGCCTACCGCACGCCTATGTATCTGTGGGTATTCTTACTTGCTTTCCTCTTGATCACCGCCATTACCATTGCTACGGTTACTTTCCAGAGCTGGCGGGTGGCTTCGTCCAATCCGGTGGACTCGCTGAAGAGGGAATGAAAATCAATTATTAATTAAAGAAAATGAAAAGTATTATACAAAACTTCTTTGTCGTCCTGCGGCGTTTCCGGATTGCTACTTTGTTGAATCTCTTAGGGCTTTCGGTTGCTTTCGCCGCGTTTATAATGATTCTGATACAGGTGAATTATGAACAAAGCTTCGATACCTGTCATCCGGAGTCTGATCGTGTTTTTCTGGTCAATATCAAGCATGATACGGCAGAGTCGGCGTATGAGAACAACGTACAGACACGAGGTTTTGTCGACGAATTCATCGCTTCATCGCCTGCGATAGAGGCGGCTACTCTGTATAACCCGTTTATATCCGACATCTATATCGCGGTGGGGGAAGGGGAGAGCCGGAAAGGTTTTCAGGAAAAGCTGGTAACCTGTTATCCGGACATCATCCGGGTGTTTGGCTTTGTCTTTACGGAAGGAAGCGGTGAAAGCCTCCACGATCCGGAGAAAGTGATTATTCCGGAATCGATGGCCCGTCGTTTTTATGGAGATGCCCCGGCTGTTGGGCAAATGATTCATGTGAATGAACATGTCTGGACCAAAGCATTGAAGAACTATACCGTAGGCGGCGTCTATAAAGATTTCCCAGGAAACACCCAACTCGATAATGTGATCTACGGGACGATCGACAACACGATGAAAGGCGATTGGATGTCGGGCAATTTTCTTTGTTATGTTCTCTTAAGCGATAAAAACGCGGCAGGTCCCTTTGTGGAAGAGTTTAATAAATCGTTTGATTTCTCTCCCGTTTGGAATCCGAATGGAAACAAATTGAGCCTTGCGTTGACTCCGCTTACAGATATTCATTACATGTCGGAAGATAGTAGTTTGTTTAAGTTGAACAATAAGAATACGGTGCGATTATTGTTTACGATAGCCCTGTTAATCATCATTATCGCGGCAATCAACTTCACGAATTTCAGCATTGCCCTGGCGCCTTTGCGTATCAAAAGCGTGAATACCAAAAAGGTATTCGGTAGTTCGAGTGCGGAACAACAACGCCTGCTGTTGACAGAGGCTATCGGCATCACCCTCTTTTCCTGGCTATTGTCGCTGATTATCGTTTGGCTGTTGAACAAGAATCACTGGGTTCGTTTCCTCGATGCCGACCTGAGCCTGTCGCAGAATCTGCCATTGGTTGTGCTTTCTGCCGGTATAGCTCTGTTGATCGGCTTTGTGGCGGGTTATTATCCGGCTCGTTATATGACCTCTTTCCAACCGGCAGTCGCCCTGAAGGGCAACTTCGGCACCTCGCCCTCGGGGCGTCTATTACGGAAAGGACTGGTGGGTTTTCAATATATCATTTCTATCGGACTGATTATCGCCGCGCTTTTCATTCAGTTGCAGAATTACTATATGCGCTCGTATGATTATGGTTTTGACAGAGACCACCTGGCGGTTGTGGAACTGAACGGCGCTTTTTATACCAACAACAGGGATACCTACGTGAACCGGCTGAAGCAACATCCCGGCATTGAAGATGTGGCTTTCTCTAAACAGAAGTTAGGTGCGCGGGATGGGTATACCACCTATGGCTTGGAATATGACGACCAGTCTTTCTATGGATATGCCTTGGAGGTGTCTGCCTCCTTTCCTCGCGTGATGGGGATCCCGATAGTCGAAGGACGTGATTTCCTCCCGACGGATGAACAGGCCGGCGAGCTCCGGTTTATATTCAGTCAGCCGATTCAACAAGCGGTAGGCATGCATCCGGGAAGTATTCTGAAAATGGGTACATGGGGCGCTTCCGGTTCGACCGTCGGTATAACCGGGGATATCAAATTCACCTCTTTGCGGCAGGGCGAAGATCCGATCTACTTTATGCTCAATACCGGTGTGCCGCTTCCGGTTTCGTATATCCGGATACATGCCGGTGCGAATATGCATGAAACGATCGATCATATCCGGCAGGTCGTTGCCGAAATAGACCCGACCTTCCCGTTTGAACTGGAGTTCTATGATACGATATTCAACCAACTCTACCAGGCGGAGCTCTCGATGACCAATGCCGTTACCCTTTTCAGCATCTTGGCCATCCTGATCTCTGTTGTCGGGGTGTTCGGCTTGATCCTCTTTGAGACAGAGTTTCGCAAAAAAGAGATCGGCATCCGTAAAGTAATGGGTGCGCGGATCCGGGATATCCTCCTTATGTTCAATAAGGTATATCTGTATATTGTTTGTATCAGCTTTGTCGTGGCCGCGCCCATCGGCTACTATTTCGTACGGAAGTGGCTGGAGAACTTCTCCTATAAAACACCTCTTTATTGGTGGGTGTTCCCGATGGCATTCCTTTTAGTAGCACTCATCACCATCTGTACGATCACTTTTCAGAACCTCCAATCGGCTCATGCCAATCCGGTCGACAGTATTAAGAGCGAATAGGACCCTTTTTCTGTTTCTGACATTTCCTGAAATAGGTTTACAGTTTATCTTTATTTTTCATACCTTGTTTGGCTATTATTTAAATCAAAGTTATAGATTTGTATAATTATTTTATGGATTCAGGCTGTTATGCGAACAAAATGAGAAATGATGTGTTCCGTAAACGACTAAATACTAAAAATAGAACAGAGATGAGCAAGGTATATAATTATTTATCCTCTTTACCGGACGAGCAGAAAAAACGCTTTGTTCCGATATTTGGAACCATCGAGCGTTTTTACACAGTCGTTTATCTGATTGTCCGTAACGAGCATGCTACCGAGCAGGACAAGCCGGAATATTTTGAAGAGCGCCTGCAGGTGATCCGTGAGGTAAAGCATAGGATTGAAAAACTATTGAACAGCTATGGGTTAGACGGAGAAGAGATTGTTGCCGATATTGGGAGCGATTATTTTGAAGATTTTGTCAATTATAAAGAATTAGAAATGGACTTGACGAATGATGAGTTTATCAACATGATTCAACGTGTGTCTAAGCTGACCTAAAAGTCCGGTTTCAAACCTTAAAGAATTCTACACATGAAAAAAATATCAGGAAACATTGGTGGGAAAGTAATTATCGGTTATATCGTGTTAATGGTCATAGCCTTGGCTTCTTTGGCCTATATGTACCGGATGGTGGAAGGGGTGACCGAGGGCGAAGAGATGAACGATGTTCCCCGTCAGAAACTTTATCTGGTGTCGAACACCCAGACCCTTTTGTATGAGAGTGAAGCCATGGGGCAATTGCTCAATATGCAAGAGGAAGATTATACCTATTTCAACGAGACCCTGGATAAAGCCCGTGAGAATATTGAAGCATTGCGGCATTTGGCGCCAACCGATGAGTTTCGTCAAAAGTTGGATACCATTGATATGCTGATTGAGCGTAAGCGCAAAAACACGGAGGCTTTACTCGAGATATGGCAGGAAGCCGGACAGGATCTTTACGCGAAAAACATTGAAAGTGAGCTCTCAAGGGAGCGCGCCATGGTGGAAGAGAAAGGGGTGAAGGAGCAGATCATCACTCAAAAAGATACCTCGGTGGTTATTACACCCAAAAAACGTTCTTTTTTTCAGCGGCTGGCGGAAGTGTTTGTGCCAACATCCCAGGATACCAGTATTGTGGTTTCAGCCAATGAGCATTTATTGAAAGACAGCCTGTTGAATACCTATAACCCGAATGAGGAGGTGGCTAAAACGCTTCGGGATATTCAGAGTAACGTATTAAGCGAGCGGCAGCGTATTCAGCAATTGTTGGTTGAACGCTCTTCGGCTATTCGTTATGATAGTAGTTTGATCAATGTCCGCATCAATCAGATATTGCGGGACATGGAAGAGGAGGAGATGAATGCTTCATTGGATCGCATGCAGGGACGCCAGGAGATGCTGCGTCAGATGTCTTATCTGATCACTTTCATTGCCGTCGTCTCTTTGATTGTGGTGATATTCTTTTTGATTTTTATCGGACGCGATCTTTTAAAGAGCCGCTATTACCGGAAGCGGTTGGAACATGTGAATAAGAGCCGCGAGCAATTGATCCTGACCATCAGCCATGACGTGCGCGCTCCGCTTTCGTCGATTATCGGCTATGCCGAATTACTTCAGCGTTCCAAACTAACCCCTCAACAACATACCTATCTACAGAATATGGGCGTTTCTTCCAGGCATATCCTGGCTCTTGTCAATGATCTGCTTGATTACGAACGTCTGGAAACCGGACAGATCGAAATGCATCAGATACCCATTCAGGTGCCTCCTTTCTTTGAGGACATTTATGCCAGCTTCGAACCCGCTGCCGCGGCAAAAGGGCTGGGTCTCTCTTTGCAAATGAAAGGCGAGTCGTATAAAGTATATATGGGGGATTCTGTCAGAATCAGACAAATAGTCGGCAATCTGATCAATAATGCTTTGAAGTTCACCCAGAAAGGATCTGTTACCATTTTGGTGGATTGCAGCGGCCTGGCGTTAGAGAGAAAGACGGAGGAACCGGTTAAAGGGAAGAAGGAATTACAGCCCTCGCAACTAATTATCACTGTTCGTGACACGGGATCGGGCATTCCCACGGAGGAAAAGCAACGAATATTCAAAGAGTTCTCACGCGTGCCGGGCACAGAGAAAATAGAAGGCTTTGGTTTGGGGCTCTCCATCACCTCCCGTTTGGTTGTGCTACTGGGCGGCACCATCACAGTAGAGAGCGAACCGGGAACAGGATCCGATTTTATTGTTTCCCTGCCTCTGGAGTTGGCCGAGAACCAAACTATCCCTTCTCAAACGGAAACGGATCAGCCAGTGGAAGAAAAAGAATGGAACTCCGAAGAGCGACCGACCTGTCTGGTGGTGGACGATGATCTGTTGCAAATTGCGTTGATCGAAGAGGTGTTGAAGCAATGCCATGTTCAGGTGATATCTTCTACGGATCCGTCGAATGTGGAAGAGATCTTACGGAAAAGCAAGGTGGATCTGATCTTGTCTGACGTGCAGATGCCCGGCATGAACGGGATAGAGATGATCCGACAATTGCGCCAATCGGATATACCTCATGCAGCGGACATACCGGTTATTGTTATTTCCGGTTCGGTCGATCTGGAAGGAAAGGAATTCATAAACGCAGGGTTTACCGATGCGTTGGGCAAGCCTTTCACCATCGATCAGCTTATAGGAAAGATTAATAAATATATACCGTGCTGCAAAAATAAACAGCGGCCGCTCGCAGGCGAAGGTGGAACGGAGGCCAAACCGGTAGGAGTGGTTGATTTTTCCGCCTTGACGGAATTTGCTTCCGGCGATGAAGAGGCCTCTTCTGTGATTATTCAGACCTTTTTTGAGGAGACCCGTCGGAGTTTGCAGATATTCCGCGATGCGTTGGTGGATACCGACCGGGAAACAGTGGCTAAAATGGCGCATCGGATGATCCCGCTCTTTTCCATGTTGCAGGCAGAGACGATCGTACAGCAGTTGCGTATTCTGCAATTGAACACGCCGGAAATGACCGACTCGGGTTGGAAGCGATTGATGCAGGATGTGATAGAGCAGGTGGGATCGATCGTGGATGCGGATGAAAAGGCGTAAGGGGGGATGACTTTGTTATTTAAAAGAAACAATGCCAAACTGACAGACGAGCAACTCTTGGCGGCATATAAGCGCACCGGGAATTCAGATTATTTCGGTACATTATACAACCGCTATACGCCTCTTTTGTATGGGGTTTGCCTCAAATACCTGAATAATGCGGAGCGGGCGGAGGATGCCGTGATGGAACTATTCGAACAGCTGCTTCCTAAAGTCAACCAGTATGAGATAGCTGTTTTCCGTACCTGGCTGCATACAGTGGTGAAAAATCATTGCCTGCAAATACTACGCAAAGAAAGTCGCGCGATTATAGCTGATATTGACATCGACCGTATGGAATCCGACGAAATAATGTATCTATTAGATGAAGAGGAAGCGGATAGCGAACGCCTGGAGATAATGAAGCATTGTCTGGAGAAATTGCCGGAAGAGCAAAAGCAGAGCATTACGCTTTTCTTTATGGACGATATGTCGTATGCCGATATTGTCGATTCGACCGGCTACACATTGAGTCGCGTCAAAAGCTATATTCAAAACGGAAAACGGAATTTGAAAATTTGTATGGAGAGACAACGGACATGAGAATGAGGCGATACATACAAGGCGACCGAAAGGGACGAGAGGCTAATCGCATCGAACGTCAGGCCATGCGTGATCCCTTTCTGGCGGAAGCGCTCGAAGGATATGAGAAGATGAAGGGCGATCCCTCTCCTCATATCGATATCCTGCGCCGCCGGATACGACGGAAGAATCAGCGACGGCTTGATGTCTTTAAGTATGGAGGGATGGCGGCGAGCTTTTTGTTTATTATCGCCTTCAGCGTCTATTTTGGTCTGCAGAAGAAAGAGTCTCCCGAAATGCTTGCCGATCAGATGGAAAACAGTACCGAAGAGGTCAGTATACCGGCTGCTACCCGTTCGTTGGCATTGAGTAAAGCGATAATAGATGATAACGAAGAGATAGCCGATCAGGCCAAAGAAATGACGATCAGTCAAGAGGCCAGGGTCGTGACACCGTCGCCTGTTGACGGCTGGGAGGCTTATAAGAAGTATATAGAAAAGGCATTGATCCGCCCGTCCGACGAAACAGGCAAGGAGATAAAAGGCGAGGTAACCCTCTCTTTTTTCATCAATGAGCAGGGAAAACCCTATCGTATCACCGTAAAAAAACCTCTATCTCCCGCTGCCGATAAAGAGGCCTACCGCCTGATAGAGGAGGGCCCTTTATGGACAACTGGAAATGAAGAGGTCTTGTATACGATTGTATTCTGATTTATATTTCGTTATCCCTCTTTCTGAAGATAAAGCGTCTGGGAAGGAAAGGCAAAGTTCAGCCCGGCCGCGTTGAATGCTTTCAGGATCTCCATATTCATGTCCGACGTGACTTTCCGGATGTTTCCTTTCTTTTCGATAAAATAGATAAAGGAGATCTCCAAGGCGGAGTCGCCATAATTGCTGAAATTAGCAATTATATTATCCGCCTTTTTGGAAGCAAACTCTACCTTCTTCGGTATGCCTCTTAATATATCCAGAGCTTCCTGCATCTTTTCCGGAGTCGTATCGTAGGTCAATCCGAGTTTCATCACTACCCGGCGCATCGGCTCGGAGGAGATATTGATAATAGAAGCGTCCGTGATCTTAAAGTTCGGAAGGGTAACGATACGCTTGTCGTAGTCCATCAGTTTGGTGCTTCTCACGCCTACGTCGATAATCGTTCCTTCAAAGCTGTCTACACGGATGGTATCGCCGATGCTAAACGGTTTGTCGGTAAATATAGTAAAGGCACCGAATATATTCTTGACCGTATCCTGAGCCGCCAAAGCAAAAGCAATACCACCAATACCGAGAGTCCCTAACAAAGCACTGATATTGATCCCGACATTGCTCAATGCTGTTACGATACCAATCACCCAGACCACAGTCAACAGGGCTCTTTTCACTACCGGCATCATCTTTTTGGCATGTCCGTCCGAACGATCTCCCCAATAGTTATCCAATAAGCCCGACGACAAGCGGGTAAATATCCAGGTGACATTCAGGACGATCAGGATCCGGTAGGCATCATCGATGGCTTTGACGAACTTTTCCGGTGTCTCCAACTGGTGAATAGCGATCCAGATACCAAGCAGCATGATGCCAAACAGAATAGGCGACTCCAAAGCATAATAGATGATATCATCGAATCTATTCTTCGTTTTCGTAGTAAAAGGCTTTAATACCTTTTTGCTGAATAGCGAAACTAACTTGGTAATGATAAGAGTAGAAACCAAAATGATAAGGAAAATACCCCATTCTTCCAGCGTATTTCCCCAAATAACTTTTTCAAACATACTTTTCTTTATTTATTGATTTAACTTTCTATTAGTAAAACTATCGATCCCCTTCAATTGTTTAATTCCCTGTTTGTTCTTTCATTTTCAAATATTTTACCTACTTTTGCAGCAGTATTCATTTAAAACTACTCCAATGAGAATGTCTAAATAAGTTGTCGGTTCACAGAAACCGGCTTGCATATCTGCCAATAGAGAGATAAGAATCGGTTTATTATTCATTACCGCGCGAGGGCAAATTTACTACACCTGCCTGACGCCGACAAATATTTAGAACATGAGTATCCAAATTCAACAAGTTGCATACGTGCATACAGACAATAGTGCGCTATTTTCTGATATCAATCTTACCATCAATAAAGGAGAAAAAGTATCGCTGATCGGACAGAACGGATCGGGGAAGTCGACCCTGTTGCGTATGATCGCAGGAGATCTGTTGCCTACTTCCGGCGAAATCATTGTGTCAACCGCGCCTTATTATATCCCCCAGCATTTTGGACAATACGATCATCAGACGGTTGCCGAGGCGTTGCGTATCCACGAAAAACTGCATGCTTTGCACGCTATTGAAAATGGAGATGCCTCTGAAAATAATTTTGCTTTGCTCGACGACGATTGGGGCATCGAGGAGCGCAGTCTGGCAGCGCTGGCTCATTGGGGTTTGTCCCATATCTCCCTCGCACAATCCTTTGAAACCCTGAGCGGAGGCGAAAAGACAAAAGCCTTTTTGGCGGGACTGCAGATCCATACGCCGGAGATTATCCTGTTTGATGAACCGACCAATCACCTGGATGCTGCCAGCCGTGAACAGTTCTACCGGTATATACAATCGGTAAATGCCACCCTGTTGATTGTCAGCCACGACCGCGCCTTGCTCAACCTACTTCCGCTTACCTACGAATTAGGACATACGGGCATCACGACGTATGGCGGGAATTATGATTTCTATAAAGAACAAAAGCAATTGCAACTGGAGGCTCTGCAGGAATCACTGGATGAGAAGGAAAAAGAGTTGCGCCTGGCCAAGAAAACAGCCCGGGAGGCGCTGGAACGGAAGCAGAAACACGAAGTGAGAGGCAAGAAGCAAAAGATAAAAGCAGGCGTTGGCAAAATGGCATTGGATACACTTCAGGATCGGGCTGAGAAGAGCGCGTCCAAATTGAAAGATACCCATGTGGAGAAAACCCGGCAACTGACGGAAAACATTGATGAGTTGCGCAAAATCCTGCCGGACAAACGCACCATGAAGGTCGATCTGAATGCTTCCCATCTGCATACGGGAAAGATATTAGTCAAAGCGCAGCAGGTGAATTTTGCCTACGAAGGAGCCGATCCGCTCTTTCCTGCTCCTCTTGATTTTATTGTTAAGAGCGGCGAACGTTTGATGTTGCGTGGTAACAACGGATCCGGTAAGACGACCTTACTGAAATTGATCGTAGGCCGGTTGCAACCGCAGGAAGGAACCATCGAACGGGCAGACTTTGATTATATCTATATTGACCAGGAATATGCAATTATCCGGAACGAACTGACGGTGTATGAGCAAGCGGAAGAGTACAACGACCGTCATCTGCCGGAGCATGAGATTAAAATGCTTCTCTCGCGTTATCTCTTCTCACAAGCGAGTTGGAACAAGCCTTGCGCAGCATTAAGCGGGGGAGAGAAAATGCGCCTGGCCATCTGCTGTTTGATGATTGGCAACCAGACGCCCGATATGATTCTCTTAGATGAACCGACAAACAACTTAGACATCGCCAGCATAGAGATCCTGACCTCTGTTATCCGTGACTACCAAGGCACCATCATCGCCGTCTCACACGATGCCCGCTTTCTGGAGGAAAGCGGAATTAATGGAAAATTGAAAATGGAAAATTGAAAATTATATTCTTTCAATCCTTCATTTTCAACTTTCAATTATCAATTATCAATTACTTACAGTGTTCCCGTATCAACCGGTCTACAACCGGATCGCCCAGCTCTTTTGCTTTGGCGAAGGCTTCGCAGGCTTCCGCTTTCTTGTTTAAGCGAACGAGGCAAACCCCTTTCAAGCGGTAACAGGAATTGAATTCGGGAGCCAATGCCAAGGCTTTTTCAAGGGTTGTAAGCGCTTCGGTATAGTTTTCCTGACGCATATAGATTGAAGCCATTTCGGCTATGTAATTCGGATTGTCGGGAGCCATTTGCTGGGCTTTTTGGATATCTTCCATAGCACCGGCATAATCAGCGCTGCGGAATTTAGACTGTTCCCGCAGATAATAGAAGTTATCACCTACGTTGCCACCGGTCAAATCATAATAGAGGTCGTAATCCTTTACAGCCTCCTCGTGTTGGGAAAGGCTTATTTTCATATCTATGCGCTCCAGAATGTAAGTCAGGGTCTCTTCGGAAGGAACCTTTAGACTCTTTTCTATTGCTTTATCGAGCAACGCGATAAGCTCGCTGATGTTTGTGCCGGCTATTTGTTCCAACGATTTGGCAGCCATATAGTAGGAGAGGGAGCTGGCTAATTCGCTTTCATTTACTTTGGTGTAGCTATCGTAAGCCATATCATAGATGCCCAGCGTGAAGTACATATCGCCTTCCAATTGCCGGTAGGAGGGTTGGTCGTCCAGTTCGATCGCATCCTTCAGTGTGTTCATAGCACCGGCGATTGTCCATTCCTTCTGAGTCAATGTCGTATCGGCAGCAGCCATTTCAAACACGACGCGTGCTTTGTTGAATAATACATTTGCTTTATTGTCTGTCTGACGTGAAGCGGTTTCCCAGTCGGCTATGGCTTTATCTAAGTAGGCTTGTGCGATTTCGCCCTTTTCCTGGCTAAACAGTGTGCGGTTGTGCGCATAGTGCGAAGCCCGGTTCAGGTAGCCTTCAGGTGCGGTAGGGAAAGCTGTAATAAAGTCGTTGATAAGTTCCAGGTATTCCGATGCGGTTTTGCCTGTACTCATGATCATTAGCATCACCTCAGCCTGCTCGATATCTTCCGGCCAGGCTTTGCGGATACCGATGCTGCTATAGGTACGGCTGAGTGCATCGAGGGAGGTCACCCGCAGGCTGTTTGCATAACCGGCCGACACTCCGTAAGAGATGTTTGTATCTCCGGCCGTATCGTCCTGCATCAGGGCAAATACCTCTCCGTCTTCTGTCAACAGCGGCAGGTTGACCGATTCAAACGGGATAGAGGTTTTATAATAGGCATACGGATCCTTTAATTTATTTACTTCCGTAATATTTCCTTCTTTGAAACTCCCTTTCTTTTCTCTTGTATAGGGAACAACATATATTTTTGTTTCATTCGCTAATGGCTCGGTAGCGATGGAGAGATAGGGAACCTTCTTCGCTGTTTCAACCTGAAAACGGATCACCTCATACATATCGTCGGCACCCAGAATCGCTGTTACCGGATAGATCTTGCCATCGGTGTCTGTTACCTCTGCACGTTCAGCTCCGCGAAAAAGCTTATAACCCGACAAGGCTTCGCCCGTTTCGCTGACAAAAAAAGCGGTACCGGTTTGCAAACGTTGATTATCTTTCCCATAAGTGGATACGGTCAATAGCGCTTTGCGCTGTTTTTCTAACCATTTAGGCGCTTTCCCTTGGGCTGTGGCCAGCAGAGTAACACAGGCGGCCAGCATCAATAATGAAATTTTTCTTATCATAGGTTTCTTCTTTATTTGGCATGTAGAATAAAAGTGGTTGCTCCAATGGTAACGATCGCTTCATCTTCGATCACTACCTGTTCTTTCTTCCCCACCAATACGTTTCTGACAAAAGTGCCCGTAAGGCTGGGGAAATCACGCAATGTGTAGATATAATGCCCGTTTCCATCGGGTTTTACATGGATCACACAATGTTTTCTTCCCATACTCGGATCGCTGGTGATAATAGCGACATGCACTCCGTCGGTGTCTTTGTTGCGGCGACCGATCACATTGTCTCCCTCTACCAAGGGGAGATCTTGCTTATAGCCAAAGTTGTTCTCGATCACAGTGATATATCCACAGGAGAAATCGGCTTCGTTCACCTCTTTTTCTTCACCTGTTTCTGTTTTTACTATCTTTTTCCCCAGACGTATCTTGAATTGATGCGTACACTGCGGGCAAACAAAAACAAGCACTTTCCCTTTCGGGTACTTCGTTTCATCGAATGTCAACTGATTATCACATTTCGGACAGAATATGCGCTTCATTCCTCTTTCCTTTTCAATATTATACGCTGTTTGTGTACAAATGTACATGAAATTTTTTAAAAGTAAGTATTACTGATTTACAGCCTACTACTTTTCCTTGTATGATTGGATTGTGAACAAATGTCAAATTCGGTTGATTTCGCCGAAACCTCCAACTTACGATTTGTAATTTTTGCGGGAGTTTGCGCGCAAAAAAGCGGGACTTTGAAGACAAACTCCCGGGAGAAACATTTTTTAACGTATGGATTTGTAAGCAAAACGCCCGTTTTACTTACATTTAGTTTTTTAACATTTTGCTTTTTGAGGTGCGCCGGATAGTGGCATTTAGTCGAGCATCAAACTCATAATGGCATCTCTTTTGCTGTAACCCATCAGAAGGGAGGTCAGGGTTTTGTCGTCCATCTGCTCTAATGTTTCGGCGGTGAACGGTTGTTTAGGATGGCTTTCCAGCCATTGTCTGGTCATTTTTTCTCGGTTAAGAACCATCGCCATGCCCAAACGATGGGTGTCGGGTAGGAGAGGAGTCGACTTCCATACAGCCTTTTCCGAGCGGAAGAAGCGACAGGTGTGTTGCAATAAGGCCTTTTTAACGGAGATATTCTCATAAACCATCTCTTTGATAAGTGGCTCCTTTTCGCTGGTCACGGCAAAGAGTAAGCCAATCGGGTTGCCTTGTCGGTCTTCCATACCGGCCACAAGGCCTTCGGTTCGCTCAAATTCCATCAGGTTGGTCTTGAAATCTTCCGGGGTGTGCAAAACAGAGCAGGTTCGGCATCGTAGTTGGCTGTCGAAATAACGATACCATTTCTCCAAATCTTTCGATTCAGAACTGATCGGTTTGATCGTTCCGGCGTCTGTCTCTTCATTGGATAACAGATAGGTTTCCCAGGAGTAGTCGAACACTTCCGTATAACCCTGGGCGCGATAATAATCAAACAACCAGGGTTCCGCCGGGATCAATCCGGTGATGTCATATCCTTCGCGACGCATACCGGTGAACGCTTTTTCCAACAGTTCGCGCATCAATCCTTTGCCCCGTTCGCGGGGATCGGTGCAGGCACCGGAGATATAACCCATCCGGATCTCCCTACCATACCAAATTAGCGTGTAGGGAATAACTTGCAGAAAAGAGACAATGCGCCCGTTGCGTTCGATCGTATATGCCTGTTCCTCTTTGAATACACGGTCGAAATAGAGAGTGATAAAGTCTTCCGGATCATGAAAGCACGTCCGCCACAACTCCTTTATCTGTTCTTTCCGGTTGTTCATGTTGGTTTGCTTTTAAGGGAGTTCGCTTTACGGTAGCACTCTTTTCCAAAAGAATGATTGGTTGATAGGAGAGTTTCGCTTTGCGCAATCCTTCGATGCCCAGATCCTCTTCCCGGTTTATATACATATATTGTTCCGGAAGATGGGAGGCGAACTCCTGGTTGATCACTGCGTAGACGCCTTCATACTGGGTATCCGCCTTTTCAATATGTACGCCAAACGTATTATGGTTGATCGGTCTGCCGAAAGAGAAGGCAATGATCTGGTGGTTGTGGCAGATTGCTCCGCCAGTGAGACCCAGTTCATTGAAATGATTGAGTGCATAGGTGATAGATCGCCTTTCATAGCTCAACTCTTCTTCATCTTCTTCCGTCTGGTTGGCTTTATACCATTTCTTTTCCAATGCCAGACATTCGGGCACCAGTTCGGGCGTGATCGGCATATATTCATAGCGATACTCCTTCTTGAAGCGGTTGATATGATTGCGTTTGGCCTGGTATTTCTTTCCCGTCAGGTTTACCAGATCTTCCCGTAGGTAAATATAATCAAAATAGTCACGTTCGGGGATATAATGGAATTCTCCGGGCAGAGCCTCTTCCAGTTTCAAACGGGCATACGGAGTGATGCCCAAGAGCAACAACGGATGTCCCAGTTCCCGTGAGTCGATCTCCATTTTGTGGAGTATCTGCTTCAGATCTCCATCGCCAACAGGCATCATATAAGCCGGGCGGGTTTTATCTTCTATCTTGAAACGTATGACCAGAAAGTCGTCTACAATGGCAAATTCGCTATCGTAAAGAAAACGCCAGCTACACATATTCGCGAATGAAAAGTCGCAATTACTGTAATTGGCCGGCATGGTGTAGGAGGTGATCAGTTCTTTATCCTCAAGAGTGATCGGTTTGAATTGGATGGACATATAATCTTATCGTGTTATTTTTGAGTACATATAAATAACGTTTTACCCATAGAAATAGTTTAAAAGGGAAACAGTATTTTACTATCCACCATTTTGGACAACCCGATTTTGGTGATTGCGCTACCGACAACAAAGAGCCCGGAGAATACTCCAGGCTCTTTTTATATCAATTATAAATTGACAATTATCAATTAATACAATACGCTTACGCTTCAATCGCTGCGATTCCCGGAAGGGTTTTCCCTTCGATGGCTTCCAATAGGGCGCCACCACCGGTTGAAACGTAAGATACCTTGTCGGCCATGCCGAATTTGTTTACGCAGGCAACCGAGTCACCACCACCCACGAGTGAGAAGGCGCCGTTTTGAGTTGCTTTCACAATGGCTTCGCCTACAGAGCGTGAACCGCTTGTGAAGTTATCGAATTCAAATACACCCGTAGGGCCGTTCCAAAGGATGGTTTTTGAGTTTTCAATCACTGCGGCAAACTTCTTTTCTGTTTCGGGGCCGATATCCAGGCCTTCCCATTCGTCAGGAATTTCGTTTACCGGACAGAATTTTGTGTTGGCATCGTTGCTGAAATCATCGGCAATCTTGGCATCCACCGCCAGAACAAGGTTCACTCCTTTTTCTTTGGCTTTTTTGATCAACTCAAGAGCCAGATCCAATTTGTCGTCTTCAACCAATGATTTACCAATCTTACCACCCTGTGCTTTGGTGAATGTATAGGTCATACCACCTGCAATGATCAGGTTATCAACCTTACCTAGGAGGTTTTCTATGATATCGATTTTAGAAGATACTTTTGAACCACCCATGATAGCTGTGAACGGACGGGCGATGTCTTTCATCACCTTCTCAACCGCTTTCACCTCTTTTTCCATCAGGTATCCAAACATCTTATGGTCAGCATCGAAATAGTCGGCAATCAGAGCCGTTGAAGCATGCGCGCGGTGAGCCGTACCGAACGCGTCGTTCACATAACAGTCGGCATACGAAGCCAATGTTTTTGTAAATTCTTTCTGGCTCTCTTTAATGGCTTTCTTCGCTTCCTTCTTTTCTTCTTCGCTCGCATCTTCAGCCAAACCTCTCGGTTTGCCTTCCTCTTCGGCATAAAAACGCAGGTTTTCCAATAAAAGAGCTTCTCCCGGTTGCAAGGCTGCCGCTTTCACAGCCGCTTCTTCCCCGATACAATCATTGGCAAACTGCACATCAACACCCAGCAATTCCGAAACATGCCCCAAGATGTGGCGCAAGGAGAATTTATCGGTCGGGCCTTTCGGACGTCCAAGGTGTGAACCGATAATAGGGCTGCCGCCATCGGTTAAAATCTTTTTCAATGTAGGAAGGGCAGCACGGATACGTGTGTCGTCAGTAATGTTGAAATTCTCGTCCAAAGGAACGTTGAAATCAACTCTCACAAATGCCTTTTTACCGGCAAAGTTGAAATTTTCAATGGATACCATAAATTTATTATTTTGATAGTGTAGAAATCTGTAACCTTTTTGCGCTTGCAAACTTACAAAAAATATTCTTTCCACCCCTTAAAAAAACAGTGATAATTGTGTTTTTCAAAATTATCATTTTGATAGCAAAAAGGTCGTTTTGCTTTACAATATGATACGTTAAAAAATGTTTCTCCCGGGAGTTTGTGAAAAAAGTCCCGGGATTTCGGAAAAAAACTCCCGCGTTTTTGACAATTTGTAAATTCGAGGTTGCCTGTTACTATGCAATTATTTTCACATCAAAGCGACACAAAGCAGGCGGAATTTGAAACTTTTTGTTTGTTTTATTGCTATAATAAAGAAATAGTGTAACTTTGTGGCCAGAAATAGTAGAAAAATGAAATATTCTATACTACATCACCACCATCATCATTGCAACGAGCAGTAGTTCGGTGGGCTTAGGTGTGTGTATATAGTATTACATATATAAAGAATTAGGAAAGGCTTGCCGTTATAGGGTGAGCCTTTTTTTGTTAATTGATAGTTGGAAATTGAAAATTGATAATTTAGAAATAATATGCTACGAATTGCGGTACAATCAAAAGGTCGTTTATATGATGAAACAATGCTTCTGCTTCAGGAAGCAGGTATTAAACTGAACAGGGGAAAGCGCATTCTTCTGCTCTCGGCAAAAGGTTTTCCGGTGGAATTACTCTTTCTGCGCGACGATGATATTCCTCAGTCGGTAGCCAATGGCGTGGCCGATGTCGGTATCGTAGGGGAAAACGAATATGTGGAGAAGGGGGCGGAAGCGAAATTGATCAAACGCCTTGGCTTCAGCCGTTGCCGCCTGGCTTTGGCTATTCCCAAAAATGAAGACTATAAGGATGTAACATGGTTTGAAGGGAAAACAATCGCCACCTCTTATCCAAAAATCCTGGAGGGCTTTTTGCAGAAGAACAAGATTAACGCCCATCTGCATGTGATCAGTGGTTCAGTGGAGATTGCTCCGGGCATTGGCCTGGCGGATGCTATTTTTGATATTGTCAGCTCAGGAAGCACGTTGGTAAGCAACCGCCTGAAAGAGGTGGAGCTGGTATTGCCCTGCGAAGCTCTTTTGATAGCGAATAATAATCTGGACGATGAAAAGCAAGCTATATTGGATGAATTATTGTTTCGTTTTGAAGCGATCCAGCTTGCGGAAGGCAAAAAATATGTACTTTTGAATGCGCCTAAGAATAAATTAGACGATATTATCAAATTATTGCCGGGTATGCGAAGCCCTACGGTGACCCCTTTGGCAGAAAAAGATTGGGTGTCGGTTCAGTCGGTGATAGCCGAGAGTCATTTTTGGGAAATAATTAGCAAACTCAAAGCGTTAGGTGCTGAAGGTATTTTAGTGATACCGATTGAAAAAATGATAGTATAACAATGGAAATCATACACTATCCTCCCCGGGAACAATGGGCAGAACTGACACGTCGTCCTTCGTTGGATGTGACAGGGCTGTTTGATAAGGTGCGCGAAGTGCTCGAAGCTGTACGCAGCGAGGGCGACAAAGCGGTGTGTCGTTTTGGGGATCAGTTCGACAAAGTGAAACTATCGGCTTTGCTTGTAACCGATGAAGAACTGAGTGAGGCGGAAGCGCTTGTCTCTGACGAGTTGAAACAGGCTATTCGCCGGGCGAAAGCAAATATCGAAACATTCCATAAGGCACAGCAATTCGCCGGCGTCAAGGTAGAAACCATGCCGGGCGTCAGTTGCTGGCAGAAAGCGGTGCCGATTGAAAAGGTAGGCCTTTATGTGCCGGGCGGAACGGCGCCTTTGTTTTCCACCGTGTTGATGCTGGCTGTACCGGCGCGTATTGCCGGATGCCGTGAGATTGTGCTTTGTTCGCCTCCCAATCGGGAGGGGAAGATACATCCGGCTATTCTTTTTGCCGCCAAAGAGGCTGGTGTGAACCTGATTTGCAAGGCTGGAGGTATTCAGGCGATAGCCGCTATGGCTTACGGCACGGAGTCTGTTCCGAAAGTGTATAAAATATTTGGACCGGGAAATCAGTATGTCACCGCTGCCAAGCAGTGGGTTAGTCTGAAGGATGTCGCTATCGATATGCCGGCGGGTCCATCAGAGGTGCAGGTGATTGGCGACGCAACGTCGAACCCCCGTTATATCGCTTCCGATTTTCTTTCGCAGGCTGAACATGGGGTGGACAGCCAGGCATTATTGGTTACGACATCGGAAGCCCTGATCGATCCGGTGGTAGAGGCAATAAAGGAGCAGGTGGAAATGTTGCCCCGCAAAGAGATCACAGAAAAGGCATTGAAAAACAGCCGTATCATACTGTTGAAAGACCGCCAGGAGGTGATCGATTTTACCAATGCCTACGCGCCGGAGCATCTGATTATCCAGACAGCCGACTATGCCGAACTGGCGGAAAAGGTGGAAAATGCCGGAAGCGTATTCCTGGGTCCCTATACACCGGAAAGTGCCGGCGACTATGCTTCGGGTACTAACCACACCTTGCCGACCAACGGATATGCTAAAGCATACAGTGGTGTGAACTTAGACAGCTTTATTCGGAAGATCACCTTTCAGGAGATTACGGAAGAGGGCATTCAAAACCTGGGCGAAACCATTCGTGTGATGGCACGCAATGAGGAACTGGAGGCGCATCGGTATGCGGTCACTTTACGAATCGGAAATCGCTTAGCGGAGCGTAAAGCAATGAAAAATGAAGAGTGAAGAATTCGAACAAAGTGAGAATCGCTTAGCCGAAGGCGTAAAGCAATTAAAAGAATCAGTATGAAAATTGATATAAATAAAATACTAAGGCCTAATATACGGGATTTGAAGCCCTATTCATCGGCACGAAATGAGTTTCATGGAGAAGCATCTGTCTTTCTGGATGCCAATGAGAACCCCTGGAATCCGCCATACAACCGCTATCCGGATCCTTTGCAACGTGCCTTGAAAGACAAGATCTCGATGTTGAAAGACATCGATCCGGATTATATCTTTCTTGGAAACGGAAGCGATGAACCGATCGACCTGCTTATCCGCGCCTTTTGTGAGCCGGGTATAGACACGATTGCATCCATTACTCCTTCCTACGGAATGTATGAAGTGTCGGCTGATACGAATAATATTCCATGTATAAAAGTGCCGTTGAAGCAGGATTTCCAACTGGATGCGGCCGCTTTATTAGATGCAGTCGACGAACATACGAAGATTATTTTTCTCTGTTCGCCCAACAATCCTTCCGGCAATCTGCTCGATCGGGCAGAAGTGTATAAGGTATTGAAATACTTCCCCGGCATAGTGGTTATAGATGAAGCCTATATCGACTTTGCCTCTTCTTATTCCTATTTGCGGGAGCTTGTCAGCCATACGAATCTGGTGGTATTGCAAACCCTGTCGAAAGCTTGGGGAGTGGCAGCTATCCGTATGGGCATGGCGTTTGCTTCGCCCGAGATCATTGGGGTATTGAACAAAATAAAATACCCCTACAATATCAATCAGCTGACCCAGGAGTATGCTTTAAAAGTACTTGATAATGTATCTGTTATGCAGGATCAGTTAAAGCGAATACTTCAAGAGCGCGAAAGGCTCGAAAAGACATTGTCGGAAGCGCCTTATAACTTCAAGGTCTATCCCTCGGAAGCCAATTTCCTATTGGTGGAAGTGGGCGATGCGAATGGGGTTTATAAATCATTGACAGACGACGGGGTGGTGGTGCGCAACCGCCATAACGTGGCCTTGTGTGCCGGTTGCTTGCGCATTACGATTGGTACACCCGAAGAAAATAATATATTGCTTAACTCATTGAAAACAATACTCTCATGAAGAAACGAGTCTTATTTATCGATCGCGATGGTACGCTGGTGAAAGAGCCGGCCGGAGATTATCAGTTGGATAGCCTGGAGAAACTGGAGTTTATTCCGCGTGTGATCCGTAATCTGTATTTTATTCGTAAGAACCTCGATTTTGAATTGGTCATGGTCACCAATCAGGATGGTTTGGGAACGACCTCTTTCCCGGAAGAAACCTTCTGGCCGCCGCATAACATGATGTTGCAGACCTTTGCCAATGAAGGGATTGCCTTTGATGATATACTGATCGACGACTCATTTCCGGAGGATAAATCACCCAATCGCAAACCCCGGACCGGCATGCTGAAGAAGTATATGACCGATGAGTACGACCTGGAGAACAGTTATGTCATTGGCGATCGGTTGACAGATATGGAGTTGGCTCTCAATCTGGAAGCAAAAGGCATTTGGCTGCATGGCAAAGAGGGAGCCGATGAGGAATTAATGGCGTATCATTGTAACCTTTGGCCGGTGTTGACAACCGATAACTGGGATAAGATTACCGAATTTCTTTTTGCCGGTGAACGTACCGCCACGATCGACCGTGTCACCAAAGAGACAAATATTCATATTGAACTGAATCTGGATGGCACCGGCAAGTCGGAGATATCCACCGGACTCGGCTTCTTTGATCACATGCTGGAACAGATTGGCCGCCATTCGGGCATGGATCTGACCATACAGGTGAAAGGTGATCTGCGGGTAGATGAGCATCATACCATAGAAGATACGGCGTTGGCTTTAGGCGAAGCCCTGGCGAAGGCCTTGGGAGACAAGCGCGGAACGGAACGCTACGGCTTTTCTCTTCCGATGGACGATTGCATGGCGAGTGTGGTTCTCGACTTTGGCGGTCGCCCCTGGCTGGTATGGGATGCTCCCTTTTTCCGGGAACGGATTGGCGATGTATCCACAGAAATGTTCTTTCATTTCTTCAAAAGCCTGAGCGATGCAGCAAAAATGAATTTGAATATCAAAGCCGAAGGAACGAATGAACACCATAAAATAGAGAGTATCTTCAAGGCGTTGGCACGTGCTATCAGGATGGCCATCAAGCGTAATATTTACAAGTACGAATTGCCAACTACCAAAGGGTCACTTTAATCTCGATAGATGTATGAATACCTTCTTTAAGCAATCTGTCTTC
The DNA here is from genome assembly GCF_029893085.1 of Parabacteroides sp. PFB2-10. Lineage (GTDB taxonomy): Bacteria > Bacteroidota > Bacteroidia > Bacteroidales > Tannerellaceae > QVMG01. The sequence goes on from NZ_JARXWI010000002.1 coordinate 178,560, forward strand.
ATCGTAAAGCCTCTGATGGTGCTACTTGCCGCCAGCTTGTTGTTTTCCTGCACGAAGGATATAGAGACCGAATTAGACGGCAAATGGATTCTGAGGGAGGTGGTAGCGGTCGACGGATCTATTCAGCAGGTGGATACCGTTTGGTATAACTTTCAGAACACCTTGTTTATGTATCAACTCTATGATGCGGCAACCGACAACTATCCCTATTTTTTTGGTTTTAAGACCAAGATGGACGAGAAACATATTCGGCTGGAAATGAAATCGTATGCATATACGGTAAGCGATTTTTTGCTAAAGTCAGACTGGGAAAATGGCACGCGTGAATTTACGATCGACAAAAAAACAGATAATAGGCTTATTCTGAATAGCGAAGGAAAAGAGTATCGCTTTGATAAATATTGACCGATACCCGTCCCATGCGAATGAAGGCGTGGGATGCAAGATCGATCACTTCGAATAGCGCCACGTAATACCGTTACGTGGCGTTTGTTTTTTACAATAAGTTCCCGAAATGTTAAAATATTGATTGTAAGCAAAACGCCCGTTTTGCTTACAAATCCATACGTTAAAAAGTGTTTCTCCCGGGAGTTTGTCTCCGAAGTCCCGCTTTTTTGCGCGCAAAGTCCCGCTGAAATTACAAATCGTAAATTGAGGGTTTCGTCCAAAATGGATATATTATCATTTGTTTACACTGTTGTGGATTGACTAAATCGTATAAGAAGGGGTGCTATTTTTAACGTATCATTTTGTAAAGCAAAACAACCGTTTTGCTTTCATTTTGTCAAAATCGTTTTCCAACCTTCTATTTCCCACTAAATCATGCTTGTACTATCAAAGAAATTTGTATGTTTGTATTGAAAAACGCAAACATAAATCAGTTATTTATCCTTATTTAAAGTACGCCATGAATAAAATTAAGACCTTAGATGACCTGCGTAAAATGCGGGAGGCTTTCAAAGCCGACATCGATCTTCGCGAAAAGAGCAATCATCCGGAACAAATGATTCAGATCAAAATTTCTATGGCCACCTGTGGCATTGCCTCCGGTGCTAAAGAGATTATGAATTATTTTGTACAAACACTCAACAAGCGTCAGATCGACGCGTTAGTTACACAAACCGGCTGTATGGGCTATTGTTATGCCGAACCGACGGCAGAGATTATCCTGCCCGGCAAAGAACCGTTGGTGTTCGGATATCTTACGGAAGAGAAAGTCGACGAACTGATCAATCAGTATATCCAGCAGGGCATACTGGTCGACGGTATTATGCCGATCACATACAATGCAGTGAATCCGGAATAAACAAGAATCTTTACTAATAGAAAACACATATGACGACATTCACAGATTACATACTGGTATGTGGAGGTACCGGTTGCCGTGCATCTCAAAGCGAACAATTGATCAATTCGCTGAAATCGGCTATCCTGCAACAAGGATTGCAGGAGAAAGTACAAGTGCTTCGCACAGGCTGTTTCGGCTTTTGCGAACAGGGACCGATTGTTAAAATGGTTCCCGACAACACATTTTATGTACAGGTGTATCCTTCAGATGCCGATGAGATCGTTCGCGAACATTTGGTTAAAGGGCGCAAAGTAGCCCGATTGTTATACACGAATCCGGAAACCAAAGAACATATTTCCGACTCCAAACACATGGATTTTTATAAAAAGCAATACCGTATTGCTTTGCGTAACTGCGGTTTCATTAACCCGGAAAACATCGATGAATACATTGCCCGCGACGGATATGTATCCTTAGGCAAAGCCTTGACGGAAATGACGCCCGAAGAGGTGATCCAGGAGATTAAAGACAGCGGCTTGCGGGGTCGGGGAGGAGGCGGATTCCCTACCGGCATGAAGTGGGAAATCACCCGTAAGGTGGTTGCCGACCAGAAATACGTGGTCTGCAATGCCGACGAAGGCGACCCGGGTGCATTTATGGACCGCTCGATTCTCGAAGGCGACCCTCATTCCATATTGGAGGCAATGGCTATCAATGGCTATTGTACGGGCGCAGATAAGGGATTGATCTATATCCGCGCCGAATACCCACTGGCGGTAGAGCGCCTGAAGATTGCTATCGCACAAGCAACGGAATACGGACTTCTGGGAGATCGTATCTTCGGAACCGACTTTTCGTTCTCAATCGAGATTCGTTATGGTGCCGGCGCCTTTGTGTGCGGCGAAGAGACTGCTTTGATACATAGTATGGAAGGACAGCGGGGCGAAGCAACCAGCAAGCCTCCCTTCCCCAGCGAACAGGGCTACAAAGGGCAACCGACCAATGTGAATAATGTAGAGACCTACGCCAATATTCCCGTGATCCTATTGAAAGGCGCTAAATGGTTCAGCAGCATCGGAACGGAACGCAGCAAGGGCACCAAGGTGTTTGCCCTGGCCGGAAAGGTCAATAATGTCGGCCTGATCGAAGTACCGATGGGAACAACGCTCCGCGAAGTAATCTTCGGCATCGGAGGCGGCATCAAAGATGGAAAGAAGTTCAAGGCCGTACAGACGGGAGGTCCTTCGGGAGGCTGTCTGACGGAAAAGCATTTGGATCTGCCTATCGACTATGACAACCTGTTGGCTGCCGGCTCTATGATGGGGTCGGGTGGTATGATCGTGATGGATGAAGACGACTGTATGGTGGCCGTTTCTAAATTCTATCTGGACTTTACCGTAGAGGAATCTTGCGGGAAATGTACTCCTTGTCGCGTTGGAAACAAACGTCTGCAGGAGATCCTGCACCGTATCACAATCGGAAAGGGAGAGATGGAAGATCTGGAACTGCTGAAAAACCTGGGGCATGTGATCAAAGACACCGCGCTTTGCGGGCTGGGACAGACATCGCCTAATCCGGTCTTGTCGACCATGGAGCATTTCCATGATGAATACCTGGCGCATGTGGTGGACAAAAAGTGTCCTTCACACCAATGCCGCAAATTGATCCATTATTATATAAATGCGGAGAAATGCCGCGGATGTACTGTCTGTGCCCGTATCTGCCCGGTGCATTGCATTACGGGAGAGCGTAAAGTGCCGCATGTGATCGACACCTTAGAGTGTATCCGCTGTGGATCTTGTATTGAGAAGTGTAAGTTCGACGCCATCTATATCATCTAAACATCACCATGGAAACAATTAAATTAACGATAGACAATAAAGCTGTTGAAGTAGAAAAAGGAGCCACCCTCTTAGACGCAGCGAAAAAGATAGGGATACGTATTCCCACACTCTGCCATTTGAATCTGCATGAGTTTGAATATAAAAACGAACCGGGCGCCTGCCGTATATGCGTTGTGGAAGTAGAAGGACGTCGCAACCTGGCGCCTGCCTGTAAGACCACCTGCACGGAAGGTATGGTGGTGCAGACCTATAGTCCGCGTGTGATCAACGCACGCAAAACAGTAATGGAGCTGATTCTGTCGAATCACCCGTCGGATTGTTTGATCTGCAGCAAGAATGAAAATTGCGAGCTGCAGAAGGTTGCCTACGACCTGCATATGCGTGAATCACGCTTCTCCGGCCATCGCATAAGCCATCGAAAGGATCGTTCGGAGTCGATTGTGCGCGATATGAGCAAATGTATCATGTGCCGTCGCTGTGAAACGATGTGTAACTCCATCCAGACTGTCGGCACTTTGTCGGCTGTCGACCGTGGCTTTGAATCGCTTGTGCAAACGCCTTTCGACCGCAATATAGCCGACAGCAGTTGTACCTATTGCGGACAATGCGTGGCGGTATGTCCGGTAGGTGCCTTGAGCGGACGCAGCCATACGCAGTATGTACTCGATATGCTGGCTGATCCGACGAAAACAGTGATCGTGCAAACTGCGCCTGCCGTTCGTACGGCATTGGGGAATGACTTCGGATTCCTTCCGGGAACCTTGGTGACCGGTAAAATGGTGACGGCTCTGCGTCAGCTTGGTTTCGACTATGTATTTGATACCGATTTCGCTGCCGACCTGACCATTATGGAAGAGGGAACGGAATTGTTGGGCCGCCTGGGTGGTTATCTCAACGGAGACAAAGAGGTGAAGATACCTTTGATGACCAGTTGCTGTCCGGGATGGGTTAATTTTGTGGAAAAGAACTATCCGGAACTGAGCGATCACCTGTCGACAGCCAAGAGTCCGCAGCAAATGTTTGGCGCCATCGCCAAGACTTATTTTGCTGAGAAGCTGGGTATCAAACGGGAAGACCTGGTGGTTGTCTCCATCATGCCGTGTCTGGCTAAGAAATACGAAGCCAGCCGTCCGGAGTTTGCTGTCGATGGAAATCCCGATGTGGATGTATCGATCTACACCCGTGAGTTGGCACGCCTGATCCGTTATGCCAATATTGACTTCCGCAATCTGCCGGATAGCGACTTCGATCAGCCACTTGGCGAATCGACCGGTGCTTCGGTTATATTCGGAACGACCGGTGGCGTGATGGAAGCAGCCTGCCGTACGGCGTACGAGGTGCATACCAAGAAAACATTAGGCGATGTCAATTTTGAATGTCTGCGCGGCCTGAACGGTATCAAAAGCGCGACAATCGATTTCGATGGCGTGCCGGTCAAGGTAGGAATCGCCAATGGATTGGGTAATGCCCGAGCCATGATCGAAGAGGTAAAGAATGGAACCTCTCCGTATCATGCTATCGAAATTATGGCTTGTCCGGGTGGATGTATCAATGGCGGAGGACAACCTTTCCACCATGGCGACATCAATGTGATCAAACGTCGGGCATCCGCTTTATATAAAGAAGATGCCGACAAGGCACGACGCAAGAGCCATGAGAACCCCTATATCATCTCTCTCTACAAAGAGTATCTGGGCGAGCCCTGCGGACCGCTTTCGCATAAATTGTTGCATACGCATTATTACGATCGTCGTTCGAAGTTGCCGAATGGAAAGGCGCAAGAGTTGAAAGAGATATGTGCCCGATTCAACAATGATCCGGGAGAACTGATCAATGTATTGCATGCCGCACAGGGCAAGTTCGGATATATTCCGCAGGAGGTACAGGAGGTGATTGCAGCCGAATTGAATATCCCCGTATCGAAAGTCTACGGCGTGGTGTCGTTCTATTCGTTCTTTACGATGACACCGAAAGGTAAATATCCGATCTCAATCTGTATGGGTACGGCCTGTTATGTGCGCGGAGCGGAAAAGGTATTGGATGAGTTCGAACGCCAATTAGACATCAAGGTGGGCGAAACCACCAAAGACGGTTTGTTCTCGATCGATTGCCTGCGTTGCGTAGGTGCCTGTGGACTGGCTCCGGTAGCCATGATCGGCGACCAGGTGTACGGACGGGTTACGCCTGAAAAGGTGAAAGATATCCTGAGCGATTATTACGAGAAAGAGGGATGATTTAATCTGTTTCTTACTACCTTTGTTTTTTGAACGAAAAGCAAAGTGGAAGAATATCTGAATCAACTGAATGAAAGTCAGCGTGCAGCTGTCACATATACCGAAGGAACATCGTTGGTAATAGCAGGTGCAGGATCCGGGAAAACCCGGGTCCTCACCTATAAAATAGCCTATTTGTTAAAGAAAGGTGTGTCTCCTTATGCCATCCTGGCATTGACCTTTACCAACAAAGCGGCTCGTGAGATGAAAGAACGGATCGCTACTGTTGTGGGCGAACAGACGGCTCGCCGCCTCTGGATGGGCACTTTCCACTCGATCTTCTCGCGTATACTTCGCTCCGAAGCGCAATATATCGGCTATCCCGCCCAATTCACTATCTACGACGCCACCGACTCCAAGAGCTTATTGAAAGCAATCATCAAGGAGATGCAATTAGACGATAAGACCTATCGCCCCGGTATGGTACAGAGTCGTATCTCCAATGCCAAGAATGCGTTGATCACCTGGCGCGCGTATGAGCAAAACCGGGAACTGATCGATATCGATACGAAAGGGAAAGTGCCACTTATTCGTGAGATATACAAGCGTTATCAGCTGCGTTGTCAGCAGGCCGGTGCCATGGATTTCGATGATCTGTTGTTGCAAACCAATATTCTCTTCCGCGATCATCCCGAAGTGTTGGAAAAATACCGCGGTTTCTTTCAGTATATCTTAGTCGATGAGTACCAGGATACCAACTTTGCCCAGCATCTGATCGTGCAACGCCTGAGCGAACACCACGGACATCTGACGGTTGTTGGCGATGATGCTCAGAGTATTTATTCTTTCCGTGGGGCGAATATCGATAATATCCTTCAGTTGAAGCAGGTCTATCCCGATTGTAAAACATTCAAACTGGAGCGCAATTACCGTTCGACACAGAACATTGTCAACGCGGCTAACAGCCTGATCAATAAGAATCAAAAGCAAATTCCCAAAACAATCTATTCGGAGAAGGAGCACGGGGATAAGGTATTCGCCTTTTCTACCTATTCCGATTATGAAGAGGCCTATGCTGTGGCCGCCCGATTGGCTGAAATGAAACGGAAAAAGGAGTACGACTACGCCGATTTTGCTCTGCTCTACCGTACGAATGCCCAATCGCGTATCTTGGAAGAAGCCTTTCGTAAACGCGGCATTCCCTACAAAATATATGGCGGTTTATCCTTTTATCAGCGCAAAGAGGTCAAAGATGTGATCTCTTACTTCCGCTTGATCATAAATCCCCACGACGAGGAGGCATTGAAGCGCGTGATCAATTTCCCGGCACGTGGCATAGGCGATACGACCGTCGGCAAACTAACGGCTGCCGCATCGCAGCATACTGTGAGCCTTTGGTCGGTACTTCGTGAGCCTTTGGAATATGGTATCTCAATCAATAAAGGCACAACCACGAAGCTGAATACCTTCCGCGATATGATTCTCTCCTTTATCAATTTCAGCCAGGAGAATACCGCCGAAGAGACAGCCGCCCATATCATTAAGAAAAGCGGTATATACGCCCTCTATCTGACCGATCAATCGGTTGAAGGAACCAGCAAGAAGGAGAATATAGACGAATTATTGAATGGTATCGTTGAGTTCGTGCAGGTTCGTCAGGAGGAGGGAATCGAACGTGTCACCCTGGCGGATTTCCTTTCAGAGGTTGCCCTCTTGACCGATCAGGACAATGAAAAAGAAGAGAACAACGATAAAGTAACCCTGATGACTGTCCATTCAGCCAAAGGGTTGGAGTTTAAGAATGTATTCATTGTCGGTTTGGAAGAAGACCTTTTCCCCTCCCAGATGTCGAAGGATAATCCCCGGGCGATTGAAGAAGAGCGTCGTCTGTTTTATGTCGCTATTACCCGGGCGGAGGAGAACTGTGTATTATCTTTTGCCAAAAGCCGTTTCCGCAATGGCAAAACCAATGTGTGTCCGCCCAGCCGTTTCCTGCGCGATATAGATAAAGCCTACCTGGAATTTCCGGAAGAGACTACAACGGCAACCGAAGACGATTTCGCTACCGAACGCAGCCGTTACCAAAAGCCAGCCTTCCAGTCGCTCTTTCGGCAGCCACAACCCAAAGAAGAAGTGGCACCTGTTGAGCCTCCCACACGTTTCCGCAAAGTGGAATCCAAGCCATCGGCAGCAGAAGTCGTGCCAACACCTTCACCTGTTTCTATTGGTGGTCTGCAGGTTGGCACCCGTGTTCAGCACGAACGCTTTGGGGAAGGTGTTGTGTCAGCCCTCGAAGGAGAGGGGAACAATGCGAAAGCAACCGTTCTGTTTACCCATGCAGGGCAGAAAAACCTGCTATTGAAGTTTGCCCGATTGACTATTCTTGATTGATAAAAAAAAGACCTTAAAGTCATTAAGGTCTTTTTTCTATATTATAGATTAAACATAATCGGCATTGCGTATCTTATCCGAACAGGCTTGCCATCATTTTCAGCCGGTGTCCATTTAGGGAAGGTTCCAATCACGCGTATGGCTTCTTTATCAAGCGACGGATCCACTCCGTTCAATACTTCCGCATTCGTAACGCTTCCATCCTTTTCCACGATAAAAGAAACAATCACCCGCCCTTTAATGCCTTTTTCCTTCGCAATCTGCGGATATTTCACATTGTCTGACAAGTATTTCAACAAAGCCCGCTCGCCACCAGGGAACTGAGCTGTCTTTTCTGCCACTCGAAAAACATCGCTTTCAGACGACGGAGCGCTAAGAGCCCTGTCCGTCTTTTCCCCTAAACGGAATTGTATTGGCATCGTGTACTTAGTCCGAACCGTTATCCCTTTTTCTTGTCCCGGTGTCCATTTGGGAGAAGATGCTATAACACGCATGGCTTCCTCGTCAAGAGAAGGATCCTGTCCTCTTACCACTTTCAGATTGGTGATAGAGCCATCTTTCTCAACCACATAACTAATCACCACACGTCCCTGGATGCCTTTCTCCTTGGCCACTTCCGGATAGGAGATGTTGTTATTGATAAAATTCAATAATTCCTTGTCGCCTCCCGGGAACCGGGGCATTACTTCTACTACGGTATAAATCGAATCCTCCTGTTGCAGGATAGGGAGAGTCACGGTCTTCAGGGAAGCCGTCTCTCTGATTTCTTCTGTCACCACAGGTTTTGTAGATTCACCTGTGACCATTCGGGCCATCGCATCCAGGTTGTTGAGTATCAACAGCCCGGCAACAATGGGAATAAGTGCCAGGTATTTCAATATCCTAACACGGTTTGTTCTTTTTTTATTCAACATGCCAATTCGCTTTTTTAAAGGTAAAACACTAAAATAATTATATAGGTTTGCTGTAGCCAGAGAATGATCGTGTTCCATACCAATCAGGTGGTATTGGTAAGTTTTCTTATTGCATCCGGAACGCATAACGCTTTGGTCTGCAATATACTCATGATTTATTCCAATCTCTTTCTTTAAGAGCCAGACAAAGGGGTTGAACCAACAGATGACCGATATACATTCCGCCAAAACAATATCAAACGAATGGAATTGGCGCACATGGGTATGTTCGTGCAAGAGTATTTCGTGCAGTGTCTGATTATTATATTTCTTGGGATCAATGAATATCCATTCAAAAAAAGAATAGGGCTCTTCTATTTCCTCTGAAACATAAATCCTGATGTCTGCCAGTACCTCTTGCCGGCAACGTCTGCGCGTGCGGACGACGGATAGGATCTCTGCCAGGCAGCGAAACAATAATAATAAAACACCTATTCCATATAGAATAGAAAGAGTCATTGTCCCGATCTCTTTCCAATTCCTTGCCGGAGGGATTTCCGCTGCAATAACTTCGTTCGCTTCCAACACAGGCATATAGACGATTTCCTGTTCGGCCGGTTGCGACGTATCCAACCAAGAGGAATAGGTAACTACGAACTCATTCAATACAGGCTTTTCCGAAATCCAACCGTTCAGATCAGGGAACGGATAGATAAACGCCAGCAGCAAAATGGCTAAAAGCGTGATCCGCCGTAACTGAAAGAAGGTATCATTGCGAAACAACAGCTTATAAACCAAATAGAAGATGGAAAATGCCAGGTTTATTTTCAGGAAGTATATCCAGGCTACATTCATAATCGGCAATATTTATTCTTCATTCTCAATTTGATTCATCAGATCCTGCAGATCACTCCGTGAGAGTTTTCGGTCGTGTATAAAAAACGAAACCATCTCTTTATAGGAACCGGTGAAATAATCGCTTACCACCTTCGACATAAAGACACGTTTATATTGCTTTTCCTTGATTATGGGCGCATACCGGGTAATCACTCCCAGTTTCTCTGCCGAAACATATCCTTTGCGTTCCAGGTTGCGTACAACAGATGCCACACTGGTATAGGGAGGACGAGGTTCTTCCATCTCATTCAGGATATCCCGTATAAAACAAGGTCCCAGCTTCCAAACATGAAGCATAATCTCTTCTTCCTGTATCGTTAATCGTTCCATAACCATCAAATTACAATTGTTTCGTATTATTTCTACGCAAACCTACTTAATTTTAGTAGGGCTGCAATAATTTCGTAGATAATAATTGTTAAAAGAGTGGGAGAGCCTCTTTAGGAAGAAGAGAAAAACAAAAAAGTTCGGTATCACAAACAAGCGATACCGAACTTTTTATTGTATGTAAATGAATAGATTAAAGCCTTTCCCGGAGGATCTGTGCAGCTACGGCGCCTGTAATGTTTTTCCCTTCGCCAAAGGCAACATTCCTTTTGTTGAAACGATCTTCGATTTCCCGGATCGTTTCTTCACCGATTCCCTCTTCGCTCAGGCGGGTGGTCAGTCCCAGTGAACGGAAGAACTCTTCTGTTTTGGCAATTGCCTGGTCGATACGTTCCTCACGACTACCTTCGGTAATGCCCCAGATGCGTTCTCCGTATTGCAGGATCTTGTCGCCTTTGCTCTCACGCATCACGCTCATGGTGCCGGGAAGCACGATCACCAGCGTATGTCCGTGTGATAAGCCGTGCAGCGCGGTTAGTTCATGCCCGATCATATGTGTTGCCCAGTCTTGCGGAACGCCCATCGAGATAAAGCCGTTTTGTGCCATGGTGGCTGCCAGCATAAAGTCGGCCATCACATTGTAGTCGCGTTGGTTTTCTTTTAGTTTAGGGGCGATATCGACCAATGTATATAAGATACCTTCCGCCCAGCGATCCATCAGTTGGGATACGCCGGTTACTGTCATGTATTGTTCCATCACATGTACGAACGTATCGGCTATACCGTAGGCAATCTGATTGGCCGGCAAGCTGAAAGCGACCTGCGGATCGAGGATCGAAAACAGGGGATTATTGTAATTGCTTGGCAATTTCTCTTTCGTGGCTTTACGTGAAATAACCGCGTTGTTGTTCATCTCCGAACCGGTAGCCGGCAGGGTGATGATAGTGCCCATCGGCACTGTGTGGGTAACCGGCTCGGGGGTATTCACCAGATCCCAGGCATCTCCGTCGTAAAGGATTCCGGCAGCCACTAATTTGCTTCCATCGAGCACCGATCCTCCACCGACAGCCAATAGGAAATCGACCTTCTCTTTCTTACCTAAAGCAATCGCTTCGCGCAAGGTCTCTACGGTCGGATTAGGTTCAATTCCCCAAAACTCTACGGTTGCATAGTCTTTCAACGCCTCTTTTACCTGTTCGTATACACCGTTTTTTTTCACACTGCCTCCGCCAAAGGTGAGCAATATACGTTTCCCGGCAGGAATCTCTTGCGGCAAGCGTGCAATCATGTTCTTACCCACAATCAGTTTGGTGGGATTCTGAAAGCTAAAATTATACATAACGTTGTTTTACTTTATAAGATGAATAACTTATGGTTTCCCAATAAATCAAAACACATACCCGAACCCGGCATTGAGATAGATCGGATACATGGCAAAAGTGATAGTCTTGAAGTCACGTTTGAACACATCGTTCAACCCCCAGGTGAGGTTGGCGTTGATCGTAAACTTCTTGAAGGCTCGCCATTCGGCACCCACTTGGGCTCCCCATTGGAAGGGACGCAATTCGTCCGAGAAGTCATAAAATGCCTTCTGCTCGCCGTCGATCACGGTCTTCTCTCCGGTCGGATCTCCGTCGCGCAGGTATCCATCGTAGACCTCTCCGGAAAAGTCTCCATCGAACATATAGGAAAGGAAGGCGCCTCCCTGCAGTTTCCAGCGCGGGCTGATTTTATAGGTAGCAAGCAGGGGTACACTCAGGTAGGTGTGGCTCACGTTTGTTTTAACCATACCGGTCCAGCGACCGGTCACGGGAGGTTCGCCGCTGATAGAGAGTTCCATGCCGTAGTTCTTTACCTGTGCTTTGGTATCCATGGCTTTTGTCTCTAAGCGAATCCCCACCAGGGCACCCCAATGTGAGTTGAACCATTTGGTGACATCGCCTTCGATCAATAGATTCAGTTTCGGGCTATAGCCTTTGATCTCCCGTATCTCTTCGGGGAAAGGGATGGGGGCGGTACCGCCGAAGTTAAATCCCGCTTTGAGACTGTATTCCAAGCCGTGGGTGGTCGACCACTCCAAGGCTCTGGTAGATTCCTCTTGCGCCCGGGCAGTTTGTAACAAAACGCATGCGGTAACTAATAAGATATATCTGAGTTTCATATTATATTTGTTTCAATGTGTGTGACTAATCAATCTTTTTTATTCTTCTTCCAATAGTTCTACCTGGTCGATATAGAGGGTACTGCCGACTGCGCCGCTGAACGCGGCACCGTCCTTACTGGACGAAAAGACAATCGAGAGGTTATACTTATTGTCTGCCAGTTTGGCCGGATCGATCGTCTTACCGGGCAATACCTCGATAGGCAGATAGAAATAGGTCCATTCGTCGGTTTCTATTTTATCCGCTTCGGGCATCTGAGCCATCGCCACCAGGTTAGGGCTCTCCTTTACATTTGTTCCATCTAAGTATGTTACCTTGTCATCTGTTTCATACATAACACAGTAAATGTCGAAATTATCCTTTTTGTCGGGATGTTCTGCCAATTGCTTGTCGGTGTAAACCGCACCGGCTTTGTACTTATAATACCCGCATAACGCGATAGGGACAGCACGGGAGAAAGGAAGACCAAAGTGGGTCGCTTTCAGGGCATTCAGGCTTCCGCTGTAGGAACCGATAAACAGGTTGCCGGCCGCCAAAGGCATCTTAAGCACTTCGCCCGCTTTTCCGGTGGATTGAGTTTCTAATTTCAGGCAGCGTCCAACCATGCCGTCCGGTGAAGAAACGGTCGGATACTCCTCCGGTGTTTTTCCGGCGGCTACGATCTTGAAGCCTGTATTTCCACTTGCCCATATATTCTGTTCAACCAGTTTTTCCTCTTCAACAGCCACCTCATAGAACTCATGATACAGTTCCACGCCGTTCTTGTCGACAGCCGTACGGTAATGTTCGAAGCCAAAGGTAGTTCCCATCTTATCGACCATACAACTGATCGTATAGGTCTTTTCCCACTGGCCGTCTTCGGAGGTAACGACAAAGCTTTGCGGCTGGCGATAATCTAAGACTGTTCCGCTGGCAGGCACGATCGTTGCCCCCGGTGTAAGCACAAAATCAAGCGCCAGGCGGGTAATGTCCGCCTTGGGGCTGAGCATAAGTGTCACGCGGTTGTTCTCGATCTTCGGAGGAGTAATCAATAGATCTCCCTCTATCTGGCATGATTCGATGTCGGCCTCGGTATTCAACGCTTCCGGCTGAATACATGAGGTAAGAAAGAAATAGGAAAGGACAATGACTGTGGAGAGTAAAATCTTTGTAGCGTTCATTCTTTATTCATTTTAAGTGACTGCAAAAGTATGACTTTCTTTTGAACTATACATGAAATCGGTTATACATTTATTGAGGTTGATGGGGTGATCCGATAAACAGGCTGGGTTTTAATTCGTTTGACAATTGTCAACGAATTAATTGACAATTGTCAATCAATTAAACGATAATTATCAAACAATTGATCGACAATTGTCAAACGAATTAAAACCCGGCATTTTTGTGGAAAAAGTCGCCTTGCAGCCTTTGGAATCTGATTTCAAATCCTGTGTCATCTGTGCATCTGTGCCAAAAATACCTTTTCCTATTCTCTTTTTCTCGATCTTATTTTATCTGGATTTAAAAGATCTGTATTATGAGTTCTTTCTTATGATGGGAACAGAAACATCCCTTGTAGGATTTTTAATTCACAAATTCTTCTTTACCTTTGCGGGCGGATGCGCTAAAAAATGCAAAAACGATTCAATAATAACGCATCCGGATCATGCTAACTTGATTGCTTTATGGAACAAAACAACGAGATTATCCTTCTCAGTATCAATGGGACAGACCGCCCGGGCGTAACCGCCGCTTTAACTGAAATCCTGGCTCAAAACAACGCAGTAATCTTAGATATCGGACAAGCCGATATTCATAACCATTTGTCGTTAGGGATTATGTTTCAGAGTTCGGAGAAAGATTCCGGGCAGACGCTTAAAGAATTATTGTTTAAAAGCAATGAATTGAATGTCAATATCCGTTTCGATCCGATCTCGCGGGAAGCTTACAGCGAATGGGTCGGTATGCAGGGGCGGCATCGCTATATCATCACCATCCTGGGGCGTAAACTAACCGCTCGCCAGATTGCGGCTATTTCGAAGATTGTAGCCGAACAGGGTATGAATATCGACGATATCAAACGTCTTACGGGACGTATCCCGTTGGAAGAGAGTGAACGTACGCCGAAGGCCAGCGTAGAGTTCTCCGTACGTGGCACGCCGAATGACAAGGAAAAGATGAAAGCCGACTTTATGCGCTTATCGGCTCAGTTGGAAATGGATATCTCGTTCCAGGAAGACAGTATGTTTCGCCGTATGCGTCGCCTGATCTGTTTCGATATGGACTCCACCCTGATCGATACGGAGGTGATCGATGAACTGGCCATACGTGCCGGGGTAGGGGACAGGGTGAAAGCGATAACGGAATCGGCTATGCGCGGGGAGATCGATTTCTCGGAAAGTTTCCGCCAGCGATGCGCCCTGTTGAAAGGGCTGGATGTCTCTGTGATGCAGGAAATAGCGGAGAATTTGCCAATCACCGAAGGGGTAGACCGTCTGATGTCGGTCTTGAAAAAGATCGGTTTTAAGATTGCCATTCTCTCGGGGGGATTCACCTATTTCGGGAATTACCTGAAGAACAAATACAATATTGATTATGTCTATGCGAATGAACTGGAGGTAGTAGGTGGTAAACTAACCGGCAACTACGTAGGCGATATAGTCGACGGAAAGCGCAAGGCTGAATTGCTCCGCTTGATTGCACAGGTTGAAAATGTGGATATCCGCCAGACCGTAGCGGTGGGTGACGGGGCGAACGACCTGCCTATGATCAGTATTGCCGGCTTGGGTATCGCGTTCCATGCCAAACCAAAGGTGAAAGCGACGGCCAAACAGTCGATCTCGACTATCGGGCTCGACGGAATCCTCTATTTCCTTGGCTATAAAGACTCTTATCTGGAAGAGCAGGAGTTGTTTTGATTACGAAATAAACAGGACTAAATAAAGAAAGAAAAGATGATAAAGCACGTAGTGATGTTCAAATTGATCGATTTTCCTTCGGCAGAAGAGAAGCAGGCGAAGATGCAGGAGATAAAAGAACGACTGGAAGCATTGAAAGAAAAGATCGACTACCTCCGGGCTATCCGGGTCGACTTCAATGCGAATCCGGCAGAAAGCTGGGACCTTATCTTAACCACAGAGCTTGATTCGCTGGAAGATGTGGCTCGTTATGCCGCTCATCCGGATCATGTAGCCGTGTCGAAAGAGGTGATTGCAGCGGTCAAGGCCGATCGGGCTTGTGTGGATTATCCGTGTTGACCCTCTCAGGCCAACAGGCGTATCTGGGAGATATAGCCTAAACGGTAGACCTCTGCAAACAGGATGCTGTAAGAGGATTTCGACCGTACATTGACTTTATAGGTAATGGTCGATTTATTTTTCTCGTAATCTATTTCATAAGAGAAGCTGACAATGTAGACATTCTGGTTCTCCAGAATGGTGCGGATCGCTTTCAGGTTAGGCGAAGCGATGGAGCAGTGTATGGTAAGGATCTTGTTCACGCCGTCGAGATACATGCGTTTCTCTAATTTTTCCATCGAGAGCAATACGAAGAGTGTGGCGAGGGTCGTAACACCCGCGGCAAGATACATGCCCGCTCCGACAGCCAGTCCCACAACGGCAACTACCCAGATGCAGGCGGCTGTTGTCAATCCCTGAATACCTCCCCTGTTTTGTATGATCGCTCCGGCGCCCAGAAAACCAATACCGGTCAGGACCTGTGCAGCAATACGCCCCGGATCACCATTCAGAAAGTCGGGATAGGTCTGCGGAATCCAGATAGATATCAGCATAGCGGCTGTCGATCCGAGACAGATCAGCGTGAATGTGCGCATACCCGCGTCACGGCGGCGCATTTGCCGTTCCACTCCAATCAGTCCTCCGAGGAAGAAGCTGACAAACAACCGGACAATAATCGTATAAGGAGTTATTGTGGTGCTTTCAAGAATAAGTTTTAATTCTTCCAACATAAGGCAGTTGTTTTATTGCTTTCGTACAAAAATAGTGAAATAATCCATTCAAACACAAGGGAAGAACTTTTCCTTTACGTGAAGATATAGGGCAGTCTCTTGTCGAAAAAGCGGGTTACTTTGCCAAAGAAGTGATAGACCTCTTCCGTAAACGGCACCTCCGTGGGGGTGTAAACCTTCAACGAATGGGGAGCCATGGAGATGTGAATCTCGGCTTCTGCCTGGATCGGTTCGCCATCGATATGCATAATACCGGGCTTTTTACGGGTGATGATCACCTCTTTTCCTTTTATGATCTTGATCTTACTGTTCCGGTCTAACTGCTTTGTGAACAGTTGGATGGCCAAAGGGCCGATATCCAGTGGGGTGAAAGGGGAGAGGATGGTGATATCCATCTTGCCGTCTTCAATATCTGCGTTGGGAGCGATAAAGGCATTGTTTCCGTATTGGGAGGCGTTGGCGCAGGCCACCAGAAAGGCTTTCTCGGCACGGATCGTACCGTCGATCGAGAGTTCGTACTCTTCGGGTTTATAACTTAGGTACTCTTCTATTGCACTTTTGATATAGGTCACGGAGCCTCTGTGCTTTTCATGGGCAAAATTCTCACTTACTGCCGCATCGAAACCAACTCCGCAAGTGGTGAAGAAGACACGTCCGTTGGCAGAACAGCTGTCGATAGTGGAGACATGTCCTTTGGCAATCACATCCAGCGCCCTCTTTACATCCATTGGAATAAACAATTCCCGAGCTAATCCATTACCGGATCCTTTGGGGATGATGCCCAGTATGGCATCCGAGTGGAGCATGGAACTGGCCACTTCGTTCACCGTGCCGTCGCCTCCGACCGCCAGGATGGTATGCACGCCTGCTTCGACTGCCCGCTTTGTCAATTCGCTGGCATGGCCGGCATATTCCGTAAATGTGATCTCTACAGAACAGCTCTCGGAGGCAAATGCCTCCTCGATCATTTTCGGTATTTTCCGTTTCGAGCCAACGCCGGAGATAGGATTTATAATGGCTTGTATCTGAATGGGCTTTTTCTCCATGATGCTTTTTAAATTATGACAAAGCAAAAATAGTGCTTTTGTTAAACTTTTGGGGTATGAATCAGTTTATGAGTTATTTTTTTAGTACTTTTGCGCCTGGATTTACCGAAGCATAACCAATTAGCAGCGGTGAAACCGAAGTTCTTTTCATAAAAATAAAAGTAAGAAATAATTCTCTTTATCGAATATGAAACTTTTACAAGAGAAACTGGCACGGTATGATGCACCACAAAGGGCTAAAGCCATAGGAATTTACCCTTACTTCCGTAAGATAGAAAGCGACCAGGATACAGAGGTCGTTATTGATGGGAAAAAAGTCTTGATGTTCGGATCCAATGCCTATTTAGGATTGACAAACCACCCCAAAGTAAAAGAAGCAGCCATCGCAGCTATTAAGAAATACGGGACAGGTTGTGCCGGTTCACGTTTTCTGAACGGTACGTTAGACATCCATCTTGAATTGGAAAAGCGGTTGGCAGAGTTTGTGGGTAAAGAGGATGCGATTGTCTATTCTACCGGATTCCAGGTGAACCTCGGGGTTGTTTCTTGCGTGACCGGCCGCGAAGACTATATCTTGTGGGACGAACTCGATCATGCTTCGATTATCGAAGGACATCGTTTGTCATTCTCCAATAAGCTGAAATACAAACACAACGATATGGAGTCGTTGGAAAAACAACTCCAGAAATGCGAGCCTGACAAGGTGAAACTGATTGTTTCCGACAGCGTCTTCAGTATGGAAGGAGATGTGGCCGATATACCAGCAATCGTTGCTCTGGCTAAGAAGTATAATGCAAGCGTTATGATTGACGAAGCACATGGCTTAGGTGTCTTAGGGCGTCAGGGACGTGGCGCGTGTGATCACTTCGGAGTAACCAAGGATGTCGACCTGATTATGGGAACATTCAGTAAGTCGCTTGCCTCTATTGGTGGCTTTATCGCGGCCGATGAGACCGTAACCAACTACATACGTCATAACTCCAGATCCTATATCTTCAGTGCAAGTAATACGCCTTCGGCAACAGCTGCCGTGGGAGCCGCCCTGGATATCATGATCAGCGAGCCGGAACGCATTCAGCACTTATGGGATTTGACGCATTATGCTCTGGATGGTTTCCGGAATATGGGTTGTGAAATCGGGCATACCTCCACACCTATCATCCCGTTGTTTATCCGTGATAACGACCTGACCTTCTTAGTCGTGAAGGAGTTGTTTGAGGCAGGTGTGTTTGTGAACCCGGTGGTTACCCCGGCTGTGGCTCCGGAAGATACCCTGATCCGCTTCTCTTTGATGGCGACACATACGAAAGAGCAATTGGATTTTGCTTTGGAAGCGATCGAAAAAGTATTTAAAAAGCATCATATTATCGAATAAGATAACAAGATACCAAAACAAAAGGGCTGCCCAATCGGACAGCCCTTTTCTATTCTATAGACATCTTATCAACGTATTCCTTTCTCGATTTGCTCCTGCACGATGGCATCAACCACCGCTACTGTCGTCAGATTCAGGATATCACGGGTAGAACTTGCTATATCCGTAAAGTGAATCGGTTTGTTCAACCCCATCTGGATCGGGCCGATGGTTTCTCCGACGCCCATTTCAAGTAATAATTTATAAGCGCCATTTGCCGAACTCAGATTCGGGAAAATAAGCGTATTCACCTCTTTGCCTTTCATCTTATTGAATGGATAGGTCTCGTCACGCAGTTTTTGGTCGAGTGCAAAGTTGACCTGCATCTCCCCGTCGATCATGATTTCCGGGTGTTTCTTGTGCAGGTAATCGATGGCTTCATGTACTTTCCGCGGGCTTCCTTTCTTGTCGGCGCCGAAATTGGAATAGGAGACCATAGCCATTACCGGATCGTGTGCAAAGAAGTTGACCGCATCATGGGTTAGACGAGCCACATCAACCAATACCTCGGTCGAAGGATGGCGGTTGATCAACGTATCGGCAATAAAGAGTGTTCCTTTCTTGCAGGAGATAATGTTCATCGCTCCAAAGTGATTATACGTCGGACGGATGCCAATGATCTGTTCCGCCAACTTGGTAATGGTGGTGTAACGACTGTATACCCCCGTCATGAAGGCATCGGCTTCACCCGTTTCCACCATCATCATACCAAAGGCATTGCGGTCGACCATTGTTTCGTAGGCCTCCGTATAGGTGATGCCCTCCCGCGCTTTCTTTTCGCTCAGGATGCGGGCATAGCGTTCACGACGGTCGTTTTCGCGGTCGTGGCGCATATTCACTATTTCTATGCCCTCGAGGCTGATATTTTCTTCGGCGGCAATTTTATAAAGACGCTCTTCGTTGCCCAATAGGATAGGAATACAAATCCCTTCTGCTTTCGCCTCCACTGCTGCTTTTAGCATATTGGCATGGTTGGCTTCCGCAAACACGACGCGTTTGGGGTTGGCTTTCGCCATATCGGTGAACGAGCGGATCAGTTTGTTGTCGTAGCCCATCATATCCTTCAGGTGGCGCCGGTATCCCTCCCAGTCGGTGATTTCCTTGCGAGCTACACCCGACTCAATAGCCGCTTTGGCAACGGCCACCGATACGGATGTCAATAGGCGAGGATCCAGCGGTTTGGGAAGAATATAATCTCTTCCGAACGAAGTGCGTTTTAGTTTATAGGCTGCATTGACAACATCCGGCACCGGTTCTTTGGCCAGTTCCGCGATGGCGTATACGGCAGCCACCTTCATCTCTTCGTTGATGGCTTTGGCATGCGTGTCTAATGCCCCGCGGAAAATATAAGGAAATCCCAATACATTATTAATCTGGTTCGGATAATCGGAACGCCCGGTGGCAAAAATAAGATCCTCCCGCGAAGCCATCGCCTCTTGATAGGAGATCTCCGGATTCGGATTAGCTAAGGCAAAGACAATCGGATTGTTATTCATTGTGCGCACCATCTCTTTCGTAAGCACGTTGGCTACGGAAAGCCCCAGGAATACATCAGCACCAACCACCGCTTCAGCCAATGTTTTGATATCACGGGTGGTGGCAAATTCCTTCTTGGAGGCGTTCAGATCTGTGCGGTGAACAGAGAGCACTCCTTTGCTGTCGCACATGACGATATTCTCTTTCTTAGCGCCTAATAAGACATACAGTTTGGTACAGGAGATAGAGGCAGCACCGGCACCGTTCACTACGATCCGTACCTCTTCAATCTTTTTGCCTGTCAACTCCAGGGCATTCAATAATCCGGCGGCGGAGATAATCGCCGTTCCGTGCTGGTCGTCGTGCATCACCGGGATATCTAATTCCGCCTTCAAGCGTTGCTCTATTTCGAAACATTCCGGTGCTTTGATATCTTCCAGGTTGATTCCTCCAAAAGTCGGAGCAATCGCTTTCACGGTCTGGATGAATTTTTCAGGATCTTTCTCGTCTACTTCAATGTCGAACACATCGATCCCGGCAAATATTTTGAACAGAAGTCCTTTTCCTTCCATCACCGGCTTGCCGGCCATCGCGCCAATATCACCCAGCCCCAATACGGCCGTCCCGTTAGAGATAACCGCGACCAGATTTCCTTTCGCTGTATATTTATAGGCATCCAGCGGATTTTTCTCTATCTCCAGGCAAGGCTCCGCCACGCCCGGCGAATAGGCCAATGCCAGATCATTCTGTGTACTATATGGTTTGGTAGGGATAACCTCTATCTTCCCGGGCTTTCCTTCGGCATGATACCGCAACGCCTCTTCTTTAATCGATTTTGCCATAGTTATTCATTTTCAATTATACATATATATAATACCTATTTTTGTCTCTTTAGAGACATTGTTATTCAGAGCAAGCCTCTGTGAGAATTGCGAAAAAACGTGCAAATATACGGATAAATAGCGGATTTATATACTATTTGTCAGCGTAAATAGCGTTTTGGTTACAATTTGTCAGTACACAACTATTCCTTTTCCGCCAGCATCGTCTGGCTTCGTTTCGGTTGAAATTCCATTATAACGACATTCTTTTCGTTCCGAAAGGTCAGGATGCCTTTTTTTACAAAAAGCCAGCTCTCTGTCTCTAATGTACGGAAAAATTCGTTTTCAATATTCGGATCCAAACACATCATTCTGGTAGAAAGAACAGGCGATGTGGTCATATGGTTGTTCACCAATACGAAACGAGTACTATATCGATTACATCCGCCCGATCCATGAAGCAATTTCTCTTTGAAATCAAACTGAAGCGTTGGGAGCGTCTTGGAAAATGAGGCACTAACCTCCCGACCATTGATAGTTTTCAAAACCCATACCCCCTCCAATTCATTGAGTTTTATGGGTTGTTGGGTCACCCCGCATCCTTGCACACCTAAAAGAGCGAAAAGGAAAAAACCTACGAACGCTGCAGCTATTTTTTTCGTTTTCATATCATTTCTGTTTTGTTTCTGATACAGGTAAAAGTAACCAATTTACCTATGCACCCCCCATTCCGCAAAGGAAATAAATGAAAACAAATGTTAAATCACCCTGTTTTGCCCAAACCCCTAATTTACGATTTGTAATTTTCGCCCGACTTTGCGCGCAAAAAGGCGGGACTTTTTTGACAAACTCCCGGGAGAAACACTTTTTAACGTATGGATTCGTAAGCAAAACAGCCTTTTTGCTTACAATCGAGATTTTAACATTTCAAAAAAAAACATACCCCGGGTGATTCGCCACGAAGTGAAGGGAGGTCGGTTGTCCGGTTCATTCTTAGTTGATAACTATTCGTTGTTCTCCGCTTTCAGTATCGGAAAATAGTTGTAATTTTGGTGTCCCTATAAAGAGGGTATTCTATTTACCATGGCAGAAAAAGGAAGATCGACGACAAACAGAAGCCGGCAAAAGACAGTTGTCGTGCCGGAGATGGGGCGTTTGCAACCCCAGGCACGTGAATTGGAAGAGGCCGTATTGGGCGCTCTCATGTTGGAGAAAGATGCCTATTCGATGGTGAGTGAGATACTCAAACCGGAATGTTTCTACGAAAAGTCACATGAACTGATCTATTCGGCTATTGTCGACTTGGCGCTTACGCAGCGACCGGTGGATATGCTGACGGTGACAGAGCAATTGAAGAAACAAGGCAATCTGGATGTCGTGGGAGGCCCTTTCTATATTTCCCAGCTTACGACCAAGGTGGCCAGTAGCGCCCATATTGAATATCATGCCCGTATCATTGCACAAAAATACCTGGCGAGAGAATTGATCTCTTTCTCGGCAGGTGTACAAAATAAGGCCTTCGATGAGACACAGGATGTGGATGACCTGATGCAGGAAGCAGAAGGGAAGCTTTTTGAGATCTCGCAACGCAATGTGAAAAAGGATGTGACACAGATCAATCCGGTAATCGGGGAGGCCTTGGAATTGCTCCAGAAGGCTTATAACCAGAAGGAGGGATTGAGCGGACAGCGTACCGGATTCGATGCATTGGACAAGATCACTTCCGGATGGCAGAATTCCGACCTTATTATTATTGCCGCCCGTCCGGCTATGGGTAAAACGGCTTTTGTGCTTTCCATGGCAAAAAACATGGCGGTTCAGTTTAATATCCCGGTAGCCCTGTTCTCGCTTGAAATGAGTAATGTGCAGTTGGTAAACCGCCTGATTGTCAATGTGTGTGAGCTTCCCGGGGAAAAGATCAAGAGTGGACGCCTGGAACGCCACGAATGGGAACAGCTCGATTTCAAACTAAAAGAATTGTATGACGCGCCCATCTTTGTAGACGATACGCCCAGTCTTTCCGTGTTTGAATTGCGGACCAAAGCGCGCCGTCTGGTACGCGAACATGGTATCAAATGTATTATCATTGACTACCTGCAATTGATGAATGCCAGCGGTATGAATTTCGGAAGCCGCGAACAGGAGGTGAGTACGATTTCCCGCTCCCTGAAAGGATTGGCGAAAGAACTGAATATCCCTATCATCGCACTCTCACAGTTGAACCGTGGGGTAGAAAACCGACAGGGAAACGAAGGAAAACGCCCACAATTGGCCGACTTGCGTGAGTCGGGAGCGATCGAGCAGGATGCCGACATGGTTTGTTTTATCCACCGTCCGGAATATTATAAGATATTCGAAGATGAACGGGGCAACAACCTTCGTGGGTTGGCTGAAATCATCATAGCCAAGCACCGTAACGGGGCAACCGGCGATGTGCGATTGAAGTTCAAAGGTGATTTTGCCAAGTTTATGAATGTGGGCGATGATTATGATGTCAAAGAATATACTTCGGGCATCAATGGCGTCGACCATATGCCGCCACCTATCTCACCGGCAGGGGCGGATTTTCTGCAGCAGACAAATAATTACAACGATCCTCCCTTCTGATCCGTATGTACACTGGTGAGATCATCTCATTGGGAGTTGCCTGCTCCTGGACCATTACAGCACTTTGTTTCGAATATGCCGGAAAGAGGATCGGAACCCTTTCACTGAACATCTTGCGCTTGTCGTTAGCCATTGTGATGCTGGGACTTACATTATTTTATTTCACCGGATACTTTTTACCTGTCGATATGGGCGCAAAGGCCTGGTTCTGGCTGGCTATCTCCGGTTTTATCGGGTATGTACTGGGGGATTATTGCCTCTTTAACTCCTATATGATTATCGGGTCGCGCTTCGGACAACTGTTTATGACCCTGGCGCCTCCGTCGGCAGCTATTGCAGGCTATTTTGTGTTAGGAGAAAAACTTGCCTTGACCGCATGGCTGGGCATGGCTGTTACACTTTTCGGAATAGGGCTGTCGATTGTCGGTAAACCGGATGGTAGCCGTAAAAGACTTAGCCTAAAGTTGCCGATCAAAGGTGTTCTTTTAGGAGTTGGCGCCGGAGTAGGACAGGGGATAGGATTGGTTTTTAGCAAATTGGGCATGGAGCATTATATGCAGGACATCGATCTGGCCAATCAAACAGCCGTATTTCTGGTTCCTTTTGCCTCTACACAGGTACGTGCGATTGTCGGTGTTGCTGGTTTCCTTATTATGATGATGTGGACAAAACAGGGCAAAGCGCTGATCTCCGCCCTGACAAATAAGCGAGGCATGGCTTTCACTACTGCTGGAACCATATTCGGTCCCTTCCTGGGTGTCTCTTTTTCGCTTATGGCCGTTCAATATACCGAAGCCGGAATCGCCTCTACACTGATGGCATTAACCCCCATTATCATCCTATTGCCCACCTGGCTTTTCTTTAAACAAAAAATAACCATACGGGAAGTTATCGGAGCTATTATCAGCGTGTTAGGGGTGGCGTTGTTTTTTGTGTAATCTCACAACAACTGATCACTTTTTATCATCCCCATTCCAATCAAGCGGTCATAGCGTTCGCCCATCGGACGGTAATACACATGGATGCGGTATTCGTTTTCGGTAGGATAATAACTGCCCTCTATCGGCAGGGTAGTAGCTTTTGATTCTCCTTTCTTCTGGAAGAGATACTGGTAGTTGTAATTACCTTGCTTCAGGAAGATATTCTTTTCATAGAATCCTGTCTGAGGATTGTAGAGCATACGGCTTCGTTCGTTCAGGAGATTATTGCTGAGATCTCCTGAAAGATAGATGTTACCATCGAAGAGAATGGGATGATCCAAGGCGAAATGCACCATGTAATAATCGGCCTGTGTGTCGGGCTCGGTGCAGTTGCGGCAATTGATCAGGAAATGACCATTCTGATCGCGATCGTATTGATACACATAATTGGCTCGTGACTCGTCCATCATAATAGTCACATGATAATAAGGATGATGGAAGGAGATATCTTCCACATTCATTCCGTTGTAAGTGGGACTCAGAAATTCAAAACGACGAAACTCATTACCTGCTTCAAAGATTAATTCCTTTACATTCACATAATCGATACGGTTGTTGCTGATTCCCGAAGGCATAAACTCTGAGACAGCATTATCCCGGCGATTATTCTGATAGACATATACCTTTAGATCGGTTTGCGGGTAGGGAATCGGAAACCGGGAGGTATTGATGTTGAAGTTTAACTGTTGATGTGCAAGATTGGTATCAATCAACGTGTTACCTGTTACTTCAGCAGCCAGTTGTACAGCGTTTTCGAAAACATAAAAACAGGCAGTCAATACCTCGTCTTGCGGATTGTCTTCATCATAAATACGAACGGCATAATTGCCGGAAACCTTAAATCGTACCTCTTCATTGGGCAGGAAAAGACGATAGTTGGTATAATCAACAGTCGTTCCCATGCCATTGGCAAAATCCTCTATAGGAAGCCCTTGGAAACCGTCCATGTATTCAAACGGTATAAGCGTCGATGGCTGCCAGTTAGCATCACAATGCACAATGGAATAGGTAAAACGATGAAAGTCGGGATCTAACAAGTCAAAATTGATCTCAATCTGCTGGTCTCCATTCAGGTGTATATAAGGGCTGGAAAGCAGTTCATCAGCTACCTTCACCTGAAGTGTATGTATCTTATTATTGAAGACCTGCGTTCGGTAAACTTCCTGCGCTTTCAGGGACAAAATGGTAAGTAAGAAAACAAGAATAAAACCTAATTTCTTCATATTTTACTTATGTTGTGAGACAAATATAGTGAGAATCGCGTAAAGATAGAGAAAATCAGAAAGAATTGGCTCAAAGCCGAACAAAGAATACAATATTTTCCGTATATTTGTTTAGTATTTCATTCGTTATAAACAAAAACAGCCTATTATGAATGATATTTCATACAATTTAAGAGAGATAAGTGACGACGCAATTGCCAGGCGAGTTGGGGTATTTATTAAACACCATCGTATAGAGCAGAATAAAACTCAGGAGATACTGGCTAAAGAAGCCGCAATAAGCCGATCAACACTAAGTCTGCTTGAAAAAGGCGAAACAGTGACGCTTACTACACTTATCCAGGTATTGCGGGTATTGGATCAATTAGATGTTTTTAATAGTTTTACGATCATCTCCCAACCCAGTCCTATTATGCTTGCTAAAGCGGAGAAAAAGAAAAGACAACGGGTAGCTTCTCCTCGGAAAAAAGATACAGATATAATTGAAGGAATGGACTGGTGAAATGAATACGGCAATAGTAAAAATATGGGATAAGGAGGTAGGCGCTGTAGCCTGGGATGAAGGAAGTGGTGTAGCCTCTTTTGAGTACACACCTGCTTTTAAGCGACTTGGCTGGGAGCTTTCGCCATTAAAAATGCCTATTACCCAGGAAACAAAAATATATACATATCCCGAATTACGTAAAGAAAGGAACGCCGCTTATGACACCTTTAAAGGATTGCCCGGACTGCTTGCCGATATGTTGCCCGACCGTTATGGTAACGAACTGATCAATTTGTGGCTGGCACAACAAGGACGCCCGGCAGACAGCATGAATCCGGTGGAAATGTTATGTTTTATCGGCAAAAGAGGGATGGGAGCCTTGGAGTTTGAACCCGCTTTTCAGAAACAATATGTCAATACTTTTTCTATAGAGGTCGATAGCCTGGTAGAAATTGCAGGCAAGATGCTTTCCCGGAAAGAGACTTTTGTGACCAATCTAAAGTCGGATGAAGAAAAAGCGGTGCGTGATATTCTGAAGATCGGAACCTCCGCAGGTGGAGCACGCCCAAAAGCTGTGATAGCCTATAACGAAAAAACAGGTGAAATTCGTTCCGGGCAGACACGCGCTCCTGAAGGGTTCGAACATTGGTTGCTTAAGCTCGATGGAGTAAGCGAAGTGCAACTCGGTGCAACGCATGGTTTTGGACGGGTAGAGTACGCCTATTATCTTATGGCAATTGACTGTGGTATAGAGATGATGCCTTGTCATCTGCTGGAAGAGAACGGACGTGCACATTTTATGACCAAACGATTTGATAGGGAAGGACATTATACAAAGCATCATACACAAACCTTCTGTGCTATGAAACATTATGATTATAACCGGATAAACAGTTATAGTTATGAGCAATTATACCAAACGATGCGGGAGCTTAAATTAACCTATGCCGATGCTGAACAGATGTTCCGCCGGATGGTATTTAATGTTCTTGCCCGTAACTGTGACGACCATACCAAAAATTTTTCTTTTCTTCTGAAGCAGGGCGGCCGTTGGGAACTGGCACCGGCATACGATGTTTGCCACGCCTATCGTCCCGGGAGCGAATGGGTTAGCCGGCACGCATTAAGCATCAATGGAAAAAGAGAAAAGATTACACGGGAAGACCTGATGGTTATTGGTAAATCCATCCGTAACAAAAAATCAAAAGAGATTATCGATGAGATCAATGAGAGAGTCCACTCCTGGCATTCGTATGCAACGCATGCCGGTGTAGATAAAGAAAAAAAAGAGTCCATTGGTAATACACTTATATCTTTATAGTTACAAACAGTAAACATACTGCAAGAAGAAGAGAAAGGAAAGTATTTTCAACCATCTTTTCGTTCATTCTAAAAATTAGAGAATTATTTCTTTAATTATTTACTATTCTCTGCCGTAAAGCATAAAAAATTGCTTACTTTTGCGGGAAATTTTGAAATACCAACTTAAGTATATCATGGCAAATGTGATTAAGATTAAAAAAGGCTTGGACATTAATCTCAAAGGCAAAGCTTCCGAAGTACTGTTGACCGGGCGTAATAGCGCGACCTACGCTATTGTTCCTGATTCATACAACGGTATCTATCCGAAGGTGGTAGCCAAAGTGGGAGATAAGGTCAAGGCCGGCTCAGTTCTTATGATAGATAAGAACCGTCCCGAAATCAAGTTTGTTTCGCCCGTCAGCGGCGAAGTAATTGCCGTTAATCGTGGAGAGAAGCGTAAAGTGCTTAGCATCGTGGTGAAGCCTGACGCCCAAAACGAGTACGAGCCATTCGGCAAAAAGAATGTTTCTTCTTTTCGTCGGGAGGAAATCAAAGAATCTCTTCTCAATGCAGGCCTCTGGCCTTACATCAAACAACGTCCGTACGACCAGATCGCTACACCGACAGATACGCCGCGCGACATCTTTGTTTCGGCTTTCTATTCGGCGCCGTTGGCTCCTGACTTCGACTTTGTTGTACGTGGACAGGAAGGCGATTTCCAAACAGGTTTGGACGCGTTGGCCAAATTGACCGACGGAAAGGTGTATGTAGGTGTACGCCCAGGTTCTTCTGTGAAGCCGAAAGGGGTAGAGATTGTTGAATTCGTGGGACCGCATCCGGCTGCCAATGTCGGGGTGCAGATTAATCACATCAAGCCTGTCAATAAAGGCGAGGTCGTGTGGACGGTGAATCCACATGATGTTATTTTGATGGGACGCCTGTTTAATAATGGTATAGCTGATTTTACCCGCTTGATCGTTATCGCCGGTTCCAAAACGAAGGAACGCGGATATATCAAAGCGATTGCCGGCTGTACGATCGAGAGCTTAGTAAAAGACAGAGTAGAGGAGGAGACCTTCCTCAATGGCTTCCAGGGGCTTGACCACGCGCGCATTATCAGCGGTAATCCGCTGTCGGGCACGAAGGTAGACCGTTCGGGTTGGCTAATGGCCTACGACAACCAGCTTTCTGTTATTCCGGAAGGAGATAACGTGCATGAGTTCTTAGGATGGGGTATGCCGGGATTGGATAAATTCAGTACCACCCGCACCTATTTCTCTTGGTTGCTTGGCAAAAAGAAAGAATATGATATCGACGCCCGTATCCGCGGCGGAAAAAGAGCCATGATTATGTCGAACGAATACGATAAAGTGTTCCCGATGGATATTCTTCCCGAATATCTGTTGAAAGCGATCATTGCATTCGACATCGACAAGATGGAAAATCTGGGTATCTATGAGGTTGCTCCGGAGGACTTTGCATTATGTGAGTTCGTGGATACCTCTAAGATAGAAATTCAGAAGATCGTCCGCAACGGCTTGGATCTTTTATACAAGGAAATGAATTAATAACATTAAAAAATTAGAATACATTGAAAGCGTTAAGGAATTTTCTCGACAAGATTAAGCCCAATTTTGAAGAAGGAGGAAAGCTGTCGATGTTCCGTTCTGTATTCGATGGTTTCGAAACATTCTTGTTTGTGCCGAATACCACATCGAAATCAGGCGTACATATTCATGACAGTGCAGACTCCAAAAGGACGATGATTATTGTTGTCGTTGCTTTATTGCCGGCGTTGCTTTTCGGTATGTACAATACCGGCTACCAGCACAACCTGGCTATCGGGGCAGATCCAGGCTTCTGGATGACTATGGTGTATGGTCTGTTGGCTGTATTGCCTAAGATCATTGTTTCTTATCTGGTAGGTCTGGGTATTGAGTTTACGGTTGCCCAATTCAAAAATGAAGAGATTCAGGAAGGATTCTTAGTATCAGGTATATTGATCCCGATGATTGTGCCCATCGATACACCGTTATGGATGATCGCGGTAGCTACGGCTTTTGCGGTGATCTTTGCCAAAGAGGTGTTTGGTGGTACGGGATATAATGTGTTTAATGTGGCGTTGGTGACCCGCGCGTTCCTGTTCTTCGCCTATCCGGCAGCCATGTCGGGCGACCAGGTGTTTGTGCGTACCAGCAGTACGTTCGGTATTGGCGGTGGACAGGTAGTGGATGCCTTCTCAGGCGCTACGCCTCTCGGACAGATCGGTATTGCCGGTAAGGAACTGATCGGTTCGTTCCAGACAGTCGATGTGTTAGGCAATCCGCTGACAACCTGGGATATGTTTCTGGGATTGATCCCAGGATCGATCGGTGAGACATCTGTTATCGCGATCCTGCTCGGTGCGGTTATATTATTGTTTACCGGGGTAGCCAGCTGGAAAACGATGGTTTCGGTTTTTATCGGAGGAGCTGCAACGGCCTTCTTGTTTAATCTGGTTGGCACAACCGTTCCGATGAGCGTGTCGCCCCTCGATCATATTCTGTTGGGAGGTTTTGCTTTTGGTGCTGTCTTTATGGCTACCGACCCGGTTACATCGGCACGTACCGAAACTGGAAAATACATCTATGGTTTCCTGGTTGGGGCGATGGCGATTATTATCCGCGTATTGAACCCTGGTTATCCGGAAGGTATGATGCTTGCTATCCTGTTGATGAATACGTTTGCTCCGTTGATCGACTACTATGTGGTAGAAGGAAATGTGAACCGTCGCTTGAAAAGAGCTGCCAAATAACTTTATAAGAAGAAGATTATGAATAGAGATAGTAATGTATATACCGTTGTCTACGCCTCAATCATGGTGTTGCTGGTAGCCGTTTTACTGGCTTTCACATCACAGGCTTTGAAGAGCTACCAGAAGGAAAACGAAGATAACGATAAGAGACAACAGATATTGCGATCTGTCAATGTAACAGCTACGGCAGACGAAGCGAAAGCAAAATACGAAGAACTGATCAAAGAGGCTTTTTTAGTCAACGATAAAGGCGAAAAGGTAGAAGGCGATGCCTTCGCTGCCGATTATACCAAGTCGTTTGCACAGAAGACCTATCCGGTTTTCATCGCTGAGATAGATGGACAAACCAAATATGTCATGGCGCTGCAAGGAACCGGACTCTGGGGGCCTCTCTGGGGATATATCGCCCTGGATGCCGACACAAACACGATTTTCGGTACAGACTTCAGCCACGCCGGCGAAACTCCGGGGCTGGGAGCTGAAATCACCAA
Source organism: Parabacteroides sp. PFB2-10 (assembly GCF_029893085.1). Classification (GTDB taxonomy): domain Bacteria; phylum Bacteroidota; class Bacteroidia; order Bacteroidales; family Tannerellaceae; genus QVMG01. The sequence goes on from NZ_JARXWI010000002.1 coordinate 209,159, forward strand.
TCCGGGCTTTAGCCAACAGTTTATCGGGAAAAAGATTTTCAAAAACGACACCTTCAAATCGGTGGCGGTCGTTAAACCCGGAAAATCGGCTATCGACCAGGATTATGTGGATGGCATATCCGGCGGTACCATTACCAGCCAGGGAGTTGACAAAATGCTTTTTGACAGCCTCGGCGGATATGTTCAATTTTTAACTTCTCAAAAACAGTAAGAAGATGGGATTATTATCGAATAAAAATAAAGAAGTATTGGTAAGCCCGTTGAGCAAAAACAACCCGGTAATCATTCAGATGCTTGGTATTTGCTCGGCCCTGGCTGTAACTTCCAAACTGGAACCGGCTATTGTAATGGCTATTTCAGTGACCGTTGTTGTTGCCTTTGCCAATGTCATTATATCCTTGTTGCGTAATACGATACCCAACCGTATCCGTATTATCGTGCAATTGGTGGTCGTTGCCGCGTTGGTGACGATCGTAAGTGAGGTGTTAAAAGCGTTTGCTTACGATGTAAACAAGCAACTTTCCGTATTCGTAGGGTTGATCATTACAAACTGTATCCTGATGGGACGCCTCGAAGCATTTGCTTTAGGCAATGGCCCGTGGGAATCGTTCCTCGACGGGATCGGTAATGGCTTGGGTTATGGTCTGATCCTGGTGATTGTTGGTTTCTTCCGCGAACTCTTGGGTTCGGGTACACTCTTGGGATTCCAGGTCATACCGCAGGTATTCTATGATTGGGGATATGTAAATAATGGGTTGATGATTCTGCCTCCGATGGCATTGATTGTGATTGCGGTCATTATCTGGGTCCACCGGGCGAAGAACAAAGAACTTCAGGAAAATTAATACAAAACGAATAAAACGATAAAAGAATGGAATTAGCATTAAGCACATTTGTCCGCTCAATCTTCGTTGAGAATATGATCTTTGCCTACTTCTTGGGGATGTGTTCCTACCTGGCCGTATCCAAGAACGTAAAGACCGCATTAGGATTGGGTATTGCAGTAACGTTTGTATTGGTTTGCACCCTGCCGATCAACTATATGCTTGAAAACTACGTACTGACCGAAGGCGCCCTGGCGAAATGGCTGGGTGATTCTTTTGCCACAGTCGATCTGAGTTTCTTGTCATTGATTATATTCATTGCCATTATCGCCTCTTTCGTACAGTTGGTTGAGATGGTCATTGAGAAATTTGCACCCACCCTGTATGCCTCTTTGGGTATCTTCCTGCCTTTGATCGCAGTAAACTGTGCCATCCTGGGTGGTTCACTCTTTATGCAGCAGAAAGCATTCCCTAATGTGGGGATAGCGACTGTTTACGGTCTGGGCTCCGGTATCGGTTGGTTGCTGGCTATCCTTGGTATGGCAGCTATTCGTGAGAAGCTGACGTATTCGGATATTCCGAAGCCCTTGAGAGGCTTAGGTATCGCTTTCATCATCACCGGGTTGATGGGAATGGCATTTATGTGTTTCTCAGGGATGAATATTTAAGTATTAACGCGACTAAACGAATATAGAGATGATTTTATTAATGGCAGGCGGACAAACGATCGTAGTGAGTGCAGTAGTATTCCTGGTGATTACACTGATACTCGTTATCGTCCTTTTGTTCGCGAAAGCAAAACTGATACCATCCGGAAATATCAAGATGGTGGTCAATGATGAAAAAGAGTTTGACGTCCCTATGGGAGGAACCGTATTGAATACGCTTCAAAGCCAAGGCATCTTCCTGTCTTCCGCTTGTGGTGGTGGAGGTAGCTGCGGCCAATGCCGTTGCCAGATCCCGGAAGGGGGTGGAAATATTCTTCCGACCGAGGTGGGCTTCTTCTCACGCAAACAGATCAAAGACAACTGGAGACTGGGATGCCAGACAAAGGTGAAAGAGGATATGAAGATTATCGTACCGGAAGAGGTATTCGGTGTGAAAGAGTGGGAGTGTACCGTGGTTTCCAACCATAACGTAGCCTCCTTCATCAAAGAATTCACCGTACGTCTGCCGGAAGGCGAAGCTATGAACTTCAAACCGGGTAGCTACTCTCAGATCAAGATTCCTAAATACGATTTGAAATTCACCGAGTTTGCCGTGGAAGACCGCTTCAAAGAAGAATGGGATAAGTTCAAGATGTGGGATCTGGCTTGTAAGAACGACGAAGAAACCATCCGTGCCTACTCGATGGCCAACTATCCGGCGGAAGGAAATATCATCACGTTGAACGTGCGTATCGCTACGCCTCCGTTCGATCGCAATACCGGAACGTGGAAAGCAGGCATCAAACCGGGTATCGGTTCTTCTTATATCTTCAACCTCAAACCGGGTGATAAGGTGACTATGTCAGGTCCTTATGGTGACTTCCATATCCTCGACACGAAACGGGAGATGTTATATATCGGTGGTGGTGCAGGTATGGCTCCGTTACGTGCTCACCTGTTGCACCTGTTCAAGACACTGAAAACCACCGACCGTCAGGTTTCTTACTGGTATGGTGCCCGTTCCAAGAACGAAATCTTCTACGAAGAAGACTTCCGTGCTATCGAAAAGGAATTCCCGAACTTCAAGTTTAATATTGCCTTGTCGGAACCACGTCCGGAAGATAACTGGACAGGCCCTGTCGGATTCATCCACCAGGTGATCCACGACAACTACCTGAAAGATCACGATGCACCGGAAGATATCGAATACTACATGTGTGGTCCCGGTCCGATGGCGAAAGCCGTTGAAGGCATGCTCGACAGCTTGGGTGTACCCCGTGAAATGTTACATTTCGACGACTTCGGATAATAAGAACAACATACTGAATAAAAAAGCTGCAGAGAACACCTCTGCAGCTTTTTTTTGTCATGACAAACACCAAAATGTTAAAATACGGATTGTAAGTAGAATGAAGGTTTTGCTTACAAATCCATACGTTAAAAAGTGTTTCTCCCAGGAGTTTGTCTTCAAAGTCCCGCTTTTTTGCGCGCAAAGTCCCTCGGAAATTACAAATCGTAAATTGGACGTTTCGTTGGAAATGGGTAATTTAACATTTGTTTACATTACTGCAAACTTGTTGAATCGTTACATAACGATTGAAATTCGATTAGAAAAGCCCGCCATCTGCCCACCAAAAAGATAAAAAACAATCTTTTACACAATATCATGCAACATTATTCGTTCTTATTACATCTAAGCTTATGTATTAAATAAAAACTGTTGACATGAAGCCTTTGATAATATCATTTTTCCTGGTTATTTTAGCCTACTCGCTTTTTCTGGACAAGAAAGAAGAGCCGCAGGAGACCACCCCTGTGAACATCAATAGCCAAACTATTCATCTCAACATCATCGATAATACAGAAACTACAGACTCGACAGTTCTGTTTGCACAACAGATTGTTTACCCTATGATATTGAAGAACTCATAACAATCTTCATTGCTTTACGCCTTCGGCTAAGCGACCGCTTCGCTCCAATTCTTCATTCTTCATTCTTCATCTCCTCGTACCTGGGAATCTCCTCTAAAAACTCATAATTGGATTGATCATCATCGATACGACAGCAATAGTGGTTCATGCCATTGCTTACGATTAGGTATCTCACCTGCAGGGTCATGTTATAGCGCACAATCTGATCGAATACGGCAGGCGTTATCTCTACAGTGGGGGCTTTGTACTCCAAAACCATCAAAGGGGCTAAAAAACGATCATAGACCACCGTGTCGCATCGTTTGGAGGTTCGATGCACCTTTATACCAATTTCATTCCCCACTAAATTCTTCGGATAGCCCTTCTCGCTGATAAGATATTGCACAAAATGCTGCCGCACCCATTCCTCAGGAGTAAGTGCCACATATTTGTTTCGTATCTCATCAAATATCAGCTTCTTTCCTTCTCGTTCGGTTACTTTAAAAGCGTATGTTGGTAGATTTAATGCGAGCATTTCTTATATTTCACTATATTTGTAGAATATAGGATGCGCCTTGGCAATCTTCAAGCAAGCTTGGATTGCGCTCGGCTTTCACTATATTTGCATGATAGAGCAAAGGTAGGTAATTATGAAAACTAAGCAAGAGATCGTTGAGAATTGGTTGCCGCGTTACACCGAGCGAAAACTGGAAGACTTCACCAATCATATATTATTGACAAATTTCACGAAATACGTGGAGATATTTGCCAGCCATTTCAATGTGCCCATTATGGGACTGAAGTCGTCCATGCCGAATGCTTCGGCTAATGGCATCACCATCATCAATTTCGGTATGGGAAGCGCCAACGCCGCGACGATCATGGATCTTCTTTCGGCCATCAAGCCGACAGCGGTTCTTTTTCTCGGGAAATGTGGCGGAATCAAGAAGGTGAACGCGTTGGGCGATTATGTATTGCCTATCGCCGCTATCCGGGGTGAGGGGACATCCAATGAATATCTGCCGCCGGAAGTGCCGTCGTTGCCTGCCTTTTCCATGCTTCGTGCCATCTCTTCGGCCATTCGTGACCAGGGAAAGGATTATTGGACAGGCACGATCTACACGACCAATCGTCGCGTCTGGGAATACGATAGCTCATTTAAAGAATACTTAGTGAAAACGCATGCGACAGGCGTGGATATGGAAACGGCCACCCTGTTTACGGCCGGATTCGCCAATAAGATACCAACCGGAGCCCTGTTGATGATCTCCGACAAGCCGCTGGAAGAAGATGGTGTAAAAACGGAAGAAAGCGACAGGAAGGTCACGCAGCAGTTTGCATCAGAACATCTGTTGCTGGGAGTGGAGACGCTTCAGCAGATTATTGAAGAAAAAAAGACCATCCAGCATATTCGGTTCAGTTGGTAAAAACCGGAATCGACAAGGGATCATGGATAATTGATAGATAGAAATGGCTAAAAAAGAGCATACATTTGAAGGAATTTGTCGGGATATTGTTCAAAAGCAATTTGCGCCTGTTTATATTCTGATGGGGGAAGAGCCCTATTTCATGGATAAGATCACGGATCTGTTGTTGGAAAATGTCTTGACAGAGGAAGAAAAAGATTTCAACCTGACGATCCTCTACGGAGCCGACTCGGACGCTGCCAAGGTTTTGAATGCTGCCCGACGCTTTCCTATGATGTCGGAATACCAACTGGTGGTCGTCAGGGAAGCGCAAATGATCCGCGATATCGAACTATTGACCAACTATGTCAAAAAGCCATTGGAGAAGACGGTGCTTGTGGTCAACTACAAATACAAGACGTTAGACCGGCGTAAAACGTTAGCAAGCGCAGCGGATGCAAACGGAATCCTGTTCGATTGTAAGAAGATTCCTGACTACAAAATGGCGGGGTTTATCTCTACGATGATGCAGATGCGCCAGATCAGTATCGATCAGAAGTCTACACAAATGCTTGCCGATTACCTGGGGAACGACCTGACCCGGCTCAATAAAGAGTTGGAAAAGCTGATCCTCCTGATGCCTTCAACGGGCACAAAACGAATCACACCGGAACTGATCGAACAGAATATCGGGATCAGCAAGGAATTCAATAATTATGAGCTATTACGCGCCATTGTAAACAAAGAGGTGTTGAAGGCCAACCGCATTATACAATACTTCGAGAAAAACCCCAAAAACAATCCGATACAGGTGACATTAACGGTGCTTTTCAACTATTTCTCCAACCTGTTGATCTGCTACTATTCCAAAGACCGATCCGAATATGGACTGATGAATGCATTGGGTATGCGGAATGCCTTCCAGGTGAAAGATTATCTGACCGGGATGCGCCATTACCCGGCCATGAAGGTATTCAATCTAATCACCGATATACGACTTACCGATGCGCGATCAAAAGGAGTGGACAACAGCTCCGCGCCGGATGGCGAATTATTGAAAGAACTCCTTTATAAAATATTACACTAATTTCTACCAACTACATTTTTGCCTTTTTCGGTAAGATAATCAATCACTTACTCTTTTTTTAAGCGATTAAGAGTCGCATTTTCTGCGCTTACCGGCCACTTGTTCACAAATATATCAACCACATTAATTATACAACTGTAATTTACATAAGTTATAGTAAGGGGATACTTGTATACTGCCTTAATGACAGATTGCCTAAAGAGGAGTATACTTGTTATAATTGTATATGGATATATTTGTAACATATACCGGAAGTATACAGAAGTATCGCAAGGCATTTGTTTACATATAGACACATTAATGCTTGGTTACTTTTGTATATGGAGCAGAATCGATACAATAATATCGATCGATTAACAATTTCACTATTACAAAAAACAATACGATAAAACAACATAAATAATATCAATATATACCTAAAACCCAGCTATTTAGATTACTTTATTGTAGTTTTCATTTCAATACAAGTATACAAATGTACGGATAGGGTAGGGGATGGGCTTAAAACATCGACAAAAGCAGTAATATTGACATATAAACCAGTTATTTAATGCATATTTCTAAAGTTTAGGTATAATCGTATTTTGCCTATCTAATTGATTCCTCGTAAACAAATGTACCGCGCGTTATATTTTTGTTTACAAATATTAATGTAAACATTTTCTGCATAGTATACATTTGTTATGTTATTATTTTATACATTTGCAACAACCCACCTGTACAACAAATATACATTCGTGTACAGACAAAATGACAGAATAAGTTATATCAGTAAACAAGTAAGAACATGAGGGAGCGTATTATTCAGATCATGGAGCAAGAAAAGCTAAGCTATTCACGTTTTGCAGAAGAGATCGGTATTCAGCGGGCGGCCATGTCGCATATCATAAATGGGCGAAACAATCCGAGTCTTGATGTGATTACCAAAATTCTTCAGCGCTTTCCGGAGATCAATACCGATTGGTTGTTATTTGGGAAAGGCAGGATGTTTGAAGAAAAAACAATGGGAAATTTGTTTACTACCACTTCACTATTTCCCGACGAAGAGCCGGAAGTTCCGGAATATCGCAAGGAAATCGAATCAAAACAGCCTGAAATAATACCTGAATCTCCACAAATGCAGGAGGTTAAGGTCATTGAAAAGCCTACCAGAAATGTGAGCCGAATAATGCTTTTCTATTCAGACAATACCTACGACACCTTCATTCCCGAGGATCAGGAGGACAAATAGCCTCACGGGCAAATAATTTAGAATAGAATGCCTATCTTTGTACCACAAATAATGTGGATATGAAGAAATACATGTTGGATTTGAAGGTGGTCGAAAATCAACACCTTCATTCAAATTATTGCCTACTGAAACTGACTACCGACGAATCCTTACCCGAAATGCTCCCGGGACAATTTGTTCAGGTCAGGGTCGATAACTCACCTACTACTTTTTTACGTCGTCCCATCTCCATTAACTATGTCGATCGTGAAAATAACCAACTATGGTTACTTGTTCAATTGGTTGGTGACGGAACACGAGCTATGGCGGCATACAAACCCGGAGATATTGTAAATCTTCTATTGCCATTAGGTAATACTTTCACCATTCCTTCAGGCAATACATCTGAAAAGTTGCTATTGGTTGGCGGTGGTGTGGGCACAGCCCCTATGCTTTTCTTAGGAGAAAGTCTGAAAAAAGCCGGCTTTGAAGTGACATTCCTGTTGGGAGCACGCTCGGCTGCCGATCTGTTACAGCTGGATCAATTTAATGCGATTGGTGAAGTAGCAGTGACCACCGAAGATGGCTCAATGGGAGAGAAAGGATATGTGACCGATCATTCCCTATTGAAAAGCAACCATTTCGATAGAATTTATACCTGTGGCCCGAAACCCATGATGATGGCAGTAGCCCGTTATGCATCTGCTCAATCTATCACGTGTGAAGTTTCTTTGGAGAATACGATGGCTTGCGGTATTGGCGCTTGCCTCTGTTGTGTTGAGAAAACGAAAGAGAATCACCACGTATGTGTGTGTACAGAAGGTCCTGTTTTTAATACGAATCAATTATCATGGCAAATTTAAATATACAAATAGGTGGCCTTTCCCTGAAAAATCCGGTGATGACCGCTTCCGGCACATTCGGATACGGAACAGAGTATGCCGACTTTATGGATATTGAACGCTTAGGCGGAATCATCGTAAAAGGCACGACGGCCGAACCACGCGAAGGAAATAATTATCCGCGTATGGCAGAAACTCCGGCAGGAATGCTGAATGCCGTAGGCTTACAAAACAAGGGGGCGGATTACTTCATCGAACAGATATACCCGATCATCAAGGATCTCGACACCCGGATGATCGTCAATGTAAGCGGTTCTTCCGTTGATTCATATGTGGAATGTGCGGAGAAAATGGCTACGTTGGAACAGATTCCGGCCATCGAACTGAACATCTCCTGCCCAAATGTAAAACAAGGCGGTATGGCCTTCGGGGTGACCTGCGCGGGAGCTGCCGAAGTAGTGAAGGCTGTTCGCAAGGTATATCCTAAAACATTGATTGTCAAACTATCGCCCAATGTAACGGATATAACGGAAATTGCCCGTGCCGTGGAGGCTGAAGGAGCCGACTCAGTTTCACTAATCAACACTTTACTGGGCATGGCTATCGATGCGGAGAAGCGAACACCCATCCTTTCCACCGTCACCGGCGGATTATCCGGTCCCTGTGTAAAACCAATTGCCTTGCGCATGGTATGGCAAACTTATAAGGCTGTCAAAATACCAATTATAGGTCTGGGAGGCATTTCCAATGCAAAAGACGCCATCGAATTTATGCTTGCCGGTGCAACTGCCATTCAAATTGGCACCTACAATTTTATCGACCCGACTGTATCTATTAAGGTAATCGAAGGAATCAATGCCTATTGCGATCGCCATGGATTACAGTCTGCACGGGAGTTAACAGGTGCCTTACGCTGATTGCTCAAACAAACACGCTGATTACTCAAGCAAATCTGATATAAAACAACTTACAAGAAATCCACCATTAGGCTATGGGTAAATAGCCTAATGGTGGATTTTCTTTATACATTCGTGTCATTTTAAGAAAATCGACATGCTATAAAAAACATGGGATTCCTTGATTTTAAGCCATTTTTTTTCGCATTTAACCGGCTTCTATTTTTATTAAAAGTGAAAAAACAGTACTATGCCTCTTGTTTGTTTCATTTTTCGTGTCGAATCATAATTATTTTTATGGCTTTTACTGAAATAGTTTCTAAAATAGTCATCCAGGAGTACAAAATTTTCAAGGGCTATGCCTATTTTTGATACATAACAAAAGAGAAAAGAACAATGAACCTTTTGGGGAATTTGACTTTAGATCTTTTATATATGGTTTTTTAGGCAAATATGATTTCACCAAAACCTTAACTAACTTTTGAATTATGACTTTGTAGTGAATTGGAACTATGGCGCACATGCACACACTTTGTTTTACTTGTGCTAGTGAGGGGGGTCCGAGATGGATACCCCTCACTTATTGCTTTATATGGATCCGTTATTCAAAAGGCTCTTCCCAATCACAATCATTCGGAATCACAATTCGAAAAATTGATTCCGCTATAATAAAAAAGAAGAATACTAATATCAACTATTAAGGAAGAAACCTCACCAGGCTAACCAGGTCGGCGGCGGTGGTTGATCCCAGCTTTTCTACCGCAATCCATTGCACAATTCCATCGTTATCAATCAAATAAATACGAGGGATATAACTATTCGCAAATTTGTTGTAGATAATTTTTTGGGGATCCGGGAACACTTGAATATCCGGATCTGTCCAATAATCATCACCGGTTTCTCCTCTTGCTATCGCCACAACCTGATAACCTTTTTCTTTTTTCAACTCCTGCCAGGCCGCCTCTATGATCGGTTTGGCCGCTTTACAATCCGGACATGTGGTGTTAAACAAAACAAGTATGGAACGTTTCCCTTTAAAATCATCGGATTTAAAGGTATTTCCCTTGCCATCTTCTACTGAAAAATAGGGGACTTTATCACCGACAACGACCTCTATTCCATCATTCGGTTCATCATTTTCTTTTATGCAAGAAGATAAAAGAAATAGAGATATCAACAGGGTTACGGTATACGTGATGTATTTCATAAAAGGTTGTTTTTTAGTTATTGTATACAAATATAAGAAAGGTTTTCTAATTCATCAGCTAATTCCTGTATCTTTGTGAGTCTAACACGAAAATAACCAAGCACTTTCTTGGTTAATTCACAAAACTTTCGTTCCTTTGCAACCGCTTTACGTAATCTCTGTCGGGATCAAAGTGGCCCGTTATATTGCGTTTCACTATTAATTACAATTAAAAAGCTATAAACAATGGATTTAATTAAAATTGCAGAAGAGGCATTTGCTATTGAGAAAGAGCATCCTGCCTTCAGAAGCGGAGACACAATCACTGTTGCTTATCGTATCAAAGAAGGTAACAAAGAGCGTATCCAGCAGTATCGTGGTGTAGTAATCCGTATCTCTGGCCATGGTGACAAAAAACGTTTTACTGTGCGTAAAATGTCTGAAAACGTAGGTGTTGAACGTATCTTCCCTATGAATTCTCCATTTATCGAAAGTATTACGGTTAACAAACATGGTAAAGTTCGTCGCGCTAAATTGTATTATTTACGTGCGCTTACCGGTAAGAAGGCCAGAATCAAAGAAAGAAGATTCTAACAACTATTTCACAAATAGTAGAAAAAGGTGGATTCAAAAAGAATTCACCTTTTTTCTTTATATTTGCTTCATAATGGAGAAGGGAGAATGTATGGAAGGGATAAAAAACCTGATTTTTGATTTTGGAGGTGTAATCATCAATCTGACGCGCAATCGTTGCATTGAAGAGTTTGCGCAATTAGGCGTTGATGTACATGAGCAGCTGGAAGGCTACAATCACAAAGAGTTGTTTATGCAATTGGAGCTGGGCGCCATTTCCACTTCCGAATTCCGCAACGGCATACGCCTCCGATCGAATCTTCCCATGACAGATGCTCAAATCGATAAGGCCTGGATCAATATGTTGGATGATGTTTCCCCTGTCAAACTCGATATATTACTACAACTCCATCAACAATACAACGTTTACCTCTTAAGCAATACCAACACGATCCATTGGGAATGGGCTGAAAAAGAGATCTTTTCCTACAAGGGGCACACCATCCGGGATTTCTTTCACAAAACATACCTTTCATTTGAACTTCATATGTTGAAACCCAATGCCGAAATCTATGAATATGTTCTGCAGGATGCCGGTCTAAACCCCAGAGAAACCCTTTTTATCGATGATGCCCTGGTGAATTGCAAAGCCGCTGAAGCCTTGGGAATTCACACCTACAATGCCCAGCCACGGGAAGAATGGCATTTCCTATCCAATGGTAACGCTTCGTTATAAATCCTTTATTTTCAGGATATTATAAGAAGTATCCGTATCGTACACATCGCTACCATCCACCTTTTTAATATACTTCACCACCAGAATGGTAAGAGGGAGAATGATGATCTCGTAAAGGGATTTAAGCAGTGCCTGCGTCCCAATCAACACAAACAGCTCGGGTAGGGGAATTAATCCGATAAAAGCTATCGGGAAGAAAATCAACGAATCCGCACTTTCGCCAACCAAGGTAGAAACAACCGCCCGAAGCGAAAAGTGTTTTCCCTTCGCAGCCACCTTCATCTTGCTCATAATAAAGGCATTAAGAAACGAGCCAACCAGAAAAGCCACCAAACTGGCCACAGCGATACGCGGTGCCATGCCGAATACGAAATTAAAACTTTCTTCGCCTTCCCAATAAGGCGCAGCCGGCAGATGAATAGCTATCTGCGCGAAAATAATCACTAAAAAATTGGAGGCAAATCCGCTCCAGATAATCAATCGGGTCTTTTTATACCCCCAGACTTCAGCAATACAGTCATTGATGATGTACGAGATGGGAAAAACGATTAAACCGGCGGTAGCGGTGATACCAAACACTTGCACGACTTTGGTTTCAAGCAAGTTGGCTGCCACAAGGCAGATGTTGAAGAGAATACCCAACAGCATGAAGGGTACAGAAACTTTTTTTTGCATGTTTTCTTGTTTTTAACGAGGTTTATCAAGCACTCGGCTACAAAGGTAGTGATTATTTTCTTTTTCTTGAACCAGGATTTCGCTGATTGGATGATTTTCCAGATGTGATTAGGCTGATTTTAATGATTTACAGGATTGCTTCTATAGCTTAGAGGCAATCCTTGTAAATCTGATTAATCTTAAGAAATCACATCCGGAAAATCCCCAAATCAGCGAAATCCTGGTTCAAGACGATTTGACAAATTGTCAAAATCACGGGAGTTTTTTTCCGAAACCCCGGGATTTTGGAGACAAACTCCCGGGAGAAACATTTTTTAACGTATCATATTGTAAAGCAAAATGGCAATTTTGCTATCATTTTGTCAAAATAGGTTTCGGGCTTTAAGTGGCTCTATGAGTTCAAAATCGTAGTTTTGTATAATTACGATTATGTTTAATTGCGTTTTCGAAATAGATATTCGTCTTCCCCTACGCACAAAAAAAAAATCCGTATACAACTTCACAGCCATATACGGACAAACAAATAACAAACTCTACTTATATGAAAAAACAAATACTACTAACAAATTCTTTCATATAGAACAAAGTAGTATTGGAAATGTTCATTTGTAAAAATATTTTTTTACTTGTTCATACGTGCATCACCAATAAAGGCGTATCCGTATGGAACAACATCTTCCGGGCAATGCTCGGATTGAACATACGTGCCAGGATATTGCGACGTTGCGTACTCAGCGCAATCATCTCAATTTCATTTTCCCTGACAAATTTTTCGACAGCCAATAACAGGTCGCCATCTGCCAGTACATTATGCACAATATTCGCATCCGGGTATTGTTTTTTAAAGTATTCCTCCACCCCAGTCAGCCGGATCTCATTCCATTCATCCTTGCTTGTCGATATGTTAAACAGATGGATGCGGAAGTTAAATTCCTTCATAAGATCCATGAATTTATCAAATATGACCAGGTCGCGTTGATTGAAAGAGGTCGCAAACGCAATATTATGCACAAGATCCAGGTTTCGGAACCTAACATTCTCAGGCACAGCCAGAATAGGAACCTTAACCGCCTCAAACACCTCACCCGTTACGCTACCGATCAGATCCACCTCTTTCTGGTTTTTCCCACGTGTACCCATGACAATCAATGTCGGATGATATTCTTTGCTATAGGCTACAATCTCCTCTTCCGGCAAGCCTTCCCGCAGAATGTAGTTATACTTCACCCTTGGCAGCTCTCCAGCCTCTATCTTCCTGTTTATCAGCGTGCAAAGATTGTCCATATCCTTCTGCACCCGTTGCATAATATGATGCACAGATTCTTCTTCATTAACCTGATAGGCCAGGGTATCGCCCATCGGTATGGCCGAAGGGAAATAGGGACTGAAATAGGCATGCATAATCATGACTTCCGCCTGAATCGTATAGGCATAATTGAGACCTATCTCACAGGCTTTAATCGAATAATCGGAGAAGTCGACCGGTACCAGGATCTTTTTCCGCTTATCTTCTACTTTCACTTCGGCTTCTTTCGGTTCATCCAGCCAGTGGCTATCTTCTATAATCCGCAGAGCATGAGGCAGATCACTCTCTTTAATGCGTACCCTCACTCCTGCTGAAACAACCGGTTGAATCTGATTTACATTGTGAATATACACATCGATGCCTTCCGTTTCCAATAATGTCTTTAAAATTTGTGCTTTTTCATAGGTATGAATAGCAACTGTAACCAATTTTTCTTCCATAAGGCTTTACGTTTTTTTATAAAACAAATAGGATATACATATAGTTCTTACATGAAAGTCCCAAAGCATTCATTTAGTTTGCATTGGGACTTCTATGATTTGATTATTTTATTAAAAATTACTCTTCAGAAACAACAGGCTGCGGACGACTTTCCGCTAAAATCTGCTGAGCACGTTCATATATGGTTGTATCATCTAAAACCACAATGCCTCCACCTGGTCCTGGTTCTATATGAATACCACAGCTTTTACCATCCTTGAAATTCTGCCCTCCGAAATAGTTGCGCACGGTCTCTACAGAGATACCTAATTCATCGGCCATGCGATGAATACTTCCGTCAGGCAGGCTGTCTTTCAAACGTCTTAACTCGTTAAATGTGATTGTCTTTGTCATGGTGCTATTTTTCTAATTAAATGATTACTTGTACAGATCAATAATGTACGAACTTAAGGATTATCCACCAGTGGAACAAATTCCTTATCCCTTAATTAACATGCTTTACGGCATTTTATACATCTCTTAATAAATTAACCAACTGGACATTTAAGAGCATGATGATCCCTACGGTAACGAGAATGGCGATCACGATCATTCGTTCACGCCTGACAGAATATAAAGAGGAGGCCGGGGGTACCTCTCTCCCACCCCTTCCTATGATTTTCACTCGTACACGTGAATAAATCACATAGACCAAAAAGCCAAATCCGATCCCGACAAGCGCACCGGGAATAATATCCGAAATAAAATGAACACCCAGGTAAATACGTGTATAGGCGGTGATAAACGCCCAGATAAAAATAGTAGTCGAGAATAGCGGACGGTAGCGAAACAATAATGTCATAAACATTGCGAAACCAAAGGCATTGGCCGCATGGCTCGATATGAAGCCATATCGCCCACCCCGGTATCCGAACACCGTATCTACCTCATCCATAAAGGCTGGATGATGAGTCGGACGCAGACGCATAAAGGTCGGCTTAATAAAATGGGAAGCAAACTGGTCACAAAGGGTGACCACCAAGGCAATGGCGATAAGAATCAGAATCGATTCACGCCAGTCTTTCTTATACACCAGGAGGAAAATAATGACAACAGCCAATGGCAGCCAAACTATTTTCCCCGAATACAACCACATAAAGTGATCCCAAAAGGTGGAATTACTACCGTTAAGAGCTAAGAATAGTTCGCGTTCGTAGTCTAAAATTTTTTCGAGCATTAGATGTTAGGTGGTTTTTTATGAACATTAAATGATTTCTATATCCTTTTTCTGTATCCATCCTACACTTCCACTCTCCAACTCAATTTCGTTCCACTCGCCTATCTCACTTTTAACAGATACTTTCGTTCCTTCATGCAATATAAAAAGATCCGTTCCGCTTGCCGAAGGGGAACTTTTAGCCGTTACCGTCGGGGTAAACACAATCGCATGGGTGCGGTTGATCAATTCATTCTTTTGATTTCGCGCAAAAATATTGCAAACAATAACTAATACGAGGAAAACACATCCCAGGTAAAAGCCAGCCTTCTTCATGCGTATCCAACGGGAGAAGAAGAAAAATAACAAGCACACAATGAAAACCAGAAAGCAGACCACACCCAGTTTGGCCCATGAATCCGACGAGCCCATATCCTGTATACTGAGAAACCATTTCTTCAGGAAAAACTCCCCGACCGGTTCTATCTGATCGACGGCACGGAGTTTAGCCATTTGCAGGTTGAAACGGATATCGCTGTCGCCCGGATCAAGTAATAAGGCTCTCTCGTAATTGAGAATAGCCGGCGCTACAAGCCCTGCCTTATAATAGGCATTTCCCAGATTATAAAGGATTTGGGATGATTGTCCCTGTTCCGCTAAGATGGATTCATATTTCTCAATTGCTAAAATATAGTCTTCCTGTGTATAGGCCGCTTCAGCCTCTTTAATGGCACTCTCCTGTGCAAACAGGGAAAACACCAGACATGGCATAAGCACAAAAAGAATGGTTTTCCGCATGAATATATATCGAGCCATTTTCATTACTTTTTAATTGTATTTTCCATTTTACCAATTGCATCCACCGTCTGTCCATAGATCCTATCCATAGCATCCGGCGCCTGAGAAGGAGCATAACGCGCAAACTCACAATCGTTAAGGATAGCCATAAACTCGCTGATAAGCTCATCCCCTACTCCATATTTCGACAATTCATTGGCCACATTATCTTTGGTAAGATCCGATTGAGGGATATTCAATTTATCGCTTAAATAGCCCCATAAAGCACGAAGTACCTCTTCATAGAATGCTTCTTTCTTATTCTCTTTCAAAAGCTTACCTGCATTTTTCAAACGTTTTACAGCCATTCTATTGGCTCTTTTGGTACGTTTCAATGCGATATTGGCATTTTCTTTCATCTGCTTCCGGTATATAAAGAAGAAGACAATGAAAAGCAATGCAGGAACAATATAAGAAAGGTAAAACAATAATGAGCCATAGAACAGGCTTTCCTGCGACTCAAAGTGGATACCTTTCACTTTCAGATAACGAATATCCTGTCCCAAGAAACGAACGCTTTCCCGGTTATTATAATTTGTTACGGCAGGGCTATTTTCGCCCTCTTCGCCCCGTTCTACCTTCAATGTATAGGATTCGGATGTAAGCGTTTTGTAGGTAGCCGATTTAGGATCAAAATAAGAGAAACGAATCGCCGGTATTTCAAACTCCCCACCAAAGCGAGGGATAGCCATGTATTCAATCGTCTTTGAGCCGGAGACGCCACCCGTCGACACCCGTGTATCGACAGATATTTTCGGATCATAGATATCAAAATCATTGGGAAATTTCACTTCCGGATTCTTCATCAGACGAATATTTCCCGTTCCGCTGATCTTAGTCGTTATGGTGACGGCTTCGTTTGCTTTCAGTTCAGTGGCATTGATATTGGTATTCATAGTGAAGTTACCTACGGCACCCGAAAAATCGGCCGGTTTCCCACTGGGCAAAGGTTTGACATCAATCGTAACCGGAGAGGTTGTCAATGTCTTATTAACCGTTCTGGTTTGCGGCCCAAAGAAGTCATCAAAAATACTTTGGCTTCTTTGCTGGATGGGGACACGAATAGCGGCATCAAAACTACCTTTCTCTATCGTTATCTTTCCGGTTCGTTGTGGGAAAAGTATTACCTGATAAAGTGTAACTGCTTGATAATTCCTGCCATTATATTGTTCTAGAACAGCATTCTTTTGCTCTGGCAACTCAATATCCTGTTTATGAAAGCCTTCAAATTCCGGGAATTTATAATTGGTAACAGAAGGCCAACGTGTGAAATAGAGCTTAAAGGTGACCAAAAAACCTTCCTGTTCGTACACATTATTCCGCGAAACAATCATCCGCATAAAGATATCATTATCAGATACGCCTGTCGAAGAAGCGGAAGCTCCATTTTGTTGCCCGCTCTGCTGTCCGGCATCACTTGTTTTATCCGGTGGTAATACTTTAATAGATAGTTCATTGGATGTATACGTCGAATTGGCTACTTTAATGGTTGCAGCAGGGATCTTAAAAGTCCCCTCCGCTTTTGCCATTAGGATATAGGTATAACTGATAGTCAATTCATCAGATCGTTTTCCATTGACAAATGAGGTGCTTTGGGAAGTCATCTGCGAAGGTCCCATCAGTACATCAAAGTCAGCCGGATGCTGCACCCGCAGGTCTTTTGCCTCCGAATTGATCGTATAGACAACCTTAAATTGTGATCCTGCTACTACGGCCTCCGGTGCGAGGGCTTTAAATTCTACCTGCGCAAACAAGGACACACCGGACACGACAAATAGTATAAATAAGAAAATCAAATTCCTTCGTATATATTTCATATGCTTGTATCTCATTTTGCTACAAAGTTACCATTCTTTTTCTGTTCTGCGACGCTGCTGTTGTTGCTGCTGTGCTTTTTTCACCTTCTCCTGCGTATCTTTTTCATCTTGCAGGAAGGCATCCAGAATTTGCTGTGCGTTATCCTGGCTCATTTGCTCATTGGACTGCTGTTCTTCCTGGGTCTTATCCTCTTTTTGATCATCCGGATTTTGCTGTTGCTGCTGCTGATCCTGGTTTTGATCCTGATTCTCTTCTTGTTCTTCCTGATTATCCTGACTCTGATCCTCGTTCTGTTGATCTTCAAGTAGTTTTTGTGCTAAAGCCAGGTTATAACGTGTCTCTTCATCGTTAGGATTCAGGCGCAGCGATTGTTTATAGAACTCAATGCTTTTGACATAATCTTTTTCTTTCATAGCAATATTTCCCATATTATGGAATACCTCTGCTGCACGCTCCTGCCCTCCTTTGACACCAATCATCTGTTGCGCCTGTCCGGCAAGCATTTCATATTGTTGGGCTGCCTCTTCGTATTTTTCTTGTTTGTAAAGAACATTCCCCAGGTTATAGTTTCCCTCCAGCGAACGGGGATTCACATCCATACTCTTCCGGTAGGCTATTTCCGCTTCATTCAGTTGTTCTTTTGCAAAAAGCTTATTTCCCGCCCGTACGTTCTTCCGCTCTTCTTTCTGAGCAAACAATACCCCATGACAGAGAAACAGGGCTACTATCAACCATCCTATCTTTTTCATCTGTTTCATCCTTCTACTTATGAAAATAGTCTGACTTTTCTGAACACCCGGTTCTTCCGGTCTAACGTCAGTAATTCAACAATTAAAAGAAACAATACAATCCATGCCAGTAATTGGAACTGTTCGTTATACTCCGAATAGACCTTACTGTCAAGTTCTGCTTTATTCATCTTTTCAATCTCATTCTGAACCGCTTTCAGAGCCGAATTCGTATTATCCGCCCTGACATACATTCCACTTCCTGCCGCCGCAATTTCCTGGCACATTTGCTCATTCAATTTCGTAACGACTACCGTTCCCTCTTTGTCTTTCAGGAAATTATTCCCTCCTACCGGAATGGGAACACCCTGAGTAGAACCAATGCCGACAATATTGATATGAATCCCTCTTTCGGCCGCCTTTTTAGCCGCTCCGATGGCATCATCTTCGTGATTTTCTCCATCCGTAATCAACAGAATAGTCTTATCGGATGCCTCATTCGGTGTAAATGACCGCAAAGCCAGATTGATAGCAGCTCCTATAGCCGTCCCCTGACTCGATACCATGGAGGGATTAATCGACGAGAGAAACATCTTTGCGGAAGCATAGTCGGACGTAATGGGCAACTGCGTAAAGGCATCTCCGGCAAAAACAATTAGTCCCACTTTATCATTTGTAAAACCATCTGTCAACCGTGAAAGCATCTGCTTGGCTTTCTCCAGGCGATTGGGAGCTACATCTTCTGCCAACATAGAATTGGAAACGTCCAGACACACCATAATCTCAACACCCTGCCGTTTAACCGTTTCCAACTTGGAGCCAAACTGTGGACCAGCTATCACAAAAATCATAATAGCTATCGCAC
This sequence comes from Parabacteroides sp. PFB2-10, assembly GCF_029893085.1. GTDB lineage: Bacteria > Bacteroidota > Bacteroidia > Bacteroidales > Tannerellaceae > QVMG01. Next base: position 228,342 of record NZ_JARXWI010000002.1, read on the forward strand.
TAAACGATAACCAGAATTTCAGATGTTGTCTTTTAGGCGACACCTCTGGCATCAACTCCGACAACAAGGCCGGGTTCCCGTATCGCTTAATAGCTTTCCTCTTCGACGTCATCGAATAGATATAAAACCCTATCAGTACGGGAAGTATAAATAGTAAATAAAGATAATCCGGATTAGCAAAACGAAACATAAGCCTTTTCTTTTATGGAATATTTCTCAACAATGTATTTCTCAACAATATTTCGATCAGTAACAGAGCAAAAACTAATAAAGCCCAAAACTTATACTCTTCCTGTTTTTTGCTGAATTGCTGTACGCTGATCTTCGTTTTCTCCAACTGGTCGATTTCCGCATAGATCTGTTTCAAACTGGAATTATCCGTAGCGCGGAAATACTGTCCACCTGTTGTCGCGGCAATCTGCTTTAAAGCAGGTTCATCGATCTGCACCTCTATATTGTGATATTGCACACCAAAAGCCGTTTGAAAAGGATGGGGCGCCATGCCTTGTGTTCCAACCCCGATGGTATACACCCTCACGCCAAATGTACGGGCAATATCTGCCGCTGTCACCGGAGCAATTTCACCCTGGTTATTCACCCCGTCGGTCAATAGTATGATCACTTTAGAAATAGCATCACTGTCTTTTATACGGCTGACAGCATTGGCCAGTCCCAGTCCGATAGCCGTACCGTCATTGATCAGGCCGGTCTGAACATCTTTAAATAGATTCAACAACACCGTATGGTCAGTCGTGAGTGGACATTGTGTAAAGCTCTCTGCCGCAAACACCACCAAACCGATATTATCTGTCGGGCGGCCGTTGATAAAGGAGGCCGCTACATCTTTCGCTGCTTCCAGGCGGTTCGGTTTCAGGTCTTCTGCCAGCATACTGGTCGATACATCCAATGCCAGCATAATATCGATTCCTTCCGTCGAGCTATTCTCCCAGCGGTTGGTCGATTGCGGACGTGCCAACACGATGATCAATAAAGCGATTGCCACCATACGGAACACAAAAGGCAAATGCCTTAGATAGACTTTCCAAGAAGCCGTTTTAGGCAAATCAAAAGCTTCCGAAGAAGACACCTGCAAACTGGCCTGGCTTTTACGCAATTTATAGATGTACCATCCGATCAACGGAATAAGCAGCAATAATAAATAGAGATATGTAGGATTTGCAAATACCATTGTTAATCTTCTTTAGAATTGTTTGTTCCTTCCACTTCATCTTCTCCCTCTTCCGGTTTTTCTTCTTCTTCCGGTTTTGGAACCTCTTCGATCTTTGTCTGATTCACAAACAGGTAAGCATTGACCATGCTCAGATCATTCTCGTCCGGTAGCGGATGCAGCTTGGCAAATTTCACCAGATCAGCCAAACGAAGTATCTGCGCCAGGTTATCCTGAGCCGCTTTATATTCGGTTTCATAACGCATCACATCCAGGATCTCACTGGAAGTCATTTCCATCGCATTGGTTCCGAAACGCTCTTCGATATAGCGACGAAGCGTGTCCGTAAGCTGCGTATAGTATTCTTTGTGGCGTCCCTGTTGCCATAATTTCAATTTCTTAAGCTCATTCAATTCCTTCACCGCTTGTTCGTGGGGAGGTAACTGAGGTTCTGTTCGCACCGGTATAAGCGGTTGCTGGTTTCGTTTGCGCTGAATGATATAGCCAACAACACATATCAGGAAGATCACCAACAAAATTCCCATCACCAACATCCTGTCAGGCAGATAGTCAGCTAACACAAAAGGAGGCTTCCAGACATCCTTGATATCATGGAAATTCTCCGGATTCTCTACATCTACAGGCACAGTCGACACTTTTAGGGCTACCTGTTGGGAAGCGATCGTATCAGTACCATCAATCACCTGGATAGGCGGCAATAGATAAAGCAAAGAATCAAAGGAGGTAATAAGAATATCCTGTTTGATAACCAGTCGGTTGTTTTCTATAATCGCTGAATCGGCTGGAGAATAAGCAAGCACTTCAATCCCCTGCATCAGCGTATCAACCGGAAGGACAATCTGCACCGGACGATCAGGATCCGAAGTGACAGTCAGACTCAAAACAGCCTGCTGCCCGATCAGGATCTCTGAAGGTTGCAACGACACATCGATCAGTGTCCGTTGCGCAAACAGATTTATCCCGGAAACAAGAAATAAAAGAAACAATATACTTTTACTAATACATTTCATTGTTTGCTTAATTACGTTTGTTAAAAAGAGCGATCAACGCTTTCACGTAGTCATCTTCTGTCCGGACAGAGACTGCGTCTACCCGGCTCTTTTTAAAGGAATCATTCATCACGTTTTGCCGGCGATTCCACCATTCCTGATATCCTTCACGCACTTTAGAGGAAGAGGTATCGATCCAACGTTCTTTACCGGTTTCCGCATCCCTGATCTTCATCAAACCAACCGAAGGAAGCTCTGCTTCCCGCCGGTCGTACACCTGGATAGCTACCACATCATGCTTACGGTTTGCAATAGTCAACGCATCCTTAAAGTTCCCCTTATCGATAAAGTCAGAGATCAGGAAAGTGGTACACCGCTTTTTAATCGCGTTCGTTAGATACTTTAACACAAGACTGATATCTGTCTGTGTATCTTCTGGTTGGAAATCGATCAGTTCGCGAATAATATACAGAATGTGTTTCTTCCCTTTCTGGGGAGGAATAAATTTTTCGATCTTATCTGAGAAGAAGATCACCCCGATCTTATCATTATTCTGAATAGCAGAGAAGGCCAGTGTAGCCGCTATTTCAGTGATAATCTCTTTCTTCATCACATGAACCGAGCCGAACTCACGGCTTCCGGAGACATCGATCAATAACATAACCGTCAACTCCCGCTCTTCTTCAAAAACCTTGATATAGGGACGGGCATAACGTGCCGTCACATTCCAGTCAATGTCACGCACATCATCGCCAAACTGGTATTCACGCACCTCGCTAAAGGCCATCCCCCTACCCTTAAAGGCAGAATGGTATTGCCCGGCAAAGATATTCCGCGAAAGTCCCCGGGTCTTTATCTCTATCTGACGTACTTTTTTTAATAGTTCACTTGTCTCCATGCTATCAATTGAGAGTTGAAAGTTGAAAATTAAAAACTAAAGACTTCATAACAATGCAAATCTCATTTTCAACTTTCAATTTTCCATTTACTTAAGGTACTTCTACTTTATTCAAAATCTCGCTAATCACCTCTTCTGAGGTAAGGTTATTGGCCTCCGCTTCGTAGCTAAGCCCAATACGATGGCGCATCACATCATGACATACGGCACGTATATCTTCCGGAATCACATATCCTCTGCGTTTAATAAAGGCGTATGCCCGGGCAGCCAGCGCCAGGTTGATCGACGCACGCGGAGAAGCTCCGAATGAGATCATATTGGCCAGGTTTGCCATGCCATACTCTTGCGGGAAACGGGTTGCAAACACAATATCGACAATATAACGTTCGATCTTCTCATCCAGATAGACTTCGCGCACCACCTCGCGTGCTTCCAATATCTCTTGTTTCGACAATACCGGTTTGATTTCCGGAGCCTTGCCGGATATATTCTGACGAATGATCAGCTTTTCTTCCTCTTTCTTCGGATAGTTGATCACCACTTTCAGCATGAAACGGTCAACCTGTGCTTCAGGAAGCGGGTAAGTACCCTCCTGCTCAATTGGATTCTGCGTTGCCATCACGAGAAAAGGCTTAGGCAGCGCATAAGTATGCTCGCTGATCGTGACCTGACGTTCCTGCATTGCTTCCAGCAAAGCACTCTGCACTTTCGCCGGTGCACGGTTTATTTCATCCGCCAATACAAAGTTCGCAAAGACAGGACCCTGCTTTACCATAAATTCTTCGTTCTTCTGACTATAGATCATGGTTCCGATCACGTCGGCAGGAAGCAGGTCGGGCGTAAACTGAATACGGCTATACTTCGCATCAATCAACGAAGCCAGTGTTTTAATAGCCAACGTCTTTGCCAATCCGGGAACCCCTTCCAGCAAGATATGTCCATCCGAAAGCAAACCTATCAACAATGATTCTACCAAATGTTTCTGACCAACGATTACCTGGTCCATTCCTACTGTAATCAAATTCACAAACGAACTCTTCTTTTCTATTCGTTCATTCAACTCTCGAATATCGACTGTTTGACTCATAAATAAATAGTTATTGTGTTATAATTTTTTCCTTGTGTTTACTATGTCCGCTCTTTAGTTGCACAAAATTAGAAATGTTAAAGACGCATACGGAACTTTTGCCGTTAAATTATTATAACTAACGTGCGTAGTTTATTTAAATTATAAAACGTACAAACGTTTTAATTAGTGCTTCCGACAATTTCAGCCTGAATAGCCGCCGCCTTTTCAATGGCTTCCCGGCTTCGTGTTATTTCATAAAGCTCCGGCCGTGGTACTTTTATCTCTGTCCCTATCGGGATATTATTCGGATTGGTAATATGATCTTTATTATAATCATACAGATAGACCCAGAAGAACTTATGTCCATAATGCTCCAGCGCTATCATAGTCAATGTTAGACCTGGCTCTATAACCACACGGGCAATTACCTCTTCTTCCTGCTTTTCTTTTACAGGCGCTATTACTGTTTCCGAATCTTCGATCTCTTCCGTTGGTTCATTCTCTTCCGGCATTTCTGTCGGAACGACCTCCGGCTGAGGGGCAACGGCCGCTACCGGCAACGTTTCCTGTACAGAGGGTGAGTCTATCAAGAAATGATAAACAAATGCTCCGGCAAGAACCAAAAATATCAACGTGATGAATAAAACCCAATTAAAACGTTTATTTCGGGGCTTCTCCGGCTCCGTCACGTCAGTTTCCTGAGTGGGCTCCGCTACTATTGGTTCAGGTTCTATTTGTTCCGGTACGGTCGGTTCGGGCTCTTCCGGTTCCTCCGACACTGTTATTTCAACTTCTTCCACCACTTCCGGTTCCTGAGAGATTTCCTCCTCTTTTTTCTCTTCCGATTCAATCAATGCAGATTCATCCTCCACTTCTACGCTCTCGAAAAAGGAAAAAGGAGCATTAACCAGTTCTTTCAGTTCTTTATCCGGTGTAAAGGTCAACTTAAAATGTCCCGGAATGACAAACCGCTCTCCGGTATTTACATGTATACTTTCCCGGTCTTCTACTTCGATGATCTTGAAAGTCCCGATCTCTTTGATTTTAACTATCCTGTCTTCAAAAACGCCATGCGAGACAAGCGAAACAAATTCTTTCAGAAATTCTTCCGTTTCTTTTTTCTTCCGTCCGGTTTTCTCTGCCAACAAACCGGCCAGATCTGAGATAGATAGCCGGTTATTCATCGCCTTTCAATTCTTTTAGTTTATTTTTCATGGTCTTACCCGATTTGAAAACGGGAACCAATTTGGGGGGCACCAGATAACGCTTGCCTGTAGCCGGGTTCACGGTGATGCGCTCGGCCTTCTTCTTTACTTCAAATTGCCCAAATCCCTGGAAGTAAATAGAATCACCACCAACTAACGAATCGCCCACCACAGCGCTCAAAGCCGACATCATATCAGCCACTTCCTGTTGTGTCCATTCGAGGCGCTTGGATAATTCTATGACAAGCTCTTTGTTTTTCATGCCTTATTCTCTTGTGATGTGCAAATATTAATGATAATTTTGGAATCATCCAAATCATTCTTGCACATTTCCATATAATTCAAAAGGTTGGGCATCTGTCATATATACCGGATAGCATGTTCCGGGTATCAGTTTTTTATCTTTACTAATCAATACTTCGGGATCTACTTCCGGTGAATCGAATTCTGTCCGTCCGATATAGTAATCATCTTCTTCGCGATCGACAATCGTCTTGAACAGCTTCCCTACTTTCGCTTCGTTTATTTCCGCCGCGATCCTTTCCTGTATGCGCATCAGATGATCCAAACGCTCTTCTTTCACCTCCTGAGGAACATCGTCGGTGTAATGCTTATAGGAATAAGTTCCTACTTCATGGCTATAGGCAAAGGCACCTAAACGCTCGAAGCGAACCTTCTGTACAAAATCAATCAGTTCTTCAAAATCCTTCTCTGTTTCCTGTGCATGCCCGGTCATCAACGTTGTCCGCAAATGAATGCCCGGCACCTCTTCGCGGATGCGGGAAATCAAGTCATAGGTTTCCTGGCTACTGATCTTGCGCCTCATCACCTCCAGCATATGGTCACTGATATGTTGCAATGCGATATCCATATATTTACAGACATTGTCACGCTCACGCATCACCCGCAACAGATCGTAAGGAAACTGCGACGGATAGCCATAATGCAAGCGGATCCATTCCACTCCCGGTATATCCGACAAACGTTCGACCAGTTCCGGCAAAGCCAGGCGTTTATAATTGTCTTGCCCATAATAGGTCAGATCTTGGGCAATCAATTGAAATTCTTTCACACCCTGCGCAACCAACAGGCGCACCTCTTCTTCCAGTGTTTCCATCGAGCGCGACTGATAACGTCCCGTAATCAAAGGGATAGAACAATAAGAGCATGTACGATTACAGCCTTCAGCTATTTTCAGGTAGGCATAATGGTTCGGGGTAGTGATGATACGATGCGAAGCCAGCTCCTGGTGGTACGACTTGCCTAAATCCGTAATCAGCTCCTGCCAATTGAACTTTCCATAAAAACGATCCACTTCGGGCAGTTCCGTTTTCATCTCTTTCAGAAAGCGTTGCGACAAGCAACCCATAACAAACAGCTTCCCTATTTTCCCTTTTCGCTTAGCTTCACCAAGCGCCAGAATGGTATTGATGGATTCTTCCTGGGCATCGCCAATGAAACCACAGGTATTGACTACAACTATTTCCCCGTTTATCTTATCCGTATCATGCGTCACCTGATAACCATTGGCCACAAACTGGCGCATCAATTGTTCCGAGTCAACCAGGTTTTTGGAGCAGCCTAAGGTTAGGATATCTACTTTATTCTTACGCATCTGTTATTCCCCAAACAACGAATCAACAAATTCTTTCTTGCGGAATACCTGCAAATCTTCTATTCCTTCGCCTAATCCGATATATTTCACCGGGATACGGAAATGATCGGAAATACCAATCACTACGCCCCCTTTTGCCGTTCCGTCTAATTTAGTAACAGCCAACGCATTGACCTCGGTTGCTGCTGTGAATTGTTTAGCCTGTTCAAAGGCATTTTGCCCGGTCGATCCGTCAAGCACCAACAGGATCTCGTGCGGAGCATCCGGCACCACCTTCTTCATAACATTCTTGATTTTGGTCAATTCGTTCATCAGGTTCACCTTGTTATGCAAGCGCCCTGCCGTATCGATAATAACCACATCCGCCTGATTGGCCTTCGCAGAGGTCAGGGTGTCGAAGGCTACTGAAGCCGGATCCGAACCCATCTTTTGTTTCACAATGGGAACCCCTACCCTTTCGCTCCAGATAACTAACTGTTCTACGGCGGCAGCACGGAACGTATCAGCTGCTCCCAGGTAAACGTTTTTGCCTGCTTTTTTGAACTGATAGGCCAGCTTACCGATCGTTGTCGTTTTGCCTACGCCATTGACGCCAACCACCATAATCACATAAGGCGATTTGTCGACAGGCAGTTCGAAGCCATCCCCGTCCTGGGTATTGTTTTCGGTCAATAAGGCCGCTATCTCTTCCCGGAGAATGGCGGTTAGTTCACTGGTATTGACATATTTATCCTTAGAAACGCGCTTTTCTATCCGTTCGATGATCTTCAACGTCGTATCCACTCCCACATCCGATGTGATCAGAATCTCCTCCAGATCATCCAACACATCATCGTCAACCCGGCTTTTACCGGCAACCGCCCGTGTGATCTTCGAAAAAACATTCTCCTTTGTTTTAGACAACCCTTTATCTAAGGTCTCCTTTTTATTCTTATTGAAAAAACCAAAAATTGCCATCTGTTTTACCTTAATTTATATATAGAGTGCGAAATTACTACTTAAAACTCATAATTCATAATTCACAATTCATAATTGCTGCATAGCACTCAACTCATCCGATGTTTATAGTCTTCGTATCCAAACTCACGAAGCATCACCAGTTTTTCCTCCCGGGTCCACATGGCGATCGAAGGATGCGGAATACCGTTAAACATATTGGTTTTCACGATCGTATAATGGATCATATCTTCAAAGATCAATCGGTCGCCCACACGCAACGGCTTCGTAAAATACCAGTCACCCATAAAGTCACCACTCAGGCAACTATTTCCGCCAATACGGTAGGCATAGGCACCCTTTTCTTTACTCACCGCCTGTCGTATCACCGGCTGATAGGGCATTTCCAGGCAGTCGGGCATATGACAGGTAAAAGAGGCATCGATTATAGCCGTCCGAATGCCATGATTCTCCACCACGTCCACCACGGTCGTCAACAAGAATCCGGTCTGCCAGGCAAAGGCGCTCCCCGGCTCCATAATGATCTCCAGATTCGGGTATTTCTCTTTAAAACCTTTCAATAAACGGATCAGATGCTCCACATCATATCCCTTGCGCGTCATCAGATGTCCACCTCCCATATTCAGCCATTTCACCTGCGGGAGTAATGCCCCAAAACGCTTCTCAATTGCTTCCAATGTACGCTCCAGGTCATACGAAGAGGATTCACACAACGAATGAAAATGTAAACCTTCAATTCCGGCAGGCAAACCGTCTGTTAATAAATTACTTACCACGCCCATCCTCGAACCGGGAGCCGTAGGATTGTAGAGATCTGTTTCTACGACCGAGAACTCCGGATTGATGCGCAAGCCACATGACACCTTGTTCCCATCGGCTACGACCATCGGATAAAAACGATCAAACTGCGAAAGTGAATTAAAGGTAATATGGCTACTGTATTTCAGGAGATTCGGGAAATCCTGTTCGGTATAAGCCGGCGAATAGGTATGCGCCAGGCTCCCCATCTCCTCGTATGCCAACCGGGCTTCATAGATGGAACTGGCCGTGGAATAGGGAATATATTCGCGTACAACGGGAAAGGCCTTCCAGAGCGCAAATGCCTTAAAAGCCAATATAATACTTACACCGGCACGCTCCTTTACCTCTTTTATCAACTTAAGGTTTTCCCGCAACAACCTTTCTTCCAACACATAACATGGCGATGGGATCTGATCAATCAATATCATTCCGTATTTGTTTTTAGAATAGAAGGCAAATATACCGTTTTTTTAGTAATCTTTTTTGCCGGCGACACAAACCGCCTCTTCGGCACAACTCCCGCTTTATTTAAAATCAACTAACAGGAAGATATTGTTGCCTTCGTCTCCATCCAGTGTAGCTACCAGCTCTTTCAACTCCCCACTTAGTTTGTTTTCACGATAGGCCTCTTGAAGTTCTACAAAATCTAATTCGAAATGGTAGCCTTTCTCATAATAATTCTGAAGACGGGGATCAAACGTAAAATCCTTTCCTTTATAATCAGCGAGAACTACCTTCGGACGAAAAATTTCATCTGTTTTCTTATCCCGCATATAATAGATTGGAGAAGGAAATTCACTCTTCTGGTAGGTATGAACAGATATAAATTGATAATCTCCCACATCCATACATATATCCATAACCATCATGGGGTTCAAGTCACTCAACAGAGGCTTCTTATGCATAAAAGGAGTCAGCGTTTTGTCTTTGTTATAAAAGAATACCGTATCGGTTTCCGGATTGTATAAAAGAAGTCCGTCCGGTGACCACCTCATCCGCCCATAACCAACCTGACCAAAAGCGCCCTCCTTATTAATCGTACTCACATCTATATCATTCGTTGGCATCTCGATATATTCCAACACTTTTCCATCCATTCTGGAAAGAAGATAGAAAGAAGAATCATTCACTTGCGTAACAGCGGTACGATCCCCCACATGTACTTTTCTCAGATTTTGCCATAAATTTGTATTGTCATACACCAATATGGATTGATCATCGAAAAGAAGCATTTGATTTCCGATATTTACTTGCGGTAAGGTTAATTTCCTTTTGAATTCGCCCGAAGAAGAATAGACGTTTATATAATTATTAAAATCAGGAATAATATAGACTTCATCCTCTGTTTCATCATACATGACAGAACCTGCGCTCGAATACTCTTCCGGCCCCTGCCCCTTTCGGTTGAAACACGACTTGGGATCTCCCTCTTTTGAAAAAAACAATACACTACTCGAAGTGCGATCCGCAACAACAATCGTATTTTGAGTCACATAGTCGATAGTTCCTCTATACAGAAAATCTTCATTTTTTGTACTTAAATACACATAACGCAGATCTGCTATATCAGCCAAATCAACCACCTTTTCCGAATAGTTTTTCGTAACATCAAAATAGGGCAACCCTTCAGCAGATTGCTTGTCGGAAGAGCAACTCACTGCAAGAACAGATAAAAGAAACAGATTAAAAATGATTTCTTTTTTCATGTGATAGATTTTAAGGAGTACGTTTCATATCTTTTGCATTAAATGCAAGTAAAACAAATATAACTATCATCCGGGACATTTACAATAGCTAAGATGCAGCATGTATCAAAATCATAGTAACTAACCATTAGCTTTGATCTTTAAAAGGGAAGAATTGGAAGGCGTGTGAGGGTGTGCTAAAAGCCGCATAGCGGTGACCTTTATACAGCCCCATGCGGAAGCGCGGGGGAATGGATCGTACAGTCAATAGCGCCGCATAGCGGTGCTATATTGCTGTGTTTGTGTAATATTACATAGCACCGCTACGCGGCGCATTTTTTGTTTATTCCTTATTCCCCGCGCTTCCGCACGGGGCTGGATACAGGCTGCCGCTATGCGGCATCTGCGACCACATATCTTCACATTTTACAAAATCTGATGATCGTAAGTCTTCCCTTCTTACAGAAATTGAATTCCCCTTATTATGCAACTGTATCAGCTACCCCACAATCATGTGAACAAATGTTAATTTACCCATTTCCGACGAAACCCTCAATTTACGATTTGTAATTTCGGCAGGACTTTGCGCGCAAAAAGGCGGGACTTCGGAGGCAAACTTCCGGGAGAAACACTTTTTAACGTATGGATTTGTAAGCAAAATGGCCGTTTTACTTACAATCGATATTTTAACATTTTGGCCTTTGCCGGGTCAGCGGCAAAAGTCCGTGGCAGAATTAACCAAATACAGTAGCAATACGATACATGAATTTTATATCTTAGCGGTAAAGAACAAACCCAATGGATATATACAAGTCATTAGCTCGTCTATTTTTACCTGACGAGGTCTTAGATTATTTCGATGTAGTCAACTTTGAGGAGATACACACGGGGAAAACCTTTTTCGGCGACTATCCCGAGAAAGAGTTACACCTATATTTAGATGAAAAGGATATGCCCCCTTGCGGGAGCAAGAAGTACCGTCCTAATGGTTTCACGGAAGAGAAAGTGATGCATGATTTCCCAATACGTGACCGTAAGGCGATCTTGCATATTCGCCGTCGCAGATGGATAAACGCGGAGGGTCATAATGAAGTTCTTGACTACGGCGATCTACTGGGAGCAGACGGCACAAAATTCTCCCGTGAGTTCGCTGCTTTTTTAAAAGAGTGTCCTTGATAACAATCCTGTCACGTTCAAGGCTGTTGCCGATACTTACCGCATTAACTCGTCAACCCTGTCTAAGGCATACAAAGAACGCCTGAGCGACTATCGAACGTGGAGTCAGAAAGATCACGCCACCGACTGGATATTGATGGAGGAAAATGTCGGTGCGTATATGAGTATTGACGAAACCGCACCCAGTCGTGGTGATCTGTTCACTATTCTCAGCAACAAAGACGGACACGGTCGAAAAGGTACTATTGCTGCTACAGTCAGAGGCACCAGGAGTGAGGATTTGATTACTGTATTCAACCGTATTCCCAAGCAAAAACGGCTGATGGTCAAGGAAGTTACTATGGACTTTTCAGACAGCATGCACCGAGCAGTGGCTAAATCGTTTCCAAATGCCGAGATTGTTATAGACTGCTTCCACATCGTTCAACTGGCAACCTCGGCAATGAATGAGATCCGAACAAAGCACAAACGCAAAGCAATGACCAACGATGCAATACGAAGACGGGAACACAAGATAAAACTCAAAAATAGTGAAGAAAATAGAAAAAGACGGCAACAGGAACGAGAAAAGCATGGGCGCGTCAAGCACAAACAGGGAAGGCGGGCACTTACATCCTATCACCTCGTATTTTATAGTATCAACACCTTATATCTATCGTTCCTTCAGAACTCCACTTATTATATTATAATACCCAGGGTGACACAGACCTTCGGCCTGCTTACCCTGGGCTAAGTCTTCGTCCCTCCGGAACTCGGCCTTGCAGGCCCGGGTGGCCTTCGGCCATTTATCTCTACAAACCTTCAATTATTACATAATTTGAATTAACCCGTACCCCCCAAAAAAGGAATAACGACTATTTATCTTCCACAATACGGGATTGCAATACTTTAGAATAAGGGGGGACGTCGTGTGTCAACCAGATATTTCCACCGATAATGGAACCTTTGCCAATGGTGATCCGTCCCAATACGGATGTGTTGGAGTAAATAATGACGTCGTCTTCAATAATGGGATGGCGAGGAATATCAACGGGTAATCCCTCTTCGTCGAGGCGGAAGCTTTTGGCTCCTAAGGTGACTCCCTGGTAAAGACGAACATGGTTGCCTATAATCGCGGTACCTCCGATTACAACGCCTGTGCCATGATCGATGCTGAAGTATTCGCCTATTTGTGCGCCCGGGTGAATGTCGATTCCGGTCTTGGAATGTGCCATTTCTGTGATGATACGGGGAATAACCGGAACGCCCAATTTAAGTAGTTGATGGGCGGCACGTTGGTGCAGGATAGCGACGATGGAAGGATAGGAGAATATCACTTCACTGGCGCTGGTTGCTGCGGGGTCTCCATCGAGCATGGCTTTTACATCGGTCGATAACAACGCTTTTATCTCAGGGATTCTATTGATGAAAGAAATGGCTATTTCGGATGCCTTTTGTTTCGAATCGCAACATATTTCCGACTCGAAACAAAGTCCCCGATAGATCTGTTCCAATAAGAGGTCATACATCTTTTCAAGATAAACGCCCATATAGTAACGGATTGTATCGGGTTGGGCTTCCTTGGTCGTACCAAAAAAGCCGGGGAAAATAACCAAACGCAACAAGTGCATCACCTCCTCTAAGGAGGCTGTCGATGGCGATGGCTTTTGGTGTAATGGGATGTATCGATACTCCGGCAGATCAGCTGCCGCCAGCTTTTCGCTATTTTCCAGTATCTGTTGGAGGATGTTGTTCTTGTCCATTATTTATCTATCCCATGATGGGTCGTAGCAAATGGTTGTTCGGTTTGTACCAAAGCCTATGTACATTTTCTTCCCATCGGAAAACACACAATGAATATTCCGGTGGGTGTCAGGCACACGTGAATTAGCTGTACTCCAGGTCTTCATTATGGTATCAAAGACTCTAATATACCCTTCACTGTCGACAATGTAGATTGAAGATCCAATAGCAACTCCGGCTTTGGCTGCATAATCTCCGGGCATAGGTTCCTGCTCTTCCCAGTTGAAGACATCACTGTCGTACACGGCTTTTCTCGTTGACCACAACCTATTGCTGAAATCAGGATTGAACCCTGTAGATGTTAAGCCTAATCCAGCATAGATATAATCGCCGACGGCAAATGCATATCCGCAATATTGTGCTTCAGGGAAATCGGCTTCTTGCACCCATCCGGGGATTTGCATCACTCTTTGCTTCCAGACTTCGCTGACGATAGAGTCGCCTGATGCTGTCCGCTGCACACCGCCAATCATAATTATATCAATTTGATAACAGGCAAACGAGCCAAACATAGGCGTAGGGCCTATTTCTGATGATAGCTTCCAGTCGTTTTCACGAAATACATTATAGTAATGATTACTTGACGGTTGGCGATGGGTGTCAAAACCTCCCCAAACATGGATGCCATCCTTATTGCTGGCTATGGCCATCATGCTTCGTTTTGCCGGAAGATGACTTGTGTTTTCTTGCCAGGTAAGATAATAATCACTTCCCGGATTCATGTCAAACTTCCAAAACTGATTGGTTTGGTCTCCGTAGGAATTCTTATCACCTCCCACTAAATAGCCGATTTTTCGTTCGGCCAAAGTCAGGTAAGCTGCCGAGTTAGGCTCTTGTAATTCGCCACTAAAATAGCCTGTTGGTATTGTTGAGAATATGCTTCCAGTAGTAAATTCGCTGTTATCGCCATATGAAATGAATCCTCCTTCATTTATAGCAAATGCTCTTACGTGATATGTGCTTCCGGGAGGAAAGTCGGTTATATAAATAGTAAACGAATTATAACCTCCCCAGAGATCAATTCTCGTATCCTCTATCGTTGGATTTTCGTTTGTTGACCACACAATACCTGCTTCAACGATCGAGAGTTGTTGCCCTTCATCATTCACTCCCGAGTCAACAACTGTTCCGCCAACAATTACTGTTCCGTCTCCCACGACAGGTGAGGCAGTCAAAACAGTCGGCTTTTCACTCAATAGGGTAAAAGAGAAAATTTCCGTACCGTAAACAAGTGCTCCTGCATTGCTAACAAAAGCTCTTACATAGTATGGACGTTGTTGCTCGACATCGGTGATTCTTCCGGTAAAGACTCCCATTCCTGAGCCGCATTGGATCGTATCCGTGCCGGCTGCTCCGATTTCAAGATTCTCTGACAATCCATAACAGAAACCCCGAAGTGTGATATCGGTATCACCCGGATAAGTTACCTCCGCGCTGAACTCTGCATACGAGGTTGTGACAGTACCTCTTGTCAGGTATTGTACAATAGGAAGTCCGTCGGTTGTTTTCACCTCTTCTTCTATGCCTACGGAGGTGCCGAAGTTGTTCTTTACATAAGCTTGTATATAATAGGTCGTAAGAGGTTCCAGATCCGGAATCGTACAGGTAAACGAGTCTGTTTGCATAACGCTTGCTACGGAATCTTTCTCAACACCCGGTTCGGCAAGCGATGTTTTGGCATAATAAATACCTCTTTCCTGGATTTCTCCTTCTCCTTTGTCGGTGATTTTACCGCCTATCATTATATAGGTGGACTTAATATCCAGCGCTTCCAGCGTAGCAACACGGGCAAGCCCTTCGATCGTTGTGAAAGAAACAGGGGTACCATAGCCATAGTCGATACTGTTTTTAGCATAAGCCTGCACCATATATTTCGTGCTATCTTCCAGGGATGTTATTTTGAAAGAGAATGATTCATTTGATCCTTCGGTAACAACTTGCGTATGTTTTTCCTCCGGGTTACTTTCTTTGTACCAGACAAAACCTCTTTCTGTCACTCTTGTCCCGTTTTCTTTATCAACTTTTCCAAATACAGTGGCTTCGGTTGCTTTTATCCCTTCCACCTTCTCTGTGGTAGCAACCGGCCCCTTTGCTCCAATCAGATTACCGGGCATTTGCGGATCTTCAGCGCATCCGGTAACAAATAGAGTGACTAAAGCTATATATAGGAATAAAATCTCTTTTCTCATTTTTGTAACCTTTTAGAAAAACAGGCCGATGCCTGCATTTAAATCAATATAATCAAAATTCATTGTATGAGCTCCTGCAGTCAAATACAAGTAGTTAAACCTTAGTGTGAAATCTATTTCTCCAACAAGTCCTTTGCTGGAAAAGGTTTGATTATTACACCAGATAAACTCTTTCGCACCCGACGTATTATCTGTCATCATAAATGGCGAAAGCAGATTCCTTTCTCCATAGCCCACTCCGACAGAGCCATATAACCAATCAGTGAATCGATAAATAAAACCAGCCGTACCGGCAAATGTGGTTTTCTTATTGGGTATATCTAATGCCTGATACGTCTTGTCGTTATCCGGATCAACAATTGCGCTAAGGTCATTTTCCAGTTTACAGGTATGATCCGTCGTTCTGAATGAAAGATCGGATCTCACACGGACATACCAACCGGCCTTTTCTTGTACACCACCGAAGGTTAAACCAACCGGCATCTCTATTGAATAGGTGTAACCGACAAAGAAACGCATGCGTTCTTTCGGTCTTTTCTCAATCAGGTTTCTGGCATAAATAGCATAAGGATTTGTTAATTCCTCATACTTGTTCTGCCAATGCTCGGCTATGGTATCACTGTTTGGGGTAGCAATTCCTTTTGTGTGATAGGTAACTAATAATTTAATAGCTGCCGTGTCGTTAAGCTCGGCTTTGTCATTCAGACATTTTAGGCAGCGTGTCATCAGATTGCGCATGGAAGGACGCATTTCTTCGTCTTCCAACCAGATTTCAGTCAGCTTCTCTATGCTGTACAGATCACAATGTCCAATACCTTCCCCATACCACATACGGGCGCTGGTGTAGTCTTTTTGCTGTAAAGCTTCATCTCCTTTTTGATTGTATGTTGTATATTGTTGTGCTTTCAGGCAGAAAGCAAACAAAAGCAATACCATCATAATCCAAATTCTATTCATAATTTCTTATAAGATTACGCCTTCGCGAATCGGTTTACCATTTTCATCATATATATCATAGAGCATATCTTCACGTTGGAAAGCTCTACCTTCTTCATGCCAATCGGCCACAAGATATTTACACTCAATAATTTCTACACCTGCATTGTTGATAGCGCCAACTTTGCCGGTTGATTTTTTTCTTACCACTGTCAACTCGCCATTCCCTATGGTCATCATCGTGTTATACTGCGCTTTTCTATCTTCAACATCTTTCTCTTCTGCCTTTTTGCTGGCCTCTTTAATCTGATTCAGTAAATTATCATTGAGAGAGATCTTGTAAGCTTCGGTATAGTCGTTTTCTGCTCCTCTGAAATCCGACAGAAGCATCTTTTCATTTCCGGATGCGATCAGGGCAGAAACCGCTGCGTTCTGTTCTTCTTTTGTTGGAGGCTGGGGCTCTATTACTTCTTTTGCAGCCGGAGCGTCTTGCGATTCGACAGGCTCCGAAACAACCTGTTCCTGCTTTCCCTGAGGTTCTCTTTCTGGTATCTTTTCTTCATCGCTTTCTGTTTGTAAAGTTGTTTGGGGTGCTGGATTACTCTCTGTTATAGCAAGTGGGGTATTATCTGCTTCTTCTTCCGTCAGAGCAGGTTCTTCATTTGTTATTGTTTGCTCTGTTGTAGGCAAATTGTCATTCTCCGGTGTTACCTCCGCTCCCTTTTGGAAATAGAAAGTATATATTACTGCGGAAGCAACAAGGGCAATAACGGCAAACAGCGCGGTCATTGTTGCTACCCTTTTCTTACGCTTTGGCTTTAGGATCTCTTGGGAGGGAGGATTTAAGATAGTCTGATCTTCGGTATCACCAATTCGCTGTTCCGGAGTGTTGGTAGGGTAAAGAAGGGTTGTGTCTCCCTCTTTACCAATGCCTGTTCCGGTAGTTCCTTCCGTTGGATTGACTGGAGTGCATTCTTCATCCGATGGCTTATCTAAAGCGTCCATCATCTCTTTTACCGTCTGATAGCGATCTGCCGGCACAATCTCCATTGCTTTTAGGATAACGCTTTCTGTTTTTGCAGAGATGGCCTTATTGACAACCGTTGGTTTAGTCATTGGGCGCGTTGCCCGAAGAATTGATTCAACCGGTATTTTCCCGGTCAACAGGTTGTAGAGGGAGGCTCCTAAGGAATAGATATCCGGGTAGGGCGAAAATACCTGGGTTCCTTCGTTATCGTATTGTTCAATGGAGGCAAAACCTTTGGAAAGCGTAAGCATCGTCGTGCTGGTCTCCTGCTGTTCCGTATCGTAGCGTTTGCTTACACCAAAGTCGATCAAGCGGGCATTGTTTCTTTGATCAATCAGTATATTACTGGGTTTGATATCCAGATGAAGAATGTTTTTATCATGCACAAACTGAAGGGCTTCGCCTATCTGATGAATGTAACGGAGCACTCTATTTTCAGGCATCACGCCATCGCGTTCCATCACCTCCTTCAAGGATAGCCCGGAAATATACTCCATCACAATATAGGCCGTATTGTTTTCTTCAAACACTTCCAATACATTTACGATATGCGGATGGTGTACATCAGAGAGTATACGAGCCTCTTTTATAAGCTTTTCTTTGAATTTATGAAAGAGATTGTTTCCGGTCTCAGAATGAACTTTTACCTCCTTGGTTTCGGAGTCGCGATAGCAGTAATCTTTGAAAAAATACTCTTTGACAGCGATGGGTACTTCGGTGTCTACTGTACCCAACGATCCCTTTACCTCTGTGTTCCAGACTCCTTTATAGGTAATGCCAAATCCCCCCTGCCCCACTACGTGAGTAAGACGGTATTTTCCATTTTGTAGTAGGTGCCCGTAGGGTAAATTCATAATTACTTTGGCAATACTTATTTATTTGCCAAAAATACATTAATTATATAAAAGAATAAAATAAAGAAAGAAGATTTTGTTTCAATCCCGCATTATCATGTACATGTTGAACAGGGATGATATAAAATGAAAAATTATCACGTGTGCGCCCATTGCAATAGTCAACGATGGAGTCTTTGATTGCATCCGTTGCCTGATGATTTTTAAAGATTTCAGATAGCCTGTCGTCGGAAAGGTTTTCCAACACACCGTCCGTACACATAAAGAAGGTATCTCCTTCCTTAATGTCTTGTAAAAGAAATACGTCTACCTCTGCCGGACGGGACGTCCCCTGAATAGCGCGAAGAATCACATTTTTTTGCGGATGCACCGTGGCCTCTTGCGGAGTGATTTTTCCCAGGCGAACAAGGGAATTCACCAGTGAATGATCTTCTGTTTGATACATGATCTGACCATCCCGGAAGTGATAGATGCGGCTATCGCCAACATGGGCTATCGTTACCCCTTTAGAACCGATATAGAGCAATGTTAATGTGGTAGCCATTCCTTTGGCTTCAGGATGTTGCTCGGTATAATCTTCAAAGCGTGCTTCCGTATACTGGATGGCTTTTTGAATAAATTCTTTTGAAGGATCCCCCTCTTCCAGGAAGGTGGAAAAGTAGGATTGTATGGATTCACAAGCCAAGGCACTGGCTACTTCTCCTTTGTCGGCTCCTCCTACTCCATCGCAAACGATAAATAAGCGTTGGTTGGAGGTAACTGTTTCCGGCTGCGGATAAAGAGAATCCTCATTATTTAACCGGCCACCTTTTTCACTGATGGCACACGGTTTTCCAATCGTTATATTCATAACAGGCACGAGATTTAGTCGTTGAAGCGAAGCACCGTACGGCCAATAATGATCTCGTCATTATCTTTGAGTACAATAACCTCTCCTTTTTCTAAGAAACTGCTATTATATAACGTATGATTTTTACTATTATTATCTGATAGGTAATGTTTATATCCTCCTTTGGCCTCTTTTTTTACTTCGATGCGAATATGCTCCCGGCTCATGGAGCGGTCGTCGGTCACAATGCCGATCGTTGCATTCGAAGCGGACGACTTGCGCCCGATCAAACTAACCCCTTCATACAGAGGAAATACTTGCTCCCGGGTATGCTCGTCGGCCAACACGGTTATTTGCCCAAGAGTCGACTTACTTGTCTGCAAAAGGGTCGTGTCCGACGAAGAATCATCGGTCATATTATTTTCTTTCAACAAAGAGATGGGTATAGACTTTTTGCATTTAGGGCATTTGAAAGACAAAATGCCCGGAGGCAGTTTTCCTTCGTCAACCTTTAACCCAACGTGGCAATGTGGACATCTAATGGATATCATAGAACTATAATGTCAGAACTGTCAATATTCAAATCGTCGGAGGATAAATCAAGCATATCTGCATCCGACAACATCACCGTCTCATCCGATAAGGTAAAGAAGCCGTAATTCTCATCCGTATTCTCATCGACGACGACCGCTTCAAGCGCATCATCATTATCTACAATGATAACAGCATCTTCTATCTGTGCCTCATCACTGTCAATGGTAACGAATGTATATTCCTCTTCTTGCATACTAAACTTTAAATAAGACATATAATACAAAACAAATGTATTGAAAGCTGAGCGCAATCAAGCTTGCTTGAAAATTGCCGAAGCGCATCATACATTATACAAAAATACAAAAAGTGTTAGATTAACAAACTAATAACAATCTCTTATAATCAAAGACTTGGGTTTATTGTACGAAAGTATCTCCTTTGCATGACAAAAACCCTTTTATTCGTTAATCCATTTGGCTTTACAGGAAGAAACAGGGCATTGCTTCCTGTTTCGTAGCGATTCCCAGGGTATTTCGCCCAGAAACGTACCGCATTTCGGACAGACATAATCAATCTTAAACTGATTCGCTATATATTGTAATTGCCGTGGCACTTTTGCCGACTGTTTTGCCCCGAGAAAAATACCGATTGTCGGAGCGCATATCATGATAAACAAACTGATGGTCATCAGTAGCGGACTCCCTTTGTCGAGGAAACTTAACGCCACACCGACTACCCCCAATAAGGCAAAAGGGAGTGATTGTAACAATCTTATCTTAAACTGGTTAGACGACTGGATCTTAACTTTCGATTCAATATACCGATCGTATACTTTTTTCAACTGAGCGAACTCTTCGCTGTAGTCGTTATGTTGATTGAGGATGTCGGAAAGCGAGCAGATATACTGCCCGCCGAAACGGATTTCATCTTTCAGATTTACCCTTTTGCGAGCTACCTGCTGGTCGTTCACATAGGTGCCGTTCGTTGAATCCAGGTCAACAAGCAACCATACCCCATCCTCCTGCTTTTCAAGGCGGGCATGATGGCGACTCACATGCGGGTCATCCACTATATAGTGATTGTCATTCTCTTTTCCTATGTTTATCATGCGTCTGTCTTCACTTCGGCTTTACCCATTTCTTTTTCAAGAGATTCCTTCAGGGCTTTCAGAGGATCTTTGGAGATATTCAACTCCCGGGGTTTTCCTTCGCTGGAGAGCAGAATCAAACGCTGTTTAGGCAAATGTATCTGTAAGATATGATTCTTATTGATGATATGACTTTTACCTACGCGCATCAGAATCTTTTTGCTTCCCTCTACCTGGCGTTCCAACATCTCTTCTATTTTGCCGATGTTGATCGCGAAAGTAAATTGGATACCACTGGTCAGTAAGAGTTTTGTATAATTGCGATCTGCCTCGAAATAAAGTATTTGACCAATTCTGATACGTAATAATTCATCCCGTGTTTTGATAATTAAATATCGCTCCATGACTTGATTTTTATTTGTCCTTCCAAAGGATAACAAAAATAGGGTTTTTTCTGCAAACCGCAAAAATAAAAAACAAACGACAACAATAGGGAGTTGCTCCTTACTGCTTGGTCATAATGGAAAGAACCAATTTGTCGGTCTCTTCCATGCCTTTGGAACCGATCAGTGTCAGGTTGGCAATGCTCTGATCCACATCCTCGTTTATAATTCCTTCAACAGAAGATACCACCTTGTTTTCCATAGCCATAAGTGCGGAGAGCATGGCGGTGGAAACGCCGCTCGACACCTTCATGGCACAACTGGGTTTGGCTCCGTCGCAAATCATGCCGGTCAGGTTACCAATCATATTCTTGATTGCATAGATCACCTGTTCGCGGCTTCCTCCCATCAACTGGGTAATACCACAACTGGCACCGGTTGCCGCCACAACACATCCGCAGAGGGCGGATAATTTGCCTAAGCTTTGTTTAACATAAATAACCATCAAATGGCTCAACATAAGCGCACGGATCAACTCTTCTTCCGAGCAATCCACATCCTTTGCGAATGATAATACAGGCAAAGTGGCTGCCAATCCCTGGTTTCCACTGCCGGAATTACTCATAACCGGGATCATTGCCCCATCCATACGGGCGTCGCAAGCGGCAGCCGTCATAGCAAGCATACGGGTGAAAGAGGATTCTCCCAACCATTTTTTGCCCGTTTCGCCTGATACAATGCGCCCCACCGTATGCCCGAAGTGGTTATTCATCGATTCTTCGGCGGCTTTCTTGTTTACCTCCGCCGTTTTCAGTATAAAACGAATATCCTCCAATGGCATGGTATTGGCAAATTCATAAACCATCGCAAACGTAAGTGGAATATCTTCTTCTCGCTCCTCCTCTTTATTTTCAGAAGCCAAACTGCGTTTGTCAGACAACACCACTCCGTCTTTTTCTTCATAGACAATCGAAGTATGTCCTCCGGAAATAATCACCCGCGTCTGACTTTCGCCGGCATAACAGATCACCTCTATATATAATTTATCCACTTTCTCTTCTTTCAGGCTGATGGATATTCTCTTTTCCTCGATAAAGAGTTTTCCTTTTTCTAACGCTTCAGGAGTGATATCGCGTAATACTTCCAGCCCATAAGCCGATTTGCCAATCAGTGAGCCCAAAGCAATCGCAATAGGCAATCCGACCATCCCGGTTCCGGGAATGCCTACGCCCATCGCGTTTTTTAATACATTTCCGCTTAATTGTACCTCAATCTTCTCTGGGGTTTGAGCTAACACTTCCGAAGCGCGTGCCGTTGCCAAAGCAACCGCCACCGGTTCTGTGCAGCCGATTGCCGGAATCACTTCACGATTGATAAGACGGATGATCTGTTGTTGTGTTTGTGTTTTCATTCTTTTTGACGTTTAGGCCAGGCAAAGATAATATCTTTTTGGTAGATACGCTTTCCTACAACGAATTTAGAATGCATTTACAACCTATTTATTGTGATTTGCAAGCTATAAATCAAAGTGGACGACTTATGCTTTTTTTGAAATAGTACAAAGAGAAACCTATAATAGGTAAGAATAGAACTAAAAGAATAAATAAGAACTTAGATTCTTTACTGTCTCTATTTTTTACTATATCCAAAATAGCAAGAAAGTCCATCAGAAAAATGAGAATAAGGATAACATACACTACCATAATTGTATTTTTTTAGTTAAAACTTCGTCAAAGCGATCCTATATCATATGACGACAATAAAACCACAAAACTAAAGTGTTACAAAACCAAAATAGATATCTTTCATTTCAAAGCTTTGAGGATTACAAAAAACAAAAAACACAAAATCCTGTTCTTTTTTATATCTCGCTGTGATAGAGAATACTTTATCACCTCGTTTAATCATCTTAGTTAATAATAATCGAGATGAGGCTCTTTCTGTATTTATTTCTTCCAAGAACAAAGCTTTATCGGCTTCAGTAACATCTGCTGCTTTATAGCGATCTATGTATGAAGTTATTTTAAAATATTTTGTCCGTACTATATCTGAGTTATGCCCACCCCACCCCCACATTGGAGAATCCAATTGAGTCATACGTTCAGCGTAAAGAGCAATGTCTGCGGCATCTTCAATAATCCCTACATAATCATAAGAAAGCAACTCCAACTCCCCTGCATTGGTAATATTATCCTGTATCCAATTTTTGAATAAATTATCCAAATTGCACTCACAAGATTCAGGAGCACTCTCTACATTTACACTATATAATGTAGACGGCTGATGGTTTGTTTCCTGAGCATACGACTCAATAAACAAGAAAGCAAAAAACAAAATGACAATCAATTTCATAATAATTATTATATTTAAAAATTAAACAATTCGGAACAAAGACAACAATCCTTAACAGTGTCAATAAATCATAATACAAAATTAACCAAAACGGACGATCAATCACCATCACTATGTTACACAAATCTATATGTATGTTACACAAATCTATATGTATGTTACATGTTTCTATGTCATTTCTTTATCGTTCACGCTTTTTATGGGAAACTAAACCTTATTTTGTATTTTGTTTTTTTGAAAAGTCGTGAGGTAGTCAATAATCACTCCGATATAATAACTACCCAGGGATTATCCTCTTCTTTCAAGTGTTTGAAGATGGGGTTGTTTATTTCATGCTCTTCTAAGTATGTAAGGATCTCCCAGGGTTGTAGTAGCCCAACATATTCTCCCTGGGATGTGGCTTTACGAAGTTGAACAGGCATGAGCCCATTCATATCATTTGCCAGCTCATTTCCTTTCATTACTTTTGTTTTATGTGTGCGTTTATCATAAACGGCGCTATACGAAAGACTCTCTTTACCATATACTCCAGTCTGGAAATGAATGTATATTGTATTTTCCCCTTCTAACAGATAGTCGATATAAATACGTTTTTCGCACCCTTTCAGGTCATATTGTGTTCCGGGAGGGAAAGACCACTCTCCAAGATCTAAGATAAGATACGGTTTTTCCCCTGTGGGTGATATCGTATATATGATGTGTAAATAACAACATTTTCAACAGGTTATTTTTGTTTCATAATAAAATTATATCTGATATTCACAGGTGTCCCAAAAGGGACATCCTCTTTGTAGGCCGTTGCTTTAGCATCGGTATATATGAGCCAAATTCAATCCGGGCGTGCCGCAGGTATGCCATCATACAGATTACATACCTGCGGCACGCATAAAATGGAATGTAATGCGTTTATACCGATGCTAAAGCAACGGCCTACAAAGATTTGTAACCGTTCCAGTTACACAAATAATCTTCCAATTTCTCTACATTCGAAGACCAAGGCTGATCGCTGAATAATTTTCAGCCCTTATAATGATGTAAATAAATGTTAAAATACCCATTTCCGTCAAAACCCCCAACTTACGATTTGTAATTTTCGCGGGAGTTTGCGCGCAAAAAGGTGGGACTTTGGAGACAAACTCCCGGGAGAAACACTTTTTAACGTATGGATTTGTAAGTAAAACGGCTGTTTTTCTTACAATCGATATTTTAACATTTGCCGGGAATGGCTCGCCTAAGAGCTCTTCGGATTGGAAGCGGGAGGTCGAAAAAGGTCGATCACTTTGGTACAGCCATGCTTTGGGGGCTGGAAGATGAGTCGCAAGCTCTTGAAAAATCTTCTCTTACTATGTTGTTTCTTCCGCCTTTAATTTGTTACATTTGCATCCTAAATATTTATTAATTCAAAAGTATGAAAAGTAAATTTATGTTGTTATTTGTCTTTTTTGCCAGTATTCTGACGGCAAATGGACAATCGGAGAAAATCAAGTTCGTGGAATACGATCTACCGAACGGATTGCATGTTATTCTTCATCAGGACGACCGCACGCCAAACGTAATGGTATCGCTGATGTATCATGTAGGCGCCAAAAATGAAAACCCCTCTCGTACAGGATTTGCCCATTTCTTTGAACATCTGATGTTTGAAGGATCTGAAAATATCGACCGAGGCGAGTATTTTAAATTGGTTCAGGCTGCAGGAGGTTCTCTGAATGCCAACACATCACAAGACAGAACGTTCTATTTCGAAACCATGCCCTCCAACCAATTGGAACTGGCTTTGTGGATGGAATCGGAACGAATGCTTCATGCGAAAATAGATGAGATCGGGGTGGAAACACAAAAGGGTGTGGTTATTGAAGAGCGTAAGCAGTCTTACGACAACCAGCCGTATGGTACTTTCATCGAAGAGTTGGGCAAAAGAGCCTTTACCCAACATCCTTACAGATGGCAAACGATCGGTGATCCGGAGCATATCCGCGCGGCTACGTTCGATGATATCAAAAATTTCTACGACACCTATTATGTCCCCAACAACTGTGTATTGGTGATTGCCGGTGATTACGACGAGAAGCAGACACGTGAATGGATCGATACATATTTCGGAAGCATACCCAAAGGAACCCTTCCTATGCACCGTCCGAATGTAGTAGAGCCACAACAGACAAAAGAGATCCGCGACATCGTATATGATAACATTCAGCTTCCGGCGATATTCATGGCTTACCATGTGCCGGCTATGGGAACAAAAGACTTTTTTGCCATGGAAATCCTGAATCAGATTCTGTATGGGGGCGCTTCTTCCCGTTTCAAAACGAACTTAGACGATAAAGGGATGACTATTCAGTCGTTGGCTATGGCCATGGGCAGTGAGGATCCCGGATTGCTCTATGTATTGGCTATCCCGAATATGGGCAAGTCGCTCGAAGAGGTAGAGGCTATTCTTACGGCTGAAATAGAAAAGATGTCGAAGGAACTGGTATCGGAAGAGGAGTTCCAGATGGCTATGGCAGCGAAAGAATATAGCGTGGCTGCTCAATTGCAATCCCTGTCGGGCAAAGCAGAAGCTCTGGCCAATTGCTATACCTATTTTAAAGATGCCAGCTTAGTGAACAAGGAACTGGAACAGTATGAAGCGGTGACGCGGGAAGATGTGATGGCGGTTGCTAAGAAATACCTGCAAACTAATTCACGGGTGGTGCTTCATTACCTGCCGATGGCTGAGAAAGAATAATCCCAACGATAATCCTAAAAAAAGAATATAACATGAAGAAAATTATATATAGTTTATTGTTTGTCCTTATCTGCTCTATAGGTGTTAAGGCGCAGACTCTCGACAGAAGCATCCGCCCTGAGGCGGCTCCGGCTAAGGAGGTAAACATTAAAGATGCTCAGATCTTCACGCTTAAGAACGGACTGAAAGTGTTCTTAGTAGAGGACAAAAACACTCCTTTGGTTTATTACTCCTTGCAGTTGGACGTGAAACAAGAGTTGCAGGGTGAGAAAGCGGGCATGAATGGTCTCTTCTCGGATGTGTTTGGCACAGCTACCAAAAATCGCACGAAAGAGCAACTCAACAAAGATATCGACATGATCGCGATGCGGGGTGGTGTACACCGTGGCGGCGGATATGCCTATTTCCTGAAAAAATACCATGATAAGGCATTGGATATTATGACAGATATGCTTTTCAACCCGGTGTTCTCACAGGAAGAATTCGACCTGAACATAGGGAAATACAAAACAGCCCTCAACACACTGGGAGATGACGCGGGACAGATCACAAACCGTATGGCCAACGCCCTTATTTACGGCAAAGGATATCCTGCGGGTGAAGTGGAAACATTGGAAACATTGGATAACATTACCCTGGCAGACCTGGAAGGTTATTACAATACCTATTTCGCACCGAATGTAGCACGTCTGGTGATTGTTGGAGATATCTCCCTGAAAGAGGCAAAAAAGCAGGCAGAGAAATACTTCGGCAAATGGACAAAAAAGAATGTGCCTGTGGCTGAATATACCATTCCGACTGCGCCGGAACAATTGAAAGTGGCGTTTGCTAACAAACCGGGCGCGGTGCAATCGGCTATCGATGTTTGTTATCCTATCCAGTTCAACGTGAAAGAAGCTGACTACGACGCAGCCTCGGTGATGAGCCAGATCTTGGGCGGTAGCGGAACAGGCCATCTCTTTATGAACCTGCGTGAAGACAAAAGCTGGACCTACGGTATCTATACCAGCTTGGCTTCCGGCGAACAGGTAGGTTCTATGTCGCTGACAAGCGGACGCGGAGCAGCCTCGGTGAAGGCAGCGGCTACGGACAGCGCTGTTTTTGAAGTATTGAAAGAGTTCAAACGCATTATCAACGAACCGGTAACCGAACAGGAACTGAAAGATGCTGTAACCTATCGTGCGGGTAACTTCTCTCGCTCATTAGCCGATTCGGAAACGATGGCTCAGTTTGCGGTAAACATCGACAAATATAACCTGCCGAAAGATTATTACCGTAACTACCTGAAACGTCTGGAAGCGTTGACTCCTGCCGATATTCAGGCTGCTGCAAAGAAATATATCAAACCGGAGAATGCCTGGATCGTGGTAACCGGCGACAAGCAATACGCTGATGCGTTGGCACGTTTTGCCGGTGATGGAAAGGTGCAATGGTATGATTACGATGTGAACCCGATCGAAACGCCCAAGGCGGAAGCAGCCAACGTAAGCGCTGAAGAAATCATTGCTAACTATGTGAAAGCACTGGGTGGCCAAGAGGCTATCGAAAAGGTGAACGACTATAAGATCGTTGGCGAGATGGATATGATGGGACAGACTGGAACCGTGGAGCAATACTTCAAGAAACCGAATATGTCTGTGACATCTATGTCTATGCAAGGAATGGTGATTCAGAAAATGGCTTTCGACGGCACGACGCTTCGCGTATCAGGTCTGCAGGGAAGCCAGGAACTAACCGAAGGCAAAGAGTTCGACGCAATAAAGAGCGGTGTGGGTCTTGCGCCTGAAATGACCTATCTGCAGAACGGATATACCCTGACTGTAGGTGCTGTAGAAGAGGTAAATGGCGAAAAAGCTTACACCCTGAAGGTGGAACGCGACGGAAATGCCACAACGGAGTATTACAGCGTAGCCAGCGGATTGAAACTGCGCAGCGTGCAAACCATTCAGTCTGCCATGGGTGAGATGCAGACCGTGAGCGATGTCGGCGACTACCGTGAGGTGAATGGCGTGAAGTTCCCGTATGAGATGACGCAATCGGTTATGGGACAAGCCATGAAAACGGTTGTTAAAACGGTGGAGGTAAACACAGGCTTGCAAGATTCGGTGTTTAAGTAATCAGAGAAGTCCTTAAGGATTTTACGATAAACAGTAGGGGCTGTCCAAAAAGTTGGACAGCCCCTACTCTCTTTATATACGCTTTTATTCTATTTCCAACATAGGAGCTCCTTCCGGCACAAAGTCGCCTCTGTTGACCAATACCTGCTTTACCCTGCCGGCATAGGGAGAAGAGATATTATTCTCCATCTTCATAGCCTCGAGAATCAAAACGTTTTCTCCGCCACTGAGCGTATCACCGGGTTTTACCAATAATTGGAAAACGCGCCCCGGCATGGGCGAAGTGATGACACGACCGGTTATTTGTGTGGCCTGTTTGGTGGATTCTGTCAAATGATCCTGTCCGTTCAGGGCTTCAGCATGTTCCTTTTGGTATCGTTCTTTTTTGATTTTCATCAGATAATCTTTGGCAACAATGGGGAATAGTTCCAACAATAATTGCTCTTTATCATTTTCTGCCAGCTTCACACCGCCACAATCCTCCAGAACCGGGTTGGGTTGCATCTCGTAAGCCGACGTGTCGTAAGGCGTTTCCTCGCGTACTCCGGCAATCTGAAAACGGAATTCGGGATCAACAGGAACGGGTGTCTCTCCATATTCTCCTTTCACTAAGTTACGGAACTGATTGGATACATTCGAGTATTTGGCTTTTCCATTCTTTTCATCGAGCGCACAATTGACCGCTTGTACCCCGACAATCTGGCTCGTAGGCGTCACCAAAGGAGGCAAACCGGCATCTAAGCGAACATGCGGTATCAACTCCATGGCGCGTTGCAAAATGAATTCGCTCTTCAACTGTTTGAGCTGCGCAACCATATTGGTATACATACCGCCCGGAATTTCCGCCTTCTTCACCAGTTCGTCCGGTTTGGGGAATCCGAAATAGGCTTCAATGGCATGACAGACTCTCAACAAGCCCTCTTCGTTGTTCTCTTTCGCCGCTTTTATAGCTACGTCGAACAGGCTGTCGACCGATTCAGGCAATTGATCCCGTAACGGGGAGAATTTATTGGGGAACTGCTTCACCACATCAAAGTCTTCCAATTCCTGCCGGATATAAAATAATTCGCCATTGATCTTTTCGATGGCTTCCATATTGAGATCCAGTTCGATGCCTAATTTCTGGCAGAAAACATAGATCAACTCAACGGCTGGAGCTGCCGGACCGCCGGCGAAATACCATATGTTGGTATCGATAATATCCACACCATGCACAATAGCAGAAAATACAGAGGCCAATCCGTAGCCGGGTGTACAATGGGTATGGAAATCAATCGGCACAGATAAGTGCTTTTTGAAGAGCGAAATCAGCGCTGCTACCCGACTCGGTGGGATCAGTCCGCTCATGTCTTTGATCGTAATCATATCGGCGCCTAAGGCCTCCATCTGCTTCGCCTTCCGGAGAAAATAATCATCCGTAAAGATATGATGGGGAAGTTTTTTGCCTTTCAGTTGCGCTTTCAGGCGCTCTGCCATCGTAAAATGCGGATCAATGGTGTAGCAGACTGCACAATCGGCCATACCACCATACTTCTTTACCGAGTTAATGGTCGATTGAATGTTGTTGATGTCATTCAAGGCATCGAAGATGCGCATGATCCCCAAACCGGAATCAATACTTTCTTTACAAAAGCCGTCGATCACACTGTCGGGATATGGATTGTAGCCGAAAAGATTACGTCCGCGCGATAATGCCGTTAGTTTAGAAGCATCGCCTACGGCCGCTTTAATCTTCTCCAATCGATCCCAGGGGTTCTCTTCCAGATAGCGCATGACAGAGTCGGGAACGGCTCCGCCCCATACCTCCATCGCGTAAAAACCTGCGTCTTTGTAGAAAGGTAACACCCGGTCAATTTGTTGTTGGGTCATGCGCGTCGCAAAGGAAGACTGCTGACCATCACGAAGGGTTAAATCCCTGATTTTCAATTTTGGCTTCATCTCTTAATTCTTAGTTTAGTTAGTCTTTTGACGGCATAAATGTATGGATTAAATTATATTAAAGAAATATTTCCACAATGATCTCAAACATATGATTTAAAGTCCTATATTTGCCCCATATTAACTAACTTGCAGAAGAGTTTTTTGTTTGTCGGATCTTCGCATTTTCAGTCGGTAGAAACAGGCAAAATATAGATGCGAAGCCAGCTGTTATTGCTGGACTTCCACAAAAAAAGGGATCCTGATCGGGATCCCTTTTTGTATTGTATTGGAGAATTGCTTCTCTTTCGGTTTCTTTATCAATAAGCTCTTGCGAATACAACGCGTTGCTTGGATGGCTTACCGGTGACCATACATACGCCCGGTGTCTTATCGCCTTCCAAAGGAATACAACGGATGGTGGCTTTGGTTTCCGCTTTAACCTGCTCTTCTGTTTCCGGTGTGCCGTCCCAGTGAGCCAGGATAAATACGCCCTCTTCGATCTTTTCCTTGAATTCTTCGTAGGTATCTACCGAGATCACGTGCGATTCACGGAAGTCATATGCCTTCTGGAAGATATTCTTTTGGATATCATCCAACAGATTCTGCACATATTCTTCGATACCGTCGCAGGTAATGGTCTCTTTTTCGAGTGTATCACGACGCATCACTTCGATCGTATTGTTTTCCAAATCGCGTCCACCCATCGCCAAACGAACGGGTACCCCTTTCAATTCATATTCGGCAAACTTCCAGCCCGGCTTTTTATTGTCGGCATCATCAAACTTAACCGAGATACCCCGCTTCTTCAGGTTGGCCACAATACCGCCTACCTTCTCGCGAATTGCGTCGAGCTGTTCTTCGCTGCGGTAGATCGGAACGATTACCACCTGCGTGGGAGCCAACAGCGGAGGTAATACCAAACCGTTATCATCGGAATGAGCCATAATCAACGCGCCCACCAAACGGGTAGAAACGCCCCAGGAGGTAGCCCAGGCATATTCCTGTTTGCCTTCTTTATCAATGAATGTCACATCGAAAGCCTTCCCGAAATTCTGTCCAAGGAAGTGGGATGTACCTGCCTGAAGCGCCTTACCATCCTGCATCATCGCTTCGATCGTATAGGTATCTTCCGCACCGGCGAAGCGTTCGCTTTCCGATTTCACCCCTTTGATCACCGGCATAGCCATATATTGTTCGGCGAAAGTAGCGTATACATCCTGCATCTGGCGTGTTTCCACCTCTGCTTCTTCACGCGTAGCATGAGCCGTATGGCCTTCCTGCCATAGGAACTCTGCCGTACGAAGGAACAGACGCGTACGCATCTCCCAACGCATCACATTTGCCCATTGATTCACTAAGATTGGCAAATCACGGTAGGATTGGATCCAATTGCGGTAAGTATTCCATATAATTGTTTCCGATGTCGGACGGATAATCAATTCTTCTTCCAGTTTAGCCGCCGGATCGACCACCACACCTTTCCCTTCCGGGTCGTTTTTCAAACGGTAGTGGGTTACCACGGCGCACTCCTTGGCAAATCCTTCCACATGTTGCGCTTCCTTACTTAAAAAAGACTTGGGGATCAGCAAGGGAAAGTAAGCGTTGACGTGACCGGTTTCTTTGAACATATCGTCCAACACACGTTGCATCTTCTCCCAGATGGCATATCCGTATGGCTTAATCACCATACAACCGCGTACCGCAGAGTTCTCTGCCAGCTCGGCTTTAATGACCAGGTCCTGATACCATTGCGAATAATTATCGCTTCTTTTGGTAAGTTCTTTCAGCTCTTTTGCCATTTTTCCTTTATTCTAAAATTAAACTGATTAATAATAAGGCGCAAAGGTACAAAAAAAACTGGCTGACACGCCTCTTGCGCATCGCAAAATGAAAATTCGATGTAGCAGATATGTTCTGTTTCGGTTATTTCACAGCTTTGAAGGTTTGCTGCCCCGTTTTTGTCCGGATATTGATCAGATACATGCCGGGTGAATACCCCGTTCCGAACAGGTGATTGCCGGAAACCGGGCGGATTTTCTCGATCAACCTTCCATGTATATCATATACCGCAATGCTTTCGACCTCATTATCCTGATTGACAACCCCAAAGCCTCCGGACGGATCCCGGTAGAATAGGGTCTCCTCCTTCCCTACTCTCTCTATACCTACCGTTATGGGAGGAGTGTAACTGAAGGTCATAGTCGCCCCGGCAGCACTCACATCCCAGATGTTTATGCCCGATCGCTCCCCATTATACCAAATCGCTGAAGGAAAGGTGTCATCATTAAAACGGGTAGCATTCCCTTTCTTGAAACAGGGATCCGTCAGGTTGGCCGGACGGCAGTCCTGCAGTTCCGGGTTTCCGGCAGTCGTGTTATCGCCTAATTCATTAATGTGCCAGATAAAGATCCCATCATAAGGTTCAGGGTGCTTAGGTGTGCCTTTCCTTACCTCGATATAGTAAGCTTCGTTTGGAGCTGCGTTGTTGTTTGCAGAGCCATAATAGACGGCGGCCTCTCCCACCCGATGGTGCAGTGTAATGGTGGTTTCTTCAGTCATAGCCGACAGATCCGTTTTATTCAACCACCCCATTTGATCCAGACACCAGGGACTCGGATAGCCGGGATTGCGGTCGTTTCCGGCACCCATATTGTACTTATCATTATTATCATCGTGCCCATCGTATGAATAAAAATCAGGCCAGTTGCAAACTAAGTGCCCATTTTCATGAATAAATGTGCCGATGGAGAGGCTATTACCCAGGTTGGTCATCTGAAACGTATGCCAGGCATCTTCATGGAATCCCTTCAAATGGAAGTTATACCAGCCCATGTGAGGCCAGAGTCCGTTCGCCCAGCCGGCATCCGGCGTACCGGCGTAAAAGATATTTATAGCAAGCAGCCTGCCTTCCAGGGAGGTAAGTTCGCTGAGTTTTACCGTTTTTTCCTGATTCAATGCCGCCTCCACCGTTGGCATAAAGCGATCATCCGTATAGCCGTTCACCGTATCATAATAGCTTTTCCGGTTGGTGGTGGTGTGAAAGTCGGTCACATAGTTCAGGTAAGTCAATTTCCCGTTGGAGATCCATTGGAAATACTCTTTGATAGACTGGTAATTACCAAACTCCTTGTAGTTATCACCATTGCAAAAAGCAAGAACCTGCTCCCGGGTGATAGCCGATTTTACATCCGGGAAATCCACCAGGACAACCACCCCATACACCGTATCGGGTAAGACTCTTGCCGAACGCAGAGAAACTTCCGGCTTTTTATCGAAATGAAGCTCCCGCCGGGTCTCCTCCTGTTTTCTTTTGATACTCTCTTTTGATATCCGAATGCCCGGATGCACAAGGTATTTAACGGCAGCAGGTGTCTCACCTCCGGCGTACCGTATACCCGACGAGGCATATTCATTGCCGTCGGAAGAGAGCAAAGCGTAACAAATCTCATGAGTCACTTCATCACGAATCAGGGTATACCCATCCATACTCTCCACATCCTGATAGAATTCATTCCCGAATATCTTTACGGTAACAGAGGAGCCGTCGGGCTGTTTCAGGGAAAACACTTCCCCATCATAGGGTCGCGCAAAAGCAGTGCCCGCCATTAAAACGAACAGTAAGACCAGGATACCTTTAGGTAAAAGAAAGTTTTTCATAGTACATTATTTAAATAGGCGTTTATCTTTTCCAAAAATAAGAATAAAATGGTAAAACTCGACTAATAATGGCCGAAAAACAAAAGAAAAAGATCCGTTTTAGAACAATCCATACTGAAATGTTAAAATATCGATTGTAAGTAAAACGCCCGTTTTGCTTACAAATCCATACGTTAAAAAGTGTTTCTCCCGGGAGTTTGTCTCCGAAGTCCCGCTTTTTTGCGCGCAAAGTCCCGTGGAAATTACAAATCGTAAATTGGGGGTTTCTCCAAAACGAGCGTATTAACATTTATTTACATTGTCGATTTACAAAGAATAGTTTCTACTATATTTTAGAGAAAAATAGTGATTTTTTACTATATTTGCGAAAAGTGGTGTGGATATATGAGCAAAGGAACAAAGGGCTTAGCATTTTATCTGGTGATGATTATTGTCTTTGGATCCCTGATGTATTTTATAGCAGTCAAAGGGGAAAGCCAGCAGATGGATGATCTGATGATCTTTAATGAAGATACGCCGACTACACTTACAGATGGTTTTGCTGTTTTCCGCCACATTATTCTCGAGCACATACAATCCGACTTCGGACTCCTCCTATTGCAAATCATCGTTATTCTTCTTGCCTGTCGCCTGTTTGGCTGGCTGTTTAAACTGATTGGGCAACCTACGGTTATTGGGGAAATCCTGGCGGGTATTATCTTAGGACCTTCTATTCTGGGGCATTGGTTTCCGGAAATAAACGGATTTTTGTTTCCCGAAGAGTCGCTTGCCAATATCACGCTGCTCAGTCAGTTCGGCTTAATCCTTTTTATGTATGCCATTGGCATGGAATTAGACTTGGACGAGGTGCGAAAAAAGCTCAAAGAGACGATATTGATAAGCCATACCAGCACGGTGGTTCCCTTCTTTTTGGGCATGCTTACCGCCTATTTTGTGTACGATAAATATGCCGATCCGGCAACACCTTTCCTCTCCTTTGCCTTGTTTATCGGTATTGCCATGAGCATTACGGCCTTTCCGGTACTGGCGCGTATCATTCAGGAAAGGGGGCTTACCAAGACACATCTTGGAACCATTTCGCTGGCCAGTGCTGCCAATGGCGATATCACTGCCTGGTGCCTGTTGGCTGTTGTGATCTCCATCGCGCAAGCCGGAAGCATGCTGAGCGCGGTCTATAACATCTTCTTCTCCGGGGTCTATATGGCAGTGATGTTTTTCGTGGTACGTCCTTTCCTGCGCATGATCGGACAAGTCTATCACAACAAAGAGGTGATCGACAAAGGGTTGGTTGCTTTTATGTTTCTTATCCTGTTGGCCTCTTCCTACCTGACGGAGATACTTGGATTGCATGCCCTGTTTGGCGCCTTTATGGCCGGGGTGATCATGCCGAGCAATATCAAATTCCGTAAGATCATGACGGAAAAGGTCGAAGATGTTTCGCTCTCCCTCTTCCTTCCTCTCTTCTTTGCTTCGTCGGGATTGCGCACTCAAATAGGACTTTTGAATACACCGGGTTTATGGGGTATGTGCCTCTTGTTTATATTGATAGCGATCATTGGTAAATTTGGTGGTGCGACGATCTCTGCGCGTGTGGTGGGCGAAAGCTGGAAAAACAGCCTTTATATCGGCGCCCTGATGAATACGCGCGGGTTGATGGAGTTGATTATCCTGACCATTGGTCTGGATATGGGCATCCTCTCCCCCACTATCTTCGTGATGCTGGTGTTGATGACATTGGTAACAACCTTTATGACAACACCTTTGATCTCTTTCATTAAGTTTTGCTTCCGCACGCACGATAAGTTTGTGGAACAAAAACGGCTGGAACACCTGGCGGGTATTTTCCGGATATTGATATCCTTCGGGCGAGCCAGCAACGGGCAGGTGATGCTTGATGTTGCCCATCAGATGTTTTCAAAAGGAGAAAACAAACTGGACGTAACGGCGCTTCACCTGACGATTGGCCCCGATGTGAATCCGTTGCATACCGACAATTTCGAGGAGGTGAGCTTTGGTCCTATCCTCTACGGGGCTAAGAAATTGAATATGCAGATCGAAACGCGCTATGAGATTTCCAATAATGCCAGTCAGGATATTTGTAATATCGTCAACCAAGAGGGCTATGACTTCTTGTTGGTCGGTGCCGGTATCACCTGGAGCGACCTGCCGGATGATATAGCTGCCACGGAATACAGGGAGAGACAAGGGCGTTATCTCCGGCGTTTGAAGGCGGAGTCGTGGTTCTTTCCGGGTGCTTTACTGAAAGACAAAACGAAATATTTCATCGAAGGAGCGCGCTGTCCGGTGGGGGTATTCGTCAATCGTAATTTCGTAAAGGCGACAGAGGTGATTATTCTCATCGACAGAGTGGACGATTTGTTCCTGTTCGACTATGCCCAGACCCTATTGAAGTCGACGCATGGGCAGGCGGTTGTGCTCGACCGAACGACGGCTGCTACTCCCGGTCGCGAATTGATCGATCAAAAGATCCAAGCCTTTGTGTCTGAAAAGAACAATACGAAGCTCCTTTCCCAAAAAGATATTACGGAGGATCTGTTGGATAACTACAATTTCATGCTGGTTAGTTATGAAACATGGAACCTTATTTCGGAAAACAGAAAAGAGGCGTTGCAAACCATGCCGTCTACACTGATCTTAAACCAGAAGTGAAAAATGATAAGGCCATAAAGCAACAATCCCGCAAGACGTTTGTCCTGCGGGATTGTTGCTTTAATAAGATATCGGAACAGCTTACACGCTCAATTCCTGAATAATCTTGATGATTTCTCCACCAAAGGCTTCCGCTTCCGCCATGGTGGGGGCTTCGGAATAGATACGGATGATCGGTTCGGTATTGCTCTTGCGCAAATGCGCCCATTTGTCGGGAAGATCGATCTTCACACCGTCGATATCGGTAATGTCATATTGCGCGAATTGCTCTTTTATCCGGAGCAGAATAGCATCTACATCGATGTCGGGCGTCAGTTCCACCTTCTGTTTCGAAATGAAATAGGGAGGATAAGTGGCGCGCAATTCGCTTGTTTTCATGCCTTTCTTAGCCAGGTGAGTCAGAAACAAGGCGATACCCACCAGCGCATCCCGCCCGTAATGGCTTGCCGGATAGATAATCCCGCCATTGCCTTCTCCGCCTATCACAGCATGCGTCTCTTTCATTTTGGCAACTACATTCACCTCTCCTACGGCCGCTGCGGTATAGTTGCCGCCATGCTGTTTCGTAACATCGCGCAACGCGCGGCTGGAGCTCAGGTTGCTTACCGTATTACCGGGCGTATGGCTCAATACATAGTCGGCCACAGCTACCAGGGTATATTCTTCGCCAAACATATCGCCATTTTCGCAAACAATTGCCAAACGATCCACATCCGGGTCGACCACAAAGCCGACATGCGCCTTGGATTGCGTCATCAACCGGGATATCTCCGTCAGATTTTCAGGAAGCGGTTCCGGGTTATGCGCGAAATTGCCATGAGGCGCGCAGTGGAGTTTGAAGATCTCTCCCACACCTAACGCGTGCAGTAGATCAGGCAAGATAAGACCTCCTACTGAGTTCACCGCATCGATAGCCACGCGGAAATTAGCCGCTTTGATAGCTTCCACATCGACCAGTTCCATATCCAGAATACTCTGGATGTGTTTATCTTTGTAAGAGGTGTTTGTTGTGACCGTGCCCAGGTGATCAACATCGGCAAAGATGAACTCTTCTTTTTCGGCAATCGCCAATATTTCGGCACCTTCCGCCGCATTAAGAAACTCACCCTTCTCGTTCAATAATTTCAGAGCATTCCATTGTTTCGGGTTATGACTGGCCGTCAGGATGATCCCCCCGCAGGCATTCTCCCAAACAACAGCCAGTTCGGTGGTAGGAGTCGTTGCCAGGTCGATATCGACCACATCGAAGCCCATACCGGTTAAGGTGCCCAGTACGATCTGTTTCACCATAGGACCGGATATACGAGCATCCCGTCCTACGACGATCTTGTTTGTTGTTGCTTTAGTTTGTTTTCGGATAAAGGTGGCATAAGCCGCCACAAATTTAACAATAGCTAAGGGGTTCAGGCCGTCATCGGAGGTTCCACCGATAGTACCCCTGATACCGGAAATAGATTTAATCAGCGTCATAAGGTTTGTTTAATCGAATTTGTATTCTAATATTTCAAAAAAGACCGGATTTCCCTGGTTCATATCATATTCTGAACCTTTCTTGAAGGGGATAATTAGCTTCACAACCCCTCCGTTACCAACATATTCCAAACCCACAGCCAGCCCTTCGCTCATAAACGATTCAAGCGCTGACTGGTAAGAGGTGGGAGCTTTCTGGGCGTTTACAGTGGTATAACCGTAAAAGAATTCGACCGGGTATGTTCCTCCTACCCGATAGTTGGATATACGTGTCAGGTATTCGGTTGAATCTAAGGTGAAGCGATTGGCGCTAAAACGAGCCAAAATGGTTTGCCGTGCTTTCGCCCGTTCGCCATTGCCCGAGTCAATTACCTGGATATAGATTTCATCCTCCCGTTTGTAGAACTCATTTGCCTTGAATTTGCCATCTTTCGGGTAATCTTTCAGTACCACATATCCACTGTCTGCCAATAGATTTTTAACAGCTTTCTTCTCTGCATTCAACATATCTGTGAATGACTTCTGGTTACTACACGACAATACAAACAGTATTGCACACATCATCAACAAGATATTAAAACCTTTTTTCATCTGTACCCTATTATTTTAAGTATAACTAATTAGAAGTAATTGACTGCAAATGTAATTATTATCTCCCATATCTCAGTCACGATTAACCATTTCTTCCGAATTATTAGGTTTAAATTCCTTTAATCCTTTTTCAAAAACAGCGATGGCTTCTTGCAAACTGCCATAAAATTCCCCTCCGGAAGCATTCAGGTGACCGCCTCCATTGAAATATTCGCCTGCGAACTGATTGGAAGGGAAGCTACCCACCGAACGCAGTGATACTTTGATATACTCCTTGTCTTCGCGCAGGAAGACCGTGAAATGCACACCGTCTATACTCAAAGGAAGATTTACAAAGCCTTCCGTATCGCCTACCTGATAATCAAAACGTGCCAACTCCTCCTCAGTCAGGGTGATAAGCGCCGCATGCTGTTCAGGGTAAACCTTCATCTTTTCATACAACACAAAACCCATCAGGCGAAGGCGGCATTCGGAATAGACGTGGTTCACATTCCGGTAGATTTTATCCTTGTCGATGCCTCGCTTGATAAGCTCACCCACGATCGAATAGACCTCCGGATGGTTGGAGTTGTAGGTGAACGAACCGGTGTCGGTCATCATGCCGGTATAAATACATTCGGCAATTTTCTTATCGATCAACTCCACATAAGCCATCCGGCTGATAAAACGGAAGATCATCTCGCTGGTCGACGACATCTCCGGATGTGAGATCACCACGCGGCAGAAATCAGCCGGATTCAGATGATGATCGATCATCACCTTGCGGCCTTCCGAAGCCAATACCGCCGGAGCCATCTTGTCCATTCGCTTGGGTTCGTTGAAGTCGAGGCAGAATATTACATCCGCATCTTGAATCAATTGATCGGCAAATTCAGTATATTTCTCATAGATGATAATCTCTTTCCGTCCGGGCATCCAGTTATAGAACGAGGGAAACTCATTGGGTACAATAACCGAAACATTGTCTTTCCCATAATTCAACAGGAAATGATACAACGCAAGCGAAGATCCCAACGAATCTCCATCCGGTGAGACATGGGAAACAATCACAAAGCTGTTTCCTTTTTCAATGTATTTATGGGCTTTTTGAATTTTCTCTTCGGGTAGAATTTTGGTAATCATGTCTAAAAATTATTTAGAGAGCAAATGTACGGTTTTTTTATTTCCCATGCTATAGGTCACCCCCCCCAACTTACGATTTGTAATTTTCGGGGGAGTTTGCGCGCAAAAAGGCAGGACTTTTTTCACAAACTCCCGGGAGAAACATTTTTTAACGTATGGATTTGTAAGCAAAAGGGCTATTTTGCTTACAATCGCTTATTTTGATAATAGAGAAAAAAAGGGGCTCAAAGAAACTTTTTGGGGCGATCAGTGAATAAGTGGTTCGATTAAAAGGAGGGCAAAAAGCGAGAGGCTCAAAATCAATTGCCAGGGACGCCCCTTAAAGAGGTAGACCAAGCCGGCGATAAGAGCCGAATAGCCTGTAATCAAAGAAAACAGATCGAAAGGAATCAGGACGGAAGCCCCCGGCAGTTCATACAGAAGATATACAAACTCTATTGTCCAATGGGTTAGTTTTTCTACGCCTATCTGCAGAGGAATAAAGCCAGGCAGAAGCAACCATAACAGCCCCATGGGTATCAACAATGTAGAGAACAACATAACAGGCAGATTGGCCAGGACAAACACCAGTGAAAACCGTTTGAAATAAAAGAGTGAGAGGAATGTTGTGCCAAGCTGTGCCGAGAGGCAAACGGTGAGCCATTGCCATAACGTCCTGATAATTGGATTGCGTAGTTGACCGATTCGGTCAAAAAAAGGACGCAGATATAAAATAAAAAAGACAGCCGTATAGCTCAATTGGAAGCCGATATCGAAAAGGTAATGTGGGTTATACACCAGCATACAAAAGGCGGCCGCTGCCAATGTGTTGTATGAATCGGATTCGCGCCGGAGTACACGCCCTGTCAGATAGAACGAAAGCATAATCCCGGCGCGTATGGCAGAGGGTGCCATGCCCGTTGTCACGACAAAAACCCACAACAACGCCATGGTTAATAAGTAGCGTATCCATATGCCTGCCTTAGACTTCGGCAGCCAGCCGAAAAGGGCGGTTATAAAACCACAGACAATGGCCACGTGAAAACCGCTTACGGCAAGGATATGGGAGATGCCCGTTGCGGCGAATTTTTCGCGTGTCTCTCGCTGCAGGGACTCTCTATAGCCTAAGAGAATGGTTGCCAGAAAAGATTTTTCTTCCTCTGATAACGAGAGTTCGTCGATCGATTCAACAAAACCCTGTCGAAGCAAGATGGCATTCTCTTCCACCAGGGAGGGTGGCGAAGAAAGTGTGTCGTCGCGGGGGATGGTATGCAAAGCGGCCAACGCCATGATTAAAAAGGCTATCACACATCCCCACCTCCAGCGATGGGCATAGGCAAGGGTGGGTTTGTAGAACAAGGGAATTAGAATAGTTGAAATAAATAAACAAAAGGGAAACAATAACAGCCCGCCCACAAGAAGATTGGAGCGAAGATTCATCGCCAATAGAATGCCCGTTGTCCAGAAAAGCAGTAATCGTACAAAAGGCCGCTTTTGTATCTCTGCAATCATAGTTAAGTGTCAGGTTTCTCGAGCCTGAACGCCCCGTTATTATAAGTCTTTCAGTGCTTTAATAGATCGGATCGGATCTGTTGCTTTAAAGACAAAACTACCGGCAACCAAGACGTCGGCTCCGGCTTCAATAAGCTGCTTGCCGGTTGAAAGGTTGACTCCGCCATCCACTTCAATCAATGTCTCTAATCCTCTCTCCCGGATCATCGACTTCAAAGCGGCTGTCTTCTCTAAAGAACGTTCTACAAATGCCTGTCCGCCGAAACCGGGATCCACAGACATCAATAAAACCATATCCAAATCCTGTAATATATCCTCTAATAGATGCACGGGCGTATGCGGATTCAAGGTGACCGCCGCTTTCATGCCTGTCTCTTTGATGGCTTCCACAGTCCGGTGAAGATGCGTGCAGGCTTCATAATGCACATTCATCATATAGGCGCCGGATGCAGCTACCTCTTTGATATATTTATGAGGCTCAACGATCATCAGATGCACATCTATCGGTTTGGTGCAAATCTCTTTCACCGCCTGAAGAATAGGGAAACCAAACGAGATATTGGGAACAAATACCCCGTCCATAATATCCATGTGAAGCCAATCAGCCTCACTTTTATTAATCATTTCTATCTCCTCACGTAAACGAAGGAAATCTGCGGCAAGCAGAGACGGAGCTATCAGATGTTTCATTTCATTAAAGTTTTTTGCAAAGATATACAAAAAAAGGATACCCTCATGGATACCCTCTTTTTGCAGCTTCTTAGTTCAAAACGAACGAACAGAGATCCTGTCGTAAGGCAGGTTCAACTCTGTAAACCCGTGCAAATTGAGCTAAAAAATCCAACGTCTGCTGACGTGGAGTGCCTGTTGCCTTTTTACGGCTGCTTTTTCTTATGTTACTATTTTCAAACATACGCTGAGTAGATATTCTCTTCATAGGCAAACCTTGTTTTATTGTTGTTTACCTATAAAACGATACCGCCTCAACTTTATTGCATGAAAATCATAATTTCTTAACTTATTATGCTAAAGAAAGTTCCATCCGGTTCTCTTCAGCCATGCGGCGCATATTCAGGATGGCATAGCGCATACGTCCCAGTGCTGTATTTATGCTAACACCGGTCAGATCGGCAATTTCTTTGAAGCTTAAATCCTGGTAATAGCGCATTTCCAATACCTCGCGCTGGCTTTCCGGCAAAAAGCGGATCAGTTTCTTTACATCCGAAAGCACCTGTGTGCGTACCATTTTGTCTTCGATCGTGCGGTCGCACAATTTGATATTGTTGAACAAGTCAACCTCTACATCATCATTGGAAAGGGTGTTTTCACTGCGTTCCTGGCGGAAATGGTCAATAATCAGGTTGTGCGCAATACGGGTAATCCAGGCTTTAAACTTGCCGTTTTCCGTATAACGTCCCTGCTTGATGGTCATGATTACCTTCACGAAAGTTTCCTGAAAGATATCTTCTGTCAGGTCTCTGTTGTGTACGATGTAATAAATATAGGAGTGGATGCTTTTCTTATAACGATTAAGTAATACGTCAAAAGCTGCGTTTTCACCTTTAGCATACAAAACAACCAACTGCTCGTCGGTCATTGATTTCAATGTATTCATTACTTATATAATTTGATTTATAGAGTAATGTATATGCTATAGGCAATTTGTTTTTTAGTTA
Organism: Parabacteroides sp. PFB2-10; assembly: GCF_029893085.1. Lineage (GTDB taxonomy): Bacteria > Bacteroidota > Bacteroidia > Bacteroidales > Tannerellaceae > QVMG01. The sequence continues at coordinate 271,344 of NZ_JARXWI010000002.1, forward strand.
AACTTAGATTATTTCGAATACAAATTAAAGAAAACTATTTCAATCGGGCAAATTATTTATTCCGGAAAGTCCTCAATTTGTCCCTTTTACCCCGGTTTCCACAACAAAACGGACGGTTTTCAGTACAAACTCCCCTGTTTTAGTTACGTAAAATAGGTCGAAAAACACTTCTGCAGCTCCTCTTTTGCCTTTTCAAAGTCTTGTTTTTCGCCCAGTTCTTGCGCTAAAGAGGTCACCCCTTTATCGATAAATCCACAGGGATTAATCAATGAGAAATAGGATAAGTCGGTATTTATATTCAGGGCAAAGCCATGCATGGTTACAAAGCGGCTGCTTTTCACACCGATAGCGCAGATCTTACGCGCTCTTCCTTTTACCTCCGGCTCTATCCAAACCCCGGTCGCCTCCTCCAAGCGTTCTCCTTTCAGGCCGTACAACGCAAGGAAATCAATGATTACTTGCTCCAGGCGGTGGATATACTCCTTCAAGCCAATAGACCATCTCTCCAGGTCAAATACCGGATATCCGGTAATCTGCCCGGGGCCATGATAGGTGATGTCCCCTCCCCGGTTGATATAATAGAGCGAGGCTCCCCGTTCTTTCAATACCTCTTCCGGAATCAACAAATTCTCTTTCTTTCCGCTTTTCCCCAAGGTGAATACCGGATGATGCTCGCAGAAATAGAGGATCGACTCGCCTTCTTCCTCCTTTCTTTTGGCATCCAATAAAAGATCGAATGTAGCCGTCTGCCGTTCCAGTGCTTCCGCATAGTCGATGCGTCCTAAGTCTATATATTTATATGGTTCCATAAACAGGTGGGTCAGTCTTTTTCGCCGAATAAATACTGGTAATCTTTTTCCGTAGCAATGGTAACCCAATCTTCCGGTATAAACTTCCAGTGATTCAATTCGCGCGGATGTATGACTTTATTTTCTTTGATATAATTAATCAGGTAATAACGGAAATCATTTTCCGAGATCGTTTTAATGCGATTATCCAGTTCATCGACAGAGATACCGGCGCCTTTCGTTAAGAGTTCTCCTCCTCCATTTCCCCGGTATGAGGTCAATGCTACATCGTAAAGTTTATCTTCATAAAACGGCCGTCCGTCGCTCATACAGAGGATATTCACCTTTTCTCCTTTTTCTTTCGTCACATCCACCGTATAGATAATACCGGCAGCCGAATCAAAATAATAATACATATTGGCAAACTGCTCTTTTCCGCCATAGGTACTGTTTTTTAATAGTAACATATGATCTTCGGGAGATGTCATCTGCTGTGTCCATATACCGTACGATTCTTCCAGGTAATTCCGTATTTCTTTGCCTGTCAGCTCCATTGTATAAATGAGATTCTTATACTTGTAGAGTTTAAACATATCCCCGATACGCACATTCCCTCTTTCGATTTGCGCATCAAAAGATAGAGGAGAAGCAAATGAAATATCAGCCCCGCTTATGTCTAATTGCAGCTCATGAATAAAATCTACAAAGGCGGAAGAGCCGAAATAGGCCGGGCGTGTGGTGATCGTCTCGGTAAAGACTCCGATCTTCTTAGAAACAAACTGCTGAATAGTCTGGTGAGCCGAGTTAAACTTTTCCAGGAAAGCCTTATCCGGCTCGATAGAATCCATCTCAACCAGGGCTCCTTTCAGCTGTTTTCCGGTGATTTGTCCGTCAACCCGGTGGAGTTTCATCGAAATATCGGCCACCTTCATCCCATTATGTCCGGGATTCACTAATAACACACTATCGCCTGCGATATTGACAATCTTCTCACAATAAGGAATATGATCGTGTCCCATCATGATAATGTCGAATCCGGGAACCTGCTGGGCTATTTGCAAAGAGAAATCATCCGTATACCGATCGGACAGGATACGGGTGTCTTTCCCGGAATGGAAGAGACCTATCACAATATCAGGCTTTTCCTTTTCACGAATGGTTCGCATCCATTTCTGAGCCGCCTCTTCCATTTCTTCAAAATATAGATTCTCCCAAAGGCTTTTACATACCCAGGCCGGAGTTGCAGCCGTGGTCAATCCCAGTACAGCGATACGGACTCCTTCCCTTTCATACACAGCATAAGGCTGCGTATAGATACTGTTATCTGACTTTTGCAACAGATTCGCGCAGAGGATCGGAAACGCACATTGCCGTGCCCATCTATTCATCACTGCTTCTCCGGTTTCAATATCATGATTCCCGAAATTGCCGGCATCATAACGCATATAATTCATCACTTCGCCACATAGGTGCGCAGATACCGTATCCATGTAATTGTAATAATAAACAGAAGGCTGGCCATCAAGGATATCGCCATTATCAAACAAGAGGAGATTCTCTCCAAACAGCGTGCGTTGTTGCTCTACATACGTATGGACACGTGACAATCCTCCCTTTGACTCCTGTTGTTCTATGTAATCAAAAGGGAAATAATTCCCATGTATATCGCTGGTCTCTATAAACTTTAACTCTATCGTCTCTGTCTGTGCTGATATGCCACAAGAAATAGAACATAATAGAATATAAAAGAACAATCGTTTTATGTTTCGGTTATATTTCATGAATAAACAAAATAAGGGAGATAATTCTCCCTTTTTATTTAAGTAACTCCTCTATTTTTGCTAATAAGTTTTGATAATCTTCCTGATTGAAACCAACCGTAGCCATGACTACTTTCCCTTTCTTATCGATCAGATAGGTACGGGGGATCAGACTTTTGGCAAAGGCTCCATAAATCGACCGGTCTTTATCCGGATACAAAGGAAACGTAAATCCTTTCTTTTCATTATAGGTAAGCAGGTCTGCCACCGAATGTTCACGTCCGATTGTCAGGAGGATGAAGTCTTTATTGTTTTGATATTTTGGCCATAAGGTTGCTTGTACTTCTGCCAGTTCCTTCTGGCAGGGAGGACACCAGGTGGCAAAAAAGTTAATCAGAACTACTTTGCCTGCATAAATATTGGAGTTGATCTTTTTTCCATCGTCAAGGGATATAGTAAATGACGGCATGGCGTCGCCTACTTTCACGATATCCTGTTCGGAGGTTTGTGCCTTTGCCATGACAGTTGCCAAAAACAGACAAAGAGTCAATACATACGCTTTCATATTTTTCATGGTGTTATTTACCACAAAGATAATGGTAATCAAACAAAATCACTTCAATTAGAATACATAAAATTAACCTTGCAGATTCTTTTTTCTCTGCAAGCCAACAAAATCAAGGACTAAGAAAGTAATGTCTGTTTTTTAGAAATGATAGGCTATGCCAACTCCTAACACCTCTTTCAATTGTACCTTCGCCCCTTTGCGATTACCTTCAGCATCGACCGTCTTCACATCGTTATCGTATTTCAAGGTTGTATTCAGGGTGGCAGAAAGGAACTTATTAACCTTCATGCTGATTAATATATCCCAGTTAACATCCACATTGCCAAACTGATCATTATACGGAGTAAAGAAATCAACCGTAGATACCAGGTTTACGTTTTCCATCACCGGTTGCTCAACACGTGCTTTCAGATAGGCACCGAATTCAGCTTTGAAACGCTTTCCCGGATCCACACCAAACGACCCCAGATCCGACAGGTAATCATCGTTTACAAAGGTCATCTTTCCGGAAATGGGAGATAGATAGATCGAATAATTAGCCTTCGGCCGGAACTCCAGACCTAACGAGATATTCGAATAGGCAGGAGCCATAAAGGTGGAAATATAGTTGTCCCGGTCAGGATACTTGTAGCCATGGGCAAACTGTGTCTTGAAGTCGCCCATCAGGGTGTAGAACCATTTATTATTGGTGGAATACCCCAGCTGGGTCGTGAAATTGATATTATCATTAGTCTTCTGTGTCCCGTTGGTCTTGTTTTGCGACAAGCCATAATCTAACACCAAGGTGTTTTGCCAAAGCCAGTTTCCACTTTTGTGCAACAAGGAGCCATTCAGGTAAGCATTTCCGGCAACCGAATTCTCTCCCCCGGCCGACCAGTTGCTCATAGCCGTTTGAGACAGGTTTAAGCCCGTCACGCCCGAAAGCACCCACTCACCATCTTTATACCCTTTGTCATCTTGTGCATACAATGCTACAACGGAAAAAATCATCACCAGTGTAAACAGTAAACGTTTCATCTTTCTATTTTTCTTAAATTATACATCTATATTTATCTACTTATAAAACAAGTTAAATAACCATTTGTTTAAGGAAATGAGACTTCCAAGCAATAGGTGGAAACAAACAAACCTCTTCTTTTTTGTTTTATTCGTTCACTTTTGTGTGTGATAGCGAGATTATTCGTTCGATATTTTGTATATTTACGCAATTATTCGTTCGATAAAATGTAATTTGACTAAAATATGGAAAGATTAGCCATAGAGACACTCAAAAAGTGGAAGGCAAAGGTAAACAGAAAACCCCTTATTGTCAAGGGAGCTCGTCAAGTGGGCAAAACATGGTTGATTAAGGAGTTTGGTAAGCAAGAATATGCACAAACTGCGTATGTCAACTTTGAAAGTTCAAAAGGATTACAATCTCTTTTTTCTTCAGACTTCGATATTCAACGTGTTATTGCCGCCTTGCAAATCGAGACCGGGGTAAGAATCAATGCGACGGATACTCTAATTATTCTTGATGAGATACAAGAAGCTGAAGGGGGACTTACCTCATTGAAGTATTTTCAGGAGAATGCCCCAGAGTATCATGTCATAGCAGCCGGTTCTTTGTTGGGAGTAGCTTTGCATAGTACCAAATCCTTTCCTGTTGGCAAGGTTGAATTTATGGATCTTTATCCGTTGAACTTTGAAGAATTCCTGTTGGCTGTCAAAGAAGAGGACTTATTAGACCTGTTAAAGAACAAAGACTGGATACTTATCAAGACTTTTAAAGATAAATACATCCATTTATTACGTCAATATTATTATGTAGGAGGCATGCCGGAAGTTGTGTCTACGTTTATTCAAGAAAATGATTTTAATGAAATAAGAAGGATTCAAAAGGATATACTAATCTCCTATGAACAGGATTTTTCGAAACACGCGCCCAACGAAATAGTGCCTCGTATTCGAATGCTATGGAACTCGATTCCTACCCAACTTGCCAAAGAAAATAAGAAATTTGTTTACGGTTTAATAAAAAAAGGAGCCCGTGCCAAAGAATACGAGATGGCATTGTCATGGCTCATCGATTGTGGTTTGGTTTATCAAATCAATCGAATATCGAAACCTGGCATTCCACTGAAAGCGTACGAAGAGAGTTCTGCATTCAAACTATACATAATTGATGTAGGATTGCTGGCAGCGATGGGTGATATTGATGTAAAAACATTATTAAACGGTAATGCTATCTTTGAAGAATTCAAAGGTTCACTCACAGAACAATACGTATTACAACAAATCGTAAATAGAGATATACCTGTCGCTTATTGGTCGGCCGATGGAGGCTTGGCGGAGGTTGATTTTGTTGTGCAACACGAAGGAAATCTTATCCCTATAGAGGTGAAAGCCGAAGAAAATCTAAAAGCTAAGAGCTTGAAGTCCTATTGCGAAAAATACGATCCCGAAGTAGCCTTGCGTTGTTCCATGTCTGATTATAGATTGGAAGAATGGCTTGTCAATATTCCTTTATATGCAATCGCTGTTCCTTCATGAATTTAGCACAGACAAAGTGAACCTTGTTTGCTATTTCACCAATACCTTGGTTGAGAACTGGTCATCGATCGACACGATCACAACGCCTGCCGGTGCTGAAATAACCGTTTCGTCGGATGCCAACCGGCGGCTAATGATCACCTGTCCGGCCGGATTCACCAGCGTCACCCGCTTCCCGGCAGCCCCTTTCACCGTCACCGTGCCGTAATCCGACAGCACAGCTATGCGCGCTTCGGGCACCTCCAGGGTAGCCACTGGGTCTTCCCGGGAATAAACCACATCGAACACTTCGCTTTCGCTCACCTGATTGGCGCCGAAAACCGTTTCCACAAGAACCGGCACCCCATTCTGTATTTTGATCCATTCTGCCCATCCGGCACCCACTCGGTCGGCATGCGACTCAATCATAAATTCTCCATCCTCATTATCTGTCGAAAGCAGGCGGAATGAGAAGAGTACCGGTAAGTGTTTGCCTTCGCCCTTTTCATCGACATCGACCACATTGATCCGGTTGGCTTTGGCCGGCAACGAAGAGTTTTGTATCACCAACACCGAGTCACCATAGAGTTTCCCATCCACAAAAGCCAGGCGGGTATAGCCATTCCAGAGAAACTTTTCCAACATGGCCTTATTATTTTGGTAATAATCAACAGAGTCTTTCAAGCTGACCAGGAAACGGGCAGATGTATAATTGACCTCCTCTTTGGAGTGGCTGCAGGCCGGATCGTGACAGATCGAACAAAGCATCTCCGTTTCGTATTCGATTGATTTTCCAAGCATCACCAGGTATTGCGGCATGATCTTTCCCCGTGTGTACTTAACAATCATGGCATTATTACTCTTGTTGCCTTTACTTTCTACGCCTAAATAATTCATCCCTTTCTCTTTCGAATAGTTGCTGTTGGCATCTTCATAAAGGAACGAAGCCGGATCGTTTACCCGAAAGAATTCCATCACCCACTCAGAGGAGCTCCCAGCCCGTGTGGCTGATGGATTGAATTGGCCATAAACAGTAGATCCCATCAGGAGAGATCCGGCCATAACCACATAAAATAATTTCTTATTCATAAACATATATTTTCATGTAGGATTAATCTGAATAGCAAAATTAGGTAATTCTTTTGTATCCCCCACCCTTTTCTTGCAGTTTGTCCTAATTTTAGCCCAGTAAAATCTTAGCTTCTTCGTATATTTGCGCCCATAAATTTACCTTTTTAAAACAGAGTGTACGTATGAAGAAAATGATTATGCTCCTGGTAGTGGCCATGCTTACTGCCTGTGGTGAGAAAAAAGATCTGCAAATCACGGTTGCCAACCCCCTTGCTTTAGACAGACAACAGGAAATGATTGAAATCTCGGCTTCCCAGACAGCCGCAATCCAGGCACGCTATGCCGACGGGTTTATCATTACGGATGCCGACGGCCTTGAAATCCCTTATCAGATCACTCATGATCAGATGATTATTCTCCAGGCATCCGTAGAAGCCGATGCACAGCGTGTCTATACCCTAAAAGCCGGAACACCTCAGGCATACGAAACGATTGCAACCGGAAAACAATATCCCGAGCGCGTCGATGATATAGCCTGGGAGAACGACCGGGTGGCCTTCCGTGCCTACGGACCAGCTCTTCAGGCTACCGGTGAACGCGCATTTGGTTATGATATCTGGGCTAAGAAGGTGGCCTATCCGGTGGTAGAAGCCCGTTACGCAAAAGAGCTGAACCCTGAGACGCTCGCTCAGATAGCCGAACTACGCAAAAGTGATCCGAAAGCAGCCCAGGAACTTGCCCAGTCGGTTTCCTATCATGTGGATCATGGCGACGGACTCGATTATTACTCCGTTGGCCCGACACTGGGAGCCGGCACCTCCGCTTTGATGAACGCAGAGGGACTTATCATGCCGTATGCCTATAAAACCTATACCATTTTAGATAACGGACCGTTGCGTTTCACCGTTTCTCTGACCTATAACCCGTTGAAAGTAGGCGAAAACGAAAACGTGATCGAAAACCGTATCATTTCACTCGATGCCGGTTCGCAGCTGAATAAAGCAACTATCCGGTTCGAGAACCTGACGGAGACAACCCCTTTGGCCACAGGACTTGTTATGCATGCTCCGAGTGAGGTGTACGAAGCCAATGCAGAAAAGGGATACATTGCCTATGCCGATCCGATCGATCCGCTAAATGGCCAGATCTTTGTTGGTGCTGTTGTTCCGCGCACCCAACCGCTGAAAGAAGCAGCTCCTGCGTATGGCCATGTATTAGCCATCAGCGATTACAAACCGGGCAGCGACTATACCTATTACTTTGGTGGCGGATGGAGCAAGTATGGCTTCGAATCAGCCGAAAATTGGTTTACTTACATGCGCAACTTCACAGAAAAAGTAAACAACCCATTAAGCGTATCCGTTAAATAAGATCCTTGCTATAATAGTTCAGAACAAAAGGCTTTCTCATTCAGGAGGGAGCCTTTTGTTTTAGAACAACCCATACTGAAATGTTAAAATATCGTTTGTAAGCAAAACAGTCGTTTTACTTACAAATCCATACGTTAAAAAGTGTTTCTCCCGGGAGTTTGTTTTCAAAGTCCCGCTTTTTTGCGCGCAAAGTCCTGCCGAAATTACAAATCGTAAGTTGGTTGTTTTGGCAAAAATGAATATATTAACATTCATTCACATTGTTGCGAGATGTCTAAATCAGGTTTTCCGTAAAAGGTAACCGTTGTCTTTGCGGCAAGCTTTCCGGAGAGAATCAAAAGAGAGGCTATCGGCTTCGAGGAAAGAGGGTCTCTCGCCTATCTGCGAAGGGAAATGGGCATCGGAGGCAGTGAAGGAAACATAGTGTTTGAGATAATTGTTTTTTCCTATCAGAGAATCAAAACGTTCCTGATTATTGTATTCAAGGGCGTCGACGAGAAGCGTCGGGTCTATAAAACCCAACTGGCTGATAAGGCTATACGAAGGTCGTTCGATATGGGCAGGAATAAACAGGCAATCCTGCTGTTTGGCATAGGTAGCTACCTCATTGATGCTTTGATCGATGCCGGAGATGAGCGACCAGGGAATCTCTCCTTCGATCTCCTGGTTGCGGTTGACCCATACCTGATCGCCCATGCGTTCGGGGTTGTTGGGTATATGAGGCAGATACCTGTCTATATAGGCTTGAAATTCGACCCGGACATCATCGGAAGGGAACAAGACCACGCAATGCACCTCCTCCCGGGTAGCGACCTCTACTCCCGGAAAAACAACCAATCCCCTCTCCTCTCCCAACTCCCTGATGGCGGGATATTGCTGCGTGGCATTATGATCGGTGATGGCAATGGCAGACAATCCCTGCTCGATAGCTCTGTCGACAATCCGTGACGGGCTCATCTCCAGGCTCCCGCAGGGAGAAAGACAGGTGTGGATGTGGAGGTCTACTTTGTATTGGGTCATGAAAGAAATTATGAATTATGAATTATGAAAGAAGATAATATCCCTGAAATCCATAATTCATAATTCATAATTCATAATTATCTCATAGATTTTCCCACTCACCTCAAAAGCCGAAAGCGTGGTTCCCAGAATGGGCACATCTTCACTCTCTCCTTTTTCCAACATCTCTTTGTCGGGTTTCAGTCCGTTGACTAACAGGACAGCCGCCATATCTTTCAAGGCGGCTACTGCCATTACATTCTGGTGGGTTTGCAAGGTGATCCATATCATGCCCTCTTCGGCATTCCCCATCACATCGCTCAACAGGTCACTGGTGTACCCTCCGGTTATCTTATTATTCATGCCACCTTCTCCGCAAAAAAGGGTAAGGTGAAGTTTGTTTACTAATTCATTGACCTTCATATTTGGCTCCTTTCTTATAACAATCTTTATTGAGGCGATCTTTGCCCCATGTTTTTTCTATCAGGCGGAAAGCATGTTCTTTATCCAGCTTTCCGTGTTTTTCCATATTACGCTGCATAAAGACACAATCACTGAACTGCGCTTCATGACGAACAATATCTTCCGCCAGGCTCCGGCAGTTCGGACTGCCGCAGGCGCCGCAATCGATTCCCGGAAGGTAGCACATCAGGTTGCGTACCTGTTCCATCTTTTTCAGAATCTCTTCCCGCGGTCCGTCGTACAATAGTTTGGGTTTGGGTGGTATCGGCGGCATCATAATGTGCTGCTTCAGATAAGCCAACGCATCGATATTCTCGGCAGCATAGATCATCGGCACCTTATCGCGGTTGACCGATCGCTTCATCATACGCTCGGCGGTAAGGAAACGGTTGGCCACCGTCAATACCCCACCGGCACAACTACGGCTACAGGCACGCAACTCCAGGAAGTCCACATTGCGCACCTCATCCGTCGTCTCCATGCGTTCCAGGAAATCAATCACATTATGTATCTCATCGATCGCCAGGCTACGTCCCGGAAAATGCTTGGATTCGCCACCGGTCTGGCTCCAACGCATCTCTTTCTTGGTAAGTGAAGGAGGTAATTCGCAATCGGACTTATGATCTTTAGGGCGGTTTTTCAAAACATGATACACCTTATTATATAAGGTATCCATATTAATCACCCCGCGAATGGCTGCTTCATAGCCCTCTTCGCTTTTCAGGGCGGCAATCTTCGCCGCACAGGGAGTGACGTAAAATATACCGATCTCGTCCGGTGTGAACCCTTCGTCTTCCAACACCTTATGGTAATAGGTAGCCGAGGCATTCACCGGGGGCTTCACCAAAAGGATATTATCTACCAACACCGGGAATCGTACCTGTATCAAGCGTACAATAGCCGGGCAAAAAGAGCTGATCACCGGCTTCTCATCGGCATTCTCCATCTGTCGGATCATCTCCCGGCAGACCATATCGGTGGTAAATTCCACCGGGAAGATATGCGTAAAGCCCAATTCATAGATCGCGCTCATGATCTCTTTCTCCGTTGTATACTTGGAGAATTGTCCGGTAAAAACGGTCGGCACCAAAGCCACCCGGCATGTATAATCGAAAATGCGTTGGAAGTCGTCCTGCCCCACATAGATAGCATGAACCGGACATGTTTTCAGACATTCTCCGCAATCCACACACCAGTCTTTGTGTATCGTGGCTTTGCCATCCTTGATACGGATAGCACGCGTCGGGCATTTCGTCATACAGCGCGTACACCCCATGCAAAGATCATTGTCGATCTCGAGCGCATGATAAAAATTATCTTCTTTCATGTTACATTTCCTCCTCTAATCTTATGAGAACCTGGTAAGCATATACACCTCTGTTCCTATGCCTACCTGGCTTTCGACGGTTAGTTCGTCCACATTCTTCTTCATATTGGGCAGTCCCATACCGGCACCGAATCCCATCTCCCGCACCGCCTCCGAAGCGGTGGAATAGCCCTCCTGCATAGCCAGCGGTATATCGGGTATGCCCGGTCCTTCGTCTTTCAAGCGTATCGTTATCTTCTCGGCATCGACTTCCGCCAGGACTTCGCCTCGCCAGGCATGGGCTACCACATTCACTTCCGCCTCATACAAAGCCACGACTATCCGCTTGATGATCTTCGGATCAACCGATAACTGCTTTAGAGTTTTCTTGATCTCACTCGAAGCATATCCGGCTCTCGAGAAGTTGCCACCTTCCAGTTCGTATCTGAATCGCATAGTCCGCCCTCCATTCTTTTTTGTTTAGTAAACCGGCCGCAGATTGTTATTATACAATAAACCAACTGCACGATACATGGAATAAGGGGTTTCAAGCAGAATCATCTGATTCTCCGTTGCGAGCTCGATCATTTCAGGAGTTACTTTTTTCCCACGGACAAAAAGAATGCAGGATACTTCCGCCATCTCCGCCGTCCGGATGGTTTGCAAGTTGCACAAACCGGTAATAAGCATCACTTCACTGCAATCCAACGTGAGCACATCACTCATCAGATCGCTGGCAAAAGCCGATGAAACCTCTTTATCTAACTGGGTAGCACCGCAAACAATGTTTGCCTCCGTCAATTCCTTTACTTGTTGTATTTTCATAATTTTTCGTCAACTAATTTATGCATTTCGCATTTCACATCACGCTTAAGTTTCGAAATATACTAATAATTGTCAATTTTAAAGCCATTTCTTAATTAATTCTTACCTTTACACAAAGGTAGGATATGCCTTCGCATAGTCTAAGCGAGCTTAACACTGTGTTCGGCTTTCACTATCTTGAAAAGAACAAACTAAAATCATTTAATGCCATGTTTGCAAAAGAAACTTATGTAGCCAGACGCGCTAAACTAAAACAAACCCTCGGATCCGGGTTGCTGTTATTCCTTGGAAATGATGAATCGGGTATGAATTATGCCGATAACACGTACCACTACAGACAGGATTCCACTTTTCTTTACTTTTTCGGACTCTCCTATGCCGGACTCAACGCAATTATCGACGTTGACAATGACCGGGAGATTATCTTCGGTGATGAATTGACAATCGATGCCATCGTATGGATGGGCACCCAACCTACGCTGAAAGAAAAGAGCGAAGCGGCAGGTATCACCGAGGTACGTCCCTATAAAGAGATTGCCGACTACCTGAAAGCGGCTCAGGCCAAGAAGCAGCCTATTCACTACCTGCCTGTTTACCGTCCAGAACATCAGATTAAGTTGCAAGACTGGTTAGGCATATATCCGGGAACGGAAAAGCCTTCGGTGGAATTCATCTATGGCGTTGCTAACCAGCGTAACTATAAAACGGAAGAAGAAATCATTGAGTTAGAGAAAGCCTGCAATGTGACTGCCGATATGCATATCGAAGCGATGAAAGCGGTGCGCCCGGGTATGCTTGAAGCCGAAATAGCAGCCATCGTTGCCCAAACAGCTTTGAAAAACGACTACCAGCTCTCCTTCCCTATTATTGCGACGATCAACGGACAAACACTTCACAACCATTACCACGGGAACCGGATCAAGAGCGGTGATATGCTGTTATTAGATGCCGGTGCCGAAACGCCTATGGGCTACTGCGGTGATATGTCGTCTACGATTCCGGCCGATAAGCAGTTCACTACCCGCCAACGCGAGATCTACGATATCCAGGTAGCTTCTCATGAAGCTGCGGTTGCCGCCTTGCGTCCGGGAGTCAATTTTGAAGAGGTGTACGATCTTTCCCTGACTGTTATTATGGATGGGCTGAAAGAGCTGGGCTTTGTGAAAGGAGATACGAAAGAGGCTGTGAAAGCGGGAGCTGCCGCCCTGTTTATGCCTTGCGGACTCGGACATATGATGGGCATGGATGTGCATGATATGGAAAACCTCGGAGAGGTGTACGTAGGCTATAACGGACGCGCGAAGAGCACACAATTCGGTCGTAAGTCTCTTCGTTTGGGCCGTGAACTGGAACCGGGTTTCGTATTAACTATCGAGCCGGGCATCTATTTCATTCCCGAACTGATCGATATGTGGCATAGCGAAAAACGTTTTGCCGAATTCATCAACTACGACAAAGTGGAGACCTACAGAGGCTTCAGCGGCCTGCGTAACGAAGAAGATTACCTGATCACAGCCGATGGCGCCCGTCTTTTAGGAAAGAAAATTCCGTTGCATGCGGAAGAGGTAGAGGCATTGCGCTAACTACATTAACTGCTATAAAAAAGAAAGAGTCATCCCCACTATGGAGATGACTCTTTCTTTTTTGTTCACCCTTATTAAGGATCAAATTGTTCTCAATACTTCAGCTAATTTTTCCGGCGTAACATCAGATGCAACGATCATTCCTTTGTCATCAATCAGATAGCTGTTAAAGCCCCGATCTAATTTATACGCCTTACGTAGAGCGAATTGTTTGTCCGGTTCCGCCTGGAAGTGTGCCATGCTGTCTAACCCGTCAGATTTCACTGTTTCGTAGAAAATCGATTGTTTGGTATCCAAAGAAATCGAATAAACATCCACCTGGCTTGTGCCAAGACGGTTGACTGCATGCATCAGACGGACATTGCGCATACGTGATTCAGCGTCATAAGCCGCCCAGAAATTCACTAATGTGTAGCGTCCCGACTGATTCCGGAAATCAACAACTCTTCCGTTTTCTAAAGACTCTATTCCCGGAGCTATATCGCCGGGGTTAATACCCACCGTCAATACAGACTCTTTTGATCCGGATGACATAAAAAGTAGGCCAACCAGAGCAACGAGAACATAAGTTCTTACCCTCATAATGTTCTATTTACGTTTAACTTGATCGGGAACCTTAGTAGTATTTGTCTTGTTTTATGTTCACCGACTCCTGATTTTCAGGATATAATTGTAGGAACGTATCCTTCTCCAAGGCATTTTCCCTTACAAAACGGTGGCAAAGATACAACAAAAGGGAGGCACAAACCAAATTTTATACACTTTTTATGGAATCCCACAAGTGATTCACCCGGCATTATTTCACCCGGGAATATGTTTTACAACAGGTAAGAACCGACGTTTCCTTAGCGTACAGGCGGCATCGGAACACCGGTCTTGATGTATTCATCATAGACCACCTGCGGATGGTAGGCCAAAACGGACGCTTCCTCCTCCCTGTCTTCCGCAAGCTGCTTACGCCGCATGTGTTTCTCACCATATTTCCGCAATGTTTCGCTCTCACCATCCTGCACCAGGGTGCTATCCATCACCAGGACATCCAGGATATTTTCTTTGGGAGTAAGCTGCGGAAGCAATGTTTGTTCGAGCAATCCCCTGTAAGCGCCAATGTATTCACACCAGACCCCTCTATGTTGTTTAAATATACGATAGGTATAATTCGACCAGGCGGTTCGTATGTGTATTTCTTCACGCCAGATCTCGATATTGGCTTTTGAATCAAACTGGGGATCTTTGATGGATACTCTTTTGAAGCCATCCCCCTCTTCCAAAATGTGTGCATGCCATTTTTCAGAATCAAGAATCTCCGCGACAATATCTGCCAACTCTTCTCTTATTTCAAATTGTATACGCATCATGTATTGCCTGCCAGTCAGGACTTATTAAGGTTCCAGGTTCTCTATGAGACATTAAATAGTAAGGCTATACGCAAATATAGCCAAATGTATGGATTTCTTTCAATTGTTTTGTCCTTTTTTATAGATTTCAACAGAAGAGTTTGAAAAACAATCAAAGCCCCCCAGACAGAAAAGGATCAATGTTGGTTTTATTGAGGATCTGGAATCCGACAACAATCAGACGATTTTCTTCTTTATAGCTTATATTTATTGATCACAATCCGGGTTGTCCCTATTTTCAGTTTGGAATCGACACGGATAGGAACTTTGTTCTGGTCGTTTGAAATATAAACCGTCATAGCAGCATCCCCGTCTTCAAAAACCTTTTCATCCAACAATAACACCAATTTGATGCAATCATAATCGCGCCCGTCATTCGCCCGGATGCTCTGAAAGCCTTGATGTTCAATCAGCATATTTTCCATCCGGCGGCCCGTGAAGTAAGCGACAGGCAGGCGGTCTCCCTTTTTCATAGACGAATAATCAAACGTCCGCGCATAATAAAGAATGCTTAGCATATCGTACACCGGACGTTTGGACACCAAAAGCGTATCAAAACGCAGCTCACCGTTTCTGATCCGGCGTGCCTTCACTTCTATATTCTCTGAGGAATGGATATAGGAAGCCCGCTCGATCGTGTGATCACCGGCTTCGTGTGCATCCTTCAGATAAGCCAGCGGCTTCAGATCCTTTGCTGTATAAGAGGTCAATGTGTCTTCCATAGAAAAGATGCTTTTAGCTATCCCACTCGATTTAGCCAATAAGTTAAAACGAAAAGCATTCTGCCCGTTATACACATCTTCACTGACCGTCAGCTGGGAAGTACCTGCCTTGGCACTGATAATACCAACCTTCACGTGCATATCATAGGTTAGCTCTTCACCCGGGCGGAAGGGTAAAGGGCGGTTGTTCTGTTGCGCGTTTGCCGAAGAGGCCAATAAAAGCAACAGGGCAACCAATATAAAACAGCTATTATTCTTCATATTCGATCTTCTATTTGTTTTCCAGTTATATAGATAAGACGTGATTAAGCGTCAAAAAGCAGGTGTGATTAATTATTCTTAACCTGTTTCTTTAAAATGTAACACAACACACGGCTTGTTATAATAACCAAAGAAAGTAGGGAATGTTCATCCTGCCTGCCGGAAAAGAGCTATCTTTGTGCAGACTTATTCCAGAATCAAAAGAAATGACACCGCCAGAATCAAGAGAAAAAATACTCATTCGTACATCATGGATCAGCACGATCGGCAACTCGATTCTCTCCATTGCTAAAATCGTTATCGGGCTGGTTGCCGGAAGCCTGGCGGTATTGGGAGACGGGATCGACTCGGCCACCGATGTGATTATCTCCATTGTGATGATATTCACGGCGAAGATCATCAACAAACCGCCCAGCCGGAAATATGCCTACGGCTACGAGAAGGCGGAAAGTATAGCCACCAAGATTCTGTCGCTGGTGATTTTCTACGCCGGAGCTCAAATGCTGATCTCTTCTATCCAACGTATATTCTCCACCGAGCCCCGCGAACTACCCGGTATGCTGGCCTTGTATGTAACGGTTTTCTCGATTGTCGGCAAATGGGGACTGGCCTGGTATCAGATCAAGCAGGGTAAGAAGATCAACAGCTCTATGCTTATTGCCAACGCAAAGAATATGCAGAACGACGTGATCATCTCTATCAGTGTCTTATTGGGACTCTTCTTCACCTTTATATTGCACCTACCGATCTTAGACGCCATCACCGGGTTAGTGATCAGTGGCTTTATTATCAAGACTTCGATCAGCATCTTTATGGAATCGAATATCGAATTGATGGATGGTGTGAAAGATGAAACCATTTATGAAAAAATATTCGAGGCCGTCGAACGCGTGCCGGGGGCGCATAATCCCCACCGCGTACGTTCCCGCCAGATCGGCAGCATGTATATGATTGCGCTCGATATTGAGGTGGATGGCGAGATTACCCTAAACGAGGCGCATGAGATTGCGGATGCCGTTGAATGCAGCATCAAGGAGTACGTGGAGAATGTCTATGATATTGTGGTACATGTTGAACCCGAAGGCAAATGCCATGCGATCGAGAAATTCGGTATCGATAAGAAGATGATTGAATAAGCGCTTTAGCTGTTTTTCTGAAAGGCAATACGCTCCGCTCCGTTTAACAAATATATAATTCCGCACCTTTTATAGCCCATCTTTTGCAGAATAGATTGCATCACCAGGTTCTCCCGGTGGGTATCGACACGCATATTGCCGCATTGCCTAAAACACCAATCCAGGCAATAGAGAGCGATCCCTTTCTGTTTGCCCGAGGAGGCGATCCGGTGCGCTACGCCATAGGGCTCGCAATCCAACCACTCGCCCTCATAGATCCGCGCATAGGTTGGCTCCTCTCCTATCTTAAAATAGAAGGTGCCGACAAGTTCTCCTTCACTATCCAGGCATACATAGCTGTTGCCCTCCGTCATATCCTGCAACAGATGCTCGCGTGTCGGATAGCCATTGATCCACTGATTCGGATTACCCGTCCGCGCCATAAATTGACGGGCGTAAGCAAATATATCAAGAACCAAAGGGATATCCTCTTCGGTTGTTTTCCGTATTGTAAACATATCATTCGGTTTATTTGGAGTAAAGATATTTCTTCCCGGAGAGTTGACAAAGCGAAAACAGCGGAAAACATACCTATATCTAAGCAAATAATACGGATAGAATACATATTAATAGGTATTGCCCGCCATGCGCGTTTATCTGACATTTGCATAGAGTCAAAGGAGCTCTTTTCCGGAGAGATACGGAAAACGGCTCTTTGTAAATAGTCATTAAAAAAATATAGAATGAAGAAAACAGCAATTTTTTATGGTTCATCTTCCGGAACAACGGAGGATATCGCCGGACGTATGGCCGGTCAATTAGGAATAGATTCATCGGATGTGTATAATGTAGGCGAAGCAAGTGTTGACGATGCGGCGGCTTATGATGTATTGATATTAGGTTCTTCCACATGGGGTGTGGGCGATTTGCAGGACGATTGGGAAGGCTTTCTCCCCAAACTGAAGAAAGCCGACCTCTCGGGCAAGGCGGTGGCCATTTTCGGCGTGGGCGACAGCTCGTCATACAGCGATTCTTTCTGCGACGCGGTCGGCGTTATCTATAAAGAGTTGCAGGGTACAGGAGCCACTTTCTGCGGCGCGGTTTCTTCCGAGGGGTATTCATTCGATGATTCGGTAGCGCTGGAGGGTGACAAATTTGTCGGTCTCCCTCTCGATGAAGACAATGAAGGCAACGAGACCGACGGGCGTATAAGCCGTTGGATCGAACAACTCAAGCAGGAGTGCCTGAATGGATAATAACAAGAGAGGTTGACTTTTTAGGGTCAACCTCTCTTGTTTTCTATGATAAACATCGTGCGAAACGATTTATTTCACCCTGGCGTATAGAATATAATTATTATCGTCGTCGCCCATCTGTTCCTGGACGCGTGTAAATTTCTTACGCATACTGTCGCTTAAGGCTTCTGACTGAAGCATTTTCTCCAGCATCTCTTCCAGATTTCCCGGATCTACATTGCGGACAAAATAACCATTCTCGAACAGATAGACTGGCTGATAGACAATATCCTGCCCAACCATAAAATCATTCTCAATCCGGAAACAATTGCCTTTCAGTGTTTTCTTGTCCACAATATAGTGAGCAGGTTTTTCGCCTTCAGTCCTTCTGTCGCTCGTGCCATCCTCACTCATCGTGACAATATGTATCTGTTCACTGGTGCTTCCGACAAAGTAATCCTTCCACTCCTCGTAGCTATGTGGTTGCATCTCCCGGTTACTGTAATCCATCATAAAACGAGGTATGACCTTCATCGCATTAAAATCTATATGATATAAGGTATCTGCACGACCTGGCAGTGTCATAAAATGGGTAGCAAACAGGTCTTCTTGTTTATCTGAATAAAAACGAAGCGCCCAGGCTCCTTTATTTAAGGTAAGATGTTCGGCGGGAATCGAATCGAGCATCTCTCCATTCAGCGTTTGCATCCAGGCAATAGTTTGCGGTTGATCATTCGGTTTGGCAACGATTTCCACCAGATCGCCCTTCACACGGAAGGCACATTCGGTCAACTGACGCGGTAATGTGATCGGATCCAATACTTTCCCTGCAAAATCATACACCAGAATAGATGAGCTATAACCGCCAAACAGGTAGATCCGATTGTTGGCTTCGTCCAGGTGATAGGAGCGAACATTTCTATATTCACCGGGACCATTTCCTACTCCTCCAATATCTGAAATGAACATCCCATTCCTGTCAAACAACTTACAGGGATTATTCTGCTCAGCAAGAATAAGAATATAATTGTCCGAAATAATCGCTTTCTGTTGAGGCGAAACCAAGGCTTCATCACGATCGTCCAATTTTATGATCTCGAGCTCTTCCGTAAAATAGCTCAAAGGGAAAACAATCGTATCAGTCAATAGATCCGGATTTAGTTTAATTAATTCATTTCCTTCCACCATCACACGTTCAGCTACGACCGGCGCATCTTCCCAATAAGCCTGGGAGGTATTTTTTTTACTACAGGAGGCACACACGAGAATAAAGGCTAACAATAAGAAAAGATAATTGTTCTTGATCATATAGTTTAATTGCTTGTGGATATTTTCAATATGAATGCAATATATCAGTTAATAAGTTAACAACAATCGGTTTAATTATTCTTTTAACAATATTTCGTACTTCACATTGAGTCAATCAGTTTTGACCGATTAGTTTATCTTCAGGCAAAAAACAATAATAAAATGCTTACCAATAAGGTGTAAAGGAAAACCATCATGGAGGTACGCCCCAGTATACTATTCAGGGCTTTGCCTTCCAGTCGCATGTAGAGTCGCCAGATTCTGAGAAATAAAATGTAATAAAGAATAAAGAATAATATGACCCACCATGGTTTTCTGTAGAAAACAGGTATTGTTAATATTCCAGCCAATAGACCGTTGACAAGGTAGATGATGCGCCCATAACGCTTGCCAAACAAAACAATTGTGGTTCGTTTTTGCGATATTTTATCCTGCTCGTAATCCCGGTAATTATTAACAACCAATATATTGATAGACAAAAAACCCACCGCCAATGATAATAAAAAAGCAGAGAGCGTAAACGTCCCCGCCTGCACAAAGTAGGTAAAACAAACAGGCACGACGCCATAGAACAGCAACACGCACACATCGCCCAATCCATTATAAGCCAACGGAAAGGGACCCGCCGAATAGGCTAGTACGGTGATCGCCATCAATAGACCTACCGGCAACAGGATCCACCCGCCATAAAACAATAAAAGACAACCGCATAGGCAGGCCGCTCCGAGCGTAAGAAACGTCCCCACCAGCATCGCTTTGGGCGAGATCCACCCGGAAGCGACTGCCCGGTCGGGGCCAAGGCGATCTTCCCGGTCGGCACCTTTCTTAAAATCAAAATAGTCGTTGGCGAAATTACTGGCGATCTGAGCCAATAACGCAACGCAAAGGCATAGAATAGCCGGGATAAAAAAGAATGTATCATCGTGCTCAGCCAACGCCCAGCCAACAAGAACCGGACTGAGAGAGGCGAACAGGGTACGCGGACGGGCCGCTTCTACCCATGCCTTCATCCTATTTTTTTTCAAAACATCTTCCATTATCTATATTTATATTGCAAAGATAGTCCATTCCCCGGGAATAAATTATAGTGTGCTATCATCTACTATTTTAATTATATCTAAACAATACTGTTTATAAATTGTTATATCATAAAACAAAGCTATCTTTGCAGGCATGAAGCACTTTCTATACTTTATGGGAATTCTTTTGACGCTGCTCATGTTCTCGACTCCGGAAGAGATCATCGAGGGTGAAAGCCGTATGGCTATGAGCGAATCCTATATCGAAGAGAAGAGTGAAGCTGCCGACCTGCAACATCGGTTCGAGATGATCAGCAAAGATATGAAAAACAGCAACTGTCTGACACCTCGCCGACATATTCAGTCGACTTTTCATATTCCTAACATCCGTGTCATAAAAACAGCCACACGCATCCTGCATGAGGCACGTATCAAAGGAGCCGAACAAATCCAAAAGATTTCGGAATACAGATCTCTTTGTCAAACCACCCTAAACTCCTCCCTGTTTTGCCGATGGGGATCTCATGTATTTTCCCTTCGGAAAATCGTTATTTAGTACATATTTTCATTCTTATGCTATCCTGAATAGCCGTATGCCGCAACATTAAAACACCCGGCCTATGGTTGTTTGATCGTGCATTTTCGTAAACTCTTATTTCGATTCGACCAACCTAACAACATGTATTATTAACGATTAAAAAACAAACAGTATGTCTAAGAAAAATAATAAAATAAGCATCTATCTGTATATTCTGCTCATCATTGCCGGTTGTGTATTGGCGTGTAGTTCATTGATCACCAATGATTATCTGAAACTGATCATTGTGATGGCAACGCTTTGCGGCGGCTTGTTCGGTGTAATGAAAGGCCTGAGTAAATCAGGAAACACTGAAGAGGCCATTGAAGAATAAGCGACTTTTCACCCCTAAATCAAAAAAAGAAAATGAAGATAAACAAAGATCTGATGGATGCCATCATGATGTTGTCATTTATTGGTCTGGTATTAGTCGCCACTTCCGATTTTGAAAATATGACAACAAGAAATACCAGCATCGGTATTCTGTGTGTAACGGCAGTCCTGTCTATCGCTTTACGTTTCTTTGGTTCCAAAAAGAAAGAAGAGCCGGAGATAAGCGAAGAATAAGATATTGGTTCTATAAAAGAAAAACAGGCCGTTTCGATACTGAAACGGCCTGTTTTCTTTTTATGTCGGGAACAATTTATTTCGCTTGTTCCAACTGTAATGTTTTAGTAGGTGCATCACATACTTCGGTAGGTCCAAAATATTGGATCGGTCCCGGGTACATATAGCTTGTTTTCGATGCCCATTCGTCGCGTTTAGCCTGGAATGCCTTGAAAGGAGCCCCATCCAGTTTCACCAACGCTTTCTGGATAACCGGTTTCATTTCGCCATGGCGACGTTCCATATTCATCATCATGGTCACAGGAATACCACCGGCGATCCATTTATCGGCCGAAGCCGTTGTGTTGCGTACAGACGACATATAGCCGGTCTTACCCGCTGCAATCAGGCAGGAAGCGGTATATCCCAGTGAGTAGCAATAGTCAGCATCGTAGTTGGAAGGAGCCGCGCAACGTCCTTCATAACCGAAGAAATGATGCAAAGAAGAGAATTTACCTACAAATTTGCCCTCTTTCTTCCATTCAGCCAGTTTCTTTCCAACCATTTCTGCCAGCAGTTTTTCTGTTTCGATCAACGATACCTGTACGTTTCCGTGCGGGTCGCGATCCAACGTCAGCTGACGTGCCACACCTTCCGGCAGGCTGGCGTAGAGATCTGCATTGTCTTTAGTCAGTTTGCTAAGTATATAAGCACGCTGCTCGCTCTTTTTGATCATCTTGAATTCTACATCGTGTTTGGCCAGGTAGTCATTCAATTCGGCAATCAGGCGCTTCATGGCCGGGATAAACTCGATCAATCCTTCGGGGATCAAAATAATACCAAAATTATCTCCTTGTTCCGCCCGTTTGGCAACCACCGAAGCAATATAGGTAACGATATCGTCGAGCGACAGATTCTTAGCCTCTACCTCTTCCGAAATAATACAGATATTAGGTTGCGTCTGCAGAGCACACTCCAGCGCAATATGAGAAGCCGAACGGCCCATCAGTTTAATGAAGTGCCAGTATTTCTGAGCTGAGTTACAGTCTCTTTCAATATTTCCAATCACTTCAGAATACACTTTACAAGCCGTATCGAACCCGAAAGAGGTCTCGATCTGTTCGTTCTTCAGGTCGCCATCGATTGTTTTCGGACATCCGATCACCTGCACACCGGCATCGATCGATTTGTAATATTCTGCCAATACACAAGCATTCGTATTTGAATCATCCCCACCAATAATAACAAGGGCTTTGATATCCAGTTCTTTCAGAATTTCCAATCCTTTATCGAATTGTTCCTTCTCTTCCAATTTGGTACGTCCCGAACCGATGATATCGAAACCACCGGTATTGCGGTATTCCTCAATGATATCGGCTGTCAGTTCTTTGTATTTATGATCTACCAGACCACCAGGTCCTAAAATAAAACCATACAAACGGGAACCAGCGTTCACCGCTTTGATACCGTCAAACAACCCGGCAATCACATTATGTCCGCCCGGAGCCTGGCCGCCCGAAAGAATCACTCCCACATTGATAGCAGGCATCGCTTGCGGCGCATTGTCTTTTTCAAACGTAACGATCGGCATCCCGTAGGTATTCGGGAACAGAGCCTTGATATCCTCCTGATCGGCAACCGACTGGGTGTATTCGCCATCCACAGCCTTTACCGCACCCTTTAATGCCACAGGCACCTTCGGCTGATAGGCCGCTCTGGCAATTTGTAATGCACTTTTTGTCATTTTTATCAAATTTGTTAGTTAGAATTGCTTACATCTATTAAAAACGCTGCAAATATCGCTTTTTTTTTTCATTCTGAAAAGGATAAGCCAAACAATAGAAAGAGTATTTGTTCACACCGCCCACAGCAAATGTTAAAAAACAAAGTGTAAGCTAAAACCCTCTTTTGCTTTACAAAACGATATGTTAAAAACGAAGCAATCGAATAGTCGGAAAGGCCAAAGCATACGGAGAATTCTATCGTCGATGGGCTTCGACAGTACTGTCCATGCCCATCGACAGTTCTGTCCATGCGCTTCGACAGTACTGTCGAGGCGCATCGACGATAGAATTATGGCAGGAAAATGAGCCCAAACGGCCAAATATCAATTGGCATTTCGGGTAAAAACGAGTAATTTAACATTTATTCACTGTGTCAAATTGAAACAAACACACGGCATTTACTTACATTTTAGACAAAATCATTTTAGATACTTTAACGATCGTAATGATTGTAAGGACTTGAAAGAGAGTAAACAGAATACTTACATACCATAAAATAGACGAAGTTTCGGCAATTCATGCGGGTTTGGCGCAATTGATTTGATAATTCATTCGGCTACTTCATATATTTTTTAAAAAATCATGCCACATATTTTTTTTATGAAAATAATGTTTACATTTGGCTAAATTGTTTGAATAACAATCTCTACTTTACTATTTGTGTAAGGACTAAAAAGGTTTTGTTATTGTCTCTGTTTCAATACAAACTCTAAGACTATCAGCGAATAAGATAAAACCATTTTTTCATTTTTAATTCATAGATATATGAAGAAACGACTAACACTTTTTACGTTCCTGTTATTCCTACTTATTACAGGACAGTTCAGCGCTACGGCGCAGATCAGCGAAGGAGGACTTCCTCCCAGTTTTGAATACCCCTCTCTTTCTTTGCGCCAGGCTTCGGTGCCTTATGAGGCAAAGATCGACTTCGACGTGAATGAACTTATTCGCGAAGACCTCGAAAGAGAGACGTTGGGAGTACCGCTTCGCGCGGCCATGCTGATTCCTGAGAATATCAACCTGCTGCAAAGCGGGGAGTGGACAACGCTATCGAACGGTCAGCGGATACTCCGGTACACGATCAGTGCTCCGGGTGCTATCGCTACGCTTTTGACCTACAAGGAATTCTATATTCCTGAAGGTGGCAAGTTATTCATCTACAATGCCGACCAGACACAGGTGTTGGGAGCATACACCAGCCGTACAAATCCGTCAGGAGGTGTGTTCTCTACCCAGCTGCTGTCGGGCGACGAATTTACGTTGGAGTATGTGAGTCCGAACAAGGCGGAGGAAGACATATTGATACCGTTGGAATACCAGCCACGTATCCATATTTCCAGCATTGGCTACGGATATAACTACATGGAGACCTACGACACCCGTCCCCAGTTCCGGGCTGGTGAATCCGGTAGTTGTATGGTAGATATCAATTGTGAAGAAGGCGATAACTGGCAGGTGCAGAAAACCGGGGTTGCCAAATCGTTAACACCTATTGGCACCGGAATGTATCTTTGTACCGGTACGCTGATCAATAACACGGCTCAGGATCTGACCCCATACTACCTTACGGCATTCCATTGTTTTACATCCGGCAATAATGTTGCTTCAGCAGACGATCTTAAAATGGCGCAATACTATTTTGATTATGAATATGATACTTGTGGCAGCATTGCCGTTCGTGACGATGTAAAAACTCTTATTGGATCAGAGATGTTAGTAAGTATTCCGATCAATGGGGCTTCTGACGGAGCTTTGTTAAAGCTGGATGAGCAACCTAACTGGCCAGTCTATTTCAATGGTTGGGATAGAACAAACACGCCTATGACAAGCGGTGTAGGTATCCATCATCCTGGAGGGGATGTGAAAAAGATATCAACGGTAACGACAGCCGCGACCAATGCTTCCTGGAACGGAAGTGACGGTTCGGTCGGTGCAGAAAATGCGCATTGGAATGTGCTTTTTGCAGCCACGAAAAATGGACATAGTGTGACCGAAGGAGGTTCGTCTGGCTCTCCTCTGTTTAATCAAAATGGTTTGGTTGTCGGCACACTAAGTGGAGGGAGTTCTTCTTGTTCTAATCCGTATGGTCGAAACCTCTATGGTAAGCTTTATTATCACTGGGATCAGGCCGAAGAAAAAATGGTTGGCTATCTCGATCCGGAAGGTACAGGAGCAACCACATTAAAAGGTACCTATGTGGAAAACGGACGCCCAGCTGCTAATTTCTTTGCAAGTAGAACAACTATTTATGTGCTGACTTCCATTACTTATAAAGACCTCTCAGATAAGGCTGATACGTACGAGTGGAGCTTCGTGGGAGGAAATATTACCTCATCAACTGAGAAAGGACCGCATACGATCACTTATAACCAACCGGGTAAATATACAACAACCCTGACGATTAATAAAGGGACAGCGAATCAGTCTGTTTTAACTTTAGAAGTTAATGTTATCGAAAAAGGAGATAATCCGGAAGCCCCGGTGGCCTTATTTGCTATAAAGGAAGATATAGTTTTGGCAGAAGGGTTTGATGAAAGAATATCAAGTACTAATTTTCTGCCAGAAGGATGGGCTATAGAGAATGATGCAGCAAGCACAAGTACAAATCAGTGGATTTCAGCTAACCCGGGTGGTTCTGCTCCTGTTTTCAGTACAATCGATCCGAATAGCCGCTATTCCGCAATGGTCAATCGTGATGAGGAAAATATTGTTAACACATGGCTGAAAACGCCAACCGTGATGATACCAAATAATGCTCGAATGGAATTCTACGCTGGATATGGGTCATTTGCTTTGGAAAATGGTATACTGACTTGTTATATTATAGAAGACGGAAATGAACCAGTGTCAGTGTGGAGCAATGCAACCGAGATTGGTGGGTCATTCGCCTGGAATTGGTATCACCAAAGGGTTGACTTATCAGCTTTTGCAGGCAAAGAGGTTCAGATAGCCTGGCAATATTATGGACAGGGTGGAAACCTGGCTGGGCTCGATGGCGTTCAATTAACACAGGCTTTCCCAGGAGAAAAAATAACCATCAACGTAGGTGATTATATCAAACTGACCGATTTGTCTACAGGGCCTCCTATCCTTTATGATTGGAGATTCGAGGGAGCTGTTACTGAAACATCCACAGTGGAGGAACCAAAGGTACAATACCTCACCCCAGGTACGTATGATATCACCCTGTTTGTGAAGAACTATCAAGGAGAGCATAGTTACACCCTTGAGGATGCTGTTACGGTAGTGGCAGAAACGCCCGAAGCAAATTTTGAAGCTATTGTGGAAAGAGGATATACCTTGACCACTTTCGGTCCGTTTGCTCCGAAAGAAGCGAATGTCTATTTTGCCGATAAATCGAATAAGTATCCTACCAAGTGGAATTGGAAATTCTACGGTGCAACACCAGCTTCCTCTAAAAAGCAAAACCCCGGCAAGGTTGTATACGACAAAACGGGTGATTTTGATTTTGAATTGGGCATTTCCAACAGCAAAGGAAGCGATAAGGTCGAAATTGAAAACTTTGCCAAGATCGGTTATACAACAGGTGATATATGGAATCTGCTGCCAGGAGAAAAGGGTATGACGGTGTATAGTTACGCGGAGAATGCATATCTCTCTGGTACAAATAAAGGGGATATTGGTGCTATGGCGGAAAGGTTCGATGCGCCGGTTGAACTGGGAAAGATCGAATCTGTCGATATTTCGATTTCAGTTGGAAGTATATCGGGTGGTAACGATCTGACAGTAAAAATTGCTCGTGAAGCGGGCGGTCTGCCGGGCGCTACTTTGGTAGAGAAAGTATTGCCACTTGCCGCAATCAACCTCAATGGGTATACTACCGTTACCTTCGATGAACCATTAGTTATAAACGAAGCATTTTATGTTGTGGTAGATGGGTTTAGGCAAAACAAGGCTGTTGGTGCCATTACCACTTCTGTGATCAGAGGAGGTGCTACTCCTAAGAATACGGCCTATGCGGAGTATTATCTTGATGTATTTGGGTTTTTTTATTTGCCTTTGGGTTGGATGCCATATAGTGATATCTTCACAGATGTAGCTATCTCAATGAATATTGTACCTAAGTTTACCTATGTTCCCTTTGAGTTAGATGGTGATTTGTCTACGAAATGGAAGAATAAGGATTCGCGAACAGGTAGGGTTGAAGTTCACACTTCTATACCTTGGAAAGCAACTGCGAGCTCATGGATAACTATTCAAAATGAGGAAGGTACAGGCGATGGAGGCTTTACCTATACGGTGCAAGAGAATACCGGTAGTGCCAGACGTGGTTTAATCACTGTGTCATTGGCTGGTGGTCTTATTTCGAAATATGTCATTGTGGAACAGGCAGCGACCACTCCAACCAACTTGACAGCTAAAGTAATGGATGTGGATGGACATGTTGAATTAAACTGGGAAACGGGCTTGCCTCAGGTGGAGTATTTCGACGATATAGAGAATTACGTACCGTTTACACTCGATCCACAAAGCGCTATTGGATGGAGCTTTATCGATGGTGATGAAGGCATTCCTTTTAAAATAACAGAGGATCCAGATTATGACTATCCGAATTCCGAAAAGCCGTGTGCCTTTATTGTCTATACTCCGTCAGAGACGACACCGGCTGCTAGTACGTCTGATAGCTTTGCGCCGCATAGTGGTAAGAATTACTTAGGATGCGCATCAAACTCGGCTGGTGTTGAAAATAATGACTGGCTGATTAGTCCGCTGTTAGAATTCGATACTGAATTTACCTTCTCGTTCTGGGCAAAATCTGTTTCTGGTTCATTCGGGTTAGAGCGGTTCAAAGTAGCCTATTCAACTACCGGCAAAGCACAGCAAGACTTTACGGTTATCTCTGAAGGTGCATATGTAGAACCTTCTACGACCTGGACAAATTATAGCTATACTATACCGGCTGATGCTAAATATGTAGCCATCAACTGTGTTTCATCAGATTGTTTCATGTTGGGTGTGGATGATATTTATATTGGTACAGGATCCGCTCCGGATATAGAATATAATATGATTAATGCTCCTGTTCAAACAAAGGCGACTGCTGGTTCATTCGTTAAAAAGGCGCCTGCCACAAGCATTGCTCCTACCTATACACCGGAAGAACAACAGATGATTGATGATATCAAATCAGGAAAGATTGATATTAGCAAGCCTATGCTACTTAGGGATAAGGATACAAACAAAGTCATTAAAACGACTTTCAAAAATCTGTTCTCTGAAGAAACACAAAGTAATCTGGAGGTCGCTGTGATGTCTCTTCCTACAGCAGCCAGTATCAAGCCGGTGGAAAGAGAAGCAACGGGTGTAACAACTGAGATTCCAACAGCCGAGTTGGCCTTTACGGACGGTATACCAACAAGTAACTCGATTGGATCAGCTACTGGAGGTGACTTTGAAGTGGCAATAAAATTGACAGGCTTAGAAACGTATAAATATAATGGTGCGAAAATCAAATCAGTTAATCTGCATCTTACGTCAGAACCAGAAGACGGTATTACCATAAATATTCGTCGTGGTGAAGAACTTATTCATTCGCAAAAGGTAGCCAACCCGACAGTAGGCGAAGTGATAAGTATTGAATTGGATAAAGATGTTGAAATCGATGCAACCCAAGATATGTATATTGGATATGCATTTACTCAGAAACTTCCTAGTGGTGATGCAGTCAACTATGTTCCGACAGTCGATGTAGGACCTGCCGTTCAAGGCAAGGGAGACCTAATTGCAGTGCCAGGAGAACCATTCGAAAGTATTGGGGCTATGGGATTAAATTACAACTGGTTGATCACTGTATCGGTAGAGGATATTCCGAACGAACCGACGCGCTATGCGATCTATCGCAATGGACGGATGGTAGGTTCAACAGATAAATTGACTTATACCGACCAGGTTCTCTCGGAAGTAAATGCTTACAGGGTGACTGCAACCAATCTGTATGATTTGGAATCATTGCCAAGCAAAGAAGCTATGGTAACGTATGCGGTTCATAACATCACACTGCCAACCCTCGATGGTATCTCTTATAACACAGACAATCGCAAGGTGTTGCGTGGTAGAGACTATCCTTTCAAAGTGCTTGTTGCTGATGATTATGACGCTTCTGAAATGAACGTTACGGTTGATAAGGGACATACTTTGGTTGACAATCAGAATCAGTCTTATGTTATCAAGCGAGTGATTAGTGATGTGACAGTATCTATCGACGGTGTTGTAGCCACTCATATGGTAACATTCAGCCTGGATGATCCGGCTATTGCTGAATTAATCACGACCGATCCGACACCGGGTACTTATAAATTCAACCATGGAGAAAACTTTGTGTTGACTCTTCGGATGGATGACGACGTTAAACTCGATGAACCCTACCTGGTGATCAACGAAAAGGATATAAAAGAAGCTACGGCGATTGAAAAGAAGGATGGAGCAACTCTTTATACCTTTAATGTTCCTGTGACAGAAGATATGACTATCAGTCTGTACGGTGATCCGGTTTCTATTGGCCAGATAGAGAATGCAGATAATGTAGTATGGACTACCGAAGGACATATCTTTATCGAGCATAAAGGAAATCGCAAGACAGAAAATGGTGATATCCGCGTTTATTCAATGGGTGGACAGACGCTTCAGATTGCACCGCTCAAAGCAGGCGAAACCGTATGCCAGGTTCCGGCAGGCAACTATATCGTGGTTGTCGACGGCGAAAGCTTTAAAGTGATTGTGAAGTAAAACGAACTTGATAAGGGTTTCCCCTTATCACATACTCTACTTATATTAACGAGACTGTCTCATCAGAGGCAGTCTCGTTTCGTTTTCCTGAAGAAGAGAGGGAATAAAAGAAAAAGGTCAAACAGTATTTGTTACTGTCTGACCTTTCTTTTGTCGGGGTACCAGGATTCGAACCTGGGACCCCCTGCTCCCAAAGCAGGTGCGCTAACCGGACTGCGCTACACCCCGAATATCTTTGTTTTTTTCTTTCGCAAAAAGGTCGCTTCCTCAATGCGGTTGCAAAGGTAGGGTTTTATTTTAAAAGTCAAAATAATTTCTTTGTTTTTTAATTCTTATCGGCAGAGAATCTTTTCTCACGCCGGTGAGAATTTTTTCTCATATTTAAAAAAGATTATGAGAATAACGTTTACCTACCTTATTTCGCTTTTATTCCGTATTTTTGTTTCCTATAAATACAGATAGAGAGAACTTATGGCTTATCCGGATAGTACAGAGATTGCTTATTTCGCATCGGGATGTTTTTGGGGAACACAGTATCATTTTGATAAATTTCCCGGCGTAGTGGAGACTTTTGTCGGCTATATGGGCGGCCGGAAAGAGAATCCGACCTACGAAGAGGTGAAAACCGGCGATACCGGCCATGTAGAAACGATCATGGTGGTCTACGATCCCGAAAAAACAACCTACCGCCAATTGACGAAACTCTTCTTCGAAACGCACGACTTCACCCAGATCGGTGGGCAGGGACCGGATATCGGCAGCCAATACCGTTCGGTTATCTTCCCGGGCGATGATTACCAGCAAACGATAGCCGAAGAGGTTATGGAGACATTAAACGCTATGGGACACCCTGTGGCAACGGCTATGGAACCGGCCTCCGTATTCTGGATCGCGGAAGAGTATCACCAAAAGTATTACGACAAATCGAACGGAACGCCCTATTGCCACATCTACCGGAAGATTTTCTGATAATTACTCGTTGAAATTTCTTTTCTCATCGACGATATACTCGGGACGCGCCTTGATCTCATCGAAGAGAATCCCGATATAAGTGCCTAAGACCCCTACCGTAATAAGCTGGACACCGCCAAAGAAGATGATAGTAAACATAATGGAGGTCCAGCCCGACTCAGCATTGCTGAAGCCGTAAATCTTCCCCAGTGTAAACCAAACGGCCAGGATAATGCCTACAACCACCGCCACAAAGCCCAGTCCGAGTGCGAGCTTCAACGGACGTTTCGAGAAATAGAGCAGCGCGTTGGAGGCAAAACTAAACATCTTGCTCAGCGGATACTTTGTCTCTCCGGCAATCCGTGCTTCGCGTTCGTAGTAGAACGGTACCTGTTTGAAGCCAACCCAACTGATCAGCCCGCGGATATACTTCCCTTTTTCCTTCAGGCGGTCGAACTCATCCATCACCTTTCGGTCGATCAGGCGGAAGTCACCCGTGTCTAAGGGGAAATCCACTTCACTCATGGAGTTCATGGTTCGGTAAAACATTTTTGCCGTCAATAGCTTGAATCGGCTTTCTCCGGCTCTGGATTTACGGACGCAGTAAACCACATTCGCCTCTTCTTGTTCCTGTAGGGCTAAGATGTCCGGAATCAATTCAGGTGGATCTTGCATGTCAGCGTCTAAGATAATAGCCAGATCGGCATCGCAATGGTGAATACCGGCCGTCACAGCCGGCTGATGCCCGAAGTTACGGGAGAAATGAATCACCTTGACCTCAGCGTCTTTTTTCGCTATTTCTTCGAGCAACTCACGGGTCTTGTCCCGGCTACCGTCGTTTATGAATATAATTTCTGTCGGATTTTGTATGGTATCAAGTACCGCTTTGGTGCGGCGGTAGGCTTCCGCTATTACCATTTCCTCATTGTAGCACGGTATGATAAGCGCCAGTTTCTTCATGATTCTATGATTTAAAGGTAATGTATTTATTCATTATGAAATTGATGACCGTATAAAACACCATAGCGATCAATTGATTGTAGTAGGGATCGATCGTAAGTGTACGGTTCAGGTATAACAACAAACCTAATTGAAGCAGGTAGCAGACGCCAAAAACAGCACCAAAACGCAAGGCACTCACCAGCCAACCCTGTGTGCTCCGGAAGGTCCATTGCTTATTGAGAATAAAACTATTCAATACTCCTGCCACATATCCGGTAATATTGGACACCACATCCGATATTCCGAACACTTTCATCATAACCCAAATAACAACAGCCGTAATTAAGGTATTGCTCACGCCGACAACACCATATTTCAATGCCTGCTTAATTGTCTCCATCCTGCATGATCATATCTGTGATTTCTTCTTTTGTCAGTTCTTTCACGTTGGTAATAGTAAATCCTTTCGACAGAAAGTCGCCATACTGGTTACATTCTGTAATGAGACTATCCAATACCCGCTTAATATCGGCGCGTATCGGTACTAAAAAGAGTAGCTCTACGTACTGGTCTTCAATCGTCAGCCGTTCGATATCGCAATCCTGCTTAGGCAACAGGTAAGCAAATTCCCGCTCGATCACCTGCCGTTGGTATTCCTCAAACGTCTTCTTTTCTTTGGAAAGGATAAGTACATAGAAACGAAGTTTTTCCTCTTTTCCGCCCAATCCGGTCGATATATAGATTTGTTTTTCGTCCGAGAGTTCTGACTCTAACGAGATGCGCGACTCCATCAAGGCCATATAGGCCCAATCGGCAATAGCCGTGTCGGGATGTTGCACATATTCTTCCAACAGACGATAAGCTCTCACAGATTTCGCGGAAGCTAAAGTGGTCAAAAGATGTTTTTTCTCTTCTTCCGGGATGTCTTCGCGCATCAATAACTGATAAACCCCTTCACTTTCTTCATCGTTTAAAGGATCCGGTGATTCATTCTTGCGCATATTCTCCGCGTATTTGAAGTATTCCATCTGTCTGTCGACAGGCACACGTTGCTCTAAAACATGGAAATGCCCTTCCATTTTGCTGAAGGAGTCGCGAAATTCTTTAAAAACATCTTCATCTTTCTTCATAGATCTCACTTTTTAATTATCACTTCGCCACAAACCTGAAATTATAACAAAGGTACTCCTTTTTCCCAAATAAAAAAGACTACCTCGAAAGATAGTCTTTTGTTTATTGAATTGTTGAAGCAAGGAATTACTCCACAGAAACGGCTTCGTAGACAGGGATCGTAAACCAGAAACAGGAGCCTTTGCCCGGTTTCGATTCTACGCCGATCTGTCCGTTCATCCCTTCCACCAGGCTTCGGCAGATAGACAACCCCAGGCCTGAGCCTTGCGCAAAGTCATTCAGTTTCACAAAGCGGTCGAATATCTTTTCAATATTCTCCGGCGAAATACCCATGCCGGTATCTTCGACATAGAATTTGATATATCCGCCCTCAACAAGGTGATAGCCTAATCTGACATGTCCCTGTTCGGTAAACTTCAGCGAGTTGGTGATGAAGTTCATAAGCACCTGCTTCACCCGGCTTGAGTCGGCATAGATCATGCTGTCCGGCTCAGAGTCATCATACTGCAATTCGACGCCCACCGGCAGTTCCCGCGTCTGAAAGGATTGCATCACCTCTTCGCACAATGCACGCACGCCATATTCTTTTTTGGCAAAATTGAAAGTGCCCGACTCAATCTTCGACAGGTCAAGGATATCGGTTACCAGCTTCAGCAACAGCTCGTTGTTCTTCTGGATAATGGTTATAAACTCTTTGCGTTCCTTCTCATCCTCCGTTTCAGCCAATAGGTCGGAGAAACCGATGATCGAGTTCAGCGGCGTACGGATCTCATGGCTCATATTCGCCAGGAAGGCCGATTTCAATTTGTCTAACGCCTCCGCTTTGTTCTTGGCCAGAATCATCTCTTTCAACTCTGTAATATCATAGCTAACACCGATCAGTTCGCGTGTCTCATCCTGCAAATTATTCTTCACGATAAAGGTGCAACGCAGCCACTTCATCTTCTCTTCATCGCTGAGTACACGAATCTCTTTTTCATAGCTATTTGCTTCGCCCGCAACCGCCTTTTCATAGAAGGCCTGGATATCCCTGAAGTCATCCGGATGCAAATGCTGATATACATCCATCAGATTGTCATTCAACGCAGACTGGGCCGACATGCCCAGGTTGAGGAACCACTGACTGATGCCAAATCCTGTCCGGCTGTTTAGGTCCCATTTAAAGTAACCCACCTTCGCCAAATTGGCAACCAAGGAGAAATATTCTTCAAACTCCTGGATCTTCAGATAGGCATTGGTGGTTTCTGTATTATTTATGATAAGACAGAGGTAATATTGTATTTGCCCCTGATCGTCCATAACAGGTGCCATCTTTACCGTTAGGTCTTGCATCGGCATTTCTGTAAAATCAGCATCATAGACACTTCGCAGTTGATTCAAGTCGTATTTAATCTTGAAATCGACAATCTCTCCCCGCTTCACTTTCTTCTGTTCTTCCAGCGGAATCATCGGATGCATGAAGATATTAAACCCTTCCGTTGGCCCTGCTTTATCCAATCCAAGTATCTCAAGCGCTTTTTCGTTGTTCTGGATCAAGTAGCCGTCTTTGTCAAACAACTCAAACCCGATAGGCAGGCTATCGTAGACCGAACGTAATAGTTTTTCATTATCCTCTAAAGCCTTATGTACCTTCTCTATATCGGTTACATCCAATACAAGGGAGATCACTTCGTTTTCCTTCAGAGAAAATTTGATAACCCGGCAATGCTTATCGATATCAGGCATCGGATAATCCAATTCGATATGCTTATCGGTATTGACCACCTCTACCAAATGCGGAAGATCGCCAAAAGCTCTTGACTGGGAGCCTTTCAGTCCGACTATTTCTTCCGCCTTGCGTCCGGTGATGCGCTCTATCTCTTTATTGGCATTAGTATAGATAAAATCAACCGGCGTGCCCTCTTCGTCATACACAAGCTCGACCGGCAGGAAGCCTATCGGCATGTGCTGGTAGAGGTTCTGCAGATACTCCTTATCTTCCTGGATCCGTGCCTTCGACTTGGCCAATTCAAAACTGATATTGATAATATGCATCAATGAGGAGAACCAACGGTAGTCTTCTTCCGCCCAGTTGCGTTGCTTGTCTACGATATCGATACCGGCATAGCCCCAGATCGTATTGTCCTGGTTCACAAAAGGAACGACCATCAGCGATTTGATATTCTGCGCGGCCAGAAACTCTTTATCGACTATATCCCATTCGGGCAGGTCATCCAGAGTGTTCAGGATGATCGGGTTCTGGGTCAGGATTTGTTGATTCCACCAAGTATCGGGCTCAAAGAACACATTCTGTAGGTTATGGATCTCCTCCAGTCCCGGACGGCTTACAGCTTCGTAGGTATTGCTTTGGTTCATATCTTTCCAGTTGAACTCAAAGATATACGCCCTTTCCGCACTATAATAATTAACCAAAGACTGCAGGATATTATTTACCATATCATCCAGGTTTTCGCTCTGCAGGAAAGTAAACAACGACTTGGATATACCATTCAACTGATAGATCAGGTTGCTGACGGTTTCGTTAGCAATACCTACCTGTTCATCATCCTGCCGTTTTTCCTGATGCAACAAACCGGCTACGACATCTCTGTCGACATCTTTCTTAAAGCGGCTATTTACCCAAACGATATGATCGTTCACATAGAGAGGAAAAGCCAGGTGAACTATTTGCAACTCGGAATCAGTCGTAATCTTCTCAACAACACGCGCCCTGTAGTCTTCACGTATCATTTTATAAAACTCCTGTAAATCTATTTCATTCGATGGCAAGCCCAACAGATCGACAATAGAATCCGAACAGATAAATTGTTTTTCATTTAGTTTTATTTCCCACCAGCCAAGATCAAGCATATCGCTTATCGCCTGTATTCTTTGTGACTCAGGGTTGTTTTTCGTGTTTTCGTTCACACCGGATAAACTCATACTGTAATAAATTAGTTCACACACTTTGTTTTTCAAGGCACAAAGTTAACATTTCAGCGTTCTTTCTCAACAATTTATCTAAAAAAAAGGTATAAAAATCCTGTTATGTTCATTCATAAATAAAAAATACCCATTTGTTTGCAAATGTTAAAATTGACATTTTCATCAAAACCCACAAATATCATTTTGTAATTTCAGCGGGATTTTGCGCGCAAAAAAGCGGGACTTTGAAGACAAACTCCCGGGAGAAACACTTTTTAACGTATGGATTTGTAAGTAAAACGGCTGTTTTGCTTACAATCGCGATTTTAACATTTCGCACAATCCAATCCGATCCATTCCGAAACAGAGGCAAAAAAAGCCATCCCGCAAAAGCAGGATGGCTTTTCTATCTCTTCGAAAAAAGAGAATCAAATTCCTTTTTCACGCAATTTGGCAAGCATATCTCTGGTCATACTGTCCAGGTCGTACTCCGGTTTCCAGCCCCACTCTTCGCGGGCACAGGTGTCATCCAACGAGTTTGGCCACGAATCGGCAATCTTCTGACGCAGGGGATCTACCTTATATTCCATCTTGAAATCCGGAATATACTGACGGATGCTGGCGGCAATAATCTCCGGATCGAAGCTCATGGCCGTCACATTAAACGAGTTGCGGTGTACAAACTTCGTCGGGTCAGCCTCCATAATTTCGATAGCCGCGCGCAAACCGTCAGGCATATACATCATATCCATAAAGGTACCGGCAGCAATAGGACATTCAAAAGTTTCGCCTCTGACGGCCGAATAATAGATATCCACGGCATAGTCGGTCGTTCCTCCGCCCGGAGGGGTCACATAAGAGATCAGTCCCGGAAAACGTACCGAACGGGTATCGACCCCAAAGCGTACATAATAATAATCGCTCAACAATTCGCCGGAGACTTTCGTCACACCATACATCGTGTGCGGATTACGAATCGTATCCTGCGGCGTTTTGTCCTTCGGTGAATTTTCTCCGAACACACCGATAGAGCTGGGAGTAAACACGGCGCATTTCTTTTCACGCGCTACTTCCAACACATTGAACAGACCGTCCATTCCGATTTTCCAAGCTAATTGAGGTTTGATTTCAGCGACAGCAGAGAGCAATGCTGCCAGGTTGTAGATCGTATCGATATTGTATTTCGATACCGTTTCGGCAATAAGTTGTTCGTTTGTAATATCCACAATGGCAGAGGGACCCGACTCCTTCAATTCTCCTTTAGGCTCAGCCCCGGGAATATATCCTGCCACAATGTTTCCACTATAAAGATTGCGCAACTTCATTGTCAGTTCAGAGCCTATTTGACCAGTAGCTCCAATCACTAATACATTCTTCATGCGTTTATGCGTTTAAAATTTAGTTTTAAGTTTTTTCCTCTACAAAGGTAGATAGAATTCTATTCTTTATCTCTTTTTTACCCTCTTTTTTCACCTGAATCGAAGAAAAAGCCCTGCAACTGGATCGTCTATATAAAGATCACATCCTAAAGGTAACACTCTCTGTCTGGGGATCGAAATCAGTATTTGCGAAGTCAATATATTTCATTATCTTTCGAAATTCAAATAAATCATAGGGGATGAAGAAATTTATTGTTTTCATATTACTGA
Source organism: Parabacteroides sp. PFB2-10 (assembly GCF_029893085.1). GTDB lineage: Bacteria > Bacteroidota > Bacteroidia > Bacteroidales > Tannerellaceae > QVMG01. Next base: position 308,875 of record NZ_JARXWI010000002.1, read on the forward strand.
TAGTCGGAATAACTTCCTGCCATTCTCCAAACGCACATACGGAGAAAAGTATTCTTTCCATAGATATAAATCAACAGGATGAATTATCCTCCATGTTGGATAGTCATTACACCTATACTATTCTTGAGACCTGCGACGAAAGTCTTATCAATGAGATCACCAAAATAGAGCTGACAAAAGATCGTATTTATATTTTAGATGCGAGAAGTAGAGCAATTGTCATCTTCGACAAAAACGGGAAATTTATCAATCGAATACACAAAATCGGACAAGGTCCCGGAGAATACGCTTCACTCACTGATATAGCAATCGCAAACTCGCATATCTATATATTAGCAAGAGATCGCATTATTGTGTACAGCGAAGATGGCAAATGGATAAAAACGACGCCTTTAGATACCTATTACAACTATTTTCATTTAATAAATGACAAGTTAGCGTATCTGTATTCGGGAAAGTCAAACCCTTCCATGTATGACTTCGCACTGTTCGACCTCACGTCTAACTCTTTCATTAACAGGATTTCTCCCTATGACAAAATAGACAGCTATCTACCTCATCATTCTCCATTCTACGAAACAGATTCAAAGGAGTTGATGATAATTAATGAGTATGATTACAATATATATGCGTTAACCGACAATGATCTGACGGCTGTGTACACACTTGATTTCAATACAAAAAACAAACTACCTGAAGACTACGAAAAGACGGAAAGAATGGAATTACATAGTCAATTATCCTTTTCTTCTGTGGTGACCCGTGTAGGATGCTTTAATAAATCAGATGATTTCATTGCTTTGACATTTCCGCTGTTTCATCAGGAATATGCCATTCGAAATCATTTGGCTGTAATTAATTGTAAAAACGGGGAAATAAAACATATCCGGCTTGGAGACAAAAGAGATCCTGAATTTCCTTATTTTTCGAATCCGAAATTAATTCAAAATGGATATATTACTTCTGCCGTCAATGCAAATTCATTATTACATATTGAGGAGATAATATCACAATCCCACTTCAAAGAAAAAATATCTGAAGAAGACAACCCGGTCCTGTTCTTTTATAGATTGAAAGATTGGTAAACCTTTCTCAAAAAACGCATAACAGGGAAAGAGAACCGAGCTGGTTCTCAGGTATAGACTTGAATAGATCGCCATTTTTTATCTCTTTTTTCACCCGATTTCAAGAAAAAAACAGGATCTTTGTTTCTCAAATACATTCTAACTAAACACTAAATAAAAGACAGATTATGTACGGAAAAATGAAAGAATTCCTGACCACGGAGCTGGATAATATCCAGTCGGCAGGTCTTTACAAGAAGGAACGTATTATCACTACCCCTCAACGCGCGGATATTGAAGTGAGCGGAGGCGGTCATGTATTGAACTTTTGTGCCAACAACTATTTAGGTTTATCCGACAACCAACGCCTTATTGACGCAGCCAAACGCACAATGGACTCCCATGGATTCGGTATGTCGTCGGTGCGTTTCATCTGCGGCACCCAGGATCTGCACAAAGAATTGGAAGCGGCCATTGCCGATTATTTCCAAACCGAAGACACCATTCTCTATGCGGCCTGCTTCGATGCAAACGGCGGTCTGTTTGAACCCTTGTTTGGCCCGGAGGATGCCATTATTTCTGACGCATTGAATCATGCTTCGATTATCGATGGCGTACGGTTGTGTAAAGCAAAACGGTATCGCTACAACAACGCAGATATGGCCGACCTGGAGCGTTGTTTGCAGGAGGCACAGGAACTGCGTTTCCGCGTGATTGCCACCGACGGAGTCTTCTCGATGGACGGAAATGTGGCACCAATGGATAAGATCTGTGACCTGGCTGAAAAGTATGACGCGTTGGTGATGGTCGACGAATCGCACTCTGCCGGTGTGGTCGGCAGAACCGGACACGGCGTGGCCGAACAGTATGATTGCTACGGACGCATCGATATCTTTACCGGCACCCTGGGCAAAGCCTTTGGTGGCGCTATGGGTGGCTTTACCACCGGCAAAAAGGAGATTATCGATATGTTGCGCCAGCGCTCACGCCCCTATCTCTTCTCTAACTCAGTGGCTCCCGCCATTATCGGAGCCAGCCTGGAGATGTTCCGCATATTGAAAGAGAGCGATGTGTTGCACACCAAACTGATGGAGAATGTGAACTACTTCTGCGACAAAATGATTGCGGCTGGATTTGATATCAAACCGACACAATCGGCTATTTGTGCCGTTATGCTCTACGATGCCAAACTCTCTCAGGACTTTGCTGCCCGTATGCAGGAAGAGGGTATCTATGTTACCGGATTCTATTACCCGGTCGTTCCGAAAGACCAGGCTCGCATCCGCGTACAGCTCTCCGCCGGCCACGAACGCGAACATTTAGATAAAGCGATTGAAGCGTTTATTAAAATTGGGAAAGAGCTTCGGGTAATTGATAATTGACAATTGATAATTGATAGATTTATTACAAAACCTTAACTATGATTAAACATGAAAGAGAATGTTGTGAAAGACAAATCATATAGATTTGCTATTAGAATAGTGAATCTCTATAAAGTTTTAGGCGAAAGGCATGAGTATGTATTATCAAAACAGTTGTTAAGATCTGGAACAGCTGTCGGAGCAATGATAAAGGAGGGCTTACAGGCTCAATCGAAAGCTGATTTCATCCACAAATTGAGTATTGCTCTAAAAGAGGCATGCGAGTCTGAATACTGGATCATGTTGTTAAAAGACACAACATACATAAAAGAAACAGAATATGAATCCATATTGCCTGATTGCCAGGAGTTAATCAAATTATTAACATGCATAATAAAAACAGCAAAGAACACCAGAGACAGGTAAACAGCTATCAATTATCAATTGTCAATTATCCATTATGAAAAGCAATTTTCACAGTCATTGCACCTATTGTGATGGGCGTGACGTTCCGGAGGAGTTTCTGAAAGAAGCCATTCATCAGGAATTCAGAGCGTATGGTTTTTCCTCACATGCTCCGCTTCCTTTCGAGACCTTTTGGAATATGTCGGCCAAAGATATGCCGGCTTACCTGTCGGAAATCGATCGTTTGAAAAAGGAATATGGAGATCAGATAGAGGTATATACCGGGCTTGAAATTGATTTTTTGGACGACACATATAATCCTTCGATCGACTATTTTCGGCAATTGCCATTAGACTACCGCATTGGTTCCGTTCATTTCATTCCACAATCAGAGGTGTTAACGGAGGAGAATATGATCTGTATCGATGGTCCGTATGAGGAGTTTGCGGCAGCTGTCGATCGCTTTTACAATGGAGATATCCGCCAGTTGACAGAAGAATATTACCAAGCTGTTTGCCAGATGGTGGAATTAGGGGGATTTGATATCGTAGGGCATGTGGATAAGATATACCAGAATGGTCATCGCTATCCCGGTTTTTCTTTGGAGGCTGACTGGTACAAAGATCTTTTTTATACGTGTATAGAATTGATCGCTAAAAAAGGACTGATGGTAGAACTCAACACCAAGAACTATCACCGTAAGCAACAACTGTTTCCACACAACCAGTTTCTGACTTTGTTACGTGAGAAGAAGATACCTGTTATGGTCAATTCCGACACACACTTTCCTCACCTGGTGAATGATGGCCGGGAGGAAGCCCTGGCACTCCTGAAAGAGGCTGGGTTCACCCACACCCGTGAGCTCCTGCAAGGCAAATGGGAAGATAGGCCTCTCTGACAAGAGAGAGACACCTATCTCTTTTTATCTTTATCTTTCGTTTACATTGATTGCCAGACCACCTTCCGAGGTTTCTTTGTAAAGACTTGGGAGGTCATTTCCGGTTTGGCGCATCACTTCCACCACCTGGTCGAAGCTGACCCGGTGTTTCCCATCCGAGAAGGTTGAAAAAGTATTGGCATCCAACGCGCGGGCAGCGGCAAAGGCATTTCGTTCGATGCAGGGTATCTGCACTAAGCCGCAAACCGGATCGCAGGTCAGTCCCAGGTGATGCTCCAAGCCCATCTCGGCAGCATACTCGATCTGCGCCGGTGTTCCCCCAAACAATTGGTTGGCCGCTCCGGCTGCCATGGCACAAGCCACACCAACCTCACCCTGACATCCGACCTCAGCACCCGAAACAGAAGCATTCGTACGCACAACGTTGCCAAACAAACCGGCCGTAGCCAAGGCACGTAAGATGCGCGAATCACGGAAGTCCCTCGATTTTTTCAGATGAAACAACACAGCCGGCAAGACACCGCAAGAGCCGCAGGTAGGAGCCGTCACGATTTGACCACCACAGGCATTCTCTTCGGAAACAGCCAAGGCATAGGCATACACTTTGCCCCGACTCTTGATGCTGCCACCATAGCCTTTCGCCCGGATCAGGTAGTCAGAGGCTTTGCGCCGTATGCCCAGACCTCCGGGAAGCACGCCTTCGGCTTCGAGACCACGGCGAACAGCTTCCTGCATCACCTCCCATGCTTCCATCAGATAATCCCAGATGGCTTCCCCTTCGCATTGTTCCACATACTCCCAGTAAGAAAAGCCCTTTTTCTCACACCATTGCTGAATATCATGAATGGTATTCATGTCATAGATCTCTTCCGTCTTCTGCTCATTGAACTCTTCATTGGCCAGGGTGCCACCTCCGATGCTGTAGATAGTCCACGCTTCCTGCAGATCGCCCTTCCCATTGAAGGCTTTGAACAACATCCCATTCGGATGGAAAGGAAGGAATATCTTCGGTTCCCATACGATTTCCGTAGGAGCCGCCGCCTTAAGCACATCCAATATAGCCTGGTCGGTCATATGCCCTTTGCCCGTAGCCGCCAGGCTACCATATAAAGTCACCTGAAAAGAGGCAGCATCGGTATGCCGATCTAAAAAAATCTGAGCGGCGCGACGCGGTCCCATCGTATGGCTGCTTGAAGGCCCAAAGCCTATGCGAAAAATCTGTCTGATTGATTCCATAAATACCTTTGTTTCATTATTTGTGTTTACCGGTGCAAAGATATCATTTTCTTACTATTACAAGCCCTTTTCTGCGGAAAGGAAACAGATCGACAAGGAATTGACAAAATGATATTTCGCTTAGCCCAGTGTAAAACAAATTGGTCAATTTGAAAATCGAATATTCCAATACTTGATCATACATACGAAAAATACTCATTTACAGATAAAGCGTGAAAAAGATGAAAGAAAAGGAACAAGAAAAGAGTTATGTGAACAATTTTTCCACTATTTTCCACATATTTTACCACCTTTGTCTGTTCAAACTGCCTACATTTGCAATAACATAAATAATTAACAAAAGATGAGAAAGACCTGGAGATGGTTTGGAAAGAAAGATAAAATAACTCTTTCGATGTTGCGCCAGATTGGCGTTGAAGGTATCGTTACCGCTTTACATGATGTTCCTAATGGGGAAGTATGGACTTTAGAAGCTATTGAAGACCTCAAGAATTATATCGAATCGCATGGTTTGGAATGGTCGGTTGTGGAAAGCCTTCCGGTGAGCGAATCCATTAAGTATGGGGGAGCGGATCGCGACCGGCTGATCGACAATTACATTGAAAGCCTTACCCATCTGGGACAGGCGGGTGTAAAAACAGTTTGTTACAACTTTATGCCGGTGATCGACTGGATACGGACTGAGCTGGAGTACACGCTGGAAGACGGCACCTCTACCCTCTTTTTCGATAAGATCCGTTTTGCCTACTTCGATTGTTTCATCCTGAAACGCGAAGGAGCCGAAAAAGACTATACTCCCGAAGAGATGGAACAGGTATATGCCTTGGACAAAACCATTACGGAAGCCGAGAAAGACGAACTTATCGATACAATCATCGTAAAAACGCAAGGCTTCATCAACGGAAATATCAAAGAAGGCGATAAGAATCCGGTGGCTATTTTCAACCGCTTACTGGCTCTTTACGACGGCATTGGAAAAGATCAGTTACGCGAAAATATGAAGTATTTTTTGACTCGTATCATGCCGGTTTGCGATTTGTACGGCATTGATGTGTGCGTACACCCTGACGATCCGCCACGCCAAGTACTGGGGTTGCCTCGCATTGTAACCGACAAAGAAGACATCGAATGGATCCTTTCCGCAGTTGATAATCCGCACAACGGACTGACCTTCTGCGCGGGTTCATTGAGCTCCGGCTTGCAAAACGACGTACCCGCCCTGGCTCGTGCCTTTGCCTCCCGTACCCACTTCGTACACCTGAGAAGCACAGACATACAACCGAACGGCAATTTCATCGAAGCCTCCCATTTGCAGGGGCGTGGCCATTTGATCGAATTGGTTCGCATCTTTGAACAAGAGAAGCCTTCGCTGCCTATGCGGGTCGACCACGGCAAACTTATGCTCGACGATAAAGAAAAAAATTATAATCCGGGCTATTCTTTTTATGGAAGAATGTATGCCCTGGCACAAATGGACGGGGTGATTGCTACCGTCCGCACATGTAAAACAAATTCATAAGTATATCTATTAATCATGAAAGAATTAAACAAAGAAACCATGAACAAACCGGCCTATCCGGAACGTATTATTCAATTTGGTGAAGGAAACTTCCTGCGTGCTTTTGCAGACTGGATGATCCAGGTGATGAACGAAAAGACAGATTTCAACAGCAGCGTTGTCGTAGTGCAACCTATCGATAAAGGGATGATCGACATGCTGAACAAACAGGACTGCCTGTATCACGTGAATCTGCAAGGATTGGATAAAGGCGAAAAGGTAGATAGCCTGACGCGCATCGACGTGATCAGTCGCGCCCTGAACCCTTACACTGACTTCCAGGCATTCCTGCAACTGGCGGAACAACCCGAAATGCGTTTCGTCATATCCAATACGACCGAAGCAGGCATCGTGTTCGATCCGGCATGCAAGCTGTCCGATGCACCAGCTTCTTCTTACCCGGGCAAACTGACACAACTGCTTTATCATCGTTTCAAAACATTCCAGGGCGATAAGAGTAAAGGATTCATCATTTTGCCTTGCGAACTGATCTTCCTGAACGGGCATAAATTGAAAGAAACAATCTATCAATACATCGAACATTGGAACCTGGAAGAGGAGTTCAAATCCTGGTTTACGGAATGTTGCGGTGTGTATGCCACCTTGGTCGACCGCATCGTACCCGGATTCCCGCGGAAAGATATCGATGCCATCAAAGAAAAACTGCAATACAACGACAACCTGGTGGTGCAGGCCGAGGTGTTCCATCTCTGGGTAATCGAGGCACCCGAATCGGTAGCCAACGAGTTTCCAGCCGACAAGGCAGGATTGAACGTATTGTTCGTGCCCAGCGAAGCGCCTTATCACGAACGGAAAGTGACGCTGTTGAACGGTCCGCATACGGTACTGGCTCCGGTCACCTATCTTTCCGGCGTGGACATCGTGCGCGATGCCTGCCAACACGAGGTGTTAGGGAAGTATATCCATAAGGTGATGTTCGACGAATTGATGGAAACACTTGATCTGCCGAAAGAAGAATTGAAACAATTTGCCAACGATGTACTGGAACGTTTCAACAATCCTTTTGTGGATCACTCCGTGGTCTCTATTATGCTTAACTCCTTCCCCAAATTTGAAACACGCGATCTACCGGGTCTGAAGACCTATCTCAAGCGCAAAGGCGAACTGCCGAAAGGCCTGGTGTTGGGGTTAGCGGCTATCATTACCTATTATAAAGGGGGAACCCGTGCCGACGGAGCGCCTTGCACACCAAACGATGCGCCGGAAATCATGCAGTTACTGAACGAGCTTTGGGCAACCGGTTCCACACAAAAGGTAGCCGAAGGGGTATTGGCTGCCTCCTTTATCTGGAATGAAGACCTGAATCTGATTTCCAGTCTGACCGAGTTGTTGACCGGTTACCTGGATGCGATTGCGGAAAAAGGAATGCTGGAAGTTGTTAAAGAGATTATCTGATGGCAAGATTTATTCATATCAATCCGGCAGATAATGTAGCGGTTGCCATCGAAAAGATGGCAGCCGGCGAAACACTGCAAACAGGCAACCTGTCGGTGGTGCTCAAAGAGGAGATACCTGCCGGGCATAAAATAGCGCTTCAAGACTTTAAGACAGGCGACCATATCATCAAATACGGTTCACCCATCGGTCATGCCCGTGAAGAGATTCCGGCAGGAAGTTGGGTAAACGAACAGAATATCAAAACGAACCTGGAAGGGCTGCAGGAGTATACCTTTAGCCCTGTGCCGGAACCCACCCTACTCCCCTCCCAAGAGATCACCTTCAAAGGCTATCGCCGAAAGAACGGTGATGTGGGGATCCGCAACGAATTGTGGATCATCCCGACGGTAGGTTGCGTGAATGGCATTGTGACTGCCCTGGAAAAGAACTTCCGCAAGGAATGTGATGATAAAGGCGTTGACGCTATCGTTGCTTTTCCGCACAACTACGGCTGTTCGCAATTGGGTGATGACCATGAGAATACGCGTAAGATATTGCGCGACCTGGCGCTCCATCCCAACGCGGGAGGCGTCTTGATTGTCGGATTGGGTTGCGAAAACAACCAGATCGGCGCTTTCCGGGAGTTCCTGGGTGACTTCGACACCGAGCGTATTCGTTTTATGGAATCGCAAAAGGTCGATGATGAAATAGAGGCAGGCATGCAGATTCTCCGCGAGCTTTACGCGTTGGCATCACAGGATAAGCGGACAGATATTCCTTTTGGTGAGCTGCGTGTCGGCCTGAAATGCGGTGGTTCGGATGGATTCTCCGGTATTACGGCCAATCCTTTGCTTGGCGTATTCTCCGATTTCCTGGTAGCTCAGGGCGGCACCACCGTATTGACGGAGGTGCCCGAGATGTTCGGGGCGGAAACGATCCTGATGAACCGCAGCCAATCGGAAGCCATTTTCCAGAAAACAGTGCATCTGATCAACGATTTCAAGTCCTACTTCATCGAGAACAAACAACCCATTTACGAAAATCCTTCGCCGGGGAACAAAGCGGGAGGCATCTCAACCCTGGAAGAGAAATCCTTAGGCTGTACCCAAAAAGCGGGGACATCCATGGTGAAAGATGTATTACTCTATGGCGAACGCTTGAAGACAAAGGGGTTAAACCTGTTGAGCGCGCCGGGCAACGACTTGGTAGCCAGTACGGCCTTAGCGGCGTCAGGATGCCATATGGTATTATTCACCACCGGAAGAGGCACACCCTTCGGCACCTTTGTACCTACGGCCAAAATATCAACCAACAGCAACCTCTACCAACATAAGCCCAATTGGATCGACTTCAACGCCGGCAGCTTATTGGAAGGAGAGACTATGGAGGCGTTGGGCGAACGCTTCACCCAATTCATCTTGGATGTAGCCAACGGCGCACGCACCAACAACGAGAAGAGTGAGTACCGGGAAATAGCTATTTTTAAATCCGGCGTCACCTTGTAATCCTATTTTTTGAATTATAAATACACTTAAAAGATAATAGTATGAAGACATTTATGGACAAAGATTTCCTACTGAAAACACAAACAGCGCAGGATCTCTATCACAATCATGCCGCCAAATTACCCATCATCGACTACCATTGCCATTTGATACCGCAAATGGTAGCCGACGACCATCAGTTCCGTTCCATGACGGAAATATGGCTGGGTGGCGACCATTACAAATGGCGCGCGATGCGTACGAATGGTATCGACGAACGTTTTATCACCGGCGACACCAGCGATTGGGAAAAGTTTGAGAAATGGGCGGAAACAGTCCCTTACACCATGCGCAACCCACTCTATCACTGGACGCACCTGGAGCTTAAGACAGCCTTCGGTATCGATAAGGTATTGAATCCGAAAACCGCTCGTGAGATATTCGACGAGTGTAACGATAAATTGAAGCAACCGGAATATTCCGCTCGTGGTATGATGAGACGCTACAACGTAGAAGCCGTTTGTACCACCGACGATCCGATCGATAGCCTCGAGTACCACAAGCAGACCCGCGAGTCGGGCTTTGAAATAAAAATGCTACCCACCTGGCGTCCCGATAAGGCAATGGCAGTAGAAGTGCCTGCCGACTTCCGGGCTTACGTAGAAAAGTTGTCTGAAGTGAGCGGTGTAACGATCGCTGCTTTTGACGATATGATCGCAGCCCTGCGCAAACGCCATGATTTCTTTGCCGAAAATGGTTGTCGTTTGTCGGACCACGGCATCGAAGAGTTCTACGCCGAAGACTATACCGATGCGGAGATTAAAGCGATTTTCAACAAAGTATATGGTGGAACAATGCTTTCCAAAGAAGAAATTTTGAAGTTCAAGTCAGCCATGCTGGTTATTTTCGCTGAAATGGATTGGGAGAAAGGCTGGACACAACAGTTCCATTACGGAGCGATCCGCAATAACAACACCCGCATGTTCCGTCAACTTGGCGCCGACACCGGATTCGACTCCATCGGTGAGTTCAACACCTCCAAAGCGATGTCGAAGTTCCTGGATCGCTTAGACGTGAACGGTAAACTGGCAAAAACAATCCTCTACAACCTCAACCCATGCGCAAACGAAATGATTGCCACCATGTTGGGCAACTTCCAGGACGGCAGTGTACCGGGTAAGATACAGTTTGGCTCCGGTTGGTGGTTCCTCGATCAGAAAGACGGCATGGAAAAACAGATGAATGCCCTATCGCTTTTAGGATTGTTAAGCCGCTTTGTAGGTATGCTGACCGACTCGCGCAGCTTCCTCTCCTACCCGCGTCATGAATATTTCCGCCGCACCCTGTGTAACCTGTTCGGCAACGATATCGAAAACGGAGAGCTTCCCGCAAGCGAGATGGATTTTATTGGACAAATAGTTGAGAATATCAGTTACTACAATGCCAAACAATATTTCAATTTCGATTAAAAACCACTTATCATTTATAAAATAAAAAGTATGAATAGTTCTTTTAGTATAGAAGGAAAAGTAGCCGTGATCACCGGAGCCGGTGGCGTATTGGGCGGCAGCATTGCCAAGAGCTTTATCAAAGCCGGAGCAAAGGTAGTAGCCATCGACATCCGTCAGGAGCAATTAGACACCCGTATCGAAGAGTTACGGAAAGAGGGTGGCGAGGTGATCGGCTTTGTCGGCAACGCGCTTGATATCGAGAGCCTGAAGAAAGTGGCCGCACAGATTATGGATGCATGGGGACGGATCGACATCCTATTGAATATTGCCGGAGGAAACACCCCGGGCGGCACCCTGCGTCCCGACCAGGAATTCTTCGATATGCCGGTGGCCGAATGGGAAAAGGTGACCAGTCTGAACCTGAACGGAACGGTGTATCCCTCTATGGTGTTCGGCAAAATTATGGCTGAGCAGAAGTCGGGCAGCATTATCAACATCTCCTCCATGGCAGCCTATTCGGCGATTACCCGTGTACCGGGTTATTCTGCCGCAAAAACGGCCGTAAGCAACTTCACCCAGTGGCTGGCTACCGAGATGGCGCTGAAATATGGAGAAGGCGTACGCGTAAACGCGATTGCTCCGGGTTTCTTTATTGGCGACCAGAACCGGGCGGTATTGATCAACCCCGACGGTTCGCTGACCGAACGCAGCCAGAAGGTATTGGCAAAAACCCCGATGAAACGCTTCGGCGATATCAACGAACTGAATGGAGCCGTGCAGTTCCTGTGCAGTGAAGCAGCCAGCTTCATTACCGGTGTGGTATTGCCTGTCGACGGAGGATTCTCTGCCTTTAGCGGTGTGTAAACCCTATCCATTTATAGAAAAAGCCCGGACTAATAGATATTGTCCGGGCTTTTTTGTATCCACTTTATTCGTTTTTCACACCCCTGACAGTTGAAGATCGGATGCTCCCCTGGCAGGCTTTTTTGAAAATCATAAAATGACAAAATGATATTTCCGCCCGAGAATGTTGGAGAAAAGGCAGGACTTTTTTGACAAACTCCCGGGAGTAAACATTTGTTAACAATTGAAGTGTAAGCAAACAACTCTCGTTTTAACTAAAAAATGCCCCTTTCTGCTTACACTTGAGTTTTTCGATATTCCACTTGTTTTATAATAGATAGAAAATAACTACCTTTGTCGATTATTTCATCTCCACCTAAAGAAAGGACACAATATGGCTATCTACTTAAAAGATGTATCAAGAACTTTTGGAGAATACCTCCTTATTCCCGGTTTAACAACAAAAAAATGCATTCCAGACAATGTCTCCCTGAAAACACCTTTGGTGCGCTACACGGGAGAGGGTCCGTCGGCTATCAACCTGAACATTCCGGTTGTCTCTGCGATCATGCAATCTGTTTCCGGACCGGAACTGGCCATTGAGTTGGCGCGTAATGGTGGATTGTCGTTTATTTTTGGATCGCAACCGATCGAAAGCCAGGTTGAGATGGTCAAAAAGGTTAAGAAGTTTAAGGCAGGATTTGTGATCAGCGACTCCAATCTGACGCCTACTCATACGTTAGCCGATGTGATCAATCTGGTAAAAAAGACAGGACATAACACCATCGGTATCACAGACGATGGTAAACCCAACGGGAAATTATTGGGTATCGTGGCCAGCCGCGACTACCGCATCGAAAAAGATGCACCGGACACTCCGGTGAAAGATTTTATGACCCCGTTTTCCGAATTGATAGTCGGCAAAGTGGGTATTGGATTGAAAGAGGCTAACCAAATCATTTGGGATAACAAACTGAACACACTGCCGATCATCGATGATGAACAGCGTCTGCAATACTTCGTCTTCCGCAAAGACTACGACAGCCATAAGGAGAATCCATACGAGCTTTCTGCTGCAGATAAAAAACTGCTTGTCGGAGCTGGTATCAACACCAGGGATTATAAAGAACGTGTACCCGCGTTGGTAGAAGCCGGGGTTGATGTGCTTTGTATCGACTCGTCCGACGGTTATTCCGAATGGCAATACGAAACCCTGCGGTGGATCAAAGAGACCTACGACGGCAAGGTATTGGTGGGCGCAGGTAACGTAGTCGACGAAGAAGGATTTATCTACCTGGCAGATGCCGGAGCCGATTTCATAAAAGTGGGTATTGGCGGTGGATCGATCTGTATCACCCGCGAACAGAAGGGTATCGGACGCGGACAAGCGACAGCCCTGATCGACGTAGCACAGGCACGCGACAACTACCACCGCAAAAAAGGAGTTTATATCCCGATTTGTAGCGACGGCGGTTTGGTACACGACTATCACATGGTATTGGCCTTGGCGATGGGCGCCGACTTCCTGATGATGGGACGCTATTTTGCCCGCTTCGACGAATCGCCTACCAAGAAACTAAAGATTGGCAATAGCTTCGTGAAAGAATACTGGGGCGAAGGGTCAAACCGCGCGAAGAACTGGCAACGCTACGATATGGGCGGCAATGAGTCATTGAAATTTGAAGAGGGAGTCGACAGCTATGTGCCGTATGCCGGGAAGATGAAAGACAACCTGAATCTTACCCTGGGCAAAATGAAGGCTACGATGTGTAGCTGCGGAGCCACGACCATACCCGATCTGCAACATTTCTCGAAGATCACCTTGGTATCGTCCACCAGTATTGTGGAAGGTGGCGCGCATGATGTGATTCTCAAAGAATAAGAGGATTATCCATATAAAAAAGAAAGGGGAAGTATTCGAAAATACTTCCCCTTTTCTTTTATCATGTAATTCAACGTTATCTATTAGCTACCACCCACTCTTCTGCTTTTGCCAGAGACTCAAGGCTACCGATATCCAATAGCTTTAGGTCTTCCATCGGATAGGCCTGAATAGTTGCGCGGGCACAGATCGACAGGTAAAAGTTAATGATAGGAAACTTCCCGGTCCATTCATCCATCCATTCGAATATTTCCTGCGATATCACATGAATGCCGCCAAAAGCATATTCGGTATACATCGACGGATCAAAATCAGGATAATAGGATTTCACCTCGCCGGTCTCCCTATTACGCCATCCGCATAGCTTATGCGCGTTATCAAAGAGAAGGTAGCGCGATGTATTGCGGTTACTCACCAACAAGGTTGCCAATGGATTGGTTTTGGCATGATCCGTATAGAGTTTCATCAAATCGACATTGGAAAAGATGTCTACATTATGCACCAAAAAAGGTTCGTTCCCTTGCAGGAAACGAGCAGCATGTTTAATGCCTCCTCCGGTATCCAATAGATAATCGCGCTCATCGGATATATCGATATGAACACCAAAGTTATTCTTCGCTTCTAAGAAGTCAATAATTTGCTGCCCTTCGTGATGAATATTAATCACAAGTTCATTAAATCCGGCACCTTTCAGCTTCAGGATAATATGTTCCAACATGGGTTTTCCATCCACTTCTATCAAAGCCTTAGGGGTCTTGTCTGTCATCGGCTTCAGGCGTGTTCCCATACCAGCCGCAAAGATCATCGCTTTCATATTGTCGAGTCAAAAATTTGTTCCACATTTTGTTCCCTGTGTATCAAGGTCACCTTCACACCAAACCGCTTATGCAGATGCTCAGCCAGGTGTTGTGCCGAGTAAACCGAACGATGTTGCCCGCCGGTACAGCCAAAGCACACCATCAGATCCGTAAATCCACGATCCAAATAACGCTGCGCAGAAGAATCGACGATGGTGTAGACATGCTCCAAAAAGGTGGTGATCTCCCCATCTTTTTCCAGGAACTCGATCACTGGCTCGTCTAATCCCGTAAACTGATTGTAGCGTTCATACTTGCCAGGGTTATTCACTCCGCGGCAATCGAATACAAATCCACCGCCATTACCGGTCGTATCATTGGGGATGCCTTTCTTATAAGCAAAGCTCATCACCTTCACTTCCAGCGTGCGGCGACGTATATCGTCTGTAAACTGTTTCAGTCCTGTCAACTCTTTCAATACCTGATAGAGATAAGGATACTCCGGAAAGTCTTCGCGGAGCAGTTCTTTCAGGTTCTTTATAGCGTATGGTACGCTCTGCATAAAATGCGGTTTCTTCTCGAAATAGCCACGAAAACCATAAGCACCTAACACCTGAAGCGTACGGAAAAGAACAAAATGGCGCAAGCGATGACGGAACAACGCCTTATCAACCACTGTATATTCAGCAAGCGCCTCCATATAAGCCTCGAGCAACTCCTGGCGTAACCCTTCGGGATACATGGCTTTTGCCTGCCAAAGGAAAGAGGCTACATCATAATAGACCGGCCCTTTACGCCCTCCTTGAAAGTCAATAAACCACGGCTTATCGTCCTTCACCATGACATTACGCGACTGAAAATCGCGATACATAAATGTAGGTGTCTTATCTTGCAGAAGCACATCACACATCTTCTGGAAATCATCCTCCAAACGATTCTCCTGAAACTCCATGCCGGTCGCTTTCAGGAAGCAATATTTGAAATAATTAAGATCCCATAATATCGAACGTTCATTGAATTCCGGTTGCGGATAACATTGCGAAAAGTCTAATCCTTCGGCACCGACATATTGCAGTTTAGGCAACAATGCGATCGTTTGAAAAAGCAGATTCCGTTCTTTTTCCGTAAACACACAGCTTTTACGTCCCTTTTCTATCGCATCAAAGAGCAGGGTATCACCCAGATCTTCCTGCAAATAGAAACGTTTGTCATCCGAAACGGCATACACTTCCGGCACCGGCAATCCTTTTTCCCGAAAATGAGTAGCCATCGAAAGAAAAGCATTGTTTTCTTCCGGTGTCGTACCGCTTACCCCAATCACCGGTATGGAACCTGTGATCCGGAAGTAGCGCCTGTTGGATCCAGAGGAAGGCAATTCGATCAGATCGGTAACCGGATGCCCGGTATATTGATTGTAGAGCCTGGAAAGTTCGTCTTTTATCATAAACTACGCGTTTTCATCGCGAAGGTACAATATATTTACATAATATCCCGCCTCCCCTGCGGCAATTACTTTTCAACATTCAGGTGCAAGTCACTTAACATATTCAGTTTGAAAGTAATATGTTTCCTTCGACGGTTTCCCTTCTATATGGTAACGGGTGGAGGCACTTACCCGGAAGAGGTAGCCTCTTTCGATGGCCGGATCAATGGGTAAAAAGACTTCCGTCCCATATATTCCGGTGGATAAAATATGTTGTGCCTTGTTTGTATCTAAGCTATCAGTCAAAGAGTAATAAAGGGTATAGGTCAACGCCTCCGGTTCGTTTTCCGGTTTTTCCCAATAAAGACGCAATTGATTTTCTTTTCGCTCGACAAAAACCTCTTCAGGAGAAGCGGGCACGCGGTCATCGAGCCAGGTCAAAGGCGGCAAAAGCGCCGGATATTGATAGTAATTGTCCCTGATTTCGGAATAGAGCCCTTTCCTGTCGTCCAGAATATGCGCGCACCGGAAGAAGGCAGAACCTTCCGCTCCGTTATAACGGCTGTAGTCTATCTGATCGGTAATATCCGAAACCGTCCAGTTGGCCTCCTCTTTATCCGTTCGATAAGCACCTAACCCGGAAACAAACAAACGCTCTCCCGCTATTTCCGCCCAATTGTCCACAAACGGAAAGAAATGATCATGTTGATAGTACATCATCGGCACAATCATGTCATGCTTTCCTGCGTCCATCCATTGCTTGGGATCCTGAAACACGGTCTCGTAGGCCGTCCACCCGGCATTTGGCATCCGCTCGATCGAACTGTATTTCCCCAAAGGGGAGCTGCTGACTTGCACCCAGGGTTTCAACTGTTTCACTTCGTCGTAAAGGCGACCAACCAGCCGGTTTATATTATCCCGCCGCCACTCCGCCAGCGATTTTCCTTTCCCATACACCGTATACGCCACCTTATCAGGAAAAGTCTGTGCCTGATCGGGATAGCGGATATAATCAAAGTGAACCCCATCAATATCATACGAAGAGACCAGTTCACGCACTAAAGAAAGAAGATAATCAGTCGTTTCAGGAACACCCGGATCCAGGTACCATTCCCCGCGATGACGCTTAACCATTTTAGGATATCGCTTCACAACAGAACGCGCGCCCTGCTCCCCGACGGTTTTGTCATTCCCTACCGGGAAGGTCACCAGCCAGGCATGACATTCCATGCCCCGCTTATGACATGCTTCGATCGCAAATTGCAATGGATCATAGCCGGGCGACTGCCCATATTTTCCGGAAAAAACCTTTGAGGAGGGCTCTATAATCGATGGGTAGATCACATCACCCCGCAAACGAACCTGCACAAACAAGGTATTGAAGTTCGCCTCTTCCAGACGATCCAATAGATGAATCAATTCCTCCTGTTGTATTTTTGCCCCGGCAGGAGTGGTGGCTGGACAGGTCGGCCAGTCCAACCCGTAGATCGTGGTCAGCCACACCGCCCTAATCTCTGTGCGGGGAGGATCCACCGCCCAAAGAGAAACAACAGCCCAAAAACAAAGAAAGAGGAAGCAGATTCTTCTCATCAAATGCCTTTTTCCATCAGATAGCGTTCCGCTTCGATCGCAGACTTGCAACCTGACGCGGCAGCCGTAATAGCCTGACGGTATACCGGATCGGCCACATCACCCGCGGCAAAGACTCCCGGCACATTCGTACGCGGCGTTCCCGCTATCGTCTTGATATAGCCGGTTTCATCGGTCTCCAGCCAGTCGGCAAACACCTTCGAGTTGGGCGTATGACCGATCGCCAGGAAGAAGCCATCGATATCAATATCCACAATTGATTCATCCGGTTCGCCTTTGCGTTTCACCAGACGGGCGCCTTCCACGCCATGTTCACCGAAGAGTCCGATCGCGTTATGCTCGAACAAGACCTCAATCTTCGGATTATCTGCCACGCGTTGTTGCATCACCTTTGAGGCACGCAGAAAAGGTTTGCGCACAATCAGGTAAACCTTTTCGGCCAGCGACGCCAAGTAGAGCGCCTCTTCACAAGCCGTGTCGCCTCCACCCACAACCGCTACTCTCTTTTTCCGGTAGAAGAAGCCATCGCAAGTCGCACAGGCCGATACGCCCATACCCGCATATTTCGCTTCATCCTCCAGACCCAGGTATTTTGCACTTGCTCCGGTGGCAATAATAACCGTGTCGGCTTCGATGATCTTTTCGCCCTCGATCGTCACCCGCAGCGGGATCTGGGAGAAATCACTTCCTGTTGCAATACCTATACGCACATCAGCTCCAAAACGCTCGGCCTGCTTCTTCAGGTCTTGCATCATATCGAAACCGGATATACCTTCCGGATAACCCGGGAAGTTTTCTATATCAGTGGTGGTGGTCAACTGACCTCCCGGTTGAATTCCTTCATAAAGCACAGGGCTTAAGTTTGCACGGGCAGCGTAGATCGCTGCGGTATATCCGGCTGGGCCGGAACCAATAATCAGGCAACGTACCTTTTCTATCGACGGATGTTCCATATTCAATAATCTCTGTTAATTGTTTTTATTTTGTGTTTTTCAGTCTCAAGCGGTGGCGGATAGTTAGCGAAGATCGATAACCTCCGCATCCGGATAGTCCTTTGTATTAAAAACAAAAAAGGCATCCGGTTGGTTTATCCCCATTTTTATTTCATCAATCTGAATAAGGGTTCGGGAACCATTCTTCATATCAATTTCAATACGCGCGGGCAAATAACTTTTTTTCTCAATTTGCAGGGTCACACGTGTGATATCCCCTTTTTTCTTGGGAGTCAATTCGACATTATAAGCCATTCGCCCACTTGCTGTGCTGCTTTCGCCTTTCAACTCCGCTTTGTATTCCTTTTTATAAGAACCCAACAGGAGCGCCGGATTGAGATATTGCAATTCTTCGCCCGTAGGCTCTGTCACATTCACCTCTTCATTTCCCACCATATACGCCCATTGGGTTTTCCCGTCAAACCAGATACGCACATCGGGCATAAACAGGGTGAACTTATCGCCCTTCATCTGCAACTGCCCTTCAAAGCTCTCTATGAGACCTGCCCCTTCGGCACGCATATTCATCGCAAAGCGGGCTGAGATACCATTCGCCTCTTCAAAAGCCGCTGCCGCTTTATCAAGCACCTCTCCCCCACACTGTGCCGCTGTCGGCAAAACAACAACACCCAGTAGGACAACAGCTATTATATATCGTATTAATTTATTCTTCATCATTTTACACCCCTCTTCAATTAATAATTAATAATTAACCATTAATAATTACTTAAGTCCATTCAGCAACTGTTCCAACGAATACTCATCCTGAATCAACACCTGCCGTGCCTTGCTGCCTTCGAAAGGCCCTACGATACCGGCCGCTTCCAGTTGATCCATCAAACGTCCGGCGCGGTTATACCCAATAGCAAATTTGCGTTGAATCAACGAAGTGGATCCTTGCTGCTGGATAACAATCAGGCGGGCAGCTTCGTCAAACAACGGATCCCGATCCGACAGGTCGATATTGCCGGGAGCAGACGATTCACCCTCAGGCACATATTCGGGCAAAAGGTGCGCGGTCGGATAACCCGTTTGTTCTCCGATATAGGTAGCAATACTTTCCACTTCGGGGGTATCGACAAAGGCACATTGCACACGGATCATATCATTCCCTTGCGAGAAGAGCATATCACCACGCCCGATCAACTGGTTAGCGCCCGGCCCATCTAAGATCGTACGTGAGTCGATCATCGAGGTCACACGGAACGCCATACGTGCCGGGAAGTTGGCTTTGATGGTTCCGGTAATGATATTGGTGGTCGGGCGCTGGGTCGCGATCACCATGTGAATACCTACCGCACGCGCCTTCTGGGCAATACGGGCGATCGGCAATTCGATCTCTTTTCCGGCTGTCATGATCAGGTCGCCAAACTCATCGATCACCACCACGATATAGGGCATAAACATATGGCCTTTGTTGGGATTCAACCGGCGATTGATAAACTTCTCATTGTATTCTTTGATATTACGCGTATGCGCCTTCATCAACAGGTCATAGCGGTCGTCCATCAGTTTACAAAGCGAGTTCAACGTATGGATCACTTTCGTAAAATCGGTAATGATCGCTTTGTCCATATCCGGCAGTTTGGCCAGGTAATGGCGCTCGATCTCTGCATAGATACTAAACTCTACCATCTTCGGATCGACCAGTACAAACTTCAGTTCCGAAGGATGTTTCTTATAGAGCAATGAGGTGATGATCGCATTCAACCCGACCGATTTCCCCTGTCCGGTGGCCCCGGCCACCAGAAGGTGAGGCATCTTACACAGGTCGACCATAAAGATCTCATTGGTAATGGTCTTACCCAAAGCGATCGGGAGTTCATATTTACATTCCTGAAATTTCCGGGAGGCAATAACCGATTGCATGGATACGATCTGCGGATCTTTGTTCGGCACCTCGATCCCAATGGTTCCCTTTCCGGGCATAGGCGCGATAATACGGATACCCAAAGCCGACAGACTCAAAGCGATATCGTCCTCCAGATTACGGATCTTGGAGATGCGCACCCCCGCTTCCGGGATCACCTCATAGAGGGTGATCGTCGGGCCTACGGTTGCTTTGATAGAAGATATATTGATACCAAAGTTCTCCAGTGTTTGTTTGATACGGCGTTGGTTGGCGGTCTGCTCTTCCATATCGACCTGGTAATCTTTCATTTCATATTTCTTCAACAATTCAGCCGAAGGGTTACGGTAGCTCGACAGGTCTAATTTCGGATCGTATGGCTCCATCTCGTCCGGATTGGCCTCTTCGATATCGCCTTCGGGCACTTCTATGGTGAAAGCCGGATCTTCTTCCTCATCATCCTCATTCTCACTATCTTCCTCTTCGATCTCCGGGATATACTCTTCGTCTTTCGGCACATTCACCTCGAAGGTTACCTCTTTATCGTTATTCTCCACAAACCGATAGGCGTCGCTTTCCGGATTTTCCGTTAACACTTCCGGATCGAATCCGCCAAACTGAAATTCCGGTTCATCCGGATTTTTCGCCTTCTTTTTCCGTTTCAACCAGCCAAACGAAAGCATTCGTTGCAAGAAAGGCACAGTCCGTTTGCTTGAAAAGATCGCGATAATCAGGAAGCTACCCAACAACAACAGGAGCGTGCCCGGAATACCGATATTACTGATCAGCCATTCGGAAATATAATACCCATGCAAACCGCCCAGATAGATAAAGGTATCTTCATAGCCGGCGACAAAGACAAAAGCAAAGAATACCGAACCCCATATCATCGTGGCCGCGCAAAACAGGAAACGCTTCAGTAGCTTGGCTCTTGTCAGTTTCATCAAGCGGGTGCCCAACGTACCGAAAAACAGCAAAATCATAAAAGAGGAGATACCAAACCATTGATTCATCAACAGATCCGCCAGGTAGGCTCCCCGCACTCCTGTCCAATTCGCCACCGAACCTTTGTTATTAACCAGATCGGTCAGAGGCACATTTTCTATTTTGCTCTGATCCGCCCCTCCGGTAAAGAAAAAGGAGATCAACGCTAAACCGATATATATCGTAAACAAGCAAATGATCAATCCGGTAATATACCGCGTACGCTCATTCGTAAAGAAGGCCTTCAACGATTTGAAAAATCCACCCTCCTTCTTCTCTTTTCGCTTATCCTGTTTCGTATTCTTTTTCTTTGCCATCAACCCAATGCTTAATATTAGAACCATGGGCCGTCTCACGCCGCCCATCTAACCTACAAAGGTAAATAGAATTATTGGAATACGCCGCTGAGAACATCCGGGAGTTTTCCCCGATTGTCAAATTACTCCTTTAAGAAGTCAATTTTATCATCTCACTCTGTACATATCACTATCTCTCTTTATAGGCAGACAACCTTGTTTTTATTTTGAAAAAACAATTACTTTTACTTACCTTTAGCGACTGAAAATAAAAGGATATAGCCACTTTATAGTCTATTTCTATTACTCACTCTTATTTAAATTTTTAATAACATGAAAAAAGGAATTATCTTACTGATGCTTGGCTGTTTTTCTATCAGTATGTTTGGACAGAAAACAGCCCATGTCACCGTGCAGGTGACTCAACCCAAACAACAGATCAGCAAACACGTTTATGGCCACTTTGCAGAGCATTTGGGACGTTGTATTTACGACGGGTTCTGGGTGGATCCTAATCTACCAGTAGAAAAACAAGGACGAATCCGTATGGATATCGTTAAAGCCTTGCGCGACATCGACATCCCCAACCTGCGTTGGCCGGGTGGATGTTATGCCGATGAATACCAATGGATCGACGGGGTTGGAAAACCGGAAGACCGTCCTGTTACGATCAACAGCCACTGGGGAGGCGTAACGGAAGACAACAGCTTCGGAACACATGAATTCCTTGAACTTTGCGAACTATTGGGCTGTGATCCTTATATCTCTGCCAATGTGGGTTCTGGCACGCCGGAACAGATGCGCGACTGGATCGAATACCTCAATTTTGCCGGAGAATCTACCCTGGCTAAACAACGCGCGGCCAATGGACATCCGGAACCGTATGGCGTTAGCTTCTGGGGCATTGGTAACGAAAGCTGGGGTTGTGGTGGTAATATGACACCGGAATTCTATTCCGATCAGTATCGCCTGTTCCAGACCTATGCCCGCGACTATTCAGGAAATAGAATACGCAAGATCGCTTGTGGCCCGAACGGCGCGGATTACAATTGGATGGAAGTCTGCATGAAGAATATCCGTTCGATGTGGGGTATCTCTCTGCACCATTATACCATTGCCACAGGCAACTGGGGCAAGAAAGGTTCAGCAACTACTTTTAAAGAAGATGAGTATTTCGGTGCCATGAAGAGCTGTCTCTTTATGGAAGAACTCCTGCAAAAGCATACCGCGATTATGGATCGTTATGACCGTCAACAGCGTGTTGGCCTGGTGGTTGACGAATGGGGTATCTGGACCGACGTAGAGCCTGGCACAAACCCGGGATTCCTCTATCAGCAAAACAGCCTTCGCGATGCACTGATTGCCGGATCAACATTGAACATCTTCAATAACTACTCCCACCGTGTACGTATGGCTAACCTGGCACAGACCATCAATGTATTGCAGTCATTGGTATTGACCGATAAGGAAAAGATGTTATTGACACCGACCTATCACGTATTCAAAATGTATAAGGTACATCAGGATGCTAAATTGTTGCCGAGCTTCGTAGATGCTCCTAAATATACTTACGGGAAAGAGGAAATAGACGGACTGAATGCCTCTGCTTCTATTGATGAGAATGGCGTTGTTCATATTTCATTAGTGAATCTGAATCCGGCAACAACCCTGGCTACCCAGGTTAATCTAAACGGCTACAATGCGAAGAGTGTAAAAGGAGAAGTCCTGACATCTAAGTCATTCACCGATCATAACTCCTTCGATCAGCCGAATAAGATCAAAGCAACCGAATACAAAGATTTCAAACAGAAAGGTGATCTTATCGAAGCCCAATTGCCTCCTATGAGCGTAGTGGTATTTAGTTTGAAATAAACAAACTCCGCATATAAACACCTTATAACAAAAAGGACGGAAGATGGTTTTTATACCTCTCCCGTCCTTTTCTTTTATATTATCGTGAGATCATTCTCTTTATTATTTGATGGATTGAAGAGAATATTTACATTTGTGGGTGATACAGAGATTGTAAGGAACGAAGCGGCTGATAACTACAATAAAAACACAAACAAATATACACAAATGAAAAGGTCTGTTTATCTTTTTCTGTTGGGGATATTCTTCTCCCTTTCTCTTTTTTCGCAAACGGGAATACATTATGATGTTTCTTTTGATCCGGAAGAGCATTATATTCATCTCAATCTTTCCCTTTCCGGTCTTTCGGAAGAGACAACCACTTTACGTATGCCGGTCTGGGCACCCGGTTATTATATTATTATTGATTATCCCAAAAATGTGGTTGACTTTAATGCCTTTGATTCAGAAGGTAATCCTATTTCCTGGGAAAAAGAAGGTAAGAATGGTTGGGTAATAAACAATGGCGCTTTTCGTGATATAACCCTCTCCTATCGTGTGTATGCCAATACGCAAAGTGTAGCCGAATGTATGGTTACCTCTGATAAGGCTTTTATCCCTGGAAATGGTGTCTATATGCATATTGAGGGGAAAAAGGAATCTCCCGTATCGGTTTGTTTTACATTACCTGACAGATGGAAACAGATATCTACCGGACTAAAAAGAACAGAAGATGCTAATACATTTTATGCAGCTGACTTTGATATTCTTTATGACTCTCCTGTTTATATCGGAACCCAGCAGGTCAGTTATTTTACGCATGAAGGACACCACTACGAACTGGCTTTAGAAACGCCGGAAGGAATAGAGGAACAAGACTTCACGGGTGATCTAAAGAAGATTATATCTACCTGTACGGCGCTGATCGGTGATGTCCCTTATGAAGATTATTGTTTTATTCTGATGGGAAGAGGCGGAGGTGGCCTGGAACATTTCAATTCGCAAGCCTGCTTTACCTATGGAACTTATCATTTTGAAACAGAAGAGATGTATCATGGTTTTCTCTCTTTTATTACACATGAGTATTTTCACCTCTATAATGTAAAAACCATACGCCCTATCGAATTAGGTCCCTTTGATTATGATAGAGAGGTTTTTACGCCACTACTCTGGATATCCGAAGGGTTTACTGTCTATTATGAGCTACCGATCCTTTTGCGGGCAGGTATTATCAATAAAGATTATTTCCTGAAAGAGATGAGTGCCGTTATCCGGAAGGTTGAGGGCAACACCGGTAAAAATCATATGAGCCTCCGGCAAAGCAGCTATGATATATGGCTAAACTTCTTTAATCGCAATGCCAATGGCGCGGATACCCGTATATCTTACTATGATAAGGGGCCTATTATTGGCCTATTGATGGATATAGAGATCAGGCAGATGACGGATAACCGCCGGAGCTTAGATGATGTTATGCGAGCCCTCTATTGGCAATATTACAAAGAGAAAAACCGTGGCTTTACGGAGGAAGAATTCTGGCAGATATGTACTGAAGTCGCCGGCCAGCCTTTGACGGAAATGCGTCGTTATGTGGAAACTACGTGTGCGATAGACTATACAAAGTATGCGGCCTATGCCGGCTTAGAAATCGATGAGAACTGGAATATTTCTATCTCAGAATCATGCAGTGGATTGCCTTTGTGTATACGAGAATCGATATTTGGGAAGTAGTCGCTTTTGCTACTATCACACCAGTTCTGTCAGTTCTCCCAGAGCAGCTTTTAGGATAAATGTCCAAAGGAAAAAGCGGAAGAAGCAACCGATTAACATAAGGGTAGCTGAGGTTTTGGGTTTTACTTTGTAAAAGCCTAATGTAAAGATCGACATACTTCCCAGGAAAGGAATCCAGGCGAAGAGGGCTACCCAGACACCATATTTGTCAATGTATTTCTTTTGTTTAGCAATATTTGTTTTCTTTATTTTCAGTCGTTCCAGCCATTCCAGTTTGCCTAACCAACCAATGCCGTAAGAGGTCATGCTACCGATCCAGTATCCGATGGTTCCGATAATCAGGCATATCCAGGCATTGCCTCCGGCGAGTAGCATCCCGATCAGAAACACATCGGAACTGACCGGAATAAAGCTTCCCGCCAGGCAGCATCCGATAAAAAGGCCTACGTAGCCTAAGTTAAGCAGCCATTCCATGATTCTTGTCGCTTATTCTATTTTTTCGCGCAAGTTACAACATCCGGATCGAGATAGGATGCGATATGTAGTTTTTCTTTTTTGTAGGTGGTGTTGATTGTTATATTTTCCGTCCGTGTGCCGCCAACGGCAAAGATAGTTCCTAAAGAAGGGTCTGTTTTGAATCCTTCTATCGTAACATTCTTTACATTGTTGAAAAGAATAGCCGGGGCTGTTTCTGTATAGATCTGTACATTCTTTAGGGTTATGTTTTCAGATTCTATCAATTCTGCTCCCAGTTTGGAGTAAACAATGAAATTTTCTATTTGTATATTGTTGATCATTTGTTCGGGCAATCCGTAGAAGTACATGGCACGGCGCGCATTATGACACACAATATCCCGGATATAGATATCCCTGAATGCTGGGGTAGTTTCGTCGACCGGGGGTAAGATCTCTTTTACTGCTTCCGGCTGATCATTATCTTCCAGAGTTTCTACGGCAGATTTTCCGCCATAATAGAGATTAAACAAAACAGGTTCGGTGGCTATATCAAACATACTGATGTGTGATATATGGATATTCTCCACAATACCTCCGCGTCCCCGCCGGCTTTTAAATCGCAATCCAACGTCGGTACCCAGAAACTGACAATGAGAGACAGATATGTTTTTTACACCTCCGGACATTTCACTTCCGACAACAAAGCCGCCATGGCCTTTGAATACGGTGCAGTTGCGTACGATCAGGTTCTCACAGGGGCGGGCACGTTTGCGCCCATCTTCATCTTTGCCCGATTTGATACAGATGCCATCGTCACCCACATCAAAGGTACTATTGACCACAATGGTATTCTTGCACGATTCCAGATCCAGCCCATCGCCGTTCTGGGCATACGATGGATTGCGCACCTGTATATCGTCAATAATCAAATTTTCACACATTAACGGATGGATGTTCCAGGCCGGTGAGTTCTGAAAGATTACCCCTTGCAGGAATACATTTTTGCAGTCAATCAGGCTAACCATGACCGGCCGGAGGAAGTCGCGCAATGCCTGCCATTCTTCGGGAGTCTGAAGATTTTGCGGCACATTCATATTACTGGTCGTATCGCCATGCAGATAGGCGGCCGAAGGCATCCAATAATCATCCCGTTTAAATACGCCTCCTCTGGCAATGGTCGCTTCCCATACGCTTTCTGTGGCTTTGTCTTTCTTCAACGGGCGCCAGTAATGGCCGTTTCCATCGATGGCCCCCTCGCCGGTAATGGCGATATTCTCCAGGTTTCTTCCGGAAAGAGGTGATTGGCAACGATAGGTATCCAATCCTTCAAAAGAGGTTTCTACCAATGGATATAAATCTTTATCCGGGGAAAAGAGAATAATAGCCCTCTCTTCCAGATGTAGATTGATATTGCTTTTCAATACAATAGGACCGGTAAACCAAACACCCGCAGGCACTACAAGGCGTCCTCCTCCGCACTCCGACAGGTGGTCGATAGCCCGGGCAAAAGCATCTGTCTCCAGGTTAATGCCGTTCCCAATGCCGCCGAATTCGGTAATAGAGATACTATAATCAGGGAAAACAGGAGGTGTTATGACCGGCATATCAAACGGCAGGTCTTTGTATAGATAGGCATACGGACTATCCGACACCTTCTTATCGCATGAAAAGCAGACCATCACCATCAGGACTGCCATCATAAATTGTATCTTTTTCATATTCTTTCTTTTGAGATACATCATTTGTTTAACTCCAGGCAACCCATAATAAAGGGACCATTTGCCTTGGCATCATTCTCACGGATACGTTCATTGATATAGTATTCAAAACTACCATCACGGTAAGGGTTTCCTCCCAAGCCGCCCACAGCGCAACATTGTGTCAATGTCAGGGTGCCATCATCATTGGTCACAATAAGCGTATTCATTAATCCATCGTACGCCTTTTCGGCTATCTTCCTGTATTTTGGATCGATATATCCTTTGTTTACCGCTTTGGCATAGCTGTACATAAACATGGAGGAAACGGAGGCTTCCAGGTAATTGCCTGCCTTATCACCCTTGTCGACCACCTGGTACCATAGTCCCGTTTTATCCTGATAGCGGGGAAGTGTTTCTGCCAATCTTTCGATCATACGAATAAGTTCCGGACATTTTGGATGATCAGCCGGGATAAAGTCTAATACATCTACCAAGGCCATAAACCACCAACCGATGCTCCGTCCCCAGAAATTAGGCGACTGTCCGGTCTCTTTATTGGCCCAACGTTGGTTTTTGCTCTCATCCCAGGCATGGTAATAGAGTCCGGTCTGGGCATCGTATGTGTGCCGCGCACAAACAAGGAATTGATTCACCACATCATCTATCCATTGTGGCTGATCGAAGGTGACAGCATATTCCGCCAGAAAAGGAGAACCCATATAGAGTCCATCGAGCCATACCTGATGAGGATAGATTAATTTATGCCAGAAAGCCCCCTCATGGGTACGGGGATGCACCTTCATTTGAGCAACCAGCCGATCCATAGCCAGGCGGTATTTCTTGTCTCCGGTCTGCTTATAGACTTCGAACAATACCTTTCCGGAATTGATGTAATCGATATTATAGGTGGCTACATCGTATAGATGAATTTCGCCCTGCTCATTGATGATGGTATCAGCCCATGCAATCACATAGTTCAGGTATTTAGGGTCGTTTGTCTTCTCCCATACCTTGAGCATCGCACGGCATCCTAACCCCTGTCCATATCCGAAATAAAGGCGTTTGCCATGATCCAGTTGCCAGGCTTCGGGGAAACGTTTCATTTCCGATTCAGCAAAGTGAATGGCTGTTTTCTGGGCATTTATAGCGCATGTCGTTAGAACAAATAATCCTATTAATAATATCTGTCGTTTCATATTATCTATGGCTTTTGAATCTTTACGTTCGTTTATATTACTCTCCGTCACTTAGGGCATAGGTTGCAAATCTTCCCACACCACATTCCATGTACCATCTTTAGGAAATCCCGGGGTCTTCACCGTGTTGCCATCCCAACCTGCACACATCATGGCGGCAGCCGTCAGTAATCCTCCATTGCCAGGCAGATAGATGCGCAGGCGGGAATCCTGGTAGTTATGCCCATTCACCAGATAGGTATTGGTACGTTTCTCCATCAACAGAGCACCTACCGCTTTCTCGGTATCCCCCAGACGGGCAGCACTCATAGCAGTCATTGGGTAATCCCAGCCCCAGGTCTTCCCCCAGTTCCAGTTATCCCATATCCAGTTGAGCGTATTTTTCATATAATCCGGGCGTACCAATTTGCACTGTGGTAAGATACCCAACGCCCCTAATATGGCCGGGTGATCGGAAGTGAAGCGAATATCGATGTAGGTATCGACGGCATCTTCCGAAGCCAGATACAATCCATCCTGATAAGCCAGAGGCGATAGTTTGTCAATGAGTTCATCCCATTGCGGCTTACGTTTCTTGCCTTCGCGTTCTCTCCATTGCTGGGCAACCGACATGGCGTAATGCCAATAGGACAATTCGAAGGGCGGATTGATGGTCTCCGATGCCCTTAGGGTCTCCTGCGCGGGGATAATACCCTTCAGGATATAACGGCCTTCCAGTTCATCGTAAGTAGCAAATGAAGCCATGAATTCGGCTGTTTCGTTAACCAGAAAAGCATACTTGTCAATCACCTCCTGCGAAGGATTATTGCGGTAGATCAGTTCGGCCATATAGATAAAATGGGGCTGTTGCCAAATCAGGAAGGAACCTACCTTGGAGGGCGCTTCGGTAGCCGAAGGATCAGTCATCTTCATCCAACGAGCACCTTTGAATCCCTGCCGCTCAGCGATACTCTTTGCCACAGGATAGGCCTGCGTGTACCAGTCCATACTTCTCTCTAACAGATCCGCCCTGTTCCATAAGGCGAAATGAACCGCGTGCCACCAGTGCATCTCCAGGTGGAATTTCCCATACCAGCTGTTATAGGTCAATCCGGTCTCCTGCGGAGGATACATACCGGCCGACTGTATGGCCATGATGTATTGTGAAAGTAGGATCCGGCGTTCCAGTTCCGGTGCACGCTCGTCTGTGCAACGAGAGAAATCAATAGCACCCCCTCTTTGCCAGAAATCCTGCCAGTAGGCTGCCGAAGCGGTAAAGGTTTCCTCTACCATGGATACTTTGTTTGCCGGACTTTGATCGGTGAATTCACAGGCGATATGGAAGTTGTCTGCTTCGGGAGTAATAACGAAATAATGAGCCTCTTTCTCTATAACAGTCGCTTTTCCGCTGTATGTAACAGTCAGATAATAGACCGTTTCGTCTAATGTTCTTTTCAATACGAATGAGGATTCATCTTGGGAGACAATCTCTGTTTTATGCTTTTGCGGAGAATTCCAGTCACTTGCGTCGTCGGAGTGCTGACCGGTAGGGTAAGGGAAGCGCAGGTTTAACTGCATTGTTCCTTTGCTGATCATTGCGGAATTCACTTCAGCTGCCAAGCGGTCTTTCACCGGGTCTACGGCGGTTCTTACACTGGCAGAGTCGTTACCGATAGAGAAACGGCTGTCGATTCTTCCATCCCAGAGATTTAGTTCCTGGTTAATTGATTGGATGGCGTCTACTTTCAGCTTTTGGCCATTTTCGTCCGTCAGTTCTAATCCGATATACCCCAGATGCAAACGATGGGGATTGATCCGGTAATAGTTGGCAGCGTCTTGCGGGCGTCCCGGGTCATTGAATTGTACCGCGTATGGCTCTTCCCAACCCCGAAAATTATAGTTTTTCAATGTTTCTTCATGTGTCAGCTTTTCTGTATTAGGGAAACTATGCCAGCCCCATTGCGCTTGTGTTCCCAGCGGCACACCAGCAGCATATAGTTCCGGAAAGGTCTGCAAGCCGGTGGCATCTACTGTCACAGCAAAATTCCCATTACCGACCGATAGAGAAGATAATTCTTCAAACTCTGTTACATGCGGGTTATTTCGCTCTACCAGGGCATAGCGGTCGATCTTCTCGGATGCCTTTTCGGTACAGGCCAGTAGGAACAGCACACTAACAGCCCATATCCATTTTGTTACATTCAGTTGTTTCTTCATTTGTATTTCTTCTTTTATGTAGTTTTCGTTGAAGAATACAAAAGTAAGCTAAACCCCAAATCGCGACACGTAAATATGTACAATTACCTGTAAAATGATGCATTTATAGAGATTCCTCTTTCAATCCCGCTTAATCTGCTGCTCGAGTTGATAAATTTCCTCCGGGGTGGAGCGGTTAATCACAATGCGTTGATTCTTCTCGGTGGTAATAATCAGATAAGGAGGTTGCCCGCTATGAAGAAAGAGCAGATGGGCACCCTTTTCTTTTGAATGGAAATGCCCTTTGTGATAACGGGAGAAGGACAAACCATTCCTTCTATAATCCATCGAAGGGGCTGTATTGGTCACCTCTACCTCTTTTATTTGCTCCAGCGGAATAGATATGCCATACGATCCTTCTATCACTAATCGATTGTTTGCAACCGTTATATGGGCCGGCTGAGCCGTTTTATATAAACCACCGAAAATCAGTAATAGGAAAAGAATTACGACCAAAAATGTGATCTTTTGGGCTTTTGTATGTACAATGGCCCTAACAGAAGGATTCATATTGACCAAGACCATCATAATGGCTATTCCGCCAAAAACAACCACCAATAGTAGGGAATCTTTCCAGGAAGAAAGGCCGATCAGGTCAAACAGAAACGGCATAACAATCAATATGCCACCCATCCCTGCAAAACAGGCGCGCATAATGCGGGCAATCGCTTTAATATCAATCTTATCCCTCTGCTCTTTGGGCATGGTATTATACCCCGATATCAACATAGGCCATTTGTGGAGCATGAAGCCTAAGCCGATAAAGAACAACCCGATGATAATAAATGCTATTTTATCCATACCCTTTTCTCTTTTTCTGTGTGATTATATGTTGTGCCTGATATCCTATTATCTATACAAATGGTCTGCCTGTTGCAGAATTTTGTTAACCAGTAGGGGGTGTTCTTCACCACGGTCTAAAAGATTATCAACGGCTTTGCGCGCATTTTCTGATGTTTGATCAGAGAGGATAGCATGCAACCAGTTGGTGGGAAGAAATATATCACCCTGCTCCTTAGCTACTTCTGCCAGATAGACTCCCATATGCACAAGCCTTTCTATTTCCTCCTCTTTCAACAACTTGGGATGGTAAAGGTAGTTCAATGCACTTACGATCCAGGGTTCGCTATAATTAGATATGGCATAAGACAGTTTTACTAAGTATAATAAACGATCCTCCTCCTCTTTGGGACGGATGAATGTGGAGACAAAGGCATATTGTTCCCGGCGGTCAGGATTAGTAATCCGATTAATTTGTTCCTGATAAATATCCGACAAGAGGTCGGGCTTATACATCATCATCTTATAAGAAAGGTCGGTATAATCATTTTCGCTTAACAGGCAAGCGCCCGGTTGCTCTTTGTTTTTCCATACCGTATAGAGGCGGTCGATGGCTGTGTTGCTATCGGCCAGGGATGCATAGGTACGGAATGCCTGCAGGCGGAATGAGCGGTCGGGATGCGTATGTACCATCTGCCACAAAGCCTTTTCGACCGGAGGGGTATCGATGGAGAATAGCTGTACACAACGAGCCATATTACTTAGTGCCATGGCATTTAGTAAAGGGTTGTTCTTTTGGGAGATATAACTCAGTATCTCTTGCACATACCATTGAGGATCTATGTTTTTTCGGATCACATTTTCATACAGGGTGATCAACAGAGAACCACAGAAGACATCATCCCGGCTTCTCTTTAACTTCATCATGACATGACGGGCGTCGGCTTCGCTAAGTGGGAAATAGCCATATCCCTTTCCGTCGCTGTTAGGCAATATAATGGGGTTGTTTGCCTCTGGAAAATCGATGCGTATGGAGGGTGAATCTATTTTAAAGACAATGGGGATGGTTTTCCGGCTGTTCCCATCCACCAGGGTATAGCTTATTTCCTGTGGCCAGATAAGTCCCCGGTTCAGAGGATCGGATTGAGTAACAACCAACTGCTTGTTTTCGATATGTGCCTCGATCTCCGGCATACCTTTTTCATGTATCCACACATGACTCCATTCTTCCAGGTCTTCCTCCGTGTATTTATCAAAAATAGCTACCAACTCCTCCCAGGTAGCGTTGCCATAGGCATAGGTATGAAGATACTCCTGAATGCCTTTACGGAAAGACTCCTCCCCCAGCCTGCCGAGCAGCTTTTCCATGACTATCGGCGATTTGTTGTAGATGATCTGTCCGTAGATTAGGCCAGCGTTTGTGAGGTTATCGAGCTCCTGCTTGATAGAGGTGGTACCGGCGGTTCGGTCTTCCGAATAGGCGGCCGGGTAATAGCTGCGTAGGAAGTTCAGGTCGTGGTTGACAGTCGGATACAATGGTTCAACCATGCGTGCCGCAAAGTAATTGGCAAAGACCTCTTTGGTCCATACGTCATCAAACCATTTCATGGTGACATAATCGCCAAACCACATATGTGCCGTCTCATGAGCGATCAGGGAACTCCGACTAAGTCTTTCATTTAATGTAGGTTGTTCGTTTAGGAACATACGGCGATCGTTATAGAGTGTGGCTCCTGTGTGTTCCATTCCACCAAACTGGAAGCCGGGAAGAATAATCAGGTCATATTTGGCAAATGGGTAAGGGATCGTGGTGTATTCTTCCATCCACTCCAGAGCATCAAAGACCTCTTTAGCAATGTCAGGACATTGGGCAACCTTCTTGGGATCGGTTTCCCGATGGTAAAGGGTTATTTCACGACCGTTGCGTTCCTGCTTTTCCTTATCGAACTTTCCGGCAACAAAGGCAAAGAGATAGGTGCTAAGCGGTTCTGTCTCCCGGAAACGGATCACTCCGTCTTTTTCAGACTCTACCGGGCTGTTGCTAACGGCTTCCCATCCGTTGGGCAGATGCAGGGAAAGGGTATAATTCGCTTTTAGATCCGGTTGATCGAAGCAGGGGAAGAGCGTGTGGGCTTTATTGGGGACAAGTAAGGTGTACAGAAACTCATTCTCACGGTTTAGGGAGTGGCTGTTGACGGCAAAGCGGACACATAACGTATGCTTGGACACTTCCCGGCCTTCCGGCGGATAGATAAATATATGTCCGTTTTTAAACCGGTAATCAATCGACTCGCCATTCAAAACAACTTCTTTTATCCACTCTTCTTTTGTAAAGAAATCAAGAATGAGTGGCTGGTTGTTGGCTATAACAAGCGAAATATTTGCATTGCCCTGGAGTTGTTGTCCGAGTGAATCGGGAATATCGAAGTGTAGTGAATAGGCTATTTCCCGGTAGTTTTCTTTTCGAAATTCAGCTAGTTCTGCGCTAACGCCCTGGTTTAATAAATGACCGTGTTTATCCTCTTCCACAGAGGGTTTGCAAGAGATAAATACACACACCAATAAAAAGCCTAAAAGGCTATTTGTCTTTGTCATACCGGTTAGATTTACGGATTAAACTATGTAGTCTTTCAGGAAAGCCAAGTATCTTTCAGTCTCTGAGATAGTCGGCTATCGCCAGAAAGTTCTTCTCCAATTGATACATCTGCGTTGCCATAAAGCGATAGAAATCTCCCCAATGCGTACGCCGGTGTATGTCTATTCCTTCGTGAGCGGTATAAACCCGGGCAACCTGTTCACCTGATTCGCGTACAAAGCAGATATCCCAGATCAACTCTTCCATGCCCTTCTCCAATGACTCTTTATACCAGGTCAGCTTTTCAAACATCTCGAGCCGGGATTCTTCTTTGGAATGATTCACTTCAAGAATAACATAAGCGCCCTGGCGGTTGGCGTCAAACTTAAGCTCCACCCCTTTCACCTTTGTATCGTAGAGTCTCCACATCTTCTTTCGTCCATGCAGATAGGGTTGCACCTCACAGTAGGCGGCAAAACC
This sequence comes from Parabacteroides sp. PFB2-10, assembly GCF_029893085.1. Lineage (GTDB taxonomy): Bacteria > Bacteroidota > Bacteroidia > Bacteroidales > Tannerellaceae > QVMG01. Next base: position 343,390 of record NZ_JARXWI010000002.1, read on the forward strand.
CTCCCAAAACTCTACTTTCAACTGCTTCAGTTCTTCGCGGCTATACATTAACGATAGATATCTTTCTTTTTCAGTTCTACAATGGTGCCAAACTGTGCCAAGCGTTTCATATCAATATGTTTGGAGTTTCCAACAATCATATAAACCATTGGGTTATCCTTTACATTCAATTCATAGAAACGGATGATATCATCCATTTGCATCTGCTGGATATCGGCCAGGTAGGCTTTGTTCGGATCCTCGCTGTATCCTTCGCGCAAATAAGAGGCTAGTTTGGAGGATATGCGCCGGAAAGAGGGGTAATCGTTGCTAATATAGTTGTTCAACGTCTGCTTGAATGCATCCAATCTCTCCGGTCTCTCCGGCATATTCTTGATCAGTTCATCCAATACGGTCAGAGCATCCAGGGTTTTATCGCCCTGCGTGGAGAGCATGGTAATGAACTCACCAGGCTGTCCGGCCTGTTTAAACGGAGGAACAACAAAAGAGGCTGATACACGATAGGCAAACGAACGAAACTCACGGATCTCCTGAAACATAATAGAAGACATATCGCCACCGAAATAACCGGCAAAAAGCCTGGAGGCGTGGCGCAAGTGCATATCGGTTATCTGATCCCCTTTGGTGTATCCATAGATAATGGATTGCGAGAGATCCGGCATATTTAGGAAGAAGACCGTTGGTTTATCATATTCCAACGACTCGCGGTATATGGGCGATTGGCTCGCGGTTTGCATGGTGAGGGGCATGGTTGTCTTCAATACATCGGCCACCTTGGTTGCCGCAAGTGTCCCGGTGTAATGGAAATGACAAGCCACTTTCTGTACGGAGGAAAACTCTTTTAACAGATCCGCTCCTTTCAGTTTCTTCACATCGGAAAGGGGCAGCTTCTTCAGGTAGCGGGAGCGCTCCCCGTATTTCACTTTCTCAAGTAGGGCTTTGGCCAGGTTGTCATTCGATTTCACAAAGCCCTTCTCCATTATTTTCGCTTCATCGATCACCTGCTTGATTTTCTTTTCATCCGCTTTAGGTGACGTAAGGAATTCGGAAACCATGGCTACGGTCTCTTTAAAATGATCGTCGAAGCCTGTTACCTTCACAATAAACTCCTGATCGGTTGCTTCATACGAGAGGGTACTGCCTAATACCTGCAAGCGTTCGCGAAACTCATTGAATGTTTTCTGCTCCGTCCCGATGTAATTCAGGTAACTCGCCAGATAGAGCAATACCGGACGTTCCAGTGTGCCCACACCATACGAAAGGTTCAAGGTGAAGATGTTATTAACCGGATTCTCGGTTGCAAACAAGGTGGCCTGTTCCTGCAGGGTGATTCTTTCTACATCTTTCTTGAAATCGATAAAGCGCGGTTGTATTTCTTTCACCGGAAGCTTTTCCAGCTCACGGGCATACACGGAAGAAGAGTCTCTGTGCGGTGGAGTAACCGGTGTGAATGCAGGCTTCGGCAGATATTCTTTCGGGTATTTCCCCGTCTTCTTCGTGACATGCAGATGGTTGTCGGAAAAATACTTGCGAGCAATCGCACTGATATCCTCCCGCGTCAGCCGGTCGATAGCCGTCAGGCTTTCCATATAGTCGTGCCAGCTTTTGCCTTGTGAGTAGATACGCATCATCAACTGCGCACGCGAGTTGATATCTTCCAGGCTGGAGATATAGTCCCGCTTCTGTTCCAGTTTGAGGCTTTGGAATGTTTCCTCGCTGAAGTCTCCGTTTTTAATTTTATCGATAGCTTCCCACACCAGCTTCTCCGCCTTTTTATTGCTTTGGAAAAGAAGTTTCGGGATAACAACAACACCCAGGATGCCTGCCTCATTCATGCTTTCATTCAACGCCATGGTTGATAAAACCTGGCCGTCGACCATCAGTTTGTCTAAGAATCCGGTACCATTGGAGTTATTCAACAGACCTACGGCTATATTCAGTGCCACCTGATCACTGTGATTCGCCGGGACACCACGAAATCCCAAGGCTACCGCCTTTACTACCGGAACAGGAAACTTTATATCGACCGATTCCTTTCCCTTGAAATCGGGCAGCTCGACAGGTTCTTTCCGAGGGATATTGCCCGGTCGAATACGTGAAAATGTTTTCTCAAGGATAGGCATCACCTCTTCCGCATCGAAATCGCCGGAAAGAATGAGTCCCATGTTGGAAGCCACATAATAGGTTTCGAAGAACTTCCGCATCTCCTTCAGGCTTGGATTCTTCAGGTTTTCGGTATTTCCCAGTATTGGATACGCATAGGGATGCGGGCGGAAATAACGTTCTGTCAACCGCTCTATTGCCTGACTACCCATCATATCGCTATACATATTTTTCTCTTCATAAACTGTTTCCAGTTCACTCTGGAAAAGACGAAAAACAGGCGACAGCAACCGTTCGCTATTGATCTCTGCCCATTGAGCGAAGTATTGCGGAGAAAAGGTATTGAAGTAGACCGTATAATCATAGGAAGTGCCGGCATTCAATCCGGAACCGCCATAACGCGTGATCAATCGGTCGAACTCATTCGGCACCACATAGTCGGCAGCTTTTACGCTTAAGGCATTAATCTCTTGTTGTATCTGTGCGCGCTCTGCCTGATCTGTCGTCTGGGCTAATGCTTCATATTTTACTTCGATGGAATCCAATAAGAGCTTTTCTTCGGCATAATTCAATGTTCCGATCTTTTCCGTCCCTTTGAACATGATGTGTTCGAAATAATGCGGTATCCCTGTATCAGGAGAGTCTTTTGCCCCTGCCTTTACCAATACGGCACCAAAAACCTTAGGCTGACTATGGTCTTCATTCAGCCAAACGGTAAGCCCATTCTGTAAGGTGTATTCTTTTACTTGCAAAGATTCGGGTGTTTGCGCGTTTAATAACAAAGAACTGGTCAACATCATAAGAGTAAAATATGTTTTCTTCATTCCATATTTAGTATTGTTCCTTTTCGTTCGGGAAATCCTGTCGTTTTATATCTTCGATATAGTTTTGTACGGCACTGGTGATCACCTCTTCCAGGTTGGCATAACGACGTAGGAATCGTGGTGAGAAGCCTTTAGTCAGTCCCAGCATATCGTGCATCACCAATACTTGTCCGTCGACACCGCCTCCGGCTCCAATGCCAATTACCGGTATATTTAGTTCTGATGCTATACGGGTTGCCAGTTTGGCCGGTATTTTCTCCAAGGTAAGGCCAAAGCATCCTATCTCTTCCATCATGTGGGCATCTGCTATCAACTTTTCAGCCTCTTCTTCTTCTTTCGCACGCACCGTGTAGGTACCATACTTATTAATTGATTGCGGCATTAATCCTAAATGTGACATAACCGGAATGCCTGCGTCTATTATCTTTTTTACATCTTCTATGATTTCTTTCCCACCTTCAATTTTCAGAGCATCGGCTCCTGTCTCCTGCATGATGCGAATAGCCGCGTCTAATGATTTCAGCGGATTACCCGAACAAGTACCAAACGGCATATCAACAATAACCAAAGCTCTTTTAGTAGCGTTGACTACCGCTTTACCGTGGTAAATCATCTGATCCAACGTAATCGGTAATGTGGTCACATTGCCCACCATTACGTTTGAGGCGGAGTCGCCCACTAAAATAACATCCATACCTGCTTCGTCAATAATACGAGCCATGGAGTAATCATAAGCTGTCAGCATGGAAATCTTTTCTCCCCGCTGTTTCATCTCGATCAGGCGGTGAGTCGTCACCTTCCTGTTTTCTGAATCTCTTTTTGCAACTGACATAATCTATTATTTAAGTTATAGCTACAGCGGGCAAAGGTAAATAAATAATCAATCAGAAACCGTTTCCCTAAAAAAAGATTAGGCAGGCTGTCACGAAAAACAACCTGCCTAACACTTTATCATTCCTTTACGGATCAAAAATCATTCATCTTTTCGTCCATTTCTTTCAGCTCTTTGAGCTTTTGTTCCAACTGTTCTTTTTGTTTAATCAGTTGTAATTCTTCGTTACCTATTTTTTCTTTTCGGTAACGTTCGGCCCAAGCAATTACAGTTCCCAGCTCATCAAAAGTCAAATGCTTCAAATACCTTTTTACCAGTCTTATAGGATCCTGTTGGGCAGTCTTTCTGTAAGTTCTTTTTGGTGTCATAAATTCTTTTGTTTATATATTATTATATGCTTTTTATATAATAACAAGAAAAGCTTTCAGTTTGTTTTATCTTCCAATATATTAGCTATTTCTCCCCTCTCGATCTACCATGTAAGCCTGTCGAAGCAAGCTTTATTTTTGGAGTTTTTCTCGGGATTTCCTTTTTATTTGATAATTTCGCTTTTCAAAACGCTAATTAAACATCCAATTCCTATGATCGATACAACAGATATCAACAAAAGTAATAAAGAGTATGCCAATCCGGCTATGCACACAGCAGAGCATATCCTGAATCAGACAATGGTGCGCATGTTCGGTTGCCAGCGTTCACGTAATAGTCATATAGAAAGAAAAAAGAGCAAGTGTGACTACTATTTAAATGAGGCTCCCACACAAGAACAACTCGCGGAAATCGAAAATACCGTAAATGACATTATCTCTAAGAATTTGCCTGTTACCATTTCATTTGTTTCTAAAGAGAATGTCCCGGATGAGATAGATTTAAATAAACTTCCTGAAAATGTAAGTGAGACATTACGCATTGTCAGCGTTGGCGATTACGATAAATGCGCTTGCATTGGCGAACACGTTAAAAACACATCAGAGATTGGTCGTTTTAAAATATTGACTACTGATTATACCGATGGGCGACTTAGACTCAGGTTTAAAGTAGAACAGTAAGAAGGTTGTGGCAAATATTTTGCCATGTACTAAGAAGGAGCTAAGTAGTTAGAAATATCAAATTTCACCAACATATAGTCATAATCTTCTGTCATTGCAACTGCATATATCGAGTTGTCCTCTTTATTATAACATATATTGTAGAGGTCTATATCCGTGTTAAAACGTATTACGGGGTCTCCGTTCCAGTCAAAGACAGAAATATTCTTGTTGTTGGATTCTTTACTTCCAATCAAAATTGAAAAAATATACTCGTCTGATGTACAAATATCTAAGAAGCCCTGAATAGTTTCATCAGTAGGAATAGAGGACATGTTATTTTTATCTTCTAAAATAATAGGATAGAAAAGTTTTTCCTGAATAAAATCTATTGTATTACCTATCTTAAATGTTTCCAAAACAGCCCCATAGAAAGTGGCATGCGCTAATTTCATTCTATTTGGTGAAACGGATACTCGTTGACTAGCTCCTGTATATGCCCAAAAATCATCAGTAGAAAAATCATTATACTCACTCGTTTTTTCTCCGGCTTCTGTTCTCAATGAAAATCGACGGTTGTGATTCTCGGATGGAGGATAGACTCGGCTGTCTAATAAATACAGATTTTCGTCAATTATAAATAAATTCGATGGCCTTTCGATACCTTCTTTACTGTTTTCCGTGAAATCTTTTTTCGAATCGAATGTCAATAGATTTTCCGGATCATCATTTACGGTAAAAATAAAATATTGGTTTGTGTTCACCTCCAGTACGGTCACTTTTTTTTCATTTTTATTATAATCAAGAGATTCACACCAAGTAGCTATTTCTTCCGGTCCTTGTCCTCTTGTCACATATCCCCCAAGATAATCTCCAGTTTGTTTATCGTAAACATGAAGATTGTTATTGTCGGTTAAAACATTTATTACAATATAATTGTCAAATGATATTATTTCCCTGGGACTTTTCAGTAAAAATGTATCCTGAACAACTGAGTACTTCACATTTATCTGCTTGTCAAAAGCTGGCGGGGAGAATTCTTTATGTTTCGTATCACATGATGCAAACATACATATTATGACCATCAAAAGAACTACTCTGTATATATAATTCATAAATAAAAATTGTATTTGTAAAGCACAGCAAAATAGATGTTTTTATTTACTCCTAAAAATAGTAATTATTATTCTCTATATAACCATTCTCCGTAAGAATTCGTTTCAAACTATTGTTTACATACACTGCATGCCCTACATAATTCGTTGTCTCGGTTTGGGTCAAGGATGAGGCATTGATAGCCGAACCGATCACCGGCGAGGTGGAATAGTTCGGATTCCATTTCTTTATATAAATCCTTCAAAAACAATCTCCAGGCTATCTCTGTTATGGATTTTATATCTTCTTCCTATACCATCAAAGTCATAATTTACAAATTCGGAGTTTTCATTATGGAATTCTTGAGGCGGAGTATCATGCCTTAATTTTTCAACATCTACAAGATTGCAATTACATGAATTGTCATAACCGGATGCTTTTATATACAACTCATGTTCTATCGGATCATATTCGTCAAACACAATCATATACTTTTGGTAAAGTATGTATCCAGCTAATAAATATGTTTGATAATATAGACAATCTATTATTGTGACATAACAATCATCTTTTTTCTTAGTAAAAATAACTTTGATAATATTTGCATACTCTTTCCAAAAAGAAAATAATTCGTTATTATTATAAACACTATCGTATAAACAGATCGTACTTTTAATAGCTGAAGATAATGCGGGTGATAAAGCATCCTCCATTTCGTCAGTAAGGAGAACATCCTCCACCTCTGTTGCTTCATTGGGCTGATCCGAGGCTTTCTTCTTGCAGGATCCTACGACTGCCAGTAGAGCTAATCCGATAAAAAATAACACTATCCATCTCATGACTAAATCTTAAGTATTTATATAAACCCTTCAAAAACAAGCTCCAGGCTATCTCTACTATGGATCTTATAAATTCGTCCAATAGGGTCAAAATTACCTTCGCGTAGATCTGAATTTTCTATTTCAGTATAATCGGCAAGAGGTTCTGTCTCTAATTTGTCAAAATCAACAAGATCACAATTACATTTTTCGTCTAAATTATACATATTCACATATAGTTCATCCTCATTGTCATCATAATAAATCATATACGAATTGACTATTTCATAGCCTTTTAATTTTTTTCTCTGATAATAAGGCATATCATAAAGAACCAAAAAACATTCACCATTTGATCTTCTGAACTCCATTTTTATCATGTTTGTTTCTGTAGATATTTCAGATTTTCTATCATCGTAAAGCTGTATCAGATCTTCGATCTGGGCAAGTAGTTCTAATGATAAAGCACCATTACCTAAAGCTTCTGTTTCATTATTCTCTTTTGCTATTAATTGTTCTCGTTTTGACAAACATGAAGCAAAGAAAATAAAAACAAAAGAAAATACTATCCATCTCATAACTAAAATCCTAAGTTTCTGTAAAGCCCTTTTGGACTGTTGATTTTTCGAATAAACACATTACTCTGCCACGGTGTATAATGGTATAAAGTAGAGCTTAGTTTATGAAATACATAATGTTTTGGAAATACTGTATTTCTGCCATTTGTTTTAAACCATTGATCCGGATGTGTCATTCCTGCGTTTCTATAACTTTGGTATCTACTTGTAACATTCTGTATGTCGACACCAGAAGCCCCTTTTGTCCCTTCCCACCCCTTGTTATCCCCGGGATGAGAATGCATATTAAAAACCATATCAAACTTATTAAAGCGATCCAAATTTAGCGAAGGGAAAGATGCACTTTCTTTACCTGAAGTCCCAACAAAATACTCATTTACTCCTGATCCGGTTCTATATCCATCTATCCGAAACTCCACATCGGAATGCATTGCTCCATAATAGAATATTTTAAACATTTCATCCCTATTATTACTTACCGCATACCTTCCATTATAATCCATCCTGTCCTGAGTTAAGTCAGATAAATAGACGTGTCATACACAATAAGCGGATCTATTTCAGGCTTATTCGCAACAAACAACCTATCATAATCATCCTTCGTTCGTTCCAAAAGTTCGATCATTCCATTCTGTAACAACCTGTAGTCATCAATAAACATCCCCGTCGGATCCACAAACCGCATCGGATTATTCAAACAATACGCATACGGGCTTACCGAATAATACTTCTCCGCCAGCGGATCCATGGTCATAAACCTACCTAAGGCCGGGTCGTAGAAGCGGGCATCGTAATCGTACAGGTTCAAACCATGTTTATTATCATACTCCTTACCGGTGTATTTGTAAGGCTGGAGCTCAAGAGATTGACCTTCGCCATAACTCATGCCGAAAGGATACGTATTTGTCCACTGTACCTTTGAGGCCGAACCGTTCATCACCACTCGATTACTACCTAAATGATCCTTGGCATAAAAATAGTAATTATTATTCTCTATATAACCATTCTCCGTAAGAATTCGTTTCAAACTATTGTTTACATACACTGCATGCCCTACATAATTCGTTGTCTCGGTTTGAGTCAAGGATGAGGTGTTGATAGCCGAACCGATCACCGGCGAAGTGGAATAGTTCGGATTCCATTTCTTGATTACCTTCCGTTTCACTCCATCCGAACTGTAATAGTACTCATTCCGTGCCTCAGCCACCGGGCTCTTGATATCGATCTGATCCGGAAGGTTCAGGATGTTGTAGGTAACGGAGGTAATGCCCCGGTTCTTATCCTGCGTCATTGCTCCGTTCTGGTTATAGGTATATTCGGTCGCCTGGCTTACATAGTCCTTAAAGTCCTGTGACAGGCTATAGGTAATTGTGCCGGCAGCATCATTAGCACTTTGGATACGGTTGCCGTCACGTACAGTTGTGATATTGTCAACCAATGGCCAACTGCTTGCCGCTGAATTTCCGTAGCGCTTAATGGTCATCACATTGCCATTTTTATCATACGTATAGTTTGTAGCATAGTCGCCCGTGCCACTGTTCTTGGTAGCAGATAACAGACGGTTCAGTCCATCGTAGCCATAGGTATATTTACGGGTTACACCATTTACTGCCGTCTGCCCCGTCAGAATATTGCTACCATAACTATATGTCAAAGTCTCTGAAAAATTGGTCTCACCAATTGTCAATAAACGAGAGCGGACATCATACGTATAAGCCGCCTGCATACTGGAGGAGTTGCCTTTCTTATCAGTCAACAACTGCCCCAGCTCATTATAGGTTTTTGCCGACAAGACCTTTCCTGTCGATGCCCCGTTCCATTTATGCGTCGTGGTCGTTAGGCGGCGGGCATGGTCGTAGGCATAGAGGTATTCCTCGGTGTATTCCGTATTTGTCGGCGAGCGGTGCGAGAGGAAGCGTTTTTCCACCAAGCCATCGAAGGCATAAGAAACAAATCTGATTCCAAACAAGAAAAATAGGGTGATTATTATGAATAATTCCTTTTTCACGTAGTTTTCTTTTTGCAGAAGATAAAAAAATCAACTTTACTCGAATAGTTATGTTTATCTATCAATCTTCTCTTTGGTCATAAAATGACAACTATACCTTGAGGATATTGCTTGAATAAAAGTCACCTCTGCTTCATTTAAATCAAATCCAACACCAGCATCTTCAGTCTCAATATCTATAGAAAATACACATTCGAAATGATACTGATTTTTTAGCTTTTCAATTATATCCATCTTATCCTCAAAAAGCTTCTGAAAATACTGTATATGACGGGAAATATCTAATTCTTCACTAATCACAGGCGTAGATTGTATTGCCCACAATCCATGAGGTTGACGGCCAATTCTTGGAGAGTACTTTGAAGTAAACCTATCACCTTTATTAAAAAATCTACAAGGTTTTATACCTGTTTCCTTTGTCACAATATGGCAATCTTCATCATGAGTAATAACAGTAAATTCGCAAAATACTTTATCTAAAAAATAATCACATTTCATCTGATACATAGTTTAGTAGATATAGTCAAATAAATTTCCAATCCATTCTCCTGTGTGACTATTAATATAATCACCATTCGCATAATTTTAGTCGGTCAGCAGTATTATTTTAATAATAATTATCCTGAAGGCCAGCATGAGATACAAAGTCTAACACCACTAGTCCCAAGCAGTTTTAGATCATTAGCGGAGAACTCTATATTACACTGGCCTTCGTATTGATATAAAAACCATATGTTGATATCCGATTTTGCCACTCCAATCAATTCTAATAGAGCAAATTTTCCTTCAAGAATACTCAGAAAGTAATCTACAAAATCAAAGTATTCATCGCTCTCAGTCTCTTCCACTTCAAGACACCAAATATTACCTATCCGCTTAGTCGGTTCTATGCGGAGTAGTTTCGATACCTCATCTAACTGCTCCTCTGCAGAACATGAAATTTGTAAATTATATATATATTTTTTCATTATTTAAAATCCTCCAAAAAAGTCTATTGCATCCAAGCCTGTGTTAAAACTTTTCCCTTTGAACGAGCCAGTACCAGTTAATTTGATTTTGCCATTAACAATTTTAACATCTGGGTTTTTCCCAACCATCCTAGAGAAATCACCTGCTTTATTAAGAATATTCGGTTTTATTTGCCTATGAAAAGTTTCTGCGGGTACATCATTATAGTTGCAAAAACTATAGTTATCGTAATACCAGGCCGAGTGTACCGTAATGTTGTTCAATGTATAGTTGAGGGTATACCCTTTATATGAACTCCTTTGCCAAAAAGAGCTCTTATATCCAAGATCAATCAAACTTTCCAAACGTCTATTGTTTTTTTTGCTTGCATAACTACTCTTATCCAATTAGGATCGTCTAATACTTTTTCATCACCCCATTCTTTTTGATGAATATTATCCTCATATGAATTTAAAATTTTTCTGAAACGAGCCATCTCTTTCAAAGTTTTTTTATCCATATTTTTATTCCTCCATTCTGCGATAAAATCATCAAAACAATTATCATCTAACATATTTATATCTTCATAGTATGATGATACCTTATTAGGATTTAATCCAAGCCAATTTTTTCTCTGATCATCTATATTCGAGAAATCTCGAATCAAATTGTATATATTATCAATCCAATAACTTTCCATACATATCATCTATCATATTTGTATTCTTCTTTAGGAATACTTCTTTTTATGTAGTTTTGTTCTTTTGCAAAAAGGAACTTAGAGAAGTTCTTTACAAACTTGCTAAATTCAAGGTATTCTTACGCATCTTCTTTATATTTTAATTCCATTATGCAAAAGCAAAGCGAAACTTGCTATGCGTCTACCTACTTCGGTACATTTTCTTCAATAATTTCAAAATAGAAATCAGCACAATTAAACCGTATATACCCAACTGGAGAAAAATCGAACTTGAATTCGATCATATACATGGTTCCTTTTTTTAAATAAGAGAATTCTGTTATTTCTAATGCCCCGCTATTCCAAGTTCCTGAATGCTTGAAGTTAAAATCAATATTTCCTGCGTAGTCAAATACCAACTTCGTTTGCATTTCTAAAAATACAATCTCGTCTTTTAGATCTTCTTGACCGCACCAGTCTATTTTAATTTCAATTATTGGATGTTCTTTATATATCCATTCTATGGATAAAAGCAAACTTTCATCTAAAATTATGTTATCGACCTCTTCGTTTCTATAAATATGTTTTCTCATTATTATTTTGTTTTTATGGCTTGTCCATTTCTTATTCTCTCTACTTCCTCGTAGGTAGGAATATGTGTTTTTTTAAGATCTGGACCTTCTTGAACAGTCCCATCAGGTCGTGTATTTGTATATTTCTCATGCGTATGACTCGTCCCATGACTTGTTTGTGTTTTCTTATCGAAGTGAGGACGAGTTTGCAATACATCCGTCCGACTACCATCCGGATGTATATAAGACCCTTTTGGAGTAGTCTGCAAATCTATCACTTTGCCGTCAATATCGCCCACAAATCGGGCACCTTTCGTGCCTTCTGTTGTTCTGTTAAGCGCTTTCGTGGCATTTGCCGTTTTATCAACCGTTTTAGCTGCTTTAGTAGCATCAACAACTTTATCTGCGGCTCGAACACCTTTTATTGCAGCTCCTGCACCTCCCGGCACTACTGGCAAAGCCACTGCAGCCACATCGACTACAACCCCGATCGCGTCTACAACTGCTGCACCAACATTACCTTGTTTGACATTTTCGACAAAATTTTTAGCACCGGTCACAAGACTAAAAATATCCCACGCTGACTCTATCCATTTCCCTGTCGGATCCACAAACCGCATCGGATTATTCAAACAATACGCATACGGGCTCGTACTGTAATACTTCTCCGCCAGCGGATCCGGGGTTAGGAAAATACCTAAGGCCGGGTCGTAGAAGCGGGCACCGAAGTCGTATAGGTTTAAGCCGTGCTTATCATCAAACTCTTTGCCGCCATACTTTATCTGTTGTCGACCCTGGTCTCCTCTATCGCCATAGAGCATTCCGTAAGGATAATAATTTAACCATTGGTACATCGAATCCGTCGGTGTCGCGACCAACCGTGTATTAGCCAGGTAATCTTTCAGGTAACAATGATACACATTATTTTCGATATAACCAGCGCCTACATAGACCCTTTTCAAGACATTATTCACATATTCCACATTCCCCACATAATCCGTCGTCTCGGTTTGAGTCAAGGATGAGGTGTTGATAGCCGAACCAATCACCGGCGAAGTGGAATAGTTCGGGTTCCATTTCCTGATCACACGGCGTTTCACTCCGTCTGAACTGTAATAGTATTCATTCCTTGCTTCCGCTACCGGACTCTTGATATCGATCTGTTCCGGAAGGTTCAGGATATTGTATGTCACCAAGGTGATACCCCGGTTCTGATCCTGGGTCATTGCTCCGTTTTGGTTGTAGGTATACTCCGTTGTCTTATTCACATAATCCTTGAAATCCTGGGACTGGCTATCGGGGAAGTTGGCCACCCCATCGGTCGCTTTCACAATACGGTTTCCATCACGTACCGTCGTGATCTGGTCGATCAACCCGTAGGTCTGATATGCCTTACGGCCATAACGCTGGATGGTCGCCATATTGCCGTTTTTGTCATAGGTATACGAGGTAGCAAAGTTACTGCTTGAACTTAAGCTGAAAGCAGCATTCGTCAGGCGACCCAGACCGTCGTAGGTAAAGTCGTATTTCTTATTACCATAATAGAGATAGGTCTGATAGGAGGCAATATTACTACCGTAGGTATAGCCAAAGTGCTGATTGAAAAAGCCCCGGGTGATATATTCCGCTCGTGAGCGCACATCATAGGAATGAGTGGACTGCATACGGGTTATCCCCATCGGTACATTACTATTTATACGTCCAAGCGCATCGTAGGTGTTTGCCTCCAATACCACCCCTGTCGACGCACCGTTCCATTTATGCGTCGTGGTCGTTGGGCGGCGGGCATGGTCGTAGGCGTAGAGGTATTCCTCGGTGTACTCCGTATTTGTCGGCGAGCGGTGCGAGAGGAAGCGTTTTTCCACCAAGCCATCGAAGGCTAAGGAGAGAAACTCCTTATTGATCTTCCCGTTATGGTCTTTATGTTTTGTTTGCACCATACGCCCGCGGTTATCATAATAGTAAACCGTAGAGAGGGTCGTTGTCGTTCCTTTGAGCATCATATGCAGTTCGCCGGTCAGAAGGCCTTGTGTCTTTGTCGCGTCTACAATGGAATAACCCGAGCGTGTCTCTTCCTTAAAATCGGTGGTACTACTGCTTCGCGCGGGAACATCATTATAGTTGCAAAAACTATAGTTATCATAGTACCAGGCCGAGTGTACCGTGGCGGTGGTCAACGGATAGCTGAAGGTATACCCTTTATAAGTGTTTGTCCCTCCTGTATGGGAAGCTTTCACCACGGTACCTTGCAGCGGATCTGTATCGTAAAAGAGGGAGTTCTTACAGATTCCTTCCAATACCACCCGTCCAAAAAGATCGGGAATCGTAAAACGCCATTCGCTGCGCGCACGCTGTTCACCATCCTGGCTGAAGATCAGCCGATCCGCCTTGTCGTAGATATAATAGATCCAGTCCGCACCCGGCAGCTTCTTGGCAATGCAATGGCCCCGTTCGTTATACTTATACATATAGGATGTATGGAGATTGGATTTATTCTTTCGTTCTTACAGAACTCATTATTACACATTCATAAATCCCCAGGGTGGCACAGACCTTCGGCCTGCTTACCCTGGGCTAAATCTTCGTCCCTCCGGAACTCGGTCTTGCAGACCCACAGTAGCCTTCAGCCACATAAATGAAAATCTTCCAATCCTCACATACCTTTAAAGTAGATTACGAGATCTCTTTTTATACATTATATATTATAGAGCTTCTGCCCCTTCTTTCTTTCCGCGAAAAGAACAAATAAAAGGTCAGATAGCCATTCATCGAATGAAATGAATTTCAGGATGTCAGGCAATCAGATTTGGAAAGAAAGGAAATTAGGGGTTAGTGGGGGATTCAAATATTGTAATCTGTGAAGATCCAAGGAGTACCGAAATAAGTATCCAAAAGCTCCCCTTCTTAGAAAAGAAGGGGGTGGACCGCTGCTCGCAGCGGTGGGGTAGTTTGAATTCTTT
>NZ_JARXWI010000003.1 GCF_029893085.1 Parabacteroides sp. PFB2-10
GAATTCTATCGTCGATGCGCTTGGACAGTACTGTCCATGCCCTTCGACAGTTCTGTCCATGCGCTTCGACAGTACTGTCCAAGCGCATCGACGATAGAATTCTCCGTGGTTCATAACTTTTTTTCATTATTCTTTCGCAAACATACAGTCGTTCGAGAAGATAAATCGTAACATCTGTTACAGTCGTACGGTTTATTATAGCTACCTTTGTAGCATTATATGCATATATACATGAACCGTTATCTATTTATCGCATTATTTATTGCTTCGGCATTTTTCTCTCCCGCTATCGCCTTATTCACAGGCATTGTCTTTGCTCTATTCCTAAAGAACCCTTATCAGGCACTTAGCAAAAAGGTATCAAAATACCTGCTTCAGGTAGCAGTTGTGGGATTGGGTTTTGGTATGAACCTGCACGAATCGCTTAAAGCAGGCGGCGAGGGTATGTTGTTCACGATCGTTTCGGTAACAGGCGTGATGATTATTGGTTACTTCATAGGGCGCTGGCTGAAAATACCGCTCAAATTATCCTACCTGATATCGTCGGGCACAGCGATATGCGGAGGGAGTGCAATCGCAGCTGTTGCGCCGGTTGTCAATGCCGACGAAAACGAAACATCGATGTCGCTGGCTATTATCTTCACCTTAAACGCAATAGCGCTATTTATTTTTCCACCTATCGGCCATTGGCTCGAGCTGACCCAGCAACAGTTTGGGTTATGGGCTGCCATTGCCATCCACGACACCAGTTCGGTGGTGGGGGCAGGAGCCGAATATGGAGCGGAAGCCCTGGCGGTTGCCACTACCGTAAAGCTTACACGTGCCCTGTGGATTATTCCGTTGTCGCTTGTGTCGCTATTCTTTTTCTCGAAAAGCAAAAGTCGCGGAGTGTCTATTCCCTGGTTTATCTTTTTGTTTATAGGCGCTATGGTTATGAATACCTATATAGATATCCCGGCTGGGATACTCCGTTTTATTTCCGGTGCATCCCACTGCTTTCTTTCTATGACTTTATTGTTGATAGGTGCTACCTTATCGCCGGCAGCCATCCGGAAAGTGGGAGCAAAGCCGGTATTGGAGGGAGTTATTCTTTGGGTTGTCATTGCACTTGCTACATTGGTTGTTATACTCTGATGACCTAACGATCGGTTCTATTGTAAAAAGAATATATGAATGCAGATTTACTCTTCTTTTGCACGATATGTCGTGATAAATTTCCTCAGGAGATTTGAACAAAAAGAATTATTGGGGTAAACCCATAAGCAGGCGACAAGAAACGGTTTATAAAAAAAAGACAGATGACCGGTCGGCTACTTTGCCAACGATCATCTATCTTTTATTGGGGGGATATAAATCAGATAAACAAATTCACATTTGCATTATCCGCTCGTTCCATATAGGAAGCTACTCCGCCGATTGTGACACCGTCCAGCAACTCTTCCCGCTTCACGCCCATAACATCCATCGACATCTGGCAAGCGATAAATTCAACACCCTGATCGAGTGCCTGCTGGCGTAAGGATTCTAAGGAATCAACCCCTTTTTGCTTCATGATATGGCGCATCATGCGGCTGCCCATACCAAACATATTCATTTTCGATAGCTTTAGCTTCAAGGAATGGGAGGGCAACATAAAGCCAAACATTCGGCCAAAAAGATCTTTTTTCACTCGCTCTTTCTTGACTTTCTTAATGACGTTAAGTCCCCAGAAGGTAAAGAAGATGGATACTTTCCCACCGGTTGCCGCGGCTCCGTTGGCCAACACAAAGGTGGCCAAGGCTTTGTCCAGGTCATCGCTGAACATAATCAGTGTTTTGTCTTTGCCGTCACACGATGTAACAATGCGACACTCCTTTGACTGCCCCTTTTCAATCACGACTGTATATTTCCCTTTGTTTTCCGTATTGGATACCAGGGAGTTGCCGGTTGAGTTGCACCAGGCCTGTGCATCGCGGGCAAATCCCGCATCGGTAGCTGTCATTTCAAGTTGTTCTCCGGCCTGCATCGAATCAATTGTTTGTTTTAATTTCAACACCGGTCCCGGGCATTGCAATCCACAGGCATCTACTTTGATTGTTTTCACTTCTCGTTTTGTCGTTTGTAGGTCTAAATGATCGAAATCAGTTATCGATCCGATGATCTGGGGCTCAATATGCGTAACCGGAGCAACCGCCATCGAATAGGTCTTATAGCCACCCGATAGGTTCTTGACCTGCGTGTATCCATTCGCCATCAGAATCTTTGTAGCCAGATAACCCCGGAGCCCAACGGCACAATAGATATAGATTGCTTTATCGGTCGGAAGCTCTGCCAACCGGGAACGAAGTTCCTCGAGAGGGATGTTTATCGATCCGGGGATTATACCCATCGAATACTCATCGGCCGTGCGCACATCAAGTATTGTTACCGCATCGGGTTCAGCATCGCGCATCTCACGCCAGGTCACAGCCGGCATTGCGCCGCTGATTATATTGCCTGCCACGTACCCCGCAATCGCTATCGGATCTTTAGCCGAAGAGAAAGGAGGCGCATAGGCATGTTCAACCTCAATCAGATCATAAACCGTACCGCCATTTTTGATTAATAAGGCTATCTGATCGATGCGCTTATCCACGCCATCATAACCGACGCATTGCGCACCATAGAGTTTGCCGCTTTGCGGATCGAATGTTATTTTCAGGCTCAAGGGCAAGGCGTCGGGATAGTAACCCGCGTGTGATCCGGAATGTGTCCAGGAGCTGCGGTAAGGAATATCGAATAGTTTCAGCCGTTTGGCTGCCAACCCCGTAGAGGCTACCGTCATATCGAATACTTTGGCAATAGATGTACCAATCGCCCCTTCGTATTTCGTGGTATTGCCCGACACCATATTGTCGGCGACGATACGTCCCTGACGATTGGCAGGATTGGCCAGGTAGTTCAACCACGGCTTACCGGTCAGTGGATGCGGAAACTCAATCGCATCGCCTACGGCATAAATATCCGCAACCGATGTCTGCAAGTAGTCGTCCACCCAGATACCACCTGCTTCGCCAATCTTCAAACCGGCGTCTTTTGCCAGAGCCGTTGCCGGGCGGACACCGATCGATAGGATTACGATATCGGCTTCAATCACCTGTCCACTTTTAAAATGCACATCGATCTGTCGCCCCCGTTTGGAGAATTTCTCCACACTTTGCTCCAGATGTAATGCCACCCCTTTTTGCAGAAGATGTTGATGCACTTGTGCTGCCATTGAAAAATCAATCGGAGCCATCACCTGATTTGCCATTTCAACAATTGCCACCTCGGCTCCCGCCTGATGCAGGTTCTCCGCCATTTCCAAACCGATAAAGCCGGCTCCTACAACCACCGCACGGCGAATAGCATGACTTGTGATATAGGTTTTGATCCGGTCTGTATCTGTTACGTCGCGCAATGTGAAAATCCCTTCGGAATCGATCCCCGCCAAGGGAGGGCGTACAGGCGTAGCTCCCGGCGACAACAGCAGTTTGTCGTAGTTCTCTACATATTCACTCCCGTCGATACGGCGCACCGTTACTGTTTTTTTCTGCCCATCGATCTGTGTAACCTCATTCTCCACACGGACATCTACATTAAACCGCTCACCAAAAGATTCAGGAGTCTGCAGAAAAAGGCTCTCCCGATCGGGTATCGTACCACCGATATAATAGGGTAATCCGCAATTAGCATAGGAGATATACTTTCCTTTTTCGAACAAAACGATCTCAGCCGATTCGTCATTCCGGCGAATACGAGCAGCCGCCGTAGCACCACCTGCGACTCCTCCTACAATGATATGTTTCATTTTCTGCTTGTTATATGTTCTTTATCTTGGAAATCAATTCAAGCATACTATCCGATTCGCATTTGATCGATTGGATACATTCCCTACCCTTCTCGGTAAGCTCAAAAAGCATTTGGCGTTTGTCCTCTTTTCCGATGATACGCTCAACCAATCCTTTCTTTTCCGCCGACAAGATGACTTTGGAGGAATTGGAGAGGGTCAGGCCTAACAACTCCGCGATCCTGCCGGACGAACATTGTCCCATGGTATATAAGGAACACAGTAGCATTCCTTCGTTGAGTTTCACCCCATGAGCATTAGCAAACTCGACTTCAAAATCGCCGATCACCCTGTAGATATCACGTATCCGGCACAAAGGTTCAGTTTTGGCATCCATACTCTTTTCCATTGTATTTAATTCTGGCTGCATGATTACTTTAATAAAACGTTATCGATTGCCTCTTTGAGCGAGCTTTTCGGCATCGCACCCTGCGCCATCTGAGGAGCGCCTTCCATCGGCACAAACAAGAGTGTCGGGATGGAGCGAATGCCAAATACAGATGCTAATTCCTGTTCTTTCTCCGTATCAATCTTGTAGATGTAGATGCTGTCGCCATATTCGGCAGCAAGTTCCTCCAAGATCGGTGCAATCATTTTACATGGGCCACACCAGGAGGCATAGAAGTCGATTATCGCCGGTTTGTCACCTAAATATTTCCACTCGGAAGGGTTCGCCTCATAATTGGCTACCTTACTTAAAAAATCTGCTTTTGTTAACTGAATTGTTTTCATTGTATCTACTTTTTTTTGATTTGTATTCTTTTTATTCTCACTCGCTTGTGCGTTGCACGCTGTAAACCCAAAGCTTACAAATAATAGTGCGATTACTACTTTTTTCATGCTTATATAGTTATTCTTCTTTTTTCTTTTTAAACGAGCCGATCAATAAGCCACCCATTATTGCACCCCACAATGTACTCATCAACGGGGATGATGTTATCGGGCAACTACCACCGCTGCATCCGATCAATCGCCAATACAAAAATCCTCCGATGGCGCCCACAATCAGGCCAATCAGCATCAACTTATTCTCCTTTATCAAACCTGTTACTTTCTCCATATATCTACTTCTTTTGACGTTTAACTTAACAATAACACTGCAAAGATAGGCGTTATTTTCCGAACGAACAAATTTCCAATGGAAATAAATTGATTTTTTTGCAAGAATCGCATACCAAGTCCCAATTTGTTTGAGATCTGCTCAGTAAAAACGCCTATAAACTTCACCCGTATTGGGGCAGAAAGTTGATTATTTTCAAAATCGAAGTGTAAGCTAAAGGGGGTAGTTTTTAGTTAAAACAAGAGGGGTATGCTTACACTTCAAATGTTAACAAATGCAAACTCCCGGGAGTTTGTTCGCAAAGTCCCGGGAGTTTGGCAAAATTCTCCTGCCAAAATATCATTTTGTCATTTTGAGATTAATAAGAAAAATGATCTTTAATGTCCGCCTCTGTATCCTTTTCCTGCATCTCCTTTATTCGGATTGTTACCGGAAGAATTTCCATTGGCACACCCTGTACATACACCTAACTTATTTACGGAACCTTTTCTGCTTTGCTGGCGATTTCCTTTTTTGCTGTTGGTGTTTTGTCCCTGTTTGCCTTGCTGCTGGTATTTGTTGCCTTGCTCCGGTTGGGAGGATATAATTTCCTGATACGTGATATCGTCTAATAATACCGGCGTGTAGACTTCTCCTGATGCATTTATCTGACGAACAATTGATCGCAGGTGGTTTCTGGAACCTCTTAATAGATTGGAAACAATAAGTTTAATATTGGAATTTGATATATCTCCTAAAACATGCGTATACGCAATGATATTCTCTTCCTCCAACGAGGCAATCACTTTATAGGCGTTTACCAGGGTGTTGCCTTCAGCTACCAATTCGTTATAGCGGTTTTGCCTGTCTTCATCGGCAAACACCCCCGGAGAAGTTAAGGCCGGATAGTCTATTTCATAATAATCGAAAAGCTTTTCAATCGTTATTATATGCGTTGCTTCGGCACGGCTGATTTTGACAAACTGCATGGCAGCAGGATAAAGAGAAGAAAAGGCAATGTTTAAATCGTGCGTCATCTTTTCATCTTCCCGTACCGCATACAAAAATTCAATTTCGTCGGCCGTCAATGGCGATGTCGTATCTAAAACCCGATAAATATGGTCCACCATAAAAGAAGAGGTTCCTTCTGCCGACACATTCAGGATACTAATAGGTTCTAAATTGGCATATTCACTGTTATCATCGAAATCAGTATCACTGTTGCATGAAACCAATAGGAACGAGAATACCAGATATGCCCAGATAAATAATTTGTTGTTCGTATTCATACTTTTACAATTTAAATCGTTCGTTGTTTGATGTTTTTATTAATAAACCGCATGGAATTGGAGATACCCCACCGGCTGACATAACAAAAAATGCCACTTTATATCAAAGTGGCATTTCAATTAAAGAACAGATGATCTGTTATTTTCGACCTTTCTTTTGACCGGTACCGTCTTTCTTGGGAATACCGGTGCCGTCGCAATTCCCCGTACAAAGGCCTAATGCCACATTATCACAGATCCCGTCATTGTCAGCGTCAACAAAGTTAACACACGGTTTATCCGTTTTGGGCTGAATGCATACCCCGAGAAGCTTTTCGATAGTCGTTTTTTGCTTCAGGTTTTTTTCTTTTTTGTCACCGCTTTGCGCAGATGCAACTCCCACTGACAGAACAATGGCCAACGCCGCCATAAACAGTCTTGTTTTCATTTTTTTCTCATTTAAGATTAATAAATAGAATTATGTCTCTACATGCTGCATGCTTTACTTATCAACCGCACGAGCTACATTTTACCCTACTTGTTTTCAGAATAAAATTTCGATAAAGAGCATAGGAGTGAAGGGAGTTGCTTTGGTATAGATGTTTGTGACCTCTTTCCGGTCGGAAAAGAGATAATTGTATTTCATGTTTTCATTATTCAATACATTCAATATGGAGGCACCCGCCTGCAACCGGAAGGAACGAAATTGATGATTGTATCTAAGCCCGACGTCGAGCCTGTGATAATCGGTATCTGACTCCTGAATCGTATTGTTCCCCTGCCTGATGCCTTGTCCGCCTTTAAGGGCAGGAGAGAAGCCGGTGCCCCAAACATAATTGGCCGATAGCGTGAATTTTCTGATAGCGAATATGCCTCCCAGTTTGACTTCATGGCCGGTTTCCTTTTTTTGATCCGATATATGACACAGGGAGTAAGAGCCAAACAGCGATACCCGATCGAATTCTTTTTTCAAAAACAGATCCATGCCTGCGATGTCCACATTAGTTTTATAGGGTTCGTTCGATAAACGCATGATGTTTTTATTCTTTTTGTAATAGCCTTCGAGATTTACTAAGAATCCATTTTGGCTAAAGGCTAAGCCGGCGAGCGTATGCATGGAAGACATGATACTGTCCGGGTGTATCTTCCATACAATATCGGTATACTTGTCGGTTTGTATCGGAGTGCGGGAAATATATTGGCGATACAACCCCCAGGAGGCTGTGGCCGTTATTGCTTCAGAAAAAGCGTATCTACCGGAAAAGCGGGGTTGGATATAAAATGTATTATTTGCCAGGTCGGCTCGTACACTTCCGTTCAGGGAGAATTTCCCCCAGGCAAAGTTGTCTGACAGATATAGAGTCGGCACCGTTAAATTGTTTTTATTCTCGTCCACCAGATCCTTATAGAAAAGAATTTCCCCGCCCAGTTTTATCTTCTGATGTGTCCCCCAATGAAAGGAATGATTCAGGTCTATCCGCATTTCTTCGATGCGGTTTTTTGTCGAAATAGTTATTTCCGGTTCGGATTGGTTTCCCTGACGTTTGGTGACATGGTCGTTTTGCGTATCCAACCGGGAATAGCTTGCCGTGAAGCGAGAGGAGGAGGCATTTCGCCATACTTTGTTATACATCGCACTTCCGGCATATTGATGACTGTTTTGCGAAGCATTTAGATCATAGGCGTCCTCTTTTGCAACCGAATAGTCAAAGTCATCATTTGAGGTGTAAAGCGATATCTGGTAACTATCGTTGCCGGAAGTGCTGCCTGCGTATTTTATGTTAATGTCATGGAATTGATAATCCGGAGATAGATAAATATCACTTATAGTTTGTTGAGGTTTGTTATTACCCTGTCCATTCCCGTTTCCATTTCCATCCCCTTTTCCTTTGCCATTACCTTCCTCATTACTGTTTTTGCCATATGGATTTAATTCTTCCACATCATACAGGTTATAGAACGTTTGTCGGTAAGATGCCATTAAGACAGAGCGTTTAGACACAGGGACAGAGGCAAATACATTCGCCGTGAGATTACTTACGGTCGCTTTGACAGTCGGTTTATTCCGATTGCCATCGATCCCTATGATGTCGGCGATTCCGCCGATTCGGTTTCCGGACGAAGCGTCATATCCTCCTTTCAACAAGCGGATCTCTTTCACCATGTATGGATTGATAAAGCTGATGTGGTCGCTAAAACTCTTTAAGCCGAAAAGAGTGAAACCGTCGAATGTTATTTTGCTTTCGCCGTTATTGCTTCCCCACACAATCAAATCGTCGGACGGCTCCCCCGATGCTCTTACGCCCGGCATCATGCGCAAAAGGTTGAACACGGAGTTGTCGCCGCTTCCCGGCATTTGTCCGGCAACCGCATAGTTCAGTCGCATCTCTCCCGATGTTTTGCCCGATTGCATCATCATGGCAGTTGAAGAGGGCGACACGGTTATCTCCGGTATCATCATCAGGCGGGGAGTGGTATGCAGTGCGTGATGTCCCGTCGAAAGGATGGTATCTATACTGTTATATCCCAGATAGTAGGTTCGTATCCTGGTAGAACTATCATGGCTTTTTAAGGAGAAAAAGCCCTTCTCATCTGTGATGATTGTCCCGTTACCGGTTTGGATATGGGCATACGCCAGTTTTTCGCCATTTGTATCATCAGCTATGACGCCCGAAAGAATATATTCTTTGGGAGGAGGAGAGGGTTGTTTCTGTGTTTCTTCCGGATAAATAACATATACATTCCCTGTTTTCTTGTACACCAAAGGTTTATCTTTCAATAGATAAATCATGGCGTCGTCCATGGTTTCGAACACTTTCGTTTCTGTAATCCGGTATATCGAAACAGCTTTACTGTCGAACGAAATCTCTACACCCAGGTTCTGAAGAACCTTATCTAAAGACTCATCCGCGGCATTGATTTTTATCTCCTGCGCATACATCACAGGATACACACACAACAATACAAAAACAATATACAAAGATCTATTCAAGTCATTTTCTTATTTTAAGTTCTATGCCAAAAGGTTCTTGTATGATTTGTAAAGCCTCTTCCGGATGATCCGGTTTTGTGAAGTTTCCGCTATAAATATAATCCATATTTTCCGGAACGATGATTTTTATATCGTACTGCCGTTCGATTTCCTGAACAACGTGTATCAAGGGCTCTTCGCGGAAGATAAACCGATTGTTTGTCCAGCCTATCTTTTGCATGATTTCTTCATTATTGACCGCCTGCAACACACCTTCTTTAAAAACTGTTTGCATGCCCTCAGTCAACACCACCGATTGATTGTCAGAATCAACTTTTACTTTTCCCGACAGGCAAGCCACCTCGTATCGTGCCGAACGGGTAAAGACATTGAAGCTGGTGCCTAACACTGTCACGATTCCGTGCGAAGCATATACCTTGAATTCTTTTCCTTTTTCCACCTGAAAATAGGCTTCTCCATCTAAACGCACCTCTCTCGATAGGCGCCACCAAAGAGGTTTGTAGGTCAGTTTGCTTTCGGCATTTATGGTCGCTTGCGAACCATCGGGAAACGTCAGGGCAAAATGTTCCCCTTTCGGCACCGTTACCTCTTTCGAATAAAGGAAAGCAACCGAAGGGAGTAGGATCAAAAGAATGGCTGCAATGCTTGCATAGCGAAACAGCGAGCGTTTATAGAAAGGAACTCTATTATCCTTTTCGTCTTCCAATCCCGCAAATTTCTCCGCCCAAATCTCTTCTTTCGACCGGCTCCAGGTAGGTTGTATTTTTATCTCTTCTATATTCATAATTATAAAAGTTTCGTTTTTAAAAATTGCAAGGCACCTGTGATTCGCTTTTCCACAGCCTTTACGCTAATGCCTAACCTGTCGGATATTTCGTGGTATTTCAACTCCTCATTCCGGCTCATTAGAAAGGCTTCGCGTTGCAATTCGCCCATTTCACTTAAGGCAGATGAATACACCGCTTTCAATTCCTCAAACTGCAACATCTCCTGAGGCGACAAAGGCTCAATACCTGTTCCAACCATATCTTTGGCATAGTCGAGCCGGATAGCGCTTTTCCTATAATCGCTTATCACCATATCATTGGCAATCTTATAGAGAAGAGCCTTGATGTTCTTCGTGTCAAACACATCTCTCTTCTCCCAGACACGCATAAATACATCCTGTGCGATGTCGGATGCGACATCTTCATCGGCACACCTGTAATAGATATAAGTACGAACAGGGTCGAAATACTGATCAAAGATCTCTTTAAACTCTGGCTTTGTCAACGTATTCTTTAATTGCAATTTATATATATACCGAATAAACAAAAAGATTCCCTACTACGGAAGGAGAATTAGTCAGCAATAAAATAGGCCAAGACCTCCTCTATATCGGAAAAAGCTTTGGCCATCACCTCTTCCACCTTCCCCCCTACCATGGAGGCCATCGCTTCAGAATTCATTCGTGCGATATATGTTTTCCCGTCATTCTTTTCATAAACCGACAAGCGACAAGGCATCATCGGAGAATAAATGCGCAACATATCGGTGTCAAGCAACTGGCCGGAATAAACAGGATTACAGAGTTCGAAAATCTGAATAGGCAGAATCTCTTTTCCGCTTTTCTTCAATGTGGCTTGCAAATCGTGTATGGCGGAAATCTTCCAATTTATGTCTAAAATATGCTCTGAAAGCAATCTCACTGTTTCTTCATATGAAAATTTACTTTCGTTTTCAAGAAACATCTGGTTGTTGGATAATAGGTTCTCTTTCATAGTTTTATAATTTAAAAATCCATTATTCACAAAGGTATGACATTATCTGGTTTAATGACACTTTAGATTCCCCTTTTTGAGGGGGAGCAAAAGCCGCTTTTCCAAAAACACAAGTGTAAGCAAACACCCCCGATTTTAACTAAAACTCGGCCTATTTCGTGACACTTCAATTGTTAACAAATACTAACTCCCGGGAGTTTGTTTGCAAACCCCTGCCTTTTTGCGCGCAAACTCCTGCCGAAATATCATTTTGTCATTTTGGGCTTTTCACAAATAATGACTGTAAATTTCATCGGAGGGCGGGAATCCCTCTGTTTTACCGGTTCATCCATTTTCCGGATATCAATCAAGCCACAGTCGCGAAATTCTCGCTTTATGGAATCTTCGTCATAAAAGAATAGTTTAGCGCCCTTTATGCGTTCAAACCTGTCTTTACTAAGCTGTTTCCCTTTTCCATACAAGGCGTCTTCTTTGGAAATGGTAGAAAAAATCATATACCCGCCGGGGGCTAACTGATGATAACAGTCCATGATGAGTTTCCGCCTCTCCCGCATATTCAACAAATGAATAAGGGCATAACAGAAAACAGCATCAAACAACTCATCATCGAACGGCATATCGGTGACAGAGCCGTGATACACCTTGGCCGTTTCACCAAAATGCGTTTCAGCCAGTTCGATTGCCGTTTCGGATATCTCTATGCCGGTCACTTCAAAGCCATTGTCAAGAAACGGCTTTGCATTCCTGCCATATCCAAATCCGGGGATCAGTATCTTCTTTAATCCCTTCTCACGGAATAGATCCAGAGCCATATAGGCAGAATCAGCCGCTTCCAATCCCCACATAGCTTGCTTGTCCCTAAAACTTGATTCCCAAAATTCAATCATATCTTTATTGCTACTATTTAGTTCGTAAATATCTGAAAGTTTTTTGATTTGAAGACAAAAGCCGTATAGCGTTGACCTGTATACTCTGAGCCGAAGAAACGCCTTCTGACCTTGTATTAATGTAAATCGTTTGATTTGTAATGCACATTACTTATCATATTCGTATTGTCACGGAACAGAATCTTATCACCCGAACTGACATCCAGTGTCACGTTATCCAGCTTGAAGCGCTCGGTAAAAATGACTTTCCCGGCATTTACGCACGATATATCCAGGTTCGACAGTTCGAAATTTTCTAATCGGAGCGCTTCGTCCCAACCGGCAGCAGAGACAAACTCCTTTACGCCTGTAGCCTTTATGTTACAAAGGAATACATCTTTAAAGCGAGGATAACCCAACTCTTCGGGTTCTACCCGGGTAAGCATCACCTTCCAATGCGGAGGCAGCTCCTGTCCTTCGTATTCCGCCGGTAGTTCCGAATAGCTATAGCTGGGGTTCCAGTTGAGATCGGCCGATAATACGTGGCGCGTTCCTTCGGCTTCGACATCCATCATATAGATGTGTTCGACCGTTCCCCCGCGGGTCATAGCCGATTTCAGGCGGATCACCGACGAGGTGCCGTAGGCTTTCAGGTTATGTCCCAGGATATGGCGGATGCCTCCCGAGGTCTCACTGCCGCAAGTAATCAGACCCGCTCCCTTGCGGGCGATACAATTGCGCACCACCACATATTCGGTCGGACGGTTCACCCGCAATCCATCGGCGTCTCTCCCGGCTTTCAGGCAGATATTATCATCGTTACAATCGACATCGCAGTTCTCGATCAGGATATAAGAGGAGGAGTCGATATCGATCCCGTCCGTGCTCGGTCCATGTCCGCCAATATTATTATTGATTGCCAGGCCGTCTATTGTGCAATGATTGGAGAATAAGACCTGCACGCCCCAGAATCCGGTACGCATCAGGGTAAAGTCGCGCAAGGTGACATCCTTGCTGTTCGAGATGAGGATGCCCCGTACACGCTTGCAGTCATAGTCGACAATCCAGCGCAATTTGCGTTGTTCATACTCCTTGCGCATGGTCCAATACTTATCCCAGAACACCTCTCCACGGCAGTCGATCGATCCGCTTCCGGAGATTGCCGCGTTTTCCGCGTCCAGGATATTCAGTACCGCCGACGGCCATACCATCTCTATGCCGGCAATACGTGTCATAGATTCCGGGTAATGATCGATATTGGTACTGGCCAAGAGGGTGACCCCCTCTCCTATCTGCAGGTTGACACCGCTACGGACAAAAAGCGCGCCGGTCAGGTAGGCGCCTGGCTCGAAGGCAACCGTTCCCCCACCCTTTTGGTGGCAGGCGTCGATGGCGGCCTGAATAGCGGCGGTACTCAATATCGTACTGTCGTTCACCGCGCCGTAATCGTTGGCTTTAAACAGTTCATCGCCCGGATAGGCGTGAGCACCAACCTGATCAACCCAGGGCAAACTGGTATAATCACATTTCTTTTCAGAAGAACATCCACTGAATATAACGGCAGAGAGAAAGGATAACACAACTGCCTTACATACATGTTTCATATAACTTTTATTTTTATCATTTAGTTTTCCAATCAGTTCCCGTCGGGCTTCTGCACATCAATGAAAGGACTCAGATCCCACTGGAACAGTTCCACGGCATCCGGATGTGCCGGATCGAAAGGGGTATAATCAGCTGCAATATACTCTACCAACGGCAGACGAAGCGCTTTTATGCCTTCCACCACGCATTTGGCCACCTGGTAAGCCCCGTATGGATTAAAATGGGTGTTATCAGCCAAGGCCTTGGTCTGCCCCGGATAGGTATTAGCGGGGTAATGCACGAGCGCTTTTTTAGATTCTTCCACGCCCAGTGCTTCATAGAGGGTGCGGGTCATGGCATGCAGATCGACCAACGGAATGTTTTCTTTGATAGCCAGCCATTTCATAGCCTCGGGATAATTCTCGTGAGTATCCACGATTTTTCCCTCCTCATTAAAGTTTCTTCGCTGGGTGGGCGTGACTAATACCGGATGAGCCCCCTTCAACTTCGCTTCGTCAATAAAGGTTTTCAGGCTGGTCATATAGGAATAATAGGCTCCTTTGCCGGGACCTTTCTGCTTCTGATCGTTATGACCGAATTCAATAAAGATATAGTCGCCCGCTTTCATCTGCGTAAGCGCCTTTTTTAGTCTGCCTGCCCCTATAAAGGTATTGGCGGACTCGCCCGACTCGGCATAGTTAGCAAAGGCCACCCGATCGTTGAAAAAGGCGGGGATCATCTGCCCCCAACTGGCCCAAGGCTCCTCGTCCTGATCGACTACCGTCGAGTTTCCGCATAGGAAAACGGTGATCGCCTCATCGATCTTCTCGATACGGAGCGAAGCCAATTGCGGAGCACTTCCATTAAACTCCAACGTCAATTTATCATCCCAGTTCAGTTTGTATTCTTCCCGGGCTTTGATTCGCACAGATTCATTATCAGTGATCTGTTTGTTTCGTTTGTTTACAATAAAGGTATATTCTGTGATCTCCCCTTTTTTTGTTTGCTGTCGATTGATAAACAGACGACGCGACTCGGCACGTACCGTCGTGACTCCCGCCCTCTTTTTAGATCCCAGGGCAACAGTCACTTTATAATTACCATCCGGCACGTCGACGGAGAAGAAAAACGGCGCCAGGTTCTTTCCGTCGGGAGCCGGCCGAAAATCATATCCGTAGCCCGCTTCGGCGGAATAAAGGGATTCTTTTGTTACTTTAATGACACCTTCCCGGGCTTTTCCGTCGGTGAAGTCAAACTGATAACTTATTTGTTGTGCGTGACAGGCGACAGAGATCACTGCCGCCATGGTAAACAGGACTTTCTTCATGATAAATAAAATTGGTGTGCTAATGTAGCGATTCCACCATGCAGCCTGAATAGAAAGCCGTACAAATACATAGAATATCGTGTATTCTGTCCGTTTTTTACAGGATAATGTACAATTGTACCCTGTCGGAATCAGGGATGAAGCATATCGAAGAGTGATCAGTTCGTATCCTTGTTTTTCAGGTATACGGAAGGAGCCATACCGAATTGCGCTTTAAAACATTTACTAAAATAGAAAGGATCTTCGATGCCAACCATATAGGAGATCTCCGATACGGTCAGTTTGCCGGTAGCCAATAGCTCGGCCGCCTTTTTCATACGCATGACCCGCAAGTATTCATTGGGTGAATAGCCGGTCAGCCCCTTCACTTTCTTATAGAATACTGTTCGTCCGACATTCATCTGCGAAGCAAACTCATCGACCGAGAAACGCGAATTGCCCAGGTTCTTTACCAGTATCTCATGCAATTCATCTACAAACTCTTTATCCCGAATCGAAGCATACACCGCTGAGCGCACAATACCCGGCTCTTCAGAGAATTTCTCTTTCAGCTTCTCACGCTGCTCCATCAGTTTCACGATACGTGCCAATAGCAAGCGAATACTGAACGGTTTCGACAGGTAGGCATCCGCTCCGCTTTCGATCCCTTCCAGATGATTCTCTGGCAGACTGAGCGCGGTCAACAGGATCACCGGGATATGGCTGGTTTGGAAGTCACCCTTTAGTTTGCGGGTCACCTCGTAGCCATTCATTTCCGGCATAAGCACATCGCAAACAATCAGAGCCGGGTCACATTCCTGTGCCAGCTGGAAGCCGGCGGCTCCATTGTCGGCCACCTCTATATGGAAATAGGGACTCAGCTCCTCTTTCAGGTATTGGCGTACGTCGACATCGTCTTCTATAATCAGGATCTTCTGCTTATTCAACGGATTGGGCTTGATATAGGATTCGGTGGAGGCCGATTCGGATATACTGTCTGACACAAACGATTCCTTGCCCTGCTGTTGCATCAGGGCATTATCGGTATTCAGGAAATCCTTCTCTTCATAGACAGTAGGTTCCATAGGCAGTCTGACCGTAAACACAGATCCGCCGCCAGGGTTCTCATCGTAGGTGATTTCTCCTTTATGCACCTGCACCAGTTCGAGCGTAAGATGCAAGCCCACACCGACACTATCACCCGAGAAAT
The DNA here is from genome assembly GCF_029893085.1 of Parabacteroides sp. PFB2-10. Classification (GTDB taxonomy): domain Bacteria; phylum Bacteroidota; class Bacteroidia; order Bacteroidales; family Tannerellaceae; genus QVMG01. The sequence continues at coordinate 15,873 of NZ_JARXWI010000003.1, forward strand.
TGCTTTGCATAAACCGCTTAAACAACTCGCTCCGCTTCTCTTTTGGGATACCCACCCCGGTGTCGGTCACCTGCAGCTCGAGTCGATTCTCCTTCACATCTTCATTCACCAGCAAACAGATCTTTCCACCCGGTGGTGTGTACTTGAAGGCATTGGAGAGTAGGTTATAAGCAATCTTGTCTAACTTACCTTTATCGACAAACATCTTAAGCGAGGTGGAAGAAGGCAAGAACTGGAAATCCATATTCTTCGACTCAGCCATATCGCCAAAACTGAGGAATATCTCGTAAAGCATCGCGATCACATCGGTCTTTTCCAACGACAAGGCCAGTTTATTGTTTTGCATCTTGCGGAATTCCAGTAGCTGATCAATCAAGCGGATCATCCGACGGGTGCTCTTTTCCATGATCTGCATCGGGTAAGAGATCTCTTTCAGCGGTATATGGGAGCGGTTAATACGATCGAGCGCCCCCTGTATCAGGGTCAGGGGCGTACGAAACTCATGAGAGATATTGGTAAAGAACACCAGTTTATACTCCGTCAGCTGCTTTTCAATTTCAATTTTATTATTCAACCGGTTGAAGTTACGGCTGATCCGGATCGCAAAAAAGAGAGCCAACCCGGCAAACAGCGCATACAACAGAAAGGCCCAAACCGTCAGATAGAAAGGGGGTGTGATGGTGATATACAACTGTGAGAGCGTTTCGTTCCATATTCCCAGGCTGTTTTCCGATTTCACCTGCAGCTCATACTTCCCGGGAGGCAGCATTTTATAGGCCGCAAAATTCAAAGCAGAGGGTACACTCCAGTCTTTATCATAATTGAGAAGCCGATAAGAATACTTGGTCATCTTGTCGTCCACATAGTTAAACGAGGAGAAATCGACCTGAATAGAGTTCTGGTTATGCTTCAGTCGGATGGCATCGGTAAAGGCCATGGAATGGGAAAGCGGAGAGTCTTTATCTCCGGGCAACACATTCATCCCGTTTATGTTCAGGTTGGTGAACACCACCGGGGAGGTAAACGACTGCTTGTTGATATCAGCCGGATGGAACGAGATAAAGCCATGGCTCGTTCCAAACAGGATACTACCATCATCCCTGCGAAAAACAGCGCTTTCGGTATACACATTGCCCTGCAGATAGGAAGAGAAATAGTAGTTCTCAAACACCATGGCAGGCAGAATCAGCTTCGATATGCCATATTCGGTAGCCAGCCATAAATTGCCTTGCGCATCTTCGGCCATCGAGTGTACCACATCATTGCACAAGCCGTTTTTCGTATCGTAGTGTTCGAATGTCAGAAAGCTGTAATCAGTCAGATCCTTGCAGACACTGACGCCGGCACCCGCCGCCGACACCCATACGTTTCCCTGGCTGTCTGAGAAGAGGTATTTGATCTCGTCGCTGTTGAGCTGACCACCGGCATAACTATAATGATAATACTGGTCGGGATCGCGGGTGATCGACTCCGGATGAAAGATATAGACCCCTTCGCTGGTGCCCACCCATATCATGCCGTTCTTGTCTTCACAGATAGAGCGAATCAGCCGCTGTCCGTAGGTACGATTCAGGAAACAATGAAAGATATATTTTCCATCCTCTTTGACCGCCAGCGACAAACCACCACCAAACGTACCGATCCACATACGGTCGTGGCTGTCTTTGAACATACAGAATACGTTGTTGTTGCTGATGGAGTTGGGATCGGCAGAGCTATTCCTATACCAGACCCCATCGATACATAGCCCGTCACCGCGGCTACCCATCCAGATCTTGCCTTCGCTGTCTTTCTCGACCGCGTATATATTAGCCTGCATATCTTTTCGGGAAACAAGCCGTAGCTGCGCGTCATAGACATAGAGCCCTCCTTTACGCGTACCGATCCATATCTCATTTTCATTGATTCCGGAGATCATCCGGATCGTATTCGAGCGATCGAGCAACTTCGGATCTTCGGGAAAATGACGATACGAACCTTCGTTGATCACACTGATATGCGAAACACCCGAATACTCCGCGCTCACCCATATCTCGCCCGAGCGATCTTCCATCACCCCCAACAGATAGTCCGAATTGATATGGCTCAGCCCGTCGATCCCCGCCTTGAAGTGGCTCAGTTCATCTTTCGATATATCATAGGCGAACAGGCCATTCCCGTAGGTCGATATCCAGATAATATTGCGTGAGTCGTGAACGATTTGGTAGCGTTCGTAATCGATATATCCCATTTTCTCTTCCGGGATCAGGGTAAACTTCTTTTTCTCTCCGGTATGAATATTAATATACCATATTTTCCCTGTATGGTTATAGACCCAATAGTTTCCTTTATTGTCTTCTAAGGGATGTCCCGAAGGAATATTCTCACCCCAGAAATCAGGGTCTTGCTTCAATCTCCCGGTGGTGAAGTCGTAGCAGTAAACGCCCGCCTGGGTGTATATCAACCAGGATTCCTTAAAAACGAAAGAGCCGAAAATGCGCTCTTGAGCAGGCAGTGATGCCACCCGTACCAATCGGGAGGAGGAAGCATCGTATTGCAGGATTTTCCCATCGATGGTGCAGAAATAGAGGCTACTCCCGTGGAGCATCATGTGATGGAAATTATGTTCCGTATCCACCACTGCCTCATTCTTATCTGTGACTTTCAATAATCCTTTGTTTGTCCCGATCCAAATGGTTGCCGTGAGGGGGTCTTCCGTAATAAAGGTCACCGTATTATCGGGTAGCGGACTTGTCTCCTTCTTGTAGGTGACCGACCGAAACCCGTTGCCTGTATTTATCACCCGCCTGGCACCATTCGCGTCATGCCATAACCACATATCCCCATTGGAGGCCAATAGGTTTTTGCCATATTTCTGTTCGCTCTCACCACAACCTGTAAAATCGACAAAAGCAGATCGCTTCAGATCGAAACAGCTATACTGTTCAGATGAAAAACAGATCCAGAGGAAGCCATTCCGGTCTTCTTGCAGGCTATATATTTTGCGGTCGGCCAGCGAAAGCTGCTGGTCGTGTGAAGGATAATAAGAAAGAAACGTGTTCCCATCGTAACGGTTAAGCCCGTTCAAGGTTCCCATCCAGATAAAGCCTTTACTGTCTTGAATGAGATGGCGTACGGTATTATTGGCCAAGCCGTCTGCTATCGTGATATGCCTCGAACGAATCTCAATAGAGGCTGAGAGCGGCCAGAGCAATACGAGCAAAAAAAGAGATACAATGATTGGTTTATTCATAGGTATTTTAAGATATAACGCATCATACAAAGGTATGTAAACTTTCGGAATGAGCATAAAACAAAAGAAGATAAAAAATGCAAATCGAGGTGTAAGCCAAAGGGGATGGTTTTTAGTTAAAATGAGGTAGTCTTGCTTACACTTCAAATGTTAACAAATACTAACTCCCGGGAGTTTGTGCGCAAAGTCCTACCTTTTTGGAAAAAAACTCCCGCCGAAATATCAAAATGTCAATACAGGGTGATTCTCGAAATCTCATCTCACACGATGATAAAATCAAAAAAAATACCCCGACCTGCCTATCGACAGTCGGGGTATTCACTATAGGAGACTATAAATAGCCGTTTATCTAACCATCACTTTCTTCACCGTTGTATTGCTTCTGACAATATAGAATCCGGCAGGCAGTGTGATGATCTCTTCGCCTTCTATTTCGCGCTGAGCCACCATACGTCCGGAAACTTCATAGATATAAACCGGCACCCGCTGGGGCGATCCGATCATCAGGCAACCTGTTCCGGGGGTTATCTGCAGTTGGTCGTTCAGTTTCTCGTTAGACACTCCATCTTCCAGGGTAACTTCAAAAGTCATATTAGCACGTACCTGAGAGATGACAACCGTATACACTCCGCCATCCAAGGTTGGTTTCAGGGTAATATCACCCGATTTCACGACCGGAGCAAGGTGTGTATAATCCGGGAAAAGCCGGAAGCTAAACGTACAGGACTTTCCATCCGCCACATCCATGCTATGGGAACCACTCAGCAGCTCAATGCCCAAGGGGAATACGATATTCACCTTAAACATATCTTCGCTGAACACCTCTTCTACCAGACTCACCTGGATGCTCAAGTTACCGGTGATCCGTGAGATAGTCACCGTATAAACGCCATCTTCCAATAAAGGATAATGTTGAGCTGATCCGGCTTTCACAAATACCGTCTTTCCACTCATGTAGCGTTCATCGACAGTAAATTGGAAAGAGAATGGTTTTCCTTCGATTGCCTGGCAGATCGGCAGTGTGCCTTGCAGTTTAATTCCCAGAGCCGCATTGATGGTGACCGTATGATAGACCGGATCTTTTACCTCCGGCTCCGGTTCACTCAAGAGCACATAAATGGCCAAATCCGTGTCTATAGCCGAAATCGTAACAGAATAGACACCTTCGCTGAGCTGGTGGATGAGACGATTGGTAAACGTACGCACCTCCACGCCATACGACTTAAAGGCCTCTGCTAAGGTAAACTGCAACACAAACTCTTCCCCTTTTACTACCTGGTTTGAATAGGCTATTCCTGTTTCCAACACAATACCATTCGCCTGATTCACCTCGATGGTGACGGTTTGGTAAATCGGATCCACCTGTTCTTCTTTGGGGATCATATTAATTGCCACATCCACATCCTCATTGACCTCACCCAAATCAACAAAATATTTTCCATCCTGCATGGAGAGGGTCAAGGGTGTTTCTTCGACAGTCGCCCTCATCGTATGATTCGAAAAGTCATAGCTATCATCCAAGATGACATAAAATGAAAAATGCTCTCCTTGCACCACTTCGTTTGTCCTCTTGACATTCTCCAGAATGACTCCTTCCTGCGCATTGATTGTGACGGTCACATAGTCAATAAATGTCAGAGAAATCGTGACGGTGGTATCCGACTCGACCTTATCCAGTGTAAAGGAATAAACTCCTTCATCCAGGTCGGGTTCCAATATGGTTTCACCCGTCGTCACGGCAAGCGCATGGGTTGAAGCCGAATAGCCCTCAGCATAAGCAAAACGGAAGGTGAAAGCACTATCGACCATAACAATATTGACCGTATCTCCGCTGATGAAGGTGATACCCTCTTCAGGCGCTTCAATGGTCACGGCATAGCCCGGGGTTAGCGCAAAGTTCAGAACAGAATCGCAGGTAACCGTAAAGGCGTAGGTGTGAAGCCCATCTTTTATGGAAACCGGTTCTAAAACATTCTTCGCCTCACCCGTTCCCGATGACACCTCTACAAAATATTTCTCATATCCTTCGGCAAGGCGGAAGGCAAAGGTAAAGGTATCGTCTTTGGCAATCACCGAATCTTGGCCGAAGGTGAGAGTGCCCGTCAACACAATAGCATCCAAATCGGGCTGCGTGAGTTGCACGGTGTATGTGGTCAGGTCGCGCACGATAGAGAGCGTATCGGGTCGTGTTATTCCACTCTGGGAGGTGCCCAGGAATACACCATAATAGGTTTTCCCCACCTCTGCCAGGGTCGGTGAAACGATGCGCTTTTGCACCCCTTCGGACGCTGTAGCCGAGAGGGTGATAGCTGTTGCTTTGCCATACACGGAAAGAGGCCTTTCATCGGGCACATCGTCTGAGCTTGCACCACCATAGCTGTATGTATAATTGGTTAATGCAAACACATCACTTAATTTATTTGCCACAGTTCCCTTCTGCCAGGAGAAATAGGGATAGACAGCTGTCGCATCCTCACCTTCACCATAACTGAACGTCCAATTAGTATTTTGGGTTTTCCAGGCATCAAAAGTGCTGGCTGTCAACAGATCGAGCGTCGTTTTAGTTCCTGAAGAATAGGCCGTCCCTTCACCCACAGCGAGGCTTTTGCCTGTTGTCCATGTATCGAAGAATGCATTCGAGATCGAACCATCCGAGCGTGTACCGACCAAACCGCCGGCATAGGTACCACTCACAGCACCTGTCGCGTAGGAATAGGTGATGGTTCCGCCATATTGTGCCCCGGCTAAGCCGCCGGTATAATTAGCCGCCACATCGCCCGTCGCGTAGGTATGCGACAGGGTTCCCGATGTAACCCCGACCAATCCGCCGGCGATACTGTTTACGCGCGTGGCTTCTACGGGAACAACAGAGAATGTTTCCTTGATTGTACCGGTATTATACCCGGCCACTCCACCAACATTGGCTGTTCCCGACACCAAACCGGTACCGATCACGCGGCATTTTTCGATCAATCCTTCGTTAGTACCGGCCAATGCTCCGAAATTATCTCCTCCAATGATGCCATTAGTATGAACCTGAACGGTTAGGCCTTTCACCTCACCCTCTGTGCCGATATAGCCAAACAATCCCTGGTTTGCAGCCGTATTATTGATCGATAATCCGGAAATGATATGACTGTTACCATCAAATTTCCCTTCAAAAGGAAGCAGCGTATGACCAATGGAGCTCCAGCTCTTCGTCAAAGGAATATCAGCGGTTACCTTAAAGTGCATATCGGCGTAGGATTCTCCTACAAAATAACCCACATTGGCTAACGCCGCTTCGGTTGGAATCAGGATCGGATCTGTTGCCGTTCCACCATCCATCAGGATCTCTTCATCCAATAAATAGGGGTAAGAGAAGCCTTCGATAATCTTCCAGACGGGAGGATCAGCAGAGAACCAACCGTCAAAGGTTTCTGCTGTTTTCATTTCCGCGGCTGATTTTCCACCATCTCCAAGTACATTTGTATTCCAATCTGTATCTTTTTTGAAGTAGGAAGAAGTTATTCCAGTGCCTTCGGCAATGCCATTATTAGTAGTTGCACCAGACACTTTTCCATAGGCATAGCTATTAGTAATCGAAGAACCCATAACTAAATATCCAGCTAACCCTCCGGCATGCGATCCATATGTCACATCCCCGGTAGCATAACAATACTCGATACTACCTTTCAGAGTACCCACTAAGCCACCGGCAGTTCCTGTACTGCCTATGACTGTTCCTTGGGCAAAACTTTGACTGATTATACAGCCTTCATCCGCCCGTCCTACCAAACCGCCAACGAAAGCATCACCTACAACATCCGTTTTAGCTACCGAAGAGGTGATAGAACCACCATTTTGCCAACCAATCAGACCTCCGACATAATTCCCCCCTTGAACTTTTCCTCCGGTTACCTTACAGTTTTTGATAGTAGCCTTAGAATAACCTATCAAAGCCCCAGTTCTACCCGATCCGATGATACCCACTTCAGCCAATTCCAATTGGATATTTTGAAAGACTGCGTTTGTATTTCCAGTTGTACCAAACAAACCTTGGTCTAAAAGCGTTGGTGCAGCAATCTTTAGTCCTGAGATTGTATAACCCGCTCCGTCAAAAGAGCCATTAAATGTATATTTAACATCATCTTTCCCGATAGCGATCCAGTTTCCACTAAGTTCAATATCATTCCCTAAGATAAAATGATAATCATTATAATCCGTTCCCAGGAATAACCGCAATGCCGCCAGGTCATCCGGTGAATAGATTTCATACGGAGAATCTTCGCTTCCATCACCTGCATAAAACACATAATTCTGCAAACGGGGGAAGGTAGCACCCTCTTCGATACACCAGGTGTCTTTGAAGTCCCAGGAATAGGTATCTTTCAATTTTAAAGCAGTTAACGTAGCCGCCTTTGTATGGGTAATATCATCCGCTGCATTTCCTACAGCGGTTGGCCCTTCGTCTGCGCTTAGATAATAAGAGGAGGTTATTGTTCCACCTCCAGCATTATACCCCACCAATACCCCGGCATCTTCGCTATCATCTTCTTCCGACCCTTGCACGGCAGCCGTCGAGATACAATAGGTGATCGTTCCGGTATTCATCCCGGCTATGCCTCCGGCAATGGTATCGGCAGTCACCGTACCGCCAACAACCAGACAGCTATCAATATTTCCGTCATTCCAACCGACTATACCACCTGAAATGGTATCGCCCAGGATGGGTTTATCTGATGACAACTCCACAGATAGATTCTTGATCGTTCCGTTCGAATAACCGAAAAGTCCGTTACAGACACTGACTTCCTCCCCATCGCCGATCCAAAGTCCTTTAATCGTTTTTCCTCCTCCATTGAAGGTGCCATTAAAGGAATAAATTGTATCAGACGACGATGTCAAGTCATTGGTTTCATTGTATCTCCCGATCGGTGCCCAGCCAGTTGAGGCAATATACCCCGTCAGATCAATATCAGAATAGAGTCGGAAATGATAATTCGAACGCAGAAAGTCACGGACGGCATCTAAGTCTTCCACTGTAGTAATAAGATAGGGATCGTCTGCAGTGCCCGTACCTCCGGAGAATTCATATTGCCCCTGTGCTCCCACCCGGAAAGCCAACAGGAGAATAACTATTGATACTATTATTTTTTTCATGTGAATACGTTTTTTGTTTCTGTTCATCTTGCTGATCACTTAACCCCTTTCAGATCCAATATCTTCGGATTGTCTAAGCTTCCCCAGTCACCATCCGGTTCAAATGTCAGTATCGCCTCCGTGGCATACATATTCGAGTTGCCACTATTATAGTATTTAAAGGCAATTTTGCCCTGTTCATCCGAGAATCCTTTGATCGTAATGAAGTAGAAACGCTGTTCGCCTACTTTCACCAGTTCGCCTTTTCCCCGGCATTCTTCTCCCATAAAGGCAGCCATTTGATCATTATCCTGCGCCTGCTTCAACAGGTTATCCGGCAAAACAACGATAGCGGTCATGGTGGTGTTAAAGCTTTCCGATTCGCTCACCTGCCAATTGGTCGGCGCGGGCTGCGTGAAATCTTCTTTATCGCATGCGCTAAAAAGGGAGAATCCCAATAGCACTATTAGTATGGATATACTCTTTTTCATATTTTTTTCAGTATTAAGAAGGGTACGAAGAGCAGGTTGCCGATAGCAACCTGCCTTCTTCCCCGAAGGTTCGTATTAGTTTGCCTTGATTACTTTATGTGAAGAGATTTCGCCATCCACAATCACTGTTACCAGATAGATACCGGCGATTTGCGCCTGGCTATGCCATTCGACAACATGGTTGCCTTCACCGTAAGTCATCTTATCCCATTTGCGGATCAGACGTCCCGTCATATCGTTTACAATAATCTCTACCGCACCCGGTTGTTCCAGTGTGAAATCAATATACAATACCGTTGTGAACGGATTCGGATAGAGAGAAATCGATTTACGCCCGGAGAAATCAAGCTCGAGAGGTTCGCTCAGAGAACCGGCCACGCGGTTCATACTGTAATCGAACTTCGTATTGGCCGTAGCAATTCGCTGCCCGTTGCGCTCTACCGCAAACCGTACAAGCCCCGGTTCATCGGATACGATATTGATAAAATGCAACTCATTGAGCTGACTGTGGGTCACTTCACTCATACCTCTCACCTCGTTATCTACCAAAGCAATCACACGGTCGCCACTACGCAGATCGAAGTCTTTATCGATAACCGCTGTCAGGGTCATGTTGTTAGCATGATCGTAGTTCTGATAGACAAAGTCGTTCGCAGCCAATCCGGCTTTGGTCGACAACGAACCGCTCACCGTTGGATAATGGAAGCTTACGTCATTGGAGGCCGTACGCAATAGCATATATCCCTTATAGGGCTCCAGGTAAGCGAGATTGCCAATCCAGGCATAGCCATCATACATAGCAAAGCCCTCCTGTGATTTGATCACATCTCCCGACTGAGCCGGATAATCAGCCAATGCTTCGTCGACACTCATATTGGCGGCAGGCAGGTAACTGATATAGTTCCATCGGTTACTACCCTTTACGGCAATAGGTGTTGTCTTCGGATCTACCAAACGACCGTTTACACTCAATACTTGTGCAGCCGACGACTTAAGCATATAGAGCGAGGTATTATTGAATCCTCCGTTCTGGCTAAGCGTTCCCGCCCAGGCCTTTGCCGTCGTGGAATAAGAGTCGAAGTTGTTTCCGTCTTTGACAATATCCGAACTGTTCCATGTCGCGTTCTGTAATACATAGGTCACGTCATCCAAACGGTTGTTATTCACCTGGAAGGATATCCAGTTCCAACCCTGATTCAGTTTCATATTCTGGAATACCAGATCACTTGTATCGAATATCAATGGGTTTTCAGACGTTCCGGCTATGGTTTCATTGCGGAAGCGTACGCTTTGCGTGGTTGTTGCCGCATATGTCTTTCCGATGCTTGAATCCCAGATTCGGAACTCTATCTCGGTATCCGCATGTTCCTTATTGCCATAGACAGTCAGGAAGGCATACCAGGTATTTGTTTTCGACTGATAGGTATTGTTTACGACACCGACACATTTCCCGTCAATAAAGGCAGCTATCATATCTTCCTTATCATTGGAGAAGACACCGTCGATGCGCAACTTACCGAATACCGACATATTTTGTTCGTAGTCGCCCGGGTTCACACGCCAGTCGGGCACGTCGCCACCCACAATCAGATTCAAGGCTAACTGCTCGGATACGTTCTTGCTGTTCTTCATGTAAATGATTTCGCTGTAGCGGCCTACATTTACCCCTTCGTTGATCACAAACTTGATCGTCTGCTTAGCCTTTGGCCCGACAGATCCGTTCATCGGCGAGGCAGTCAGCCATAACGGCAGATTCTCGATAGTGAAACGTTCGGTCATACCGCCTGTATTGACAATATCTACTTCGAATTCCAATGGAGCATATTCGTTTTTACGCAACGTAATCTCATCTTCATCCCATCTCAATAGATTCCTGTCGATATAAGCACTCCAGATGATTGGCGACAATATTTCGTTGCCAAACATATCCTGCACCGCCCTTACGGAGAAGGTAACGGTAGACTTTTCAATCACATCCATATCCTCTTCCAGATAGATGATCATTGATTTATCGCTTACCACATAACTATAAGCTATGTTTTCGATTGGTCCACGGTCTTTTATCGGAGCAGCCTGGGCAGTCTCTTTCGCATCGGTTGCGACACCCTGCTGGCCTTGCGCCTCGTCGTTAATTGCCTGGTTGGCTAAAGTGTATCTCAACGAGGTGATACCATCTACGGTTATATACTCCTCAAACGGGTAATAAGCAATCAATCCCATCTCGTCTCCGATAAGACGGACATTATTATTATTGACAAGAACATCTTCTGTCAACGCGCTATTCCAGAAACGCACCTCATCCAGGCGACCTTTAAAGCCCTTTAGGAGATTGGTTACCGTTGTATTATTCAATTCACGGATAGCCCCGATAGAGATTGCATCTGCGCTCATTCCTTCTATATCATTCGAACTGAATTGTGCGATCAATACACCATCAACAAAGGCTTCCATACGACGGGTAACGCGGTTGACGCTTATTGCTATATGGTGCCAGTTATTATCGCGGTAATCGGTCTTATCCTTGTTTTCAATGATAACTTCATGTGTATTACTTCGGAAGAGTAACTTTCCGTTTTCATTGAATCCGAGGAAGAAGCGTTGTTTATTGTTAAGACCCGGCAGGTTGGCAGTCTGCTGCACCTCGTTGCTGATCAACGTGGTATTGCTCTGTCTGGGTTCGGCATTAAACCAGAGTTCAATCGTATAATCCATTTCATCTCTCATCTCCACCGTAGGAATAGTGATGATTGCATTACCATCGAAAGAAGCGGCTCTGCTGTCCCGGGTACTCCACTCGGCATACAATGCACCGTTTGCTCCCATCGATTTGTCAAAGACCACATTGCCTTTACATTCCGACATCGGATAATAACCCAACAAATCACTTTCGCTTCCTGAATAGATTTTCAACCGGTTGACTTGCAGTTCACCTGCCGTAAGTTGCCTGTTCCATACACGCAATTCATGTATCTTTCCGGCAAAATAACCGCTACCCCGTACACTTCTTCCGAATTCAAAATGCCCAACAACATCGATCAGCCCGATAGGCCGGAAGGTAAGTACATTGGTTGAGTTATAGAAGAGAGCCACCGAGCCCGTTTTCGTTTCATAGACCATAGCGACATGAGCCCACTGTGTGCCCGGTTGGATCGGTAATGGATCACTGGTCACCGTCGTGCCGTTGTACTGTACTGTCAGACGATCATTGGCATCGAATCCGAAATCGAGCGCTTTGTTTTGCTTACCAAAGCTAAACAGCGTACCCGCGCCACTTCCGGTTGCCCGGTATACCCACATTTCTATCGTCAGGTCTTTATCCACCAGGTTACGTTCGACCTCCGTTGCCACATAATCATTGGTTCCGTCAAATACAACAGAAGCATTATGTGTGGTGTTCGAACCGTTCTTGATGCCTTTCACTTGGAAGTTATTGCGTGTGAGAGCGCCTTCTTTAATCGCTTCATTAAATGTCAGCTGGATATTGCCTTCCGCATCGAGTATGCCATTGGCCGGTTGCGCACTACCAAAGAGCTTCGGACGCTCCGTATCTTTTGTCCCGGTAATGATAGTGGAAGAGGTAGGTATCTCTTCACCCGCGTCATAACAATAGGTCACGGCACGCAATTGATAGCGTGAATCATAGCGTTCCATCGGCAGGCTATATTCAATTCTCGCTTTTGTCCGATCGAAGAACGACTCTGTTCTTTCGTTTAACACATTCGCTGAGTCGGCATGGAAGGAATGCATGATCTGCCATTGCGACTCGTCTTCCTGTTTCATCTGAAGCTCAATACGCAATAGAGACATATTGTTGGGGTCATACCCATCGAGGATCACCGGTAAACGATAAACGCCATCCAAGTATTCTGACTGTGTATTGACAACAAAGTTTTCCAGCGGAACGTGTATGTTTATATCCGAACATCCGGCGATGAAATAGGCCGATATAGTAATCGTATCCCCTATCGTTTCCTGGAATCCGGTCGGATCATACTGGCATTGGGAGCGCAGCACCAACTTGAGATCCTTATAGGCAACGGAGTCAGCCCCCGCACGTACTTCCAGTGTTTTCTGCACCGGTTCGCCATAAGGAACCAGGAAGGTACGCCCTGTATTTGTGAACGCCTGTCCGTCTATCGATAATTTCGCTCCATTGGGGTTGGTTCCGTCAACTACCTGCAGCGTATAATAGGAGTCCTCTTGCGCATAAGACTGATTTTCCAACGTCAGTCGGAATACAGCCGGGCGTGTCAGCGGCACATTGGCCACCGTGGTCGGTTCAACTTTCAGTATAGGTACTTCCAACTGTATGGTCGCCTCATCCAAAAGCGTTCCCGGTTGGTAGTATTTCGTCAAACGTGCCCCTTCATACGGACAGGAAGTTACACCTCCTCTTGTACGATACACAAAAGGTCCCTTAAGCATCTCATCCAGTCCTTCGCTTCCTGTACTTTCGTAATTCATCGTTTCACTGGCTTCATAGTAGACATCTACCGAGAGATAATCATCGTCACCCTCTTCCGAAAGAACGAAGCCCTCTAAGCGGGTGTTCTCTTCTGACTCGGAGGATTCTTCCATTTCCTGTTCATAGCCACCTTCCTGGAAAGTGGTTTTGAAGCCAAAACCGTTAAACAGGAAGCCCAATTCCACAACTGCAGCTGCCCCTACAAAATATTCATATTCATAGGTGGTTGCCGTTTCGTAAGCATATTCCTCGGAGTATTCGATCTGCGAACCGGCATGGAAGCTATAATTATTATGCAGCCTATTGGCATTCAGTTTAGCTTTTTCATTTTGTGCCAACAGACTATACCAGTTATTAATCGACTGGTTCAGCGCAAAAATGGTATCTGTTTTTTCTGATTCCGGCATATTCTCCGGGAAATAGATCTTATAGCTCGGTCCATCCGCACGGAATACAGCACCATTCGACTTCGCTCCAAACGCCGCGTCATCATTATTGCTGCAACCGAAATAAGGATCATCCAGGTCCAATTTAGAGACATAGACAGCCTCATTATTGGCATTCGCATACGCCTGCACAACGGCTGCATTTGTCCATTCCTCGCCATAATGCAGGAAATTGTTCTTCAAGTCTACCAAATCAGGTATCAACTTGTTTTCTATGTGAATCTGCGGATGAGCAAAAAGCGTATTGAACTGAACATCCGTATTGTACGACTTTCTTTTAACTAATTTATACTTATTATCGTAAGAGGTGGCAATTATTTCATCTCCATCCTTCGCGGCATCCGAGTTGACGTCCATTATCAGGAGTATCTCGCATACGCCATAGACGATATTCGTGGAATTACCAATCAATACATCCCCGTCACGTCCGACATACATCGGATCACTGCTTGTTTCAAAACGGGTCACCAGGGTAGATCGTTTGGTGGTCGAATTCCCATCGAAGTGTGATTTTTCATGAGAAACAATACCTCCTATCGAGTTATCCGTTTTAATTTCCGTCACCTGCATAAAGAAAGGAGTACCGACGGCCGCTTTATAGTCTGCTCCCATCACCGCCCTGATATCTTCTTCTCCGGACTGTTTCACTCCCTCTTTTTGGGTCGTAGTGGAGGTGATAACCGATCCCTTCTCCAGGTAAGCATAACTATTAGATCCCGGCGGGTCACGCAATACGGTAATCAACTGATTGGGTCCATTGGTCACAAAGTTATTCCCCATGGATTGCGAACCGATAATATAGGCGTTCATCGTTTCTGTTTTGCCTTCAAACGTCCATTTATCAATCTGGTTGTTAGAAAGCTTTATCTCTGCCGAGAAATCCTTGGTGCCATTTGCACCCGTATCCGGTTCTCCGGCATCGAATACATAAAGCGCGGAACCGGTTTTGTCCAACGGAATATTTATATTCACAGATCCGCTTATAGCCAGTTTATTGGTAATCTGCAGAGTTCCATCCACCGAGGGCACCTTATCCCACTCTTTCGGATCGGTCGATCCATTATAACGATAGGCTTCAAAAGCCTGCGCCATATAGGCATAGCGATTCCCTTGCAGATAAACCGGAATACCAATGCCATTTCTCTGGAAAGTGTAGTTCCCGTTGCTATAGGTCGGAATGGTATACGAATCACCCAGCGGGTTGGAGAACTCGACCTCCGCTTCACCCATATAGGCCACACGGCTGCCGGAAGCATCTATCTGGAAAAAGTCGATCTCGGTCGGTACCCGTTTGATAAAGGATTTCTTATGATGATAAAACACCGTATCATTGTAATTGGTATAGCTGACTCTGTTCTTATCGTCCGTCACGGAGTCGACATAGGCATAGGCTTCTGCCATTTCATTCACGCTGCTTTGCAAGTCGAGCACCTCTAATACCGAAGCACTATAATTCATCACATTTTCATGTCCGACAGCATAGACGGAATCGATATTGAAACGGTAAGGAATCAGGTCAACACAATATTCACCTGTCGTCTCATCCGGATAAATATGAATAGCCTTTTGAGAATAAACCACCTTCGTCCGGGCAGGCACGTACTTGCCATTTGCCTTCTCTTCCTGTTTGTTGGATGGAACAAGATGCTCCACATAGACGGTTTGCGGATCAGGGGGATTCTTCCCTCCAAAGCTGGCCAGTATATTATAATCTCTACTGCTTAGTTTGATAAACGGAGCATCCCCCAGGTTATTCTTCGACAACGAATGGCCTACAGGCAACGCTTCCTGCACAGCTCCTCCGGCCACACGCCCGATCAGACGTACCTTGGTCGAATCCCATAACTGTATAGTAGCCCGGTTCTCCTGGTAGTCAATATCCTCGTTAGTAGCCGGATCCAATATTCTACCGCCCGCCTTAAAGACATGTCCCGCTTTTTCTACAACAACGGTATGCACGCCTACCGGCACAGAGATAGAGAATTCACCCTTGGCATTTGATTTGGCCAAACCGCCTTTGCCATCATCGACTAAAAGACCATCGATCCTGAAGTTCACATCCGCTACAGGCACCTCGGTATTTTCATACTGAATGATACCCGATACAATAAAGGATGACTTATCGGTAAAGGTAGCTTCTGCCGAAGGATTCTGAGGACTCAGATTTCGGGTAATATCCGTCGGAGAGAAACGATGGTCTCCCATTTTCGGGATAATCCGATACTGTGTACCATTGGCGATATAGGGCACGCCATTTATAAAATAATAGCCACTATGATCGGTGATACCTTTCAATCCGAGGTCGGCAGGAAGAATTGTAGATCTCAGTCCATTATAGGTACCTCCTATCGTCCCATGGTTCTCATTGTACTTGGTCTTCACAAAAGAGAGATCATAGAAGGCATCTTCCATCTGCTCATCAAAGCGATAATAGGCAATCAGCTCTTTCTCATCGCCCACCAGCAGGCGCGAATAGTCACGCTTGATCTCACTGGTCGGCAACGCTCTGTTCCATAAACGCACCTCATCTATATAGCCGATAAAACGCTTCTTCTCGCCGCTACTTCCTATGAAGAAAGCGGAATCGGGCTTCGCCGTCAGTGAAGAGGTAATGGTTTTGGAGGCAACCGATTGCCCGTTGACATACAGATAAAGTAGCGATCCGCTTTTAACAGCCGATACATGATAGAATGTTTTCGCCACTAAGGATGTATTGCTGGCCGTTACTATATTTCCTTCACCGCTCCCAGCCTTGAAGAATAGATTTCCTGATCCGTTAAAACCCACCTCATATTGCGTGGAGTAGAACAGCGACTGGTTCAGCGGTTTATCTCCGTCATACCTGAACCAGGCTTGGAAGGTCAGACTGTCATTCGACATCTTTGTACGCAGATCTTTTACCGACAATAGGGTTTTATCGTTCAATTTCATACTATGCCCCAGGTCGATATTGTTTGCCTCGAGCATAATTTCAACCCCTTCCACAGGCTGATCGTTCTCGTAAGTCACCTTCCCGAATATTTCACCAGTGGGCGTCCGGAAACCGATATCCGACATCACACCTGTGGCTGTCGGTTTATTATCGCATTGGATAATTCCGGTAATGATATAGGTATAATACACCCCGGCAATCCCTTTCGAGTCGTCCCAGGAATAGGTGTCATATATGGTTGCCCCAACAACATCCACACGCGTCGTGTCTGTTGTTCCATATTCCACACGCCGAACCACAAATTCATCAAACGATCCTTCTGTTGTCCACTGAAGAACCACCCTGTCCGAAAAATAGCCTTTCGATGCGCTGAATTGCGTAATAATTCCTAAATCCTGGATTAACGCCGGTTTATCCCCTTTCACCGGACCCGCCGGCTTAAAGTCACTTACACCCGGAATAATCTCAAAGGTATAGGTATACGCATTACAGGAGGCCAACGGTTCATCGATATAGACACCGCTATTGATCTTATCCACATCCCTGACCAAGATAGTCTCCGGTGAGCTACTTGTGGTAGTATTCGTTTTCTTGATCTCTAAATAGGATCCCGAACTCCAATAGCCATCGGTCAGTTGATAAGATATTTTCGCACCGTTCCCCTGCAGAGCTACTTTTACACTACCCTCTTTTATCGCTTTATGAGCCACCTGTCCGCCAGTTAGATTCACCTTGACGGTTCGGTAGGCAGGCCAATAATCTTCCACCGTCGAGCTCGCACCCCAACCAGAGCGTGTTCGTAATACCCTGTAGTAGAAGGCAGAATTATGTGATATATCCGCTACATTATCAACAAGGGTATATTTCGTGGAATCTTTATGGAAATTAATTCTATATGTTTTATCGATTCCGTTGAACTCGGCATTAAGAGAACGTTCCAACACAAATTCCCCGCCATCTATAAAGATGCCACTGGGAAGTTCGGTTCTATCGACCGTCCATTCCAAAGCAATATTTCCGGTTGTACTACTATAAGTTCCTTTCAAACTACCTTGTTCTGCCTGATGGAAAGCAGGAACCGGTACGTTATGAGTCGCAGCCACACACTGTAACGGCCCGTATTGTGCTGAAATCCCCTGCACCCAGTAATAGGAAACAGCATGCGTAGACGACTTTGTAAAATTGCCGGCATTCAGCGTTTTCGTAATAGGCGTTTCTACTGTTGTAGAAGTATTCAGATCGGTTATTGTACTTCCTCCATCTACACTAACTCTCCCGATATAAGTTGGTTTGTTGGTCAACTTGGACATTAGTTGAACGGCCAAAGGTGTTGCGCCCGGGCTAAATGAAGAGGTTAGACTCAATGAGGCATTCGAAATACCGGTAATAGCCCGAGAACCGATCGATTGAGTATACGTATTACTTCTTGTACCTAATCCTCCTGCTGCTACTATCTGTGTACTTTCAATACTCATATGATAGCTCTGAGTATTGAATGTACTCGGGTAATACCGTACATAGAGATAGGCTACACTATGTGTCCCGTTCGAAACCCACTCTCCATCATTATCATGCCTTTCACTCTTCGCTTTATAAGAGGCTTTTGCCCATGTACCATCCGGTGTATTAACGAACTGCCAGCTTCCCGTCTCAGATGTGCTATTTCCAGTATAGGTTAGTATCTGAACTCTTCCGCTGTTTTTATTCATCGTTTTTATCTTGTATTCATAAAAATCATGACCATTTTCACCTCCATGCGGTCCTTCGTCCGCAGCGAAATAAAAAATAACTGTCCCACTTGTACTACCTAAGGAGATATAAGAATCATCATCCGCCTTATCATCCTCTCCATGAGATGAATAGATCGGAATCTTTAGGGTAATATACCCCAATTCGTTATTAACATTCTCAATAGAAGCTTCAAAATCTTTTCCTACTCTCGGTCCTATTGCCCACCCCTGGGGCATCCCCAGCAGCATAAGCAGCAATATCAATCCTAACAGCTTCCACCATTTTCGTTTTTGGTGGTAACCATCACACACTTTATGGAGGGTACGCATACATCCTCCACCCCTTCTTTTGAAAAAATGGTTAACTTGTTCCATACATTGATTAATTAATAGTTAGTATTCTATTTTTTGTAACAGTCAGTATTATATTAGGTCGTGTTCTTCGCTGAAAATCATTCTTCCAGTATGTGTGTTTTCTCATGCACTATCTTACACACAATTATTTTAGCCGAAATCTTACCAAATAAAAGAGAAAACAAAGAAATAAATGTTACAAATCACGATTTGTAACATAATTTTTTTGAAAAAACTACGAATTGATAGTTTTACCCCTGTTTTTGGTTTTAATCTATCACAAAACAGCAAACAATCGAGACATTGCTTTACATTTCATTTCGCTTACTAAACGAAGCGAAAAAAGGAATGATGTCTGGATGGTGTCTTTCTTGAAAAGGCATGAGGTAAGCAATGTCTATCACTTGGCTATTCTCACCTTTTTGCCTTTTAGGATACTGATAGTATAACAGATCAGCCCGGCCCACACAAAGGCAAAACAAATAACATATTCTACACCAAAGGTTTCACCGTAGACAAATATGCCAAGAAGCAGTTGAAGCGTCGGGTTCAGGTATTGAATAAAACCCATGGTCGATAAAGGGATTGCCTGTGCAGATTTCCCAAACCAAAAGAGCGGAATCGCCGTAACCAGGCCGCCTAATATTAACAAGATGCTTGTGACAGCAGACGTAGGAAAGAAAGATATGGCCATAGCACTCTCCGCCGTATAGAATAAAAAGGCCAAAGCAAACGGGAAAACCATCATTGTCTCTATCGTTAATGCAGGCATCGATTCGAGATTCGCTTTCTTTTTCAGCAATCCATACAAACCGAACGAAACAGCAAGCAAGAGCGATATCCAGGGAAACTGGCCATAGCTGACGGTGAAATAGACCACTCCGATAAGCGCCAGTACAACCGCTATTTTCTGCATCGTCGCCAGCCGTTCTTTCAGAAATACATATCCCAGAAACACATTCACCAACGGATTGATGTAATAGCCCAAACCTGCTTCAACAATATGATCGCTCGCCACCGCATAGATGTATATGCCCCAGTTGATACTGATCAGGCACCCTGCCAACCCTAATCGTAACAAAAGTCGCGGCTGCTTCACATAATCGATAAACGTTTGCCGGTTGGTGAGCAATACCCAGATAAGAAGAAAAACAAACGACCATACAATACGATGAGCTAATACATTGACCGCCGGTACACCCGTTATTGCTTTCCAAAAAACCGGAAAAAGACCCCAGGCAATATAAGCCCCCAAGGCATACACAATTCCCTGATTATAGCTTAACTTCTTGTGATTGGAACCGCCGTCGGCTTTATGTTTATATTTCATGCTCGCAATTTGTCTTTTAAAATCCTTCTCTGTTCGTAATAAACCGGAACAAAGATAGGGTAAATTCACACAACGGAAAGCAAATCTTCAAAATAGCATTTTGATAGCAAAACAGCCATTTTGCTTTACAAAATGATACGTTAAAAAATGTTTCTCCCGGGAGTTTGTCTCCAAACTCCCGGGTTTTCGGAAAAAAACTCCCGCGATTTTGACAATTTGATATTTCGCTTCTTCTTCCTAAGAGCAAAAGTTGTAGATAATAGATAATAGCTATTTGAGTAAAAATGTGTAATATTGTGCTGTGAAGCCATAGACGGATTGCCATGAGAAAACTACCTGTTCTCTTTTGCTCTTTATTTGCCTTGATTACCACTGTCTACGCGCAGTGGCAGCCTACTTTCACCCATTATTCATCGGAAGAAGGACTCTCGCAAAACTCGGTCATGAAGATCATGGAAGATCATAAAGGTTTTATGTGGTTTGCTACATGGGACGGGATCAATAAATTCGACGGATACACCTTCAAGACCTATAAAGCAAGCGGAGACAATTCGATTCGTCTGGTCAACAACCGGGTGGATCATATCGCCGAAGACCAGTATGGCTATATCTGGACACTGACTTACGACAAGAAAGTCTACCGCTTCGATCCGCACACAGAGATCTTTCAACAGGTGCCCACCTCAGGCAAAGAGAGTTACGCCTCGGTCGATTCGATCACCATCCTGGATCGCCATATCTGGTTTCTAACCGAGAAAGAGGGGGCTATCCGAGTAACCACCGATCCGGTGAGCCATGAACTGACCACCGAGGTTTATTCTCTTCAGTCGGGTCTTTTCCCTTCGATGGCGATCTATACGGTTCGTCAGGACAGCGAAGGTAACGAATGGTTGTTATCGGATAATGGGATAGGTGTCATTTATCCCGATTCCCTCTCGCCGGTACTCTACTTTGTTGACACCCAGTCTTCAAAGACCCGCCAAAAGCAAGCGTTCTATGCCTTTCTGGAAGGAGACAAACATATCTATTTCGGATCAGGCAAAGGTCGCGTATGGCTCTATCAGAAAGACAATCGAAGCTTCCGTTTGCTGGAGTTGGACACGGAGGCTGATATTATTTCTATCCATCCCTATTCGGAAAAAGACCTGTTAATTGCTACTCGAACAGACGGATTCTACACCTATGATACCCAGTCAGAATATACGGTTCATTATACAACAGCGACCCACCGCGACCTACCGAGCAACCAGATATTATCGGTCTATGTCGATCGAATGAAAGAGGTGTGGTTCGATCTGGCAGATGCCCGGGGAGTGACCCATTTCAATCCCTTCACTCGACAAATCAAGCAGGAGGTATTGGCAGTGGAAGACGGCAGTGCCTATCGTTCACAGCCTGCATTTTTCATCTTCGAAGACATTTACGATAACCTCTGGGTACATCCTTTCAATGGAGGCTTTTCTTTTTTCGACCGGGAAAAGAACCGGTTGATACCCTTCTACAACGAACCGGGTTCTTCCGATTGGCGTTTTTCGAACAAGGTGCATGCCGCCATGTCGGATCGCCAGGGCATCCTCTGGATGTGTACCCATTCCAAAGGGTTGGAGAAGGTTACGTTTACGACAGAGCGCTTCCACTTGCAATCACCAAGTTCGCTCACTTACGAATCTTTGAGCAATGATGTGCGCTCGCTTTTCGAAGACAAATATGAGCGTTTATGGATGGGATTACGCGATGGCAAGATCCGGGTATATGAGAAAGATGGCACCTTCCTGGGTTGCCTCACCCGGAACGGGACATTCTCGAAAAGCGGCAATCACTCTCTCGGCGTAGCTTATCACATCTACGAAGATTCGAAAGAAAACATCTGGATCGCTACCAAAGGCGACGGACTCTATAAGGCGCAAGAAGAAAACGGGCGTTACCGAATCACTCAATATCATTCTGACCCGAACAACCTGTATAGCCTGAGTGACGATAATATTTATTGCGTCCACGAAGACAGCCATGGGCGGATCTGGATTGCCACTTTCGGTGGTGGGCTGAACTATATGGAAGAGCGGGAGGACGGATCGGTTGTTTTCATCAACCACCAGAACAACCTCAAGGGTTATCCGATCGACGATTGCTACCGGGTTCGGTTCGTTACGAGCGACTCGAAAGGCTATATTTGGGTAGGGAGTACCTCCGGCGCTATTTCTTTCCGCGAAGACTTTACTCATCCTGAAGAGATCCGTTTCGATCATCATGTGCGGATTCCATCCGACACGCAAAGCTTGAGCCATAATGATGTCTACTGGATTACGGAAAATACAGACCAAAATCTATACCTGGCCACCTTTGGAGGCGGTTTAAATAAATTGATCACTGTCGACGAAAAGGGGAATGCTCATTTTGAAAGCTATGATATGGAAGATGGATTGCCGAGCAATGTCTTGCTCTCCATTCGCGAAGACGATGAAAAAAACCTGTGGATCAGTACGGAAAACGGATTGTGTAAGTTTAACCCGACGGATGAAAGTGCAGACAACTACAATGATAAAAGCCTCAATATACGAGCCGGATTCAACGAAGCTTCTTCTGTGAAGACAAGAGATGGAAGACTGATATTCGGTACTCGAAGTGGCTGGCTAACCTTCGATCCCGGTTCAATCGCCAAAAGTTCTTTTATTCCACCTATCTCATTTTCCCGTTTGCAAATCAACAATGAAGAGATCAGACCCGGACGATCGCACATACTGGAACAAATCCTCGACAATGTTCCGGAATTGGAATTGTCGCACAGAGAGAACATCCTGACCATCCAATACGCAGCATTGGACATGAAAGCCCCGGAGAACATCCGCTATGCCTACATTATGGAAGGATTCGACAACGAATGGTCGTTTGTGGACAAACAACGCATGGTGACTTATACCAATTTACCGAAAGGTGATTATGTGTTTAAAGTACGCTCGACAAATAGCGACGGAGTATGGGTCGATAACAGCCGGGGACTGCCAATCACCATCCTGCCCTCCTTTTGGGAAACACCCTGGGCATACGTCCTCTATGTGTTATTGATCCTGGGTATTATCTTTGTTGCCGTTTATATTCTCTTTACCATCTACCGCCTGAAACATGAGGTGTCGGTAGAGCAACAAGTATCAGATATCAAATTGCGCTTCTTCACCAATATATCCCACGAATTGCGCACACCACTGACACTGATCGCCGGGCCGGTCGAACATATCCTGCAAAACGATCCGTTGGCACCGGAGACCCGCGAACAGCTTCAATTAGTGGAAAAGAATACCGACCGCATGCTGCGTCTGGTGAATCAGATCCTCGACTTCCGTAAGATACAGAACAAGAAGATGAAAATGAAGGTCGAGCAGATCGAACTGGAGTCGTTTATCCGTACGATCATGGACAATTTCGAGGCGTTGGCCACCGAACATCAGATCGACTTCATCTTCGAATCGGAGAAAGAGGCACTCTATCTGTGGGCTGATGCCGATCACCTGGAGAAGATCATTTTCAATCTACTCTCGAATGCCTTCAAATATACGCCGGTCGGTAAGATGATCCGGGTCTATGTATTGGAGAATGAGAAACACATCTCCATCGGCGTGCAAGACCAGGGCATAGGTATTGCCGCCAGCAAAAAGGAATCCATCTTCGTGCGTTTCGAGAACTTAGTCGACCGCAACCTGTTCAACCAGTCGAGTTCGGGCATTGGTCTCT
Source organism: Parabacteroides sp. PFB2-10 (assembly GCF_029893085.1). Taxonomy (GTDB): domain Bacteria; phylum Bacteroidota; class Bacteroidia; order Bacteroidales; family Tannerellaceae; genus QVMG01. The sequence goes on from NZ_JARXWI010000003.1 coordinate 39,700, forward strand.
CCTTAGTGAAAGAGCTGGTGGAAATGCACGGGGCGACCATCTCCGTCGATTCGGTGCTCAACGAAGGCAGCACCTTCGAAGTCGCCTTCCTGAAAGGGAAAGATCATTACGACGAATCGGTCGAGTTTATATTGAAAGACTCGGTTTTGTCAGATATACATGAAGCAAAAGACCTCCCGGCAACGGGCGATACCGCCTTGACAAGCAGCGAAGAGGGCGACGCTTCGCGAGGCATAATGCTATTGGTCGAAGACAACAGCGAACTACGCGCCTTCCTACGCACCATCTTTGTCTCCTCGTTCCGCATCGCCGAAGCGAAAAATGGGAAAGAGGGTATCGAGAAGGCGGTCAATCTCCTGCCCGATATCATTATCAGCGATGTGATGATGCCCGATAAGGATGGTCTGGAATTGACCCGCGAACTGCGGGAGAACCTAACCACCAGCCATATCCCTATCATCCTATTAACAGCCAAGACCACCTTAGAGAGCAAGCTCGAAGGAATGGAATACGGGGCAAACGACTACATCACCAAGCCCTTCAGCTCTGCCTACCTGAAAGCGCGGGTAGAAAACCTGTTGGTGCAACATAAGAAACTGCAGGAACTCTACCGGACAAACCTCACGACGCCCGTCACCCGCGAGCAGGAAGAAAAGCCGGTAACCAACGAGGAAATATCGCCCAACGACCGGAAGTTTATCGACAAACTGGTGGAACTGATGGAAAAGAATATGGACAACGGCGAATTGGTAGTCGAAGACCTCGTGCAGGAACTGGCCGTGAGCCGTTCGGTCTTCTTCAAGAAATTGAAGGCATTGACCGGACTGGCGCCGATCGAATTCATCCGGGAGATGCGGGTGAAACGGGCAGCCGAACTGATCGAAACGGGCGAATACAGCATTTCTCAGGTCTCTTATATGGTGGGAATCAACGATCCGCGCTATTTCAGCAAGTGCTTTAAGCAGAAATACGGCATGACCCCGACCGAATATAAAGAAAACAAAAAATACACCTAAATAGTCAGAATATACACACGCAGGCGTGTTGATTCGGTTAATTTTGCATAGTTTCGCTAATTAGCATAATAATTCTATGAAAACACACCGATTCTTTTTGCGTTATCCGGCATTGGCATGGATCGCTCTCTTTATTTCTTCGATCTCTTTGCAAGCACAAGAGCATACTCTCCAAGTAGAGATTCGTAATGACTGGCAGGAGGACCGCACGGACGCGCCGGTGGTGATCGATCTGGCCGCATTGAACCTGTCATTCCCCGTGCAGTCGGCTCTCGTCAAAGATGGATACAATAAGATTCCTTCGCAGATAGACGACCTCGATCAGGATGGCATTGCAGATCAAATATGCGTCGTGACAGATATACCGGCACAGAGTACACGCCTTTTGTGGGTCAATCTCTCCGCTACAAAGAGCAAGAACCCCTACCCTTCCCGCGTATTTGCCGAAATGCTTATGCGGGGCGACAACGGAAAACACCAACCCATCCGCTCACTGACCATACCCGGCAGTAGCAACGTCTATAACCTCTTGCACCATCACGGGCCGGCCTTCGAGTCGGAGCTGGTGGCCTATCGCATCTATTTCGACCAGAAACAGACGGTAGATATCTACGGAAAATTCAATAAAGGATTGGAGATCGAAGCCTGTCAGTTCTATCCCAACGACGAACAGCTGGCAGAGGGATTCGGTGACGATGTGCTTCGGGTAAGCGGCAGCGGCGGTTTAGGTGCCCTGAAGGGTTGGAACGGAAAGAAAGCACTCCATATCGAACCGGTGGAATGGCGCACAGAATCGGTATTGGCCGGTGGACCGGTGCGCACGGTAGTCGACGTAGATGTGGACAACTGGCAATACCAGGGCTCGTTCCTTAATATGAAGATACGTTATATCCTCTATGCCGGACACCGCGACTGCGAGGTGCAGGTCTGTTTCGACCGTCCGTTGGGCGAAGAGATCTTCTGCGCAGGCGTGCAGAATATCAAGGGTTCGCAATCATTCTATGATGATAATGGCTTGGTTGCCTGCTGGGGTACCGACTGGCCGGTGAACGACACCATCAAATATGCCAAAGAAACGGTCGGGCTGGCCACCTGTCTGCCGCGAGAGATTGTGCAAGAGAAGGCGGCCGACGGAGCTAATTGGCTTTATACCCTTCAGGCAAAAGGCGAAAAATCGTTCACCTACCATATCAGTTTCACCTCTATGAAAGAGACCTTCGGCTATAAAACGCCCGAAGAATGGTTTGCCCATGTGCGCCGCTGGAAGGAGGAATTGCAACATCCTGTAGAAGTAACAATCAAATAAAGAATATATCATGAAAAGATTTTTTATCCGTTTCGGATTAAGCCTGTCGCTGATAGCGGGATGCTGGGCGGCACATGCCCAGTCAAACAACTATGTCTCATCGGTCTGGACGGCCGATCAGGGAGACGGCACCTACCGGAATCCTATCTTGTATGCCGATTATTCCGACCCCGACGTGATCCGGGTAGGCGATGATTATTATATGACCTCTTCCAGCTTTAACTGCATTCCCGGTTTGCAGATCCTGCATTCGAAAGACCTGGTGAACTGGACAATTATCCATGCCGCCATCCCATTCGCCTTGGAACCGGCGGAGATACCGGAGATACCTCAGCATGGCAACCGGATATGGGCACCCTGTATCCGCCACCACGAGGGTGTATTTTATATCTTCTGGGGCGATCCCGACCAGGGCGCCTTTATGACTTATGCAACTGATATCCGGGGTACCTGGAGCGAGCCGGTACTGGTAAAGGCCGGGAAAGGCATTATCGACACCTCGCCACTCTGGGACGACGACGGACGGGTCTATCTGGCACATGCATACGCCGGCAGCCGCGCAGGACTGAAAAGCGTACTGGCGGTCTGCGAACTCAACGCGTCTGCTACCCAAGCCATCACCGAAAGCCGCATTATCTTCGACGGACACGAGAAACATCCGACCATCGAAGGGGCTAAATTCCATAAGAAAGATGGTTATTACTATATCTTAGCACCGGCAGGAGGCGTGGCCACCGGATGGCAGGTAGCTCTTCGTTCGACCGATCCCTACGGACCTTACGAGATCAAAACCGTCATGGCACAAGGAAAAACGGTCGTAAACGGCCCACATCAGGGCGCCTGGGTGGATACCCCCAAAGGAGAGAACTGGTTTATCCACTTCCAGGACGTAGGCGCCTACGGACGTATCGTACACCTGCAACCGATGGCCTGGAAAAAGGGCTGGCCGGTTATTGGCGAAGATAAAGACGGTGACGGCTGCGGACAACCGGTCATGCGTCATAAGAAACCGGACGTCGGGGCAACCTATCCGATAGTCACCCCGCAAGAGAGCGACGAGTTCGACGCCAACTGCCTGGGACTCCAATGGCAATGGCAGGCCAATATGAATCCGAAATGGTATTTTACCGACGCGGCCAACAGCCAGATACGCCTCTACTCCTACCCGCTTACCGCCCCGGCGAAGAGCCTCTGGGACGCGCCCAACCTACTGTTGCAGAAAACACCGGCGCCCGCCTTTACGGCCACCATGCGCCTGCGCTTCCAACCCTCCGACAAATACAAGGGTGAGCGCACCGGCCTGATCGTGATGGGTCGCGACTACGCGGGCATCGTCCTGGAGAACACCAACGAGGGCATTATGCTCTCCCCCGTCGTATGCCGCAAGGCCGACGAAAGCCGCGAAGAGACGGCGGAGGCAGGCGTGAAGGTATCGGGCGACTGGATCAATCTGCGCGTTACCTTCGATGCCAACGCAAAGTGCCAATTCTCTTATAGCACCAACGGACGCCATTACACACCGCTGGGCGCTCCGTTCCAGGCACGCGAAGGAAAATGGATCGGTGCCAAGGTAGGTATGTTCTGTAGCCGTCCGAATATCGAGACCAACGATGGAGGATGGGCGGATGTCGACTGGTTCCGCATCACCCCGAACGAAGAAAAGGCTGCGGCTACCGACGCCCTGTCGTATGCTATCCGCATCGCCGACTCGGAGATGGCGCGTTATCCCGAATCATGGCAACTCGACTTCCAGCGCACGCTGAAATGGGACTACTGCCACGGGCTGGAACTGCAGGCTTTCCTGCAACTCTACGAACGTACAGGCGATAAGAAATACCTCGACTACACCAAGGCATACGCCGACACCATGATCCAGGCCGACGGTTCTATCAAGACCTATCGCCTGTCGGAATACAATATCGACCGGTTGAACAGCGGCAAGATGTTGTTCAAGCTCTACGACCTGACCGGCGACGAGAAGGTGAAGAAAGCACTCGACCTCTTGTATAGCCAGTTGGCCACCCATCCGCGCAACGACGACGGAGGATTCTGGCACAAAAAGATCTATCCGAACCAGGTATGGCTCGACGGTGTCTATATGGGTACCCCTTTTATGGTGGAATACGCCTCGCGCTATAACCGTCCCGACGACTACGCCGACGGGATCAACCAGATTCTGATGGCTGCCCGCCACACCTACGACCCGGCCAACGGCCTCTATCGCCATGCCTGCGATGTGAGCCGCCAGATGTTCTGGGCCGATCCGGTGACCGGACAATCCAAACATGTCTGGGGACGCGCCCTGGGATGGTATGCTATGGCCATTGTCGATGCACTCGACTTTATCCCTGCCGACCAAAAGGGACGCGATCAGGCCATCGCCATTATGCAAAACATAGCGCTTCAATTGAAAAAAATACAAGACTCCAAAACAGGACTCTGGTATCAGGTGTTAGACCGCAGCGGCGATCCCGGCAACTACCTCGAATCGACCTGTTCGGCTATGTTCATCTACGCCCTCTCGAAAGCAGTACGCCTGGGATATATCGACGAATCCTACCGTCAGGTGGCCGAAAAGGCTTTTGCCGGATTCCTCGATGAGTTTGTTGAGTTCGACGAAAAAGGGTTGATGAACATCACCAAAGCCTGCGGCGTAGCCGGCCTCGGTGGAAGCAACAACCGCTCAGGCGACTACGACTACTACATCAACGAACTGGTGCGCGCCAACGACCCGAAAGTGATCGGCCCCTTCATCATGGCCGTACTCGAAAGAGAAAAGGCGGGATTGAAATAACCCCGCCCCTTCGTATCGGATAAGAAGGAAAAATAATTAGAGGAGAGATATGTTTTATTTCTCCTCTATATCTTTTATCTTTGTAGAAAAGAAGGGAATCTTATGACAACAATCACCTTTGATGAAAATAGTGAAGCGGGTCGTACACTGATGAGTATGATACGCAACATGAAGCCTTCCGTTCGCAAAACCATTCACTTGACAAACGAAAAAACGGAAGTTACCGTTCAACATATCCCCGGTCTCCCCTACACACAGGAAGAAAAACTGGAATCTCTTCGCCGAGCGGAAGAAGACATTGCCGCCGGACGCATTTCTACACATGAAGAGGTTATGGAGCGCTTGAATGCGCGAATAGACTCATGGAAATAAGGTGGACGGACGAGGCTGAAAAACAAATGCAAGGTATTATTGATTACTACTTTGAAATTGCCAACGCACAGACAGCAAAAAGAATCACTGAAAAGATTAACAACTGCATCTTTCGCCTGAAAAGCTTTCCTAAAATGGGGCATATAGAACCCGGCATAGAAAAAGCTACTGAAACTTACTTCTCTTTTGTAGCCCATCGCCACTATAAAATAGTCTATCGCTTAGAAAAAGAAATCGTTTACATCACAGGTATTTGGGATTGTCGCCAAAACCCCGAACGTATGACCTCGGAAACAGGAAAGTAAAATAATTCTTATTCCCGCCCTCCTTTCCCTGCCAATTTGTCACACTCCTGCCTTTTCCTAAAATCAGAAACAACCTTTTTAAAAAAAACAGCAATTATCATTTTGATATTTCAGCAGGAGAATTTTTCCGAAATGGTAGGACTTTGCGAAAAAAGTCCCGGGAGAAACATTTTTTAACACATCGGATTGTAAGTAACAGAAGGTGATTTCATTAGAAAATCAGCCATACTACTTACACTTTGTTTTCTCGCTTTTCCTGGTTTCCAAATAATATAAACGTCTGCCATTTTTGCAGGTGTTATTCAAAGTAGGTAAAATGATACGTATGCAAACGGGGAATTATTATCTTTGTATATAGATAAAACAACTTATAGTCATAGTTCTACATGAAAAAATCATTGATTCTTACCTGTTTGTTGGGTGCCTCCATAGTGACCTCTGCCCAACAGAAAATCGAACTGGAGTTATGGCCCGGCGGTGCGCCGGAGAACTCCGGATTGACCGAAACGGTTCGCCCCGACGGCGCCGGCTTCAATAACGTAACGGATGCCCGGTTGTTTGTCTACCTGCCTGCGGCAAAGAAAGCCAATGGACAGGCGATCGTAATCTGCCCCGGGGGAGGCTATAGCGGCCTGGCCATGCAACACGAAGGATACCAGGTGGCTGCTTGGCTCAACGAGCGGGGCATTGCCGCCATTATCCTGAAATACCGTATGCCGGCGGGGCATTACACCATCCCGGCAAAAGATGTATTCAGAGCGATCGAAATCACCCGCGAACGGGCTGCCGAATGGCATATCGCAACCAATAAGGTAGGCGTCATGGGCTTCTCGGCCGGCGGACACCTCGCCTCGACGGCAGCGACCCACTTCACATCGCCCAAGAACCGTCCCGACTTCGCCGCGTTGATCTACCCGGTAATCACGATGGATCAACAATTCACCCACGGCGGTTCGCGTCGTAACCTGATCGGTGACACCCCGAGCGAGGGGCTTATCGCCGCCTATTCAAACGAGTTGCGCGTATCGGCCAACACCCCTCCTACCTTTATAGCCTATAGCGACGACGACACGGCCGTACCGGCCGAAAACGGTATCCGCTTCTACCAAGCGATGAAGACCCATAAACTACCCTGTGAGTTTCATATCTACCCGACAGGAGGACATGGATGGGGATGGCGCGATACCTTCAAATACAAGGATGAATTCAGAGCCTCCTTCGAGCGTTGGCTGAAAGAGATAGACAAAAAAACAGTTTCCCCGCAATAAGTAAAGAGTATGAGACAGAAAATAGTAGGCCTTCTCCTCGTATGCCTATTGCTCGGGGGCAATACTTCGTTCACTCAGGCACAAGAGATGGTCGTTTCGCCCGACGGCATGATAAAGCATCCCTGGGTGGGTATGCGGGTAGGCTATATCGGCGATTCGATCACCGACCCCAATCTATATAATGGATCCATCAAGAACTACTGGAAATGGCTGGATGAATGGCTGGGTATCACCTCCTATGTGTACGGCATCAGCGGACGCCAATGGAACGATGTGCCCAACCAAGGCGAACGGTTACTAAAAGAACATGGTCAGGAGGTCGACGCGATCTTAGTATTCCTGGGAACGAATGACTTTAATGCAAGTATACCTGTCGGCAGCTGGTACACCGAAACAAAAGAGATGGTGATGGCCGCCCGCGGCAAGCCCAAGCAGGAGGTGTTGCGCACCAAACGCAGCTTCCACTATACCGACAGCACCTACAAAGGAAGAATCAATATCGGATTGCGTTGGCTCAAACAACACTTCCCCGACAAACAGATCATCCTGTTGACACCGCTCCACCGCTCGACAGCTATCTTCGGCGATACCAACGTGCAACCCGACGAGAACTACCAGAACGCCTGCAGTGAATACATCGATGCCTACGTGGAAGCGATCCGCGAAGCCGGCAGTTTATGGGGTGTACCTGTGATCGATTTCAATGCGGTAAGCGGTATCAACCCCATGGTGGAAGAGCAGCTTATCTACCTCCGGGATACCGAAACAGACCGCCTGCACCCCAACAACAAAGGGCACGAACGCATGGCTCGTACCCTTCTGTATCAATTATTGGCCCATCCGGCGCGTTTTTAGCGCCGGACAGTCAATTTCATCATTTCAATGGCCGTATCGATAATCAATCCCAGGCCATGTTTTTCGTTATCGCCTACCGGGCGGCTGTAGTAGAAGGGCAGATCGTCCATGATTCCGGTACCCACACAGACATTCCGAAACTGTCCCTCTTCTGTGATCTGTGTCTCTTTCAACGCTCTCCAACCCGCCTCTGCAATGCGGCGATAGGCTGGGTCGATCCATCCGTTATTGATCGCCTTGGCAATGCCATACACATACATAGCCGTAATCGACGACTCGTCGTACGAATCGGGCTTGTCGAGCAATTGGTTCCACATACCGTTCGCGTTCTGGTAGCGCGAGGCTCCTACAATCTGCTTCTCTAAGAGAGCGATCAGTTCCGCCCGCCGGGGATGATCAGCCGGCATCACATCCAACACCAGGGTGATCGACACCGTGATCCATCCGTTGGCCCGTCCCCAGAAAGCAACCCCGTTGCGTTTCCTGTCCGTATAATAACCATGATAGAACAACTCTTTCTCCGGACACCAGAGGTAGTCGGTGATCTGAATGATCTGTTTGGCTGCTTCATCAATGTATTTCATATCCCCGGTCATTCCTCCCATCTGCGAAAGAAGCGAGACACTCATATAGACATCGTCAGCCCAGACGGTCATCTCGCGAGGCGTGGTGCGGCAAAGCGTACCATCTTCCAGTCGGTCTTGCCCGTACATCACATGGTTGGCAGCCTTCTCGATGTATTCGCGGTATTCGGGACGGGGATCCAGTTCGTACACATTCACCACGGCAGCTCCCATGGCACCGCAGTCATCAAGCTCTTTGAAGTTCCATAATTGCCCAAACGGCCAGTACCAATGGCGGCGGTCGTTGCGGAAGGTGTTCTGAAAGTATGTATAATTGGCAAAGGCAAAAGCCACATGCTGCTTCGCATACTCGATGTATTTCGGTTCGTTCAGGAACTGACCCAGCCGAATCATGCTCATATCCAACACTCCGTTGGAGTAATGCCACTCGGTCAGTGGGCTTTTGAATTTGACATCCTCGCCTTGAGGGATCTCTTTCGTACTGTTATACACCTCTTTCGTCGTTACACCCACAAACTGAGTAACCGGTTGTTTCAGAATATTATCGGCAACTGCCCGGATAACCTCTTCATCCGAACGCTGTTGTCCGAAGATGATAACCGGACAAACTAACGCGATAGCTGCTAAAAGCAATACTTTTCGTTTCATATCATACATATATATAAAGTGATCAATTTACTAAAACAGAGTTACTCTTTCCATACCGACACACCGGCTGTAGGGATTTCCATGCCACCAATCAAAAACTTCGTTCCGGCGGGAAGCGGCAGGGTGTAGGCTTTGTCGGCATAGTTGACAGCAATGCCGAATCCGTCACGGTATTCGATATGCAGGCCGGCCGGCAGATCCATCACCGGGATATCAAGGCGTCCATATAGTTTTGCCAATACATTCTTCTCCAATTGCCCATCCTGCGAGTCGACACCGACGTAGGTCACCGTTCCTTTGCCCAGGCGATGGAAGGTGATAGCCGGCCGCCCTTCGTAGAAGTCGCCCAGGAAGGTTCCCCAGGTCTCGGTCTCTTTGTCGGGGATCAACACCTCTCCCCAGCTCACCCAGGGGTATTGATTGCCCTCAAAGAGAATATGATCGGGTGTTGAGGGCTGCAAAAGATCATAAAAGTCGATCTTGGCACCAATCAATGGATAGACAGGTGCGGCAAAAGGTGCCTCGAACAGTTGCCCGTTGCGGGTCTTATGTCCTGTGCGGCAGGTCAACACCAGGTTGCCTCCCCGGCGCACATAGTCGGTCCATCGCGCCACCAGCTTTTCGTCGATCAACTGGTAAGCCGGAGCAATCATCACATTGTATTTTCCAAAATCATCGCCTTCGTCAATAAAATCGACAGGAGTACCCATATACTTCAGGGCATCGTAGTATTTATCGATATGCTTTTCCGTATCCCAGGCAATGGTTTGTTTGTTGCGTTGCATCTCCCAGGTGTTCTCGTGGTTATAGAGAATCGCCGTACGCCGTTTCTCGTAAGCCGCTGGATTCCCGGCTTTCGGATCATACACCTTACGCAGTTGAGCGATTTCTTTGATAAATTGCGCGTATTCCAAACCGCTTGCCGTCGGAGTAACGCCGTCAGGCCCTACGATGCCGTAGTGATAAAGTTCCGTTCCATAGATAGGCTGGCGGTAGCGATAGGTACAGGCAAATTGGCTGCCCCCGGCAAACACATGCCACAGCCAGAGGCGCACGGCACCGGGCAGCGGCTGGGAGTTGACCTGTCCCCAGTTGACCTGTCCGGGTTGCAGTTCCATCACCCCATAGAGACGGTCGATCGGGCGGAAGAAATCGTTTGCCTTGGCAATACGCTCCACCGGTCCCAGGCGATAGCCTTTGCGTCCGATCCCATAGTTTTCGCCAAACACCATATAACGCGTATAGGAATGAAAATCCAACTCATCGCTTTTGCGGAGATGTCCGTCCGAGTATTCGGGGATATAGTTGGTTGTGATCCATTGTGATGGATTCACTTGTCGACGGATTGTCGTCGCCTGCTCATCTAAGAAACTGACAATCTCTTCGGTATAGAAACGCATATAGTCGAGCGTCTGGTGGTTGTTCATAAACTGCTGGGAGACACGCGGGATATTGATTTCCGCGAAGTCGCTATAGAGCTGGCTCCAGAAGGCCGTGCCCCAGGCTTTGTTAAGCGCCTCAATCGTACCGTATTTCTTCTCTACAAAATCGCGAAACCGCTGCTGAGCATCCTTGCCATAATCCTGAAAAGGACGCGGCTCGTTATCGAGCTGCCACCCCATGACACGCTTATCGTTTGCATAATGCGCCGCCAGCTTCTCGATCATCTTAAGCGAATACTGCCGGTAGTAGTTATTGGATGCCGACGGATGCTGGCGCGAACCATGGTCTTTACGCGTACCGTCTTCGTTTTCTATCAGGATATCGGGATGTTTCCGCACCAGCCATACCGGCGGCGTAGCCGTAGAGGTGCAGAGGATCACCTTCAAACCATGCCGATCCGCCAGGTCGACTGCCCGATCGAGCCAGGCAAAGTCGTAGACACCTTCGGAAGGTTCCAGTTGTGCCCAGGCAAACTCAGCATAATGCACAAAATCGAATCCCAGCGCTTTGATCTGCTTCAAGTCGCGCTCCCATTGCGATTCATCCCAGTGTTCGGGATAATAATAGGTACCAACCGTGGTCAGATCCGCCGGATTGAAATAACTCTTCTGAGCCATTAGAAAGGGAAGGCTCAACCCCAGGCAGAGACCTATCAATGTGATTTTTCGTATCATGGTTCAAATTGTTTAATCTCTTGAATAGTGACCGGTCCCAACAGCCCGGAAGGCACCACGCCCCATATATCGAATTGGGTCGGTTGATAAGTGATGCTTACAAAATTAATCTCATGGAAGATACGCCATTCCACGCCCCGGCGGTCGTAGTCAGCAATCCGGTTCGCCGGCAGATTGGTCACTTCCAGTTCGATCCTATTCTCGCCGTCCCGAAGCAGGGCACCTATATTTGTCCGGAAAGGAACGGCATACAGGGTACCGGCATCCTGTCCGTTCACCCGCACCCGCGCACTCTCCCGCACATCACCCAGGTCGAGGCGGTAATCGCTCTCGGGATTTTTCTCCATCATAAAGGTGTTCGTGTACAAAGCGGTTCCTTTGTTCCGTTTCAGATCCTCACCCGGCAGGTCTGTCCAGCTGCCTAAGGTTTCCAAGGTATAGCTTTCCGGAATAACGGGATCGCTCTCCGGGAAGCGGAGTATCCAGCCTTTTTCCAGGTGAAGAGGGGCATTAGCTGCTGGTTTATAATAATCCCACATTTCCGTATCGACAGTTGATTTCGCAAATGTTTTCAATAATACAGACTCACCCGGTTGCAATTGCATATAGACCTCCGTCCGACCATTGTGCCGGCGCAGGGCGGCGCGTCCCTTCTTACCCGTCATCGGATCGAAGAACATCGCGCTCCGGGCATCGACACCTAAGGGAACCCAGCCATCGACCGGGCGGTTCTGCAACAATGTCATAAAGTAATGATGTCCATCCGTATGGCGACGACGAATCAGTTGCCCGCCAATCTCCGAAACGAATGCCTCCTGTTGCACAGCGCAATGCGACAACACATCGGCATAGTCGCTACCGGTCAGGATTTTTCCACGACCGAACGACTGCATAGTCACCTGATCGAAAGAGTTCACCGTCGGAAAATCCTTCATCAATTCTGCGAAACGACTCTCACGCTCCTCAAGGCGTGCCAATCCGGGAACGCCCGAAGGATACTGATCCATAAACACCACAGTAGCCCCCTCTTTGGCCAGTTGACGAATATGTTCGATCGTTTCCAGCGGGATATATTGAACGGAAGGCAGGATCAACGCCTTATAGGTCGTTCCCCCGACCGTCTTCAACAAACCATTCTCTACAGTCGTGTTTTGAATATACTGGTCGGATATATAATCCAGGTCGTATCCCTGCCGCATGATCTCCTCTACTCCACCACAGAATTTAGGCAATCGCTCGCGCATCCCGTGGATCGTGAAGGAGATGAAATAGTTGCCTCGTTGCTCGCTCCATATATCGTAAACCGGGAAATAGAGTAGGAAATCGTTATCGGGCGTGCCATGTTGCAGGAACGACTGCACCCGGGTGATATAATCGAAGAACGACGGTGCGTCGCGCCATATCGTATTGGTAGGCGACATATCGACCGAAGCGTAAAACTTCCAACCGGGCCAGGCCGCCTCTTGCGGCGAATAGGTAGAGCCATGGAAGTAGACATGGTTGACACCCGAGGTAAACATCTGATCGATCTCCGGCTTGCATTGTGAGAGCGAAGTGCGGAAATGCTCCGTCAGCCAGGTGAATGTTTCGGAAGAGGTATAGGGCTTGCCCGTGACATGCGCCGCCGAAGAGGCATATTTTAATACCGTCGGATCGCCATCGTTGACCTTCCGGATAGAGTCTTTCCGTAGCAGTGGGATGTCGAAGTCTGAGTTACCAAAGGTTTCACATTCGGGAATATCCACTGCCGCGTAGAGATCGAGCAGGTTAGCCGGCGAGCCATGTGCCTGGTTCTTCACCGTTGCACCCAGGGCATGCGCCCATTCCACCCACGGCTCGGTGAAATTCTCTTTCAACATCCGCCCTACCGTTTCGCGGTAATCGGTCACAACGCGTACGGAGATATCATTTTCTCCATTGGCCAATAGTTCCGGAAAATAGTCTTGCAGGCGATAACCATGATGTTTTTCAAACTCGTCGAGCAGCGAATCGCTCCAATCGGCTCCAAACACCTCATAAGAGTCATTGAAAAAACTATGGGGAATCGGTGTGTTATGTTGCTTAAACGCCCGCTCGAACTTGCCAAAATAGCGCATCACCGCCTCTTTGTCGAAGTGATTCAACACATAGCCTTCGCCACCCGGCGCCGCCCGCTTGACCATCTGGCGGGTTTTTCCGATAAACAAAGCGACTAATTGATAGGACTCTCCTTCTGGCGCCGTCCAGTCGAGAAGGCCATCGGCTGCAACCTGCTCTGTCAGATCCAGCTTTTCGCCACCGGCCGAATAGGCCATCAATTTGTGTAGTTGTGCATGAGCCGCCTGACGGCGGTCGTTCACCGCAAGAGGCTCCTTCAGGCGTTCGCCCCCTGCCAATGCATATCGTTGAAATATAGCCCGGGTAGCCGCATCTTCAATCGACACATCCGGGCCGCCAAATGGCCATCCCGTACCAGTATTCATATCCACGCCCATGCCCAGACGTTCGGCTTCCGTTTCGGTAAAAGCCAACATACGCATCCATTCCGGCGATAAGTATTGGAGATAATGAGCCTCGCGTCCTTTCACCCCATAGATCGGAGTCACCTCGACACCACCCATGCCAGCCTTGGCCATCGCTTCAAGGTTATAGGTGAGACCCAGCGAATCCACATCGCTACCCAGCCACCACCAACGTGTCCATGGTTTCATCTCCCGGGTAATCTCCGGCCAGTCGGTTTCTACCGGACGATCAGCACAGCCAGCTAACACACCGCCCAATAACAACAGGGCACAAACAACTCTTTTCATATCTCTGTTTTATTTTTAGTTTATCTCTTTCAGGCAAGTCAAACAAAAGTACACTTCTTCTCCACTCCGTCTCCTGTATATTTGTACATTTCCGTGTAAATTCGTTCAAAAGAGGGTTCTTCTGCTTCAAAACGAACATAAACAATCTTAACAAATGTTAATCCGCCTGTTTTCAGCGAAACCCTCAATTTACGATTTGTAATTTCGGAAGGGTTTTGCGCGCAAAAAGGCAGGAGTATTTTTGCAAACTCCCGGGAGAAACACTTTTTAACGTATGGGATTGTAAGCAAAACGGCCGTTTTGCTTACAATCGCTATTTTAACATTTCGCGATTTGTCGCACGAAACACGACATCACATCGTCTGGTCGGATGAGATAAAAAACGGATATAGCAGGGAAGATCCAATGGAAAGGTCAGAGAAGAACCGGTTCGCAAGGGATGATAAACCAGAACTCGGAACCTTTGCCTAATTCGGAGCTGACACCGATCTCACCGCCGAGGTGTTCGACGATCGACTGGCAGATGGAAAGCCCCAGTCCGTTGCCCTGGATAAAGGAGTCAAATTTTGAGAAGCGATCGAACACCCGTTCGCGGTGTTCACTGTCGATTCCCTTTCCGGTATCCCGCACAAAGAAACGCAGACCGCCTTCGACATAATCAAAACCCATGGTGATAGAACCCTGAGTAGTAAACTTTATGGCGTTGCTAATGAAGTTAGAGACGACTTGTGTGAGCCGGTTCTTATCGGAATAGATAAGGCAAAGGCGCTCAGGAAGCGTCGTAATCAGGCTGACACCCTCTTTGACCTTGTCGACATAGACCTTTTCCAAGGTATGAAAAAGGGAAGCCACCTCGAAGCCGGAGTAGATGAAGTCGAGCTCATTGGCTTCGATCTTGGAGATATCGAGGATGTCGCTGATAAGTTGCAATAGAAGTTCGTTGTTTGCTTCGATAATCTCATAGTAGTTTTCCTGTTCCTGACGGTCTTCAGCCTGCATCATAAGCTGCGAGAAGCCTACGATGGCATTGAGCGGCGTGCGTATCTCGTGGCTCATATTGGCCAGGAAGGCGCTTTTCATACGATTGGAACGTTCGGCTTTATCGCGCAGTTCAATGAGTTCGTCGGTCATCTTCACATTCGTAACATCGCGACGAACACCCGTAATAGCCGATACATGGCCGTTGACATCACGTCCGGTAACAGAAGCGGTGTAAGCAAACCAGCGTAGTTCCTCTTCCTTTTCACCAACTAAACGCATTTCGAAATGAACGATCTTTTCTTTACCATTGATCAACCGCTCGACAGCCTCGTCCAGGGCTCCCCAGTCGTCGGGATGTATAAACTGACGAATACCGTCGAAAGTGTAGCCCGGGAATTCGAAAGCTTGGGGATTAACCGAAGTAATATAGTCAGCCTGAAGATCATACTCCCAGGGGATAATACGCGAAGAGCTAAGGGCGAGCTCCAGTTTCGATTTGGCGTCGATCAGCTCTTTCTGCTTGAGTATCTCTTCGGTGATATTCTTTTCGGTTCCGATCACACGGGGAGGCAGTCCCTCTTTTTCGGCTTTCTGGCTGATAATATAGGTTTCGTACCATTCCCAATTGCCTTCTTCCGTTCTAAAGCGGTAGATATATTTGCCTTTCTCCGACTCTCCGGATGAAAAACGTTCCATCATCCGGCGGTATTGAGGCACATCGTCGGGATGAAGCATAGCAAGAATCTCGTCGAAGCTCTTACCCTCCTGCGAGAGGGTTTGGCCGTAGAGTGTCATAAACTGGCGGAGACCAAAATCATAATACCAGGCTGATACGTTGCCGGCCTCGAGAGCCAGACTGAGGGCATCTTTGGTTTTTCCCAGTTCAAACTCTCTCTTTTGTATATCAGTCGTCTCAACCGTGACGGCCATGAGGTACTCTTTCCCATCAGCATTGGTAAAACAACTCTTGGTCGTCACCTCCCAACGCTCCGGCAATCCGGTGTCGGGATTCAGCGAGACACGTTCGAAAGAGACCGGTTCACCACCGGCGACAACTTTCTCGTCTTCGGCGTAATAGATGGGAGCACGTGGATCGTCGCTCTCTAATTCGTTTTTCCCCAACTCGAAGACCACTTTGTCACCAAAGAAGTCGAGCAGATGGTGATTGAAGAAGACAAAACGGAATTCATTGGTTATCTCTTTTACCAATAGTCCCACCGGGAGGTTGTCGACAATCGACTGAAAGAAATCTTTCAGACGGTTGACCTCTTTGCGGGCAATGATGTGTTGGGTCTCATCGTGTGTAAAACAAATCACGTAATCGTTGACGAAGGGAACCGTCGTTGCTTCGAAATAGAAGGTTTCATCGCCCCGGACAATCGCATATTCAAACACGAACGATTCGCCGGTACCGGCAGTCTTCACAACATATTCCGAGATTACCTCGGCGGCATTCTGCAGGGAAAGATTGATCCGTGCCATATCGAAGACCGACAAACCGATATACTGCTCTATGTCAGCCTGAAAGAGAAAATTCTTCTGTGGGTTGATAATATTGACAATCCGTAGGTCGGAATCGTAGATAATGGCCGTATCTGGAATGGAACCAAGCAACTGACTCATCCAACTGTTGGCCGTTTGCATATCTTCCCTTTGCCGGCGTCGGTACCTATGAAAGGTATAACCCACATAGCCCAGCGTCAGGATTAGGAGCAAACAAAACAGGGAAAAGAACGGATGTTCCTGTATAAAAGTTATCATAGTATGCGATATGTCGTAGTGATGCCTCTTTTTCTTACTCTGCCTCAACAAGCTAATGCGCCGGCAAAATTACCAAAAAAACGCAAGGAATCTGCGCATTCATAACAAATAAGTCAAATAATTGTTTGGATAAACTATATATGTTCGGGCAATCAACTTATCCAATAACAAACGAAATATCAAATCAGAAGAAGAAAAGAAAGTTATACCATCCTGATTGATCACCGCGAATCATTTGATATTTTAAAAAATACTTATATTTGTTTCGTTCGAAACTCCGTATAGGATATATATATATTAAAACATAATACAATATGAAAAATCTAACATCAATCATCTATTTATCGCTCTTTTTAGGGATGACAATGTCGCTCAACGCTCAACAAAAAGACTGGGCTAAATTCAGTCGTTACGCGGAAGCAAATAAAGAGGTGACCGTTTCTCCGAAAGTTGTCTTTATGGGCAACTCCATTACCGAATGATGGGTACGCGAAGATCCGACCTTCTTTACCGAAAACCAGTACGTAGGTCGAGGCATCAGCGGGCAGACAACTTCGGAGATGCTGGTGCGTTTCCGTCCGGATGTGATTGATTTGCATCCACAGGTGGTGGTTATCCTGGCCGGCACAAACGATATTGCACAAAACAATGGCTACATAGCTCCGGAATATATCCTGGGGAATATCATCTCTATGGTTGAACTGGCCAAGGCGAACCGGATCACTCCGGTGTTGTGTTCAGTTCTGCCGGCTACCCGTTTCGGATGGCGCCCGGAGATAGAGCCGGCGAAAAAAATCGCTGAGTTAAATGTAATGATCAAGAAGTATGCCGAACAAAACAGCCTGGCGTATATCGATTATTACTCCTCCTTAACCGATGACGAGGGTGGATTGCCTGTGAAGTATGCAGCCGATGGCGTACATCCCAATATAGACGCCTATCGAATCATGGAACATCTCGTGCAGGAGGCACTGAAAAAAGTGATTCGGTAAGGACTCCTACGCGCTGCCTCGCGCCCTATTTTTCGACATGTAATATCGTACAAAAGGAGGCAGGTGTACAAATTTACACAAGTATGGATAGTTTTCATATAGAAAAGTGGGGGTAATACCTTTCTTTTGCATGGTAAAGTTTATATAGCATTGTTACCACATGAATCAAACTATCATGAAACACTATCTATTAGGAGCGGCTTTATCTTTATGCCTGGTTTCGGCCTGCTCACAAAAAACAGAGCAAACGCCCCGCTACTGGCAGGGGAAAGAGCGAGAGTTGAGGTATCATCCCGAAGGGGAAGAGTTCGTGATCAACAACGGCACGAAACGCTTCAACCGCGCCATCTATGGCACCAATACAGGATTCCGTTTCGAAACGAGTGATTACCCGGAGTTCGGTCTCTATATGCCGAGGCTGGGCGGTAGCGTCTATATGGCGATCTCCACACCCTCCGAAACGGTATGGGTCAAAGATCTGGCATCGATCGAATCACGTTTCAAATCGGGTCAGCGCACCTATATCATGCGAGATAGTCGCATCCTGGGCGATGGTCTGCTCATCCTCGACGCAGTGGCTCTGTCGGATGCCGACGGCCTGGTGGTGAGATGCCAGACGGAGAACCTGCCGGAGGGGCTGAAAATCCATTGGATCTACGGAGGAGCCAACAACCAGCGCTTCAGCCGCGAGGGTGATCTGGGTGTTGATCCCGAAGACAGCTTCTTTATCAAAGCGGAGAACTGTTTGGGTAATCAATACGAGATGACCGACAATCGATTTACACTCAGCTACGCTACCTCAAACCAGCTAACAGGTCTCTTCCCCACGGGCGCTACCTTGCGCCTGGGCGATGCACGCCTCGTCGACTCTCTGCCGGAGCTATTGCATTCCGAACCCTCCGAGAAACCTGTTATTCTGGCGGAACACATACTCTCTTCCGATCCTATCTATTTCGAATTGCATAACCCCAAAAGCCATGCCGACTTCGCTTATAGCGATCTGGAGCAGGCGTTCAACAACGGAGTAGCCTACCGCACCGAGGTGGCATCGACTATGAAACTGAACACGCCCGACCCCTTTATCAACACCTTGGGCGGTATATTCTCCGGGGCGGAGGATGCGGTGTGGGAAGATCCCGGCTATCTGCACGGAGCGATTGGCTGGCGCGTGCCCCTGACCGGTTGGCGCGCCGCCTACCTGGCCGATCTGATGGGCCGACAGGATCGGGCACGTACCCACTTCAATGGCTATATCAACTCGCAGGTAACCAATCGGCCGGCCACCCTTCCGCACAGCCAGGATCAGGAATTGCATCTCGCCCGACCCGCCAAGATATGGGGCACACCGATGTATAGCAACGGATACATCTGCCGTACGCCCAACACAACAAACACGATGCACCATTACGATATGAACCTGGTCTTTATCGATGAGCTTTTGTGGCACCTTAACTGGACAGGCGACATGACCTATGCCCGGGAGATCTTCCCGGTGCTCCAGCGACACCTGGCGTGGGAAAAGAATGCGTTCGATCCCGACGGCGACAGCCTCTACGACGCCGTCTGCTGCATCTGGGCATCGGACGGATTGCAATACAACGGGGGAAAGGTGACCCACTCGTCGGCCTACAACTACCGAGCCAACCGCATGACTGCCGAGATTGCCCGCAAGATCGGCGAAGATCCAACCCGCTACGAAGAGGAGGCGGCACGCATCCTGGCCGCTATGAACCGGGAACTCTGGATCAGTGAGAAGGGCTGGTGGGCCGAGTTCGTCGATGTGATGGGACATGGGATGCGACATGATAACGCCGGCCTATGGAGTATCTATCACGCCATCGACTCCGAAGTGCATGATCCCTTCCAAGCCTATCAGGCTACCCGCTACGTAGATACGGAGCTACCCCATATCCCGGTGATCGGGAAAGGGTTAAAAGAGACCGACAACTATGTGGTAGCCACCACCAACTGGCAGCCTTACGACTGGTCGATCAATAATGTAGCCTTCGCCGAAAACGCCCATACCGCCCTCTCCTTCTGGCAGGCCGGACGAGGCGACGAGGCCTTTAAGATATTGAAAGGCACCATTCTCGACGCGATGTATCTCGGCTCCGGTCCGGGAAATATCACTCAGGTATCCTTTTACGACGCTGCCCGCGGAGAGATCTACCGCGACTTCTCCGATCCGGTGGCTATGGGTGTGAGAGCCGTAGTGCAGGGTATGTACGGCATTATCCCCGACCTGATAAACAACCGGCTGGTGATCCGTCCCGGATTCCCGGAAGACTGGGACTTTGCCGACATCAAGACGAAGAATATGGCCTACTCGTTTAAACGCACCGGCCACACGGAACAGTACACAATCGAACCCGATCTGCCCCGTGAAAACGTGCAACTGATTATGGAATTGAACGCTCCAACAAACAAAGTCAAACGCATCACGGTAAATGGGCAGGAGGTTTCCTACACGTTGGCGGAAGAGGCTATCTCCATGCCAAAGATACGTTTCGACGCAGGCATAGCGTGCAAATACGATATCATCATCGAATGGGCGGGGGACAAGATCCTGAACTCACCGCTATCGGCCACGATAGCCAACGGAGAAGAGTTGTCATTGAAGCTGCCTTTCGCCGCAGGCGAGATCTATGATCCGCAAGCTGTTCTTTCAAATGAACGTGTAGAAAACGGTCTCTTAAGCGGTCTTGTCAATGCTCAGGAGGGACACCGCACTCTTTTCGTCCGGGTTGCCACCGGAGAGATGAGCTATTGGCGCCCGGTCGACATCAAAGTGGTGAAGAGAGTCGAGCTAATCAATCGACCCGAGGCGGAAACACTGCAGTTTCTATTAGTGAATAATAGCGACAATCCCCTGACGGGTGAGCTTTTCCTGAACCATAAAACGACAGGCCAGTCGGTCAATATCGCTGCTCATGCACAGCAAGCCTACTCGTTTGCGTCGCCGTTAGCCACCCTCGGATCCAATAAGGTGGAGATACGGTCGGCCAAGGCGCTCTATACACTCCAGGCGATCAACTGGCATATCGCCAACCCATCTGGTGCGAACTACCAAAAAGTCGATATGCAGGCTGCATTCAACGACCGGGTACGCGATATCTTTCAGTTTGGCAAATACCTCACACCCCGCCATCCCTATACGACACATCAGGTACCCACCCAGGGTATGGGGCAATGGTGCCATCCGACGCGCCTCTCTTCTATCGACGATACGGGCATACGCCGTATAGCCGCAAGTCAACAAAACAGCTTCACCATGCCCCAAGGCATACCTTTCGCCACGCCCGGCGGTAGCGACGCGCCCAATATCCTGTTTACGACCCTTTGGGACAACTACCCCACCCAGGCCAGCCTGCCTCTTAATGGCAAGGCGTCGAAGGCCTATCTGTTGGTGGCCGGTTCCACTTATCATATGCAGTGTCATGTATTAAACGGTCAGATACGCATCACCTACAAAGACGGCACGCAGGAAACACTCGAATTGAAGCTGCCCGACAACCTATTGCCGCTCGATCAGGACATCTTTATCGATGGATGGGTCTTCAATAGCCCGCAGCCCCGTCCCTGGCGGGTAAGTCTGAAGACGGGCGCAGTCAGCCGCTATCATGCCAGAGATCTCGGCATCGAGATGTCGAACAACCCGTTGTATATCGACGGTGGCCTGGCCACCCTGCTCGATCTGCCGCTCGATCCGGAGAAAGAACTGGAGTCACTCACCATAGAGACAATCGCCAATGAGGTGATTATCGGCTTAATGGGTGTCACCTTACTAAAATAGGAAGCTGGCAAGATCAGGTAATGTAAAATGTGAAGGTTCCCTCCTGTCTGAAGAAATCAGTAACTATTCCCCTCTCTTGTGGGGCAGGGGGAAAGATGGTCTTTCTGAGAAGGTCTCATTTCAAAAATGTTAAAATATCGATTGTAAGCAAAACAGCCTTTTTACTTACAAATCCATACGTTAAAAAGTGTTTCTCCCGGGAGTTTGTCTTCAAAGTCCCCCCTTTTTGCGCGAAAAGTCCCGCCGAAATTACAAATCGTAAATTGGGGGTTTCGTCGAAAATGAGTAAATTAACATCTATTCACATCGAATTCAAGAGCAGACTCATGTACGGAACCGTTTGAAAGTCAGAAAGAGTGGAATGCGTTCGTGAATATGTATGCGGCAAAATCAGTCAATCCATCAGGCGACAGGGTCGTAAATGCAACCATGTTTGGCATAAAGAATCCGGTTCATACCCCGACAACAATTTGGCAACTGGACTGGGAGGGCAATCCGGTGGCTGCTTATGAAACCGGATATCATATCGCCAACTTCACGGTAGATGAAGCGACAAACCATATATATGCTTGTGTTTACAAAGACGATGAACAGGTATTGGCTGTAATTGACTTGAACAACAAATAGGAGTGAAAAGAGAGGGATGGGCTGTTTCTATTGCACAATAGGGCTATAAGGGAAGTCAAGAGAGAAGAATTTGATAATGTATTGATACAAAAAAAGACCGGTTTCTTTACGGAACCGGTCTTTTTGCTCTTCCTCTTGGACTTGAACCAAGGACCCTCTGATTAACAGTCAGATGCTCTAACCAACTGAGCTAAGGAAGAATTTGTTCGCTTTTCGAACCTTTCACTAAAGGCCTTTCTGAAAATGCTCTGCAAAAGTACAAGCTATTTTCGAATTATGCAATATCTTTGTAGAAAAAATATTTCATGAGTATAATTGGATTAGGCAACGCCTTGGTAGACGTATTATTACGCATTGACTCCGACGAAGTGCTTCCACAGGTAGGCATTGAAAAAGGGGCTATGGACATGATCAGCGAAGAGCAGATGATTACTATTCGCAAAACCCAGGAGCGTTTTGAGAAAACCCAGACACCGGGCGGATCGGCCTGTAACAGCATGCGTGCCCTTGCTAACCTGGGCGCTCGCGCAGGGTTTATTGGAAAAATCGGTTCCGACGATACCGGAGCGTATTATGAACAGGCTGTAAACAAGGCGGGGGTATCGTCTTATTTTGTTCATACAGAGGGAATATCGGGAAGCTGCACCGTACTGATCTCGCCCGACGGCGAACGCACAATGGGTACCTTTCTGGGACCGGGCGCCACCATCCATCCGGATGAAATAACAGACGAGATACTTGCTGGTTATGATTACCTTTATATAGAGGGTTACCTGATCGTGAACGAACCGCTGATGCGCTCTATCATGAAACGTGCCCGGCAGTTGGGGCTGAAAGTGGCCTTGGATTTGTCGAATTTCAATATTGTCAATGCCTTCAAAGGTATGTTGGAGGAGTTGATTCCGGCCTATGTGAATATTCTTTTCTCCAACGAAAGCGAAGCAGAGGCTTTCACCGGGCTGCCGCCCGAAGAGGCTATACGGATATTGGCGAAACAGGTTGACATCGCCATCGTAACATTGGGAAAAGAAGGAGCTTTGATTGCCCAAAAAGAGCAGGTAGTCCATGTGGCTGCCGAAGGAGGAAAGCCCCTCGATACGACAGGCGCAGGCGATCATTTCGCTGCCGGAGTCCTGTACGGGCAGACCCGACAGGCCACCCTGGAGCAGTCGGCGCGCATCGGTTCCCTGCTTTCGGGGTATGTGATCGATGTGATCGGTCCTGAAATACCGACCATGCATTGGGATGAAATAAAGTTAAAAGTAAAAGAGATATTGGGTTAAAGCGCCCGGATTCCTTACTTTTACATCTTCGTAAAACGAATTAGAACCGAATGAATATGTTGAAGCAATCAAAAGCACTCGTGGGTGTGCTTGTTCTGTTTATCCTGGGTGGGATTTATACACCCGTAAGTGCGCAAAAAGACAATCGTTTTGAGATAAGTAAGAACCTGGAAATATTCAACGCGTTAGTCAAAGAGACGGAGATGTTCTATGTAGACTCTGTCGACATAGAAAAGACCCTTCGCCGCGGCATAAACGCTATGCTGGGTGGATTAGACCCCTATACGGAGTATATTCCCGAAGAGAATATGGACAATCTGCAACTGATGGCCACCGGAGAATATGGCGGTATGGGTTCGTTGATCCGTCAACGCCCTGAGGGCGAAGGGGTCATTGTGGCGGAACCTTATGAAGGTATGCCGGCTGCCCTGGCAGGATTGCAGGCGGGTGACCGTTTCCTGTTCATTGATTCGGTCGATGTTACCAACGCAAACAATGATGAGGTGAGCAAACTCCTGAAAGGGGTTCCCAATACGAAAATGACTGTGACCATACAGCGTCCCGGTGAAAAGAAACCCCGCAAGATAGATATTGTCCGGAAACAGATCGTTATCAACCAGGTGACCTACTATGGTGTGCAGGCGGGCGACGTGGGGTATATCTACCTGAGCGGATTCACCGACAAAAGCGGACAGGAGGTAAAGGCAGCATTCGAAGACCTGAAGAATAATCACCATATCAAATCCCTCATCCTGGATCTGCGGGACAATGGCGGCGGCGTATTGGAAGCAGCCGTGCAGATTGTCGGCTTATTCGTGCCCAAAGGAAGCGAAGTGATCTCTACGAAAGGCAAGATCAAACAGTGGGATCGCGTTTATCGCACGTCGGTTGAACCGGTCGATACGGTTATACCGTTGACAGTATTGATCAATGAGAACTCGGCCTCTTCGTCGGAAATTGTGGCGGGTGCCATGCAGGATCTGGATCGTGCCGTATTGGTCGGACAGCGTTCGTTTGGAAAAGGATTGGTGCAGTCCACGCGCGATCTTCCGTATGACGGCAAACTGAAAGTAACGATCAGCCGTTATTATATCCCCAGTGGCCGTTGCATCCAGCAATTAGATTACAGCCACCGCCGGGCAGACGGAAGCGTAGCAGCCATTCCTGATAGCCTGACAACCGTGTTCTATACGGCGAACGGACGTGAGGTACGCGACGGAGGTGGCATACGCCCCGACTTTGAAGTAGAAGCGGAGGACGTGCCTACGATGATGTATTACCTGATGAGTGATTATGTCTTGTTTGATTTTGTAACCGACTGGGTGCAGAAGCAGAAGAAAATGGTTCCTATAGAAGAGTTCGAAGTGACCGACGAAGACTTTGAAGCCCTAAAAGCTTATGCCAAAGAAAAGGAATTCAGCTACGACAAACAAAGCACAAAAGCCCTGAAGCAACTGAAAGAAATTGCAGAATTCGAAGGATACCTGAAAGACGACTCCACACTGTTTGATACCCTGGAAGAGAAATTAACACCGGATCTGGAACGCGACTTCGACCGCAACAAAGAAGCGATCAAGAAGCTATTGGCATCGGAAATCGTTGTCCGGTATTATTACCAACGGGGTCGGGTGATGGAAAGTCTGAAAACAGACAAGGTATTAGACAAAGCGATCGAAGTGCTCCACAATCAGGAGCTTTACCAATCGACGCTTCATACGACACCTAATCCTTGAGCGATAATATAAACTGTCTTGTTTATTTGCTTGTTGACCCAGCCCATGGGGTTTCCTTTGTCCGCCCATGGGCTGGGTTGAATCAGGCTTGCAGCCCCCCTTCTATCTTTAGATCATACCCAATTAGATAAAATCCATTCATTCGGACACTTTTGGCATATCATTTGTTATATTTATAACAGAACATCAAAAAAGAGGGATATGACATTACAAGAAATAAACAAGGCGTATGACCGGATTATCGGCTCGCTGGATAATAAAGAACTGAAAAATGCCTTCGTATTTCTGCATGGGATGATTTCCGGTTTGCAGGAATTTAGCTTTCTGGATAAGCTGAACGAACTGCAGGAGACCTATTCGTATATGTTGCGTTATCGCATGGAAGGGTTCAAAGATCCGATGCAGGAACATATCTATCATGGTCTGTTGGCTTCTACTTATAAATTGGCAGACCGGGTGAGACATAAAGGACTGGCTATCGAGTCACCGCTTACGTTCTACAGCCGACAACGCTCATTCCGTTTGGCTCCTCCGGTGTCTTATAGGGAACTTTATGAGATGTTGAAAGGCAGCAGTGAAGTGGTGGGGCAGGAAACGATTTACGAGGCTGCATTGGCACGGTTATACCAGAAAATATGGCTGTCGGACTTCCTGAAAACGGAAGAAAAGGCTGATATCCGTGCTATTTTGTCGGATTTGTCACTTCCTTCCTCTGTGGGTTGTCAGGTGGTGTCTGCTCTTTTTCTGGGATTGCAGATGTCGTTCGATCCGGAAAAAATGGATCTGTTGTTTGACGCCAGCGAATCGGCCGATGAAGAGGTGCGGGTGAGAGGGCTGATTACGCTATTGCTTACATTATATACCTACCGCAAACGGATCGAGATTTATCCCGAAGTGGGCAACCGTCTGGCAGCGCTGGCGGAAGGTAATCCCGGCTTCACTTCGGCTATCCGTACGATCACCCTGCGTTTTATCCTGGCGCGTGAGACCGAAAAAATCACCCGCAAATTGCAGGAGGAGATCATTCCCGAGATGATCAAACTGAGCTCGAAGGTGGGAAACAAAATCAACCTGAAAGATTTTACGTCCGAACCGATGAACGAGGAGATGAATCCCGAATGGGAAGAACTGATGAACGATGGCGAACTGGGAGAGAAGATGCGCGAATTTGGCGAATTGCAACAGGAAGGAGCCGATGTGATGCATTCGACCTTTGTTCATTTAAAGAATTTTCCTTTCTTTCGCGAACTAAATAACTGGTTCCTGCCTTTTATGCCGGAGCATTCTTCATTGCAAAGTTTTATCGGCAACGAGCAAAAAGGGCACGCCATGCTGGATACCCTGGCGATGGCCTCGTTTATGTGTAATTCAGATAAGTATTCGCTCTATTTCAGTATGATGCAGCTTCCCGACCCGCAGCGGCAAATGATGTTCGAACAGTTTGGCGGGCAGGCCTCCGAAATGATCCAGCAGGACAAAGAAGAGATCATCACCAACCGAGGGAAAATAGAGATTGTCACCGGGCAATACATTCAGGATCTCTACCGCTTCTACAAACTATATCCGGGACGAAGGGACTTTGATGATATATTCACCTGGACGCTCGATTTTCATAACCTACCGATCTTACAACCTTATATATCCGATGGAGAGAGTCTGACTGCCATTGCGGAGTATTACCTGCGCAAAGGCTACTACGCCGACGCGTTGGTGATCTATAAACGTCTGACGGAAAGAGATCCTGAAAGCAGTATTTTGTTCCAGAAAACAGGTTATTGTCTGCAAATGATGGGGCAACTCTCGGAAGCGCTTGAGGCCTATTTGCGCGCCGACCTGTTGCATACCGGCAGCAAATGGCTGATCCGCCGTATCGCGGGATGCTATCGTTCGTTGAAGCAGCCCGAAAAGGCGCTCTCCTATTTCCAACGCTGTGAAGCCTTAACGCCCGATGACCTCTCCGTTCAGATGAGTATCGGTCATTGCTACCTGGAGATGCGTCAATACGATGAGGCCTTGAAGTATTATTTCAAAGTGGACTACTTAGATACGAAGGGGCATAAGGCATGGCGGCCAATTGCCTGGTGTTCATTCCTGACCGGACGCTATGATCAGGCACTCAATTACTATAAAAAGATCATGGATGCCCAGCCGATCATGCAGGATTGGCTGAATGCCGGTCATACGGAGTGGGCATTGCAGCATGTCAAGAACGCGTTGGTCTATTATAAAAACGCGATCGGCATGGAGGGAGGCGATTACCATAAATTCCATGAGCAATTTCAGCAGGATATACCCGATTTGCTTATTGCCGGCATCGAGGAGAAAGAAATCCCTTTGATGCTCGATCAACTGAGGTATATGCTGGAAGAAAGCGGCAGTTGATGCCAAATAAGGTTGGTTTTTCATAAAATATCATGAATTTCAACCGAAAGGATGTGTATGTTTCGTTTTTTCTTTATATTTGAAAGCTAATGAATTTATTCTAAGGTTAAATATAAAATTATCATGAAAAGACGAGACTTTCTAGCAGGCACCGCTTTGCTTGGTGCAGGTATTCCACTTGGCGTTGCGCCTTTAGCATTAACTTCTTGTGATGGAAAAACTACTTCCGGTTCAAACGTAAAAGCAAAGACTCCGGAAGAATTAGGCATCTATTCTTTTGTTGACATTGCCCCCGACGGTAAGCCTTTGAAGGCTGCCTTGGTTGGTTGTGGAGACCGTGGAACGGGTGCCGCTACTCAATTCCTGAAATCAGGTCCCAACGTTTCTATTATTGCGTTGGCAGATGTGTTCCCCGACAGAATGGCAGGTTGCCGTAGGGTATTAAAAGAAAGATTCAACAACGAAGTAGCTGATGCTAATTGCTTTTTAGGCTTTGATGCTTATAAGAAGGTATTGGCTATGAGCGAAATCGATGTGGTATTGCTTTGCACGCCGACCCATTTCCGCCCTGTGCAATTCAAGGCTGCCGTAGAAGCCGGTAAGCATATCTTTATGGAAAAACCTTGTGCGGTAGACCCAACGGGTATTCGCACCGTGATTGCTGCTGCTAAAGTAGCCACCTCTAAAGGCCTTACCGTTGTAACAGGTAATCAACGCCGCCATCGTCGCGACTATTGGGAAGCTTATGTACAGGTGCAGAATGGCATTATCGGTGATCTGGTATCAGCTTCTGCTCATTGGGATCAGGGTGCCTGGTGGAACAAACGCAAACGCCCCGAATGGAGCGATATGGAATATTGCATTCGCAACTGGTTCAATATTAAATGGCTGAGTGGTGACCACCTGCTTGACCAAGCGATCCATAATATCGACATCGTTACCTGGTTTATGGGTGAACGTCCTGAAAAAGCAGTTGGCTTTGGTGGACGCGCTCAACGCCTGACGGGTGATATTTTCGACTTCTTCAGTGTCGACTATTACTATGCCAACAACAAACGGATGCTTGCTACTGCCCGTCAGATAGACGGTTGTGAAGGAAATGTTTGCGAACGGGTATATGGTACGAAAGGGGTTGCTCTGTTGAACGACCGCAATAATATTAAAATTGTCGACTACAGCGGAAATATTTTATGGGAATATGATTATGAAGCCAAACCGGTTAAAAACCCGTATGATCAAGAACATGTACATTTGGTAGAATCTATACGTCTGAACAAGAAAATCAATCAGGCGGAAGACTTGGCCTACTCTACGCAAGTAGCTATTCAGGGTCGCGAAGCAGCTTATACCGGTAAAGGAATTACCTGGGATGAGATTATGGCATCCAATCTTTATTATGGACCGGAAACCTATGAAATGGGTGCCCTTCCATTCTATAAAGAGGGCGAAGCGCCTGTTCCGGGGAAAGCGCCTAACGCACCTATGTAGTTGTTTTTGTAACATTCATCTAAATAAATATTTTACTCATGAAAAACCAATCAAAAAAAGTTTCCAGAAGAGACTTCTTAGGCATGTCGGCGTTAGGCTTGGCAGGTCTGACTATTTTGCCCAGCTGGACAATTAATGGTGTCCGGATGGCTCCAAGCGATCGCGTAGTCTTAGGGTTTATTGGCCTTGGACGGCAAAGCATTTCTGACTTCAATAGCTTCAAAAATTGTCCGGGAATACAGGTGGTTGCCGGATGTGATGTAGATTCAATCAAGAGAGATCGCTTCAAGAAAGTAGTGGGCGAATGGCAGAAATCAATCAATATGCCGGAACGTTGCGACCAATATGAATTCTACGAAGAAT
Source organism: Parabacteroides sp. PFB2-10 (assembly GCF_029893085.1). GTDB lineage: Bacteria > Bacteroidota > Bacteroidia > Bacteroidales > Tannerellaceae > QVMG01. The sequence continues at coordinate 69,157 of NZ_JARXWI010000003.1, forward strand.
TGCTCGAACGCAAAGATATCGATGCTATATCCATTGCTACGCCTGACCATTGGCACGCATTGAATGTGATTCATTCCTGTCAGTCAGGAAAAGATGTGTATTGCCAGAAGCCGCTTTCGTATACCATTACGGAAAGTATGGCGATGGTGAAAGCCGTACGCGACAACAACTGCATCCTGCAAGTAGGAAGCCAGCAGCGTTCAAGCAAGGAATTCCAACAAGCCATCGCTTTAGTACGCAGTGGAGCTATCGGAGCGATCAGCAAGATCTATGTGCGTATCGGCGAACCGCCTGCTCCTTTCAATCTGAAAGAAGAGCCGGTTCCTCCTCACATGAACTTCAACCAGTGGCTCGGCCCGTTGAATAGTCCGGTGGTACATTTCAATAGTACGATGTGTCCGCAGATCTCCTATCCGGATTTGAGAGAGAAAGGCGAATGGGCTACTTGGCGTTATTACCGTGAAACAGGTAATGGCTTTACCGGCGACTGGGGTGCGCACCACTTCGATATCGCTCAGGCTGCCATAGGCATGGACGGCTTAGGCCCGGAAGAGTTTATCCCCGCAGGATACAACGGCACGAAATACGCAACATTGAAATATGGTAACGGCATTGTGATGACCGAACAGCCTTTCCGTGAAGACAGTGAACATGCTAAAGGCATACAGTTTATTGGCAGTAAGGGTTGGATCAAGGTGGCCAGAGGTTATATCGAATGTTCGGATTCCTCTTTGTTGAAGAAGTCGGAACAGAAAATCGGCGAAGGTGTATTCGAAATGAGTTCTCCTCACATGCAGGACTTCATCGACAGCGTACGCTCACGGAGAGATCCAATTGCTCCGGTAGAGGTAGGCAGCTCGACAAATATCCTTTGTTGTTTGCTCAATATTGCGTATGAACTGGGACGTCCGGTGAAATGGAATCCGGCTACGCAGCGCTTTATTGACGATAAAGAGGCGGAAGCTCACCGTTTGTATTGGTACGAATACCGGAAACCGTATACGTTACCTTATTGGAAATAATCATTAATTGCAATCATTATGAAGGTAAATAATAATTTTTCATACCTCTTTTTAGGAATAATGACACTCTTACTAAGCTGTTCGGGAGCGACTAAAGCAGTTGCCGAGGGCAATGATAAACCGTTAGAGGTGATGGAAATATCGGCCGATGCCCTGAAAGGCAAAAAGGTACTTTATGTGCATGGTGGTTGGGATGGACACGAACCCATTCAATGCCGCGACATCTTTATCCCCTGGTTGAAAGCGGAAGGCGCCGAAGTATTTGAGTTTGATAACCTCGAATGTTATGAAGACGCTGAGTTGATGGGTAAGGTAGATCTGATTATTCAGCACTGGACCCAGGGTACTATCTCCCGTGGACAGGAAAGAGCGCTGCTCAAAGCTGTGAAAAGTGGAATAGGCCTGGCTGGATGGCATGGCGGAACCGGAGACTCTTTCCGAAATAATATTGAGTATCAGTATATGGTCGGCGGACAATGGGTCGCTCATCCGGGAAATGTGATCCCTTATCGGGTGAACATTATCGACAAGAACGATCCGGTAACCCGTGGATTAAAGGATTTCGATATGAAGTCGGAGCAATACTTTATGCATGTTGACCCCAATGTAAAGGTGATGGTTACCACTACCTTTAGCGGTGATCATAACGAGTGGATCGACGGAGCAGTCATGCCGGTGGTTTGGAAAAAACAATACGGTCAGGGACGTGTATTCTATTCTTCTCTGGGACATGTGGCAAAAGATTTTGATGTGCCCGAAGCTTTGGAGATTATGAAACGCGGTATCCGCTGGGCTGCGGAAAGCAAAGAGAAAGGTCCGGAGCAATGGCTCTCACCTATCTATAAATAAGGAATAGAGATTCTCCTACGATAAACGCGAAGACGCGGAAAACACCAGGTTGTGTTTTCCGCGTCTTTCTTTGTTATTTATTGCCTTATCGCTTACCGATCAGGGAATATAGGTCTCCATCAATTTGGCATGAGGCGAAGGAATAATTGTGACCGACTCCGTTTCTGCCGGGATCAAAGCGGTTTGTCCCTGATGAAGAGTTAACGCATTGCCGTTATTATCTTTCAAAACCACCGTCCCCTCCATACAGATATAGATAAAGAAGGAATCATTGGCGGCCACTTCGCGTTGCATTTGCGTGTCCAAATCCAATAGGTTTGTTACGAAATAGGGGCACTCAGCCAACGGCACTGTTTCGTTGGTCGTGGCTTTGTAGTGCGTCTTTGTGTCCGGATACCAGGTGTAATCGATCGCATCCTTTGCCAAAGCGGTATGCAGTTCGCGTTCATTCCCTGCCACATCTTTCCGGTTATAGTCGTAGATACGGTAGGTGATATTACTGGTCTGTTGGATTTCAGCGATGAAACAACCGGCTCCAATGGCATGTACACGCCCGGCAGGAAGAAAGAACACATCACCGGGAGCTACTGCGTAAGCCTGTAATACATCCATAAGTGTATTGTCTTCCACTCTTTTTACATACTCATCCCGGTCGATTGGTTGCGAGAAACCGGACAAAAGCTTTGCCTCCGGCGCCGCTTTTATGACATACCACATCTCCGTTTTGCCGAATGATTGGTGACGTTCCATTGCCAACGCGTCGTCGGGGTGTACCTGGATCGACAGATCATCACGCGCATCAATAAACTTAATCAATAAGGGAAAAGTATCTCCAAACCGGTCGATCACCTTTTGTCCGCTCAGGCGGGCGCCATACGTGTGAATCAGCTCATCCAAAGACTGGCCTTCCAGCTCACCGTTTGCCACAACGGAGTAATTGTCCTCCACATGGGATATCTCCCAACTTTCGCCTATTCCCTCCTGAACAGGAGTGATCCCCTTAAAACGGCAAATAATAGAGCCGCCCCATATCACAGGTTTCAATATGGGTTTAAAAATAAACGGATAAAGCATATATTGTTATATCATGAATTAATCTTTCTCAATACCATGCCCGAACGTGCCGGAAGATACAGTTTCAGCCACTCTTTCTTCTCTTTGCGGTAGAGCGGGTCGAAGTTTGTCAGGTGATGAATCGTGTCGTCTGTCAGGCCAAAGCCGCCAAAGCGGGGATCATCCGTGTTGAGGATCACCTCGTATTCGCCCTGCGGACAAAGGAATCCGTAACCGGTAAACGATTTGTCCGGGCTGAAATTGAAGACAAACAACAGGTCTTTGCGCATATACGCCAAAGTCTGGTCGCCATCGCTGTCCCATATTTTCTGAATAGGGGTTTCCTGAAAGTCCTTCACACTTCGGATCACCCGGAGCATCTCCTTGTCGAAATCACCCAGGAAGTGGTATTTCAGATTTTGGTCATCGACCAATTCCCACTGGCGGCGTGCATACTTATGCGACCATCCGTTTCCTTCACGCGGGAAATCAATCCATTCCGGATGCCCGAATTCATTACCCATAAAGTTCAGATAACCACCGTTCATTGTGGAGGCGGTGACCAGACGGATCATCTTATGCAGAGCCATGCCGCGGTCGACTGTGAAATTGCTGTCGCCCACCATCATATGCCAGTACATCTCCGAATCGATCAACCGGAAGATGATGGTTTTATCTCCCACCAAAGCCTGGTCGTGGCTCTCCGCGTAGCTGATCGTTTTCTCATCGGCGCGACGATTGGTCGTTTCCCACCAGATCGACGACGGATGCCAGTCTTCATCTTTCTTCTCTTTGATCGTTTTGATCCAGTAATCGGGAATATTCATCGCCATGCGGTAATCAAAACCGTAGCCTCCATCTTCCAGTTTGGCCGCCAGTCCCGGCATACCGCTCACCTCTTCGGCAATCGTAATGGCCTGTGGGTTGACTTCGTGTATCACTTTGTTGGCTAACGTCAGATAGGCAATGGCATCGCCATCCTGATGTCCGTTGTAGTAATCGCCGTAATTCATAAAGGCTTCGCCCAATCCATGACTGTAATAAAGCATAGATGTGACACCGTCGAAGCGGAACCCGTCAAACTTGTATTCCTCCAGCCAGAACTTGCAGTTCGACAATAGGAAATGAAGTACCTCGTTTTTGCCATAATCAAAGACCAGCGAGTCCCATGCCGGATGTTCCCGGCGTGCTCCCGCGTGGAAGTATTGTGTGTAGGAGCCATCGAAACGCCCCAGTCCTTCGACCTCATTCTTCACCGCGTGGCTATGCACGATATCCATAATCACGGCTATCCCCATCTCGTGAGCCTCGTCGATCAGTTGTTTTAATTCTTCCGGTGTGCCGAAACGCGAAGAGGCAGCGAAAAAGCTGCTCACATGATAGCCAAACGATCCGTAGTAGGGATGCTCCTGAATGGCCATGATCTGGATCGCATTGTAGCCATCTTCCTGTATGCGTGGCAACACCTTCCGGCGAAACTCATCGTATGAGCCCACCTTCTCTTCCGAGGTGCCCATGCCAATATGGCATTCGTAGATCAGAAGCGGGGAGGTATCGGGTTTGAATGTTTTTTTCTTAAACTGATAGGGATTTTCCGGCGCCCATACCTGCGCGCTGAATATCTTCGTCTGTTCGTCTTGCACTACGCGGCGAATCCAGGCCGGAATACGTTCGCCCTGACCGCCTTCCCATTCCACCAATAATTTGAACAGGTCGCCATGGTGCAATCGATCGGCATCCAGCCATATCTCCCACGTACCCCCTTCCTGCGGAGTCATTCGGTAGGTCTCTTCTTTTTTCCATCCGTTGAAATCGCCAACGAGGTAGATAGCCGTCGCATTTGGTGCCCATTCACGGAACACCCAGCCGTCAGCCGTTTTATGCAATCCGAAATAAAGATAACCGGAAGCGAATTCCGAAAGAGTTTGTTTACCGTTGTTAGTCAAGGATTTTTCTTTTGCCCCTACATATTTATATCGTCCCTCTATGGCACTTTTATAAGGACTCAGCCAGGGATCGTTTTTGACCAGATTCAATGTATCCATCTTTTCTGTTTCTTGGTTATCCTGCAAATATAACACCAACCGGATGATTTTCTTTCATTCCCGTTCAATAAAAAGTTGTTTCTTTGTTGAAAGAAACAATTATACTGCCAATAACATGAAAGAGAGATTCATAAAACGTATAGTCCTGTTTGTATTCCCTTTGACACTATTTCTGTATGGTGTCCTGTTTACATCATGTACTACTTCCGATATCCATTTTCCTTTGGAGGAGACGCTCACGCCTGAGTTGATGCCCCTGCAAGGGGTAACATCTCCCTTCCGGGTAGAGGTGAAGCCACCTTTTTTAATTATTCAGAATGACTTAAAGCAGCGGGATAGCCTGTTTCATGTGTATGATCTTACGAGTTATGAGCTGAAATATGCTTTCGGCCGGATAGGGGAAGGCCCTGATGAGTTTGTGGGGCCATGGATGTTCTATTCACCCCTTCCGGACCTTCTTATTGAGGATTACGGAAAAGAGCAGGTTTTTCGGTATAGTCTCGACGAGGCAGGCATACCCCAATTAAAGGGTAGTAGGCACCCCCTCTTTGTGTATGGCACCTCGAATGCCGCTTTTATCAACGATTCTTTGTATGTGATGGATGCTATGTTTGCCGCTCCAAGCCTGTATCTGTTGGGTTTCGACGATGCCTCACCAAAGAAATCATGGTCCTATCGGGATCCCAACCTATTGGATTATTTCTCCGATCCCAACGCCGGCAATGTGTATGCCAACGAAAATCGTATCATACTTTGCTATGAATTTAAGAAACAGATAGACTTTTTTGATACAGAGCTCAACCTGTTGCATAGCGTGGTGTTCGACTACGAACCTCCGGCTGATACGACAAACGATGGTACTCCCAAAAAAAGCTATGCCTACGGCTATATAGGTAAACGCTATTTCTATGCCCTCTTTTTTGGCGTTTCCTGGAATGATCACCAGAATGTCTATAACACCTGTGGAACAATCCTTGAGGTGTTTGATATGGATGCCAATCCGGTTGCTCGTTACCACCTCGATGGACGCCGCCCGTCCGGCTTTGCTGTCGATGAAGAAACTTTTACGCTCTATGGTGCGGGAGCCGATGGTGACCCGGAGGACTATCTGTTAATGTATAAACTAAAAGGGCTTCTTTAATAAATCCGTTACCGAATCTTTTACAAAGGCGAAAAACGGTTTTGACATTTCATGGATATGTGAATAAATGTTAAACCACCTATTTTCGACGAAACCCCGAATTTACGATTTGTAATTTCGGCAGGACTTTGCGCGCAAAAAAGCGGGACTTCGGAGACAAACTCCCGGGAGAAACATTTTTTAACGTATGGATTTGTAAGCAAAACGGTCGTTTTACTTACAATCGATATTTTAACATTTCAGTATGAATTGTTCTTAGGGAGCGGTTTTTTTATGTTATTTCTGAAAGTTCGCATATCCTGTTATGGAATGCTTAGAGAATATACTCTTCTAATTATTCCCTGTTTTTCTTGTATCTCTTGTGGTAACTGGAAAGGTTATACAGCCGCTATCTCTTTTAGAGCAACCGAAGCATTGCTGAACTATATGGAAGCACAGTATCTGTTGAGCAAAAATGTCTCTTCCGGGAAAATTCTGGAGTATTGGAGAGCTATCCGTGAAGCTGCTGGTTTTGCAGGAAATGCTGTCGATCCTTTGGTCACTATTGCCGCTACAGATATGACAAAAGAAACATTAGACTGGGGTGCGTATAGTGGAGGGCAACTTCTTAGCGATCCTGCCTTATTTAATATTCGTCGCGAACGTCGTTGCGAATTGATGGGTGAAGGTCGTAGATGGATGGATTTAACACGTTGGCGTTCGCTTGATCAATTAAAAACAAGCCCTTACCATGTGGAAGGCATTCACCTGTGGGGTACTCCTTTTGAAGAGCACTATCAATTTACGGCGAATCAATATAATGGAAGCAACTCTGCTGTTGTTTCAAGTCCTCAGTTGAGTGAATACATTCGCCCTCACGAAGTAAATATGACTTCAGGAAATCTTGTGAGAGACGGATATACCTGGACGATGGCTCATTATTTGCAGCCGCTTCCTATCAAACAATTCTTATTGACTTCGTCTGATCATGAATCAGTAGAATTGTCACCGCTATATCAAAATCCTTATTGGCCTACGGAAGCCAATTTGCCAGCAGAGAAATAAGCAACTCTAAAATCACCTTTCTTAAAAGGCCGTTCCCGCTTGTTGGGGAATGGCCTTTTTTTGCGTATTATATATCCATTTTTCGAAAACCCCTAACTTTGAAACTTTGGCGGGAGAATTTCACCGAAATGCAAAGCCCTCTCCCCTTGCCCTATCTCCTTCAAACATTACATTACCTAATCTCCCCAAATAGGCATTTACCGAATGAACTATAAAAAAGAAGTAATAATATCTGTTGGATTTATCACCTATTTTCTTTTCCTTTGCAGCCGAATAGACAGGGGTGCTTGTGAAAAATTCACAGGCTGAGATTATACCCATAGAACCTGAAGCGGGTAATGCCGTCGTAGGGAAAAGAATGAAGTGCCGGCCGGGCTTCATGGTATATCCTTCCAAAAACAACACTCCTCTTATTCATTTGATTCGTTTCACTTAAAAAAGAGCAGAAAAAAATGAAAAGAGTTTTATCTATGATCGCCGTGGTTGTGCTGGCGAGTTGTATGTCCGGATACGCTATAGATCCGGTTGATTCCTTGAAAATTGCTAAAGATATCTCGCTGGACGAGGTGATGGTCACGGCTACCCGCGCGACCAAAGAGACACCCGTTGCCTATAGCGAACTATCGCAGCAGGAGCTGTCGCGTCGCAACGACGGACAGGGCATTCCTTACCTGATCGCTACCTCACCCTCCGTGATTATGACTTCCGATGCCGGCACAGGCATTGGCTATTCCGGATTCCGTATCCGTGGTACGGATGCAAACCGTATCAATATTACGGTCAACGGGGTGCCGCTGAACGATGCCGAATCGCACGGCGTGTTCTGGGTAAATATGCCCGACTTTGCCTCGTCGGTCGATAATATCCAGATCCAGCGCGGAGCAGGCACCTCGACCAACGGAGCAGCGGCTTTTGGTGCTACGGTGGCCATGCAGACGCAAAAGGCCTCGTTGAAGCCCTACGCCGAGTACTCGCTGTCGGCAGGTTCGTTTGGCACACTCAAGCATACCGTGGAAGGGGGAACGGGGCTATTATATGATCGCTTTGTGATCGACGCCCGCTACTCCGATATCCGCAGCGACGGGTTTATCGACCGGGCCGAGGCCAAGATGAGTTCCTATTTCCTTTCGGTCTCCTACTATGCCGACAACTCCCTGATCCGGTTCCAGACCTTCGGCAGTAGCGAGACGACCTACCAGGCATGGAACGGGGTGCCCTCCGGGATGCTTACTACCGACAGAACATACAATCCTTGCGGAGAATATGAAGAGGATGGGCAAACGAAGTATTACGACAACCAGACGGATAACTACTGGCAGCAGCATTATCACCTGATTGCCAACCACCGGATGGGTGATTATTGGAATATGAATGTCACACTCCACTATACACCGGGCGAGGGCTATTATGAAGACTATAAGGCCGGGGCGAAATTCAGTAGCTACAAACTGCCGACTTTCACCGATTCCGAAGGGAAAGAGGTAAAGAAGAGCGACCTGGTGCGCCGTAAATGGCTGGAAAGTGATTTCTACGGTGGGATATTCGGGATTAATTACCTGAATACCAACCTGCATGCCACCCTGGGTGGCGGGATCAACCGCTTCGTATGCGACCACTTCGGGCGGGTGATATGGATGAAAACCGCTCAGAACCTGCCTCAGCCCGATTATGAATACTACCGCAACCGGGGTGATAAGGTCGACTATAATGTGTATGTGAAAGCGAATTACCGGTTAAATCAGACATTGCACGGCTATCTCGACCTGCAATACCGCGGCATTGATTACGCGATCGACGGGAGCGATGACGTAGCAGGCGACAATGTGCATATCGACAAACACTGGGATTTCTTTAACCCGAAGGTGGGGTTGAACTACCAAAAGGGCGGACATAATGCCTTTGCCTCGTTTGCCATTGCCAACCGGGAGCCCAACCGCGATAACTTCACCGAAGCGGGACCGAACGAACATCCTACGCACGAAACGTTGTATGACTACGAACTGGGTTATAGCTATGCGCATCCACGCTTCAACGTGGGAGTGAACCTCTACTATATGGATTACAACAATCAGTTGATCCTGACCGGAAAGATCAGCGAGATCGGGGAAGCCCTGACCTCAAATATCAAAGACAGCTACCGGGCAGGGATCGAACTCACAGTCGGCGCCAAAATAACCGATTGGCTGAGTTGGAACGGAAATATGACATGGAGCCGGAATAAAATCTATAACTTTACGGAGGTGATGGAAAACTTTAATACAGTGGGTTACGACTGGGTGCCGGTACCGGGACAGGAGGTGATCGAGAATAACCTGGGAACAACGGATATCGCCTTTTCGCCTGCTACGATTGCCAATAGCATATTCGATTTCAATTGGAAGAAATTCTCCGCCAGCTTTACCTCTCAATATGTGGGACGGCAATACCTGGATAACACCTCCGCCAAGAGCCGGTCGGTCGATCCCTATTTTGTGAATAGCCTGCGGGTGGGTTACACCTTTACTCCTTCATTTATGAAAGAGATTGCATTGGACCTGACGATCAATAACCTGTTCAACGAGAAGTATGAAACCAATGGTTGGGTCTATTCGGCTATGGTCGATGGCGAACGCTATACGGAAGACGGATTATTTACTCAGGCGGGAACCCATGCGATGGCGCGTGTAACGTTTAAATTCTAATAATGGAACAAATCCTTGAATACTTTGGGGTCATAACCGGATTGCTTTATCTCCTACTGGAGATAAAGCAGCACCGGGCTATGTGGGTGGTCGGTTTCCTGACCTCGCTCACCTACGTGTTTGTCTTTTTCTTCGCGAAGGTATATGCCGATATGGGGCTGAATATCTATTATGTAGTGATCAGCATCTATGGTTTTATGCAGTGGAGCCGGCAAAAGAATGCCGTGCAGACAGAAGAGAAAAAAGACGAATCGATTGTCTACAAACATATAACGCCCTGGATGTTTATCGGCGTATTGGCGGCTATCGGTATTCTTTTCTTCCTGATATGGTATGTCCTGGCACATTATACCGACTCCCCCATTCCGATAGGCGATGCCTTTACGACGGCAGCCAGCATCGTAGCGACCTGGATGCTGGCGAAATGCATTATCGAACATTGGGGCTTTTGGATCGTGATCAATCTGGTATCCGTTTATTTATACTACCTACGCGACCTCTATCCCACGATGTTTCTTTATCTTTGCTACGCTTTATTGCCCATTATCGGATGGTACACATGGAAAAAGAAAGGAATAAAGGCTGGATGATCGAGTATTCCCCCTGCATTGTGGTGGCCGATGGGTTGTTTCCCTCCCTGGCGTTTCTTCCGGATCTATTGCGCGAAGCAAAGCGGGTGATCGCCTGTGACGGCGCTGTGGTGACGCTGCTGGCACATGGGGTGACGCCGGATGCGATTGTGGGCGATATGGATAGCATTCCGGAAGAGCTGAAAGAGCGCTTTGCCGATCGCATACACACCTATTCGGAACAGGAGACCAACGACCTGACCAAAGCGGTTCACTTTGCCGAGCAGGCAGGAGAGAAAGAGGTGTTAATCGTGGGAGCAACAGGCCTGCGCGAGGATCATACCCTGGGCAATATCTCTCTGTTGGCAGATTACGGTCCCTTATTCGACCGGGTAGAGATATTGACTGATTGGGGATTGTTTACGCCTATCGACCGCACAGCGACATTCGACAGCTATCCCGGACAGCAAGTATCGATCTTCTCCCTTACTCCCGACACGAAGATTACCACAGAAGGCTTGTGCTGGCCTATCCAAGAAAAGGGATTGAGTAGCTGGTGGCAGGGCACATTAAACGAAGCCCTGGCAGATCAGTTTACTATCCGCCTCTCCTCCCCTGGCCGATTCATCGTATACAGATTGTTCCAGTCGTCACAAAATAAAATAAAAACATGAAATACGGATTATTTTGTTTATTACTATTTATAGCTTTTTCCTGTACTTCCCATGGGGATACTATTGCGCTGGTTAATCTGTAAGTGATCGATAGTTTCTATTTTTTTCTGCTTGTTGTCTACTTTTTATTTCCAAATATTTGGCAGCAATAAAAAAAGGCCTATCTTTGCACCGTCTTAAGCGAAAGGCGATTATTCATTTTGATGAAATCAAAAATTCCGGGCGTTTAGCTCAGCTGGTTCAGAGCATCTGCCTTACAAGCAGAGGGTCGGCGGTTCGAATCCGTCAACGCCCACCAACGGAACCCTTTCGAATTCATCATCATACACATCAAGGGCGTTTAGCTCAGCTGGTTCAGAGCATCTGCCTTACAAGCAGAGGGTCGGCGGTTCGAATCCGTCAACGCCCACCACAGCGGTAAAATCCTAATAAGACAGGAGAAGCCAACAAAAGACACAAAGTCTGTTAGTCAGTAGATTAACAGGCTTTTTTTTATTTTCCACAAAGGACACGGATTCAATAGGAAGATTTAGATGCTGTTTTTTGCCAATCCGACTAAATTGGTAAAAAATAGTCGGACGAGAAAATAAAAGTAACTGTAACTTTGTCGCAAAATAAAGAAGTATGTTAGAAGAATTAAATCGAGTGATTGATTATATAGAAGAGCATCTGACCGATGAAATATCACTTGAATCGGTTGCTGACTATGCAAGAGTTTCTGATTTTCATTTCCGAAAAGTGTTTTTTTATCTATCAGGAATGACGCTTAGTGAATACATTAAAAACAGAAGATTGTCGGAAGCCAACAAAGATTTACTGGCAGGGGAACGAGTTATTGATGTGGCTTTCAAGTACGGTTATGAGTCAACAGACGGATTTACCCGCGCATTTAAGAAATGGAGTGGACTTTTACCATCAGATGTAATCAAGAAAAAGACAAGCAAAATCTTCCCTAAATTTTCATTTAAAATAGTTATTACAGGAGGAATCAGTATGGAATTTAGAATCGAAAGCAAACCTGCATTCAACTTCTTTGGAGTGAGTAAACGTATACCAATGCAATTTGAAGGAGTTAATAATGAAATTGTAAAACTTATACAAATTATTACAGAAGAGCAGAGGAATGAAATGCGTGAGATTCAAAACATTGCACCATTTGAAATACTCAATATTTCTTATGATGCTGATGCTAAGTTTATGAAAGAAGAAGGTGATTTAACCCATATGATTGGCGTGATGTCTACTGAGGAAGCGAGTAAGCAATTAGAAAAATTATCCGTAGAAGCAGGTTTGTGGGCAGTATTCCCAAACGAGGGTATATTTCCTTCAACTCTGCAACAGACTTGGGCAAGAATTTACTCAGAATGGCTTCTATCATCCAATTACGAACTGATTGACAACCCCTCGTTCTCTTTTACAAAAATGGATGAGTTGAAAAAAGACTATGCATATAGTGAAATATGGATTCCTATAAAAAGAAAATGAATACGGAGTGATCCGGATTATAAAAGGAAAAGAATTGCGAAAATCAAAAAAAAGGTTTTACTTTACCACTGATACGTTGAAAAAACTGGCTTAGAGAAATCCTATTCTATTATTAGACAGTCAGTCGATTATGAGTAAATTAACCTTAAATGATGTAGAAGTATGAAATTCTATTGGCAATCCCTGTGTTTTGTTAGAAAACAAATGCAGAAATACGTTATGGCAGCAGCTTTGCTGTTCATATCCGTATGCGTTCAGTCGCAACCCCAACGTGGAAACCAGCCCCCGCCCCCTCCCGTTCCAGGCGAAGCTATGTGTACAAACATTTCAGCCTCCTCCTTCCCCCGCCTCTTTCCCGACCGGAGCATTGAATTTCGGATGAGAGCGCCGGAGGCGAACAAGATCACCCTCAGTCTCGGAAAAGATTATGAGATGAAATCGGACGGAAACGGAAACTGGTCGGTACGGACAGAACCACAAGTTCCCGGTTTTCACTATTATTCGGTTAAAGTAGGCGGACTCAGCGCGGCAGATCCGGCCAGCTATTCTTACTTCGGCATGAGCCGTATGGCCAGCGGAGTAGAGGTACCCGAAGATAGTAGTGTCGATTATTACTTCCCCAAAAAAGGAGTACCACAAGGATCCTTGCGTTCACAAAAATTCTATTCGGCTGTTTGCGATCAATGGAGAAGAATGTTTATCTATACGCCTCCGGGCTATGAAGAAAACCTCAACAAGCGTTATCCCGTACTATACCTGCAACATGGCGGCGGAGAAGATGAACGCGGATGGGCTATTCAGGGCATGATGAACTTTATTTTAGACAATTTGATTGCTAAAGGGAAAGCGGTTCCAATGATCGTAGTGATGAACGACGGGTATGCACAATTGGCCGGTGAACCACTTGCCATTCAACAACCCAACCAACGTTCCAATATGAATGCTTTTACCGGTTTTGTGGATATGATGATGAAAGATGTGATTCCGTTTATCGATAGCAACTTTCGCACGATGCCGGATAAAAACAACCGGGCTATGGCTGGACTTTCCTGGGGTTCCAAACAAACTGCGGACGTAACCATGCCCAACCTTGACACCTTTTCTTATATCGGTCTGTTTAGCGGAGGCTTCCTGCGCGAAAACGATGATATTAAAACGGTGTATAACGGTGTTTTAGCCGATCCTGCCCGGTTCGATCAGGAAGTAAAACTATTGTGGCTGGGCGTGGGTTCGGAAGAGGGTCCCGAAGGACTCTTAAAGACACACAACCGCCTGAAAGAACATGGCATAAAGAACAGTGTTTATTACCTGTCGGAAGGAACCGCCCATGAATGGTTGACCTGGAGGAGATGTCTCCATCAGTTTTCGCAACGCTTGTTCAAATAATATCTACACTTAATAAATAAAGAAATATGAAATTCAAGCATTTAACATATTTGTTTTTAGGAATAGCGGTGACTGCCGGATTGTTTGCCTGCGGTAAAAAGGAACCCGTATACACTTTCGTCACCCAGCCTCCAATCACCGAACCGATTTCCGCCTCGACCAATACACGGGGAATCGAATACCCGAAAGTAAATCCCGATCTGAGCGTTACCCTGCGCGTAGCTGCTCCGACAGCCCAAAAAGTGGTGGTCGACATGGGTGGTGCACAATACGAGATGGAGAAAAAAGAAGACGGTTTCTGGTGGACTACTACCCGCCCACAAGACATTGGCTTTCATTATTATGAGATCATTGTTGACGGCGTACGCGTATCCGACCCCTCCAGTGAACAGTTTTTCGGCATGGGACGGATGGCCAGTGGAATCGAAATACCGGAAGTGGGTATCGACTACTATCTCCCGCAACAGGTGCCTCACGGCGATGTCCGCATCAAACATTACTGGTCGGATATCACCCAGAAGTGGAGACGTTGCTATGTGTATACGCCTCCGGGCTACGACAACGACCTGAACAAGAAATACCCGGTTCTGTACCTGCAGCACGGAGCGGGAGAAGATGAGACCGGTTGGAGCACACAAGGGAAAATGGATTACATCCTCGATAATCTGATTGCTCAGCAAAAAGCCGTGCCTATGATTGTTGTCATGGACAACGGAACGGCAGTCGATGCTCGCCCCTCAGAGGGAAATGCACCCCGCGGCGGTGGAAGAGGTATGTTCTCGTTCGACACCTTTGTTGAAGTCATCACAACGGAACTGATTCCGGAAATCGACAAATCGTTCCGGACAAAGGCAGATAGAGAGAACCGCGCTGTAGCCGGTCTATCCATGGGAGGATTCCAGGCGTTTCAGACCGGATTAACGAACCTCGATAAATTCGCTCATATCGGTGGGTTCAGCGGCGCCGGTCGTATTGCCGCCGACACGCCCATAGCGGAAGCCTATGGGGGCGCGTTTGCCAACGCGGAAGAATTCAACAAGAAAGTGAAAGTAGTCTATGCCAGCATTGGTCTGAAAGAATCGGATGCTTTTTATCGTACCGTGAACGATTTCCATAAGCAACTGGAGGAAGCCGGCATCAACCATGTGTATTACGAATCGGAAGGAACCGCCCACGAATGGCTGACCTGGCGCCGATCGTTGCATCAGTTTGCACAATTATTATTCAAATAAAAGAAAAACCATGAAACATTATCGCAGAGAAACCGGAATGAAAAGGATGTTCATTGTCCTATCGCTATTGATTGTTTGCCATACGTTTCTTTTTGCCCAACAGGATCGTGTAAACATCGATTGGGATCCGCAGCGCAACAAAGAAAATCTGGTTCCGCTATCGGCTAAGGTTATTTCACCGGAAGTGCTGGAAGATAAATCGGTTATTTTTCGCCTGCACGGACCGGACGTAAAAGAGGTGTTTGTATCAGGATCCATGTTTGTTGGCGACGAAGCCAGGAAACGGGTTCCGATGACCAAAGGAGAAGACGGTATCTGGAGTGCCCGGATCGAGCCTTTGGATCCGAATATTTATCTATACTATTTTCAGGTCGATGGCGTGAATATGAACGACCCGAACAATACCTTTACGGGGCATGCCAATATGCCTGCTTTCAGCATGTTGTGGGTGCATGGCGACGGACCGGCTTTCTACGATGCCCGGCACGTCCCGCATGGCGCTATCACGCAACATTTCTACTACTCTCCGGTTACGGAAGGCGAACGCTACCTATTGGTTTATACCCCTCCCGGATATGATCCGGCGAAAAAGTATCCAGTATTATACCTCATGGGCGGTTCGGGCGATCTTCCCGAAACCTGGACCATGCACGGACAGGTCAACTTCATTATGGACAACCTGTTGGCTGAAGGGAAAGCCATTCCTATGATTATCGTCATTCCCAACAATCAGGTGGTTCACCGGATGCATCCGCAACACACCGAATTGTCCTTCCCTATCATGGAACGGGAGTACAAAGAGGCAATCATTCCTTTTGTCGAAAAACATTACAGTGTAATCTCCGACCGGCATGCACGAGCTATTTCCGGCCTTTCGATGGGCGGACGGCATACCCAATACGTTGGCTTGCGCAACCTCGATCTTTTTGGCAGCTTTGGTATTCTCAGCGCGGCTATTGCAATCGATGAAACGCCCGTTTTACGTGAACCGGATGTCAATTCCAAGATCGACTACCTGTTCCTGGGTGCAGGAACACACGAAACCAATCCGAGAGCAAGACACCAGGTATTGCATGAAGAGCTGGAAAAACTCGGTGTCAAACACGAATATTATGTCGGAAGCAAGGGTGCCCACGACCTGATCGCCTGGAGACATTTGCTTTACTATCGTTTCCTCCCCAACTTGTGGAGAAATCCCGAAATAAAAATAAAATAAGGCGTTGCCCTTAACGCGCAAAAAAGTCTCCTAAACGATTTGTTTAGGAGACTTTTTTGTCTAAAGGGAGTTTCGGATCACCCCGGAAAGAGATCCGGAGCTTCCGGTATCCCGGTATTATTTCTTCAGGAAACAGGTTTTAAGAACAATTGAGCTTCCGTCTATCTTGCAGTCGACCTCCTCCGGCACCTCTGTCAGGCGGATACTCTTTACTTTAGTACCACGTTTGATCACCATTGAGGAACCTTTCACTTTCAGGTCTTTGATCACAGTCACACTATCGCCATCCATCAGTTCGGCTCCATTGCTGTCGCGGGGAATATTATCTCCCGCTTCCTGCTGCTCCTCTCCCATAAACTCACAACCACAATCAGGGCATATATACATGGTCCCGTCAAAATAGGTATTTTCCGATGCGCAAACCGGACACTTTGGAATACTACTCATATTGTTTGTCTTAATTATTTAAGAGTGCAAAGGTAGTCTTAATTCGGGGGAAATGCAATTCGGATAGAGAGAGCGTGGTTCTAACCCTTTATTTAAAAAGCTTCGAAGCCATACTATGCAGTGACTTGCGCCATACTTGCCATTCGTGGTCACCGGGGAATGTCTCGAAGGTGACGTTCAAGCCCTGTTCTTTGAATATCCCTATCTGTTTACGGGTGGCATTGATACGCATATCCTGTTCGCCTACCGATATGTAGAGTAATTGCAGTTGCTCGTTGAATTTCTTCGAATTGGTCAATAAACCGGGA
Source organism: Parabacteroides sp. PFB2-10 (assembly GCF_029893085.1). Taxonomy (GTDB): domain Bacteria; phylum Bacteroidota; class Bacteroidia; order Bacteroidales; family Tannerellaceae; genus QVMG01. The sequence continues at coordinate 86,309 of NZ_JARXWI010000003.1, forward strand.
ATCTCTTTTTCGGCATCGAATGCAGGAGCCCCTTGTGTTGAAATACCCCCGAAGATGCCTGAGCTGAAAATACCCACCGAACCAAACAGGGCGGTGTTCTGCAATCCGGTATAGAATGCCTGCCCGCCACCCATCGACAATCCGGCGATGGCACGGTTCTTTTGGTCAGTCAATGCCCGGTAGTTGGCTTCTACGAAAGGAATGATATTCTTTGTCATCTCATCGATAAAAGGCTCCATCCCTTTTCTGTTGTATCCACCTCCACCCCGGCTGACATTGCCGTTGGCGATCACCACAATCATCTTTTCAGCTATCCCTTCGGCAATCAGGTTGTCGAGTATGATGGCTGTTTTTCCCTGAATGGCCCATCCCCGATGGTCTTCGCCTCCACCATGCTGAATGTAGAGAACCGGATATTTCTTGTTCAGGTCTTTGTCGTACCCCGGCGGGGTGTATATATTGATCGGGCGCCAGCTTTCTGTTTGCTTCGAATAGTAATTCGTGGAGCGTATGACACCGTGGGGTACATCCCGTAAGGCGTAGAAGTCGCATCCCGCTTCGGGAATATCGATCGCGCTACTCATCCTCCCGCATCCGTAGAACGATTCGCTGGCCGGATCAGACACGCTGACTCCATCGACAATCAGGAAATAATAATGAAATCCCGGATCCTGCGGATCGGTCGTGCATGTCCAAAACCCATCGGCATCCTTTTGCATATCATATTTCTTCCCCAGATCAAGCTGCACCCGTTGTGCATCGGGCGCTTTCACCCCGAATATCACCCGCAAATCGGGCAGGATTCTCGGATAGGAATTGGCGTTGATATTGGTTTCTGCCGCTATGCCCGGCAACGGATTCTGACTGAAGGCAGCATTGGATAGGGCTACTAAGAGAAACAAAATAAACAACCCGCTTTTTGCGTTGTGTTTCATGATGTTATTCGTTTGATTGTGTTGTAAATATTATAAGAAACAATTTCTCGTTTACAAACTTACATTGTATTTCCGAGTTCAAGGATTGTTTTTCTTTCTAATTGGCGGACTTTTCCATTTTGCTTTGGCTCACGGGGAGATTTCACGGCGCTGCCACATTCGTCCACCAATAAAATCAAATAGTCCTCTATCCCCTTGTGTTCTTTCTCTACATTAGCTTGCGATTTCGTGTGTAGAGGCGAAGTGTCTATTTTGAAGTGCCTACAATTCTTTATTCTTATAAAATAATATGTTATGAAAAAGGTAGTATTTGTTGTTTTGACTTTTATGATGTCAGTCGGTTTGCTCTCTGCGCAGCAAGCCAGAATTAAAATTGATGTGGATCGTACGATCGGTGAAATCGATCCAAACCTCTACGGCAATTTTGTCGAACACTTAGGCCGCTGTGTCTATGGCGGTATCTACGAACCGGGGTCTTCTCTTTCGGACGAAAATGGTTTCCGGAAAGATGTGATGCAGGCGGTAAAGGATCTGAAAGTGCCCCTAACACGTTATCCGGGTGGTAACTTTGTATCCAACTATCATTGGTTAGACGCGGTGGGACCCGAACGAGTACCCCGTATGGATTATGCCTGGCAACGCTTGGAAACCAATAAATTTGGTACGAATGAGTTTGTAACCTGGGCAAAAAAGGTGGGTACGGAACCCTATTTCGCCGTTAACCTCGGCACCGGAACGATCGAAGAGGCTCAGTGGTGGGTGGAATACTGTAATGCCGATGGCGGTTCGTACTATTCGGAACTGCGTAAAAAGCATGGCTATCCGGAACCACACAACATTAAATACTGGGGACTTGGAAACGAAATGGACGGCCCATGGCAGATGGGACATCTGAATGCGGAAGACTATGTGAAGAAAGCCCGCGAAGCTGCGAAGCTTATGAAGATGGTCTCTCCGGATATCAAACTGATCGCTGCCGGCTCATCGCATTATTCGCGCGAAGCCAATCCCGATTATTGGAACCGCACCATCCTGGAAGGACTTGGCGAACAGATCGATTACATCGCCTTGCATATGTATGTAGGCAATCTCAACGATAACTATTACAACTTTATCTCGACCCCAATGGTGATGGACAGCCGCACGCAGGTGGTTCGTGGCATGATTTACGAGCAGGTACAACGAATGAGTCGTCCGAAACCCATCTACATTGCCTGGGACGAATACAATGTATGGTACAGAGCGCGCACCGGCAAAGACGCGGTAGGCGAACGCGCGTTGGAAGAGCATTACAACCTGGAAGATGCCCTCGTAGTAGCCGGTTTCCTGAATGTGTTTGTGCGCAATGCCGATATCGTTAAGATGGCCAATATGGCGCAATTGGTGAATGTGATTGCGCCGATTTTCACCAGCGAACAAGGCATGTTCCTGCAAACGATCTATTATCCGTTGCAGCTCTTTGCTAATCACATGAAAGGCACCTCACTGGATGTATTGGTAGACTGCGAAACCTACAACACCCAACAATTCGACAATGGCATGAACGAACGCTCGTCGCAACAATCCAATGTTCCTTACCTCGATGTGTCGGCCGCGGTCGATGGCGATGAGATAACGATCTGTGTCGTGAACCGTCATAAAGACAAAGCCATTTCAACGGATGTGCTTTGCCAGGAAGGCAGCTTCAATGGCTCTTTTGAAGTGTATGAAGTGAACGGCCCTGATATCAAATCGATGAACGACTTCGGAAAAACGCTTGTTGAAACGAAGAAGAAAAGCGATATCAAAGCGAAAGCCGATAAGTTTACCTATTCTTTCGCCCCGCACTCCTTTACCATGATCAAAGGGAAGGTGAAAAAATAGATCAATCCAACACATGCATATTTGGAAGGTAGGTAATGTAAACGCACCATATCTCCTCAAAATGTTAAAATATCAATTGTAAGCAAAACGGTCGTTTTGCTTACAATTCCATACGTTAAAAAGTGTTTCTCCCGGGAGTTTGTCTCCAAAGTCCCGCTTTTTTGCGCGCAAACTCCCGCTAAAATATCAAATTGATAGTTGGGACTATCAAAAGAAATAGGAGTTTTAACATCTGTTAGCATTTAAAATAACACCCATTCCCCCTCTCTTCCGCCCCCTTCGGAGTCATCAAAGCAGTTTTTCCGGATTTCAGACAAATTTTTCCAGATTCAAGACATCATTCACAAACGCTTTTATCACTTTTGCTCCTGTCGGTGCATTCCCTCTCCGCAGGGCGGGTCACTCAGACACACATAACCACCTAAAACAAAATAATATGAAACAGATTTTTACATGGACCCTGACGGGCCTTTTATTTCTGATCGCCACCACACTGAAGGCGCAGGAAGTGACCACCCTGAGATGGAAGAATCCTAAAGGGTATTTAATTATTTTCGCCACCCCGGGCACGGAGAATGTTACCATTGATTGGGGCAATGAGGAAACGACGAAAGATAGTGGAGACTGGCCAAGAGGTCATGGCATACCCGTTCCCGACAGCTACGAGCAGGACACAGAGTACACCGTCACCATTACCACCGCCCCGGGGACCTCCCTCCTTCACCTGGAATGTTTTAATAAAGGATTATTGGCATTGGATGTTTCCCAAAACAGCAACCTGGAAAGTCTACATTGTTACGATAATCCGGAATTATCCGAATTAGATCTATCGAAGAATACGCTATTGAAGATACTGATATGCTATCGTACAAATATCTCCGAATTGGATCTGTCGGAGAATACACTATTGGAAGGGCTACAGTGCGATTACACAAATATCTCCGAATTGAATCTCTCGAAGCATTCGCTACTGAAAAGCCTGTATTGCGACAACACACACCTGCCTTTTGCCCAGTTACTCCCTATACTGGATTATGATCTATCAGGAACCTTCTCTTACGCCCCCCAATCGATCACCTTAGAGGTTGAACCGGGCGATGAGTTGGATATGGAGGCATTGGGATTGTATATCGACGATGTGCAGACCCTTTACCTGATTGATGAAGAAACCGGTGCCGGAACGGCCTTGGGAGAGACATTCACGGTGCCGGCCGACTGGGAAAGAGGAAGTTCCCATACCCTTTCGATGTGGCTGGCGGGAGGTGTACTGCCGAAGTTTGAAGAGAATCCCCTGATATTAACGCTGGAGGTGAAGGCGGTTCACGACATTACACTGACAAAACAAACGGGAATGAAATATATCAACCTGTCACCGGAAGATAAAAAGGTAGTCGATGGAGACAACTTCACCTTCGAACTCGAACTGGCGCCTCATTACGCACAAAGCAAACCGGTGGTAATGGTGAAACGGGGCAATAAAAAGCCGGAGGCGCTTGATCCGGATGCACCCGGCAGCTACCGCTACACGGTCGAAGAGGTCACAAGCGATGTGGTGATATGGGTCGACGGAATGCACCTGAACCGCTACAATGTGGTGTTAACACCTGCCAAAGGGGTGATCTACAATATGCCGCCCAGGGTGTGGGTGAGCCATTGGGATGATTATTCGTTCCGCATCGACCTGGAAGAGGGCTACGATAATAGCTACGCAGTGGTGATGATCCAACAGGGAAACAACGAACCGGAGCCACTCAAGCCCTATACACCCGGCACCAATCGCTATGTGATTGCCGATATCACCGATCATATCACCATCACTGTCGAAGGGGTATCGCCTGTAAATAATGCCCAATTGAACGGAGAGACGATCCGCCTATGGGTCGACGGAGGCACACTGACGGTAGAAAACAACGGCCCGGCTTCCCATTTGCAGGTATATACCCTTACCGGATCGCTCTACCAGCAAAAGAACCTGTCGGCAGGCACCACCACCGTCCACCTCGCACCGGGCGTTTACTTAGTGCGCATCAACGGGAAAACAACCAAGGTGGTGGCAAGAAACTAAACAAAAGCGGGGATCTTCTCCCTATCTTATAAACAAAAAGCCCGCAGATCGGTTAAGACCTGCGGGCTTTTCGGGTATATAAAGCATTCCTGCCGGAGAAGTTATCCGTTCATGGAGGCAAGGAATTCCATATTGTCGGAGGTGTTCTCCATGTGCTTCTTCACGAATTCCATTGCTTCAAGGGAGTTCATATCCGAGAGATACTTACGAAGGATCCACATACGGTTGACGGTCGCATCGTCTTGCAGCAGGTCGTCGCGACGCGTGCTGGAGGCAATGATATCGACTGCCGGGTAGATACGCTTGTTGGATAGCTTGCGGTCGAGCTGAAGTTCCATATTACCGGTTCCTTTAAACTCTTCGAAGATCACATCGTCCATCTTCGAACCGGTCTCGGTCAATGCTGTTGCCAGGATAGTAAGGCTACCGCCGTTCTCGATATTACGGGCAGCTCCGAAGAAACGTTTGGGTTTCTGCAAGGCATTGGCGTCGACACCTCCGGAGAGCACCTTACCGGATGCCGGCTGCACGGTGTTATAGGCGCGTGCCAAACGGGTAATGGAGTCGAGCAGAATCACTACGTCGTGTCCACATTCCACCATACGCTTTGCTTTGTTCAATACGATATCAGCGATCTTTACATGACGATCGGCCGGTTCGTCGAAGGTTGAAGCGATCACTTCCGCATCAACGCTGCGTGCCATATCGGTCACTTCCTCCGGACGTTCGTCGATCAACAGGATGATCATATAGACTTCCGGATGGTTGGCGGCAATGGCATTGGCAATATCTTTGAGCAACATCGTCTTCCCGGTCTTCGGCTGGGCAACGATCAATCCACGCTGTCCCTTACCGATCGGCGAGAAGAGATCAACCACACGTACGGCCGTCTTATCGTATACCTTCGGTGCACGGCGGGCGGTAAGCATAAACTTTTCGTCCGGGAAGAGCGGGGTCAAGTGGTCGAAAGGCACACGGTCGCGCACCTCTTCGGGCGTACGTCCGTTGATCCGGTCAACCTTTACCAGCGGGAAGTATTTCTCGCCCTCTTTGGGAGGACGGATAGGACCTTCCACCACATCACCGGTGCGCAAGCCAAACAGTTTGATCTGCGATTGTGACACATAGATATCGTCGGGTGAAGTGAGGTAGTTATAGTCAGACGAACGCAGGAAACCATAGCCGTCAGGCATCATTTCCAACACACCTGTACCGGTCAGGATGCCATCGAATTCGTAGGCTTTCTCCTGAGGTTGCTGCTGAGCGTTATTCTTTTGTTGATTGTTATTCTGCCGTGGATTGGGCTTATTGGCACTGTTTTGTTGTTGAACAGGCTGCTTAGCATCCTGTTTCTCTTCTTGTTGCTTCTTAGGCTCTGCTTTGGGTGTCGTGGAAGAGAAGGGAAATATCTGGTCGAGCAGGGATTTTGCATCCGGATGACGGAACACCACCCGCTTATTGTCGTCTTTTTCTTCCGGCTTTTTCGCCTCTTCTGCTACGGGGAGTGCCTCTTTCTTCTCTTCGGGGGGAATAGGCAATTCGCCTTCCGTTTCGGCTACTACAGGGGGTAAAACCTTCTTTACTTCCGGCTGACGCGCTTCCGCTTTGGAAGGGATCACAGTCTTTTGCGCTGCTTCCGGCTCTTTTTCTACGGAAGGCTTCGCTTTAGCCGGCGGTGTATCGTTCTTGAACAGAACCGGTTCCGCATCCGGTTTGCCCGGAATAATAGCGGCGGCTACTTTCTCTTTCTTTTCGATTCGTACCCGTTTCTTCTTTTCCGGTTGGGAAACTTTCTCTTCGGTGGCCGTTGCATCGGCTGTTGGTTGTTCAACAACAGGTTTCGCTACGGCTTTCGGCTGCTCAGCGACTGCTTTCACATCTGCTGGTTCTGCAGCCGTAGTCGCTTTCTTTGGTGCTTTGTTTTTCTTTTCCGGCTGGGAAGTATCTTCTTTCTTCTCCGGCTTAGCCGTTTTGGCTACAGTCTTTTTCTGTGTTTTCTTTTTCGCCAGGCTTTCCGCCTTTTTAGCCTCTTTTTCTTTCTCCTTTTCTACCTGGATGCCGGCCAAAGAGATAGCCTGCTCGTCTAAGATACGATAAATCAGTTCCTCTTTCTTCAAGCTGCTGACTTTCTTGATACCTAACTCTGTAGCAATAGTCTGAAGCTCGGGTAAAAGCTTCTCATTTAGTTCTAAAATGTTATATTTCTGCATAATTTGGGAAGTGAATAACTTTTGGCGTAACATGTGTTTCTATTCCAATGGGAACTACACACGGCGCATGTTTATCTCATTAATTTTATAAATGCGTTGAATAATTATATCTTTCATGAATGTGAAGTTTACTAACGTAACGACTTGTTAGTAATACATCAGCGTGGTAAGATGCTGCAAATGTATAAACTTTCTTTTGAATACCACGCTACTTCATGTAGTTTTTTTTACGATAAGTGCCTGTTTTGTGGACGGTTCTATCCGAAAACGATTATCCGTTCTCTCTCCGACTATCCAAAGGATATTGTCGCCTGAGCATAAGAGCCAGGCATTTTCTTTTTCAAACCGGCTATACTTATGATTGATAAAATAATCGCTCAGTTTCTGTTTGCCCTGCATACCGAAAGGAATAAACCAATCGCCCTTCTGCCATCGTCGCAGTTCCAATGGAAAGCGAATCTTATCGGCATCGAACCAGGCGCAGTTTTTGTCTTTGCCGATCACACTCTCTGATGAATAAACAATCTGACGAAAAGAAAGTTCGATCGGCAGATGTGCCACATCATTTTCAGAGTGGATCAGAAAACTTTCCGGGCTTTTTTCTTCTTCCAGCGGCGTCAACAACAGCGTCATTCTGTCTTTCAATAAACGATGGGTGGAAGAGAAAAATAGTTTTCCCGATTCTTTCTGTAAAGAAGAGAATATATCGCACACCTGCAGGCGATTAAAATGATAGGGTGATAAGAGCTCAAAGAGCATTGTCTCCGGCTCTTCACAGTGCATTAATGAAGGAATTGACAAAAGACCTGGTTCCAGCAACACCTTCTTCTTTGCCTCCTCGATTGCTTTCCGATAGAGCGTTTCCGCCGAAGAAAGATGATCGGCTGTCCGTGCAATCGCCTCCCGCACAGAAGGATTTATTTGTTCCATCAAAGGAAGAATGCGCAGACGGATAAAGTTGCGTGTATAGATATCGGAGGCATTCGTATGGTCGGTCATGTAGGGCTGCTGCTCGCTATCGAGCCAGGAAACGATCTCTTCACGGCTGACACATAAAAGAGGCCTTATCACATAGCCATTCTTAGGACGTATCCCTCCCATACCGCGTATACCGGTTCCCCGCATGAGATTCATCAACAGGGTCTCTACGCTATCGTCGCGATGATGGGCCACAGCAATACAGTCGGCTTCCCATTCCAGGCGTTTCTCCTCGAACCAGCGATAGCGCAACTCACGCGCTGCCATCTCAATCGAGAGAGCGTGTTCTGCCGCATAGTGCGTTGTATCAAAATCAATAGAAGAAAAAGGAATCTGCAGCGTCTCCGCCAAACGGCGCGAAAACGCCTCGTCGCGATCGGACTCTTCGCCACGTAGATGAAAATTGCAATGAACAGCGAAGCAACGATACCCCAGGCACACCAAAATTTTGAGCAGAGCCACCGAGTCGGCTCCGCCGCTAAGTCCAACCACCACCCGGCCTCCTTCAGGCAGAAGCCGGTTGGATTGGATATAGGTGTGAACCGTTTGTAACAAAAAAAATGATTTATTCTACGCCTGCCAGTTCCGGGTCGATCATAATACGACCGCAGTATTCGCAAACGATAATTTTCTTACGTAGTTTGATATCCATCTGCTTCTGGGGCGGGATCTTATTAAAGCAACCACCACAGGCGTCACGTTGGATATAAACAACAGCCAAGCCGTTGCGCGCACCCTTACGGATACGTTTGAAAGCAGTCAGCAAGCGAGGCTCTACCATGGCTTCCAGCTTCTTGGCTTTCTCGCGCAGTTTTTCTTCTTCCTGCTTGGTCTCAGAGATAATCTCTTCCAACTCGCCCCGTTTCTGAACCAAATCGGCACGACGACCATCCAGATTATCCGCCAACTGAGCAATCTCTTCCTGTTTCTGTTTAGCTGATTCACCGTATTCGCGGATCTTCTTTTCGGCAAACTCGATCTCCAATCCCTGGAATTCGATCTCTTTGGTCAGATTATCAAATTCACGGTTGTTACGGACATTGTCCAATTGGGTCTTATATTTTTCAATCAAGGCGGTCGATTCAGCTATTTTATTCTTTTGGTCTACCACCGACTGGTCAAACTCCTTAATATCCGTCTGGTAATTACTTAAACGCGTTTCCAATCCGGCAATTTCATCTTCCAGGTCCTGCACTTCCAACGGCAACTCACCACGAAGTGTTTTAATCTTATCAATTTCAGTCACCATCGTCTGAAGTTGATACAGCGTAGAAAGCTTCTCTTCAACTGTATATTCCTTTTCAGCTGATTGTTTCTCTTTAGCCATGCTATAAATATTTTACTGGGTTTGAATTAACATTCGACAAATGAAGTGCAAAGGTAGGGAATTTTTTGGATATCAAATCAAAAAAGATCTCTTTTGTACAGACCTCCGACTCATAATGTCCGATCACCGCCAGTAAGATTCGATCTTCCACATCGTAAAAGTCGTTGTATTTGGCTTCACCGGTAATGAATATATCAGCTCCGTAAGCAATTGCATCCTTGAGCAGAAAGGCTCCGCTCCCGCCACAGATAGCGACCTCCCGGATCGGCTTATGTATGAGCGATGAATGTTTAACACAGGCTACGTTAAAAATATCCTTTATGCGCCGCAAAAAGAAATATTCATCTTCCTCTTCAGGCAGCTCTCCTACCACACCCGATCCGGCCTGTTGCCAGGTGTTATCCAACGGATAGAAATCGAACACAGGCTCTTCGTAGGGATGTACCGAACGCAAGGCACGCATCACAGCAATCTTTTTGTAAGCCGGCAAAACGGTTTCAATACGTGTTTCATTCTCATAATGCACCTTCCCGATCTCCCCCGCAAAGGGATTAGCCCCTTCCAAAGCGCGATAAGTACCGTCGCCATAGAGATTGAAGCTGGTAGAATCATAGTTACCCACATGACCTGCACCCGCCTGAAACAACGTGTTGCGCACCATATCAGCGTAGGGCGTCGGTACAAAAGTGACCAGCTTCAAGAGGTTTCCTTTCTGCGGACTCAGGATGCGGATATTCTCCAGACCGATCATTTCCGCCAACCGGTAGTTGACCCCACCCTGGGCATTATCCAGGTTGGTATGGGCGGCGTATATCACCAGATCGTGTTTGCAGGCCTTCATCATACAGCGTTCAATATAGGTAGCGCCGCGTAATGACTTAAAAGGTTTAAAGGCAAGCGGATGATGGGAGATAATCAGGTTACACTCCCGTTCGATCGCTTCATCAAGGATCTCCTCCGTGACATCCAAGCAGAGCAAGGCTCCGGTAGCCGCTTGATTCACATCGCCTACCTGCACACCGGCATTATCGAAGTCCTCCTGCAGAGGCAGCGGTGCAAACAGCTCGATTTCACGAAGAATATCCTTAATCTTTATCATTTTTATTTACCTTTCTGTATAATCTTGACAGCCGACACCTTGGCAAAGCAAACACCTTTGACAAGACCCGTGCGGACTTCGCTTCCGGTATTCGCGTCGACCTCGATAGTCACATTATGAATATGGCTCGGCAAAGACGACTTGGTAGAAGCACTTATATTATTGACACGAAGCCAACCTCCTTCCGTGTACGCATGATCCAATATATTGGCATCAAACTTAATCGAAATAGATCCGCCTTCCGCACCGATTGTATATTCCGTCTGTTCCGGCACAATATACGCATCTATCACACTCTCATCATCACACGCAAATAATCCCGTCGTTAAGGCAAGGATCACAAAATAAGCAAATACTCTCTTATACATAAGTTTCATTTTTAAAATATAAAATAGGTTTTCAGGTTAATCAACAAACAAAGGCTATAAATAGTTCGCCTTTGCCTGTCCTAATCGTATCACCTTTTTCTTTTTGTTCTTTATCTTTTATTCTTCCGGCAGTTCCACTTTCAAAAACAATTCGTCGAGCTGAGCCTGGTCGATCGGCGTAGGTGCGTCGAGCATCACGTCGCGTCCGGAATTGTTTTTCGGGAAAGCGATACAGTCACGGATAGAATCCAAACCGGCGAACAACGACACCCAGCGGTCTAACCCGTAAGCCAATCCGCCATGCGGAGGCGCCCCGAACTTAAAGGCATTCATCAGGAAGCCAAATTGTTCTTCGGCCTTCTCGCGGGTAAAGCCCAAAAGCTGGAACATCTTGTTCTGCAACTCGCTATCGTAGATACGGATAGACCCCCCTCCTACTTCCACGCCATTGATGACCATATCGTAAGCATTGGCACGTACGGCAGCAGGATCACTGTCCAACAAAGGAATATCCTCTTTCTTCGGCGAGGTAAACGGATGGTGCATCGCATATAGGCGCTGATCTTCCTCGCTCCATTCAAACAACGGGAAGTCGACGATCCAGAGGCATACAAATTTATTCTTATCGCGCAAGCCTAACTGACCGGCCACTTCGAGGCGAAGCTCACACAATTGTTTGCGTGTCTTCATCACGTCATCGCCCGAAAGGATCAATATCAGGTCGCCCGGCTGAGCGTTGAAGGCTTTTTTCATCTCCTGCAACACCTCCTGCGTATAGAATTTATCCACACTCGACTTCACGCTTCCGTCGGCCTCCACGCGGGCATACACCATGCCCTTGGCACCGATCTGCGGACGCTTCACAAAGTCGGTCAATGCGTCGAGCTGCTTGCGTGTATAGGTTGCAGCACCCGTAGCACAGATACCTCCCACGTATGCGGCATCGTCAAACACCGGGAAACCGTGTCCTTTCAGGATATCCATCAATTCCACAAACTGCATATCAAAGCGCAGGTCAGGCTTATCGCTGCCATACAATCTCATCGCGTCATGCCACGACATACGTTGGAACGGCTCGTTTATCTCCACACCCCGGATCGCCTTGAACAGATGTTTCGACATCCCTTCAAAAAGGGTTAAAACGTCTTCCTGTTCGACAAAGCTCATCTCGCAGTCGATCTGCGTAAATTCAGGTTGACGATCAGCCCGCAGGTCTTCGTCGCGGAAACATTTTACGATCTGGAAATAACGGTCGAACCCGGATACCATCAACAACTGTTTCAGCGTTTGCGGCGATTGCGGCAGGGCATAAAACTGTCCGGGATTCATACGGGAAGGCACGACAAAGTCGCGCGCTCCTTCCGGAGTCGAGTTCACCAATACAGGCGTTTCCACCTCTAAGAAGCCTTGTTCGTCAAGATAACGGCGCACTTCGAAAGCCATCTTGTGACGCAGTTCCAGGTTGGCGCGCACCGTATTGCGGCGCAAATCTAAGTAGCGGTATTTCATGCGGATATCATCCCCCCCATCGGTCTCGTCTTCAATCGTAAAAGGAGGAGTGGCCGCCCGGTTCAACACTGTCAAGGCCGATGCGATCACCTCGATCTCACCGGTCGGTATATGGGCATTCTTGCTCGAGCGCTCGCGCACGGTTCCGGTAGCCTGGATCACATATTCGCGTCCCAGTTTATTGGATTGCTCGCAAAGCGCGGCATCATTCTCCTGATTAAAGACCAACTGGGTTATACCATAGCGGTCACGAATATCGACAAAAGTCATCCCACCCATTTTACGGGTTCGTTGCACCCAACCGGCCAATGTCACTTCCTGTCCTTCATCCGACAGACGAAGCTCTCCACATGTTTTCGTTCTATACATAATAATTTATAGCGTATTGTGTTTCTTATCTTTTGTAAATCCGCCTCCTATAAGGCGCTCTTTCTCTGTATCACCTGCAAAGATAATGCCTACCCGCCAATTATTCTTATTCTTACTCTAAGAAAATACGCCGAATGAAAGTTTTTTACTACTATCTTTGTTTTTCTTAAGTAAACAAAGTTTATTTTATCGGAAAAGATAATGAAAAGATTTCTCACACTTTTTACAATACTTTTTATAGCTTCCGCCGCCACCCTTTCAGGACAAGAGTCGGTGGTCGACAGCCTGGTGGCATTGGGCATCGAATATCATGACGCCGGGCAATACCGAAAAGCGATTCGATTGTATGAAGAGGCGCTGCAGGTCGATCCCGAATCGGAAATTGTTCATTACGAAATTGCCATCTCTTTGGTGGAAGCGAAAGACTATTATACCGCCATCGCCCATTGCGATAAACTGATCGAGCGCGATGATAAATTTGCTCTCCTGGCTTATAACACAAAAGGCTCCTGCCTGAATTACCTGGGGAAAACAGATGAAGCGATCGATAATTACCTGGAAGGTATCGAGAAGTCCGATGAGTTCTATCTTTTATATTACAACCTCGGACTGGCTTATCACACCAAAGGTGATTTTTCTTTGGCAGAAGAGGCTTTTATCCGGACGATCGAGCTCAACCCACAGTACGGGAAAGCCCATCTAAACCTGGCGCGTACGATGACGCAACAAAACCGGCGCGTGGAAAGCCTGCTTTCGCTCTATTATTATCTGCTTATCGAGCCTTTCTCTGAAGATACGGAATGGGCCTATAATAACCTTATTCTTCTGTTGAATCTGAACCGGTTCCCCGGCGGCGTGGAAACGGTAGTCGACGAATCCCTGACGGAACTGGAGGTGGTGGATGCGATCCTTTCCCGCCTGGCTATCCTGAATAAAGAGGAGGAGACTGACGGAAAGACGAAGGTCGACAAATTGATCCGCTCAACCAATGCTTTCTTTGATTCGTTAGGCGATATAAAGAAAAAGAATAATCCGAAAGGTTTCTGGTGGGATTTCTATGTACCTTTTTATGCACATATCTCTTCATGGGATTATGTAAAGGTGTATTGCCATTACATAAGTCGCTATTTTTATGCTGATTCGGCAGACTGGTTGAATCAGAATGGTGCGAAGGTGAATTCTTTCAGTGATTGGTTACGACGCTTATGATACAGGATAAAGAGGCAATCCGTCAGGCAGTTTATGAGATTGTTCGCACCATTCCTTACGGACGTGCAACGAGCTACGGAGCCATTGCCCGAGCCATCGGTTACCCGAACATGTCGCGTCTGGTGGGGAAGATCATGGCCTCCTGCGAGTCGAACACAAACGATATTCCCGCCCACCGGGTAGTCAACAGCCAGGGTATCCTCTCCGGCAAAGAGGCCTTCGGCTCCGCCGGTGAGATGCAGCAGCTTCTGGAAGCGGAAGGAATCGCCGTTGCGAACAAGAACAGAATACAGGCTTGGAAAACCGTGTTCTGGAACCCAATAGAAGAGATAACGCTTTAAGGCCTGCCCAATAACCGGCGTGTGTGGCTTTTCCATTTAGGCGGAAACGGTTTCCGGATATCAGCATCCCATTTCTTTTGGTTTTTTTCGAGGTGGGCAACAGCCATTTGATAGCCTTTGTCGTAGATTGCCTGGGCATGCTTCAGGTCGAAGAGCGAATAATGGGATACCTCATCGGAGGCAATCAGGTAATCACATAATTTTATCTCCTCCACCGTATTGGCACCCACCATATAGTTCATCGTCTGTTCGATAATGTATTTCAGCGATTTGTCGTATTTCATCGTGGTCACCGGACTGATATCTATGCCGATCACCCGCCAGCACTCTTTGCGGATCACCGATACCGGGAAGTTGACAAATACCCCTCCGTCGATATAATGTTTGCCTTCGATCTCCATGGGCGTAAAGACAATCGGAACCGAACAGGAGGCAACGACAGCCGGAATAAGCTCTCCGGAATCAAATATGCGGGGTTTCCCTTTTTCGATGTCGGAAGCAACCACGCGCAGGGGTATTTTCAGATCCTCAAATGTCTTAGCCCGTAGTTTCTTTTTCAAGATGGCCTGTATGCCGGTTGTCTTGAAAAGTCCCTCCTGCGGGAGAGTTGTTGCTATGATATCGGTAAACTTGACCGCCTTGAAAATGGCAAAAGTCTCCTCCGGCGTGTACCCGTCGGCCAGAAACGCACCGGCCAACGACCCAGCACTGGTTCCCGAAAAGATTTCCGGTCGTATTCCCTTTTCGTACAAAGCCTGAAGGGCGCCCAGATGGGCAAACCCACGCGCTCCACCCCCACTCAGGGCAATACCCCATTTGTATTGTTTTTGTTCCCGTTTTGCTGCCATATTCTTATGCGTTGAAATACGTACTGCTAAGTTAAGACAATTTATCATTCTTTATTCCCCGGGGGTTAAAAAAACGCACGTAAGACAATTTGTTGGCCGACCATGCTCAGCCAGTTGGTCGACCATGCTCAGCCAACTGGTCGACCATGCTCGACCAGTTGGTTCACCATGGTCGACCAACAAATTGTCCCGACAAACAATGCCGACAGAAAGAAAAGAAGGGCGAGTAGTTAGCGGTTTTGTCTAATTCTTTTACAAGAATGTCCAATTATTGGACAACCCGCCCAAAGAGGACTATTTCATAAGACTCTATAAACCAAACCATTTCATTGTTTGGCATGCTCTTTGCCTATTAGTTATCAGAAAAATAATTGAACGATGAAAAAGATCTTATTTACATTTATTTTAGCAGTGTTTCTTTCTTCCCTACTGAAAGCGCAAGAGCGACAGTGGACCATGGAAGCCTGTATGCAATATGCCGTAGAATATAGTCCGGCGGTCAAACAAAAAGAGTACCAAGAGGATACCTACAAAGCGGAATATGCCTCCGCGATAGGCAATTTCTTTCCTTCATTAGAAGGATCGGTTGGGGCAGAGTATAATTTTGGTCGTGGGATTGACCCGGAGACCAATATGTACACCAATACGACCTCTTTCTATAATTCGTACCGCCTCAATGCGAATATGCCTCTGTTTAGTGGGGGACAGTTGGTGAATACCTGGCGACTCTCGAAGGTGAACCGTCAGATGGGGATGAATGATATTCAGAAAGCGAAAGATGATCTGGCCTTGAAGGTGATGGTGGCTTTTGTTGATGTGGTCTATTACCAGGGAACCAAGCGATATGCGGGGGAGAAACTGGAAGAGAGCAAAGCGACCCTTTACAAATCTGAACGCATGAACGAACTGGGCTTGAAAAGCAAGGCAGATCTCGCTCTGGTGGAAGCACAGGTGGCGGAAGATGATTATAACCTCACCCGTCAGGAGAATTTATATAATCAGGCGGTGGCCAACCTGAAGGATCTGATGAACTACCCGCAGCAGGATGTATTGGCAGTAGACACGACGGTGGCAACTATCGACTATCTGCTTCCCGCCGAATCGGTTGCCGATATATACACACAAGCCAGCGAAGCGAATCCGACGGCTCTGCAGGCGGAATACCAGGTGCAGGCGGCCAAAATGAATCACCTGATACAGAAAGGGCGTTTCTTTCCGACTATCTCTTTATATGCGGGGGTGAACACCACCTATTTTGAGCAGTTGAACAGCGATCGGGAGACGACACCGTTTAAAGATCAGTTTAAGAACAACCGGGGAGAATGGGTCGGCGTAAGCCTTTCTATTCCGCTGTTCAGCCGTTTGAACCGCCTGACGGATGCCCGTCGTGCAAAGAATAACCTGCGCATTGCCGCCGAACAGCAGACCGAGGTGTTGCGCCAATTGCAGACCGCTATCGAAAAAGCGGTATTGGATCGGGAGGGATATGCCAAAGAGACCTTTCAAATGGAGAAGAAGCAGGCGGCCGATGCCATCGCCTATCAACAAACCCTGCGCAAATACGAAGAGGGTCTGATGAGCCCCATTGACTTACAAACCAGCGCGAACGTACTCCTGATGTCGCGGGCTAATCTATTACAGCGCAAACTGTTATATCTCCTGAAGTGCAAAGAGGTTGATTACTATAAAGGAGTTCCACTAATTGATAATTGATAGTTGATAATGGATAATATTTCCTATCAATTCTCAATTATCAACTATCAATTATCAACTATCAATTATCAATTATAAATTATAAATTGTCAATTAAATATAAAAACCATGGATATAAAATTAGAAAAGAGAAAAGGAATACAGAAGAAGCACATCCCTTATATTGCGGGAGGCGTTGTTTTTCTTCTTTTACTTGGCTGGATTATTTTTGGAGATCATTCTTCGACTTTGCGTGTCGATGCAAGAGGGGTTAGCGTAGGGAATGTGACCCGCGATATGTTCAATGACTTCGTACGTGTAGACGGGCAGGTACAGCCTATCACGGTGGTGCAGCTTAGTCCGCAGGAGGGCGGAATCGTAGAAGAGAAAGTGGTGGAAGAGGGAAGCCAGGTGCGGAAAGGGGATGTGATCGTCCGCTTGTCGAACTCCAGCCTGGAACTGTCGATCCTTACTTCGGAAGCCAATCTGACGGAACAGATGAATATCCTGCGTAATACGCAGATCACCATGCAACAACAAAAACTGGACAACGAAAATACCAAGTTGCAGACCGACTTGGAGATGGCTCGTTCCAAACGTACTTTCCAACAATATGAGAATCTGTATGCCGAGGAATTGATCTCGCGCGAAGAATACCTGAAGGCAAAAGAGGATTTTGAATTTTCAGAACGGAAGAACAAACTGATTACCGAACGTATCCTGCAGGATTCGATCTACCGTTCGTTGCAACTCGATCAGATGGAGGAGAATGTCGAAAGTATGCAGGAGAATATGCGCCTGATTCGCCAGCGGAGGGAGAACCTGAATGTGCGTTCGCAAATCGATGGCGAACTGGGATTATTGAATGTGGTGCTCGGACAGAACATCTCTGCCGGACAGATGATCGGACAGATCAACGATTTGTCGGATTATAAAGTAGAAGCCATGATCGATGAACATTATATCGACCGGGTACGTGCCGAACTGAATGCGACGTTTGAGCGACAAGGGAAAACCTTCGGCCTGACAATCCGCCGTGTATTTCCGGAGGTACGTGAAGGGAAGTTCCGTACAGAGTTTCTGTTTGTCGGCGAACGTCCGGACAATATCCGCAGCGGGCAGACCTATTATATCAACCTGGAGCTGGGACAGCCTACCGAAAGCGTGATCATTCCGAAAGGCACCTTCTTCCAACATACGGGAGGTAGTTGGATATTTGTATTGGATAAAGAGGGCAAAAAGGCACATCGCCGCCAGATACGTATCGGCCGTCAGAATCCGCAGTATTACGAAGTATTGGAAGGATTGGAACCGGGTGAGCGTGTGATCGTTTCCAGCTATGAGAGCTATAAGAACAATGAGGTGTTGATCCTGGAATAAACAAAAAACAAGAAACATGGAAAATCTACTAATCATATTCCGCTCTCTTTTCAAAAAGGGACGTAACAACCTGATAAAGATCTTGTCTCTGGGTGTAGGGTTGGCCGTTGGGCTGGTGTTGATCGCCAAAGTCTATTTCGATCAGTCTTTTGATGATTTCTTCCCTGACAAAGAGCAGATCTATCAGGTGCAGATGAATTTCAAAATAGGCGATGCCGATCCGGATGAATCGAGCCACACAAGTGGTGGGATAGCCATCGGCTTTCGGGAAGACATATTGGAAACGATGTATGCATCGCGCTTTACCGTCTTAAATAGTGGAGAACATTTCTATACCACTGATGGTGAAAAGTATCGTTCCGATATCATCATGGCCGACTCTTGCTGGTTTGATATATTTCCTCGCAAGATGTTGGTTGGCAATCCCCGGGAGGTGCTCGCGCGTCCGATGTATGTGTTGATATCCGATGAGATAGCCGAACGGCTCGGTGGGGCTGCCGTGGCGGTGGGGCAAACGATCTGGATCGATGGGAATAAAGGAAAGAACCTGACTATCGGTGGGGTGTTTGAGCGCTTGCCTTATAATACACACCTGAGCTATGATATGATTATCTCTATGGAATCTATCTCTAAGTTTATGTGGGACGGCACGGAGAACTGGTTGGGTAATGAGCGCTATACGACGTATGTGAAGCTTCGTCCCGGTACTTCGATGGAGCGTGTCGAAGAAGAGATCAATGAGATGAAGAATAAACGTCTGCCGATGGAAGAAATCAAAAAGATGGGCTTGGAATTGAACTACCTGTTAGTGCCCTTGCATGATATCTATTCCGGTAGTAAAGAGGTGAAGCAAATGTCCTGGTTGCTTGGTTTGTTGGCTTTCGCTCTTTTGGCAACGGCGATATTGAACTATGTGTTGATTGTAATCTCCTCTTTGGTGAGCCGGTCGAAAGAGATGGCGGTTCATAAATGCTATGGCGCGTCTGAACCCAATATCCTTAATCGCATGCTGGTGGAGACATGTGTGGATCTGTTTGCCTCTCTCTTGTTGGCCGCTGTGTTGATCTTTGTTTTCCAGGGAAACATAAAGTCATTGTTGAACCAGGAAATCAGCGTGTTGTTTAACGCGCAGAGTCTATGGGTGTTGGCGGGTGTTTGCGTCGTGGTATTCCTTGTCTCCGGACTCTTGCCGGGCTATCTGTTCTCACGCATACCGGTGGCCGCCGCTTTCCGCAATTATAATGAGAACCGTCGTTTCTGGAAGCTGGGACTGTTGTTTGTGGAGTTTATCGCTGCCGGATTCTTTGCGGTGTTGTTGTTGGTGATCGTTCGTCAATATAACTTTATGGTGAATGATGATACGGGATACAGTGCCGATCAGATTGCCTATTGCGAGCTGGCGGGGGTGAATCGTGAATTACGTCAGAAAGCGCTCGATGAGGTTGGCCGTTTGGCCGAAGTGGTCGAAGTGACTTCCGCTTCCTCTTTATTGTTCTATGGGGCGTCGGGTAATAATATCGCTTTGCCGAACAGTGATAACGAGGTGTTCAATGTGGCAGACCTCTATTCGGTAGGGAATAACTATTTTGACATGATGCGGATCCCTATTATCGAAGGACGTCTGTTTCGTGAACACGGAGCCTCCAATGAGGTGATGGTGAGCCGTAGCTTTGCCAATAAGATACTGGCATACGTTGATTGGACCGATGGTGTCATAGGGAAAGAAATCCTGATTAGCGAACATAGCGAAGAGGGTGGAACCTTTACCATTTGCGGCGTATATGAAAACATTCGCATTGGCGCGATCGGCATGGAAGACACACGACCGAGTATTATGTTTAGCGCAACCACCCCAGCCAATTATATGCAGATCAAATTTCATCAGCTGACGGCCGAGAGTATGAAGGCGGTGGAAGATCTGTTGGTTCGTTTGTTGCCCGATAAAGATATTCAGCTCTATTCTTACGAAGCGGAACTGTTGAATCGTTATAGCGACTCCAAGCGTTTTCGCGATCAGGTGTTGATCGGTGGATTGATAACGCTGATTATCTGTCTGATCGGTCTCTTGGGTTACACCAGTGATGAGATGAACCGTCGTCGCAAAGAAACAGCGATCCGCAAGGTAAACGGAGCCACTATCATGGATATCCTTCGCCTGTTTGTTACAGACATATCGCGCATAGCCTTGCCAGCCCTGATCATAGGGGGGATGGGAGCTGCTTTAGTCGCAAGCCGCTGGATGCAACAATTCCCGCAAAAGGCAGATGTGTCTATCCTTACCTATCTTTGCTGTGGCGTGGTCGTGTTCCTGATTATTCTTTGCGCGGTTGCCATAAAGAGCTTCAAAGCCGCTGTCGATAATCCGGCAGAAAGCGTGAAGAGCGAATAGAAGATAGTTGAGCGTTCATAAAAAGAGTAGCCCCGAAAGAATCTCTCTCTCGGGGCTACTCTTTTGTGTGATGGCGATCTCTTTTAGGCTAATAGTAATCCGGCCGCAACCTCTTCAGCAACGGCTTTGCCGCGAAGTGCTTCGACAAGGGCTAAACCGAAGTTGAAAACCAATCCGGGACCACGTCCTGTGATCACATGTCCATCTACTTCAACAGCAGCGTCGCTGACAACGGCTCCGGTCAAGGCCGATTCAAAGCTGGGATAACAGGTGGCGCGACGGCCTTTCAACAGACCTAATCCTCCCAACACAAGGGGAGCGGCGCAAATGGCGGCTACGATTTTCCCTTTTTGATCCTGTGCGACAAGCTGCTCTTTCAATGGTTTGAAGGCATTCAGATTATTGCTTCCGGGCATTCCTCCGGGCAATACCAAGGCATCAGCGGCCGAGAGGTCCGCGTCTTCATATAAGAGATCGGCGACAACACCTAATCCGTGTGCGCCCTCTACCATGATTTCTCCTGTGATCGACACAACAGTTGTTTCAATACCACCGCGTCGTAAGACGTCGATTGTTCCAACGGCTTCCGTCTCTTCGAAGCCGGTTGCTAAGAATACAAAGGCTGTTTTCATAAGTCATGTTGTTTTTATGATGATTCGTTGCGCTTTATCTTAATTGGTAGTTGTAGGTAATCGTTCCGCTTTGGTTGTCTAATCCCTGAATAGCATTGAACTTGGTGCGGCGCGCTGCCTCTATCGCACTCTGGCGTATGGAGGCATTTTCAATCGTTGTGCCTTTGCCAGTACGGGCATCGATCACATTTCCTCGCGAGTCTACCACAATATCAATGACTATCTTCCCTTCCACATTGGCGTTATAGGAAGGTCGTTGCAGACCACCTGCTCCGATGGAACGTCCTTTCAGGTCGAAACTTCCCCAGCCGCCAACGCCTTCGTTGGCTCCCTGGTCGGCATTCCCAAACGGATTTCCCTGGTTGCCTGTTCCCTCTGCAGCATTTCCCTGACTGGTACCTTCCGTACTACCCATGCCGAAAGCACCGGATACACGGTTACTGATTTCCTCTTCCTTTTTGCGTTTCTCTTCAGCCAGGCGTTGGCGTTCGGCCTCTTCCCGACGCTGACGTTCCCGCTCTTCTGCCTCCCGACGCTTGCGCTCCTCTTCCCGTTTGCGCTCTTCTTCCCGTTGGGCATTCAGCGCAATGCTCTCTTCCAGATCCTGCGTGATCAGTTCTTCTTGCTGATTCTGGCTGGGCGTAACGGGGGTTGGAGGAGGAATCACCGGTTCTGTCGGGGTTTCGCCGATATAACGGGGCTCAAAGGTGCCTACAGCGGCATTCAGGTTTCCGAAGTTGACCAAAATGCCTTCGTCTTCTTCCGGAATAACTGTTTTGAGTACCGTAAACCAAAGAATAAGAAACACAATCAGGTGAAACACCAATGTTCCGATCAGGCTATATGTGTCCTCTTTTGTTAGTTTCATATCCTTCTATCGTTGCGGACGAGTGGCCAGCACCATTTTGAAGTTATTTTCATTCGCAATATTCAATATCTTCACGATCTCCCGGTAAGGGACTGTTTCATCGGCATAGAGGGCGACAAACATATCCGGCTCCATCGTCTGGCTCTCCTGCAAAAAGGGTGTTATTTCTTCAAAAGACACTTGCCGTTCGCGTTGCTTACCGGCAGCTACATAGTAATTCAAGTTTGCATCAATGGTTACTCGTGTCAAAGGCTTGGCAGCCGTTTGCTTTTGAGATTGAGGTAGAGTGACTTTGATTGCATTGGGAATAACTACAGTGGAAGTGACCATGAAGAAGATCAACAGCAGGAAGATAACATCTGTCATAGATGCCATACTGAAGTTCGCTTCTGTTTTAGTTCTTCTTTTTAATGCCATAACGCGTTAGTTTGCAGGTTCATTCAATAAATCCAGGAATTCCATGGTGCTGGCTTCCATTTTGTTTACCACGTTATCGACTTGCGATACTAAGTAATTGTAGGCAAACAGAGCAATAATACCTACCACCAGACCACCAACGGTGGTCACCAATGCTTCGTAGATCCCTCCCGAGAGGAGCGTCACGTCGACATTTGTCCCTGCATTGGCCATATCGAAGAAGGCGCGAACCATACCTGTTACCGTACCCAGGAAGCCTAACATCGGAGCACCGGCTGCGGTTGTCGCAATGAGAGGGAACCCTTTTTCGAGCTTAGCCACCTCCAGGTTGCCCACATTCTCGATCGCCACCATCACATCGTTCATCGGGCGTCCCAAGCGGGTGATGCCTTTCTCGATCATGCGTGCCGACGGAGTATCTGTGGTGCGGCAGAGGTTCAACGCGGAGTCTATTTTTCCGTCATGGATATAGTCTTTGATACGGTTCATAAAGCTTTCGTCTACTTTCCCGGCTTTACGGATTACAAGCAGACGTTGAATAAATATATAGATCGCCAATAGGGAGAGTGCTAACAGGACAATCATAATCCAACCTCCCTTAAAGGCCAGGTCTATCACATTTATTTCCGCTTCAGTCGGAACGGCTACGTCCGTAAACTCCGGCAGCTGTTCTGCCGCCTGCTGCCCTAAGGCTTGTAGTGCAAATAACATACTCATTGTTCTGCTTCTTATTTTGATTGTTTTATAATTGCGATTATTTTATGTCGCCCGCTAATTGCTTTCTGTATAGCGTGATCGTCTCTTTTAGTCCGAAGTATAAAGCGTCGCATATCAGGGCATGTCCGATAGACACCTCTTCCAGCCAGGGTATCTGCTGATGGAAGTAGGCCAGATTCTCCAGGTTCAGGTCATGACCGGCATTCAGTCCCATACCTAACTCCCGGACTAATTTAGCGGCATCCACGAATGGCGCCACAGCTTTCTCTCGGTCTTTCGCATATTGCGCGGCATACGGTTCCGTATAAAGCTCTACCCTATCGGTTCCTGTCTTAGCTGCCCATTCCATGTTTTGCAGATCCGTGCCAATAAAGATAGAGGTGCGAATCCCTTTTTCTGTAAACTGATCGACCAGATCGCTCAACAGATCGAAGTTCGTCTTCGCGTCCCAGCCGGCATTCGACGTAATGGCATCCGGAGCGTCCGGCACAAGTGTTACCTGTGTCGGCTTTACTTTTAATACAAGATCGATAAACTCTTTCGTTGGATAGCCTTCAATATTGAATTCGGTTTTAACAACAGGCTTTAAGGCATAGACATCGCTGTAACGGATATGTCGTTCATCAGGACGAGGATGAACCGTGATTCCCTGGGCGCCGAACGCTTCACAGTCGATGGCAACTTTTACAATGTCCGGCATATTCCCGCCACGAGCATTTCTGATCGTAGCCACTTTGTTAATGTTTACACTTAAATTTGTCATTTTTTCAAGTAAAATCCTGTTTCTTTCATTACATTTGTACAAAACATGAAGCACAAACGTAGTGACAAAAGTAGTAGTATTTGCTAAATAAACAGAATAATGTTGTTGAAAGATTTCATAACAAAAGATATTCCCGTGTTAAAAAAGTCTGATAGCGCAGCCTATGCCCTTGCCTTGATGGACGACTGGAAAGTCAGGCAATTGCCGTTACTCGAAGGAAATATCTACCAAACGTTGATTTCTGAAAAGGATCTGTTGACTATATCTGATAGTAAAGAGGAGATAGGAGACCCTGTTTTGTTTGCTCCGGCCATAGAAGAGAACGGGAATATATATACCGCTTTGGCGCTAATGGGGCGCTATGGTTTGTGTGTGTTGCCGGTCGTAAGCAACGAAGGCGTTTACCTGGGGGTGATTACCCGCGATAAATTAGTAGACGCCATGGCCGAATTAAGCGGCGCCCACGTATCGGGCAGTGTGATCACACTGGAATTACTCCCACAGGATTATGTACTTTCGGACATGGCGCGCATCGTGGAGTCCAACAACGCGCATATCATCAACCTCTTATCGACAACCGACCCCAATACCGGCCGTATGCTGATCACGATCAAGATCGACCTGGACGATGCCTCCCCTGTTATCCGCAGTTTCGAACGCTTCAATTATACCATTCTCTATCACTTTATGGAACAAGGTATGGTGGATGATATATTGCAGAAGCGGATGAACGAATTGCTTTACTATATGAATATGTAAAACCCCTCAAACTCCGAAATACCATGATGAAAGTAGGGATCTTTGGTAGTCATTATCTACATGAAAAGCAAAGCCTCATAAAGCGTCTGTTTGAGAAGTTGCGCCAATTGGAAGCAAAAGTCTATGTCGACGAGAGCTTTTTTCTGTTTCTTACCGGAGAAATACGCTTCACCCCTTCCATTGCCGGGCTTTTACCCGAGGAGGGATCGCTGGATCTGGACGTGGCTCTTAGCATCGGTGGCGACGGAACCTTCCTGCATACGGCGGCGCGCATCCATTCACAAAACATCCCTATCCTGGGAATCAACACAGGTCGCCTCGGCTTTCTGGCCGACATCGCGGGAAACGATGTAGAAGATACCCTGGATGAGCTGTTCAAGAATTACTACCGCATTGAAGAACGTACGCTTCTTCAGCTGGTGACCGAGGAAGAGCTTGCTGCCGGCTTCCATTTCGCCCTGAATGAAGTGGCTATCTTAAAGCGCGACACCTCTTCCATGATTACCATTCATGCCACCCTGAATGACGACTTTCTTGCTTCTTACCAGGCGGATGGATTGGTGGTGGCCACCCCGACCGGCTCGACAGCCTACTCCATGAGTGTGAACGGCCCAATTATTGTGCCGCAAAGCAATAGCTTTGTGCTTAGCCCCGTGGCTCCTCATTCCCTGAATATGCGCCCGTTGGTTATACCGGACTCTACGGTGATCGGCCTGACGGTCGAAAGCCGCAGCGACAGTTTTCTCGTCGCCTTAGACGGACGTTCGGAAGTGTTTCCTGCCGGTGCCTCGTTTCGGATTGTCAAAGCGGATTATACCACCAAGATTGTTAAGCGCTACAACCACACTTTCTACCAGACTTTGCGCGAAAAGCTTATGTGGGGAGCCGACTCACGGAACAAATAGTTTTTCTTAAATTAAATAACATGAAACGAAGAGTATTGATTTGTACCGCACTGGTTCTTTCGATGGCTGTGCAGGCTCAATGGAAACCCGTTGGTGATAAGATAAAAACCGATTGGGCTGAAAAGGTAGATCCGCAGAACGTATTGCCTGAGTATCCACGTCCTTTGATAGAGCGCGCGGAGTGGCAAAACCTGAATGGATTATGGGAATATGCCATTCAGACGAAAGGAAAAACAGAACCCGCCTCTTTCGACGGGGAGATATTAGTGCCCTTTGCGGTAGAATCGTCGCTGTCGGGTGTGCAGAAAGAGGTAGGCGAGAAGAATGAACTTTGGTATAAACGTGAATTTACGGTTCCTTCCGGTTGGAAGAATAAAAATATCCTCTTGCATTTCGGCGCTGTCGACTGGATGGCGGATGTCTTTGTAAACGACATCCTGATCGGTTCGCATCAGGGAGGCTTTACGCCGTTTTCATTCGATATCACTCCCTATTTAGGTGGTAAAACAAAACATAAACTGGTGGTTCGCGTATGGGATCCCAGCGATAAAGGCTATCAACCCCGCGGCAAACAGGTGGCAAACCCCAATGGTATCTGGTATACGCC
Organism: Parabacteroides sp. PFB2-10; assembly: GCF_029893085.1. Classification (GTDB taxonomy): domain Bacteria; phylum Bacteroidota; class Bacteroidia; order Bacteroidales; family Tannerellaceae; genus QVMG01. Next base: position 112,559 of record NZ_JARXWI010000003.1, read on the forward strand.
GGTGACGGGTATCTGGCAAACTGTTTGGTTGGAACCGGTAGCGGCCGATCATATCACCTTCATCAAAGCCATCCCCGATATCGACACCAACACCTTGTCGGTTACGGTCGATGCCTCTTCTTGTAATCCGGCTCAGATTATCGAAGTGCAGTTGTTGGAAAAAGGCCGGGTGCTTGCTTCCGCTCGGGGACTTGCCGGAAAAGAATTGCGCCTGGGGGTTGAGAACCCAACCTTGTGGGATACCGAAAACCCTTACCTCTATGACATGAAGGTGTCGCTGATAAAAAATGGAAAAGTGGCGGATCAGGTGAAGTCCTATACCGCTTTCCGTAAGATATCCGTCAAGCCCGACGCGAACGGTATTATGCGTATGCAGTTGAACAATAAGAACCTCTTCCACTATGGTCCGCTCGATCAGGGATGGTGGCCTGATGGCCTTTACACGGCGCCAACCGAGGAAGCCTTACTTTTCGATATCGTGAAAACCAAAGAATGGGGCTTTAATATGATCCGTAAGCATGTGAAGGTGGAACCGGCTCGCTGGTATTATCATTGTGACCGTCTGGGTATGTTGGTTTGGCAGGATATGCCCAGTGGCGATATGGGCAATCAGTGGCAGGCACATGTCTATAACGGCGGAACAGACAAAAAACGTTCGGCTGCATCCGTTGCCAACTTCTACCAGGAATGGAAAGAGATCATGGATCTTTGCATCTCGAACCCCTCTGTCGTGATCTGGGTGCCGTTCAATGAAGCCTGGGGGCAGTTCGATACCGAGAAGGTGGCCGAATGGACAGCCGCTTATGATCCTTCCCGCCTGGTGAATCCGGCAAGCGGTGGTAACCACCGTGCTTGTGGGGATATCCTCGACCTGCATAACTACCCCGGCCCGCGTATGTTCCTTTCCGACCCGATGCGTGTGAATGTGTTGGGCGAATACGGCGGAATCGGTTTGCCTTTGGAGGGACATCTATGGCAGCCCGACCGCAACTGGGGGTATATCCAGTTTAAGAACAGCAGTGAGGTAACGGCGGAATATGTCAAATATGCCCGCGAACTGAAAGAAATGATCCAAAGAGGTTTCTCCGCAGCCGTATATACGCAGACCACCGATGTAGAGATAGAGGTGAATGGCCTGATGACCTACGACCGCAAAGTGATGAAGATCGACGAGGCGCAGGTAAAACGCATCAACCAGGAGGTGATAAAGGCTTTGCCACAATAACGCTTTTTATTGATCATTCTATAATATAAGCCCCGGAAATGCAAACGCTATTTCCGGGGCTTGTTTTTTCTTGATTTGTTTCCATACCCTATCCCCCTGTATGCAAAAACCGAAGTGTTTCCCGCCGGCACTTCGTTCCGGATTGTCATACTGAAGGAAAGACATATATAAATCTTTGGTTTCTTTATTTTGTGTTTCAATCTCCAATTTGCATTTTGTCAAAATCGCGGGAGATTTTTTCCAAAATCCCGGGACTTTGGAGACAAACTCCCGGGAGAAACATTTTTTAACGTATCATTTTGTAAAGTAAAATGGCCTTTTTGCTTACACTTTGCTTTTTCGCATCAACGGGTTAAATTATATACTAAACATAAAAAACAATAAAAACGCTTGTCTATTCCGTGAAAGTGTTTATGTTTGCAAAGACTAACAATATGCATCTTTATGCTGATAAAAGGATATAGAAAACTTTTTAACTGCCTGATGTTTTATCTCTAATCAGGTTTCCTCTCCTTTGCCCCATTTTAACTGCGGGGCTTATATCATTTTCTATTATTCATTCTTTTATTTTAAGTTACCATGCATACGTCTGAAATGGCCGGTATGAATGAACGTATCAGCCGATTACGCAAACAAACATTCGAAACACAACCGTCTCTTTCGATTGAAAGAGCTCTTATAGAAACACGTTTTTACAAAGAAAACGAGGGCAAATACCCCATCCCTGTCTTACGCGCGCTAAACTTTCTCGAAATCTGTAAACAAAAAACGATCTACATTGGTGACGACGAACTGATTGTTGGAGAGCGGGGACCGGCTCCTAAAGCGGTACCTACTTTCCCGGAGCTCACCTGTCACAGTGTGGAAGATCTGCAAATCCTCAACAGCCGTGAACTGCAACGGTACACCATCAGTCAGGAGGATATCGACACCTATGCCCGTGAAGTGATTCCTTACTGGAAAGGACGTACCCAACGGGAACGCATCTTCAACCATGTGCCGGAAGAATGGCGCAAGGCTTACGAGAACGGTATGTTCACGGAGTTTATGGAACAACGGGCACCGGGACACACTTCATTGGATAAGAAGGTGTACCAATATGGCCTGCTCGACCTGAAGGAACGCATTGCTGGCGAACTGAAAAGACTTGATTTCCAAAATGATCCGGAGGCTACCGACCGTCAGGAGGAGTTGACCGCTATGTCAATCTCCTGTGATGCGGCAATTATCTTTGCCGAGCGGCATGCCGACCTGGCTGAACAGATGGCTACTGAGGAGAAGAATCCTCAGCGGGCTGCCGAATTACGGAAAATAGCGGAAGTATGTCGCTGGGTTCCGGCTCATGCGCCCCGCACCTATTGGGAAGCTATCCAGATGTATTGGTTTGTACACCTGGGCACCATTACGGAACTGAACGGATGGGATGCCATGAACCCGGGGCATTTCGATCAGCACCTGGCGCCTTTCTACGAAAAAGAGGTGGCCGAAGGTTCCCTGACCCGCGATGAAGCCAAAGAACTGATGTCGTGCTTCTTTGTCAAGGTGAATAACCATACGGCTCCGCCCAAGGTAGGTATCACCGCCAAAGAAAGTGGCACATACAACGACTTCACCAACCTCAACATCGGAGGCATCCGTGCCGACGGCCGCGATGGGGTCAGCGAGGTTTCCTATATTATGCTCGAAGTGGTGGAAGAACTGCATATCCTGCAACCGGGTAGCTCTATCCACATCAGCGCGCGTACGCCCGATCGGTTCCTGAAGGCCGGTTGCAACGTGATACGGAAAGGACATGGTTACCCTTCGGTGTTCAATCCCGATGTCTATGTACAGGAGCTCGTACGACAGGGGAAAACCCTGGAAGATGCCCGTGAGGGAGGATGCAGCGGATGTATCGAGGTAGGCGCCTTCGGAAAAGAGGCATACGTATTGACCGGCTACCTGAATGTACCCAAAATATTAGAGGTAACGCTTCATAACGGCGTAGATCCCGTCTCCGGCGAAAAGCTGGGTATAGAGACCGGCGATCCGACCTCATTCCGTAGTTATGACGAACTATACGCGGCATTCCTATTGCAGCTCAACTATTTTGTGGACATGAAAGTCCGTGTTAGCAATTATATCGACCGGATGTTTGCCAAATATGCCCCGGCTCCTTTCCTCTCGCTTTTCATCGACGATTGCATTGCCAAAGGGAAAGACTACTACAATGCCGGAGCACGCTACAATACGACCTATATCCAATGCACCGGACTAGGCACGATTACCGACAGCCTGAGCAGCATCAAGAAGCATATTTTCGAAGACAAGCGATTCTCCATGCAAGAGATGTTGTATGCGATCGATAGCAATTTTGAAGATATGGAACCGATGCGTCAGACGATCCTCAACCGCACGCCGTTCTTTGGCAACAACGATCCGTATGCCGATGAGATTGCGGTGCAGGTGTATAACGACCTCTATGACGCGATCGAAGGACGCCCCAACACCAAAGGGGAATGTTTCCATTTGAATATGCTTTCGACCACTTGCCATGTCTATTTCGGCAAGGTGATGAATGCTACGCCAAACGGACGCATGGCCCACAGAGCCATCTCCGACGGCACATCGCCTTCGCACGGAGCAGACCGCAATGGGCCTTCGGCGGTGATTCAGTCGCTGGGCAAGCTCGATCAGGCAAAAAGCGGTGGAACGCTACTCAATCAACGCTTCCTGCCCAGCCTGTTGAAGAAAGAGGAAGATATCAATAAATTAGCCTCTCTCATCCGAAGCTACTTCGCATTGGGAGGACATCATATCCAATTCAATATTGTTGACACCAAAACGCTGCTCGACGCGCAGAAACGTCCGGAAGAGTATCGCGATCTATTGGTACGCGTGGCCGGTTACAGCGACTACTTCAACGATATGAATGCAGACCTGCAGGCAGATGTGATCATGCGGACCGAACAGGAAGAGCTTTGATGACAGCTACTATTTTCGATATTAAGCGCTACGCTATAAATGACGGGCCGGGCATCCGAATTACACTCTTTTTCAAAGGATGCCCGCTCTCCTGTCTTTGGTGTCATAACCCGGAGGGGATCTCCCCCCGAAAAGAGAAACTGTACACCCGGAAGAAGTGTCTGGGTTGCCAACTCTGTGTGGAAAAATGCCCGGAGAACGCCTTGACCTTTACCTCTGAAGGCATACTGACCGATCCGGCCAAATGCACCGTTTGCGGTATCTGTGCCGACCACTGTCCCTCGCTGGCGATGCAGCTGTCCGGAGAAGAGTACACCATCGACCGGTTGATGCAGGAGATTGAGAAAGAGACATTGGTGATGGATCGATCGGAAGGAGGTGTTACCTTCAGCGGAGGCGAACCCTTTATGCAACCGAAAGCGCTATTGGAGTTACTAAGAAGATGCGGAAAACGGGGGATTCACCGCACAATCGACACGACACTCTTCGTAAAACCCGATATACTGCAAGAGGCCATTCCGGAGACCGACCTGTTTTTGGTCGACCTGAAACAAATGGATTCCTCCAAGCATCAGTATTTCTGCGGAACGTCCAACGAACGGATCCTGCAGAATATCCGTCTATTGGCCTCTTCGAAAGCCAAATACATCATACGCATTCCGCTGATAGAAGGAGTGAATGCCGACAAGGAAAACATAGAAGAGACAGCCGCTTTTCTGGCCACCCTCAATCGAAAGCCGCAATATGTCGACCTCCTACCCTACCACGACATCGGCCGCAGCAAGCACGACAAACGCGGAAGCACCTACAATCCAACGAATATCAATATGCAAGCTCCTTCGGAAGAGAAGCTGGCACGCTGCCGGGAGCTATTCGAAAAACACGGGATCGCGGTTCATATTGGGGGATAACCAAATAAGTTTTTACCTTTGAGACCCGAATCAAAGTCTGTTGGGTAATGAAAAGAATATGTGTCGCATGGTGTTTTTTAGTGGTGTGCTGCCTGTTGTATGGGCAGGAAAACAAATCAACCGAACTACGTTATCCCGCGTTAACGAAACATTTGGTGATCGCTTCACCTGATAACCAGGGATTTCCGGTGACGATGTCCGGAGCCGTTCCTGTGGTTGTCAATACCTACCACACTTCCTCTCCGACCAAAGAGGTAAGCTATAGCTGCCTCGTCGACGGCAAACGGCTGGTCAACAACAAAAAGTTAACGCAAAAAAGCGACTGGAGTTGGAGCGATATATTATACCTGACCAACCGTCCGTATGGCAAAACCATCACCATCCGGGTGAAAGCCACCTATAAAAACGGTGAAAAGATAGAAAAAGAGATGCGGTTCACCTACAGCAACCGAAAACCACTCGTCCGCTTAGATAATGAATGGACAAACCTGCGAGGCGATGCCGGTCACGCGGGAATAAACGAAACCAACCTCACCCCGCCCCTGAAGATGGCTTGGACAAGCCATATCGGAGCTAATATATTTATGGTTTCACCTATTGTTTATCAACATAAAGTATTTATAGCCTCTACAGATAAAGAGCTGAAAGGAAAAGGATATATATACGCCTTAGACAGCCAGACAGGCAATTTACAATGGAAATACCAGGTTGAAAATGCGATCAGGAATACCATTGTAGCTGAGAGTGGGAATATCTATGCACAAACCACCCAGGGAAGCATTATAGCTATCAAAGCAAGCGACGGCAGCCTGAGTTGGGGAAGGCAGCTGCATGTGAACGGTTCAACTGCTTTGGTCGAAGGATTGGTTGCCGCGAATGGGATTGTCTATGCCGGCAGTGGTAAAGGGCTTTGCGCCTTAGATGCCCGGTCGGGAGATGTCATCTGGGAAAACAATGCCTGGGAGCAGGGCGAAGGCTCCTACTCTACCCTTACGCTCGGGAAAGGAATATTGGTCAGTTCCTCCCAATCACAGGGGCTTTATGGCAATGATGCAGAAACCGGTGAGTTGAGATGGCGCATCGACCGGCAGGAAGTGGCCGATCGAGGCTCTACGCCGGCGTTACACAAAGAATTGTTATATCTCCTTTCCGGCCATTCTTTATTTATTATCCAACCGGAGACGGGTAATGTCATTGTACGCAAGGAATATCCTTTCAACCTAAACACCCTCTCTGCCCCACTGATGACCGACAAATTGATTGTGTTTGGCTCAGCCACCGAAGGACTGATCGCGATCGACCGGGAAACGCTTGAAGTAGCGTGGAAAGTAATAACCGACCCGGCCCTTATACATACCTCCCATGTAGGCGATCCTTCATCCACCGTAGAGAGCAGTCCTGTTCTCTCCGGACATACGATCTACTTCGGCGCCTCCGACGGTTGCCTGTACGGAGTGAATGAAGAAAATGGCGAGGTAGTATGGAAGCATACTGCGGGAGCGCCACTCTTTGGTTCCGTAGCCGTTTCCGGCAATGCGCTTTTTGCCGTCGATTTCGGAGGGAATGTGTATGCTTTTATTGCGGAATAAAAACCATCTCTATTGTTTCTCGGCAAGCAAATCTCTACACTTCGCCTCCTGAAGGCGTAAAACAATTTGCATAAACCGAAAGAGGAGGAAACTCTCCTAAAGATGGAATTTACATTTTTGTTCGCTTAAATGACATAAAATCGTTTCTTTGACACTATCTTTGTAGGAAATTAGGCTATATACCGTATGAGATTTGACGAATTGATGCTGGAGGACGAGATCCTGGATGGTCTCGACGCAATGAATTTTGCAGAAACAACTCCGGTCCAGGAATTAACAATACCACTTATTTTAGAAGGGAAAGATTTGATTGCCTGCGCCCAAACGGGAACAGGAAAAACGGCAGCGTATGTATTGCCGGTGATCAATGAACTCAGCAAAGGCGGATACCCCGACCATGCGGTGAACGCGGTCATTATGGCGCCTACCCGCGAGCTGGCGCAACAGATCGACCAACAGATCGCAGGCTTTTCCTATTTCATTCCTGTCTCTGCGGTAGCGGTCTATGGTGGCACCGATGGCATTGCATGGGAGCAACAAAAACGGGGCATGGAAATGGGAGCGGATATTGTCATCGCGACGCCGGGACGCCTACTTTCGCATCTAAAACTGGGCACGGTCGACCTCTCGCAAACCTCTTTTTTCATCTTGGACGAAGCCGACCGGATGCTGGATATGGGATTCTACGACGATATCATGCACATCTATAAGCAGTTGCCTCCTTCCTGCCAGGTGATTATGTTTTCAGCCACCATGCCTCCCAAGATCAGGACATTGGCCAAAACGATCCTGAAAGACCCGGAAGAGGTAAAGATTGCGATCTCCCGTCCTCCTGAATCTATTATGCAAACAGCCTATATTTGCTACGAACCGCAGAAAATCAAGATCGTTGAGAAGCTATTTTCGGAAAGCCGACCGCAACGTGTTATCATTTTCTCTTCCTCGAAAATAAAGGTAAAGGAGTTGGCTGCTATTCTGAAACGCATGAAATTCAATATCGCCGCCATGCATTCCGACCTGGAACAGTCGCAGCGCGAAGAGGTTATGCGGGAATTTAAGAACGGACGTATCGATATCCTGGTAGCCACCGACGTGGTTTCGCGCGGGATCGACATAAACGATATCACACTGGTTATCAACTATGATATCCCACACGACCCGGAAGATTATGTACATCGCATCGGGCGTACGGCACGCGGTACCGACGGAAAAGGGCTGGCCATCACCTTTGTGGCCATAGAAGAGCAGGCAGCCTTCAAACGTATCGAAAAGTTTCTGGAGAAAGACATCTACAAAATACCGGTTGACCCCTCTTTGGGCGAAGCGCCTTTGTATGAACCGGAAAAATATATTCAACGCCGCGGCAAGCGCCCCTCGTCAGGCAAAGGAACAGGAGGCGGCGGACGAAAAGGATTTAGCCGCCCGAAAAACGCCCGTAGAGATCAACCAAAAGCTTAAGCCTCTTTCATTTGTACGATAAAAACAACCGTGTTCCCGGCAGGCGTTCCTTCCGGGAATAGTTTTTTTACCGCCTCGCCCGATTGCGAGAAATAGAATGAATGGTGGGAAACGTCCATAGGCTCCAGATGAACACGCCCTGTACCATAGAAATTATCCTGAAGTCCTCCCTCCACCGTTGTGTATTCACTCCGCGCAAGATCATAACAGAAGGAATAACCGGCCTGGTCTTCTTCGTCGCAGACATCGTAGAGTGAAGAGAGCCAGAAGCGTCCCGCCCGGCGGACAGGCACAACCGGCACAGTTCCACCAGCCGAAGCCACCATCAACTCCGTACGCCAGTTGCGTTCCAGATAGGTCGTGTCAGCCGGCAAATAACCGGGATCCATCGACGGACTATAGACCACCAACCGGCCGGTGTCGGGATCGACACACAATTGCGGCTCGATCAGATCTAATAAATAACTCGGACGCCCCAGATCCAAAGCACAAAGCGTTCTTGCATCTACCCTTTGCAGATTGCGATCGTAGGTGACCACCTCTTTTTGCACATACACTTCGCCGGTATCGGGGTTGGTATAGCTGTTTTCTTCGATCGACAACAAATGGTTCTGATACCAATTCACCGAAAGGATCCGGCGATAGGGCTGTTCGTTGTCACCTAAATTCTGTTTATCTAATAACTGTCCGTTGTAGTCATAGTAGTGAACCTCATCGTAGTTGCCAAAGACAATCAATTCCTCACGCAGCGGATCGACCACATACATGCGGGGATCCATCTGGCCAGGATCGGTAATCGCACAGACAAACTCACCCTGATTGGTGTAGCGATAAAGCACCTGCTCGCTGATAAAGAATAGATTTCCTCTATCCTGCCGCACCTGCCGGGCAGAGTCGATCGCCTTTCCATGAGCATGTTGCAGGGGGATCGGCTTCACTTCGCTGACTATATCCGACAAAAAACCACTCATAGCAGGCTCTACCTCCCAGGTCGAACGCCAGGTGTTATAGCCTTCACGGGCATAAAGCAAAACAGTAAGCAATAAAAGCAGGGTAAAAGCTCGTCTCATGTATATCCTATTTTAAACCGATACAAATAAAACGATAAAAACGTTCATTTATTGAAATTCCTACTCTCTTTTTCGGGTTGGGAAGGAAAGTATGTGGATGGTGACTCCAATGGCAATGAGGATTAACAGGATGCGCACCCAGAGAAGAGGGACAAAGAAATAGGCCGTGCAAATCATCGATACCCACATCACTGTAAGAGAAACCACCTTTCCCCGCAAAGGAATAGATTTGTCCTCCATATAGGCCTTGACATACGTGCCAAAATAACGGTTTGCCATCACCCGGCGGTAGAGTTTTTCGGAACTGCGGATATAGAACCAGCAGGTAAGCAGCCAGAAAGGCGTGGTAGGAAGTACCGGAAGGAAAATACCCAGGGTGCCCAATCCGAGGAAGAGGGTGCCTAAAGCAATATATACAGAGCGCCTGACCGGATTCATCAGATCAGTCTACAATTATTGATTTGCTTGAAACCATTCAGGAAATCGCGGGCATTCATACGTTTTTTCCCGGCCAGTTGCAAGGATAACAGCCTGAGATAGCCACCGGAAACGGCCACATCGATATAACTCTTCCCATCGGAAAGGATGGTTCCCAGCTCGTCGGCATGCTCTTTCACGATCTTTTCCGTTTCGTATATCTTCAGTACCTGTGGCTTTCCTTCCGCCGGAATCAATTCGGTCCAGGCCGCCGGATAGGGAGAAAGGCCGCGGATAAAATCATATATTCGTTTGAGTGGTTGGTTCCAATCGATGCGGCACACCTCTTTATCCAGTTTGGGAGCCGAACGAAGCGTGGCGGGATCAGTATAAAATGCCTCCTGCGGAATGGCGTCGATGGCGTCATTCAATAACAAATCAACGGTTTCAACGACCAATTCGGCGCCTAATACCATCAGTTTGTCATGGATATCACCCACATTATCGCTGTCCTGAATAGGGGTTTTCGCCTGTTTAATAATCTTTCCCGTATCAATCTCATGCATAAGAAAGAAGGTCGTCACACCCGTTTCCGTCTCTCCGTTGATAATCGCCCAGTTGATCGGCGCGGCGCCCCGGTATTGAGGCAACAGCGAGCCATGCAGGTTGAACGTGCCAAAGCGCGGCATATTCCACACTACTTCGGGAAGCATCCGGAAAGCAACTACGATCTGCAGGTCGGCTTGCAAGGCGCGTAGATCGGAAAGGAAGGCTTCATCCTTCAATTTCTCCGGCTGAAGTACCGGCAGGCCTACCGTTTCCGCATATTGTTTGACCGCACTCGACTGCAAAACGCTACCATGACGTCCGATAGGCTTGTCAGGCATGGTCACAACGCCCACAACGTTATAGCCTCCTTCCACCAAGGCACGCAGACTTTCCACGGCAAACTCCGGCGTACCCATATACACAATACGTAAATTATCTTTCTTCATCATCAATCTTCTGAAAAGTTATCCACTAAGACCTCCCGGTAGGAGTTAAATATCTTCGATTTAGACATAAAGCCTACATAATGCCCTTTTTCATCTACCACCGGCAGGTTCCATGCCTTGGTGTCGTCGAATATCTTCATGATCTGCTCCATCGGCATATTGATCACGATCTTGGCCGGTGGAGAAACCATAAATTTCTCCACATGGAAGCGGCTGTAGAGTTCCGGGCGGAACATGATGTTGCGTATATTATCTAACAGCACCATGCCTAAGAATACCCCTTTATGATCGATCACCGGGAAGACATTACGGCTACTTTTGGCAATCACCTTCACCACTTCGCCCAACGACATCTCCGGATGTACCGGCTGAAAATCCTTCTCGATCACCTCATCGCGGTTCAAAAGCGTAAGCACCGCCTTGTCCTTATGGTGGGTAAGCAATTCTCCTTTCTGCGCCAGACGCATGGAATAGATACTATGCGGTTCGAACATTAGGATGGTCAGGTAGGAACCGATAGAGACAATCATTAGCGGAAGGAAGAGATCGTATCCTCCGGTCAATTCGGCAATCAGGAAGACACCGGTCAACGGCGCATGCATCACGGCAGACATCACGCCCGCCATACCCAACAAAGCAAAATTCTTCTCTGAGAGATAGGTCGTGAAATCAAAATAATTTGACGTATGCGCAAATACAAAACCGGCAATACAACCAAGGAAAAGACTGGGCGCGAATATCCCTCCACAACCGCCTCCCGCGTTTGTCGCGCTCGAAGCAAACACTTTCGTCAGTAGGATAAAGGCAAGAAAGACCAGAATGCCCCAATAATTCCCGTCCCACCGATAGAACAGGCTTCGCTCCATGATATTCGAGAACTGTCCGTTCAACAGGGAGCCTATCGTATCATAGCCTTCACCGTATAATGGCGGAAGCAGATAGATCAAGACACTCAGCATAACTCCCGCAATAATAAACTTCTTCCAGTAGTTGCCAAGACGGCGATAGAACCCTTCAATCTTATTCATCACCCGGGTGAAATAGAGGGATACCAATCCGCAGAATACACCCAACAAAAGCACATACGGGATACGCGCCATCTCGAACACCTCCGTCTGAGAGAACTTAAACATAGCCTCTGTTCCCGTAAAGATATAAGAAACAGTCGCTGCCGTAACCGAGGTGATCAGTAGCGGCATGATAGAGGTCATCGTCAGATCGAGCAATAATACCTCGATCACGAATACCAATCCGGCAATCGGCGCTTTAAAGATCCCGGCAATGGCACCTGCCGCGCCGCATCCCACCAACAGCATCAGCGTCTTTTGCTCCATTTTGAAAAGACGTCCCAGGTTGGAACCGATCGCCGCGCCGGTCAACACAATAGGCGCCTCCGCCCCTACCGATCCTCCGAAACCGATAGTCACCGAACTGGCCACCAGCGACGACCAGACGTTATGCGGTTTGATCCGGCTTTTGCGTTGCGAAATGGCATACAATATCTTGGTTACCCCGTGACTGATGTCGTCACGAACAACATACTTCACAAACAAACCCGCCAACAGAATACCAACCACCGGATAAAGCAGATACAATAAGCTACCCCCATCCAGGTCGAAGTTTCCTAATAAAAGATGCTGTATCCAATGAATCAGGTTCTTGAGGGTGATAGCTGCGGCGGCAGTCAGTAACCCCACAATAAAACTCAGGATAAGGATAAAATGCTTCTCCTTTATATGATTCTCCCGCCATAATATAAACCTACTAAACCATCCTTTTTGTTCCATTGTCAAATACCTTTGCCTGTAATAACTGTTTTAACCGTATAAATCAAGATTGTCATATCTAATACCAACGACATATTTTCGTAATAGAGTATATCATATTGCAAACGCTCGATCATCTGATCCACATCAACGGCATACCCATATTTCACCATGCCCAGCGAAGTGATGCCCGGACGCACATTATGCAATAGATAATAATAGGGTGCCCGCTTCACGATCTGATCAATATAATAGCGTCGCTCCGGACGCGGCCCTACCAGCGACATATCTCCTTTCAATACATTCCAGAACTGGGGCAATTCATCTAAGCGATACTTACGCATCGTTTGCCCGAACGGCGTAATGCGCGGGTCGTTCTCTGCCGAAAGCAGCGGGCCGTTCTCCTCCGCCCCCACAAACATCGTCCGGAACTTATAGATCATAAACGGCTTCCCCATATACCCGATCCGCTCCTGTCGGAAGAAAACCGGTCCTTTGGAATCTCTCTTTACCCGGTAAGCGATATAAAGAAGAGCCGGAGAAAGCAAAACGATCGCCAGGAGCGAGATCACCTTATCCATAAAAAGCTTGATATTCTTTTCCGCTTCCGAGAAGTTATTATCGGTCAGATCCACCAACGGAATGCCATGAATGGTCTTGATGTTCACCTTGGCAAGCATATTGCTATTGTCTGCCAATATCTTTATCGGACGTTTATATTTATATAAGGAATAGATAATCGGCAACTGCGCCTCGACATCTTCCGTTTCCAACGCAACGACCAACTCGTCTGCCCTGTTATTCGCCAATATGTCGGACAATTGATCCAAACCACCCAGGAGAGCTCCGGACGTTACAACAGAAGACTCTTTTTCGTTCTCCGTCACATAGCCGGTAATGGTATAGCCCAACCGAAAGAGCGCCTCTCCTGTTCGCTGTGCTTTTTTACCGGAGCCAATAATCAAGACATATAAACTACCTTCTCTTCGTTTCACCCTGTTCAACGCCTGTTGCGTGATACATAAACGAGGAATATAGGTTAATACAAACTGCAAGCCCAACAGGGTGAAAAACAATTCATAATAGATTTCGAAAGAACGGGGCAGGTCGTTCAGTACAATCACGAAAAAGACAAAGATCACTCCAATCCCCACCCCAATAAAGGTAGAAAAGAACTCCGTCAAACGGGATTTGCCTAATGGCTTATTGTAGTAACCGGAGAAATAATATAATACGATCCAAAATAGCGGCACCAACACCTGTCCTTTCAACACCTGAAACGACAACAAGTAGGAGTCCAGCGACGTGAATCCGAGGAAAGCAGCAACTTCGTAATAACGCAACAGATTGAACAACAGCCAGGTGATCGAGGCGGCCACAAAATCTGCAATTAGGTATTTACGCAACTGTCTTTTTTTGTTCATCGTTTTATCTGATAATCTTTACCTCTCCGCCAGCTCCCAATTTAATAATATTGGAAGGCTGAGCCTGTCGCAGGTCATCCTGTCGGTAGCCCACTATATAATCAACGCCATTTTTAATAATTTCTGATATTTCCGAGAAGTTAGCCGGCGATTTTTCTCCACTTACATTGGCAGAGGTCGACACCAACGGTTTGCGGAAACGCTCACAGAGGCGGCGCGAGAACTCCTCCCCGGTAATGCGAATACCCAGACTGCCATCTTCTGCCAGCAATTTAGGTGAGAGGTTGCGGGCATTCGAATAGATGATAGTCAGTGGTTTATCTGCCACATCGATCAATTGCCAGGCCACATCGGGCACTTCCGTCACGTAGGTTTCCAGCTTCACCGGATTGTCAAGCAACACCAGCATGGCCTTTTGATCCATACGACGTTTCAATTCATACACTTTTTGTACGGCTTCATCGTTTGTTGCATCACACCCGATCCCCCAGATTGTATCTGTCGGATAAAGAATTAACCCACCCGCCTGCATCACTTCGCAAGCCTTTTTTATGTCCTCTGTCATACCACACAATATTTGCGCAAATGTAGCAATCATTCGGCAGTATAAAAAATAAACCGCTTATAAAGGGTAGCTATAAACACCCTGTTTTTACGACAAGCAACCTTCGCTCCCCATAACAAAAAGACCCATCTGAAGAATAGAGTTTTTCTGTCATATATGGCAACTACACCTCCCTTCCCTCGGTCGTCCTTACTTATCTACGGAATTTGCTGTGTTCTGACAAAATTGTTATTTCTGTCAGCGTCATTTTATCGGGAGAATTTGTTGGCCGACCATGCTGAGCCAATTGGCTGAGCATGGTCGCCAACAGATTGCCTTATGCGTTTTTAGTTTATGTCAAAATATTTTCGGCTATAAAGTTGATGAAAGACATCTTCCCCTCTTTGAATTTGTACATCCCGCTGACTTTCTTTTTGACTTTCAACGGGTGGGTAGCTCTTTCGGAGGCACCCCTGCCATCCATCAAACAAAAAGGAAACAGGAGCTTTTAGAATGGATGACAGAAAGGATAGAGGGAAGGGGCTGAGTAGTCACCTATTTTTACCAAAGAAACAAAAAAATAATAGAATAACCTTGTCGATACAATATTAATCCCTATATTTGCACCCGCTTAAATAACATAGTATTAATTTATTAAAGTATTGAAGAATCATGTATTTAGATTCAGCTAAAAAACAAGAATTATTTGAAAAGTATGGCAAGGGTACGGTAGATACCGGTTCTCCTGAAAGCCAAATCGCGTTGTTTTCTTTCCGTATCGCGCATCTGACAGAACATCTGAAGAAGAATCGCAAAGACTACAACACAGCTCGTTCCCTGAAAATGTTGGTAGGTAAACGTCGTCGTCTGTTGGATTATCTAATCAAAGTAGACATCACTCGTTACCGTGCTATCGTAAAAGAACTCGGACTGAGAAAGTAAGAAACACTTTACACAAAAGTATAAAAAGAGGTTATTCCGGTTGGAGTAGCCTCTTTTTTTGTGGATTTGTGGGAATTTACATCGACAAACTCTTTAAAATATGAAATATTAATGTAATTTTGCGCTGTTTTATAACAAATCATAATTCAAACAAGAAAAAAAAGAGGAATTTATCAGTATGGGGAATAATAAGATTATCGGTGAGAAGATCAAGAGCCTCCGTGAATCGAAGCAACTTAGTATAGAGGAAGTGGCCGAACGCTCCGGCTTAAACAAAGAACAAATCGAACGGATTGAAGGGAATGTAGATTTCCCCTCACTCGCTCCACTCATCAAAATCGCCCGCGTACTGGGTGTTCGTCTGGGTACCTTTCTGGACGATCAGGCCGAACTGGGTCCGGTGGTCAGCCGCAAAAAAGGGACGACCGAACACAATAGCATCAATTTCACCAACGATGAATCCGACGGACGCAAGCATATGGTCTATCATTCCCTGTCGCAAGACAAGTCGGGACGCCACATGGAACCGTTCCTGATCGAGGTCGAACCGCGCGAAGAGGGGGTCGATTTCATTCTCTCTACGCATGAAGGGGAGGAATTTATCTATGTGCTCGACGGCATTATCGAGATCAATTACGGAAAAAACACCTATATCCTGGAGGCAGGCGATAGCATCTATTACGACTCGATCATTGCCCACCACGTACATGCCGCGACAAACGAAACTGCCCGCATCCTGGGTGTTGTCTATACGCCTTATTAATCGCCCGGACATGATGGAATATCAATTGCAGGAAAGAACATTAGGAGACTGGCTGGAACATTGGGCAACCGTTACGCCGGATAAGGAATATCTGGTCTATTCCGACAGGAATCTGCGGTTTACCTGGCGTCAGTTCAATCAGCGTGTGGACGATATGGCCAAAGGGCTGATGGCGATCGGGGTGACACATGGCACACATGTCGGCATCTGGGCTACTAACGTGCCCGACTGGTTGACCTTTGTCTATGCCGGGGCCAAGATAGGCGCGGTGTTGGTGACGGTGAATACCAATTACAAACAGAGCGAAGTGGAGTATTTGGTTGAAGATGCCGATATTCATACCTTATGTATTACGGAAGGGGTGTTCGACGGTAATTATGTCGACATGACATACGAGATGCTTCCGGAACTCAAGGAATCGCAGCGCGGATACCTGAAGAGCGAACGCTTCCCGCAGATGAAAAACGTGGTTTATATCGGGCAGGAGAAGTATCGCGGGATGTATAATACGCCCGAGATACTGTTGCTCGGACAAAATATCAGCGACCAAACCCTGGAGGAGGCCAAAGCGAAAGTGTCCTGCCAGGATGTGGTAAATATGCAATATACCTCCGGAACGACCGGTTTTCCGAAAGGGGTGATGCTGACACACCATAATATTGCCAACAATGGTTTCTTTACCGGCGAAGGTATGCACTTTACGGCCGAGGATAAGCTCTGCTGCTGTGTGCCGCTTTTCCACTGCTTCGGCATTACGCTTGCTTCGATGAATGTGTTGACCCATGGTGCTACGCAGGTGATGGTCGAGAAGTTCGATCCGTTGACCGTATTGGCTTCTGTGCACAAAGAACGGTGTACGGCCCTGTATGGGGTGCCCACCATGTTTATTGCCGAACTGAATCATCCGATGTTCGATATGTTCGATCTGACCTCCCTGCGCACCGGCATTATGGCGGGTTCGCTTTGTCCGATCGAACTGATGCGCGCGGTGACGGAGAAAATGCACGTTACCTATATCACCAGTGTCTACGGACTGACGGAAACCTCGCCGGGCATGACCCATTCTGTGGTGGAAGATTCGTTTGAAGCCCGTTGTACGACGGTCGGCAAAGAGTATCCGTTTACGGAAGTGAAGATATTCGATCCCGAGACAGGCGAAGAATGTCCGACAGGTGTGCAGGGCGAAGTGTGTTGCCGAGGCTACTTAGTGATGAAAGGTTATTATAAAAACCCGGAAGCTACGGCCGAAGCCATCGACAAAGAGGGCTGGTTGCATTCCGGTGACCTGGGTGTCAAAGACGAAGAGGGCTACTTCCGCATCACAGGGCGTATCAAGGATATGATTATCCGTGGGGGAGAAAACATTTATCCCCGCGAGATCGAAGAGTTCCTCTATCACCTGGAAGGCGTGCAGGACATACAGGTAGCCGGTATTCCTTCTGAGAAATACGGCGAAGAGGTGGGCGCGTTTATCATCCTGAAAGAGGGAGCCTCTGTGACGGAAGAGGAGGTAAAAGACTTCTGCCGTGGCAAGATTGCCCGTCATAAGATCCCGAAATACATCTTCTTCATCGAAGGATTCCCCCTGACCGGTAGCGGTAAGATTCAGAAATTCAAACTAAAAGACATCGGCCTGCAACTCCTGAAGGAGAAGGGGGTAGAGGTGATCTGATTTAGCAAAAACACTTATTTATAGGGCAAAATAGCAGAAGTTTCTGCTATTTTGCCTTTTTTTGTGCAAGCTTTTCTTATTTTTGTTCATCAAACATAAATGTATGGCAACATCTATCCCTGAAAAGAAAACACCCCGTCTCTTATCGATTATCATTCCCTCCTATAATGAGTCAGAGACCATTCTCCCTTTGTTGGAGAAAGTGTGCCGTGTGAATTTGATAGATGATATTGCGAAGGAGATTGTTATTGTCAACGACGGGTCGAAAGATAATACAGAAAATCTGATCAAAGCATTTATGGAAGAGCATCCGGATCTACTCATTACATATCTTAGCCATCAGAAAAACCAGGGGAAAGGAATGGCTATTCGCACAGGGATCAACCATATTACCGGTGATTATGCCATTATACAGGATGCGGATCTGGAATATGATCCGGAAGATTATAATGTTATTTTAGAGCAACTGATTACAGGTGAAGAGCCGGTCATCTATGGGTCGCGCTTTCTTTTAAAGGAAAACAGGCATTCTTCCCAAACGTTTTTCTGGGGAGGACGATTGGTTACTTTTGTGACAAATATTCTTTTCTGGCAACGGTTGACAGATGAACCGACCTGTTATAAAGCCTTTCATACACACTTATTGAAGTCTATTCCGTTGAAATGTACCGGATTTGAGTTTTGCCCTGAAGTAACAGCTAAAGTTTCCAAACGAGGATATAAGATAAAAGAGGTGCCTATTCGTTATTATCCCCGCACAATCCATGAAGGGAAAAAGATTCGCTGGACAGATGGACTGGAAGCGATATGGGTGCTCTTGAAATACAGGTTTGTCAATTAAATAAGAATGCATGAAAAATTTTCCGCAATTCATTTCCTATTTGAGAGAGAAAGAACAGAAAAGAGAGTTGATCATACTCTCTATTCTTTTGTCTATTTTAGGCATTGTCTATTATCAGTTATATCCTTTCCCCTTTCTATATCCTGATTCGGCAACCTATGTCTTTTCTGCTTACAAGGATATGTTTACGCCATATCGTCCCATGGGTTATTCACACTACCTGCAGCTTGTTCATGCACTAAGCGGCAGCATTTCCGCCTTGTTTGTTGTGACCTATATCATTCATATGGTTGCCTCTTTATTCTTCCTCTATTCATTCAAATACCTGATCGGACTACGCAATCGATATATCTTCTATGTGCTTTGCCTTTTTGTATTCTTATCGCCCACGATTCTGTTCAGTACCAATTACCTGATGAGTGATTGTTTGTTTAATTCACTCACGATGTTATTCTTAGCCACGGCTATTTGGTTGATATATAGCCGGAACTTCATTTTTATTCTGATACATTTATTTACCTTATATATACTGTACAATTTACGGTATTCCGGGATGTTTTATGTGCCTGTCTCCATGTGCGCTATTTTTATCTCTTACCAGAAGCAAAACAAACTCATGCAAATCGGGTTGATGTGTTTGCCGCTTGTCCTTTTCTTTTTTATGCAAGACGCAGCGCGCAAAAACTATAAAAAGAATACGTCTGTCAATATTACTTCCGCTTTTAGCGGTTGGCAATTAATGAATAATGCCTCTGTTCTTATCCCGGAGACCAAACATCTACCCTCTTCTACTTTCGATACACAGAAAGAAAAACTATTACATGACTATTTCAAGCAGGTGCCTGACTCACTTTTTACGACTCAATCGGCATTGACTACCGACCTCATGTGGAATAATGATTCCCCTTTAAAGATATTCAATGCTTACTATATGCACATTAATACTATCAATTATGGGATGGCATGGGTTCAGGTAGGAGATGTTTACTCGGACTATGCTAAAAAAATTATATTCAAATATCCATTTTCTTTCTTGCACAAATTTGTGATTCCCTCTTTTTTAAGCTTTTTCCAATTCAAGGAAATAGTGGAAGAACATATTGAGTTTAAAAACGAAGAGATGTATCGGGAGTATTATGGCATTCAGATGGATACATTCGTACATACGCCCGACTATTTCACCCGCTTCAACCCTGTTCGGCATATTTTTAATTATATCTACTGGATTCTATTTACTCTTTCCGTGGTTTGTTTTATCTCAACCACACGCAAGGCATCCTGGAACGATCATTCTTGGCGATTAGCCTTTCTGCTTCTCTTGTTTATACTGATTTATATAGGTGTATCTGCCCTGGCAAGTCCAAATACCACCTGGCGTTATGCCTTGCCTATCTATGTCCCTTCTCTCTTTTTTATGGTGTATGTTGCACTTCCGTTTTTGGAAAAATGGAAGCCGCGTAAGCAAGAATCATAGTCTTTCACGAAAGTTTCAATCGCTTGCGTTCTTCGTGCATGCGGTGGGCACGGTGGTACGACTGGTAGCTGCCAAAGCCGGCGGAGGTAATCTTTTCTATATTAGTATTTTCAAGGCAGTGCGGATTGGCGATAATCCGGTCGAGCTCCTGCAGGCGACACTCATTGACAAACTGTGAGAAGTTCATTTTGTAGGTATTATTGATAAATGCCGACAGATAACTACGGTTGGTATGAAGTGCATCCGCCATATCCACAATGGTGAGATGGGGATCGAGATAAGGCTTCTGCTGTTCGATATACCGGGAGAAGGTCTCCTGTTTCAACTGTTTTTCTTTGTCGGCCGCCGGGATAGCTGCGTCGCATAGCCTTTGTTGGTCGGTGACAAATACATAATTCCCCCGGATTACATTGAAGCAGAGTATGATGTGCTGTACGAACAAAATAAGAGCCACCAGAATCAATTGATAGGTTCCCAACAGCTCTTTCAGCGGTGCCGACATGATAAGCAGGGGGATGATCACAAAACAAACCGACAAAATGAGAAACAGGCGCAACCAATAGAGCGAACTCAGGTAGAGGTCGGAGGAATAGTTGATAATCAACCGTCGGTATAATCGATAGCGCCGTATACCCAAGAGGGTATAACCGATACCAAACAACAATCGAAACACCAATAAAAGAGATGCCAATATATAAAATCCCTCATAACCGGGGGTGGTGTGCATATTCTCGATCGACACCCGACCGGAAGCATCTTCCGGTGCCAGAAACAGCCAAGCCAGATTAATGCCCAATACAATCACCGGAAGCACATAGTGAAGCTTGGAAAAGCGTTCGTTACTATCAGTGCGGGTAAGTATGAAAATAAAACGATAGAGAACAACAGGCACCAGCAACATCGTAAAAGCCACCCAGGCGAAGAGGTCGGTAAACCGGTTCGGATAAAAGGCATAGACAACCATCACCCCCCAGTTGAACACGATCAATAGATAATAGGTCAGGAGTGTGTCTCTTATCCCAGAACCTTTCAGTTGGCTCCAGACGGGCGAATCCAATAATAGCAATACGATACATACGATGCCGGAAAACATCGGGGTCAGCATGGTTATAAGATCTTCAACTGTTACTGTTTGCATATCGTTTAGTCTTGATGTAGCGGTTTTTCTCTTTCGTTATTCTTTCGCTCTGCCTCCTGTCGTGCCCGCATATAGCTATTGTAACTGGCAAACCCAGCTTGTGGCAATAAGGATTTGATCGTTGCCTCCTTGTTTTTAGCTGAGTTGCGTAGCTTCTCCATTTCACGGAGCCGCCAGCGCCCCACGAAATGATTGAAGTGCATCCCGTATGTGCGGTTAATAAATCGCGACAGCTCTTCGCGACCGACGCCCAGCTCCTCTGCCAGGGTGGTGAGCTTCAGTTCGGTATTCAAGTAGGGTTTCTCCTGCCGGAAGTAGTTATCGAAGTCTTTGCGTGACAGCAGTTTCAGGCTGGTTTTATTCACTGCAAGAGAAACCGTTACTTTTTCTTTCGGTTCCAGCACGGAGACCTCCTTGAAAGGATGATAGTCAGGCTTGGAAGCCGGTTTTATCTCAAGCCGTGGGTAATTATGCCGTTGGATGTTATTGACTAAGATGATTTCGACGAAAGGAATGGATAATGCTATCGGTACGATCACCCCATGGGCGGAAAAGGCATTTTCGAGAGAAGTAAACAATATTATCAACGGATGCAACCACCCAACAAAGAGAATGGTAATAATCGCATATATCGACCGCATCCTATAACGGATCTCTTTTCTTTTCTTTTCCGGCAATAATTTCCGGTAGTGACGCAATTTTCCAATGGATAGTGAGAGATAGACGCCGGTGAATACGACCTGCGCCGGAATAAAGGAGGCAAACACCCTCGAAAAGAAGAGCCATTCCTGGTTAAGCACACGGAAGCCTTTCACGATACCTAACGGCACGTCGAAAGGCACAAACAACATCCATACGCCCAGGACGAGTGGAATCAGAGATGGCAACAGGTAGTGGATAAGCGGAAAACGTTTCTCATCCCGAGAGGAGGTCAAAGTAAAAACAATATAATAGAAAGCAACACCCGAGCCGGTATGACAGAGATAGAACAAAGGCGCGAAATAAACAAACAATTCCGGATACCATTTGTAAAACAACCGGGAAAGACAAATGCCAGTAAAAAACAGGAAATAGACCAACGCCCCTCTTTGCATCCTGCGCTCGTATGGAGCATATCGCTCCATAAGCAACAACAGCATATAGATTGAACAGGCAAGCGAGCAGATCACTACCAACCATATAGATGACACTACTATGAATGAAGAAATATCCAAATCGTATTATTTGGTGGTAAATATAACAAATTGTCAAAATTTACGGATTGAAAAAAGCAATTATCACGATTTGGAGTCAATCTTTTTACGATTTGGACATTACACAACGGCAATAAATCATACATTTGCATTTGAAACTGGAAAAAAACGACTGAGAAGTACGAATACCATTTCCAGTAACACAACCCCTCATTTTAATATATCATGATTAGTAAAACCTTGCTTCCCCCAAGCAGGGTTTTATTTTTTAACCCCTTTCTTTTTTCTATTATAATAACCACGGTTCTAATAACTCATTCCACTCACTGAAATTTCTATTAGCACCTTCGAAAAATGCCTATCTTTTGTCCTATATAATCAAATCCACTCCCTTCTGTACTCAAATTGATAGTAAAACGCCCATTTTATTTTACAATATGACACATCAAAATATACAATCGCATAGCCAAAGACGTGAAGTAAATGTTTCACCTAAGAGTTTTCAAAGTATATGACAAAAAAACGTGATTATTATTTCATCGAGAAATCCCTTTAGTAAAAGTCATTGTTCTTGCATCGATTTTGGTCACCCTGAAATCTTGTGGGATATTCAGTGTGTGTCTTTTATTCTCACCCGCATGAGTTTTTTTCTCAGGGTCAAAAAATTCGTGAGAATGTTTATAAAATTGCTGGATTTCAGAATGTTTGACAATTGTCGATCAATTGTTTGATAATTATCGTTTAATTGATTGACAATTGTCAATTAATGCGTTGACAATTGTCAAACGTTCTGAAACCCAGCGATTTTTTATGCCATAAAAGCCTTCATGTCTTCTTCCACGGTGGATATACCGCCGATGCCGAATGCATTGACTAATACATTGGTTACGTTCGGTGAAAGGAACGCGGGCAGGGTCGGGCCTAAATGGATGTTTTTCACACCCAGGCTCAGGAGGGCAAGCAATACGATCACCGCTTTTTGTTCGTACCAGGCGATGTTGTAAACGATCGGCAGGTCGTTGATATCATCCAATCCAAAGGCCTCTTTAAGCGCCAGGGCAATCACTACCAGCGAGTAGCTGTCGTTGCATTGTCCGGCATCCAACACACGGGGAATACCCGCTATATCGCCCAACGGCAGTTTGTTGTAGCGGTATTTGGCACATCCGGCTGTCAGAATCACGGAATCCTGCGGCAATGCCTGGGCGAAGTCGGTGTAGTAAGAACGGGTTTTCATGCGTCCGTCGCAACCGGCCATTACAACAAACTTCTTGATAGCTCCTGCTTTTACTGCGTCGACCACTTTATCGGCCAAGGCCAATACCTGTTTATGGGCAAAACCGCCAATGATTTCCCCTTTTTCAATCTCGGTAGGAGGGGCACATGTTTTAGCCTGTTCGATCAAAGCGGAGAAGTCTTTCGGTTTACCCGCTGCGCGTGCCTCAATATGTTTGGCGCCTGGCAGTCCGGCCGATCCGGTGGTGTAGATACGATCCGCGTAGGTGTTCGATTTCAACGGAGGAACGATACAGTTCGTAGTGAAAAGGAATACACCGTTGAAGCTTTCGAACTCTTCGCGTTGTTTCCACCAGGCATTACCGTAGTTGCCGACAAAATGAGGGTATTTCTTAAATGCCGGGTAATAGTTGGCCGGAAGCATTTCACTATGGGTATAAACATCCACACCCGTTCCGGCGGTTTGTTCCAATAGCTCTTCGAAATCTTTCAGGTCATGTCCGCTGACTAAGATACCCGGATTTTTGCCAACACCAATATTTACTTTCGTTATTTCGGGATTACCATACGCGGAGGTGTTTGCTTTGTCGAGCAGCGCCATGGCTTTCACACCACATTCGCCGATATTCAACACTAAGGAAGTCAGTTGATCCGCGTCGATATCCTGGCGGCTCACTTCCGCCAACGCGTTTTCGAGCATTTCATAGATGGCTTCATCTTCAAAGCCCAGGTTCAACGCGTGCTCGGCGTAGGCTGCCGCTCCTTTCACACCATAGATGGCTAATTGCTTCAGGGAACGAATATCTTCGTTGGCTTCCGCGAGAACGCCTACGCGGGCTCCCTCTTCCAGGTAGTGGTCGGGCGTTGTCTGATAATCCACCTCGTCCCATGTAGGCAGAGAAATATCGCGCTTCTTGGCAAGTGCGATCAGTTCGTTTTTGGTGATAAATGCCTGATCAATACGTTTGCGGATGGCGTCATCGTCGAAGTTGGCGTTTGTAATGGTGCAAAACAAATAGTCGAGAATCTGATGGCTTGTAGCCTTTTGAGCGATTCCTTTTTCACGCAGTGTCCGGTTTACGATCGACATACCACGGGTAACATACAGTAACAAATCCATAAGGGTAGCCGTTTCTGGCTCTTTCCCACACACTCCTTTGACGGTACAGCCTTTTCCTCCGGCCGCCTCCTGGCATTGAAAACAAAACATACTCATACTCTTTTCTTTTAAAGGTTTTTATTTTTTATGTAAGACACACTATTTGTGATCATGGCGTTATTGGTTGAACAGTTGGTGAATCTGTTTAGTTGCGAATAGCCTCTTTCGGTTAGATCCATTCTTCACTTTTCACTGCTCCCTGAATAGATAAGACAATGACCTTGATGGGGATATTTGTATGCGCCTGCTCGCGTGCCATTTGGGCTATCTTAACTAATCCCTGGCAACAGGGCACCTCCATCACGAGTACGGTCAGTGTCTCTATGCGTGCCTCGTCGATCAAGGCCGTCAGCTTATCTATATAGGATTGGGGATTGCTGTCGAGCTTGGGACAGGCGATTGTCAGCATGCGGTTTTTCAGAAAGCGGCTATGGAAATCACCTGAAGCAAAAGCGGTACAGTCGGCCGCCAACAACAGGTGCGCATTCCGGAAAAAGCCCGCCGCCGGATTGCAGAGATGGAGTTGTATCGGAAACTGGCGGAGTTCGGAAGCCGAGGAGACCATTCCCGCGTGAGTCGATGCCATACCCGTGATCACCGGACGTTTGATCTCTTGCGCCATCGACCCCGGGCATCCACAAGCTAATGGCTCTTTGGGTGCCATACGTTCTTTAACAGCCTCTCCGTTATAGGGTTCGGCCTCTCTTTCTATCAGGGTGATAGCGTCGACGGGACAATCCCCCATACAAGCCCCCAAGCCGTCGCAATACATATCGCTAACCAAGACGGCTTTCCCATTGATCAGTTGCAAAGCGCCTTCATGACAACCTTTCACGCAAAGGCCACAACCGTTACATTTCTCTTCGTCTATTTTTATAATGGTTCGTTTCATCTCGCTTGTTGTTTGTTGATAGGGCAAAGGTAGGAGGGGAATATATTTTAAAAGTGTAACATCTGTTACAGTTGCGAAAAAAGTTTATATTTGTGAAAAAATACTGAAATGATAGATGTTCATATTCTTTCCCGGATATCGCTGTTTCATTCTGTGCCGACAGATGAGTTGGAGAGGATCTTCTCGTTGATACCGATCGACGAGGTGTCATTCAAAAAAAATGAGGTGATCGCCAGGCAGGATGAGCCAGTAAACCGCTTGATTATTCTGTTGTCGGGAAGTGTTACGGCGGAAATGAGCGACCCGGCTGGCCGGGTTGTGAAGGTAGAAGATATTGAGGCGCCGAATCCGCTGGCGATCTTATTCCTTTTTGGCGATAATAACCGCTTCCCGGTACAGGCAACAGCCAGAGAAGAGACGCGGGCGTTGATTATTCCCCGTCAGGCTATATTGAAAATGTTACAGATGAATGAAACGATGCTTCGCAACTACTTGGATATTTCCGCCAATTTTGCCGGACGACTGAGCCGCAAGTTGCATCTGATGTCTTTTCGCACGATCCGGCAGAAAATAGCTTTGTATCTGTTTCAACTGGCGAAAGAGCAGGGATCGGATCAGATACTGTTAGATCGGAGTAAAAGCGCGTTGGCCGATCTCTTTGGGGTGTCGCGTCCTTCGTTGGAAAGGGAGTTGACAAAGATGCAAACAGACGGGCTTATTCTTTCGGAAAAACGAGTGATAACGATCAAAAAACGGGAAAAATTAGTGCAATTGATTCATTTTTAATAAAAAAAAATCGAAATAATACCTTTTTTTAATCTGTTTTCTTATCTTTGCTTTTGAACGACTTACTAATAGACGCCGCATGTGCCATGAAGAAACTACTTAGATCTATTCCTTCCCAACTGATTGTTCCGTTCTTTATCGCGGGAGGATTGTTGGCTGGTTTAGGAATTTATGCTATTTATATGTCGCGAGCCACTTCCTACTTAGGGGATGATCCGGCTACCTGTATCAACTGTCATATCATGACTCCCTACTATGCTTCCTGGAATCATAGCTCGCATGCGCTATGGGCAACCTGCAATGATTGCCATGTGCCGCAGGACAATGTTGTCGAAAAATATGCCTTCAAGGCGGTCGACGGATTGTATCATGCGGCAGTGTTTACGGTAAAAGGCGAGCCTCAGACGATTCGTCCGCGCGATGCCAGCAAGGAGGTGATCATGAATAATTGTATCCGGTGTCATACGCAACTGAACAGGGAGTTTGTAAAAACCGGTATGATCAGCTATGCCCAGGTGAAAGAGGGCGAAGGAAAAGCCTGTTGGGATTGCCATACGCAGGTGCCGCATACCAATGTGAGCAACCTGGCCTCTACGCCTCACGCGATTGTGCCGCTGCCGGCATCGCCGGTGCCGGAGTGGCTGAGGAAGATCATGAAAAATTGATAATTCATAATTGATAATGGATATGTATACACGATTAACAGAAGCAATAAAACGCAAGCCCATCATCGGATGGAGCCTATTTGCCGTAGTCATGGTGGCAGTGTTTGTATTAGGCATTTTAGCCGCGTCTATTACCGAGCGCAGAGCGGAGATCGCCACATTATTTAATAATAAGAAGGTAGCGATCGAAGGGATAGAACCGCATAATGAGGTATGGGGAGAGAACTATCCGCGCGAGTATACGACCTGGAAGAAGACGGGCGATATGGATTTCCGTAGCAAGCACTTAGGCAATATGCCGGAGGATGTATTGGAAAACCGCCCGGAGATGGTCTTGCTTTGGGCAGGCTATGCTTTTGCGCAGGACTATTCGGCACCGCGCGGCCATTTCTATGCCATCGACGATATCCGCGCTACCCTGCGCACAGGCTCGCCGGAAGGCGATACGGATGGTCCACAACCGGCTACCTGCTGGACCTGCAAAAGCCCGGATGTGCCGCGTATGATGCATGAAATGGGTATCGAGAATTTCTATAAAGGCAAATGGGGCGCTTTGGGCGATGAGATTGTCAACCCGATCGGATGCGCCGATTGCCATGACCCGTTGACGATGAACCTGACAATTACCCGTCCGGCTTTGGTGGAAGCTTTCGAGCGTCAGGGCAGGGACATCGCTGATGTAACGCCGCAGGAGATGCGAAGCCTGGTGTGCGCGCAATGCCATGTGGAGTATTATTTCCAAGGCGATGGCAAATACCTGACCTTCCCTTGGGATGGTGGTTGCACGGTGGAGGATATGGAAAAATACTACGACGAAGCGGACTATGCCGATTGGACGCATGCCATAAGCAAGGCGCCTATGTTGAAAGCACAACATCCCGACTATGAGTTGTTTCTGTTGGGACCGCATGCCAAACGTGGTTTGAGTTGCGCGGACTGCCACATGCCATACATCTCGGAAGGGGGCATAAAATATTCCAACCATCAGATTGTAAGCCCGTTGAAAAATATCTCTTCGACCTGTCAGACCTGTCATCGTGACGACGAAGAGAGCCTGCGTTCATACGTGTATGAATACCAGGATAAGGCGTTGGAAATCCGTGACCGCATCGAAACGGAACTATCCAAAGCGCATATTATGGCAAAAATGGCTTGGGATAACGGAGCCAAC
Organism: Parabacteroides sp. PFB2-10; assembly: GCF_029893085.1. Lineage (GTDB taxonomy): Bacteria > Bacteroidota > Bacteroidia > Bacteroidales > Tannerellaceae > QVMG01. Next base: position 140,854 of record NZ_JARXWI010000003.1, read on the forward strand.
GAAGAGCAGATGAAGGCTTCCCTGCAACTATTGCGTCAGGCGCAGTGGCGTTGGGACTTTGCGGTGGCCTCGCATGGCGGTTCGTTCCATGCTCCGGTGGAGACACAACGGATCCTGGCACATAGCCTCGACAAAACGCTTCAGGCTCAGTTAGAGCTTCAGAAGGTATTGTTCTCCAAAGGGGTGACCGATGTGACATTCCCGGATATCTCCACCAAGGCTAAAGCACAGGAGTATATCGGATTAGACATGAATCAACTACGCGACAAGAAAGATACTTGGAATGAAACGGTGGTTCCGAAATGGATAGAAAAGGCGAAAAATAATGGCCGGCTTGCCATGAAATGAAGAATTAATAATGGAGAATGAAGAATCATTGGGGATTCTTTTATACTTTTATCCGCTGATTTTTCATCGCTTTAATGTTTTGCTAAGCGATTCTTTATTCTTCATTTAACATCTATGGAAGAAAACAAACGAAGCATGTGGCAGTTCCCCTGGCGATATCCGGAGAGCATCGCTTTTGTATTAGGGGTATTGGTTGTCGGATATGTGTTGCAGGCTTTTATCGGGTCTTTTGATTTTTCATTGCTCTTATGGCCGGTTAACGGGATCCTGGGAGGAGTGGTTATACTGTTGTCACTCCTTCTTGCCCTGAAACGGAAAAATCCCATTGTGCAATGGCTTTCGGGAGTCCCCATGGCCGTATCGTTGATAGGGGGGCTTCTGCTTTTAGGCCTTTTGATGGGACTGACCCCTCAGGTAAAACATATTCATCATGGAGATACCAGCCCGGCATCGGTATTGGGACTCCGGCAGATGACTACCTCCTGGCCGTTTGTATTGCTCTATTTCTTTACTTTATTGTCGTTGGGCACGCTTATCATGCGTCGCCTTTTTCATTTCCGTATAGCGGACTATGCTTTTTACCTGAATCATATAGGCCTTTGGTTGCTGCTTTTTGCCGCGGGATGGGGTGCGGCTGATATGAAGCGCTATGTGATGCATATACGCGAAGGTGAGGTGGAATGGCGGGTGTATAACGACCGGGGCGATGTATTGGAGCTACCTGTCGGCATCCGGCTCAATGACTTCACGATGGAGGAATATCCCCCTCAACTGACTGTGATCGACCGGGAAACGGGGAATGCCCAACCAGAGAGCAAACCGGATTACCTCCAATTGGAAGAACTTCCGGTAAGCGGGCGACTGGCTCATTGGGATATAGAGGTGGAACAGTATATCCACCAGGCCATTCGGAATAGCGACAGCACCTATCATGAAGTGTTTATGCCGGGCGCCTCTCCGGCTGCTTTGGTCAAAACCGTCGATCGGACGAATGGAGAGATCAGCCGGGGATGGATATCTTGTGGAAACAGAGCACAACTTTATATGACGCTTCCGCTGACAAACGAATATATGCTTGTGATGACTCAACCGGAGCCTAAACGCTTCGTTTCGGATATCAATATCTATACCGAAGATGGGACAGAGGCGCATGCGCTGTTGGCAGTCAACAAGCCACATCGCGCGGGGCCTTGGATGCTTTATCAGTATGGCTATGATTATGAAGCAGGGAAGCTCTCTTCTTATACCAGTATAGAGCTCGTATACGATCCCTGGGTCGTGGCGGTATATATAGGAATCATCTTGTTGGCGGCAGGGTCAGCCTGTATGTTATGGATTGGAAACAGAAGAAAGGAGGCAACGGATGACGTGGAATGAATTTATATGGTTTGCTCTTCCGGCGATGTTGCTTTGGATCTCTGCCGGTGTATTGGTCTATACCCGCCTGAAACGCTCCGTGGTAGACGGGATCATGTTGGCAGGCATAGGCGTTTTTGTCGCTTTTATGGTTGGCTTCTGGATCGGACTGGAGCGTCCGCCCTTGCGTACGATGGGAGAAACGCGCCTGTGGTATTCCCTCTTTCTTTCAGTGATTGGTTTTCTTACTTATAAACGTTGGAAATACAATTGGCTGCTCTCATTCAGTAGCCTGATGGCTTGTGTCTTTGTCTGCATCAATATCTTTAAACCGGAGATCCATTCTAAAAACCTGATGCCGGCTTTGCAGAGTATCTGGTTTGTGCCGCATGTGACCTCGTATATCCTTTCGTATGCCATGCTCGGAGCCGCTACGATTGCCTCCTTCATTCAGATACGCAAACAGGGCAGAGGGCTGGCGGATCAGCAGCTGTATCACCTAATGGATAACCTGGTGTATGCCGGCTTTGGCTTCCTTATGTTGGGGCTTCTGATGGGTTGTGTATGGGCGAAAGAGGCCTGGGGGCACTATTGGTCATGGGATCCGAAAGAGACCTGGGCGTTTGTTACCGCGGCGGCTTACCTGATGTATATCCACATGCGCCTGCGCAAATGGCATCCCACCTTTACGCTTTGGCTATTGCCCATTGCTTTTATCCTATTGATGATTACCTGGATCGGTGTCAACTACCTGCCATCGGCGCAGGGTAGCGTGCATACCTATTCCTGAATGCGGCTTAGTCGCTATGGACATCCCTGTAGACTTTAGGAGTCATACCCACATGCTTCTTGAAATATTTGCTAAAGAAAGAGGAATTGGGGAAATTTAATTCATCCGATATCTGCAGAATGGTTTTGTCGGTGCTGACCAACAGGAGCCGGGCATGGCTGATGATATGGTGATCGATACAGCCTTTGGAGGTAATGCCGCTGACCTCTTTACAGATGGAGGTATGGGCTTCCGGTCGGGGCTTATCCTGGGACTGAACCTGGCAATCATTGTTTTCGGCTCCATGCTGGTATTGGATATCTTCGATGGTACACTGCAACGGGTTTCGTTGGCCTCTTTTGTGTTGGCGATGGGGATGCTGGTCGATAACGCCATTGTGATACTCGACGGCATACAGGTCGATCTGCAACGGGGTGTTCCCCGGCGGGAGGCACTGACATCGATCGGACGGAAGACGGCGATGCCGCTACTGGGCGCCACACTGATTGCGATCCTGGCATTCTTTCCGATCTTTCTCTCGCCCGACACGGCAGGCATCTATGTGCGCGATCTCTTTATCGTACTGGCCGTTTCGCTGTTGATGAGCTGGGTGCTTGCGTTGACGCTGGTACCGGTTCATGCCGACAAATCGTTGAAGGTAAAGGTGAATAAGGGGAACGAAGATCCTTATAATAATAAATATTACAACCTGTTGCGCAGGGTGTTGACCTGGGGGCTGTCTCATCGCATGGTGACCTTGGGTGTCGGTATTGCCTTAGTCTTGGTGAGTCTCTTCTGTTACCGTTTCCTTCCCCAGGGCTTTTTCCCTGATATGGACTACGATCAGTTGTATATCGAATATAAACTTCCTGAAGGAATCAACAGCACACGTGTGAAAGAAGATCTTAAAACGATTGAAGATTATCTATTGTCGCGCGAAGAGGTGACCCATGTAACTACCTCGATCGGCGCTACCCCCAGCCGTTATAACCTGGTGCGCAGCATAGCCGACCCTTCCCTGTCGTATGGCGAACTGATTGTCGACTACACCTCGCCCAAAGCGTTGGTGGCTACGATGGGCGAGATACAGGACTACCTCAATGAGAACTATCCCGATGCTTATGTGCGTCTGAAACGATACAACCTGATGTATAAAGATTATCCGATTGAAGTACAATTCAGTGGTCCAGATCCGGCCGTCTTACGCGAACTGACGGCACAGGCGGTGGATATCATGAACGAAAGCCCCCAACTGTATATGGTCACCACCGACTGGGAACCGAAGGTGCCGACGCTGATGGTCGACTATAACCAACCGATTGCCCGGAATATCGGACTAAGCCGCCAGGATGTAGGACTCTCGCTGATGACCGCGACCGATGGCATCCCGACCGCCACCTTCTATGAAGGGATCGAGAGCAAAACGATCTATGTGAAATGTGTCGATAAAGAGGGAAACCCGATCGAATCGCTCGAAAACACGCCGGTATTCAGTATGATGCCTTCCCTTTCGGGTATCGATAAGCAAACCGTGCAGGGCTTGATTATGGGTACGGTAACAGAAGAAGACCTGCTTGCTTCCGCCCTGCAGACCGTGCCGTTGAGCCAAGCCTCTAACGGACTAAAGGTCGTATGGGAAGAGCCGGTGGTGATCCGTCGCGACGGCGAACGGGCGATGCGTGCCCAATGTAATCCGTTGCCGGGTTATGCCGTGGAGAATTCGCGCCAGACCATTGTCGAACAGATCGAAAACATCCCGCTTCCCGAAGGCTACAGTATGAAATGGGAGGGCGAACGGAGCGCAAGCGAGCAGTCGATGAAATACCTTTTTATGAATTATCCGCTGGCCATTGTGTTGATGATTGCTATTCTGATCATGCTTTTTAAAGACTACAAGAAACCGGTGATCATCATTCTTTGCCTGCCGTTATTGTTTATCGGTGTGGTATTCAGCGTGCTTCTCTCCGGAAAAACCTTTGGTTTTGTGGCGATCGTGGCCACCTTGGGACTGGTTGGGATGCTGATCAAGAACGGCATCGTATTAATGGATGAGATTACCCTTCAGATCGGAAGCGGCAAGGAACCGGTCAAAGCCTTATTGGATAGCTCGGCAAGCCGTTTCCGTCCTGTCATGCTGGCCTCGCTGACCACTATCTTAGGTATGATTCCTCTGTTGGGCGACTCGCTGTTCGGACCGGCGGCTGTGGTGATCATGGGCGGATTATTGGTGGGCACACTGATTACCCTATTGTTTATCCCGGTCTTGTATGCTCTCTTTTTCAAAATAAAGACGAATTAATAACTCCATAGAAACGCATAGAAATGAATCCGATAAAATATATAACGCTGATCGTTGCCGGTCTGTTCTGTTCCCTTTTCCTGTATGGTCAGGGCATGACATTGGAAGCGTGTCGCCGCATGGCATTGGAAAACAACAAGCAGATTGCGATCGCTGAACGCACGAAGGAGAAAGCGCATCTGACCGTGCAGGCTACGAAGACTAATTTCCTGCCGAAGCTGTCCGCGCAGGGGCTGGGCTATTACAATAATTCAAGCCGGGATCTGAACCTTAAGATGGGGCAGATGACCCTGTTTGATCCCAATGACCTGAGCGGCATGGTGCCTGCGGAATTGATGCCTCTCCTCAGCCAGTTCTCCGTTCTGGATATCCCTGATATGAATTTCAACCTGAAGACATCTAACACATACGTGGCAGGCGTGAACCTGGAGCAACCGATCTATATGGGTGGAAAGATTACGTCGGCCTATAAGATGTCGAAGGTGGGAGATGAGATTGCGGGCTTGAACCGTGAACTGACAGAATACGAGATTATCCTGGCCACCGACAAAGCCTATTGGGCCTGTGTGCAGGCACGTGAGTTGGAGAAGTCTGCCGCGCAATTCAAAACAACGGTCGAAGAGTTCCACCGGGTAGTACAGAATGCCTGTGAAGCCGGCATGAAGTCGAAAAACGATGTTATGAAGGTGCAGGTACAACTCAATCAGGCGGAACTGCAACTGCGCCGGGCGGAAAACGGCGTACGTCTCTCGCGCATGAATCTCTGCCACCTCCTTGGGCTTCCGCTTCAAAGCGAAATAATGCCAACGGAGAACTTCTCGGAACAGTCTTTTGAACTCAGCGGCATGGCCGATATCACCGCGCGTCCCGATTGGGCGATCCTCGACAAACAGATTGAACTAAAAAAGTACGAGAAACAATATGTCCGGAGCGACTTCCTCCCTCAGGTCGGCGTGCGCGGCTCTTACAATTACATCCATGGCATCCGGCTGAACAACGACCCTCTTTTCGATGGTGGCTCTTTTTCAGCGATGGTCTCCGTGCGTATCCCTCTGTTCAATTGGGGAGAGGGCGTCAAGAAGGTAAAGGCCGCCGAGCGGGAACGTCAGATCATGCAGTTGCAACGCGACGATCTGGGTGAAAAGATGTCTCTGGAAGTGGAACAAGCCCTGAACCTCTACAACGAAGCCTTACTTGAGATTAGACTCACCCGCCAGGCACTCGAGCAGACTGAAGAAAACCTACGCATGAGCCAAGACCATTATAATGCCGGGTTGGAAACAATCTCCGACTACCTGGAAGCGCAGACGCTCCGCCAACAGGCTGATGGTGAATACATCATCGCCCGCACAAAGCTGGAGATCCACAAAACGGAGTATCTGAAAGCAACCGGGAGGTTGTGAAATTGACATTTTGCTCTGCACTTCGCTTCGCTCGCTAAGCGATTATCAAATTGTCAAAAACGCGGGACTTTTTTTCCGAACTCCCGGGACTTTTTTCACAAACTCCCGGGAGAAACATTTTTTAACGTATCATATTGTAAAGCAAAATGGGCTTTTTGCTTACATTTTGTCAAACGGAGATTGCTTAGCCAAAGGAGCAGATCAAACAGCGTTCGCTGTAAAATAGTATATTTGTACACATGATACAATACAATAACAGCTCTGTACGCCGGCAGGATCGGTTGCTTCCTGAAGAAAGGGCGCTTCAGCTTCTGCGTGAAGGGGAATATGGCTATTTGTCGATGACACTTGAAAACGGTAAGGCCTATGGCATACCGCTCAATTATGTATGGACGGGAGAGGTCGTTTATTTCCACTGTGCGCCGGAAGGCATAAAGCTAAAAGCTATGGAGAAGAATCCGGCTGTCTCTTTTTGTGTGGTCGGGCATACGCATGTGCTTTCTGCTAAATTCACAACAGCCTATGAAAGTATTGTTGTCGACGGGCGGATGGAGCTTGTGGCGGATGACGAAGAGCGTATGAAAGCCCTCGAAGCAATTATCGACAAATACTCCCCCGAACATAAAGTCGTTGGTCTGAAATATGCGAAAGGATCGTTCCACAGGACATACCTGTTGCGCTTAACGCCTGAGCGCATGACCGGAAAATGCAAACAAAACCTGTAAGATCAGAAGCTGACGGAGAATAAACCCTCGACCTGGAAACTGCCATAATCAATAGGTTGCGTGAAACGCATTCCCACAGACAGGGGATAGCTCATGCGGATGACGTTCAGGTCGAAGATCATGTCTAATCCGGCAGCGCTTTGCTGTCTCCATCCGCTGGATTCATTTGCCTGATTCTTTGTCAGGTCATAGAAGAGGTTGCTGCGGACGCGCTGCAGGTAAAGTAGTCCTGCCAGGTTCCAGTCGGGCGAGGCAATCGTGAAGGAATAGTCGGCCTTGAAAGCCATCTGCTGGCGGGTCTGGTAGATATAGCCATATCCCCTGGGCTTGTCGATAAGGCGGGTAGGCATATACATCCAATTCTTATCTATACTTTGGTATTGATAACCCAGGCGAAGCATAAGTCCATGGTTCTGCATAATCCCCGGCCAGTAAGTAGTCAGCCGGGCAGCATACAGGCTACCGAAATTCTCATCGTCGAAAGGCATGGCAAGGTGTTGCAACCGCAGTTGATAGCCCCACTTTGGCAATAGGTCGCGCTGCGCCATGCGGCGATAGTTGTAGAAGCGGAGTTCGGAAAGGATATATTGAAAGTCTTTGAACTTCTTACTGTCGTGTTGCTGATACCGGTTGTTGGTATAATAATAGGTAACCGAAGGCTGTATGCCTCGTATATAATGATTCTTCGTCAGGTTGAAGGGAATATAGATGCGTGCCTCTCCTTCCAGGCGATTACGACCGGTTAGATGGGTTTCCGTCACCTCTTTATTATCTTTGTCCAACTTCCATGACATATCGAAAGCTTTACTGCCGTAGTCCAATTTCAGATCGATCACCGGATACCAGCCCGTATAAGTAAAAGAAAGTTTGCCGTGGTGATATCCTTTGTTGTAATACCAACCCACCTGGGTGATGGCGGTGTTCAACGCGTTTTGAGAGAATAGCGATATGCCGGGCTTCACAATAGTGGTCAGGTCATCACCACTGAAGTTCATCAGGTCACTCACGTCATAATAGATGGGTGCCCAACTGTGGATGTGAAACAGGTTTGCCCCTTTGCGGTAAGGCTTGGGTTCAAAGGGAATAGGCGTCCATGTAGCGGTATCGATATTGAAAGCCTCCTGCTTGGCCAATGTCTCTGCCAACGCGAAGCGATAGGGGTGATCGAAGTCGGCTTCTTCGGCGCGTAATGAATCGAGCGGAAGCGTTGCGATCCGATATCCTTTTGCCTGGTAGTCGGCGAAGAGGAGGTTTTTCTTATCGGCTGAGAGTGTCGGCTGGAAAGCCCCAAAACGTGCGGCGCTTATCCGGCTGATCTGCCGGGAGTCTGTATTCAGGGCGTAAATATTATTGGTTCCATTCAATCCGGATTCAAAGTAAAGGATTCCATTGTGCCAATAGGGCGAGGTGATATTGACTGAAGTTGGGGGAAGAAGTTCCCGGCTTTCTCCGGTCAACAGGTTCAGTTGCCGGATAGATAACCCTTGATTATCCAGGGCAAGAGCTATCACCTGATTCTTTTCCCCGAAGGTCAATTCTTTGGCAAAGGCATTTTCCGGCAAGGTATAATGGGCGATCTCTTCGCCATTTTCAGCATTTAATACTATGATTTTGTTTGTGCCGTCGGGCAAAGGGGACGATACAGCGATTCGTTTGCCTTCCGGATCAACGGCTGGAGAGAGATAACGCTTCCCGGGGGTCAGGATCTGTGTCTTGCCGGTTTGTAGGTCATATTGCTTGATAACCGCATAATTCTCATGCGTCCAGCGGGGACCACCCACGATCTCCGACCAATAAACCTTATGTCCATATAATTGAATGCGGCCATTGAGGATGCCGACGTAAGTGAGTCGCTTCTCTTTTCCATGCGTAAGAGCAACCAGGGCGTTGATATCATGCAGGCTCGACTTGACGGCAATGACCGTATGTTTGTTAAGCGATTGCGGATAACGGTAGGAGGTATAACGCGAAACCGCGGGAGAGGCGTAGGAAGGTATCCGGTAGTCTTTGTCCTGCTCTTTCCATTCTTTTTCCAGGAAAGAAAAAGTATTATTGAAAAGATCATTTACACCGCCGCCCGTATGATATTTTATGGCATTGATAAATGGGGGAAGATGAAGAAAACGGCTGACATAACGGCTGGTGATCTTATCCCATATATCCGCTCCGTAGGTCTGTTTGGCATACGAAGTCATATTATAACCCAGTGTGTAATAATCGCCTGTATAGTCTTTATAGGAACCCAGATACCATTTATCAAACGAGAAGGGCTTATCGGACATGATTTGCGCGCGGTATGCCATGTGGAACTCCGGCAATCGACCACGCCCACTGTTCGACATAGCTGTTTCGACCCCTACCGCGTCTCCTTCAAAAAACCATTTGGTGGCAAACAAAGAGGTGACACCAGCCGCCTGTTCTCCGATCAGGAAATACAAGGGACGGAAGATTCCGGTCATGAGTTTGCTGGTTTGAACCACATGGCGCGATTCATGAAGCACCAGGTGTTTCGTCCAGGCTTGCGATTCTATCTTATAAGAGGGAGTCGTGACCAGCTCCATGCGGCGCGGCGTCCAGGCCACCATACCGTTCGATTGCATATTGCCCGGATGCAAGACTACCGGGAAGATAGATTTGCGTGGCATACTAATCGTTTTCTGAACTTGCGGAAACAGATGTTCTAACTGGAGGGCATATTGATAAGCCATCGAATCCATCCCTTGCGGATAGATCAGTTTATAATGGGAGAGGTTTACATAATTCCATTTGTAGCGTGCCGGATCGTTTCCGTAATTCACAAACTGCGCTTTACTTTTCAGGAAGGGACACAAGCAACACAAAATGATAATAAGATATCTTGATGCAGACATAATTTTCAGCTAATATGCAAAACTATACATTATTCCGCACAAAAAAGCTATCTGCCGGATGGAATGATAAAAAAACTCCGTACGGCAATAGCCATACGGAGTCACCACACACGATACGAACCGCTTAAATCCCCGGGTCGTCTGTTACGCTCTTTCCGTCTTCACTGATCAGGCAATAGTAATCCCTGTCGCTTTTTTCCAGTTCAAACAGATAGAAAATGCCATCCGTTTTTTGGATAACATCGATATCATCGATCTTATATCCGTTGTATTTGGAGGTGCCTAAGGCATCAATAACCACCTGTGGCACATCCGCCCGGCGGATCTCCCATTTGCTAAAAACCCATTCTTCGGAATTATCGAAGTAGATCTCCTTATACGTTTTGCCATCTCTGATTTCAATTTCCAGGTAAGCCCCTTCACGATCGATATCCAAAATGCCGGAAGCGTTGGGGTAAAGCTCGCGTATCTTATCCATTATCTTTTGTGATACGGCAATTGGCAGATGCCCGGTATCGCCGTCTTCCTGCGTTACCTTTATCAGAATGCCCTCTTCACTGAAATAAAGATCGTACTCCTGCTTGCCTTTTTCAACCTCCAACACATAGACTACTTCCGTGTCGATCCGCTCCAGTTTATCAACATCATCCACACGCCAGTCGGCATATTCGGAAGCTTTGAATCCACTCTGAACGGCTACCGGCAGATCGTTGTATCGCAGGTCGGTCTCTGTCAATAGCCACTTGGCTGATTGATCATACCAGGCTTCCGATTCTTTCCCATCATAGCGAAATTCTACTGTCTTGTATCCGTGTTTGTTTTCCCACTCTACGCGCGTGGCACCTGGATATTGCTGCCGGAATGCCTGCACGAAAACATCTTCCGGAACCCAGTTGTCGTCGTTGCAACCGACCATTGTGACTAATCCCATGGCAAACAAGGCCATCATTAAAACTTTTGCTTTCATACCTTTTTAATTTTTAGTAATTGTTGTCTTTGTTTTTTCCTGTATTCATTTTCCTTCGATGAATGCTTAATCGGCATCCACCTCTATTATCTCTTCCTTTTTATTGAAAGAGAGTTCCATCCCGTTGTTCAGTTTGATTTCCCATTTTTTGAATTCTTTTTCAATAGCTAAAACCATTTGTTGGGGGAAGTTCTCTTTAATGTAGGCTGTTATTTTCTTTGGAATGATAACAGCTGGAACCGCTTCCTTCTTCCTTTCCACCTCTGTCCATTCACCGTTACGGGCAAAATTTACCTCCGTTCCGTCGACCAGGATCACTTCATAGCCCGATATCCAGAAAAGATATTTGTCTATTTCGACATAGGATATATGGGTATTTCGAAAGTGGGTATTGAGAAATTCACGGCTGGTGGCCGGCAGATTCTCCGCTGTAGAAGCGTTTCTGTCATTGTCGGCCAACAGGCTTGTCGATACGACCAACAACAAAACCAAACATAAAGGATAGATTCTTTTCATCTTTTGTATCTTTTTGATACAACAAAGAAAAGGATGGATTTGGGAAAGAAACTGGAAAAAATTATGAATGATGAATTATGAATTGGAGCGAAGCGGAAATCGCTTAGCGAAGCGTAAAGCAATTACTTCCCCTTAACCCAATTCATAATTCATCATTCATCATTCATAATTTCAACACGAACTGGTGCTTCCCATTATATTGGTAAGAGACGTCGATGTGGTAAAGGTCGGTAATGGATTTGACAAGTGCCAGTCCCAAGCCGGTAGAGTCGGGGCGGTTGGTTTGTTTGCCAAATCGTTGAAAGAGGCGTTCCCTGTTTAATTCCGGGCTTTCACTGGTATTGCTGATAATGATCCGGTCGGTCAGCATCTCAATATAGATCTCCCCGTCGGGTATATTATGAACAAACGCGTTCTTGATCAGGTTGGAGATCATCGTATTCGCCAGGTCTCTGTTCATGCGGAAGGTCAAGGATGCCTCTTTTATAAAGAAGACTTTGATATGTCGCTCCTCATGAATCTCTTTGAAATCGGCTACCATTCTCTCTATAATCTCCGCAAAGGCGATCTCTTCCGTTTCCGGGAACTGGCCATTCTCGATACGCGACAATAGAAGCAACGATTTATTCATCTTCACAATCCCTTGTAGGGTGCGGTGAATGCCGGCTATTTCCATCAGTTGTTCCTCCGTGCAATGAGGATCTTCGCTTAAGAGTTCCAGTCGGTTTATGCTGACCGCTAAGGGTGTTTGCAACTCATGAGAGGCCAGCTCGACAAACTGTTTCTGTTGGTTGTAGATGTCGCTTCCGCGTTGTGCTGCTTTGACAAATGCCTCGTTGAGCGTTTTAAACTCATCAATATGCGTCGCGTTAGCCAATGGCTGTGGCTTGGCCGGGTGATATCCGCGCAACCAGTTGAGGATGGCGTAGAGCGGGCGGAAGCTTTTCTTGAACACAATGTGCATAACCAGCAGTATCGCCCCGAGCAGAATGATGTATAATGCGATAATACTCCATACGATAGCCTCTTTCAGGTCTTCCTTTTCAAGGGTGGATATTTCTATTTTCAACTCATAACACTTCCCGTTGGCCGCCAGGAAATGGGTGCGGAGTACCCGGATCGGTTCATGCTCCCGTTCCACTTCGATGTATTTTGTGGAATCGAAGAATAGATCCCGTGACAGATCAGCCTGCTCAATGGGTATCTCCCGGATATAATAACTGTTCATAATGCCGATATTATCTCTCAACAGGCTTTCGTCTTCCAATACGTGTTTGATGATGATCTCTTTGTAATTCAACAGGGTATCATTGGTTTCGTCGTTCACCTCATGCATGATAAAGAAGTAAAAACCGAAAGCCCATACTGTCATAATGATCAGTAAAGGCACTAACAGATTCCGTAACGTATATTGGCTAAGTTTCATATCCTGTTATTCTTCGTATGTCATTTTATACCCGAACCCATAAACCGCTTTGATTTCCGGCTTCGCTCCCGAGGTTTTCAGTTTCTTTCGCAGGTTCTTTACCTGGCTGTAGATGAAGTCAAAGCTATCCACCTGATCGATGTAATCGCCCCAAACCGATTCGGCCAAAGCGTCTTTACTCAATAATCGTTCGGGATTGGTCACAAAATAATAGAGCAGGTCGAACTCCTTCCGGTTCAACAATAGCTCTTCGCCATCGATAAAAACCGTATGCCGGTCGGGATAGATAATGATATTGGCATAAGAGAGATTCATCTCGCCATCCTGTTGCTTGCGGCGGATAATGGATTTTATCCGCGCATTCAGTTCCGCCAGATGGAAAGGCTTGGTCAGGTAATCATCCGCTCCAAGGTCTAATCCTTTCACCTTATCGTCGATCGAGTCCTTGGCAGAGACAATGATCACACTGTCTTTCTTTTTCATCTTTTTCAACTCCTCCAACAGCGAAAGGCCACTACCGTCGGGCAGCATAATATCCAGAACGATGCAGTCATAGCTGTAATCATTCATCTTCCATAACGCTTCCCGGTAATTGGCTGCCCATTCCACCACATAACGCTCCTTTTCCAATGAGCGTATCATCACATCCCGCAGGGAGTCTTCATCTTCTATAACCAATATTTTCATACCTTGCCATTCTCTCAACTGACAAAAATAGCGAAACATTCTGTCAAAATTCTGGAATCAACGGATTATGATAAGCGCTGTGCCCATTTTTCTATATATTTGCAACAGAGTAGACCCAACTATTTCGTGTGCATTATTATTCGTAATTATTAAATATAGAGACATGAGAAATCACGTAAGAAAACCATTAATGAATTATTTCGCATTGGCATTATTCTTCTTCATTGCCATCTGCGCATCACAGACACTTTCCGCAGCCGTACGTCTTCCGAAGCTGATCAGCGACCGGATGGTATTGCAACGCGACACTGAACTGACCATCTGGGGCTGGGCCAATCCCGGCGAAAAGGTTACCGTTCGTTTTCGGGGCAATTATTATGATGCCGTAACCGATAGCCAGGGCAACTGGTCGCTGGTGCTTCCTCCTCAGAAAGCAGGAGGCCCTTTTATTCTCGAGGTGAACGAAATCATTATCCGGGATGTATTGGTTGGGGATGTATGGCTCTGCTCCGGACAGTCCAACCAAGAGACGCCGGTGGCTCGTCTGGTGGAGAAGTATCCGGAAATCAATGTATCTAACAACCACATGATACGCCATTATAAGGTACCGACACAAAACACCATCGAAGATCTGAAAGAGGATATCCCCGATGGAGCGAAATGGTATTCGGCAACCGCCTCCGACGTGATGAACTGGTCGGCACTGGCCTATTTCTATGCTCAGGAAGCCTATGCGAAATACCAGATACCTATTGGTATGTTGAATTCAAGTGTTGGTGGCACGCCTATCGAGGGATGGATCAGCCAGGAACATCTGAAGGAGTTTCCACAATACCTGTTCGACAAAACAGCTGCCGATAATGCGCGCAAGGCACGGATGGATAAAGGCGCCGGCAAATGGCAGGCAGAAGACCTCGATGATTCCGATTGGGCAACGATGACTATGCCGGGTTTCTGGCGCAACAAGGGACTGAATGCCCGCGGGGTGGTTTGGTTTAGAAAAGATATCGAGGTGCCAGCCTCCATGGATGGGAAGCATGCAAAACTCTATATGGGCACACTTGTTAATGCCGATTCGACTTTTGTAAATGGTCATTTCGTGGGCAATGTTACCTATCAATACCCTCCGCGTAAGTATGATATTCCGGCCGGCGTCCTGCATCAGGGCACGAATACGGTTGTCGTGAAGCTGACCGACGATTCGGGCGGTGGCGGTTTTGTGGAAGATAAGATATATAAGATTGTAGGCGATGATGTTGAAATCGACCTCACAGGCGACTGGAAATATAAGGTAGGAGTCGATTTGAGTGGTGCAAGCCAGCCTGGAGGAGGCATGGGCGGGCGACCCGGTACAGGTTCTGCTCCCAATATGAGGAATGCCGGTTCGGGCTACTATAATGGCATGATCTATCCAATCCGCCACTATCAGGTGAAAGGCGCTATCTGGTATCAGGGCGAGTCGAATGCCGGGCGATCGAAAGAATATGTCGGGCAGTTGAAAGCATTGATTAACAACTGGAGAGAACTATGGCAGATGCCACAGATGCCCTTCTTATTGGTGCAGTTGCCCAACTTCCAGCCCAAGCAAGCCGAGCCGTCGGAAAGTGGTTGGGCAGGCATTCGTGAAGCACAATTTAAAACGGCATTGCAGGTGCCTTATACAGCCATGGCGGTTACCTACGATGTGGGTGAGTGGAACGATATTCATCCGTTGAATAAAAAGGATGTGGCTCACCGCCTGTTCTTAGGTGCCCGCAAATTGGTTTACGGTGAAAAACTGGTGGCTTCAGGACCGATGTATAAGGAGATGAAAATAGAGGGCGATAAGATAATCATCACTTTCACGGAAACAGGAAGCGGCCTTGCCAGCAACGGTTCGTTAAAACATTTTGCCATCGCAGGCGAAGACCGGAAATTTGTCTGGGCCGATGCTATGATCCGGGGAAACAAAGTCATTGTCAGCCATAAGGAAATCAAAAACCCTGTAGCCGTTCGCTACGCATGGAGTGATAACCCCGAAGAGGCCAACCTGAAAAACAAAGAAGGATTGCTTGCCTCACCCTTCCGCACCGACGACTGGTAGGTCGCAAAAACACCTCGAAAAAGAAAAACCGAGTGTAAGCAGAGCCCCCCTGTTTTTAGTTAAAATAGGGGGGCTTTGCTTACACTACAAATGTTAACAAATACTAACTCCCGGGAGTTTGTTCGCAAACCCCTACCTTTTTGCGCGCAAACTCCTGCCGAAATATCAAAATGTCAAATTGCCTCTTTCGGTAAACGAACGATAATTCCATAGGTTCCTTTGAAAATAATGAAGCCGACATCCTTAGGCAAGGATGAAGAAATAGGTAGGGGAAACTTCCTTTTGTGAAGGGGATGTATGGAAATTAATTGTAAATTTGTGGCGTTTCTTGCTTGGATAGTAAGAATTCATTATTCCAATAACCAATTTAAAGGTAATGAAAAGAGACTCTGTTATTTTCGACATTATTGAGAAAGAGAAGCAACGCCAGCTAAAAGGTATCGAATTGATTGCTTCGGAAAACTTCGTGAGCGACCAGGTAATGGAAGCCATGGGGAGCGTGTTAACCAACAAGTATGCGGAAGGATATCCCGGAAAACGTTATTATGGCGGGTGTGAAGTAGTAGACCAAAGCGAAACACTGGCTATCGAACGTCTGAAGAAATTATTCAATGCCGAATGGGCAAACGTGCAGCCTCACTCCGGGGCGCAGGCGAATGCCGCTGTTTTTCTGGCAGTGATGAATCCGGGTGATACATTCCTTGGATTGAATCTTTCGCATGGCGGACACCTTTCGCATGGATCTCCTGTAAATAGTTCGGGGATTCTTTACCGTGCGACAGAATATAATGTAAAAGAAGATACCGGACGTGTCGATTACGATCAGATGGAAGAGGTGGCTCTGCGCGAGAAACCGAAAGTGATCGTAGGCGGTGGATCGGCCTATTCGCGTGACTGGGACTACAAACGTATGCGCGAAATTGCCGATAAGGTAGGTGCTCTGTTGATGGTCGACATGGCGCATCCGGCTGGTTTGGTAGCTGCCGGACTGTTGAATAATCCGTTGGAATATGCTCATATTGTGACCTCTACAACACATAAGACATTGCGCGGCCCGCGTGGTGGTATCATTCTGTTGGGAAAAGATTTTGAAAATCCCTGGGGAAAGAAAACACCGAAGGGCGAGATCAAGATGATGTCTCAGTTGCTGGATTCGGCTGTGTTCCCGGGCATTCAGGGAGGACCGCTGGAGCATGTAATCGCTGCAAAAGCAGTTGCTTTTGGCGAAGCCTTGGAACCGGAATACAAAACCTACCAGGCACAGGTGAAGAAAAACGCGGCAGCATTGGCACAAGCCTTTGTTGACAAAGGATATAAGATTATTTCAGGCGGAACCGATAACCATAGCATGCTGATCGACCTGCGCACCAAATTCCCGGAACTGACCGGAAAGGTAGCGGAAAAAGCATTGGTGGCTGCTGATATTACGGTGAACAAGAATATGGTGCCGTTCGATAGCCGTTCGGCCTTCCAGACTTCCGGTATCCGTGTGGGTACGCCAGCGATCACCACCCGTGGTGCCAAGGAACCGTTGATGCAGGAGGTTGTGGAACTGATGGATAGAGTGCTTTCTGCTCCGGAATGTGACGCAACGATTGCAGCTGTACGCGAGAAGGTGAACAGCATTATGAAGGAATATCCGCTGTTTGCCTGGTAAACCGGCCGACAAGCGATCTCAATAAGGCAAGACAGGGCAAATGCGTGAAGGTATTTGTCCTGTCTTTTCATTTTAAAGAGGAGTTTGGTGTTTGCCTTATTGTTTTTTTTGAATATCTTTGTATCAACGTATAATGTGCCCGAGGTTTAACTAAAGAAAATTTCATGAAAAAGTCTATTCTATTAGTAGATGACAAACCTGAAATAGCAAAAATAATCACACTGTATCTCTTTGAGTACGAGGTGAAATATGTGGAAAACCCGTTAATCGCTATTGCATGGCTTACCAGTGGTAATATCCCCGATCTGATTGTTTCCGACATCAATATGCCGGAAATGACAGGGGAAGATCTGCTGGTTTATCTGAAAGAGAACGAGATGTTTAAAAGTATACCCGTGTTCATTCTTTCAAACGTCGATGAAAGCGATACCCGAATCCGTCTGCTTGAGATCGGTGCGGCTGATTTTATATTAAAACCATTCAATCCAGAAGAACTGAAAATCAGGGTAAGTCGGGCTTTAAACTGATCCGGGAAGAAAAACTTAAAAAAATTCTCCCGTTTCAACATTAATTAATACATTTGTGAATTAAAACATTAGATAGCACTTATAGTCTTTATGGATAATTTAGCATCAGATTACAAAGTCTTAGTCGTTGATGATGTGCCAACCAATGTGATGTTGGTTCAAGCAATCCTTAAAAAAGAGGGATATACCATTCTAACGTGTGATAATGGCCCGAAAGCTTTGGAAATTGCGGAAGAGCAACATCCTAATCTTGTATTGTTGGATATCATGATGCCTGAAATGGATGGCTATGAGGTATTGCAACACCTGAAAAGTAACCCGGAAACGAATGATATTCCTGTTATAATCATGTCGGCTCTCAGCGATATGCAGAGCATCGTGAAAGGTTATCAGCTGGGTGCTATCGAATATGTAACCAAACCATTCCAGCGGGAAGAGTTGCTGAAACGCGTTGCTCACCGCTTTGAATTGTTCAGCATCAAACGTATCAAGCAGGAACTCGAAAACACCATCGAATCGCGTGACACGCTCTATTCTGTTATTGCGCATGACCTTCGTTCGCCACTCGGCTCATTGAAGATGATGATCAATGCGGTGTTGTTGATGGTTGATAAGAAAACCGTCGGCTCCGAGGTGTATGAGATGCTGCAGATGATCAATAAAACCTCTGAAGAGGTATTCCTGTTGCTTGATAACCTGTTGAAATGGGCTAAAAACAGACTGAAACGCCAGACGCTTTATCGCCAACAAATCGATATAAACAGCATTGTGGCAAGTACGGCCGACATCTATATGTCTATGGCGAAACAAAAGGGCGTATCTATTGTGCTCGAAGGATTGGATCGCAAACTGGCCGGTTCGGTCGACATCGATATGTTGAAGACAGTTGTACGCAACCTCCTCTCCAATGCGCTTAAGTATAGCCTGGAAGGTGGTACGATCACTCTTGCTTCACGCACAGAAGGCGATTATGTAATCGTAAGCGTGAAAGATACCGGCGTCGGTATCAAGAAAGAAGATCAAGGTAAGCTATTGAAGCAGAATACGCACTTCACGACCTATGGTACAGGCAATGAGAAGGGATCCGGCTTGGGACTGATGCTGACCAAAGACTTTGTGGAACTGCACGATGGTGAGCTCTGGTTTGAATCGGAAGAGAACAAAGGAACAACCTTCTACTTCTCCATGAAAGCCTTGAATCAGGAAGATTAAATAGATCTACTTTTCTATTTTAGGAAGCTTTTTCTTCAGATACAAAAATCCGCATATTCCGGACACAAATGATCCGGCGAAGACTCCTAACTTCGCCTGGTTCAACAGGTCTAAGCCTGCCGCCGTGGTCACGTCAAACGACAGGTTGGCGATGAAGAGCGCCACCGTAAAACCGACACCTCCCAACATCGATACCCCGAACAGCGTACGTTTATCCATACCTAACGGCATCGCTGCCAGTTTAAGTTTGACAAAAGCATACGAGAAGGTGAATATCCCAATCGTTTTTCCAACAAACAATCCCACGAATACGGCCAACGGAACATTGAGCAACGTGGCCGGCTCTATATCACCAAAGGTAACTCCGGCATTCACGAAAGCAAACAATGGAAGAATAAGGTAATTCACCAACGGATGCAATTTGTCGGCTATACTCTGCAGCGGACTGATGGTTCGGTTGGCGATGGAGTGTATATTATTCAATACATGAATTTGAGTTGGAGAGAGAACTTCGCAATTCCGGGAGTGCTTGACCTCCGTAAAGTCGAGCATTTCCAGGTAACCGGCCATATTGCTTGAGAAACGTTTCAGGTTGATCTTAGGCTGCGCCGGGATGGTGAAAGCCACTAATACCCCGGCGATGGTGGCATGTATTCCTGACTCGAGGAAACACATCCAAACCAGGAACCCAACGAAATAGTAGAATATATTCTGATGTACCTTCATCCTTCCTGCCATATACAGAACGATTAAGAGCGCAAAAGAGAGCAATAAGGCCTGGAAGCTGATGTGAGAGCTATAGAAAATAGCGATCACTAAAATCCCTCCTATATCGTCAACCACCGCCAGTGCGGTCAGGAAGATGCGCATACTAAGTGGAACCCGCTTGCCTAATGCTCCTAATACAGCCAGGGCAAAAGCGATATCTGTTGCCATAGGGATGGCGGCGCCTCGTACTTCAGGTGCCTGGTGACATACCAATACATAAAACAATACCGGAACAATCATACCACCGCAAGCCGCTACGACAGGCAGGATCGATTTGCGTATGGAGCTTAATTCGCCGATCAGTATCTCTTGCTTGATTTCCAATCCGATCATAAAAAAGAAAACAGCCATCAGGGCATCGTTGACAAACTCCAACATACTCATGGGCTCGCCATGATGGGTGAAGAGTGTGATGGTGCCTAACTGTAGTTGTATGGGGAAAGACAATAATTCGTGATAGGCATGCGCCCAGGGCGAATTAGCCAGTACCATAGCCACGATCGTTGCGATAAAAAGAAGTACACTGGCATTTGGCTTTTGGTTGGCAAAGCGACGAAGAGGTTTAAGAATAACTCGAATGTTACGTTCCATAAGTCAAATTAGAATATAAGTATATGATTGGCGAATAAGTCACCTATGCTTTCGATTTCAAAGATACCTGTTTTCAAGGAAAGGATGGCAACCCCAAATGTAAAATCGACCAGAAATCCCTTGTTGCTGACCATTTTATTCCTTCAGGAAGGCCGATTCCACTTTTAACAGGCGGTTTGTCAACCGTTCGGCCTCGCTTTTCCGGATGCGCAGAGTCATTTCGCAATCGATTTCAAAACGCTGGGAGACGATTGTGGGGTTGTCTTCTTTAACGACACGCATGATACCATTCAAGTAAGGATATTCAAAAGCGATCGTTATGTCGACATCCACCGTGCGCTCTTCTATCTCTGCCTGGGCAATGGCATCGGCAGCAGCCGTGCGATAGGCCACTATTAGGCCGCTGGTTCCCAGCTCTACGCCACCGAAATAGCGGACAACAATGACCAGTATATCTGTCAGTTCGTTGGAATTGATTTGCCCTAAGATAGGCTTTCCGGCTGTGGAAGAGGGCTCGCCGTCGTCGTTGGCGCGAAAGACTGTCCGCTCAGCCCCCAGCATATAGGCCCAGCACACATGGCGGGAGTCATAGTATTGTTTGCGATATTTGTCGACTTCCGCTTTTACCTCCTCCACCGTGCGCACAGGAATGGCAAACGCAAGGAAGCGGCTTCGTTTCTCAGAGTAAAAACCTTCCGACAAACCCTTAATCGTTTTGTAGCTATCTGTCATGGTGTAGCCTGTTAATCAGGTATTTTTGTCCTTTCTTCTTCTTCGAGATAGGCGCGGAAATCCTTCATAATCTCTTCAATCTCCTCAATGAAATAAGGATCTTTCACCCTTTCTTTTACGGCGTCATAATAGGCTTCAATAGCGGCAAGCGCACATCTGTCTTGCCCGCGCAATACAAAATAGGGTTCATCTTTCTCAAAACATTGCTTGATCATCTGGATCGGATTCTTCATCTTCTATCTCTCTTGAGTTGGTAAGGGTACAAATTTACAAAATTAATCCCAAAAAAAAGCTTTAGCCAAATACCTCCCGCACTCGACTAAAGCATAGAATCTTTTAAATCTTTCGTCATCTGCTCACGCAGAATTATTCACAATTAATTCTCACTACTAACCTGTTTTACAGTAATGGTATTCCCATTCATGCAAACCAATACAAATGTGTTAAATTTTCGTATTCTATAATAAGGACGGTTCACATCCTTTGAACCCTAAAGGAAGTGAGAATAAAATGCAAAAAGAAAGCTTTTTTAAGAATAGTCGGACGGAATTAAACAATCCTTTACGTTTGTCCGGTTTACTGTTTACCCTTGAAGTTCTTATTGACAAAAATGATAGACAGGATGAAATTGACAACAAGCACCCCGCCACAACAAGCAATATAGAAAGCCAGCCAGGGCTTTTCCGGTTCCAGGACAAAATAGGCAATCGTAGCCGCCAGGGCTATTACGGCGGCTATTATAATCAGTATGCGGATAATTATTTTCTTTTTTTTCATGTATATCGGATGAATTAGATTCGTTTGAGTGTTTTTACTTCAATACCTCCCGTAGTTTCTCTTCCAGCGCTTTGCCACGCAGATTCTTGGCAATGATCGTACCGTCCTTGTCGATCAACACCGTATGCGGAATACTATTCACTCCATAAAGCGTGGCTGCTTCATTGTGCCAGAACTTCAGGTCGGACATCTGCGGCCAAGTAATATGCAGATCGGCAATGCCTTTCTTCCAGGCCTCGTCCGTACGGTCCAAAGAAACGCCTACGATTTCGAAGTCATGGTTCGCGTATTCTTTATACAGAGCAACCAAATGCGGCATATCCGCCCGGCAGGGAGGACACCAGGAGGCCCAGAAATCAATCAGAACCACTTTCCCTTTACCTGCGTAATCGGATAGTTTGCGCATTCTCCCCTGCGGATCTGCCATATCAAAATCGCTGAATGACTTGCCAACAGCCACCTTTTCCAGTATAGCCAAATGCTCTATGATGCGATCGATTCCAGGTACCACCAAGAATTCTTCTCCTGCTTTTGAAATGATCTCGCGTCTTTCCTCTTCGTTCAGGTCATACCTGAAGTCATATAACAGCTTAGCCGATGTCAGAGCATTGGGGTTCTTCTCTATATATTCTTTGACCAGCACGAGGGCCTCGGCTTCGATTTGTTCATATTGCTCCTCCGCTCTGTTGACGATATCGTCATTATCTGAATTCATACGGTCTATCACCGCCCCCATCTCTTCGCGAACCTTCCACAAATCCTTTTGCAGTTGGCTGAAAGAGTTGTTTTCGGGTGTGCCTGAAACGGTGGATAATTCATTTATATCGATAGAGTATTTCGCGTTTTGTAACGTAAGTAAAGCGGTAAAAGGAGCCACTTCACCGGTATTTGTCTGGGCTTCGTCGTTTTCTTTATCTATAAAATGTAATGTATATAACGCGGGGCTGTCCTGTTCTCCTTTCATGGCGAATTTACCCTTTTCAACCAACGCGCTGTCTTTGGGCATTGCCCGGACGGCTCCATATTCATACAGATAAACATATTTTCCGTCGTACTTGCTATCGGCAACAGTACCCTTTATGTCATAGTGGCTCCTTTCCCCACAAGCCAGCAGACATAAGGTCATGATGGGGTAGATGAATAACTTTTTCATACATTTATCATTTAAGTTCACCGGCAAAGATAGGCGTTTCCCGGAGACTCCTCTCTTTTTTTATTTAAAAAGTAATAAAACGCCCTTCTACAGGGCTATTCCTCGTCAGAGGCAAAAGAGAGGTAACCATCGCACAGGGAAAAGCGCGAATCGTTGTCGGCTAAAAACCGAACGGTTTCGATGATTTTGTCCATCGGAAAAGAGAGTGTATGCACCAGCTCTTTTATATCAACCGGTTCGGTAGTCAGCGTCTCTTCGAGAGCCGTGCGGATGGCGTTGAACTCCTGATTGGTCAGACCGGTCGCATGCTTGGCTCTGCACACATCGCAGATACCGCAATCGGCCGATTCTTTCTCCCCAAAGTAGCGCAATAACATCCGGCTCCGGCACACCGTATCGTTATCGATATATTCCAATACTTTCCCGATACGCGTTTCAAAACGGTCTTTTCTCTCTTCGTATGCCGAGCGGGGAATCTTCAGATATTTCAGTTCTTCCCGGGTTTGGGTGTAGATAATAAGTGGAATCTTCTTCCGTGGAATATAGTTGACAATCCTGTATTTCGACAGGTTGATCAATAGATCGTACACCTGTTGCCCGCTGACACCCGCCTTGGTCGCTATGGCTGCCTCATTGATGTAGGCATAATCGGTAAAAATGCCCGTATAAGAGCGTAAGATCACATGAAGAATGTCGTCCGTAACCTGATCCTGCCGCAGATGGCGATACAATTCCTCGCGGGTGGCGGTGAATCGCAGCCGGGAAGCATTCTCGATCTCTTCCGTGTATTCGATATACCCCGATAGTTCCAGTATTTTGAGTGCGTGGTGTGCCTGCAACATGGAGAAGCGGAAGACATGACAAAAATCCTCCAACATAAAATCGTGTACCGTTTCTAATCCATACCCCACAGCAATCTGGTAATAGTTGCCTAACGCCTCATAGACACGGGCAATAAACTCTTTATCCGGAAACTCGTCGGCCAGTCGCTTTTTGAGCTTTGTATTGTCGATGCCCGAACAGAGAGCTACGGCATAGGCTTTCTGCTCGTCGCGCCCCGCACGCCCGGCTTCCTGGAAATATTCTTCCAACGATCCCGGCATATCAATATGCACCACCAGCCTCACGTCCGGTTTGTCGATACCCATACCAAAGGCGTTTGTCGATACAATTACGCGACATTCATTGTTTTTCCATCGATTCTGCTTGGCTGTTTTGTCTTCCCTGTTCAGCCCCGCATGGAAAAAGTCGGCGCTGATGCCCTGGCTCCTGAGGTGATCGGCAATCTCTTTCGTGCGTTTCCGGTTGCGCACATACACAATAGCCGATCCTCTTACCCGCTCCAAAACATAGACCAACTGGTCGAGCTTGTCGTCTGTCCTTCGCACCGTATAGGAAAGGTTCGGGCGTAAAAAGCTTTTTTGGAAAACATTCTTTTTCTTAAACAATAGCTTTTCCTGGATGTCGTCGACTACAACCGGGGTAGCTGTGGCGGTCAGTGCCAGTAGTGGCACATCAGGCAGTTGCTCCCGTATATCGGCTATTTTAAGGTAAGAAGGGCGGAAGTCGTAACCCCATTGCGAGATACAATGGCATTCGTCGACCACCAACAGGCTGACTTGCATGGCTTGCAGTTTTGCCTGAAACACCTCTGTACTGAGCCGTTCGGGGGATATGTAAAGGAATTTGTAATTGCCGAAGATGCAGTTTTCCAGTTGGGTGATGATCTCTTCGCGTCGCATGCCGGAATAAACGGCTGTCGCTTTGATGCCCAAGCGTCGCAGGTTGTCCACCTGGTCTTTCATCAGGGCAATCAGGGGCGTAACCACCAGGCATACACCCTCCATTGCCATCGCCGGCACCTGGAACGTGATCGATTTTCCTCCGCCGGTGGGCATAAGACCAAGGGTGTCGCGACCCTCACAAACCGATCGGATGATATCTTCCTGCAGCGAACGAAACGCATCGTGTCCCCAGTATTTCTGTAATATATCCAGGTAGGTATTCACCCCTCCTACTCTTCTTCGGTCTTGATATCTTTTATCATCAATTGTATGGAGGTGTTCCCGTTATAGGTATTCTCCTCAATCGTGTAGCATATATCGAACGGATTCATCGCCTTTATGTGTTCGTTAAAGGCATGTTTTCCAAAAGCAATGGCATGTGCCGGCAAATGGGTGGAGTTGTCTATCAGATCCAGTTTGATATGTTCCTGATCTTTTCCTACCAGTTTGCTGGTGCCAAAGTCTTTTATCTCCTTCGAACAGAATACCGGCTTTTGATTGTCGGGCCCGAACGGATTCATCCGCTTCAGGTCGTTCATCAATTTCTGGTTGATATCCTTGAGTTCGATGATGGCATCGATGTCGATTTGCGAAACCATTTGCTCCGGAACGATCTCTTCCGCGGCAATTTCCGTAAAACGTTTTTTGAATTCCTCCAGATTCTCCGGTTTCAGGGAGAGGCCGGCCGCGTAGGTATGTCCACCGAAGTTTTCCAACAGGTCGCGGCAGCTTTCGATGGCTTTGTAAATATCGAATCCGGTGATCGAACGAGCCGAACCGGTAATCAGTTCGGACGATTGGGTTAACACCACCGCCGGACGGTAATATTTCTCCGTCAAGCGGGAGGCCACAATCCCGATAACTCCTTTGTGCCATTCCGGGTTGTAAACGACAATCGCTTTATGATCCTCCATGTTCCGGATATCATCGATGATGGCATTCGCCTCGTCCGTAATGCGTTTATCTAACTCCCGCCGGTCATTGTTGTATTGGTCGATCTTTTCGCTCTTCTCACGAGCCGATTGGATATCGTTTGTAAGCAATAGATCCACCGCCTCTTTCCCGTTCTCCATGCGTCCGGAGGCATTGATACGCGGGCCGATCTTGAAAACAATATCACTCATGGTGATCTCTTTTCCGGTCAGTCCGCAAATATCTATGATTCCTTTCAATCCATGGCTGGGATTGGTATTCAGTTGGCGCAGGCCATAATAAGCCAGGATCCGGTTTTCTCCCGTGATGGGCACAATATCGGAAGCGATGCTTACGGCAGTCAGATCCAATAGTTTTTCCAACTCTTTAAACTCAAAGCCGTTGCTAAGCGCAAAAGCGTGCATGAACTTAAAGCCCACACCACAACCCGATAAATGTTCGTAAGGATAGGTAGAATCGGTTCGTTTGGCATCCAACACGGCTACGGCATCTGGCAAGGTGTCGTCCGGCATGTGGTGATCGCAAATAATAAAGTCGATGCCTTTCTGTTTGGCATATTCGATTTTGTCGATCGCTTTTATGCCGCAATCTAACGAAATGATCAGGCCAACACCATTTTCGGCTGCATAATCGATGCCTTTGTAAGAAATGCCATATCCCTCGTCGTAACGATCCGGGATATAATAATCAAGAGAAGATGTATAAGTGCGCAGGTATTTGTAAACCAAAGCCACCGCTGTCGTACCATCTACATCATAATCGCCATACACCAAAATTTTTTCTTTATTCCCCAGCGCCCTGTTCAGTCGTTTTACCGCTTTGTCCATGTCCGGCATCAGGAACGGATCATGGAGGTTTTTCAGGTTGGGTTTAAAGAATTTCTTAGCTTCTTCCACAGAAGAAATCCCCCGCTGTATAAGCAAAAGAGCCACTACCGGGCTAATCCCCAGTTGGGTAGCCAGCTCATCTCGTTTATGTAATTGTTCTTGTGTAGGGGTTTGTAAATTCCATTTGTGAATAGTCATTATATATTGTTTTTTCTTTTTTCTCTCTCAGGGACAAAGCTATAACGCGTTTGTTATTTATTACGCTCTGTCTTGAACCCGTAAAGTTAAACATTTAAGCGGATAACCCATACATACGGGTCAAAAATAGTACATCCGATTTGCTTTTTTTTAAAATAAAGTCAGCCGATGTAGCAAAACACAAGTGTAAGCTGAGGAGGCAATTTTTGCCCAAAACCGAGGGGTTTTGCTTACACTTCAAATGTTAACAAATACTAACTCCCGGGAGTTTATCTCCAAAGTCCCGGGTTTTCGGAAATAAAGTCCCGCGATTTTGACAAATTGTCAAAATGAGTATGCGCAAAATCCCCCACCTTTCGAACAATACATTTTTATAATACCCGCGGGCATCCCGAAGGAAGATCTTCTTTGTCGGCTGTTGTTTTAGGAGGCAATGGGGAATAGGAACGGGGAGATTTTCCACAGATGGGGACTTTTTCCACAACCCCATAAATTGATTCCCGACCGTGTCGACAAATAATAAAAAGAGATTAACAACTCATAGACAATCACTTACAAACAAACAGTCGTTTAATTCATTTTCTGGCACGCTATTTTCTATATAATAAGTGAAATACGTTTCTACATTTATCCCCGTAACACATTCGAAAGTTTGACTTTCGTCTGACTGAACACAAAAAAAAGAACACCTAGCGAGGTGTTCTTTTTGTTTTTATACTTTTGTGACTTATCTTTGCCCTTATAGTTTTGGGAATTGTAAGGAACGAACAAAATATGCCCTATATATTAATAGTTGAAGATGATGTAACCTTTTCCCTAATGTTGGCAACATGGTTAGGGAAGAAGGGGTTTCGGATAAATACTGCCGCCTCGGTTGCAGATGCGAAATTAAAGATCAAAGGCGAACGCTTTGATCTGGTTTTGTCTGATATTCGTTTGCCCGACGGCGATGGGATCGAGTTACTCCAGTGGAAAAACGAACTTCCCTTTATGCTTCCGTTTATTATGATGACCAATTACGCGGAGATCCAAACCGCCGTTAAGTCTATCAAACTGGGTGCTTCCGACTATATTGAAAAACCGATCAACCCCTCCGATCTATTGGCTAAAATCAATGACCTGTTGAAAGAGGACAAAGACAAAACAGCTCAAACAGCAAAGAAAATAGTGGAGAAATCGTCTTCTCCCCTCGATAATTATGTAACAGGAGAAAGCAACGAATCCATCGTATTGCATGAGCACGCCCGCTTAGTGGCACCGACCGATATGTCTGTCCTAATCACAGGAGCAAGCGGTACGGGAAAAGAATATGTGGCACGCTATATCCATGAACATAGCAAACGGAAAAATATGCCGTTTGTCGCCGTAGACTGCGGAGCTATTCCCCGTGAGCTGGCTGCTTCGGAATTCTTCGGACATGTAAAGGGTTCATTTACGGGAGCCATTGAAAACAAGACCGGCGCCTTTGCTACCGCAGAGGGCGGAACCATCTTTTTAGATGAAATCGGCAACCTGACATACGAGATACAGGTACAGCTCTTGCGCGCTTTGCAGGAACGGAAGATCAAACCGGTGGGGAGTAATAAAGAGATATCGATCAATGTACGTCTGCTTTCGGCCACGAACGAAGATTTGCAGAAGGCAATCGCCAAAGGAGACTTCCGCGAAGATCTCTACCACCGCATCAATGAATTTACCCTCCGTATTCCGGGACTACGCGAGCGACAGAAAGACTTCTACCTTTTTGCCGACAGCTTCCTGCAACAGGCCAACCGGGAATTGCAGAAAGAGATCATTGGTTTTGATACGCAGGCTATGCGTCTATTGGAAGACTATTCCTGGCCGGGTAATTTGCGACAGCTGAAGAATGTGATCCGTTATGCCACCCTGTTGGCGACCGGTCCCTACATCACACCTATGGAATTGCCGGAAGAGGTGACTATTCCGACTAAAAACAGTTCGCCAATCATCTCCCTACGCAATGAAGATCATGAGCGGGATCTGATCCAGCAGGCATTGAAAGAATCGGATAACAACCGGACAAAAGCAGCGAAATTACTCGGTATAGATAGAAAAACACTTTATAATAAAATGAAACAGTATAAATTATAATTTTGCATCTATTACTCTAAAATCTAAAAATCACATGAATGACACACTGTTATCTTCCAGACCTCGCGTAGAGGTGGCTGATGCTTTGCGCGGATTTGCCGTGATGGGCATTATGTTATTACACAATATTGAACATTTTAACCTATACAATTTCCCGACTCCGGAATCACCTTTTATGCAAGCATTGGATAAAGGGATCTGGGATTCATTGTTTTTTATTTTCTCCGGAAAGGCATATGCCATCTTTGCTCTATTGTTCGGTTTTAGCTTTTATATCATGTTCGACAACCAGGAGAAGCGGGGAAAAGACTTCCGTGGACGTTTTGCCTGGCGTATGGTATTGCTTTTCCTGATCGGACAGGTCAATGCAGCCTTCTTTGCCGGAGAGGTATTGGTATTATATTCGCTTATCGGATTCACCTTAATCCCGGTATGCAAACTGAAAAACAAGACCATCTTGATTATTGCCCTTATCCTGATGCTTCAACCGATGGAGTGGGGAAAATATATTTACGCCTTGATGAATCCGGAACTGGAAGCGGGCCGTCCGGCCTATTCAGCCTATTTCCGCGAGTTGGAACCTTACTTAACGGGTGATAATTTCGGGAAAATGCTCATAGCGAATCTGAAATATGGCCAATTATTCAGCCTGCTTTGGGCATGGGGATATGGACGTGTCTTCCAGACAGCCGCCCTATTTATGCTGGGCTATGTGATGGGACGCAAACAACTCTTCCTGCATTGGGAGAAGAATCGCAAATTCTGGATCACCGGTTTGTGGGTAGCCATAGCCTGTTTTATTCCTCTTTACTTCCTGACCGATGCCCTGCCCGGAATCATTGAGCGAAGAGCACTGTTGACTCCTATGAATACGATCGTCTCCTCGTTGCGCAACTTTGCGTTTATGTGGGTATTGGTAGCATTGATTGTTACAGCATGGCAGACAATAAGCCTGCAAAAGATATTGCGGGTACTTGCGCCACTCGGCCGCATGAGCCTGACCAATTACCTGATGCAATCCGTTTTTGGCGCAGTCATCTATTACGGACCCGGCTTAGGCTTGTATAGCGTATTGAACGACACTGCCAGCCTGGGTGTCGGCATCCTGTTATTGATTTTCCAAATTCTCTTCTGCCGCTGGTGGTTGAAAAGCCATACACACGGCCCAGCAGAATGGGTATGGAGAAAGGCAACCTGGATTGGAAGCAGCAAAAAATAAATAGATACCTACTCATTTTAAAAGAAAACAAATGATATTTTACTTCTCAGGAACAGGCAATTCCCTATGGGTCGCCCAGGAACTTGCAAAAGTTTTTGGCGAATCATTGATCTCCATCTCCGATGAACAGAAGAAAGAAGGTTCTCTCCTCTCCTACGCATTGCGACAGGATGAGAAGATAATCTTTGTCTATCCCGTTCATTCATGGGGGCCGGCGCTGCTTGTTTCTGCGTTTGTTTCACGCTTGCAGCTGGAAAATTACACCGATCAGTGGGTCTATTCCGTTTCGACTTGCGGAGATGAGTGTGGCTATACGGGCGATATGTTGCGAAAGGAATTGAAAGAAAGAGGGATTCCACTACACGCGGCCTATTCGATTATCATGCCCAACAACTATGTGTTGATGGCCGGATTCAACGTAGACCCCAAAGAGATCGAGCAGACCAAGTTGCAGGAAGCGCCCGCGCAGATCCAAAAGATTGTGGAAGCGATCAACAGCACTCCCGCCGATAACAACCTTCTCTATAAGCAAGGCAGTCTTCCGTTTGTCAAAAGCCGATTGATTTATCCGCTGTTTAAGCGATTTGCCGTGAAACAGAATGAGTTTTATGCTACGGACAATTGTATCTCCTGCGGCATATGCGAACAGGTTTGCCCCACATCAACCATCACAATAGGCGACTCAGGCCGTCCCCAATGGGCGAAAAAGAGTTGTGTGCAATGCGTAGCCTGCATTCATTATTGCCCGGAAAGGGCGATCGAATACGGGAAGGTATCGCTAAAGAAAGGGCGCTACCACCATCCGGATATCAAGGCAAAAGCTATTTCCTCCTGACTATTTTCTCTTCCGTTTCATCCGGGAATCATGCAGTTGTACCGGTCTGGATCGCTTATTCAGCTTCATATTGAGCACTTCTACGCACAATGAGAAAGCGATAGCGAAATAGATATACCCCTTCGGTATCTCATTAACCTCACGACCGAACACCACCAACTGCGACAGATGGGCAGCTTCTACCAACAGCATCACACCGATAAGTATCAGAAACGAAAGCGCAAGCATCTGTATGGTAGGGTGCTGATTAACGAAACGACTGATAGGGCCGGAGAAGAAGAGCATCAAAGCAACCGCAATAACAATGGCCGTTATCATGATGGTCATAGCGCCCGCATAGCCAAAATCCCTAAAGCTCACCATGCCGACCGCGGTCAATACACTATCGAAAGAAAAGACAATATCTAAGGCAACAATCTGAAGAATGATGGTCCAAAAGCCACTTCGGGAGCCTGGCCCACCGCTCTCCTCAGTGCCTCCTTCCAGTTTGTCGTGTACCTCGGTCACACTCTTGTATAACAAGAACAGACCGCCAGCCAATATAATAAGGCTTTGTCCCGTCACCGCTCCTTCAATCCAGGAAGTCTGGAAGTGAAACAGAGGCTGCGTCAGTTGCATCAACAGGGAAATACCGAACAAGAGGGCAATCCGAGCCAACATAGCCAGTCCAAGTCCGACGGTGCGGGCGTGAGGTTGCTGATGGGGCGGTAACTTAGACGACATAATAGAGAGAAAAACTATATTGTCGATGCCCAATACTATTTCCAGGAAAGTGAGCGTCAACAAGGCCAACCAGGCGCTTGGCAATAGGAAGGTATGTAAGATTTCCATAGGATGTATCTTGTTTGTGTAAACGGTTCTATATGATATAGAACACTCCTTTCCGACCATTTGTTGCAAAAGAAAAATCCCTGAAAGAATATATCTTCCAGGGATTGTATAGCTAAAATCGTTAGATCGTTTTTTTAGCGTGCGGCATAATAGGTTGATTGTTCAACCGCCTGTTTGAAAGCCAATACGCCTGCCTGGTTTAGTTCCACCGGCATCTCTGTACCGTCGGGCAGAAACATCACCACCTCGTCGTCGCTTTCGAAACGAAGCAGGTCGGTGCTTTCGCCATTTGCCTCCACGCTCCAGGTTCTATTGTCCTGATTGTAAACCAAGTCAATTGCTTCTTCACCCTCTTTCTGGATCTGGTAGCCGTTTTCTTTGGTTTCCACCGCATAAAGACCTTTGTCTGTCTCAATGGTTTTCACACTGCCAACATCCGCCACCGGATTGGTACCCGACCAGAATTCAATCGAATTCAACACCAGGATATCTGCCGCATACGCAATGCCATAAACAGGAACAATGCAGAAAGCCACAAATACCAACTCATTAACCAATTTGCTATCGAGGCTACGGTTCCAATCCAATAATTTATTGAACAAACCAAACGAACCGATACAGGAAGAAAACAACATGTTGCAGGCTAACCCAACTGCAACCAAAGAGATCAAACTTCTTTTTTTCATAATCTATTTTTTATTGTTTATTGCTTGCGAAGATAAAAACTTTTCCCCGAATCCGGGAAGCTTTATTTATTTTTATAGATTCCGAAAAACAGGCATTCACAATCCATATTAAAAAAATGAGGATTTGACATTTTGTCAAAACCGCCCGAGAATTTTTCCAAAAAGGCAGGACTTTGTGAAAAAAGTCCCGGGAGTTAGTATTTGTTAACATTTGAAGTGTAAGCAAACACCCCCTGTTTTTAGTTAAAAACGGCCTCTATTGCTTACACGTCTGTTTTTCAGAATTTCTCTATTTATTCGTATCTTTGCGTTCACTTAAAAAAAAATATAGGCACGCATCATGATATCTGTAGAGAAGCTGAGGGTTGAATTTGGGGGATTTACTTTGTTCGACGATATATCGTTCGTGGTGAATAAGAAAGACCGTATTGCCCTGGTGGGCAAGAACGGGGCAGGCAAATCGACCCTGTTAAAGATATTCGCCGGATTGCAGGCGCCCACCACCGGCCATGTCAGCCTTCCCAAAGATCTCACGATCGGCTACCTGCCTCAACAGATGAAACTGGCCGACAGCCGTACCGTCAAAGAGGAGGCCGAACAGGCTTTTGAACATATCCACATCATGGAAAAAGAGTTGGACGAACTGAATCTTCAACTGGCGGAACGCACCGACTACGACTCAGAAGCCTACCAGAAAATCATCGACCGCACCTCCTACCTGACCGAACACATCGGCATGATTGGTGGTAACAACTACCTAGCGGAACTGGAACGCACCCTGATCGGACTGGGTTTTCGCCGCGAAGACTTTGACCGCCCCACCTCGGAATTCAGCGGAGGATGGCGTATGCGTATCGAATTGGCCAAACTCTTATTGCGCCGTCCCGACATCCTGTTGCTCGATGAGCCGACCAACCACCTCGATATCGAATCGATACAATGGCTGGAGAATTTCATCTCCACACGGGCTAACGCGGTGATCCTGGTGTCGCACGACCGGGCGTTTATCGACAATACGACGTCGCGCACGCTGGAAATCGAACTGGGGAATATCTACGACTATAAAGTTAACTATTCACAATATGTTGTTCTCCGTCAGGAACGGAGAGAGCAACAACTGCGCGCCTACGAAAACCAGCAAAAGAAACTGGCCGATACGGAGGCCTTTATCGAGCGTTTTCGCTACAAAGCGACCAAGGCGGTGCAGGTGCAATCGCGCATCAAACAACTGGAAAAGATCGACCGCATCGAGGTGGACGATGTCGACAACTCGTCATTACACCTGAAGTTTCCTCCCGCGCCCCGTTCGGGATCCTATCCGGTTATCCTGGAGAATGTATCGAAAAACTACGGCGATCACCTCGTATTCCGGGATGCGACCTTCACAATTAACCGGGGCGACAAGGTGGCCTTCGTGGGGAAAAACGGCGAAGGCAAGTCGACGTTGGTGAAATGTATCATGGATGAGATCGACTACCGGGGCAAACTGCAACTCGGACACAATGTGAAGATCGGTTACTTTGCACAGAACCAGGCACAGTTGATGAACGAAAAACTCACCGTCTTCGAAACCATCGACTATGTAGCCCAGGGCGATATCCGCACCAAGATTCGCGACATACTGGGCGCCTTCATGTTTGGCGGAGAAGCATCCGACAAGAAGGTGGAGGTGTTGTCGGGAGGCGAACGCAGCCGGTTGGCAATGATCCGCCTGTTGTTGGAGCCTGTCAACCTATTGATCCTCGACGAACCGACCAACCACCTGGATATGCGCTCGAAAGATGTATTGAAAGAGGCGCTTCGGGAATTCGACGGGACGGTCATTGTCGTATCACACGACCGTGAATTCCTCGACGGACTGGTGGAGAAGGTGTATGAGTTTGGCAACCAACAGGTCAAAGAACATCTGGGAGGCATATACGAGTTTCTGGAGAAAAAGAAAATGGAGAACCTCCAAGAGTTGGAACGAAACACCCAGCCCCTCTCCTCCTCCGGCGAGCAGGCTGGCGATCAGCCATCGCAAAACAAGCTCTCGTATGAAGCGCGTAAAGAGTTGAGCCGCGCGATCAAAAAGGCAGAACGTACCATTGCAGAGGCAGAAAATCGGATTGCCGAACTGGAAACCAGCATTGCCCAGATAGAAGAAAAGCTCGCTACTCCGGAAGGGGCTGCGGATACCTCTTTATACAACAGCTATTCCGACAATAAAAACCAATTGAGTGAGGTGATGGATCAATGGGCGGAGCTGACCATGGAGTTGGAAGAGCTGACAAAAGAATAAAAACGTTTAAATACTATTTCTTTCAGTAACACCCTATTTACTGTTTTTGTATCTTTGCAGTGAACGAAAAAAACTCAATCAAAACGATATGAAAACAAACCTTAGTTCTCAGATTACGTTAACTCGTATCCCCCCGAAGTATTATCGGCCGGAAAATGCTTACGAACATTCTGTCTTGACACGCCTGGAAAAGATCCCTACCGACATATACGAATCGGTGATTGAAGGGTCGAAAGCAATCGCGCAGGAGCTGGCCAACGGGATCCGTAAGAAACAGGAGGCGGGCGAACAATTCGTACTGGCATTGCCCGGTGGACGCTCTCCGCTCACACTCTTCCGGGAATTGATCCGCATGCATAAAGAGGAACAGCTCAGCTTTCGC
This sequence comes from Parabacteroides sp. PFB2-10, assembly GCF_029893085.1. GTDB lineage: Bacteria > Bacteroidota > Bacteroidia > Bacteroidales > Tannerellaceae > QVMG01. The sequence continues at coordinate 175,808 of NZ_JARXWI010000003.1, forward strand.
CATGTAACGGTCTTTGTCGAGTATGAATTCTATCCGCTGACCAGCATAACAGCAGGAAATGTCAATCGGTTGAAGTCCGAATTTCTGGATCACATCGATATCTTACCGGAGAATATCTATGCCCCCGACGGCATGATGCCCAAAGAGGCGATCTTTGACTTCTGCCGGCAATACGAAAACAAAATAAGCGAAGCAGGCGGCATCGACTATATGCTGATGGGCGTCGGACATACGAGTAACATCATGTTCAACGCACCCGGTACGCCGATCAGCACACGTACACGCTTAGTCTACCTCGAAGGAGCAGCCCGCAAAGAGGCCTCGCGCACGTTTCCCTCTATCGAGAGCGTTCCTTCCAGTGTGATCACGATGGGCATCTCCAATATGATGCATGCCAAACATGTGATTCTCATGGCCTGGGGAGAAGACAAAGCCGATATCATCCGCAAAACGGTGGAAGAGAAAATATCAGACGTCGTACCCTCTTCCTACCTGCAGAACCACCCGGACGCCAGGGTAGTGATCGACTTAGGAGCGGCTTACGACCTGACTCGCATCAGTTATCCCTGGCTGGTGACCAGTGCCGAATGGGATAATAAACTGATCCGTCGTGCGATTGTATGGCTCTGCCAGCAAACGGGCAAACCGATCCTGAAACTGACCAACAAAGACTATGGCGAACATGGCTTGGCCGAGCTATTGGCTATCTATGGCTCAGCATACAATGTAAACATCAAGATATTCAATGATATCCAACATACCATCACCGGATGGCCGGGTGGCAAGCCCAACGCGGATGACTCGAACCGTCCGGAACGGGCAACTCCCTATCCGAAGAAGGTGATTATTTTCAGCCCGCACCCCGACGACGATGTGATCTCGATGGGAGGAACCTTCCGCCGCTTGTGCGACCAGCACCACGATGTGTATGTGGCCTATCAGACATCCGGTAATATTGCCGTGGGCGACGAAGAGGTGATCCGCTACTGCGAATACCTGCGTGATGTAGCGGGTAACTATTCACCCAACGACACCACCATAAAAGAGAAAGCGGAAGAATTGATACACTACCTGCGTTACGAAAAGATCGACGATGGCGAACCGGAGCGTAAGGATGTCTTGTTTATGAAAGGAACGATCCGCCGGGAAGAGGCGCGTCATGGCGCACGCCATGCCGGCGTCAAAGACGACGATCATATCCGCTTCCTCGACCTTCCGTTCTACGAAACAGGATTAGTAAAAAAGAAACCGATCTCGAAAGCCGATGTGGAGATTATCGTCGATCTGTTGCATGAGATCAAACCGGATCAGATGTTTGTCGCCGGTGACCTCGCCGATCCGCATGGCACGCATAAGGTATGTCTAGACGCTATCCTGGCGGCTATCGACCTGATTAAGGATGAAGAATGGATGAAAAACTGTCGGGTATGGATGTATCGTGGCGCCTGGGCCGAATGGGAAATGGACCATATCGAAATGGCTGTGCCTATTAGTCCGGAAGAACTTCGCCTGAAACGTAACTCTATCCTGAAACATCAATCGCAGATGGAAAGCGCTCCCTTCCTGGGCGATGACGAACGCCTGTTCTGGCAACGCGCCGAAGACCGCAACCGCGCCACGGCAGAACTCTATAAACAACTGGGGCTTGCCTCCTATGAAGCGATTGAAGCTTTTGTGCAATACAAAAGGAAATAGGAGATAGGAGATAGGAGTTTACTTTGATAAATAATTACACCCAAAGTTTAACTCCTATCTCCTATCTCCTATTTCCCTATCTCAAAAACTCATTCCGAGATTATACATCATAAAAGCGTAGGTATCGGCATATTCATCCAATATCTTACTGATTGGTTTACCGGCACCGTGTCCGGCATTGCTTTCGATACGGATTAGTTTGGGGGCATCACCGGTATTGGCAGCCTGCAGCGTGGCAGCATACTTGAATGAATGGGCTGGCACCACCCGGTCGTCATGATCGGCGGTATTGATCAGGATAGCCGGATAAGACGTTCCGTCGTTTTTGATGGTATGCAACGGAGAGTAGGCATACAGATAGTCGAACATCTCTTTATTATCAGCGCTTGTGCCGTAATCGCTTGCCCAGTTCCAACCAATAGTAAAGAGATGGTAGCGAAGCATATCCATAACGCCCACATCGGGAATTGCCACCCGAAAGAGATCGGGACGCTGATTGACAACAGCACCTACCAACAAACCACCGTTTGATCCGCCGTTGATAGCGATCTTCGTATTATGGGTATATTTCTCCTTGATCAGGTATTCGGCAGCAGCGATAAAGTCGTCAAACACATTCTGTTTATTCATTAAGGTTCCGGCCATATGCCATTCTTCGCCATATTCGCCTCCTCCCCGGAGATTCGCCATGGCATAGATACCGCCACTTTCCAGGAATGGCAAACGAATGGTAGAGAATCCCGGATTCAGGCTTACATTGAAACCGCCATAACCATACAGTAAAACAGGATTGGTTCCATCCTTTTTCAACCCTTTCTTATAGGTGAGGAACATCGGTATCCGGGTGCCATCTGCACTGGGGTAGAACACTTGCTCGGTAACATACTCTTCTGGTGTAAAGGCAACCTTCGGAGCCAGATAGACTTCCGAACGGTTTTGATCCATATCGAAGCGATAGATAGTAGCCGGGAACGTAAAAGAGGTAAAGGTATAGAACACCTCTTTATCATCCTTATCACCCGAAAAAGAGACAGAACCCAGGGTTGGCAGCGTCACTTTGTATTCTTCTTTCCCATTCAAGCCATACACATAGGCGTGATGCGAGGCATCTTTCATATACACCAGGAAGAACTTCTCACCTATCACCTGCGCGCTCGATAGAACAGATTCCGATTCGGAAATAAGCGTCGTCCAGTCTTTCAACAGCGGCTTAGCGATGTTGAAACAGGCAATATGATATTTCGGCGCCTGATAATTGGTCTGCACATAAACGGTATTACCGATAACCTCCACCGGATAATAGTCATAGTCCATATCGGTCGTCAACGCAACCAAGGGTGCATTCGGTTTGCGCAGGTCTTTCATAAACAGATTATTTCCACGCCCGGCTCCGCCTTCCGACACAAAGAGAATCGTCTCGTCTTCGTTGACAGAAGCGTTATAGAAGCGGCGTGGTTCTTTCGGATTCTGAAATTCCAGACGGTCGGCCGACTGCGGCTTGCCTATCTCATGGTAATAGATCTTATGGTTTTCATTGACATTGGAAAATTCCTTGCCATCTTCCGGTTTATCATACGAACTGTAATAGAAACCATCGCCCTGCCAGGAGGGACCACCGAACTTGCTCCACAGGATATGATCGTCCAACAGCTTGTTTGTTGCCAGGTCTAAGACAAATATCTCATTCCAGTCCGATCCGCTGCGCGATATCGTATAAGCCAGGTATTTCCCGTTATTCGAGAAAGAGATACCCGCCAGGGCAACCGTTCCGTCTTCCGACAACTGATTCGGATCGAGCAACACGCGCGCCTCACCATCTAAGGTATCCTTCACATACAGGACACTCTGGTTTTGCAAACCATCGTTTTTATAGAAATAATATTTCCCATGGCGTTTGAATGGCGTGCCTATCTTCTCATAATTGGTCAGTTCGGTCATGCGTTCTTTGATACGATCACGGAAAGGGATCTGCGCTATATAAGCGGCAGTCATTTCATTTTCCGCTTTTACCCAAGCCATCGTTGCCTCGGAGGTATCGTTTTCCAGCCAACGATAGGGGTCGGCCACCGTTACGTCGAAGTAGGTGTCTGCCACCTCTTCTTTTGCTGCCACGGGATATTCCAACGCCGCTTTGGTGGAACAGCCCATTAGGCCAATCATACTTCCCATAAGGATTACATCTTTTAGTTTCATTGTTTTTTCTTTGTTTAGATTATACGATATTATTTCCAGCCATCCGCAATGAACGGATATCGGCTCCTGATATTTCCTGGAAAGGCTGTAATTCGAATTCGGAGATAACAGCCAATATATGATCGAATATATCCGCCTGGATCGATTCGTAAGGTATCCAGCGCTTTTCGGAAAGGAACACATAGAGTTCCAACGGAATACCGGTTTCCGTCGGCTGCAGTTGACGCACCATACAGGTCAGTTCCTTGCTTACCTCGGGGTGATGGCGCAAATAGCTTTCGATATAGGCACGGAAAATACCCAGATTGGTCTGGCGTCTGCCGTTGGCTATAATGGAATTATCGATCTGATGCTCTTCATTGTACTCGCGAAGCTCTTTTTCTTTCTGGTCGATGTAGTCAGTAATCAGGCTTATCTTCCGGAACTTAGCGAGCATCTCATTGGTGCAAAACTTCACACTGTTCATATCAATACTGATAGAGCGTTTGATGCGTCGCCCTTTCGAATCGCTCATACCCCGCCAGTTCTGGAAAGAATCGCTCACTAAGGCGTATGGCGGAATGGTCGTGATCGTATTATCGAAGTTGCGTACCTTGACCGCGTTCAATGTTACGTCGATCACATCGCCATCGGCTTGGTATTTCGGCATCGTGATCCAGTCGCCGGGACGAAGCATATCGTTTGCCGTCAGTTGGATCCCTGCCACAAAGCCCATCAACGTATCCTTAAATACCAACGATAGAATGGCTGCAGAGGCCCCCAGACCGGCAATCAACTTAGTCGGATCCTCTCCGATCAGTTGCCCGATAATCACGATAATCCCCAGAGAAACAACAATCACCTGCACCACCTGAACAAATCCTTTGATAGACTTTCCTTTATTCCTGCGGTGATAGATATCGCTACCCAAGCTCAACAGACCGTTGATGAAGCGGAGAGAAATAGCAATAATATAAATAATACATATCTTTTTTGCCAACAGATAAAGGACAGGAGTCCCTTGATCAAACACCAACGGAAGCATCATATAAACAAAGATAGCCGGAATAAGATGGATCACTTTGTCTAAGATTTTCCGTTCCACAACGATATCATCCCAATCGGTATCGGTTTTCTTGGCAATACCGGCAAACAACCTTAAAAACACCTTACGACACACATAATCGATCAGAAAAGCAATCAACAGAACGATTAATAATATAATCACATTATCCAACCAATTGCCGGTTCCGTCTTTCAATCCCCAATCCGTCAGCAACCCGGAAATACTCTCTTGCAGTTTATTCATGTTTTACCTTTTTATGATTTCTGCTTACAAATTTACTAAAATCACCCGAAACAGCATCTTTTTCCCTCTCTTTGCTGTTATATAAACGAAAATCGATAATATATTTGTAGTTTACTTCCAACAAATAGAAAATGTTATGAAAAATGTATTGAGTGTGCTTATTGCCTTCGTGTTATTAACCGGATGCGGAACCGTTCCCCTGACAGGTCGTAAACAACTGATGCTGGTCTCCGACCAGGAAGTATTGACATCCAGCCTGACACAGTATAACGAATTTATCAAGACAGCCCAGAAATCAACAAATAAAAGCCAGACAGACCAGGTGATACGTGTTGGGCGTAAGATCGCTGCCGCCACGAATGCCTACCTGAAAAATAATGGTATGGCCGCAGAGGTGGAAAATTTCTCCTGGGAATTTAACCTGGTAGCCGATCCGCAGATGAATGCTTTCTGTATGCCCGGCGGGAAGATTGTGGTCTACGAAGGACTGATGAAGATTGTCTCTTCCGACGATGACCTGGCGGTGGTGATGGGACATGAGGTGGCTCATGCCGTAGCCAAACACAGCAACGAACGAATGAGCCAGCAGATGGCCACCGTATTAGGTGCGTCGGTATTGGATGCAGCGGTGGGTAATAAAAGCGCGATGGTGCAACAGGTAGCCAGTACCGTTTACGGCTTAGGCTCTGAGACACTCGTAATCCTTCCTTTCTCGCGCAAACATGAATCTGAAGCCGACTATATGGGCTTGATCCTGATGACTATGGCCGGATACAACCCTCAGGCTGCTGTTGGCTTCTGGCAAAAGATGTCGGCAGGAGGAGGCGCCGGTGTGCCCGAATTCCTAAGCACACACCCCAGCGATTCACGCCGTATCAATGATATCCAGAACGCTTTGCCGGAGATGGAGAAATACAAGAAATAATTATGAATTGTGAATTATGAATTGGAGCGAAGCGAAAATCGCTTAGCGAAGCGTAAAGCAATTAGTTTCTTTTAATCCCAATTCATAATTCATAATTCACAATTCATAATTTTCCTCAAACGGTGATCCCCATCTTCTTCATCAGATAATAGGCATTCATATTCTGGGCAATGCCTTCGCGTAGCTGATAGGAGAAGGAGAGTTCATCGTTTTTTATATCGGCTTCGAAGCGGTAGTTCTTGATATTGTCAGGAAACTCCTCTTCCAGTGTTCCTAATACCAGGTCGTGTGTAGCGATAATGCCGCAGGTCTCAAAATGAACCAGTTGCTTCATCAACGCGATCGATCCTTTTTGTTTATCCACCGAGTTTGTTCCCTTCAGGATCTCATCCAGAATAATAAAGAGTTCTTCCCCCTCCTTCAGGCGGTCGATAATCATTTTCAACCGTTTCAGTTCGGCAAAGAAATAGGACTCATTGCTGACAAGTGAATCGGAGGTGCGCAGGCTTGTTACCATCTGTGCCGGACAGACCGTTAATGACTCGGCAAACACAGGCAATCCAATGCAGGCTAAGAGGTAATTCACCCCCACCGTGCGCAAATAGGTGCTTTTCCCGGCCATATTCGCCCCCGTTATGATCAAAAACCAGGACTTCTTAGGAATATGAGTATCATTACGGACGCAGGCATCCCGGTTAAGCAGCGGATGTCCCAGCCCCTTCCCCTCCATTCGGAAGTAGGTATCCGCTATGTCCGGATACACATAGTCGGGATGATTGAAGGCAAATCCCGCCAAGGAACTATAGGCATCAAAGCTTCCCAACGCATCGAGCCAGACAACTACCTCATCGCGATAGCGGTTTTTCCAGCGTTCCAGGCACAAGGCATGCCGCGTATCGCGCAGATAGAAAAGGTTTAATAGGATGCCCGCGGCACTATAACGCTGATCTAATCCGCCGATATACCCGGAGAGTTGTTTAATGGCTTTCGAGGCGGGCAGTCCCTCTTTGCCTATCAGGTCGGCCGTGAGCTTTGTCAGTTCTTCCGATTGGAAAGGAGTCGATTCGATACTTCTCATCAGACTGGCATAGGTCGAGAATATCTTTTCCATTTTATTGACCGACTCATAGATCTTATTGATACGTTTCCCGGTCAGGTTCGCCACGATAAAACTCACACAAATCCAACCCATAAGGAGGCTACTGGCAAGAAAACCCGTGATGACACCACCCAGCAACACCACCCATATGGCCGGTACGACCCACAACAGAGCTTTCCATAGTCTGTTATGTAGAAAATAAGCATCATCATTGGTCAGGGCATGCAGATAATCCCTGTCCTTTTTATGTCCGCTGCGGCGCTTTCCCGTCACATAGAAATGTTGCCGTAACGATGTATGATCTTTCAATTCACGAACAGCCTCCTGGCGCCGAAGGATCTCTTTCTTGTCGGTCAACGGCGAGAGAAACCATTCGCTCAACCGCTCTTTTCCCATAACCGTCGTACTGCGATTGAGGGATTGAAACAGCGAACGATCGCCAAACACATCCAGGTCCAGGCTAAAAGCATGAGCCGCCTCCACCTTTTCCGGAGCGCCATCGAAGGCCGAAAAGTCATAATCGAGCCCTTTCAATTCAGACTCATTCAAAGCGATCAGCGCCTCTGTATATAATTTCCGGTTATGCAACCGCGTATGATACACCATTAACAAGGCAAAAGGAATGGCAAACAAGACGATAGATCCTAAAATGCTTTGCCAACTCTCGTTTCTCAAAAGCCATATAGCCAATATCAACAAGGCAACAAGAACAAGACGGATCGTTCCCAACAGGTGTATTTGTCGTTTCAATTGTTCCGTCCGGCGGGAATAAGAGGTTACATTTTCCCGGTAATACGTATATACTTTCTCCATGGGGCGTAAAGATAGTGAAAGAGAGCTGAACATATCGAACCCAAAATCGGTTTATTCTATAAAGAGTAACAGAAATGACGAGGGTTGCTTTATTTTCAACTAATGCCAAGCCGGGCAAAGTGTCTATATTTGCATCGGTAAATGGATCTGATAATAGTGATAGAAGATGAGAAGAATTTTATTTGTGTTAAGCGTGTGCCTGTTAACAATCCATACCGGTTTTGCCCAGAGACCGGTTCAGCAATTCCTGGATAATCTACCCGAGGTACGCTATTACAATGCGGATAGTGTACGTGCCGAACTCGACCGTCGCCCCTACTTCACCCTGTTCCGCGACAATTACTTCATCGGAGGCATCCCCGTCAACGCCAAAGCGAACAGCGCCAATTCCGATGCCCGGTTCCAACTGAGCATCCAACAAAAACTGACCAAGAGTAATCTACCTTTCGACACCTACCTCTTTATCCAATACACCCAAAAAGCCTTTTGGAACATCTTCCAGGAATCGATGCCAATGCGCGAGATGAACTATAACCCCGGCATAGGACTGGGTCATCTCATTATCTATAAGAACAACTACATCGGGAAAGGCTATCTGATGCTGGAACACGAATCGAACGGAAAAGACAGTATCGACTCACGTAGTTGGAATAAAGTAACCGCCTGTGCTTCTATCATGATCAATAAAAACTGGGAGACACAGTTTCGGATATGGGCGCCTATTATCGACAGTGGCAATAACCGGGACATCCTGCGTTACAACGGTCTGTTTCAGTTAGGCGCCACGTACCGCAGCGATAACCAGCGTTTTGCCGCATCCGCCCTGTTCACCAAACGAAGCAGTAAAATGAGTTTCAACACCCAACTCGAACTAAGCTATAAGTTCAACCCAAGCGAAAACCAGTATTTCTTCCTACAATATTATAATGGCTACGGCGAGAACCTGCTCGAATACAACCAGTTCAAAAGTATGTTGCGCATAGGCTTCGTCATCAAACCGCAAGATTTTAGCTTTTTCTGATAAGGATGCAGATTTGTAAAAAGAGTTATCTGCCATCTGTTTTTGCACGACAAATACCAAAATGTTAAAATATCGATTGTAAGCAAAACGGTCGTTTTACTTACAAATCCATACGTTAAAAAGTGTTTCTCCCGGGAGTTTGTCTTCAAAGTCCCGCTTTTTTGCGCGCAAAGTCCTTCTGAAATTACAAATCGTAAATTGGGCATTTCGCCGAAAACGAACATTTTAACATTTGCTTACATTTCCGCAAAATTGCTGAATCGTTACATATTAGGGGGATTTATCAAATTGTATTTTATCGGGGGAGGATAATTTACAGGCTTTTCCATAAGGGTTTGAAAGTTTTTTCTTTTTTTGTTGGCTGTTTAAGAATAATGGAATACCTTTATATTTTATTTGCAAATTGAAGTAAAAGGGGTGTGATATGAAATGTGATGAAGAAAAGAAACTTCTTCAGACAGATGTTATAAATGGAGCGAACAATAACCCTCATTGGTTAACTATCTTATCCGATGAAAATGAGGATCCGAAAGAAACGCTGAAACGATTGCGTCTTCTTTCCAAAATTGCTTTTAAGGCCAATGATGTTCATGCAAGTTTATTGAGAATTAATCCTCATACGAAAGATTATAAGGATACGGAAGTGACCATTCTTTACCATTGGGTAGAGGATGCGGAGCGTTCTATTTTGATAAACTGGGATCATTATATATCTGTTTTCGACGAAGAGAGCCTGGACGTTTTCTGGAAATATTTTCTATCTGTTGTGAATGATGGCGTGCAGGAGGTGAAATTTGAAGCATTTGTCAAATTTCCGGAACATACCCGGTTTGTTTGGCGGGAATATATCATTTATCTCTATGAAAGGGATGCGGATGGGTTTACCACTGTATTGCTCTGTTCTTCTGATATTGATGCCCGCAAGTCGCAGGAACTGACGATGGAAGAGTTGGTCGACCGGATGGAAAAGGCCGACCGTATGAAGTCGAAATACCTGGCAGATATGAGCCATGAGATCCGTACCCCTTTGAATGCGATCACCGGTTTTGCAGAGATTATGGCCTTTACCGATTCGGCCGATGAGCGTATGGCCTATTATGATGTGATCAAGACCAACAACCAGATGCTGATGCAGCTGATCAATGATATTCTTGACTTGTCGAAGATCGAAGCCGATGTAGTGAAGATCTCGTATGAAAACATTGATGTAAACGATCTGGTTGATTCGGCTTATGCCTCGACCCGTTTGCGTATGCCGGGCGGTGTGGAATTGATTGTCGAGAAGGAGAAAAAAGAATGTCTGTTCGGAACGGATCCCGTTCGTTTGTTGCAGTTGATTACCAACCTGGCCAACAATGCGATCAAACATACGCGCAAAGGATCGATCACCATCGGTTACAGAAGTTTGCCGGATGGACAGCTTTGTTTCTATGTGAAAGATACCGGTTTGGGTATTCCGGAAGAGAAGCAGAAACAGCTGTTCGGCCGTTTTGCTAAAGTGAATGACTATGCCGAAGGTATCGGGCTGGGACTGGCTATTTGTCAGGGATTGGTTTCCAAAATGGGCGGTAAATTGGAGGTAGACTCGACCGAAGGCGTCGGATCGACATTCTCATTCACCCTGCCTTCCCACGAACCATCAAGCGAAGAATAACAATCTACCTAATTAGTTTATTTATAGTAGCGGGAGTATATCTGATTATACCTCCCGCTTTCTTTTATGCGGCCGAACCAATGATTGAGGCTGTCTAACAGCTCTTGGGATTCTTTGCGCACGACCCACGACTGCAACTGGGTGAAGCTGATATCGGTGTTGATGTCGATTTCCGGGAATTGATCCTGCATATGCAGGGCGATGGGCTGATCACAGACCGCATAGTCGATGTCTCCACTGGCCACCATGATAATCAGTTGCTCCGAAGAGTAAAGCGGATCTTCCACGATATGAATCGTGTCTCCGATCTCCTGTTCCAGGTTGCGCAGGCGCAGGATGGCCGGCGATTGGGCGGGTACATATAGTTGCTTCTTGGCTAAATGTAGTTGATTGCGTACAGGAAGGATTCCGTGGTTTGCTTTAGAGGTGCGTTGCACCAATACCTGTTTGTTTAATAGAACCGGGTCGGTGAACAGGTAGGATTCTTTTAGTTCTGTGGTGGCCGGGATATTCCGGGCGATAATGTCTGTTGCTCGTTGATTTAGCTTCTCAAAGCTTTTGGAAAGGTTCATTTCCAGTTGGATCTCTACCTCCAGGCCAGAGATATCTGAAATGGCCTGGCTTAATTCATACTGAAACCCCTGGATCGTATCACCGCTTACATAATAGCCAGTCGGGTTGTATTCGGTGATGAGACGTAATACGCCCTCTTGTCTTATCTCTTGCAGGTCACGGGCGGTCTCCCTGGGTTTCTTTAAAAGAAACATCGTGGCCACCACCAAAAGCAATAAGAAAGCATACAATAACAGAAGTTTTTTGGACTTCATAGAAGGGGAATCAATTGTTGAACATCACGGAGATACCGAATTTCAGCACAAAAGGATTCAATGGATAATGTGCGTATGAGAAGTGTTTGGGATCAAGGAACATGGTTCCGACATTGTAGCCCATGACAAAGAAGCGAGCCTGCTTCAGATGGAAGTTCAGGTAGGCATTGATCAACGGATAATCGCCAACTTTTGTCTTCCGGCTGTCTTCCGGCTGCAACTGGAACTGTTGGGTGGCCGGCTCATAATAGGGCGCATAGTAGGAGGTGAAGTAATGTGCGTCAGCTCCCAACTGAATGGTGAGCACCTTGGCCAGCTTAAAGTAGACATACATATTGGTGTACAGGCTCAGTTCGGGTAATGGAATCACCTCCTTGTTGCTGCTTAGTTGATAAGCTGCTTCATTCTCCCAGCCAAAGCCTTTGAACTTAAAATCTTGTTTTACCCGACCGGTGATGACCTGTAGGTTACCATCGTGTTGCAAAGGCACACCTTTGCTTCCAAAATAGACATGATTCTGAATGCTGTTCACACCGGCAAACAAGGTTGTCCTGGTTTTCTCGATATGAACAGAGCCTCCGACATACATTTGTTGCTCATTGCGGAAGTTATTATCCCAGCGGTAATACCGGGAGAGGTAGTGCCGTGTGAAAAAGGCGGGCGCTACGTTCTTTACATAGCCTTCTGCTTTGATGGATGCCTCTTTGCCGAATAGTTTGAATCGTGTTTGAATATCACCCGTAAGACGGAACTCTCCCAGATCATCCCCAACAAGGCATAGTTCACCCCGGGCATTGTAGGTGAGTACACTGCCGCGCGATTTACTCAGTTCCCCTCCAATATAGGTAGAGAACTCATCGTATGTTTTTGACAGAGGCGTATCCAGAATATTGGGAGTCTCAGGGGTAAAGTTGAAATAATGATAATTGTTTTCGTCGAACTCAAGGCCGGGAAGGCTGTTTCGCATCTCATATTTCCTTTGCTCCAGGGTAACAAAGGCGGATAATCCGAATTTAACCCACTTCTGAAATCCTTCTCGCAGGGAGAGGGCAAAGGTGTTGCGTAGCTTCCAGGAGGAGGGACGGTCGTGTAATGCAGGCGACATATCGTAGAACACCATGCTTCCGGGATTGCTTTTACCCGGGAAATTGTAACAGGTGTCAATGCCTGTTTGATTGCTGGTGGTGAAATGACGGCGGTTATCTTCATAGAAAAGCGTATGAACAATACTGGATACCGGCACAAACTGGCGACGCGGCTCTGCCGGTTCGCTATTGTTTCCGCCGGGAGGCATACTTGCATTATATGCGTGTTCGTGGTCGTCTCCCTCATGTTCATCCCCTTCGTGCTCGTGTTCTTCCAGGTTTCCTGCTGTTTCCTGAACAGGCGTGTCGAGCATCCGGTAGAATCCTAAGTTGAAACGATGCGTCAGGAAGTACTGTTTGCCTCTGACACGATTGAAAGCGTTATTAAAGCGAACGGCATAGTCTTTGGTGGTCACCGCGCGTCCGCTGGTATTCATCTCTTCCGGGTTGTAGATCCAGTTGTCATCACGCAGCCCTCCGTTCTCATAATTCACAAAGTTATAGTTGCTCAGGTAGGCACGCGCTTCGTATTTATCCGTCAGGAAGCTACCGAAAAAGCGGTAGCTTAAGAGTTTGTTCCCGTTGGAAGCATAGTGCCCACGGCTATAGATGTAGTCTAGTTCCCCGCCGATATTGATCTTTTTTCCAAAGCTAACGGTCATAATCCCTTTCAGTCTTTCTTCTTTTTGCTGATCGCCGCCGGCAAAAGAGTAAAGGATATTGGTATAAGGCACCTTGGCATCGTAAAAGTCTGCATTCTCCGGCGTGACAATGTAGTTGTCGAAAGGATCGGCAAAGATAAAGTCACGGCTCTCTTTGCGTTCATGGAACAAACGGGATTGTGCGGGAGAGCCCAAGTTTGCCAGGTATCCCATGGCTAATCCCTGCCCTTCAACGAGTGTGCTTTGACCGAAATTCAGCCGGGCGGTATCCATAGGTGCTACGAAAGCCTGCCCGACATAAGGACTGACACGCAATGCCGTTACCTGGTCGGAGAGCGCCAATGTGTCTGTCTGAATGCTGTCTGCGCCTTGTCCTTTCGATAGATTGGAAAGTGAGAAACCACCTTCACCTCCTCCTCGCGGCGGACGATCCTGCGCCTGCACCGATAACGTTATACAGAGTATGGTTAATGATATATAAATACTCTTCTTCATCGTTTGCAAAGATATAATAAAAGGGCGTTCCTACACAAGAACGCCCTTTATCTTTATCATCTTTTTTGACTGAATTACACCTTTTGGATAATTTCCATTCCTTTTTTGATGGCGGCTTCATTCATCGGAATCAGTTTGTGATGGCGCTCCGGCAGCGACTTTTTCAGGCCTAACAGTACGTTTTCCAGCTTAACCATCGGAACGACTTTCAACAGTCCGCCCAATACGATCATATTGAAGGCCTTTTCGTTCTTCATTTCCGTCGCGGCATCCATTGCATCTACGCGATAAACCTGAATGTCGGTGCGTGTAACAGGCGTATGAATACCGTATCCGTCATAGATCAGGATACCGCCCGGCTTCACCTTATTTACAAACTTCTCGAGCGAAGGCTGATTCAATACAATCGCTATATCATATTGATTCAGAATAGGCGAGCTGATGGGTGCGTCACTCAGGATAACAGTCACATTGGCTGTTCCCCCCCGTTGTTCCGGGCCGTAAGATGGCATCCAGGTCACCTCTTTTCCTTCCATCAAGCCGGAATAGGCTAATATTTTCCCCATGGACAATACACCTTGTCCACCGAAACCTGCAATGATTATTTCCTCTTTCATGCTTCTTCAATGTTTTTTAAGTCACCTAATGGATAGAATGGGAACATGTTTTCGACCATCCAGTCGTTTGCTTTCGCCGGAGTTGTTTTCCAACCAGAAGAACAGGTCGAAACAAATTCTACAATGGATGTTCCTTTTTTGTTCATCGCATTTTCAAATGCCTTGCGGAGCATCTTCTTGGCTTTCTTTACAGCAGCCGCCGTATGTACGCTCTGACGGGTTACCAGGCAGGTGCCTTCGAGTTGCGCCAACAGATTGGTTATTTTCAGCGGATGGCCGTTCAGTTCGATATTACGTCCGTAAGGAGTTGTCGACGTGGGCATGCCTTCCAGCGTGGTGGGCGCCATTTGTCCGCCTGTCATACCGTATATCGCATTGTTGACAAACACAATCACGATGTTTTCTCCACGGTTAGCCGCATGGATTGTTTCCGCAGTACCGATTGCCGCCAGGTCGCCATCGCCCTGATAGGTGAACACCATTTTGTCGGGGTTCAACCGTTTGGCAGCGGTCGCAACAGCAGGAGCACGTCCGTGAGCCGCTTCGATCCAATCGATATCCAGGTAGTTGTAAGCAAACACGGCACAGCCTACCGGAGAAACTCCGATGGTTTTTTCGGCAAGCCCCATTTCGTCAATTACCTCTGCTATCAATTTGTGTATGACACCATGACTACAGCCCGGGCAGTAGTGCATGGAATTATTATTCATTAACCGGGGTTTCGTATGAACCAGGTTTTCCGGTTTAATTATTTCATTGAGTTCCATATCTCTTTTAACTTCTTTTTTATTTACCAACGTATCGCATTACATACTGCACTACCCGTAACACAACCGCAATACCTCCCAGAATGAGAAACCATGTCCGGTCGCCACGTAAGGCAAAAAAGCATATAACAGCGCCAATGGCCAAGACCATAAACAATAAAGTAAACAATTCGTCTAACCGGCTTCCGCGTCTCATAATCTGATGGATTTATGCGTTAATGATTTTTTCTTTTAGTGCATCGAGTATTTCATCCGGAGTAAAGATGATTCCTCCGAGACGGCCATAGTGTTCCACTTTTATCTTGCCGTTGACAGCCAGGCGGATATCTTCCACCATTTGTCCGGCATTCAATTCAACGGAGAGCATTCCTTTCACCTTGTTGGCATAGGCCGCAATGGCTTGTGTCGGGAAAGGCCATAGGGTGATAGGCCGCAGAAGGCCAAGTTTGATACCCTCTTCACGTGCCAGTTCCACTACCTTTTGACAGATACGTGCCGAAGATCCGAAGGCTACCAATAGGTATTCCGCATCGTCACACATAAACTCTTCATAGCGTACTTCGTTCTCTTCAATCTTCTTGTATTTTGCCTGGAAGCGATTGTTGTTCTCTTCCATAACGGCGGGATCGAGCTCCAATGAGGTGATCACGTTTGGCTTACGATCCGCCGGCTTGCCTTGGGCTGCCCAGGGGTTCTCTTTGCGTAATTCTTCTTCCGTACGGCGTTTTTGGAACGGCGGTAGCGTTACTTTTTCCATCATCTGTCCCACGATACCATCTGCCAGTATCATCACCGGATTAGCATATTTGAAAGCCAGGTCAAAGCCTAATGTTACGAAGTCGGCCATCTCCTGTACGGAAGAGGGAGCCAGTGTGATCAGGCGATAGTCGCCGTGTCCACCCCCTTTTACCGTTTGGAAATAATCCGCCTGACTGGGTTGAATGGTTCCCAAGCCGGGGCCACCACGCATAATATTGACAATCAAACAGGGCAGGTCGGCTCCAGCCAGATAGGAGATGCCTTCCAGTTTCAGGCTGATACCCGGACTGGAGGATGATGTCATCACCCGCTTTCCGGTGGCAGCGCCTCCGTACACCATATTAATGGCAGCTACTTCACTTTCTGCCTGCAGAACCACCATGCCGGTTGTTTCCCAGGGCATCTCCGCCATCAATGTTTCCAAAATCTCCGACTGGGGAGTGATGGGATAGCCAAAATAACCATCGGCACCCGAACGGATCGCCGCATGGGCAATCGCTTCGTTTCCCTTTAACAGTTTTATTTCTTCTGACATTATACTTTTGCTTTATAGATCGTTAAACAACCATCGGGGCATACCAATCCGCAGTTGGCACAACCGATGCAATTATCCGGGTTTTTCATGTAAACATAATGATACCCTTTGTTATTCACTTCGCGCGGATGAAGCTCGAGCGTGTCCGTCGGGCAGGCAACCACGCATAGGTCGCATCCCTTACAGCGCTCGGTGTTCACAACAACCGCTCCTCTTATTTTTGCCATAACTCGATAAATTTTTAAATATGTTTTTTGTCGATTACAAACGATTGAACAAAGGTAATAATTTCTTCAGGAAAGATAGTCATATCTTTCAGAAACTCGTGCATTTTTAATGAATTATTTTTTTAGAAAAATATCATTTTGTCAAATCAAAAACGGTTATTCGGTAGTATTTTTGGTGTTTTCATATAAAACACACCCATAAATACAGTATATTTATATCTTTTTGTAAGTTCAAACAGCCAATACAGTTGCAATTTATCAAAAGCTTTTCAGCCATTCTTCACCTGTGAAAAACAGCTTCATCCGGAAAATAGCTAAGGGAAAATTTTAGATACACTACCCTCTTCTCCCTCTTTACATTTTCCCGATTTAACGTATTTACCGTTGCATTTTCGCACAACACCCCAAAAATGTTAAAATATCGATTGTAAGTAAAACGGCCGTTTTGCTTACAAATCCATACGTTAAAAAGTGTTTCTCCCGGGAGTTTGTCTCCAAAGTCCCGCATTTTTGCGCGAAAAGTCCTGCCGAAATTACAAATCGTAAATTAGGGGTTTCGTCAAAAACAGGCATTTTAACATCTGTTTGCATTTTTTTTCACGCGAAATGACTGAATAGTCACAGGATCAAAAACAACCCGACTGCCGGAGTAGAGATCGGAGTGAGGGATGCATGGAACGTTCGAAATCGTCTCTCGTCGTAAACAAATCGACACTTTTTCCAATTGTATTATATAGCATATGTGCATTTAAATAGTTATCTTGCGAACCAACTCCACACATATGTAATAGAGATATAAATTTTAAATGACAGAAAATGGAAAAACGTTTCTTGGGGCTTATTGGGAATAGTATTCGAAAAAACTGGGATCTCCCCGCCTTTACGGATTATAAAGGGAAAACATTCTATTATAGGGACTTTGCCGAAGAGATTGAAAAGTTTCGTATCCTTCTGGAAGAGGCCGGAATACAAAAAGGTGATAAGGTGGCCATTGTGGGGCGTAACTCTTCGCATTGGGCTATTTGTTTTTTCGGAACACTGGCTTACGGGGCGGTGATTGTTCCCATTTTGCACGACTTCAAGCCGGATAGCATCCATCATATCGTGAATCATTCGGAGGCAAAGGCGCTTATTGTTGCTTCGCATAACTGGGAAGGAATGAACATCGCAGAGATCCCTCAAATGGAGTTGATCGTGCTTATGGATGACTTCTCCGTATTGGCAAGCAAAAAGGAGGGTGTAGCCGAAGTACAGAAAGACATAGAGGCTCGTTTCAAAGCGAAATTTCCCGAAGGATATAGGCCGGACGACCTGGTTATGCACGAAGAGCAACCGGAAGAGTTGGCGGTGCTTAATTACACTTCCGGAACGACCAGCTTCTCTAAAGGGGTTATGTTGCCTTACCGTAGTTTGTGGAGCAACACAAAGATCGCCTACGACCGCCTGCCGGGCATTCATCCGGGCGATACAATCGTATGTATGTTGCCGATGGCTCATATGTATGGACTGGCCTTTGAGATCCTGAATTCGGTTAATCTGGGGTGCCATATCCATTTCCTGAACCGCACACCGAGTCCGAAGATCATTATCGATGCCTTCGCAACCATCAAACCTCCGTTGATTTTGGCGGTTCCGTTGATCATTGAGAAAATTGTCAAAAATAAGATTTTCCCCATGCTTGAGAAGCCGGTGATCAAAACCTTATTGAAGGTTCCCGGACTTAAGTCCATTATTTTAAATATAATCGGCAAAAAGCTGAAATCGGCTTTTGGCGTCAACCTATGGGAAGTCGTTATCGGTGGAGCTGCCTTGAACCGTGAGGTGGAAGAGTTTCTGCGCAAGGTGAAGTTTCCCTATACAGTGGGGTACGGCATGACGGAGTGTGGGCCATTGATTGCCTATACGCAATGGGACTCCTTTAAGATGGCTTCTGTCGGACAGATTGTCGACCGGACGGAGGTGATTATCGACTCTTCCGACCCGGAAAACGAGGTGGGCGAAATTCTGGTACGAGGCATGAATGTCATGCTTGGATATTATAAAAACCCGGTGGCTACCGAAGAGGTAATGATTGCAGACGGTTGGATGCGGACAGGCGACCTGGGCACCTTGGATAAAGATGGATTCCTCTACATCAAAGGGCGTAGCAAATCGTTGATCTTAAGCTCCAACGGTCAAAACATCTATCCGGAAGAGATCGAAGACAAGTTGAACAATATGCCTTATGTGGGCGAATCGATTGTTATTTCCGAGAAAGGAAAGATCATTGCTTTGATTTATCCGGACCTGGATCGGATAGAGAATACGGGGGTAAGTGATGCGGAAGTGGAAAAGCAGATGCGGGCAAATATCGATAAGCTGAATACGCTGATCCCGGCTTATAGCAAGGTGAGCGACTACCGCTTGTATGACGAGGAATTTGAGAAGACGCCTAAAAGAAGTATTAAACGTTATCTATATCAATCGAAAGAAGAATAGTAGTTAGAAAAGTTAAAGAAGTTATCACTTGCTTCGCTCCTTAGAAGTTGAGTAGGGAGCGTATGCATATATAAAACGAAAAAGCTATGAAAACGGATATTACAATTGCCCGGGAGACGACGCTCAAAAAGGTGAAAGAAATAGCCAAAGAGTTGGGCATTGCCCGGGATGAAGTACAGAATTATGGCCGCTATATGGCTAAGATACCGCTTCATCTGATCGATGAAGAGAAGGTGGGGCAGCATAACCTGATCCTGGTGACGGCCATTACACCGACCAAGGCCGGTATTGGTAAAACGACCGTTTCGATCGGCCTGGCATTAGGATTGAACCGGATCGGAAAGAAAGCCGTCGTGGCTTTGCGGGAGCCCTCCTTAGGGCCTGTGTTTGGCATGAAAGGTGGAGCGGCCGGGGGTGGTTATGCACAGGTGCTTCCGATGGAGAATATCAACCTGCATTTTACGGGCGACTTCCATGCGGTGACATCGGCACACAACACGATCACGGCTTTATTAGACAATTATATCTATCAGACGCGCAACAGTTGCGACGGATTGAAAGAGATCAAATGGAAACGTGTATTAGACGTGAACGACCGTAGTTTGCGAAATATGGTTTCCGGTTTGGGAGGAAGTGCCAACGGCGTTCCGACGGAAACCGGGTTTGATATCACGCCGGCCTCCGAGATAATGGCCATCCTTTGTCTGGCCTCCGACCTGGATGATTTGAAGCGACGGGTAGGGAATATTCTTTTAGGATATACGAACAACGACCAGCCTTTTACGGTGAACGATCTGGGGATAGCCGGTGCCATTACGGTATTGTTGAAAGATGCCTTGCGCCCGAACCTGGTGCAGACGACAGAGAATACGGCTGCTTTTGTGCATGGAGGGCCTTTTGCCAATATCGCGCACGGATGTAACTCCATCCTGGCGACGAAGATGGCTTTGACCTATGGCGACTATGTGGTGACCGAAGCCGGATTTGGTGCCGACCTGGGGGCGGAGAAATTCTTTAATATCAAATGCCGCAAAGCGGGATTGTCTCCTAAATTGACGGTGATTGTTGTCACATCGCAGAGCCTGAAGATGCATGGTGGCGTGGCAGAAAACAAAATCAAGGAGCCGAACCGGGAAGGACTGGTAAGCGGCCTGGCTAATCTGGATAAGCATATTGAGAATATAAAGAGCTTCGGACAATCGGTGGTGGTTACCTTTAACCGGTTCACAACGGATAGTGATGAGGAGATTGCTCTTGTGGCTGACCATTGCCGGAAGCAGGGCGTTGGCTTTGCTGTCAATGAGGTGTTTGCCGAAGGCGGTAAAGGCGGAGAGGAATTGGCCCGGCTGGTAGTAGATACGATTGCGAATAATCCCTCTACGGAGTTGCAGCATACCTATCAGGACGACGACGATGTGCGTCAGAAGGTGCAGAAAGTGGCTACGCAGATCTATGGCGCCTCATCGGTGGTCTACACCACGTTGGCCGATAAGAAACTGCGGCAGATCGAGAGCCTTGGCATTTCCCATTACCCGATATGTATTGCCAAGACGCAATATTCTTTCTCTTCGGATCCGAAAGCTTATGGCGTTGCCCGGGATTTTGAATTGAAGGTGCGTGATATTATTATCAATAACGGAGCGGAAATGCTTGTCGTTATCATGGGAGAGATCATGCGTATGCCGGGACTTCCGAAAGAGCCGCAGGCAAAACATATCGACATTGTGGATGGACTTGTCGAGGGCTTAAGCTAACAAGCATACGCATTAGAATAGAATACAAACAAAAAAGGTATCGCATTTAGCGATACCTTTTTTGTTTGATATGATATACTTTCGGAAAATTCTTTACCGGCTGCCGTATTTACTGGAGGTGACTCCCATTCTCATGGCCTGGTTGTCTTTGCGAAGTTTCAACCCGGAAGGAGCAAGGTAATGCGTGACCACCGTTGTATAGGTTCCGTAGTAGTTGCTCTCCTCTTTGGTATTTACCGGGAAAATCATCAATACAAGGTCATCGCCGGGAGAATTCTCTATGTGTTTCTTTAACACATTGGAAATATTCCCGAAGGGATACGTACGATTTTCCGCATTCAACACGCCGACAAAGGAGGTGGTACCATCGCTTACCTTATTATCCTCGAAGAATGTTTTTACCGAATCTTCCGGCAATAGCAATAATTTAGAGGGCATATTTAGCGCATATGTATACTCTTCTGGCGGGAATGCACGAAGAGTAAGCGGCATATTATTTAAAATACGTCCGTCGATAAGCGGAGCAATCTCCTTAGCCGGGATAACTAAGCGGCAACCAACACCTGCCGGTGTCTTCATATACATATAGTCTTCGCTCGGTTCGAGCAGTTCGCTCATATCAGTATTCTTGAAACGATTGAGCTGAATAACCTCTTTGGTAATATTGAACACCTCGGTTGCGTGAATAATAGTATCTTGCTCCTGCGCCCCTTTGCCTACATATCTGTAATGGATGGTCATAAGCGACAGGTCTACGCCAATAATAGTGCCCGACCCAAAGGTGGTTGTCACGTATAAGCCGGGAAAAAAGGCATTGAATGCATCCTGATCGACAAAGGAGGATGGGTTGTTTACTGTCTCGTCGTAGATCTTTTGCCCAATTGATTCCGGCATACGGATGCGGATATTCGGATAATAACCATCGTCGCCATTCCGCACAGAATCGGGAACGGAAACATCATAGGCCGTATAGGTCTGAGAACCCAACACCTGTTTCCGGTCTACATAATCATCCGGATTCAGATCAGTATAGTAATTCTTTTCTAACGGAGTCGTAACGGGGAATAGCTGAACACGCATGGGTGCTACTGAGTCGCCCACCCAGGCGCTGTAATAAATACGGAAGTCTACCGAGTCCACCTTACCGTCGATGGGCGTATGTTCAAAGCGATATCCCTCCGGACAGTAGAACTGGCAGATATAATCCGATACCAATGTACCGTATAACGGGTCGTAAAACTCTCCCAAAAGGCCTGTGTCTGATTTGGCATATACCGACTCCATCTTGACGGTTGATGCCGCTATGTTAAACGAATCAACAGATACAGAGATCTTATCGCCTTCTCCCTGAATACTCGTTCCTACCTTGCTCAATTCATCATCACAACTGCCCAGAATAAAGATTGCCAGGCATAATCCAAGTATAAAATGCTTTTTGTTCATTTGTTGATTGTTACTTGTTTGAATCTAACACCACATCGTAAAAGTCATTAAAAGCGTCTATGTAATTGTCGGGAGATTGGTATCCTAAAAATGGCTTGCCATTGGCTGCGGCATACGATTGTAAATCCGGGTGAATCGTTTCGCTTCCCTGGATAACACCATCCGCAAAATCAATAGCCATTTTGCTTACCCCTACAAAACTGGTATCTTCTCTTAATCCTTTTACGTCTTCTTCTGTTGCACCATCCATAATCAATTTGTCAGGACATTCTTTGCGGAGAGGAACAGAAAACTCATCATTATAGATTGAATAGACGATTTTCGCGTCTTTCAAACAGGGATCATCTGCATACATCCGACGGATATAGAGGCCGGTAGGAGCTGATATCCATCCGTGACAATGGATAATATCAGGAATCCAGCGAAGCTTCTTTACCGTTTCCAGTACGCCACGCACATAGAAAATCGAGCGGTCATCGTTGTCGGCATATTCATTTCCTTCGTTGTCGACCAGCGTGTTCTTACGCTGAAAGAAGTCTTCGTTGTCAATAAAGTACACCTGCATACGAGCCGATTGAATGGAAGCTACCTTGATAATCAGAGGATGGTCGGTATCATCAATAATCAGATTCATGCCGGAGAGGCGGATTACTTCGTGTAATTGGTTGCGTCTTTCGTTGATGTTGCCGTATTTAGGCATAAATGTTCGGATTTCGCGGCCACGCTCTTGTATGCCTTGAGGTAGATTTCTTGAGATTGTCGCTATCTCTGATTCAGGAAGGTAAGGAGAGATTTCTTGATTGATATACAAGATCTTTTTTGCATCCATTCTATACGTTCATTTTTTGTAAAATCGCACAAAGATAACATTTTTCTTTCATTTACCGTAATTATTTACTTGCTTTGCACCCTCATTTAAGCTTCTTTCAGATGAAAATCCTATATTCTAAAGCCAATCTTAATGATTATTTAGAAAAAGAAAGGCTTCAAAACAAAACGATCGGGCTGGTTCCCACGATGGGCGCTCTTCATCCCGGTCATATTAGTTTGGTCGATGCCTGCCGTAAAGAAAACGATGTGTGTGTAGTCAGTGTCTTTGTCAATCCAACCCAGTTTAATGACAAACGCGACCTGGAAACTTATCCCCGTACGTTTGATGCCGATTGTGCCCTATTGGAACAAGCCGGCTGCGACTATGTCTTCGCTCCCTCGGTAGAGGAGATGTATCCGGAAGCCGATAGCCGTGTGTTCGAATTCGGACGGATCGCCGAAGTAATGGAGGGTGCTCATCGCCCGGGGCACTTCAACGGCGTAGCGCAGATCGTGAGCAAACTCTTCTATGCCACTATGCCCGACACGGCCTACTTTGGCGAAAAAGACTTCCAGCAACTGGCTATCATCCGCGTCATGACAGCGCAATTAAACCTGCCTGTCCGGATTGTCGCCTGCCCGATCATGCGCGAAGCCGACGGGCTGGCTATGAGCAGCCGAAATATGCGTTTAACACCCGAACAACGTCAAAAAGCGCCGTTAATAGCACGCACTTTAAAAGAAACACTTAACTTTGTACCCGAAAAAGAGGTGCAGGAGGTGATTGATTATGTTGTAGATACACTCAATCGGACACCTGAAATGTGCGTCGAATACTTTGAAATAGTTGACGGGAATACATTGGAATCGATACATCATTGGTCTGATACCGATTCAATCGTAGGATGTATTACTGTTTTTTGTGGCGAAGTGCGTTTGATCGATAACATACGGTATAAATAATAACAAGAGGATGTTTATAGAAATCGTTAAATCAAAAATTCACCGGGTTACGGTAACCGAAGCCAATTTGAATTATATTGGAAGCATCACCATTGATGAAGATCTGATGGATGCCGCCAACCTGATTGCTAACGAAAAGGTCTCTATTGTGGACAATAACAACGGGGAGCGCTTTGATACGTATGTGATCAAAGGTGAACGCGGATCCGGCGTTATCTGTCTCAACGGGGCGGCTGCCCGACGCGTTCAGCCGGGTGACATTATCATTATCATGTCGTACGCATTGATGGATTTCGAAGAGGCTAAAACTTTTAAGCCTTCAGTGATATTCCCGGATACAGCGACAAACAGATTGGTCTAAATCGGTATAGTTAACAAAAACAACTCATATCATAAAGCCTGCCAATCTTTCCGGCAGGCTTTTTTTGTAAAAAATAAATTATGCAAGTAAATAAGAGTCAACAAATCTATTCAAATAAACAGATCTGGCACGTAAGCTATCCCATCCTGCTCAGCCTATTGGCGCAGAATGTAGTCAACGTAACGGATACTGCCTTCCTGGGCCATGTGGGCGAAGTCGAACTGGGCGCCGCCGCTATGGGTGGTCTGTTCTATATATGCTGTTTTACCATCGCTTTCGGATTCAGCATCGGTTCACAGATTGTGATTGCCCGTCGCAACGGTGAACGCGAGTATGCCGCAGTCGGTCCGGTCATGATACAGGGAGTACTGTTTCTGTTAGTCACCGCAGCCGTTATGTTTTTCCTGGCTCAGACGGGAGGGCGCAGCGTGATGCGTGTGATGATCTCTTCCGACACCATTCTGGATGCCACCATGGAATTCCTGGACTGGCGTGTGTTCGGCTTCTTTTTCTCTTTTATCAATGTGATGTTTCGCGCGCTCTTTATCGGCATCACACGCACGAAGGTATTGACATTGAATGCCATTGTGATGGCACTCACCAACGTATTGCTCGACTATCTCATGATATTCGGACACGCCGGATTCCCGGCTATGGGAATAAAAGGAGCCGCCATTGCATCCGTTATAGCGGAAGCCGTCTCTACTTTGTTCTTTTTTGTCTACACCCGACTGACGGTCGACCGCGATAAATATGGTCTCCGGAAGCTCCGCTCCTTCGATTTCGCTCTTTTGCGCCGCGTATTGAGTATTTCTGTTTACACCATGATACAGCATTTCCTCTCCATGGGTACCTTCTTCATGTTCTTTGTGGTAGTGGAACGTTTGGGGCAACGCGAATTGGCTATCGCCAACATTGTGCGAAGCATTTATATTGTTATGTTTATTCCCGTCAATTCATTATCGACAACCACCAATTCGTTTGTCAGTAATGCCATCGGTGCGGGACATATTGAACAAACCATTCCTATTATTCGCAAAATAGCCCGTATGTCATTTCTGATTATGGCGGTTTGTGTTGCCTTAATATGTGCCTTCCCTCATGCGATTATTTCCATATACACCAACGACCCCACATTGATTGCGGCATCTGTCCCCTCTGTGTATGTTATATCGCTGGCGATGCTATTGAGTTCCATTAGTAATGTTTATTTCAATGGCGTATCGGGCACCGGAAACACCCGTTCCGCATTGGCCATGGAGGTAGCCACTTTAGTCGCCTATTGTGCCTATCTTTTCATTATGGGATCCGTCCTAAAGATGCCCGTCCACCTATGCTTCACAACGGAGATCATCTACTACTCCTTCCTGATGACCTTCTGTATGATCTACCTCAAAAAGGCAGATTGGCGGAATAAGAAGATTTGACAAAATGTTAAAATACGGATTGTAAGCAAAACCACCCGTTTTGCTTACAAATCCATACGTTAAAAAGTGTTTCTCCCGGGAGTTTGTCTCCGAAGTCCCGCCTTTTTGCGCGCAAAGTCCTGCCGAAATTACAAATCGTAAATTGGGGGTTTCGGCGAAAAGCCGCCATTTAACTTTCGTTAACGCTTTATTCGATAAAATAAAAAGGACTTTTACCCAGCCATTCCGACTGAGCCATACGAAGGAAGAAAAACGTGAATGGGTTATGACACTTTTGCGTTTCGGATAGTCTTCCGCCTGTTTTTTATCAGGCGGAAAAGCTCGCCAAACCAAAGCACAAACGAGGTCGTTCCGATAATGATGCCCCAATCTTTCCAGCTTAAGGGAACCACATTAAACATTTCACCACCAAAAGTAACGATCAGGTACTGGCCAACCAATATCAACAGGGCCACAAACACAAACGTTTTACATTCTTTCATCCGGGCAAAGGCGGAGGCGCCTTCCAGGAATGCTTTGGCGTTAAACATATTCCAGAACTGGAGCATCACAAAGAAGGTGAAAAACCAGGAAAGATTATAAGGTGTAAGCCCATCCTGCCGCCCAAAACAATACAGGAGTCCCATCAATACAACTACAAACAATAATCCTACACTCAGGATCATATACTGCATCGGGCGTGAAATAATAAAGTCGCCCCCTACCCCACTGCGACGCGGTTTATCGTTCATCACCCGTTCGTTCGGAGGAAGCGACGCCAGGGCTGCCGCAGCAAACGTATCCATAATCAGATTCACCCACAACATCTGCGTAATGGTCAGCGGCGACTCGGTGCCAAACAAGGAACCGAACAACACGATCAGACAGGCTGCCACATTGATTGTCAACTGGAACAATAGGAATTTCTGTATATTGCGATAGAGCGAACGCCCCCACATCACGGCGCGCGTGATGCTGGCAAACGAATTATCCAAAATGGTAATATCGCTGGCCTCCTTGGCAACCGAGGTGCCGTCGCCCATAGAAAGCCCTACCTGCGCGGCCTTCAGGGCTGGGGCGTCGTTGGTGCCGTCGCCGGTAACTGCCACGACGGCGCCTTTCTGTTGCAACAGTTGCACCAGACGCTGTTTGTCGGTCGGCCGTGCCCGGCACATGATCTTCATATCCATCACCCGATCCAAGGCTTCTTCGTCGGTCAAGGCGGCAAACGAGGTACCGGTGATGATGTTCTCTTCCGAATCATTATCTTCCCATATCCCGATCTGACGACCTATCTCCCGGGCTGTAGCCGGCGTATCTCCGGTCACGATCTTCACCTGTATGCCGGCATCCAAGCATTGCTGCACAGCCTCCGGCACATCCGGTCGGATCGGGTCGGATATGGCAATAATACCCATAAACACCATATCACGGCGGCTTACACGCCCGTTCACAAAGAAAGCGTCGTTATCCGTTTCATCTATTTCCAAATAAGCCATACCCAGGGTACGCATCGCCTGATTCTGATAAGCCAACAACTGCTCCTCAATCACCGGGCGGAAAGCCTCTACCGACTTCATTCCCTCGGTGGTGGCAACCGATTGACACAATTCCAACAAAAACTCAGGCGCCCCTTTCACATATAATACCTTCCGTTTGCGCAGGGATGAATCCACCAGGGTGGCCATATATTTGCGCTCAGTGGAAAAGGTCAACTGGTCGATCACCGGAGAGGACTCGCGCAGTTCCAGGTAATCGACCTGCTGCCCATACAACCAAAGCAGAAGCGCTGCCTCCGTCGGGTTGCCAAATGTTTTCAGTTTTCCCTCGGAATGATCCAGAAAAGCAGTAGAATTAACCGATATACCCTCTTTAATCAATTGACTATATGCATCGTCGCCAAGCGTTTGTTCCGGTAGGCAATAAAAATTGGTGCGATACACCTGCATCTGATTCTGCGTCAGCGTGCCCGTTTTATCCGTACAGATCACCGTGGCTGCCCCCATGGTTTCGCAAGCATGCATCTTGCGCACGAGGTTATTGGTTTTCAACATCCGGTTCATGCTCAAAGCCAGACTAAGCGTTACACTCATCGGTAACCCTTCCGGCACCGAGACTACGATCAAGGTAACGGCGATCATAAAAATATTCAAGATGTCGCCGACCATATCCAACCAGGGAACCGACGGAGAAAACAATAATAGTTTCCCCAGTAAAGCCACGAAAGTGAGCCCGGCAACCGTATACCCCACCTTACTAATCAATGCGGCCAGTCCTTTCAATTGTATCTGAAGGGGCGTATCCAGGTTGTTGTCGATTTGCGATCCCTCATAGACCTTTCCGTATTCCGTGGCATCGCCTACGGTATCGATCTCCAGAATGCCATGACCGTCAACCACGGTCGTGCCACGCATCAGGCAGTTGCTCGGGTAGGTCGCCTCCTGGTTGAAGTTTTCCTCTTTCGTTGTTTTGGAAATAACCGGTTCGCCGGTCAGGGTCGATTCGTTCACCTGCAGGGAGATGGCCTCCAACAAGGTGCCATCGGCAGGCACCTCATCGCCTGTCTCTACAATGACAATATCCCCCTTCACAATATCTTTCTTCGGTATTTCCGTGATATTTCCTTCGCGAATCACCTTGATGAGTGCATCGTCGTTTACCGTATTCAACAGATCGAACGCACGGTTTGCCTTTGCTTCAAAAGCAAAGCCTACGCCCGTTGCCAATAGGATGGCAAAGAAAATACCGATGGGTTCGAGAAAAGCCTTAACGCCTTCCGCATCAGGTCCCCAACAATGCACTCCGGCAATGATCATGGAGAGCAGCCAGGCTACCAATAATATCTGTATGATGGGGTCTTTGAATTTTTCCAGAAACTGCACCCAGAGCGACGTTTTGGGAGGAGGTGTCAATAGGTTATGACCATATAATCGTCTGTTCTCTTCTACTTGTTCCTGTGTTAACCCGGGATAAGGGTGACTGTGTTCCATATTTTACACCTTGTTTAGAAGTACAAAGATAGTGATAATCGCATCAAGGATGTGTTTCCGGGTATGAAAAACAGAAAACGCATACAACTGATAGATAGACAGAGAAATAGACAATTTTATTTTCCTAAACAATTTGGTTATATCAAAAACATTCACTTTCTTTAAGGAGTTTCTTTGCAGCCTTATAACTGAGTACTGCTCAATAAAAAAACGAAATCAGAAAAAAAACAAATAGATGTCTAATGTGATTCCTAATAAATAAAATTATGTTTACAAATAAAACAAGCTTTATTTTTTGTTGTTTATTTCTCGTTTTTTTTCAGTTAAAAGCTGGTGGATATCAAGAAATACAGCAAATTTCAATCCGTTTCGAGAATCAATCCTTAGAATCGGCTCTTTTTCAATTAAAAAGTCAAATTGAAAAAACGAACGAATATCAGTTTGTCTTTCAAGATAAGATCACAAATAAAACAGATAAAATAAATCAAAATTTTGAGGATAAAACCCTTGCTCAAATTCTTGATGTACTACTTAAGAACTCAGATTATAGCTATGTTATTATCAACAATAAGTGGGTAGTTGTCTATGACAAATCCAAGGATTCGTCAAAAACAAATCAAAATCATGAATCAATTCCACTTTCGATGAAAGGAAAGGTGGTAGATGAGAATGGTCAACCTATTCAAGCAGCATCTCTTTTTCTTAAAAAAGAGAGTATTACAATTATGCTACTAACAGAGGAGAATTCTACACATACAGAGAATGATGGGAGTTTTGTTATTTCAACAACGGATCCCAATGCGTATGTTATTGTGTTGTATCTTGGTTATTTACCTCGTGTAGTACATATCCAAAAAGCCGGATTGATAAAGTTAGAACCAAATGTGGAAATACAGAATAAAGTTTTCCGTTTTAACAAAGCAGTCTAAAATACCCCTTTACTCAAAATTTTAGTTGGTTAGTAGCGATAGGATTTTGCTTCAGAAAAGGGAAAGAAAATAATATTTCCATATTTTCTTTACCTTTACACCCATGAAACGTCAAATGATTTATCCGGGCATACTTCTCTTTATCGTCCTACTATTGACCGGATGCGGAGGGAAGAAACAGGAGAGCAGTCTACGGGTTACGATACTTCGCGGCCCTTCTGCCATTGCTTTTGCCGGATGGATCGAACAGCCACCGGTGATCGACGGGCGGAAAGTGGTCGTGGAAGTGGCCGATTCTCCACAGCAGGTACAGGCGTTACTCATCCGCCGGGAAACCGATCTGGCGGTCGTTCCCATGATCAGTGCCGCCAATCTTTATAATAAAGGTATCGACTACCAATTGGCCGGCTGTCCCATTTGGGGCAATCTCTACTTAGTTGGCCTTCCGGATGCCCGTCAGTTACATCTGTTTGGTTCGGGTACTACGCCGGATATTCTCGCGCGTTATTACCTGGAAAAGCAGGCGCTCCCCTATCGCTTGAACTATACACTGACGACCGCTTCCGAGGTGACCCTCGCCCTATTGGCAGGGAAAGCCGAAGCGGCCGTACTGGCAGAGCCTTTTGTCAGTTATGTCCTACGCGAGAAACCGGAATTGAAGTTGCTTGCCGACCTGAATAATCCTTCGGGAGATTCACCGGGTTTTGCAGAAACAGCCGTACTTTTTCGGAGTTCGTTGCAAGAAAAACGGAGCGTGATCGATAGTTTATTGGCTGCTACTTGCCATTATGCCCGCCAGAAACCGACCGCTGCCATCGCTATTTTGGAGAAAGAGGGCATATTTCCTCCCGGCCTATTAACGGAAGAGAGCATCGAACGTTGCCGGATCGACTACCTGCCGATTGCAGCCATACGCGAAGAGACCGAGGCTTTTCTTCGGATCATCTATCAATACGAACCCAAAGCATTGGGTAACAAACTGCCCGATAACTCATTCTACCAGTAACGCCATGAAAAAGAAATATGCCCCGTATCTCTCTATCCTTCTCTTATTGTTGATCTGGCAGGTGACGGCTATGATCGTGAACCAGCCGCTTTTCTTTCCTTCGATCGATCGCCTGGCTGTTTCTATCTGGCATCTCTTTACCACCCCCTCCTTCTATATCTCGCTGGGAGCGACCATCGGGCGGGGCGTAATCGGTATGCTTCTCTCTTTCGGGGCTGCCGCAGGATTCGCCTTTGTCTTCACACGGGTAGAGTGGTTACAGGAACTGTTTCGCCCACTACTCGCGATCATGCGGTCGATTCCGGTGATCTCGTTTATTCTGCTGGCGCTTATTTTTTTGCATGCGGAAAGCATTCCGCTCCTGATAGGCTTCCTGACCATGTTTCCCCTATTGACGGAAAACCTCACAAAGGGGATTAGCCAGATGCGTCCGGAATGGAAGGTTTTCTCTCATCAGTTTCGCCTGAACAGACGGAATCATTTCACTCAGATCATCTATCCGCAGATAAAACCTTTCCTCTACAGCGGACTGGCTTCGGCTGCCGGCTTCGGTTGGCGCGCGATCATTATGGGTGAGGTGCTCTCGCAATGCAGTTATGGCATTGGTAGCGAGATGAAACAGGCGCAGGTGTTTATCTCCGTGCCCGAACTGATTGCCTGGACCGTGATCGCGATCGGGCTTAGCTTTCTGACCGATCGGTTGATCAGCCGCGCAAATAGTTACCAGCCCTCGGTTATTTTCCTCTCCCGGAAAAAGGAGATGCGGGATCCGCTGATCGATAACAGGCCGAAAGGGCTTCCCGTTCTATTGGATCAGGTCTCTTACCATTTTGGCATTCACGACTTTTCCTATACGTTCGAAGCAGGAAAGAAATATGCTATTTCCGCCCCTTCGGGCGCCGGGAAGACCACCCTGTTGAAATTGATCAACGGCACCCTTATGCCTACGACCGGCACCATTACGATCGATCGCCGGCAAGGCATTGCTTCCCTGTTTCAGGAACCGGAACTGTTGCCTCATCTTTCTGCCCTCGATAACATCGCACTGCCCCTGGCTCGTTTGGCTTCGCAGGAGATTGCCTATGAAAAGGCGCGCGAACTGCTTCGTCTGACCGAGATGGAAGAGTTTGAATCGCAGCGCCCCACGGAGCTAAGCTACGGGCAACAACAACGCATAGCCCTTGCCCGCGCCTTGATATACCCCTCCCCTTTCCTTTTCTTAGACGAACCCTTTAAAGGTTTAGACGAATCGTTGACACAACGGATTATCGAACGCATCCGGGAAAAAGAAAACCTGTGGCAACAAACTCTGCTCTTTACATCACACAACCCCGAAGAGGTTGCCCAATTATCCGACACAGCGATTTATCTGTAATTCTTCATTTTTTCGTACCTTTGATGTTGCAAATAAAAAGTACGCCTAAAAGATGATGATACAAGAAGATATCAGAAAAGACCTCCAACTGAAATGGAGGCGATTGCAAGAGAATATGAGTAAAACAGGGGCAGACGGATGCCTGTTGAGTGTGGATGTGAACCTGTATTATGTGGCAGGACGCGTTTACAGCGGCTATTTCTATCTGCCGGCGGAAGGCGATCCCTGGCTTTTTGTCAAGCGACCAAACGGACTGACCGGCGACCAAGTTCATTACATTCGCAAACCCGAACAAATGCCCGAACTGTTTGCTGAACATCAGATTCCCCTGCCTAAAAAATTGCTCTTAGAAGGCGACGAACTCGCCTATAACGAATATATGCGCCTGGCGGCCGCCTTCAAACCGGAGGAGACAGGCAATGCCACCGCCCTGCTTCGGCAAACGCGTAGTGTGAAAACGCCCTGGGAGATAGAACAATTCCGTCTTTCCGCCCGTCAGCATATACTGACCTATTCGGAGATCACCGGATGTTTTCGCCCGGGCATGACCGATATAGAGCTGCAGTATGAGATTGAAAAGCGGATGCGTAAGAACGGTTCCATGGGACTCTTCCGGGCATTTGGCGCCAATATGGACATCTTTATGGGAAGCCTGTTGGCAGGGGATAATGCTGAAACCCCCTCGCCATTCGACTTTGCCCTGGGAGGCGGAGGCGTGAACAGTTCACTGCCTATCGGCGCCAATGGCACCCTATTGAAAGAAGGTACGGCCGTGATGGTCGATATGGCTGGCAACTACACGCCTTATATTACCGACATGACCCGTGTCTTCTCGGTAGGTAAGCTACCGGAAGAGGCTTATCGTGCCCATCAGGTAGCGTTGGAGATACAAGAGGCAGTAACAAATATCAGTCGTCCGGGCACCTCCTGTGCTGAGATGTACAATCTCTCCCTGGAGATTGCCGAAAAAGCCGGTTTAGGCGACTGTTTCATGGGCACCAAACAGCAGGCGAAGTTTGTCGGACACGGCATAGGCATTCAGATCAATGAATTGCCGGTACTCACTCCCCGCTCCAAAGAAGTATTGGAACCCGCTATGGTATTCGCCTTAGAACCTAAGTTTGTCTTGCCGGGCATCGGAGCGGTAGGCATCGAAAACAGCTTCTTAGTGACGGAAACAGGCATCGAAAAGCTGACGATCTTTGAGGAAGAGATCATCCGACTGGATTAATCAATCATTATCAAACAATTTATATTCATTATATATCATGAAAAGAACAATCATTTTCTCGCTTTTGCTGACAATCATCCTGTGGCCGGCACAAGCAACTCAAACGGAAGAGGTAAAACCCGTAAAGAACCTGATCGTCCTGATTCCCGACGGATGCTCGCTGCCTGTTGTGTCCGTATCACGCTGGCTACAATGGTATGCGAACCCGGATCAGCCTGATTTACATATCGATCCTTACCTATGCGGAACGGTTAGCACCTTTTCATCCAACGCCCCTATCGGCGACTCCGCACCGACAACCTCCTGTTATATGACCGGTTATCCGAGCCGTACGGGATATGTGTCGACCTATCCGGTAGCCGATGGCGACAACGACATCTTCCCGATGGATCCGGAACGTGCCTATCAGCCGCTGGCAACCGTTTTGGAAGCGATGAAGATACTGCAAAACAAAGCGACCGGGCTGGTGTTTACCTGCGAGTTCCCGCATGCGACTCCTGCCGATTGCTCAGCGCATAGCTACCGTCGCGGCAATTATCATTGGATTGCCCCGCAGATGGTGCATAACGATCTGGACGTGGTGATCGGAGGTGGTGTATCTATCTTGTCAAACGATATGGAGGCGTACCTGACGGAGAACGACTACCATGTGTACAGAAACAACCTGGCGGGTATGCGTGCCGACAAACATAATAAGATGTGGGCTCTTTATGGCGACAGCGAAATGGCGTACGACATCGACCGCAATCCGGAGGAACAACCCTCTATCGAAGAGATGACCCGTACGGCTATCGAGAAACTTTCGCGCAACGAAAACGGCTTCTTCCTGATGGTCGAAGGCAGCAAGGTTGACTGGGCAGCTCATGCCAACGACCCGGTGGGTATGTATACGGATTTCCTGGCGTTCGACAAAGCCTGTGGAGCGGCGTTGGATTTTGCCAAGAAAGATGGCGAAACATTGGTGATTATCGTGCCCGACCACGGGAACAGCGGATTCAGCTTAGGCAGACGCGATTGCGGTGGCTACGACAAACTGACCAAAGAGCAGCTTTTCCATAATCTTGCACAAGTGAAACTGACGGCGGAGGGATTGACCAAAATGGTCAACAGCAAACCAAACAAAGAGGTACAGCAAATCTTCCGTACCTATGCCGGATTCGAACTTTCCGAAAAGGAATTGAATGCCCTGAATCATGTGAAAGACTATAAGAACAGTCCGATTCCGGAAAGCGAACGTTCATCAGAAGGAATCGAACCTTCACTTTACAGCGGATCATTAAGCTCTTTCATGTCTAAATTGATCACAACGAAAACCTGTTTTGGTTTTACCACCGGCGGGCATACAGGTGAAGAGGTATTCCTTGCCGCTTACCACCCGAAAGGAACTCCACCTATGGGCAGACGCACAAACGTCGACCTGAACCATTATATGTGTGAAGCGGTAGGCATCGGACATCTGGACGATCTGACCAACCAGATCTTTGCCCGCCATACGGAGGTGTTTAAAGACTTTACCTGCGAACTAATCCCTTCCACGGAAGAGAAAGGCTCCCCCACCCTGGTGGTCAAAAACAAGAAGAACCGCAACAAGCAACTGACCATCACACCCTTCTCTAATATTGTGAAGTCAGGTCGTAAAGCGCAGGATGAGATCTGCCTCAACTCGGTGATCGTCTACGTGGATGCCAACGAAACCTTCTATCTGCCACAAAGTCTGGCAGAGTATTTGAAGTAAGCGAAAAGCTGAGTCGTTGCTTTTCTACCAAAAAGGTCGGCATCCCGGATCATCCCGGTGCCGACCTTTTATATTATACTACTTCTTAATTACTCTGACTATCAACCTTTACAACAAATTCGCTGCCATCTCGGCCAATTGGCTTCGTTCGCCTTTGATCAGGTTGATATGAGCAAAGATATCCTGTCCTTTCATCTTATCG
This sequence comes from Parabacteroides sp. PFB2-10, assembly GCF_029893085.1. GTDB lineage: Bacteria > Bacteroidota > Bacteroidia > Bacteroidales > Tannerellaceae > QVMG01. Next base: position 211,153 of record NZ_JARXWI010000003.1, read on the forward strand.
ACCATATAGGCCAGGCCGTTGCTCTGGGCATCGAGGTAAGGCGAGTCGATCTGCTGGATATCGCCGGTAAAGACCATTTTGGTTCCTTCGCCGGCACGGGTGATAATGGTTTTTATCTCGTGCGGCGTCAGGTTCTGCGCTTCGTCGACAATACAGAATGTTTCCGATAAGCTGCGCCCGCGGATAAAAGCCAAGGCCTCCACCACTAATTTATTCTCTTTTTGCATATCGTCGATCAGTTTCACCTCTTTGCTTCCCGGAGCAAATTGCGCTTTGATCACATTCAAATTATCAAACAACGGTTGCATATAAGGAGCCACCTTCTGCTTTTCGTCACCCGGCAGGAAACCAATATCTTTATTCGCCAGCGAAACAATCGGACGGGCAAGCAATATCTGTTTGTACTGGTTAGCCTGTTTCAGGGCGGAGGCCATGGCCAACAGGGTCTTTCCCGTACCAGCTTTCCCGGTAATACCCACCAGCGTCACTTCGGGATCATTCAACACTTCAAACGCAAAGCTCTGCTCCGCATTACGAGGCTGTATACCATAATTGTTACCCTTCTCTACCCGTTGAATCTTCCCGGTAAAAGGATTATTACGTGCCAGCACCGAATTACGAACACTCTTCAGTATAAAACAATCGTTCGGCTCGAGTTTGGAATTAATGTCCAATAGATCCGCATCGATTCCATCCGGCGAAGCATATAGTTTATCGATCAGATCCGGATCAATATTATCGTATGTATCCTGAGCACGTTCAAAGATATCGACATTGACCACCTTGTCGTTGATATAGTCCTCCACCTTGATGCCCAAGGCTCTTGCCTTCATACGAAGATTGATATCCTTGGTCACCAGGATCGTTTCCATCTTCGGCTTCGTTTTGGCAATCATGGAGGTACAGGAAAGGATGCGGTTGTCGGCCGTCCGTTCGGGGAAAGAGAGGGAAACATGCTCCATCACTTTCTCTTCGGTCACCACATACAGATGTCCCCTTCCCGGCCCCAGAGAGGCTCCTTTCAGAAAAAGGTCATTACTGGTCAGGGCATCCAGCTCACGCACAAACTCCCGGGCATTATAGTTGATCTGATCGCTTCCCCGTTTAAAACGGTCTAACTCCTCGAGTACGACAATCGGCAGATAGATATCATTCTCCTCAAAGTTATCAATACTTTTGTAATCATGCAGAATCACATTGGTGTCTAACACGAAATTCTTCTTTCCCATGGCTTTCTATCTTTAAGTATGTTCGCACTAAATATACAAACAATTCTCAAACCGTCGACTTCCTGCTGCGGAAAGAACGAAAGAATACTGTATTTTGACGAAATGAAAAAGGATACCTCCTCGGGAAGTATCCTTTTCCTTATATCAAATAAATCGTATGTTGATTAATTATTCCACGCCGGAGGCGTCACACCTAACAGATGTTTTACAAAGAAATCGAAGCGTTTGCGGTCGCCATATTCGCCTCCCATGGAGTGGTTCATACCCGGAACGACTACCAGTTCGAAATCTTTCTTCGCTTTGATCAACGCATTCACTACCTGCATGGTGGAAGCCGGATCGACATTATCGTCCATTTCACCGACCATCAGCATAAGCGGACGGGTGAGTAGGTGAGCATTTTCTACGTTGCTGCATTCGATGTAGCTACTATCGACCGGATAGCCCATCCATTGTTCGTTCCACCAAATCTTATCCATACGGTTGTCGTGACATCCGCAGGCCGAATAGGCAGCTTTGTAGAACTCGGGATGGAACAATACCGCTGCCATTGCCTCCTGTCCACCGGCCGACGAACCGAATATACCTACCCGTTCGATGTCCATATATGGATATTTCTCGGCGGCTGCCTTCATCCAAAGTTTTCGATCGGGGAAGCCGGCGTCTTTGAGGTTCTTATAACATACGCTTTCGAAAGCCTTACTGCGGAAAGAGGTACCCATACCATCGCATTGCACCACGATAAAGCCTAACTCGGCGATCTGTTGCAGGCTCCAATGGAAAGTGCGGAATGCTTTCGGCGTATAGGCACTACCCGGCCCGGCGTAGATATATTCGATCACCGGATATTTCTTCGACGGATCGAAATTGCTCGGACGACAGATCACACCCCATATGTCGGTTTCGCCATCGCGTCCTTTGGCCACGAATGGCTCGGGCGCGATCCAACCGGCTGCTTTAAGCGCCGTCAGGTCGGCTTTTTCCAGTTCCATCAATAATTTGCCGTCTTTTGCCGAACGTAATACGGTGGTCGGTGCCTGATCAACCTTCGACCAGGTATCGACCAAATACTTCATATCAGGCGAGAAGCGAGCGGTATGCGTGCCCTCATCCGGTGTCAGGCAGGTCAATTTCGAGCCATCCATATTGATCCGGTAATAGCGCACCAGATAGGGATCTTCCCCTTTCACCATGCCATTGGCTGAGAAATAGATCACCCGATTCTTTTCATCCACTTCCACGATGTCGCGCACATACCATTCACCCTTGGTGATCTGGTGTTTCACCTTACCCGATAGTTTGTCGATCAGGTAAAGATGATTCCAGTTATCCCGTTCACTCATCCAGATCATCTCTTTACCATCTGGCATATCGTGGCGGAAATAACGGCTGTAGTTCACGAAGGTATCACTGGTTTCTTCTACGATAGGGCGAACGACGGCTGTTTCAGCCGACATTTCCAAGACCCGGTAGACCTGATGCCCGCGTTGATTGTATTCAAAAGTAATCGCTTTACTGTCTTGGTTCCAGCTTAATCGGTTTAAATCGTATTGAGAGGAGAATAGTTCGGTCGAAGGGGTCAGGGCGACACCCGATTCCACATGGAAGATATGCGGAACAGCAAACGGCAATGCATCACCCGGTTTGGCATATTCCCGCTGATGCAATTTGGGTTGCAATTGGTCTTTCGGCGATGATTCCACGAAATAGAAATACTGCTTTTCGGCAGGGCGGATCTTAGTCGTAGCGACCTTCTTCGAGTCGGGCGACCAGCGGATGTAAACCGAATAGTATTCGCCGGAAGCTCCGTCGCAGCTAAGCGCTTTTTCATTTCCGGTAGCCACTTCCCGTACATACACATTACTATTCTTTATAAATGCCTTGTATTTCCCATCGGGAGAAGCGATCGAATCAGCCGTACGCTGTTCGTCGCGCTCACCCCAATAACGTCCTCCGCTGGGGCGAAAACGGCCACGCTGATCGTTGACTAATCGTTGCCGCATCGTATCCGGCATCTCAGCAATAGTCCGCTTATCCGCGTCTACCAAGACATATTTTCTACCTCCCGGCACCTCCTGTGCATACCAGAAGCGATGGTTTGCAATCCAGTTAGGCGTAACGGAGGCATTCAATACCAAACCGTTATACTTTTCAGAAAGCGCATAAGCCCGCGCATAATCTTCGGCTGTGCCTTGGGCATGCAAAAGGTTGCCGGACAAAGCCAGCAACCCTAATGCGATTATAATTCTTGTTTTCATTTTATTCAACGCTCCATTCAAATAAGCCCGCAGCATTCTTTTCCGGAAGCTGAACTTCGAGTTTCAGCGCTTTAGTCGTAACCGGTTCGAAACGAACCTCATTGTTTTCACCCTTTAGTGTTCCGTATTCCGTTGTATTTTTCACCGGTGTCCAGTTGCCGGAAGCGTCCTGATAGAACAGTTCCCAATTCTTCGGCACACGGCATCCGCCCCAAGGACCGTCATCGAACCAGAAGATAGACGAAGATGATACCTTTTGAGGGGTGGCAAACTCATAGGCAATCCACTCGGTAGTTCCTTCTTTTGGCCACCAATGATAGTAAGGAGCCGAACGGTCGGTTTCATCTTTCGGGAGCAGGCCGTCGTTGATTGCAGAAAGCGAACTCGCCGGGTGGGAAGCTGTTATCTTGGCATCGCTGGTGATCGTCGGCGGCATAACCGGACGTGTCGCACTCAGTTCCTGCGGCAACCAAACCGTCATCTCGCCAGTTCCCCGGTGTGCCCAGGCATAATAAGGGATCAAGGTAAGAGTCACATCTTTGGCCTGCAGGCGTCCTTTCTCGTCGAAGCTCAGGGTTTGCGCGAGTGTCTTCAATTGGTTGATGCCACACAATAGTTCCGGTTTACTTTCTACGGTGAACTGCGGTTTGCGGTTCAGGAAAACACTACGTACGCTAAAGTCATTATCAGGCCATTCCGCACAATACACAATCGGGCCGCGTTCAACAGATACCCGTCCTTTATCGGCCTCAACCAAAGAATGAGCCTTCACGGTTCTGGGTTCCATATCAAAATGGATCTCCACCACATCGCCTTTCTTCCACTGGCGGGAGATGGTGAAATAGCCATTATCTAAAGCGCTTTCTACAACCTCACCGTTCACTTTAACGCTATAGCCCAGCTGTTTGCGGTCTGAATAGGTATAAAGTTTGCTCGGTACCACATCACCCTGTACCCAACCCGGCACGCGGATCTTCAGGGCAAACTCCTGTTTGCTGCGCGGAGTCACTTTCACCTGCACGTCGCCGTTCCAGGGATAAGAGGTTTCCTGCACAATCGTTACCTTTTTCCCTCCGACAGTCAGTTCAGAGGTATTGCCCATAAACAGGTTCATATACACATCTTTGTCTTTCACCGCATACACATAACCCGGCAAAGAGGGGATGAAACGGGCAATGTTCGACGGGCAACAGGCACAACCAAACCAAGGCTGACGCTGATGCTGGCCAATCGACTCGAGAGGATTCGGATAGAAGAAACCACCGCCATCCAGCGATACACCGGAGATCAGTCCGTTATAAAGCGTCCGTTCCAACACATCGTAGTATTTCGATTCGCCATGCAGCAGGAACAAACGATGATTCCAATACACATTACCAATGGCCGCGCAGGTTTCACAATAGGCCGACATATTAGGCAATTCATAGTTCTTGCCAAATGCTTCACCACTATTTGTTGCGCCGATACCACCGGTGATATAGAGCTTCTTGGTCACCACATTGTCCCATATCCGGTCGATCGCCTGAATATATTCTGCATCGCCGGTAAGAGCCGCCACATCAGCGATCCCTGAATACATATACGCAGCACGTACGGCATGGCCTACGGCCTCATCCTGTTGCAATACCGGCTTATGCGCCTGGCTGTATTCATCGCGGCGTTCGGTATACCCTCGTTTATCTAAAAAGAACTTAGCCAGGTCGAGGTATTTCTTCTGTCCGGTCACCAGGTAAAGCTTGGCTAATGCCATCTCGGCAATCTGATGTCCGGGCACTTTCACCTCTTTACCGGGCGCATCGCCGATCTCTCTTTCCACGCAATCGGCATATTTGATGGCAATATCTAAGAATTTCCGTTTGCCGGTAGCCTGATAATGCGCGATAGCTCCTTCGATCATGTGTCCCAGGTTATAGAACTCATGGCTGAGGTCTTCTACCTTTTCCCAACGTTTGCTTCCGGCCCATTCATGCGGATGAGCAGGGTTCATGGTGCGAGCGGTAAAGAGATAGCCGTCGGGTTCTTGTGCTTTAGCGACAATATTCAGGACACTGTCGATGTATTTTTCTAATTTCTTGTCCGGATAGGTCTGCATAGAGTAGCTAGCTCCTTCGATGGTCTTGTAGACATCAGTGTCGTCGAAGGAATAGCCTTCCACCTTATAATCGACACTCGGATTGGCTGCTTTCACAAAGTTTTCATACCGTCCGGTCTCTTCGCATTTACTGAATGCCAGTGGAATGGTCACATCCCGACTTGCTTTCAGCCGTTGTCCCCAGAAGCTGTCGGTCACCTTCACCGAAGTAAAGGGCACCGGATCCATCGGATATCCTCCCGACTTTTGTTGCGCGTTCGTTCCTAAAGCTAAAGAAACGAATAATAAAGAAAAAATTGCTTTCTTCATGTTGAGTAGTTATTATAAATTGTTTTTAATTGTTGCCTCATCCATCACCGTATCATAGACTTTCAATGAATGCAGATAGCCGCTGAAAGGAAGCTCCCCACTATGTTTACAGCCCAAAGTTAACACATCGCAATCGGCCACCACCAATAAAATATCTTTTTCTTTTACCAGAGAGCCATTGATATACAACTTTTCCATATACCCGTCGAAGGTAACGACGATATGTGTCCATTCGCCCGCAGGAGGCATTTCATCCAGTCCCAGATCCTCATACCAGCCGTTATGAATAGTGATCCCGCCCCGCTTGTCGGTTCCATAGCCCACGGCAATCTTATGTAGTTCGCCCCACGATTCATTGAGGTCGATGATACAGGTATTCTCTTTCGGATCAGTAACAGCCACCCAGTAAGAGATGGTATAGGGAGGATTCCCCGTCATCGTACGTGGCAGGGAGAAATCAGATTTGAAATCTTGCATTCCGTCAAACACAAAGGCTGATTTACCTTTATACGTTTCGACCTTCACTGCCATAGCCTCTGCATTGAAGCCCTGCTTCGGGTTCTTTTCGTTGGTGATCCGCCCGGTTATGGTTCCTTCCGGATAGCTGTCGGCATTGATTTCGAAGAGCAATTCGCCTCTTTGAGGAGCCGCTTCCGTAGCCTGTTTATTGAATCGCTCCCGGTTATTATCAAAAGGATCCTCTCCTTCCGAGAATACCTGAATGTTCCATACCGCCGGGATATACCCATTGCGTTCGTTGCCGGTGAAAGTAAGCCGCAGGTAGCGAGCCTTTACATCTCCCCGGTCGATCATCGGACTGCCCGCCAAGGTGTTATCACGTCGGTCAGCAAAGGTGGTCCACTCTTTTCCGTCCAACGATGTTTCGTAGATATACTGGTAGAAAATAGTCGCATGTTCGAACTGTGTCCAGATACGCGTAACAGGCTGTATCTTACCCAGGTCGATCTCCAGCCACTCTTTCTGCCCCGTTTCCGGCAGTCCCTTCGCACGCCAGAGGGTAGCGTTATTATTGTCTATCGCATATTCCGGCTTAAAAGAATCATTATAATACGAAGAGGCATTCACCTTGACCTTGCGATCCAACACCAGGTTTTTAGATGGGTTGCTGTTTTTCTGCAAAAAGCCTATGCCTTCATGGCTGCCGGGTATCTTATTGATACGTCCTTCGGCATCGAAAGTCAGGCGATCGGCGGCCACCTGGCGGTGGAATCCCCGTGTCGATTGCGGGATATTGTGGCGATGATACAGGATATAATAGTCATCGCCTTCCTGCAAAATGCTATGATGCCCCGGTCCATGAATGGTTCCGTCGGCATTTGTTTCGAGAATGGGGTTGTTGTCGGCAAACACATAAGGTCCCATCGGACCCACCGTGCTGGTCGCATACTGCACCCGGTAGGTATGGTCGTGGCAGGAACCGGACGAATAGGTCAGGTAGTAGATGCCATTGCGCTTGAACACGTATGGTGCTTCAAAGAAATCGGTCGCCTGCGTATTGGGAATAAGCGCCGTATCAGCAAAGCTTTTCATATCGGGATTCAGTTTACCCACGCCACATCCGTGATTCGGATAGATACCCCAGGTGCCCCAGTAGAGATAGGTAGATCCGTCGTCGTCGATAAAGCTCTGCGCATCCAGGGTAATCGACATAGAGACATACCGGTCGGGAATCAACACAGCTTCGGGAGCACCCAGAATATTCTCCCAGGGACCGGTCGGATTATCCGACACCGCACAATAGATCTTACACGCCTGACTGTAATAAAAATAGTAACGTCCATCGACTCCCTGCATGATATCCGGCGCCCAGATCTGGCGTGTTGTCGGCCAGTTCATCGGCTGGATCGTCCAGTTTACGAAGTCTTTGGATGTCCACACCTGCGAAGGACCAATGCCTCCGGCTGTTCCGTCGGTCGTACAGTAGAGGTAATAGGTATCACCAAATTTGCGGATCGTCGGATCCGCAAAATAGCCCGGAATAATCGGATTACCCGCCGAAGGCGTATTGTAACTCACCTGTTTGGTCTTTCCGGGAGAGAATGATGTTAGCAGGGATACAACGATCCCTGCTAACAAAATAAAATATAGTTTTTTCATATACTCTATTGATTATTTCTGCAATGGTTGTGTTCCGGTCAGTTTGAATTGGTAAGGCCATTCGTTCATCGGAGTCTGAGATCTCATCGCAATCATGGCATGTTCCGTGGGAGCCCCCATCACTACTAACCAGAGATTGGCTGTATTGGCCGGAACAATAAACTTCATCTGTCCTTCGCTGTCTACATAAGTTTCGCTGTATACACGTTCGCCATCTTCCTTCAATGCCATCATACCATAGCGCCAGCCTGCCTTTTCGGGGTTTGCCGTATCGAAACCTTCTGCTCCGACGATCCCCTTGAAGTCAAGCACAACTTCGGTATTTGCCTCAGGTACTTGCAATTCGATACCGTTGTATCCGTAATCCTGCGGGCAGTTTTCTTTGGTAATCTGGTACCAACCGTTTGCAGTTGTTTCCAACTTGGTCGTGTGCAGGTTGATATACGGAGCTGAGACCTCACGGATACGTTCCATATCCCAGGTCATAAAACGCATATAGCCCTTATGCATCTCATCATTGAAGGCTTCCTGAGTCAGACCTGTGTGACGTTTGTAAGCCATCACAGGATCTTCGCCCTCTTGCACTGTGTTCCAAAGTGTGCCGATAATTTCCTTTCCATGCAGGCTTGCCCAATATTCCAGCACAAATGGTGAATGATACATATTGGAAGGATGCAGGAATGCCAGGTGGTTCTTTTCCAGGAAGCCTACCAGGTGATAATTCTCAAACACAATCCATTCCGGATAATACTGCCATAACATATACTGGCAAGTCATTTCATGAATGCTGCCCTGGAATACAATGCCTTTATCGCATCGGATAATATAATGAAACCCATGACCCATTTCATGCGCAATGGCTCCGTAAGGACCTTTCTTCACCCGGTTGGGGTTGATCCACATCGCTCCCACCTTATCGTCGGTTCCGCCTCCATAAACCGTTCCCTCATCGCTGTAAAAGAAATAAAGCATCAAACGATATTGATCGGAAAGCGAATTGCCTTTTTCTACAAACTTCAATTCATCCCGGAAAAAGACATACATCTTCTCGGCCTGATCCATCAAATCGGTCATCGGAATACGATATTCGGGGTCTTCGCAGGTTTCCGGGCTTTCGCCGAATTGCGGTTCCCAGAAAGCAACCAAATTAGGCGTTTCAATCATCCGATGCACACTGAACTGGCTGTTCGGGTCCTGAAAGTCATTCAGGCTATCAACCCGCCATACTTCTTCCGGAAAATAAGTTACCTTCTTACTCCCACTCTCCTTGGTCACGCAGGAAGAAAAACACAAAAGGGAGAAAAACACACACAGAACTAAAGAAATAGTTGTTTGTTTCATATTATATTATTTTTTAAAGTATTCTTTCAAGTCAATTTTACTTTACGCTTCGCTAAGCGAAACTTACATTTTGTCAAAAACGCAGGAGATTTTTTTCGAAATCCCGGGACTTTTTTCACAAAGTCCCGGGAGAAACATTTTTTAACGTATCATATTGTAAAGCAAAATGGCACTTTTGCTATCATTTTGTCAATTAGCAATCGCTTAGCGAAGCGTAGAGCAATTTACTTTCCACTCAATGACACCCCCCGAATAGCCTTTGCGAGCCACGTCCACCACCTGGGGTCCTTTCTCTTCCGATACATTATCGGTTTTAGGGCGCTGGAGTTGGGCTACAAGTTTCAGTTCGGTTGTCGTCACAGGATCGAAAGTCACTTTGTTATACTTGTTTATTTCGGTACCATAACCGGATGGATTTTTCACCTCTTTCCATGTATTGCCCTCTTTGTAAAGCAATTTCCAGGATTCCGGTTCTTTATAAATGACATCGTAATGTTCAAAAGCCAACCAGTAAACCTCCACGCTGGAGACAGTCTCCGGCTGATCGAACTGGTAGCCGATGCTCTCTTCAGTTCCCGATTTCAGCCACCAGTAGTGATAAGGTGTGTTGATATCGGCCGAAGAAGAGGGTTCGAACTGATCGTTGAAACCTATACCATCGATCTGCTTCGCACGGGAAGCGATGGTTGGTTCGGGCTTGATGATCGCCTTTTCGTTTGTTTCGGGCGTCCACACCACCAATTGTCCCTTTCCGCGGTTATTCCAGGCACTATAAGGCACCGCCTTGAAGGTGAAGGGTTTTTCGCCCTCTTTTTCTACCATATGAGCCTCGCCGGTAAGCACCACCACGCCGTTGAGCATATTTTTATCATACTGAGAGGCTATTTTCACTCCACGGGGAATCACGATATCGAAAAGAAATTCTTTCGGCTGATCGATACTTTCCAATGCATATAGGATAGGACCGCGTTCCATAGCCAACAAACCCTCGTCGTACACCGCTTGTTCACACGCCTGCACGCGGCGAACCGGCATATCCAGATGAAGAGATACTATATCGCCGGCTTTCCAGATACGTTTGATAACCGCATAACCATCCTGCTTTTTCAGGTTGATCTTCTTTCCGTTTACAGCAATAGTAACCGCAGGCTGCTCCTCATCTACATAGCGGTAAAGATCGGTCGGAACCGGCTGATCCGTAGCCCATCCGGGAATACGCACCATCAGGGAAAAGGTCTTTTCCTCCGAAGGATTGACTGTGATCGCCACATCGCCATCCCAGGGATAGTCGGTTTGTTGCAAAAGTTCCACCTTTATTCCGTCCAGATCGACCAAAGCGCTTCCCTCCGCATACATATTGACAAACAATTTGTGTTGATTGACGGCATAGGCATAACCCGGCACAGAAGCCATAAAGCGGGTCACATTGCCCGGACAACAGGCACAACCAAACCACTCCTCGCGCTCATGCACACCGTTGGATGCCATCGGATTGTCGTAAAAGAATTTATCGCCACTCAGGGAAACACCCGCAATCACACCATTATACAAAGCACGCTCCATCACATCGATGTATTTTGATTCGCCCGTAGCCAAAAACATACGGTGATTCCAATACACATTCGCAATAGAAGCACAAGTTTCGCAATAGTTATTAAAATTATTCAATTCATAATCCGGGCCAAAGCCTTCACCCTGCGGACGCGAGCCAATCCCGCCGTTCAGATACAGTTTACGACCGGCCATATTATCCCACACCCGTTTCACAGCATGAAGCAATTCAGCGTCGCGCTGCAACATAGCCACATCGGCCACACCTGAGTAGAAATAGCCTGCCCGTACGGCATGTCCTACGATCTCATCCTGTTCGAGAACCGGCTTGTGGTCCTGACTGTAGATGCCCGGTTTGCGTCCGTTCGACAACCGACCTGCTTCATCCACAAAATAGCGAGCCTCGTCAAGGTATTTCTGTTCGCCCGTCACATTATAGAGCTTTACAAGCGCCATTTCAATGATAGGATGGCCGGAAGGGTACTTGATCTGCCCTTCGCCCAAGCCAAATGTTTCACATACCAGATCAGCATTCTTCAAAGCCACGTCCAGGAGCGTCCGTTTGCCTGTCGCCTTATAATGAGCTACAGCCGCTTCATACAGATGTCCACTGTTATAAAGTTCATGGCTGTTGATCCGTTCCCAGCGCGATTTACCCCACCAACGCGACAGACGTTCGCATTTGTTGGTCACGCAGGTAGTCAGATAACCGTCAGGTTCCTGGGCGGCAGCAATCAGAGTGATCACACTATCCAGGTATGCATCCAATTTCGCGTCGTATTTTACGGCTAATGAATAAGAAGCGCCTTCAATGATTTTATAAGGGTCGGTATCGTCAAAAGAGAAATCTCCCTGATGTTCACCCTTTATCAATCCGCCGGCCAAAGCGAAATTATCGAAACGGCCATTGATCTCGCACTGATGAAAAGCCGAAGGGATAGATACCGTACGGTTGATTTCAATACGCGGAGCCCAAAAATCATCTGTAAACCGGACATTTGTAAAGGCCACTTCATGAATCGGCACAAAATCCTCCTCCTTATTGTTCATATCGCAAGAATTGAAGAAAGCAACCGCCAGTAAAAGTTTTATTACATTCTTCATATTTCAAATGTTTTTTTGTTAATCACAATATCTGCCTTGCATTAGTTTTTCTTCCGGAGTGCGAGAGCAAATCCTCCACCCGGCGCCAAGGAAACCTTTAACTTATCGTTCCTGGTTGCTGTAAACATCTCTTTTTTATAATCAGAAGCCTGTCTGTCGGCATTGACTCCATCTTTAAACAAGGTGGCTTCATAATTTGACCCACTGAGGAAAGAGAGGTCGACTTCCAGCTCCCGCTTGTCCCAGTTCGTCATACCGCCAATATACCAGTCGTCTCCTACTCTGCGAGCTGTAATGATATATTCGCCTAATGTTCCACTAAGGATACGTGTCTCGTCGATACCCGTATTTGGTATACTCGTTATAAAATCAGTACATTCCTGTTCTTCCCTATAAATGGTCGGATTGTCAGCCAGCATAGTAATGGGAGAATCATGCACGATATAGGTAGCCAACTGATGGCAACGGGTTCCCTGGCTCATCGGATTATTATAGATATCCTTGAAATCGGCCTTTGTCGCATTGCGCATAGCTCCCGGAGTATAATCCAATGGCCCCGCCATCATGCGGATATAGGGCATAATGACGTCGTACTGCATCATGTCTTGCGCGACCGTACTCCACTTCACCTCTTCCATGCCAAATACACTCTCGAAATTGATAATATTCGGATAGGTGCGGTTCAGTCCTGTCGGTTTATAGAAACCGTGGAAGTTGAGCGTCAGTTTATGTTTCGCGGCCGCTTCAGCAAGACGATAGGCCATCTCCACGGCCGTCTGATCATCGCGATCCAGAAAGTCTACTTTAAATCCTTTCACGCCTAAGGCGGCATATTTCCGGCAGGCCTCTTCCAATTGTTCGTCCAGGACATTGAACACAGTCCACAGAATAATATCTACATTTTTGTTATTAGCGTATGTTATAAGTTCAGGGAGGTTGAGATCAGGAATCACGGTCAGCATATCACCCCCTTTGGGATCATACCAGCCTTCATCCAGAATAACATAAGGTATATGGTTTTCCGAAGCAAAATCGATGTAATATTTATAGGTCTGCATATTGATACCGGCTTTGAAGTCGACTCCGTAGATACCCCAGTTATTCCACCAGTCCCAGGCCACCTTGCCACCTTTCACCCAGGAATAGTCGCCAATGCGGTTCGGGGAAGCCAAGGCATACACCAGGTTATTCAAAGGCATGTCCGTATCTTTTTCGGAAACGGCTAATATGCGCCAGGGGAAGCTGCGCGTACCTTCCACGTTGGCTATGTAATCAGTACGCTCTGCCACATAGGTCATATGCCGCCATGGATAACGATCCATACGGGAAGGATAAGCAGCAAACTCGCCTTTCAGGAGCGCGTTTTTCCCATCCCCTCGGATAAACATACCCGGATAGGCTTCCAAATCGGATTCGGTAATCGTCAATTTGATACCATTTGCGTAGTCGATGGTAACCGGAAGAAAAGCCACCCTGTCCGGGTTTGCTTCGGTTAGTTTTGCTTTTGTGTATAAGTTCTGAAATGCCATCGCATACGGATCTTTTCCTTGGGCAGCCGTAGAATAGGCTCTATACGAAAGATGATCTTCCGCAAAATGAAACTCGGCTATTTCATCTTTGACAATAATGGGCTGCTTGAAGGTAGTGTAAAAGCGATAAGCAATCCCTTCATCATAAGCACGTATACGGACACCGTAGTTACCCCGGAAAGTGATATCCATCTCATTGTAAGAAACGGCAAAGGAACTCACCCGATAGTTCGGAGAAGTGATTTCTTCGTTGACCAATCGTGTCTTTCGCTTACTCACGCGTGCATCCTTTCCCAGCGTCCTGTCTTCCAGAAGCAAGCCGATCGTACCCTCTTTTACCAATACCTGTCCGTCGTGTGTCAGGGTATAGGAGAGTTGTTCGCCGGCTGTCAACGTTATTTCCAGTTTCCCGTTGGGCGAGGTAAGCGAATAAGCATTACCTGCCGCATGAAGCGACAGGCAAGCCATGAAAAACAAAAAGACTAAAGTGTATTTATTCATGAAAAATCTTTTTTAGTGTGTTATTGAATGATTGTTGTCCCTGTCAGTTTAATCTGATAGGGCCATTCTTCTACGCGACTGGAATTCAAAGTAGCATGTGATGTCGGGGCGCCCATTACCACTACCCAAAGATAGGTTGTTTTTTCGGGCACAGTAAAGGTAGCCTGACCTTCTGTTTCAGCATACGTTTCACTATACACCCGCTCTCCGGTACTTGTCAGAGCCATAAAGCCATAGCGCCAACCGGCTTTATCCAGATTATAAGCGCTGTATCCTTTCGCACCGGCAATACCTTTAAAGTCGAGCGTCACCTTGGTGCCTGCCTCAGGTACTTCCAGGCGAATACCATTGTAACCATAGTTTTGAGGGCAATTCTCTTTTGCCACCTGATACCAGCCGTCATCCAATGCATCCAGCTTTGTTTTGTGCTGATTGATATATGGAGCGGAAACCGTACGGATACGATCCATATCCCAAGTCATAAAACGAAGGTATCCCCGGTGTAATTCGTCGTTGAACGCGGCCTGTGTCAAGCTGGCATATCGCTTGTATGTCGATACGATATCTTCCTGCCCCTGCACACTACGCCATAGATTACCGATCACATCTTTTCCATGAAGGCTTGCCCAATATTCCAACACAAAGGGAGAATGATACATATTGGTTTCATGCAAGAAGGCATTGTGGTTTTTCTTCATAAACTCTACCAGATGGTAATTCTCAAAAACAATCCAGTTAGAATAGTATTGCCACAGCATATACTGGGAGGTCATTTCAAAGATACTGCCACCGGGGAAATTGCGTCCTTTATCAAAACGGACAATCTCCTGGAAGGCGTGTCCCATCTCGTGGGCAATCGCTCCATACGGTGCGTTCTTTACCCGGTTAGGGGTGATCCACATAGCTCCTACCTTATCGTCTGCACTTCCTCCGTAAACCGTCCCTTCATCGCTATAATAAAAGAAAAGAATCAATCGATAGTCATCAGAGAGCGAGTTTCCTTTTTCTGCAAATTTCAGCTCATCGCGGAAGAAACGGTACATCTTTTCCGCTTCAGCCATCAAGTCACGCAAGGGAAAGCGATAGTCCGAATTACTACATGTCTCCGGATCACTGCCGAATTGAGGTTCCCAGAAAGCCACCAGATTGGGAGTTTCCATCATCCGGTGAACACTGAACTGGCTGTTTGGATTCTGGAAATCATTAGATCCCCCACTCCAGTTAGCCAGGTCCTTGCATACCCATTTCGGGAAGTAGGTTACTTTTCCACCTTCTCCTTCTACTTCATCCCATTTATCGTCAATATTTACTTCACAGGTAGCCTGCGTATTCAAAAACGCAGTCTGTATCTTCGTTCTTTTGTTAACCTGATGAGGAATATCTTTTATCTCGCGGGAGGGAGTATTGCCTATTTGCAGAGTTATATCCATCCGCGCAGACTCTTTCGGCGCAAAAATATAATCAGAGACCAATTTACCAGTTGTTTCTGTTAACAAGAAAGATCTTTCATCTTTCCCACTTCCAGTAACAACGGTTCCTTCCAACACATTCAAAGAGGTATAGTTAACAGAATAGGCAACTGTCAATGTCTTTCCGGTTCCCACATCGTCCGTTTCCACATAATCGATTCTGGCTACAGCATGCGACAGCCTGACATCATATTTATCCTTGGTTATAGAAGTGGTCACTACGCCGGAAAAGGCATCTGTCGGTTTCGCCTTTTTATTCATAGTAACCGCCTTCAGGTCGGAAACATTATAAAAATTATTAGCGCTTCCTACCTCTCCGAAATCAGCCCAAAATACACATGTATAAGTTTTGGAAACATCCAGATTGACCGTAAAAGAGCCATGGGTTTGTTCCATTTGGTTGGAGGCTGAAAACATATTTTGAAGATTCCCGTCTGTATCATAAATAGCCAGGATATATCTGGGCTCTTTATCTGCAGAGATGCTTTCGGTTGTCACATTGAAAACAAACTGCTGCATGATAACATCTTTCTTATCATCATCGCTACAAGCACTAAAGACCAGAAGGATAAACAGAATATTTAAAATTGTCTTTTTCATGGTTTTATATATCCTCCATAGTGCTTGCTTCAGTACTATGGAGGATCTTCTCTTTGAAGTTTCTATTAATCAAATAGTTTTATGACAGATAGAGATGGCGAACCATCTCTATCTTTGGGAAAATAAAAATTATTTATTCATAAGGAGCAGCATCCAACGAAGGCGACCTTCTCAATTCACTGCGTGGGATAGCCATCCAGTAGTTCTTGGGAGCATAGAAATTCCGTGTTTCGATCGGTGTCTCTTTAACAATATATTTCTTGCTTCCGTCTGACATTTTCTTAATGTCTAAACCGATGATCGGTTCTTTATAGATAGCTTCCGCAGTTTTCCAACGACGGATATCAAACCAACGCTGTCCTTCGAAAACAAGTTCAATCTGACGTTCATATTCATAATCTGCCCAGATATCAGCTCCGGTTGCCGGAGGCATCAAGGCACGCTCACGTACCATATTGATATATTTTAAGGCTTCCGCATTATTCCCTAACTCAATTTGACATTCAGCATAGTTCAGATAGAATTCAGCCAGACGCATCATAATGCCCGGTGAGGTATGAGCAGCTGTTCCTTGATCATCATAATCGGGATCCAACCCTTTCTTTACCAGATAACCTGTCTGAGTAGCATTCCACCAGGCAGAACCTTCGCGGCTGTCCCTTCCGGCCACAACACCTTTTTCGCCCGGAACAAAGTATTCTACTTCCCGGTTATCACTTCCATAGCCCCACATTGAACCGTCCAAAATAATAGAGCCTTCCAAACGCAGGTCGCGATCAGCCCATGGATATTCGTCTTCACCACCTTGTACATACGGGCTACCATCGGTCATCTGGAATTTCATTACAACATTATGTGTTGGCTGGATTGTGCCCCAACCACCATAGCCGTTTCCTGAGCCGCAAGGAGACTGATGCAGGAATGTCTGGTTAGTGCCTACTGTTCTTTTTCCATCAAACAGTTTCTGGAAAATGATTTCCGGGTTTTGCGGATCATTGAACAGTTTTGTGTAATCAGCCGAAGAGCTAACCGATTTCAGGGAATAGGCATTCAGGTCGATAACGGCCTTATTGGCAGCCGATGCGGCCTCCCATTTGCTCCGGGTAGGATAGTTTGCATCAAACAGCGGACTGGCGGCAAACAATAACGTTCTTGCCTTCAGCGCCATTGCTGCTCCTTTGGTTGCGCGACCGAAGTCACCGGCGGAAGCATAAGAGACCGGCAACATACTGATTGCCTTATCACAATCTGCCACAATAAAGGCAGTTACATCTTCAATAGAAGCTCTTGTTTCAGTAAATTCTTCCGTATCGATAGAGAATGTTTTATCAAGGAGAACCACTCTTCCAAAGATATTATACAACTGATTATAGAAAAAAGCACGCAAGAAATGAGCCTGTCCGGTCAATTCTTCTTTCCATACATCGTCACCGTCATTGACAACAGGCACATCAGCTATCTTTTCAAGAAATGCATTTACCTGCTTAATAGCGCCATAATAATAGTTCCAGGGATTCCACATATCATCATCCCATCCGAAACCGGAAACATCAGGAGAAATATATCCCTGCCTTACATTGTCTGTTCCATAAAGGTGCATTTGATAGATCTCTTCCGTCAAGCTGGCATACCTGGATCCTTTTCTTGACTCCGGCATTATCTTTGTATATGGGGTATTCAAGTAGGCTTCTGCCAATGCCAAGTCACCCCACACAGCAGCATCACTATATGAATCCATCGGATCTACATCCAACACATCACAAGACACGATATTGAAACTCGCCACCAACGCGATTCCATATATAATATAGTTTTTTATCTTCATGATAATTTAATTTTTACTATTGATATTAGAAAGTGATATTTAAACCGGCAGTAAATGATCTTTGCAACGGATAAGCCGTGATACCGTTTGTAAGTTCCGGGTCGAAATCTTTGATCTTATCGATTGTGAACAGGTTATTTCCGTTCACATATACACGTAGATACTCGAGGCCAACTTTCTGAGATATCGCCTTAGGTAAAGTATATCCCAATTCCACCGATTTCAAACGAAGGAATGCCGCATTGCGCAACCACCAGGTAGATCCGTCACCATTAAATTTGTCACCATACGTCTGCTTGATCATCGCCCGTGGATATTCTGCATTCAGGTTTTCTTCTGGCCCTTTTTCAGGAGTCCAACGTCCTTCATAGAAAGTTGTTATCATATTCATACTCGGCTGCACCAGCAATTGTGCTTTTGCCTGTCCTTGGAAGAAAACGTTCAGGTCTAATCCTTTCCAACCACCGTTGAATGTAAAACCGTAGATGATCTTAGGCGTTGGAGAAGCATTGACACGAAGCATATCATCAGTCGTAATCTCACCGTCATCGTTGATATCGCGGTAGATCAAGTCACCCGGCTGAGCTCCTTCGATATGAACGGAATTTGCCACCTCTTCCTCTGTCTGATAGATACCTAACGCATCGTAAAGCGTATAGGAGTCGATTGGATGACCGGTTGCTTTTTTCCACTCGGGAGTTGAAACTGCCTCATCGATATAAATCATTTTGTTTTCTGCAAATGTGAAGTTACCGGTAACACCCCAGTTGAAATCGCCCAAACGGTCTTGATAGCCTGCAACGATTTCAAATCCCTGGTTATCCATCTTACCAATGTTTTCTGATGGCAAAGAAAGACCGGCATAATAGGGGATTGACGCACTTCTTGCTCGAAGGATATTATCACGTTTTGATTTGAAGACGTCAAATTCAAGATTGAATTTGTTTTCTAAGAATTGTGCTTGCACACCGATGTTCCATGTCTTAGCTGTTTCCCAAGTGATATTCGGGTTAGCTTCAACCCTCTGGTAAACCGCTTTGTACACTTCGTCGCCAAACATCATACCCGTACCGAAGGCATATTGAGCCAGGTATTGGAATGCCGAAACATTATCATTACCCATCATACCCCATGAGGCTTTCAGTTTCAGGAAGTTTACATAGTCTTTCGCCGGAATAAAGAAATCTTCTTCACTCAATACCCAACCTAAGGAGAAGCCAGGGAAGAGTCCCCAACGTTTCCCTTTTGGGAAATTCATTGAACCATCGTAACGCATGGTTACTTCAGCCAGGTATTTGTCTTTATAGTTATAATTCACACGTCCAAAATAGTTCTGGCGAGCTGTTTTGCTACCGGAACCACCATTGCTCATATCTTCCGGATTATCACTACCTGCAAAGATCTGCATAATGGTTGTAGACAGGTAGTTCGTACGATATGCACTTACCGTGTTATAGTTATAAACAGACTGTTCATAAGCCGCAAACGCGTCGATCTTGTGATCTCCAAAGGTGTTACTATACCCGATTCGGCCATTCAGTGTAGTACGATCCGAGTTGTTTGCCCATGAGTTCAATGAAATCTGTCCTGTTTGTGCACGCAGGTTGTCGTATTCACCTGTCGTACCATTGTATTCATAAATATCATACGGATGATTGATTGTTTTACCGTTATTAAAAGTCAAGTCGATAGCGGCATATCCTTCCAGGTATAACCCTTTAGTCAATACATCCAAATCAATACGAATACGCGGTTTCAGATTCAGTGTATTGTTCTTGTACCTATTTGTTCCCGGCAAATCCGTTACCATGATAGCCGCGTTACGGGTAAGACCATCTACACCGGCACGATACAAACCGTTCGGGTACTTTGCCGGTACCATGGGGCTTGTCTTCAAGAAATATTCAAACATATAATCGGTAGCATAGATACCACGGTTACGCGCTTCCTGACGCCCCAAAATATCTAAGCTAAACTTGATTGCTTTCGTCACCTTTGCATCTACATTGGCTGAGAACTGATACTGTCCATAGTTTTGTGCGCTTTCCTTATAGATAGCATCCTGCCACATATACTGGAAAGAGGTATAGAAAGATACTTTCTCAGAACCACCGCTTACCGACAAACTATGTTGTGTGCGCGGTGCCCAATTTTTAGCTACGGCATCCCACCAGTTGATATCGCCATAATTGATTGGATCTTCTCCACTCAATATTTTCTCGATTGCTTCATCGGAATAGGTCTGTGAAAGTCCGTGACCGGCATCGTATTCATTGATATAAGTAGCATATTGGTAAGAGTTCAACATCTCCGGCACGCGGGTAGGTTGTGATACAGAGTAGCTACCGCTGTAATTGATATTCACCTTTCCTTCTCTACCACGTTTGGTTGTTACCAGAATAACCCCGTTCGCTGCACGCGCACCATAGATAGCTGCCGAAGCATCTTTCAGGATAGAGATCGATTCGATATCTTCCGGGTTCAAGCGAGAGAAGCTACGGTCTGCAATACCGTCTACCACGATCAATGGAGAAGTACTACCGGTAGTACCCTTACCACGGATCAAAATACTGGCATTATCTTCGCCCGGCTCACCGGAGCGAACGTTAGCAATTACCCCTGCTGTTTTACCAGCCAAGGTATTCGTTAAATTGACTGCAGCCACTTTCTTCAGTTCATCACCTCCCACCTGAGATACCGAACCGGTCAGTGTTGCTTTCTTCTGCGTACCATACCCCACGACGATCACTTCATCCAATCCGGTCACACTCTCTTGCAGGGTAACATTGAAGTTTC
Source organism: Parabacteroides sp. PFB2-10 (assembly GCF_029893085.1). Taxonomy (GTDB): domain Bacteria; phylum Bacteroidota; class Bacteroidia; order Bacteroidales; family Tannerellaceae; genus QVMG01. Next base: position 231,875 of record NZ_JARXWI010000003.1, read on the forward strand.
GTGTACTCCCTACTGTCAACGTTTGTGTCGTATAACCGATATAGGATATCTCCAGTTGAGCGTTCGTACCGCGAACAGACAAAGAAAATTCACCATCAATATTGGTTACGGTACCATTGGTCGTACCTTTTTCCACAATACTAACCCCAACCAACAGTTCCCCGTAGGCATCGGAAACAACACCTCGCAGCTGGATAGTCTGCTGTTGTACTCCCATGGCAGTTCCTATTTTATCATTTGCTTTCGCAGAAAGCGTAGCGCATGCAAAGAAACATGTGAATAAAGCGTAAAAAGAGATTTTACGAGCTATTCTATGTGATTTCAAATAAATATTCATGTTTTTCTTTTTTTGTTTTAATTAATAGATCAAGATTATCTCTATCCGGTGATTTCCTATTTCGGCAACTTGAATGAATAGGTCGCTTTTAAATCTTTATCAAGCCAGCTTTCATACACATAACAGTCGATATAAATCTCACCTGTTTCCATATTGTAATAAGATTTATTATCCTTTACATCGTTGCTTCCACCATAGGCTTTCAAGGCTTCAAGGAAAGTATAGATCTCTATTTTCTTGCAATTCGCTTGACCCGGCATATCTTCGTCGGTTACCGAGAAGAGAACAGCATACCATTCGCCATCACCACCAAAGCCATATTGTGCTTTATCGAGCACATTCTCCCATTCAATAGCACGTCTACAATCTTTTGCGTGGAATATCCGGTTCGTGACATTACGCGTTCTTTCATTGGTAATCACTGTCAGATCGTATGTTCCCACTAAGCTCTTCGCTACCTCCAGGTAGATCACTTCAGAGCCTATCACTTCACCTACTTCCATATCTTCCTTCACCAATACCAGCGGTACCAGGTAGAAATCCGATAATTTAAGACCGGTAATATCAATCTCATAAGCGATATCAACACCTTTCGAACCAGCATTGATCTTACCATTGGTAATCTTGATCAGATCTGCACTCGGAAGAGTCTTGTAATTTGTCTTTTCTGTGGCATTATATGCTGCAATCAGAGAAGGATCATAAACCATATTGATAGTCAATTCTTCCGGCAATACGGAGTTGGCAGAAACAGTAACTGCTCCCTTAACTGGAGTGGAAAGAGAATACGCCCCTTTAAGCACAAATTCACCTTCTTCATCTACGGCATCTTCAATAGATACCTGCACACCGGTAATATTCAACAGGTAATAAACCGGCTCGTTCTGTGCCACAGCATAATCAACAGTAGAAGATTTAAAATAACAAGGCAATACATAAATAAATTCTTCCGTCAAATTCTTGGCATTAAACTCAATATCGGCTGCCAGTTTCTTGGTGCCGTCTAATTTCACCTGCCCAAGAGAATAGTTTGCTTCCGGAAGTAGCTTATACTGAGGGTCGCTCAACAAAGAGGCATTCTTGTCGACGGTCAAAGAGATGGCACTCGCATCAATACCCGTAAAGTTCAGGTTAGCCTCCATCGTTTTTGTTTCTTTGGCTGTGCTTTCTTCGACAAAGAAAAGATTAACGGGAGCGCTGGGGACAGTAGTTGTTACGGTAGCCGCTGCCATATCAATATGGAGAATCACCGTATTAGCACTTTCATCCTCATCTACCCCTTCTGATTTCTCTGCAATTGCCCGGATCGGCAAAGCATACTGGGATGCATTTTGTACAGAACCGGCGGATTTATAAAGCTGTTTGGACTTAACAACTACTTCAAAATCCGCATTTTTCGATTTGACATCAAATTTCACACTTGCCGGCATCGTATAATATTCAGCCGGAAGCATCTTGTAAGTTGTCCCGTTAGCCGCGTTAAAAGCACTCAACGCCTCTTCACTAACAGTCAATAACATCGTCAGATCTCTGGATATACCATATTGGCGACTATAAACCGCCTTATAGGTATCCGATTCATTTTGTGAAACAGCCGATATCTTCGCATACCCGGAGGTAGCAAATCCCGGATTAATCTCGACCGTAGGAATTGGGTTCTTCAGATCATCGGCACATCCGGCCATGATACATGCAAAAACAATGAGAAATAAATTTCTCACATAATGTAGTTTTCTTAGGTTCTTCATATCATTACTATTTGAATTAAAGTGTAATCGACAGCAAACATAGAGAATAAGCCTCTCTTCGCGTAGTATAATTGTCTAATAAAATAGCTTAATTATTTTATAATTCGAGAATAAATCAGCATCACCAACAGGCACACACACAAGATATTACAAAAAATAAATAGATTATTTTTTCAACTTCCAAGACTATATTTTCATTTCATTTATTTATCACATTTTTATTTACGAAAAAGACTTGCAAAATGGACAACAGAAAGAAAAGAGAGATCCATTAAAATTGCATATTAAGAACAAAGGTTGCTTTGTATTGCTTATTGTCTTTGGTGTAAACCAACGTGGGTTTGAGGGTGTACTTCTTTCCGGCTACACTGAATCCCGGTTTGTGCCCGTAGGTGATTATAAATGTCTCTTTGTCGTATTCAAACCATAATGGGTCGTTGTTTCCCCACGACCCTTGGTTACCCGCAGCTGTGCAATAGAAACCGACATTAGCGGTGTAGGAGTACGAATAGCTACCATCGCTTTGTAATAATCCTAATACGATTTTACCCTCTTTGGGTTCAACAGTATTCCCGCTGGCAATGGGCAACGTATTTCCACTGAATACTTGCGATGGCAGCACGAAGGCTTGTAGCAGTTTCTGCAGATCGCCATTGCCTTGCAAGTCGATAGAACCTAATATGTAATCCGCCTTGGTTGCGTCGCATATCAGGTCGTAGGTGAAAGAGATATCTTTTATGTCGGCATCGGGATCTATGTTGAAGTTGCCCAATAAATCAGTTCCTTCGAACTTCACCTTGTAGGGCCATTGTGCATCGTCTGATTCCTTATCGTTCCAGCCATGTATGACATATTGTGCGGGGGCACCCTGCACTACGAGGTATAGTCGGGTGGTATTGGCAGGAATGGTGTACGTTATTTGACTTTCGCTCTCTTTGTGCATAGGCTCGTATCGTGCTTTGCCGTTTACAATGGCTACAAATCCGTATCTCCATCCTGCTTTTACATGGTGGTTGTTGTAATAGCGGGTAGTGCCAACGACATTGCCATCGCCATCGATCATAGAACCCGGATCATCGGCAGCCAATACACTTCCGGGTTGCAACCCAACGAAGTCGGCTTTGATGGTTGTTCCCGCATCGGGTACATTGAGTGCTATCACGTTGAATCCGGTTGTTCCCGGGCAACTGGCATAAGCTACCTGATAGTAATCGCCTGCGCTAAACAGTTTGGTTTTATAGTTTCCGGCCGATGAGGGACGGTAATCGCGCACTACATCCAAGTCGTAGGTCACCATGCGTGTGGCATAGTCATACATATCTTCGTATAGCGTTTCTACCTTGTTGTTGCAGAAAAGACGCATATAGGCAGAGAGAGCATCTTCGGGTTTGACCGATTGTTTCCAAATTTCAGCAACACTCTCTATACCGTGTTTCTGCGCCCAATAGTATGGCAACCAATAACTCGCATAACGCATCCACTCATGTTCGAAGCTGCGATGACAGTTTGCTTCCCATACGCTGACGTGGTAGCCAAATAATTCATTCGGATAATCCTGGAACGATTGCCATTGCGCGCACTGTTCCCAGAAGGCACATCCACCGTTACTGCCTTCGTAGCCATAACGGAAACCTTGTGCAAAATCCTTAGGAGCACCTTGTGCTACTTTATCACAATATACCTGATACTGGAAACTGTGTCCGATTTCGTGTGCAATGGTCGAACCCACCGGATGGCAAGTGCTGGGATTTACCCACAAAGCGCCAATCACATCGTCGTATCCACTACCGTAAGCCATCCATTCCGTCGTGTAGTGCATATATATTTGCATTTTGTACTTATCAAGATTGGAGGCACCGCTACCAGTATTGGCAAACTTCAATTTTTCAATATTAGTTTTGTAGAATTGTTCAGCCTTTACTAATAGGTCATCAATGTCTACCCTCAATTCGCCGGGCACATCAGAGCTATTGGGGTTATTGCCAAAGCCTGCTTCCCAAAACACAAAGAAGTGTTCGCTCTGTTTGTAGCGGAAAAATGACCATTTAGACGTTTCTAACAACATATTCATATTGGAGAACTCTCCCGGTTTATGGTATTTTTCGTAGTCAGGTATATCTTTGGGATCGATTTCTTTGCCTATCGGGGCTGTGTTTTCTTTTTGCGTAATGGTGATTTTACCTTTACTTGTACCACAATGAATATAAATAATTGCACTACGCGGTTCTTTTATTTCATTTTTCTTTACAGTAACATTTACCTTGGTAAGATATGCTCCCACACCCTCTTTTCTATCCAGCTCAATCCAATCGGCTGACACTTCGGAAGTCCATTTGCCCGAAGCTGTAAAACTGATTTCAGTTACTCCGCCTGTTTCTTGAACAATTATTTCCGATTTTTCTACTTTCACAGAGTCAACAAGTATAGGATCATCGTTTTTGCAACTCTGTATGCCTAAAGCAATCAGTAACAGTTCTAATATCAGAATATGGTGTAGTTTTTTTAGCTTCTTCATATTATTTCTATTTGAATTAAAGTGTAATCGATAGCAAACATAGATAATCCTCCCCCCTTCGCGTAGCACAATTGTCTAATAAAATAGCTTAATTATTTTAGAAAACCCAAACAAGAAAAAGTCCGGTAAAGATTCGAATAAACCTTTACCGGACATCGAGACTATCTATCTACAATTGATTAATTATAGCCGGGATTTTGTTTCAACTCTGCACTCAGCTTCCCGACCCATTACTCACTGGGATATCCGGGGTTTTGCTTCATATTCTGGTTGGTATTGAGCACGTTGTAAGTGAAAGGGAAGAGAGTTCTGTATTCGTTACCGGGCTCTGCCACGTGGTTGAACCAGTTCTTTGTCGTGAATGTTCCAAAGCGGATCATCTGTTGACGACGCTGCATTTCGCAGGCAAATTCCCAACCGAGTTCGTCATACAAACCACCCAACACGACCGGCGTCTGGTCGCCGGGCACATCGATATTGCCATTGAGGTCGAGGGTTCCATATTTCATAACGGTATTACCCTTCAGATAAGCAGCGTCAACCGTTGCCTGAGCTGGATCGTCGAACGCGCGGGCACGGATCTGCGAAACCAAAGCGGCCGCTTCTTCTTCTCTTGTTCCCATACGCAACAAACATTCAGCTTTAATCATCAGCGTTTCAGCATAACGGATAAAAGGAACATCGTTCGCCCAAACGGAAGTCGAAGGTTGGTTTCTGGCTTCGAACTTACCTACGCGCAAACCGTAATTTTCACTAACATCTTTTTTGGTCGCATTGGGGTTATCCGGCGTGGGAGCGGGTACTGTCGGAGCCGTCATAGCAGGAACGTGATTGATCGGGCAGAAAAGCACCGTTCCGGTAATCGACGGAAAATCCTGATACTGATTGCCGTTGATCCAAGTCTTTTCAAAACGTTTATCATCCGAGATCAATTTGTTTTCTTCGCCTTCACGTATGTTAGTGTACGAGTTGATGAACTGAGGATTCGCGCACGAACCGCTCCATCCACCCCACGAGTTGCCAAAAGCACGACCCCAACCCGATGCAAACCACTTACGGTACATCAGGAACGGAGCATACACCGCATCATGGGGAATAGCCCAGATAATTTCTTTATTGGTGTAGTCCGTACTAACCTTAAAGTTATCGGAATAGTCGGCGGAGAGTTGGTATTTTCCCGAATCGATCACTTTCTGTGCAGCATCGAGAGCTTTCTGCCACTGAGGTGTACCGGTATAAACCCCGGCATTCAGATAAACGCGTGCAAGGGTCATATAGGCCGCCCACACATTCAGACGTCCATACGTATTCGCATTTACCTCTTCCGACAATAATCCGGAAGCGATAACGGCTTCGAGTTCGCTTGTCACGAAATCATACACCTGCTGACGGGTAGACTGTAAAGGTACTGTGGTGTCGGTAAAATCAGTCACGATAGGAACATTGCCGTGCGTGTCCAACAAGCGGCTATACCAGAAAGCGCGGATAGCGCGCAACTCGGTGAGCATGATATCCTTCTGATTTTCGTCAGTAAAGGGTAATGCACCCGATTCAATCTGAGCCACGATACGATTCGTGTTATTTACACCATTGATACTGCGGCCGTAAGGACCGGTTACGTGTCCATCGCGCGGAGTCCATTTATGCTGGTGATTGCGAAGATAGATACCGCCATCGACCCATCCGGTAGGACGTTCGGGGGTAATAATAACGTCAGCCGGTTCTTCCTGCGCGTCGAATTCGCCGTACCAGTCATAGAACTGACGCATGGGCTGGTAAGCCTTTGCCAAAACAGAGGCAATGTCTTGTTCGGTCGGAATAAATGACGCCTCGGTAATCTCTGAGAAGACCTCTTCGTCGAGATTAAAACAACCTGTAAATAGGCAAAGTGACAGTAGGGATACTCCCCATTTATATATGCTTTTCGTTTTCATAATTTTATTACATTTTAAAGTTGTTAGAATGTCACATTAACCCCGAAAGTAAATGAACGAAGGGTTGGATATTTGTCGCGCTGGTCGGAACCGGCATCCATAATGGTCGAACCGCCGCTGCGACGGCTGGAAATCCTAACTTCGGGATCGAGTCCTGAATAACTTGTGATAGTTAACAGGTTCTGGGTCGCCGCATAAACACGCAATCTGTTGATATATTTTGACTTCAGATTGAACGAGTAACCAAGGGTCACATTATCGATCTTCCAGTAACTACCATCCTCCACATAGTGGCTGACATATGACTGCGCACTGGTCAAGATATGGCTCTCGCCGGTGGGTTGTCCGGTGGCTACGTCCACTACAGGATGCAGGTCAAACGCGCTGTTCAACGAGTTGTAGAGGGTACCTGCATTGGCATAGAACATCTCCTGATAGTTGAGGATCTTTTGGCCGAACGCGCCACGCATATTGATCGACAGGTCGAGGTTCTTCCAGTAGATCGTATTGTTCCAGTTTAGGTAATGTTTGGGAATACCATTACCTAAGATCTGCTTGTCATCATTATTGGCTTCTTCCGCCAAACCATAATAACGTTCTGTAATGTTCCCGTTTTCATCTTTTTTCAAACGTTCTACTACCCATTTACCGTCTTTGTCGACACCGACCGATTTCCAACCATAGAAGTTACCGATGGGATTGCCTACCTGCACCCGGTGAGTGTATTGCTGAACAGGTTCACCCGTATGTCCTGTGTCGAAATAGTCGACGGTCATCTTAAACTCCTCATTATCGATGGAAACAAGTTTGTTCTTGTTGGTGGAATAAGACATGTTCGTTCTCCATCGGAACTCCTTCGTCTGAACCGGAACAGCGTTTATCATAATCTCGAACCCACTATTGGTCATCTCACCTACGTTGGCTCTGAGGCTTCCGGTTTGGTAAGGAGGAGAAGGTACGCTGTAGTTGTAGAGCAGGTCTTTGGTGTCGCGTTTATACAAGTCAATGGCACCACCCAGACGGCCTTTAAACAGGTCGAAGTCAACTCCCAGATTATATTCATTTTTCTTTTCCCAGCGCAAATTGGGGTTCGCGTTACGCACAGGTCCCAACTGGTTGATCCATTTGCCCTGATAGAGGAAATACTCGCTGTAGCCTACTGAAGCCAAAGCCTGGTAGTTGCTGCCTGCGTCGGTACCTGTGACACCGAACCCTAAACGCAGTTTCAATAGGTTGATCCAGGAGTATTCTTTCATAAAGCCTTCCTGATCCAGACGCCAACCGGCCGAGATACTGGGGAAATTACCCCATTTGCTGTCTTTACCGAAGCGAGACGAACCTTCGTGACGCAGGGAAACCATCAAAAGATAACGGTTGTCATAGTTGTAGGTCGCGCGGGCGAACAAACCGATCAACTTGTTAGAGCTTTTACTGGAACTCATAGGCGATGTGATGATACCCTCTTTCACACCGAGACCGGCATCCAGGTTGTTCCAAAGGTAGGCGTCGGTAGGGTATCTGGAGTTGTTAGCCGAGAAATATTCGTACGTATAGTCATAGTAGGAATAACCGGCGACTGCGCCAATAGTATGTTTGCCAAAAGTCTGATTCCAGGTGCCGATAAGTTCGAGCTGATTGCTCACCGAATTATTGGTGCTACGGGAAGCTGCTCCGTTCGTGCTACCTTCTGTTGAACTCGCGGCCAAACGGGTGGTATAACTACCGGTAATTTGGTTATTATTCGTACGCGAGTAGGTCATCTTTAAGGAGAGGCTTTCTATCGGACGGAAATCCAACGAGCCATTGAAACGCAGACCTCGGGTACGCACTTCACCTTTCTGTTCGTTGACAATCGACACGGGGTTATCATAGAAGTAGATCGGACGTTCCAAATAGATACTGTTCGGAGTCTCATCCCAAACTGCTTCGCCTGTGCCATAGTTCGGATTGTAAACCGGCTGCGTTGGGTTCTGAATAAGGGCATAACGGTAGATATCCGTATTGAAATCGCGGCTTCGTAGACGCTCGTCGGCGATAACCGAAGCGGTAGAGATCAACTTATCGTCGAACATACGGTGAACAAACTCAAAGCGACCACGCGTGGTTTCCGTCTCCATCGTTTTCATGGTTCCCTGATTTTTGGCATAAGTAAGGTTAGCTATAATGCTGGTATTTTTGCCACCTCCACGGAAGGTAAGATCGTGGTTATGCACAAAGCCGGTGCGAGAAATCTCATCCAACCAGTCTGTATCATAGCCAAAATCCCTATCATTCGCACCAATAAAACTATATCCTTCGTCCCAACGCTGACGAAGATCGGAAGCGTCCATAAAATCGGCCTTTTTGACAAAAGTCTGAGCCGTAACATACCCGTTGTATTCTATGCTCGTAGGCGCTTCACGACGAGGAGTCTTGGTGGTGATAATGATTACACCATTGGTACCACGTGTACCATAAATAGCCGTTGCTGAACCGTCCTTCAACACATCGATCGATTCGATATCCTGCGGAGACACCGTGCTGAAATCGCCCGGAACACCATTAATAAGGATAAGCGGATCCTGAGTCCCGGTTATTGATGAGTTACCGCGAAGCATAACTGAAGTGCTTTGCGTAGGGTCGCCTGATGCTGTGGATATCTGCAAACCGGCCACCTTACCCTGAATCAACTGCCCGGCATCCACAATAGAGCCTGTATTAAAGGATTCTGCCTTCACTGTGGCCACCGAACTGGTCACATCCGCTCTCTTCTGTGTACCATACCCAATCACCACCACTTCATCCATCAGCTGTGAATCTTCCTGCATACGCACATTCACGGTTGGCTGATTTCCAACAGCTACTTCCAATGACTTAAATCCTACATAAGAGAACTGAAGCACCGGATTCGATCCGGTCACCGTAAGTGAGAACTTACCGTCCACATCGGTGGTGGTACCATTTGTCGTTCCTTTTTCCACGACATTCACCCCTGTAAGCTCAAACCCTTCTGCATCAGTCACTGTACCACGTACTGTTTTTGATTGTTGTTGTACGGACAAGATGCTTTCCTCTTCACCACCACTTGTCGGGCGTGTAAAATCGGATGCACTCACACTGAACAAGACACTACTGGCCAGAAATAGGATACCCCATCGCCTGCCAGGAAACTTTGTTTTCTTTTCCATAATTGTAATCAGATTAGATTAAGTGTTTTTTCACAAGTTGTTATAAAGTGTAAAGGAAAGCAATCTGTTAATTTTTCAGAAATAAAATAGTCCATATAAATACAAAAAACATACAAACACCCAAAAAATCAATATGCATTTATTTATTTGTGTATCTTATATTTAAGGAACTTTCATTAGACATTATTTCTATTTTTTTGGACTATACATCACTTAATTTTATGAAACATTCACCAAACGGATTAACATTTTTTGAAAAGCACCCTCTCCTATTCCCCATCTCTTCCAAACATTACATATGTTTATATCCCAATGTAAATCTTCAACCATATCGCAGTAATGTAAACAAACATTAAAACACCCATTCCCGCCGAAACCCTCAATTTACGATTTGTAATTTCCGCGGGATTTTGCGCGCAAAAAAGCGGGACTTCGGAGACAAACTCCCGGGAGAAACACTTTTTAACGTATGGGATTGTAAGCAAAACAGCCGTTTTGCTTACAGTCCGTATTTTAACATTTGGGAGATTGACGTGCGAAAGTGAACGGTGAGATCTTCAAATCGGAAAGAAATTGAAGATACAAGGTATATCAGATCAGTATCTAAAAGCTCCCCTTCTTAGAAAAGAAGGGGGGGACCGCTGCTTGCAGCGGTGGGGTAATTTGAATTCTTTATAAATGTTTTTCCTATTTCTTTGATAGTCACAAATACACAAAACAGAACAAATGTGTGATTTTTAATACATCAAACTACCCCACCATCGCAAGCGATGGTCCACCCCCTTCTTTTCTAAGAAGGGGAGCTTTTGGATACTTATTTCGCTACTCCTTGAATCTTCACATTTTACATTATATGAATCCCTCCCCAATTCCTATTTCCTTCAAACCTTTAAAAACATGACATGTCGGGTTATTCAGGAAAAAGTCTTGTTAAAAGATAGGATTTATAGCTGATTTAAGTTATTTTTGCAAAAGCGCGAATAATATAGTAATAAAAACCACATGAGAAAAAGATTCACTTTATTCCTTTTACTGATTATACCACTATGGGGCCACGGACAATCTGCCAAACTGTATACGGCCGACAGAGAGCTTTCCAGTAGCCTGATTAATAGGGTGTATCAGGATCGTAATGGGATGATATGGGTTGCTACGGAAGATGGATTGAACCGCTACGACGGTGCCAAGTTTACCATCTATCGACATGAGTCGGGGAATGTTCATTCGTTGATGCACAACTATGTCAATTTTATCGCAGAGGATTCGAAAGGGCATCTGGTGGTAGGAACCTATAGTGGGGTGCAGATGTATGATCCGGAGCTTGACCGCTTTACTCCCCCTGCGACATGGGAACACGGGGGAACGTTCGAGGGGAATGTGACCGACTTTCTGGAGCGTAAAAATGGTGAAGTATGGCTTTCAGGTAACGCCTTGTGCGGGTTAATCATCCATGACGACCGTTTGTTTGTGCGGCGGCTTTCTCTGCCTATCCCAACCTCTATGGTGGGTACGCTTATTGAAGACCGGAACTATACCCTTTGGATGATGCGGGGCGAAGAAGGGATCTACCGGATGGATGCCGACAACCAAATAAGACAGTATACGAATCTCAATGCTTCCAGTATATGTGAAGATCAAAACGGCGATATCTATGCCTCTACCATGGGCAACGGCTTGTTTAAGTATGACGTGGATACGGATAGTTTCGTGAACATCTCGAGTCGCGAACAACTGAACCTGCCGGTTAAAACCCTTTATTCGAACAGCCAGAACGAACTCTATATGGGAACCGATGGAAAAGGCATTAAAATCTTTATCAGCCGGACGTTGCAAATAATAAACTATGACTTCGATAATACCTATTTTGACTCCAAAACCTCCAAAGTACATGCTATATTGAAAGATAATGCAGGCAATTTATGGCTTGGTGTCTACCAGAAAGGATTGATGAAGATTCCGCAACAACCCAATAGTTTTAAGTATATGGGGTATAAATCCATTGATAAGAATATTGTCGGTTCCAATTGCATCACGGCTCTTTTTAAAGATCATGAAGGTGTTATGTGGGTAGGCACCGACAACGATGGTATTTATGGGGTTACGGAAAACGGAAAACAAAAAGTGCATTACAAGATAACTGACAGCCCCTTTTCTGTGCCTTCTACCGTATTTAGCCTGTATGAGGATTCGAAACACAACCTGTGGTGCGGATCGTTTCTCAACGGCATGGGCAAGTTAGACAAAGAGACTGGGTTGTGTACGTACCGGAAAGACCTGTTGGATCACGATGGCAAACGCGTACCGCGCGTATATGACTTTGCTGAAGATAATGATCAGAGGCTCTGGATCGCCACCATGGGTAGCGGCTTGTTCTATTATGATCTGAAGACCGACCGGATCGTGTACAATAGGAAAATGAATGCGGGCATCAATACCTGGGTTACCTGTTTGAGGCATTCAAAGGATAATATCATTTATGCGGGCACATACGATGGTTTATACAGCATCATTCCGGATGCCGAAGAACCTAAGATTCAGAAGATGCTGGTCAAACAGATCATTCATTCCATCTTTGAAGACCACCAGGGGATTATCTGGATAGGAAGTGCTGAAGGACTTTTCAAATGGGATCCCCAGACGCAGCGAATGAGTTCATACACCACAGCCGACGGCTTGCCGAGTAATGCTATTTACGCTATTCAGGAAGACGAACAGCACAATGTATGGATAAGTACCAATGAGGGACTTTCAAAACTATATCCGGAGAGTCAGCAGTTTTTCAACTACTATGTAGGTGATGGCTTGCAGGGGAATGAATTTAGTAAAAATGCCTCCTTTAAGGATAATAAAGGCAACATCTGGTTTGGCGGAATGAATGGTATAACCTATTTCAATCCGTGGGAAATAATTAATCCGGCGAAGAAATGGACCGTACGCATTACGGACTTCTACTTACATAATCAACCGGTCAGAAAGGGGATGTTGAGTGATGGGCATGATATTATTGATGCTCCGGTGTTCGAAGCAGAAGAATTCCATCTGTCCCATAAAGACAATGCGTTTAGCATTGAGTTCTCGACACAGGAATTGACCGACCCCGAACGAATGACTTACTACTATGCGATGAATGACGATGCCTGGGTTGCTTTGTCGGCCGGAACCAACCGGGTTTCATTCAGCAACCTGATACCGGGCACCTACCGCTTCCGCCTGAAAGTGGTGGACTATACGATCGAGTCGGATGTAAAAGAGATTATGATCCATATCCGTCCGCCCTGGTGGGCTACGTGGTGGGCCAAACTCCTCTATGTGCTTTTCACCATAGGTGTCGTAATCGGTATTGCTATGCAGATACGCCATCGCTACCGTATGCGTCAGGAGATGATGCAGCATGTACATGCCGAACAGATCAACGAAGCCAAACTGCAATTCTTTATCGATATTTCGCATGAAATACGCACACCGATGTCACTTATCATCAGTCCGCTGCAGAAGCTGATGAGTAGCGATACGGACAAGGTGCGCCAAAAAACCTACCATACGATTTATCATAGTGCCGAACGCATCCTGAAGTTAATGAATCAATTGATGGATATTCGTAAGATCGACAAAAAGCAAATGTCTTTTGTCTATTATGAAACAGATATTGTGAAATACTTGGATGACCTGTGTGATGCGTTTGCACAGGATGCTTCAAAGAAAAATATCACCTTGACATGCCATCATCCGGAGGAAACCGGCGAGCTGTTTTTGTGGGTCGACCCCGGAAGTTTTGATAAGATTATCCTAAACATACTTTCGAATGCGATTAAGTTTACGCCCAACCAAGGTCATATCGATGTCTATCTGGCTACGGGTGAGGATAAAGAGGTGGATGGTCCATTGAGCCGGTATGCCGAAATAACCATAGCCGACAATGGTATTGGTATTCCTTTGGCGGAAAGAGAGCGGGTGTTCGAACGTTTCTACCAGATACGCAACAATGTGAACAATTCCGGTGTGGGAACAGGTATCGGTCTGCAACTCACCCGTTCGTTGGTAGAATTGCATCAGGGGGATATCCGTATAGAAAGTAATCCGAACGAGGCACCCGGCACACGTTTCATTATTCGTTTGCCTATGGGACGCGACCATTTGCGTGTCGAAGATATAGGGAAAAAGGAGGAAAAAGAAGCTACCGTTTCTTCTCCGGTAGAGGAGATGATAGATCCGGAAGAGATGATGGATCAGGAGAGGGAGGCTGTCGGCCGTTCGCGCACGAAAAGCCGCATACTGATTGTGGAAGACGACGAAGAGATACGTCGTTATATCCGTGAAGAATTGTCGGATGAATTCCATGTACAGGAAAGCAATAACGGAAAGGATGCATTGGAGCTTATATTCAAACGAATGCCCGATCTGGTGATAAGCGATGTGATGATGAATGAAATGGATGGTTTTACGCTTTGCCGCAAGATAAAACAGAATGTAAACCTGAATCACATCCCTGTTATTCTCCTTACCGCCAAAACAACGGATGACGACAACATAGAAGGGTTAGATACAGGAACTGATGCCTATCTGACAAAACCATTCAATATGGAGATCCTGCGTAAAACGGTGAAGAACCTGATCCGGAGCCGTGAACGCCTGCGCAATACCTTTAGCGGGCAACAACACCAGGAGGACAAGTTGCAAAAGATCGATATGCTTTCACCAGACGACAGGCTGATGGAGCGTGTTATGCGGGTGGTAAATGAGAACCTTTCTAATCCGAACCTGACGGTAACCATGATTTGTAATGAAATAGGCATCAGCCGCGTGCATCTGCACCGTAAGTTGAAGGAACTGACCAACCAGACAACACGCGACTTTATTCGGAATATGCGCTTAAAGCAAGCGGCGAATCTTTTGTCGGAAAAGCGATATACAATCGCAGAAATAGCCGAATTGACGGGCTTTTCGGATCCAAACAATTTCTCGACCGTTTTTAAAGAACTGTATGGGGTTCCACCAACGGTTTACATGGAGGAACGCCTAAACGGGAAAGGGGATGAATAGAAACAAAAAAAGGAGACTGTTGATTCAGCCTCCTTTTTTTGTATATGCTTGGAGATTAATATCCTAAGATAGAAAGCATCTGTTTTGCATAACGTCTTCCCAGTTCTCTGTATCCGGCAGCATTGAAGTGCAGATTGTCTCGTGCCACATCGCAATCAGCCGAAGAAACAACATAACTGTTGGGATGAACTTCCGGCAAGGTGTTGATGATCGCATTCATGGAAGCGCAAACGCCTCCCTGCTTTTCATGCACCACTTCGCCGGCAAGCAGCGGAACAGAGTTCGGAGATAGTTTAAGATCCTTGAGCAGGTTATCGTACACCTCTTTTACCTTTTTAGGCCATTCCTGGTCGCCGGTATTCGATTCACCCTGGTGCAACAGAATGCCTTTGATCACTCCACCCTCTTTCTGTGCCTTAATGGCTAACTCCACCAAGCGGGCGTATGGGTTTCCATCGTATTCTTTTACCATATTCTTTAGCCAGTCCGGAGAGCTGTCTACATACGTCTGGAAATTCTCCTTATCGAATAATTCGATTTTACAACCACCTACGGCAACGTTGATAACGCCAACTTTGATATGCTCAGGCAGTTCTGCCACGAGGGTTCTCCCGAAATAATCGACGGGGGTAAGCCCGGTGCGACAGCGTACCAACGGAGGCACGGCTTTATACCATTCTCCTTTCGTGCGTCCACGATCCGAACAGTCTACGGCTTGCATCACCTGGAAACGTTTACTGACACCAATGGTATCCTGAGGTTCGATCCGGGCATTTCCTTCCATATTCGATTGTCCCAGGCATAGATACACATGGAACTCCTCTTTCGCAGGCTGCTGGAATATGCGTGAAACAAATGGTAAACAGGTATAGAGAGCCGAATGCCAGTATTCCCAATCGTGTCCTCCGTCGCGGATACGGAACTGGCAGGGAATACCTGCCTGGCGCATCGCACGGAAGAAGTCGATGTTGCGGTCGAGCAGGAAGTCATCGTCGCCACAGTCAACAAACCAGGAAACCGAACGAAGTAGCGCTTTGCGTGCCTCGTCGGCCTTTTGTACATATTTTACACAGCTGTTGTCGATCACCGAACGGGTCAGTTTCGCCATCGGTCCGTCGGCCTGGTTGGCAGGAGCAGCTCCCACTTCGGGAATGTCCATCAGGGCGCTCATCGCATAGACGGCACTAAACTTATCGGCATGGAGTTGACCGTATCCGGCAGCTCCTCCGCCACCCATCGAAAGACCTGCCACGGCACGATGTTGTTTATCGCCTATTACCCGGTATTTTTTCTCTACGTGAGGCAAAAACTCGGTAAAAAAGAAGGTTTCGTAAGCCCAGTTCGGCATATTGTAATAGCCATTCTGAACCACATTGGGGTCACCTCCGCCTGCATCGGGCGTGATGACGATCATTTCGCAGGCTTCTCCGCTGGCGGTTAATCGATCCATCACATCTTTGACACGTCCGGGACCTGTCCAGTCGGTATTGTTGCCCCACATGCCGTGTAACAGATAGAGCACCGGATAGGTTTTGCCTTTGTTCAGATCAAAACCCGCAGGAAGGAGTACATTGTATGCCCGCTTGGCATTCAACACCTCACTGTAAATCGTATCCGTGACTACCCGGCTTTGAAAAGGAGACTGTGCCTTTACCGATAATACACATAGGCATAGGGCTATGAGGTAAATAATTCGTTTCATGATAAATGATTTATAAAAATAAACAGAGGATCAAAGACCCTCTGTTTATTAAGTAAGACTATTATTATTATTGTCCCGATAAACCGGCTGCAAACCCGGCATAGGTATGCTTTCGGTTATTATTCAAATCCCATAAACCGATAGGCTCGCCTCCTC
Source organism: Parabacteroides sp. PFB2-10 (assembly GCF_029893085.1). GTDB lineage: Bacteria > Bacteroidota > Bacteroidia > Bacteroidales > Tannerellaceae > QVMG01. The sequence goes on from NZ_JARXWI010000003.1 coordinate 248,474, forward strand.
TCCAGCTGGAGCTGGTCGGGCTATCAGTGACAGCCCATTGCGTGATACCATAGCGTTGAGCGGCTGGAACAAGCTCAAAATACTTTTGGATGATGAAGGTATAGAAACCGGCCATTGCTTTATGGTGTTCTTCCGTCATATCTTCTGTTTTGATACCTGCCGCAAACGCCTTTTCTGTGATACCCATATCCAATTCTGTGATCTTGATTAATTTGCCGGTTGCGGCCAACAATTTAAACATATTCACAATAGACTCTTCCTGGCTCTTCTGAGCGGCTGCGTCCAAGATGTAACTTACGTGCATCTGTGTACCGATACCGTCGATCTTCGTTACGCCATCCGACTCCCATTGCTCAATCCATTTCACCAAGCTCTTGGCTTTACCGTTACCGTCCCACCAAGATTCGAGGTTATAGTCATTGATAAATAGTTTCAGATCCGATGGATTACCTCCGCTTTCAGCAAAATGCTGGCGAGCCAGTTTTACGGTGGTGCGAACATAGTCGTTATCACCTAAGTAATCTTGCCAGTAGAAGTTGGCAGCCGGATCGCCATTGGAGGCTGATTGTAAATCATATTTGCCATCGCCATCACCGTCACTTCCTGATAAAGCTTCATTGACAACATCCCAAGCTGTTACGTAACCGTCACAAGCTGTCATCATACCGGCGATCCATCTATCCATTGCACCGGTCAATGCTTCGGCCTTTTCTTCGTCGGTCAACGGAATGGTATTCCCGGACTCTTGTTTTTCGAAAACGATATCATCGAAATAATAAGTCGTAGCCACCTTAGACTCAGACAGGTTGAATGCAATCGTATTCATTCCTTTTTGACTCCCTGAAATAACTCCCGAATTTTTATACTCCTGCCATTCGGTAGTTACCTGTGGAGAACCCACCATAGCGTAATGCAAATAACCTCCAGGATTGTTGTGTGCTTGTGAGGTGATAGTTGCAGGTTTGCTAGCTTTGATTTTCATGCTGAAGTTATACGCTTCACCTTCTTCAAAAGTATGAGGTACCTTCACAAAGAACTGTGTATCCCATGCATTGGTCGGATCATCGCCTGATTCTATAACAATCGCGCGTCCAACACCATCAGCACCCGTACCGGCTGCACCAAAAGAGGCTGCTTTCGGACCATCTTTCTTTTCTGTTGCAAAGAAACAGGAAACATCGTTGCCTTCGCAATTACTATTGCTTACCAGGTTCACCCAATAGGTGCTTGGTCCTGGGGCAACGGCAACGATACCAAAGGTGTAACTATGCCAACCCGGTTTGCTCCAACCGGTCAGACTCTCTTCGTCAAAAGAAGGATTGGCGATTAAATTCTCGTCACTTCCTGTGGCTTTCAGTGACAAATCATCGAAGAAAAGCTCTCCTTCAAATGTACCAAAACAGAAGCGAAGTCTGTCTAAAGCGTAATTGGCTGTAAAGGTAACAGAGGCTTCCGCCCACTGTTCACCGGCAGCAAAACCAGGTAAATATTGTGTAGCACCTCCTTTAACACCCGGCCAGAAATTAACATTGGTGGCATTGGTGGCTTTGATACGCATACTGATCGTGTACTCCTGACCAACAACCAAAGGAGCAGCTGGGTCATAGTAAATTTCACTGTCCCATGGGTTGGATCCCTTCGTAGGAACAACCATGCGTAAAGCCGGATCAGCATCGTCTGGATCCACTTCTATTTCTTTATCTGCAAGCAGACTATTCAGATACTTATTGTTCTGCTGTGCATGCCAAGCCAATGTGTGCCCGTAAATAGTTGCTCCTCCAGCTTTTGCTGCCTGAACAAATCCAATCACTTTAGAGAAGTCCATTGACCCGTCATTTTTCACAATAGAACTATACTTCATCGCATTGCCTGCAGTCAGTTCGTCGAAATTGGAATTAGACATACGGTATACCAATCCCTCTTTGACATATTCACTCACGGTGACACCGGAACCCAACTTGAAGTTGGGATCCGTACTCCGGTTCACATAGGATTTCAATGCGTCATAGTCATTCAGGTATTCCATTTGCGTAATGGAAGCCGGCTTTTCTACATCATATTCTAATGCGGAATCATCCACACAGGATGTGATCGCCATACTGGCCAGGACGAAAGCTCCTAAAATATATTTTGTATGTTTCATATCTTTTTTATTTTATCGTAAGAAACTACTTGTTATTTCTCAGCCGGTGTAAACCACTCAGCTTTCATACCTCTGTCTCTTGCAACCAAAATATCATCCGTTACATAATGGTGCTTTTCATGAATGGTCTCTTTCCCACTCTTGGGGAAGGTCATTTCAACCTCAAATCCCGTTTCGAATTCCAGATACAGAGCGTCTCTGTCCTGATTACCCCAACTGTTCTTCTCGCCCAGTTCAACAAAACGTCCGTTGCCTTTCGCCGTTATGTTATAAACGCGAACACTGTCATTCACCTGTATCAAGGTATTTACCGGTGTTACGGCACATGCATTGCTGTTGTCGAAAGCGAGATTGAGTGATACTGGGAGATCCAGTCCTGCAGCGTTTGCATAAACAATCGGAAACTCAGTGTCGGTTAATGAGATTGTGTTCAACCCGAACACCTCATCTTTTTCGACATACTGGTGCTTGCGTGTTACATTTTCGGTTGCTCCGTTTATGGTTACCACATCCGTTCCCCGTCTCAGATAATTACCTTCCCACTTGTTAATGTACTTCACAGCATAAAGCGTGTAATCTTTCGGTACTACATCCCAATCGTCAGCAACTGCACGTCTGGGGTTAGCCACCACCGGAGTACCGGAAAGAATGCTGTCTGCATTGTTTACGCTTGTCATAACAACCGGAATAACATAGGTAGTTGTAATTGATTTCGGGTCGTTAAAGAAAGCATCAGTCAGCTGCACGGTTACACCGCCCAGTAATTTGCCTTTTTCAATAACGATCTTATCAGATGAGAGCGAATAATAATTTGAGGGCATAGGAGTAACCTCCTTGTCTGTACCATCAAAAACAAGTCCGTCGCATAATGAATTGTCTACACGGATACCGATTTCGATGTTCTTATTGTTTTTATAAACACCACCCATCGTTGCCATGATCTGACACTTATAGTCATTGTCCAGCGTGGTGTCAAATATATCCTCGCCTAAGCAAATGGTACGAATGGGGCTTTGATACGCAAAATACACAGCGGTATATTCGTAATCAGGAAATTCCCAATCGCCATTTTCGCAAGAGGTGAACATGACACCAGTTATTGCTAATAATAGAAATAATGCTCTTTTCATTTTATTGTTTATTAATCGTTCGACATGATTACCAACCCTTGTTCTGAAGCAGGTTGCTAAACTTGATTACTTCACCGTATGGTATCGGTCCATAATACATATAGTCTTGATATGAACGTGTTTCAACATCAGGAAGTACGTTGTATTTCCCTCCATTGATATTCATCCCTTTTGCGGGAACTGTCAACGTTTCTTTCCAACGGCGAAGATCCCAGAAACGGAAACCCTCAAAACAAAGTTCCAAACGTCGCTCATTACGAATCAATTCACGCATTTTGTCTTTGTTCCCTTTTATGGATTCCAGGTAGGCATCTCCATTATCTTTACCAACGCCTGCTCTGGCACGGATAGCTTTGACTACATCATAAGCAGAATAGCCATGTGCTCCTGTACCGGTGGGTCCCCATGCTTCATTCGCTGCTTCCGCATAACCCAAGAAGATTTCTGTGTAGCGGATAAACGGCTTATAGTGGTAAGCATTAGTCGCGGAACTTGGATTCGCATTTACACTCTGACACAACAATTTCTTCATGTAGTATCCGGTACGTGTGGATGTCTCTGTTTTGTTCAGCGCATTATTGTCCGAACCGTCGGAAGCTGTTGTAATCGTACTGCTCTGTGGACCTGCTTTGCTACCATTCCGGATGATATACAGATCGAGACGCGGGTCACGGTTGGCATACGGATCGTTTGCGTTGTATCCACTACCGCCTTCTGAGATAGGATATCCATTCGCCATAGGGAAGGCATCCACCAGATTCTGAGTCGGATTCAAACGTCCTTTACCAAACAGGGTAGGAGGATAATGTGTTTCTTCCAGTGATCTGTTATTTTCTTTGTTCGAACGCCACAGTATCTCTTTCGGATTCACACCGGCTTGCAAATTCTCAATTGTTTTACTAACGGCATACCATTGGTTTCCCAGCGGATCTATTTCTGCGATAGGATTGCTACCTAAGCCATTCAATACGATAGCCATTTGGTTGGCAGCATCTTCCCAGGTAACAGTCGTTCCTTCGGTATAAGCCGGGCTGGCTGCCAATAAGGCTGCCTGGGCACGAATCGCTTTCGCAATACGTCCGCTCATACGGCTACGGGCATTATCACCAAACACGCGGGTGTATTGACCTGCCGTAACCCCTCTGGAGCGATATTTAGCAGGAACGTCAATATCATCTTCTACTGAACCATAATCTTCCGGCAGTAATGAAATAGCCAATTCTACGTCGGCATTCAACTGGTTGATACATTCCTGGAATGTGTTACGGGGCAGGTTGAATTCAGAAGTAAGATCTTCCGGTTCGGTCAGAATGGGGATACCCAGTAATTGTCCGTCGGTAGCCCATCCACCATGGTTCAATAATAGGTGGTACATATAAAGTGCGCGCATACCATAGGCATCACCCTTCATACGTTCTTTAAACAATTCGGCTGCCACTTCGTCTTGTGCCCATTTTACATCATCGGCGATGGCAAGAAACTGATTCAGATATTGCCACGAAGCACGCAGGTACTGCCAACGATCCATCGGATTGTTGTTGGCACGCCAGGAACCGGTAGCCATCGTACGGTAACTATTGGCCGGGTCATTCGACACGGCATCGTCGGTAGCCACGTCATTGAATGAATATGAACCTAATGGATTACTGATATAGGCATGACCGAGTAGTCCAACAGCCCATAAGGGCATATTATACAAACTCTCCTTATCTTTATGATTTTCTATAGTTGGTTCGAACAGGTCGCCGCAACTTGCCAGCATAGAGATCAAGGGTACTATTAATACAAGTATAGCTACTTTTTTTATATTCTTCATAACTGTATTCATTTTAGCTGATTGTATCATTAAAAACTACACTTAACACCCAGGTTGTAGAAGCGTCTTTGCGGCGTACTTCCCACATTCATTTCCTGATGTTTGCGTTCTTTTGAAATAGTCAGCAGGTCATGACCGCTCAAATAGATGCTTAACCCTTTGACAACCGCATTTTGCAAGAGATGCTTCGGAAGGTCGTATGTTAGTTGTACTTGTGCCAGCGTAAAGCGGCTGTTATCGTACATCCAGAAGTCAGAGTTACGGAAATTGTTTTCACCGTTTGTTGTGGTCAGACGAGGATAAGTAGCTGTCGCTTTCGTCTCTTCTGTCCAACGGTTGCGTACGATTTCCGAATACTTATTGTCGCTACGAACCCAGTAGTAAGAGCTGTTCTTAAAACCATATCCGCCGAAAAAGCCATTACCCATAGCAAACAGGGTAAAGTCACGCCATTTAGCCGTGAAATTAACTCCCAGACGGAAAGGAGTACCTGAGCGTTCCAAGAATATCTCATCGTTGGAGTCAATCACCTCGTCACCGTTCTGGTCTTTATATTTAATATCACCCGGTTTCACGGTTCCAAACTGCTTCGGCGAATTGTCAATTTCCTCCTGGCTATTAAAGAAACCTAAGCTTTCTAATCCCCAAAGACTGCTCAGTGGACGTCCTACACGTGTTTGATAGTCATATGCATAGTTTTCGTCACGACGAGCGGCTTCAGCCGTGTAATACATACCGCTAACGCCTAATGTCAGATCCACTTCGCTTACTTTCTTATTCGCATACACACTGAAGTCAAAACCAGATCGTTTGTCATTGTTGTAATTGATATACGGAATAATCGATGAGGAAGGATATCCTGTTTGCGTAAAGTAAATAGGATAGAGTGAAGTCGGACGAGCAAGAGCTCCATCTACTCTATTTGTGAAATAGTTGAAATCAAAGGAAATCAGCTTGTTCCAAAGCGAACCGCGCAAACCTGCTGTTATTTCTTTCCGTTTCACAAATGTCATATTCATATTGTCTCCACTTTGGAATTCCGTAGCTGCTTCACCTCCAAGGTCACCCCAGGAATACCAGCCGCCTCGTTGCATAATAGCCTTATAGAGGTAGAATCCTTGTGAATTACCACCGGTAATGTCGATATCCTGATTGATGATACCCGCAGATACATTCACCATCAAATCGTCGAAAGCGGTATTATCGAAGAAGCTTTCCTTCACCGGACGCCATCCTAATGTCAATGTTGGTGAGAAACCGGCACGATTACCTTCCGGCAATTTAGCTGAATAGGGTATCGCTGCACTGAAATCAACATAATATTTCTGTTGGTAGTTATACGATGCCTGCAGACCTAAGTTGGCATTACTCAAGCGATGGTATTCTCCGTTTCGCTGCGTTTGCCAAGCATTCGCGATAAGCATAGCGAATACATTATGGTCGTCATTAAATGTCTGTTGATAATCGAATTGTGCCGACACATTATAGGTATAACGGTAAGCCGCGTTGCTGATGTTTTCATTACCTGTCTTACTGTCGTTACCATACTGTGTCACGCTGGCGATCATATCTTTCCCTGCATAGTTAGTCCATACCGGTTCAAAGGTAGCGTATTCGTTTGAATAACCCTGATTGTAAGTCGAAGCATAGTCGATACCATACTTAGCGCGGAAGAACAACCCTTGCAACAGAGGTTTCAGGTTCACGTCGAAACGGGTATTGAACTGAAACTGACGGCTTACAAACTTACTGTCACCGGCAGCATACGAGGCTGCGATCGGGTTTGTCGGGTCGAGCTGTGTACCTCCTAAGAAATACTTACCATCAATAATATGGTTACTGGCATTGATCGTATTCCATGACGGAATATCGTTTTCTTCCAGGTAGCTAAGCGGGATAAGGGGAGAAACGCGGTTAGGACGTAATGTGGCAGCATTCGACCACCAGCTGCCGGCAGCAGAGTACGAGTCGTAAAAAGTTACGTTCGCATCGGCCTGGCCTGTGATCAGTTCATGCAATTTCACGTCCAAGTTACCACGCACAAAGAAGCGGCTGATATAGTTGTCTGCTGCATTGGCAATTTTCAATGCCGAAGACTCCCTGTAATAACCGGTCGTTGTGTAGTATTTTACTCTTTCGTTACCTCCATAGATTTCCGCAATACCTTCCGAACGGTTATACATCTTTCGTATATAATCAGAAGAATACATATCCAAGTCCGGATAACGGTATGGGTTTATACCTGACCCATGATTGTAGATATCTTCTGCACTATAGCTCGGTGTTAATCCATCGTTTACACGTGCTTCATTGTAGAGTGTCATGTATTCGGCAGAACCCAAATATTTCGGATAAGATTTATTTGCGTACATACCGGTGCTGGCACGAACATCGATGCGGATATCGCCCATTTGCCCACGCTTGGTTGTGATCTGAAGTACACCATTGGCGCCACGGCTACCGTAGAGTACTACTGCAGCTGCCCCTTTCAATAAGGTGATTTGTTCGATTTCGGTAGGAATCACGTTGTTTGCATCACGTACCATCCCGTCGACAACAACCAGGTAAGAGCCCATGCCCCATAGATTACCATTCATACCACCCACAACGTTTTCCAAAAAATCCAAACTGTATGTGGTATAGGCTTTCTTTGTTAATTCCTCCACGTCGACCGAAGAAACACCTCCTAAAAGGTCTTCTTGATCCACGCTGCGAAATGCTACTTGTACTTTGCCCTCTACCTGATCACCCATTATATCCTGTAGTGCCTCTTGAGAATTGGCATGTACGGAACAGCAGGCGAATATGGCGCAAAATACGAGTCCTTTATATATATGTTTCATTGCTATCTTTTATTAGAGTTATCAATTTTTTACCAACCCGGATTTTGTGTAAATTCGGGATATATTGTGACATCCTCCGTTTTGAACGGTAACCAATAGTGTTTGCTTGAGAGATTACGCGTAATGATGACCTCTTCGTCCCAGTTTACTACCGCATTTTCCTTTGGATCAGCTTTCGGATCGAGCGGAGCCGCGCGGTCGAATAATTGTTCCGTTTTAATGTTGTAAGGATATTCTGTCAATAACAACCAACGACGAAGGTCATTGAAACGATGTCCTTCGAATGCCAATTCTACGGCACGTTCTCTACGCAATTCACTCATAAATCCATCCAAAGAAGCTGTGTATTTGTCGGCAACCGGACCAACGCCAGCGCGTTCACGAATGGTGTTGACCGCTTCGACAGCGCTTTTCGAGAAAGAGGCGTCTTTGGCATTAGCCGAACCATACCCTTGCGCTGCTGCTTCCGCATACATCAAGTAAACATCTGCCAAACGTAGCCACGACAGGTGGAAATGTGTAGAATAGCTATAGCCATAGGTCAAATCCCATTTATTCGCACCCATAGGGATGAATTTATAGTTCAGATAACCTGTGCGTGATGTCTTACGCGGGTCGTTACGGAAGTTACCACCGTTATACAGGTTGGCATAGCGGTATTGTTCATCTGACGGATCGGTGATGGTGCCCGATACCATCTTCACGCCGTCATATATGATGTCGTTGTAGAAACGTGGGTCTCTGTTTTTCCACGGATGTGTTTGGTCAAAGCTTGACTCCGGATCATTGAGTGGAAGACCGTCGACTGTACCATAGTAGTTGACATAATTAGCTGAAGGACAAAGTACGATACCGTCGCCTTCTGCCATATTAGCAATCTGATACGAGTTCATCTGACGCCAGTATGAGTCAGCTCCGTAAGTCGGGCTTCGCATGATCGCTTCCGTACCACCGGGCATCAACCAGTTCTGCTGCATGGTATAGAATAATGAACTGTATTTTTCGAAATCAACCAAAGCATATTGTGTTTCTCCGTTTTCTACCATACTCAACACCTTGCCGAAAGCAGACGCTGCTTTCTTACACATTTCAGCATCATAGGTTTTCGGACCGTTCACACCATTTGCCATCAACGGACTACCTGCATATAAATAGGTCTTTCCTAAATAGGCCAGAGCCCATATTTTGTTTGCACGCAAAGCGTTGTTACCTGCCGTACGACGACCGATCTCAGTGTCGTCCCAATTTACTGGAAGCAGATCGGCTGCTTTCTGAAAGTCGGCTGCCATTTTCTCTGCGTTTTCACGATAGGTTTCGCGCGGAAGAGTTAACGGCTCGTCACTTGGCAATACAGACTCGATATAAGGCAGACCACCCCAATACGTAGTCAGTTGGAAATAGAACCAGGCACGTAAGAAATAGAGCTGTCCTTCAACTATCTTGCGCTCTTCATCAGAAGCATCGGTCATTTTCCCGGCAGCCAGTGCTTCCAGTCCCATATTGGCCACGCGGATACCATACCAGGAACCACCCCATATCGCTTTTTTAAAACGGTCACCCCCTGCGCTCCAGCCACGATCGAGGAAACAGTGACCAGCACCAATATAATTACGGTAGTTACCCCGGTCGATACTAAATCCCATCAGGTATTCACCGTTACCGATAGTTACCACTTCATCTTCGCCCCAGTTAAACGAGCTTACCCAATATGCCTTGGCAACATCCGGAGCCAAATGATACATCCTTTCCACAAACCCCTGAAAGTTGGTGAAGTTCTTAAAGGCATCATCAGCTGAGATAACAGAATCCGGCTCTTTGTCTAAGTACTCCGTACAGGATGATAGACTGAACAAAACGGATGTTATCCCGCACAAATAAATTATTAATTTTGTTTTCATCATATTCTTAATTATAATGTTACTCTCAAACCAATATTAAAACGTCTTTGTGTCGGATAAGCGGAGCCACCTCCGGTATTCGACTCGCGGTCGTCAGGCATCTTAGTCCATAAGAATAAGTTGTTACCGTTGACATACAGTTTCAAGCTATTGAAACCGATAGATCTCAAATTGAAGGTATAAGAAAGTTCTGCATACTTCAAGCGGAGATAGGAGCCATCATGTATAAAGCGTGTACCGTTGGTAAATTCGCTGGGTTGTGCGCCCCAACGTGGCAGGGGAACATCTGCGTTAATGTCGTCTTTCGACCAATAAGAACCTTCATCGAAGGCCGTATTTCTCACACCACCCAAACTGTTTAGATTTACATAACGAGATACATTGTTTACCCCATAGAATTGTACGAAGAAACTCCATCCTTTATAATCCGCACCGATTTGGGCGTTGATGGTGTTCTGAGGTGTTCCGGTATATCCATAAGGCACTCGGTCGAACTGGGAAATAATACCGTCGGCATCGTAGTCGAGGATAATATAGTTACCCGGTATACGCGAGCCATCCAACGCGTCGTGTCCTGTTGATCCGTAGAGCTCATCCCAGTTGTTATAATAGCCCTGATCAATATAAGATGTTGTTTGGTTGATCGGCTTATTGGCTTTTTTCTGATATTCGGGTTTCATCTTTGGATCGTCCGCCTCAATAACTTTGTTTTCAGCGTGTGTATAAGCAGCATTACCCCAAAGACGCCAGTCCTTGTTTAATGATTTCGTCCAGCGAAGTTCGATTTCATACCCTTTACTTTCCACTTCTCCTAAGTTGGCAGCCGGTGCATTTGTACCATAATAAGAAGGTATAGAACGGTTCTCTCCTTGGAGGAAGATGTCAGAACGGTTGTCTTTAAAATAGTCGACTGATCCCGAGAGGGCACCTCCGAAGAGGGCAAATTCGGCTGCTACGTCTAATTTAGTAGAAACCTCCCACTGTACGTTGGGGTTACCCACCTGCGATTCATAATACCACCGATAGGGGCTCTTGCTTGAGTTAACCCCGGTCAAGCCTTGGTTGAATTGGCCACCATACCCCCAGGTATCCATATAAAGCCAGCGTCCAACATTATCATCCCCGATCTGTCCGTAAGAAGCTCTGAATTTGAAAAAGTCGAGCCATTTCAGGTCGAGTTTCTTCATGAAAGGTTCTTCTGTTACTACCCAACCGACAGCTCCTGAATTAAAGAAACCAAAACGGTATTCGGTAGCGAACTTTTCAGATCCATTATAGGCAGCGTTGTATTCGAATATATAGCGATTGTCATATTTATAGGTTACACGGCCTACCCAGTTTTCTCTGTAATAAGGCTGCATACTTCCGGTTGCATATTGCTCGCGGCTGAAGTCACCCATTGCTCCTACTTCATGCTTGCCAAACCTATTGTCATAGTTGAGCCGTGCTGAATAGTTGATACGACGATAAACACCACCGACACCACCGGCACCTGTTGTCCAGGCAATATTGTTCTGGTAGTCGAATTTATTGTTACCGTCAACGGTCATGTCGGTATGTTCTTTTCCTGTTTCCGGATCAATCCACTTATGGGGATTGTCTTCCCAGTCGTTTACGTCGTCGATACCGCGTCCCCCTTCCGAGAAGCTATTGTCAAACGCCAAACGTCCCTGAATAGAAAGTCCTTTCAACAAGAAGCCGAGGTCTTGCCTTAACGTAAAGTCGGTATTCAAACGGTCGTCGGTATTGTATCCTACCCCGTTTACACTGATATCTTCCATTGAGTTGGTCGATGCCTGTGTAGGATTCGGATAATAAAAACCGAAGGTACCATCGCTATACTTAGGACGGAATGCATCGGGTGCAATACCGTAGAACGCTGCCCATACCAAGTTTTCGTATTGTCCGCGTGATCCTTGTTTCACACCATGCGATCCCGAGAGGTTTACGTGCAACGTGGTGGTTCTTGTCAAATTGAAGTCCAAGTTACTACGTACATTGATACGGTTGTAGCTGTATCCCGTTTTGTATCCACGGTTGTTGTCGAATTTTTTGTAGATGTCACCCTCGTTGGCGTAGTCGATGCTGGCGAAATATTTCACAAAGCGTGTACCTCCTGAGATGTTCACATTCGCATTGTAGGAGGTAGCTACATCCTTCAGCAACTCGTCCACCCAATTTACATTCGGGTAACGTTCGAATTCTTCGAGGTTGGCCGGATAACGGTATTTACGAAGAACTTCTTCTGGCTGATAGTATGCCCACGATTCGGGTTTGTATCCCAATTCGTTTTCGATTACGCGGTTACGCAGGCTCAATGCATCGTAAGAGTCCATCAAAGCCGGCAATTTAGAGTAGGTTTTCAAGGTCGTACTCAAATTGACATTGATTGTTGCCTTTCCTTCTTCCCCACGTTTGGTGGTAATCAGGATAACCCCGTTTGCCCCACGCACACCGAATACGGCAGTCGCCGAGGCGTCTTTCAATACGGAGATCGATGCAACGGAGTTGATATCGATACCAGCCATCGGACGTTCGATGCCGTCAACGAGTACCAGCGGATCATTGCCGTTCCATGAGCTAAGACCACGGATGGTAATCTCAGGGTCTTCTTCCCCCGGTTTACCTGAAGAGGTCATGGTTACCACACCCGGTAAGTTACCGGTCAAGGCCTGACCTAAGCTACTCACACCCCCGGTGCGTTCCAGCGTTTTGCTGGTTGTTTGTGCGATCGCACCGACCACACTGACCTTTTTCTGCTGGCCGAAACCTACAACAACCACCTCTTCCAGTTCTTGCGTGTTTTCTGAAAGCGTGATGCGCATGGTTGTGTTTACTGCTACCTTTACCTCCTTGTCATTCATACCAATGTAGGATACGACAAGAATGGTATTGGCATTGGGAACGGTTAGTTCGAACTTTCCGTCGATATCCGAAACCGCCCCAACTGTATTATCTCCTTTTACTACGACATTAGCACCGATGACGGTTTCTCCGCTTTCATCGGTAATTATTCCTCTCACGGTTACTCTGTTCTGTGCCGAGATGGTCAAACAACTGAGTAAGATGAATAAAAGGAAGTAATGAATTTTTTGAATTTGTTTTTTTACATTTTCCATTACCGTTAGTTTAAGATATTAATAATATTCTCGTTTAATTGATGTTGCCGGAGAGCTATTCTGCTTATCCGGCTTGTTACTTTTAGGTGTCGTTGTACCATTCCATTTTACATTAATAGTTTTAGATTAATTTAGTGATTTTTCTCTAAGAGTATATTGTACATACCCATCGTGGTTCCCGTAAATCCTCCGGCTGCCGTGGTCGACAGGTAGGAGGCGTCAATATTTTTGCAAAGCAAATTCCATTTGTTATCCTCGGTCGCATAATAAAAATCATATACGGTTCCTTTGGATACAACCTTTAGGTCGATGACTGTTGCCTCGTTCATTATACTACTACTCGCCAATGTTTTGCTCTCATTCTTTTCTATCTGTTGAAGAGATACCTGTTTTTCTTTTCCCTCTATACCGACAGAAAGGAAATATTGGTGCCTTTCATCTTTAAATAAAAGAATCCCTGCTTTTTCGGTTTCATCAGATGGGTTGAAAAGCATGCGCGTACTACATTCGAATTTATGGTGTTGCATACGGCGGCAGATAAAGGCGGGTGTAGCTTTTTCCGTTGCACTGACCGGAGAGCCTTTCAATGTGAGGTAGCCCGGTGTTTCGGTCAATGAATATAAATCGGTAGCCGGTCCTCTCAGTGTCATCCAACTCATATCTAATGTATTCTCATCGAATGTGTCATGCACTTCGAAGTTACCGAAAGTAACGGTGGAATCGCGTTTCGTACCTTCCCGTTTTACGATCACCGGAATAACATCCTTCTGCTGGGTGATATAGGGAAACCCATCGTCACTCCATTTTACCGGCATGGCAAAGGTCTCGCGTCCCAGGTTCTCAAATTTGTTGTTGATCGGGCGGCAAGCCAGAAAGAACGCCCACCAGTCACCCTCTTTTGTCTGAATCAGGTCGGCATGACCGGCACAGGTAATAGGGTTGGGGCGGTCGGCACTTAATTCTCTTTGACTTAGAATCGGATTGTTCTCCCATGGAGTGAACGGCCCCATCGGAGAATCGCCACGGAAAATAACTTCGGAATGCCAGCCTCCGGTACCACCTTCGGCAGACATAAGGAAATAGCGGCCATTTATTTTATAAAGATGTGGCCCTTCGATCCAGATCGGTTTGTCTTCGGGGCATGCACCTTTGTCGATGAGTATTTTGCGGGGGCCTACGGTCTGGTCTGTCTGAACATCGAATTCCTGAATGCGGATGGTGCGGTGTCCATTATATTCCGGTTTGTTGTTCGGCGCGTCGTCGTTGTTTACGATATAGGCTCTGCCGTCTTCGTCAAAGAAAAACGAAGGGTCGATACCCTGGATGCTTGGCAACATGATTGGATCCGACCATTCTCCAAAGGGATCTTGTGTCTTCACAAAGAAGTTGCCCGCGCCGACATTGGTCGTTACCATGTAGTAGGTTTTGTTGTGCGGGTTATACTCGATAGCCGGTGCGAAGATACCACCGCTTATGCCTTGTCCCGTTAGGTTGACCAATTGGGAGGGGCGGTTCAACACATGTCCGACCTGCTTCCAATTGACCAGATCGCGGCTATGGAAAATGGGAACTCCCGGAAAGTAAGAAAAACTGGAGGTGACCAAAAAATAATCGCCCTGATCGTTTGCGCAGACACTTGGATCAGAGTACCACCCCGGCAATACCGGATTGTAGAAGCAATTCTCTTCCGGCAGTGGGTTTGATGTGTAGATGTCATCTTGACCGATGTAGCTGAAGTGGTCAAAAAGAGCTACGGATTTCCCGATAGTAGGCAAACTTTTGTTGTCTTTCGTGAAACTGCACGACGTAGCGGTTAGGCTAACGATGCAGGCCGAAAACAAAAAAGTAAACCATGGTTTTATGACTTTCTTCATTCTGTGATTTTACTATGCTCCATTTTACTCCATTTATCGTAACCACAACAGAGCGACAGGTGGAAAAATTGGTTTTCTCATGATTCCCTGTGGCTCCTCAATTGAAGTGGCTTTTTTCGTAATGCAAACATAAAGAGTCGAATTCAATAAGTTGGCGAAAAATGCTACACGCATCTTTAAGGGTGTTACATGTTTTCTTTTTTATGTAACATTCCTTTTTCTGTATGTTACATTTTGTTTGCATACCGCTTTATATCAGCACTTTGCATTTTTGACGACTGTTTTGTCGAAAGTTTGATTTAGAATGGGGCAATTCACGATGTTACATAAAGAAACCGTTTGCGAAAGCCTGAGCTTTGGCGCAAACGGTTTAACAATCTAATAGAACAAATAGACTAATACACTAAAAATACCATTTGTCTCATGCGGAAGGCTGAGACGGCATTGAAATTACTGTTTCTTTATTATTTGCAATCTTGCATTTGCCACTTTACAAAAATAAGTAACACAGTGACATGATAATAGAGATGGTGTAACCGAAATCTTTAACAAGGGTACAGAAACACCCCGTTGCGTTACATTTTTCTCCCCGCATGTTACATCTTAAAAAATGTATCCGAATAATTGAAAATCGGCCTTAGGCAAATAGGATAGTCACCTTTTTGAAGATCTCACCGTTCATTTTCGCGAGCCCAACCCTCAAAATGTTAAAATACGGATTGTAAGCAAAACGCCTGTTTTACTTACAAACCCATACGTTAAAAAGTGTTTCTCCCGGGAGTTTGTCTCCGAACTCCCGCTTTTTTGCGCACAAAGTCCCGCGGAAATTACAAATCGTAAATTGGGGGTTTTTATCAAAATCCGTTATTTAACATTTATTTACACATTCGATCTGCAAAAAGATAAGAGAAAGAAGTTCCTCGCCCCTACCCCCATTTCGCCGTAAAACCTCAGGAAAAAAGAGAGCCAAAGGAAGAAGAAAATGGTTAATTAACAAGAATCACTGCTTTTTATTAAATGATTTAAAGTAAATTATATACATTTGCATCTTATTGAAAGGATTCTAATAGTATGAAAATTTCCTTTTTACGCGCCATTTTTTCGATTACTCTGATAAGTATTCTTTGTTGCCCGAAGACAACAGCAGAGCGATTCCGGTTTCGTCATTATGAGATAAAAGACGGTTTGCCTTCCAATACCGTGCGCACCCTGACACAAGACAGCCGTGGCTTTATGTGGTTTGGTACGGAAAACGGACTGAGCCGATTCGACGGCTATTCCTTCAAAAATTTCCAATACACCGCAGGATCCCCCTCCTCCATCGGCAGCAACTATATTTATGCTTTATATGAAGACCCGAACCAAAACCTCTGGGTAGGGACAGACGACGGTGTCTATATTTATAACCCGGAATCGGAGAGTTTTTCTTTTTTTGATAAAAAAACCGATAAAGGGGTTCTGATTAAAAGCTATATATCAGCGATTCGGGCAGATCAACATAACAATATCTGGATCTCCACCCATGCGCAGGGGATATTCCATTACGATGTGGAAAAAGAGCAGTTATATCAGTACACCGCCGAGTCGGGCACCCCGAATGCCACAGGCGCGAATATGATTCTCTTTGTCTATGTCGACAGAGAGAATACAGTCTGGGCCGCTCCCCAGCGAAGCCTGCCTATCATAAACAAATACGATCCTATTTCGCGCCAGTTCACTACCCTGGAGCTTTCGCTCCCGAACGTTGACACCAATGATTTTGGCGTCTATGCCATGATCGAGGATAGCAACCATGACTATTGGATCGGTACCTGGAACCATGGGCTTTGCAAAATGGACAAAGAGACTGGTAAACTGGAACAGTTCATAGCTCCCGGAATGGTCAACGGGGTTTCGCATATTCACTATGTAACTGAGTATGAACCGGGACTATTATTGGTAGGTTCCGACGACGGGTTGATTATTTTCGATACGAGAACATACGAAAGCACGTTGATGACAGC
The DNA here is from genome assembly GCF_029893085.1 of Parabacteroides sp. PFB2-10. Lineage (GTDB taxonomy): Bacteria > Bacteroidota > Bacteroidia > Bacteroidales > Tannerellaceae > QVMG01. The sequence goes on from NZ_JARXWI010000003.1 coordinate 265,300, forward strand.
CTCCGAGTTGAAGAGCAGTACGCTGTCGGACAAATTTATCTACCCAGTCTACAAAGACAAAGAGGGGGGACTATGGATCGGCACCTATTACGGAGGGGTCAATTACGCACCGCCGACCAAAGGCGATATTGAAGGGTACACCCATTCAAGGTTTTTCAATTCGGTCGGGGGAAACATCATCAGCTGCTTTTGTGAAGATCAGGCCGGGAACATCTGGGTGGGTTCCGACGACGGAGGCTTGAGTTGTTTCGATCCGGTAAAAGAAACATTTACGAATTACCTCCCGCAGCCAGGAGTAAACAGCTTGTCTTACCATAATATCCATGCCTTGTATACAGACAAGAACAAACTATGGATCGGCACCTATTCCGGGGGATTGAATGTATTCGACCTGCAAACAAAGCGATTTACCCATTATTTCCCGAAGACAGACGACCCCTCGTCGCTATTAGGCAGCAGCGTCTATTCCATCTATAAAGATCTGGACAAGAACCTGTGGATCGGTACCATGGAAAGGGTCTGCCTCTATAATCCGGAAAAGGACAACTTCATACGGATGAAAGAAACAAATACGACTACCACCGATATCATCGACGACCGGAAAGGTAATGTGTGGTTTGCCACCTGGGGGAAAGGGTTGTTCCGCTACAACAAAGAAGACAAAAGCTGGCATCATCATCTCTATAACGCAAACGATAGTTCGTCACTTCCGAGCAATCAGGTCAATTCGCTTCATTTAGATGCCGATGGTGTTTTGTGGTTCGGAACAGATAACGGACTGGCCTCGTATAACAATGAAAACAATTCATTCCTTTCTATTCCGCTGGATATAGCAAGCAATAAAATCAATTTTATAGAAAGTATAGACGGAACCCTATGGCTTGCTACCATGAACGGGCTGATCGGCTACAAGCCTTCAGACAAAACCGTTCGGACATTATCTAAGAATGATGGTTTGTTGAGCGACCAGCTCAACGTAAAAGCCGGCTTATTAAGCAGCACCGGCGATCTTTATATTGGCACGACAAACGGATTCAACCGGATCCGACCGGAAGAAATACATGAAAACAATTTCACACCTCCCGTATTTATCACCAACATCCAGGTATTCTACAAAGACCTGATGATAAAAGAGAAAGGGATTTTACGAAATTCTATTCTTTACACGGATAAAATAGAATTGTCTTACAAAGAAAGTGTTTTCAGTATAGAGTTTGTTTCGCTCAGCTATAACGCGCCCGACAAAAACCAATACAAATACAAACTGGAAGGTTTTGACAAAGAATGGAACTATGTCGGCAACCAACGCAAAGCGACATACACCAACCTGCCGGCGGGTAGCTACATATTCCATGTCATGGGAACCAACAGCGATGGTGTGTGGAACGAGAAAGAAAAGACACTCCATATTGTGATACACCCGCCCTTCTGGCTGACCACCTGGGCCTATACCCTCTATGCGATCCTTTTCTTCGGTGTTTTAGGCTATATTATCTATTTCATACGCCAGCGGGCAGAGAAAAACCATCGAAGACGCTTGCGCATACTTCAACACGAAAAAGAGAAAGAATTACAGGAAGCGAAGATCAACTTCTTCACATTCGTGGCGCATGAGATACGTACGCCGGTTTCGCTTATCATCGGTCCGTTGGAAAAAATTATGGAAAACACGGGAACCATGCCGGATGTGATACGGGATAGTTTCAATATTATTGACCGGAACAGCCAGCGATTATTGAGTTTGGTGAACCAGTTGCTCGATTTCCGCAAAGCGGAAGAGGGGGCTTTTATCATTCAGTTTGCCCAACACGCAATGTATGAATTACTACAAAATGTGTATATACGCTTCAGGCCTTTGGCTGAACAAAAGAGCATAGCCATCACATTCGACATGGAGGACCATGATCTGAAGGCAACAGTCGATGCGGAGGCGGTCACGAAAATAGTAAGCAACCTGTTGACCAATGCGATTAAACATGCCAGAAGCAAGATAGCAATTCGTTGTTACGCCGAAGACAAACACGTAATTATCACCGTATTCGACGACGGAGAAGGAATCATCCCGGAAGAGCAGGAGGGCATTTTCCGTCCCTTCTACCAGGTGGAGAAAAACAAAAAACCGGGTACGGGCATAGGGCTTTCATTGGTCAAATTGTTGACTGATGCCCATAAAGGAACAATAAAAGTAGATAGTATCCCGAACGAACAGACCCTGTTTATCCTCACATTGCCTATCGAACAAACCATAGCGCAGCCGGTGAAGATATCCGAAACCAACGTACTCCCGGATGAAGAAACGGAAGAGAAACAATCACAGCAGCAAACCACTCCCGAAACAGTCGACAACGATCAACAGAAAGCGGAAAAACCACTCTTGTTGATCGTCGAGGACAATGCCGATATGCGGGAGTTCTTGCAAAACAATCTACAGGAACATTACCGAACAGTGGTCGTAAAGAACGGAAAACAGGGGTTGGAACAGTTGCGGAAACAATCGGTCGATATCATTATAAGTGACGTGATGATGCCTGTTATGGACGGATTAACCTTCACCAACGAGGTGAAAAAAGATCTTGCATTCAGCCATATCCCCCTTATCCTACTTACGGCCAGAACGGATAAAGACTCCAAACTGACCGGAATGCGGTCGGGCGCAGACGCCTATATAGAGAAACCCTTCTCACCGCAACTGCTTCAGGCGCAGATGGAGAACCTATTGCTCTCCCGTAAGAACCTCCGGAAAAAATTCTCCGAAATGCCCTTCATCCCGCTGCAAAGCGTAGTCGGCAATAAAGCAGACGAGAAATTTGTAACCCGGTTGAACAAGATCATTGAAAAGAATATCTCCAATACGGATTTCTCCGTCGACGTTTTAGCCGAAGAACTGAATATCAGTCGATCGGGATTGTTTGCCAAAGTAAAATCTTTGGTCGATATGACGCCGAATGAACTGATCCAGTTGATCCGTTTAAAAAAAGCGGCGCAGCTTTTATCGGAAAAGGAATTCCGCATCAACGAGGTTTGCTACCAGGTAGGATTCAATAACCCCTCCTACTTCTCCAAGTGCTTCCAGAAACAGTTCGGTATGCTGCCGAAAGATTTCCATAGCCATAACGCGAAGTCGGAATAACAGAAACTGCCTATTTCCCGAAGCGGGAGGTATCGACTTCTTTATGTTCTTTCTTCGTATAGCCGCCGAATTTGTAGGAGAAGGCCAGGCGTACCATTTGTATATCGTTGATCTTCGTCATACGGCTCCACTGATTGCCCTGGTTGATCTCGATGCGACGCGGATAACCACTGGCAAAAATATCGGTAGCGGTAAGCGTAAGCGTAGCCTTTTCTTTTGCAAAGATATATTTCAATGCCGCGTCCACCTTGTAGACATAGCCCAGGTCGTAGATTCCTTGAATGGCTCCGGGCGTAACATATTGCCCGTCAACCGTTAGTTTCAGGTTCGGAACGCGGGGAAGGCTAAAGGTGTTCGACATCACAAAAGCCCCGACAAAAGCATGGCGGTCGAAGGACATGTCATGGAAATGGTCACTCTTTTCCTGCATACGGAAGCCTTGCACAGTGATCCGACTGTTCCACCACTCCCCTACCCGGAATGGAATAATGGCAACCAATCCGGTTTTCAGTCCGTAATCAAAATTCTCAAAACGGAATACATTCTTCACCTCCGAATCGCTCTGGTAGGGCACCTGGGTGAAATAATCCGGTTCGTAGGTGCAGAAAGCCATAAAGATATATTTCTGCTTCAGGATATACATCAACTGGCTGTTATAGGAGCGATAGGGTTTCAGATGCGGATTGCCCACCACTTCGGAATAGGAATTAAGCGGATAGCTCTTCGGGCTCAGATCCCAGTAGGAAGGATAGGTTTTATCGCTGGTCACATTCAGTTGCATGATATGATAAGGCGAGAAGGTATAGCTCATCGAAACCGTCGGCAATAGGGTCCATTCATTCCAGAGCGTCATATCCTCTTTCAACGAGGCATAGTCCGACCGGTAATAGTCGCCCTTCAAGGCAACCGAGGCCGACAGGCGCGAACCGAACTGAGTGGCAGTCTCCACAAATACATTGGCCGTATAATCCTGCTGTCGGTTATCCTCCAACTGTTCCGGTGCCGGCTGATAACCATTCCCCTTATCATAAGCATATTCCAGATAGTTATCCGACTGGGTATAGCCACCCTGCGCCCCATAGTTAAGCGACCACTTCCCAAATTGATGTGACTGATTGAGATAAGCCGAATAACGAGATACGTCTTGTGTACTATTATTACGCATCTTCGTATCGTCAGCACTGTCACTGCCGTAATCATTGAAAAACATATCAGACGGATCATGGTATTTCGTAAAGTCCAACCCGGCGCGTAGTCCTTTATGCCCTTCAAACAGCAATCCAACATTATGCAACTGCGTCGTACTCGATGTCACCGCGTTAGACATACGCGATTCGCCGTTTGTCTCGCCAAGGGGCGTATAAACCGTTGTGGCATCCCGCTTCGACTCGCCATCTTCCAGATTCAAATAATAAGAGGCCGAGAGTTTATCCTTATTGGAGAATGTATAATCCATCCCCAAACGGGCATATCCACTATTTCCTGTATTCCGGCTCCGCCCTTTCTGATCGATATGGATCACCTCCTGACCGACCGTATGTCGTGCCTCTATATCTTCTCCATCATAGCCGCGCCCTTTGGATGCGTCGACCAGGAAGTCGATCGTCAAACGGGATGTGGAATACAACAGATTAGCATTCATGCCAAATGCCTCATAGTATCTCTGCCGGTAGTTGGCACCCACCTCGCCCTGAAGGACAGGCTCATCGCTCGTAGGGGCGTCCAAGACCACATTGATGATCGAGCCTTTCACATGGTAACGCGCCGGGGCGTTATACATCACCTCCGCCTTCAATACCCGTGAGGCTGGGATGGTCTTCAACAATTGAATCAACTGGGCCAAAGAGAGGGTGGTCAATTGACCGTTGATCACGATATCGAGGCTACGCGCCCCAACCAATTCGATGGAATCGTCACTTCCCGTTACCCCCGGCAATTCTTTGATCGCCTCGAAGGCGTTAATACTGGCTTTATCCTTTATCAGTTGAGGAACATCATACGAAAGCGACGAACCCTCGACCCTGACCACCGGGCGTTCGCCTTTCACCACCACCTCATCAAGGGCAAAGGCTTTCGGCTCCATCCGGATGGTTCCGATATCACCCGAAGTACACTCTTTCGTCAATGTCTCGAACATCAGGTGCTGACACATCAAACGAAAAGACCCGTCTATCGGTGTCGTCAACACGAACACACCCAGGCTATCCGTCATAACGGCCTCCACAAAGACAGAATCCATCGTTTGCCGGATGACCGCTACCCCTTCGATCGGCAGTTCATCGGGATCAAGCACTTTCCCGGAAACAGACTGGGCTTTCATCATCAACGGACTCGCCGCCAAGCATACTATCAGTAGGAATCGCATCATGTTCATTTGTTTTATTAATGTAGACGCAAAGAAACGCTCTTTTTCGCAAAAACTATGTTACCACTTGCTTACGAAGTGTTATTTAGTCTTACCAAGCTGTTGATTTTTCGCCTTTCATTAGGCTTACCCGGATTCCGGTTGTATTTTTGTTCTGTTCATTTAGATGATTGAAATCGTATGAAACCTCGCCTTCACTTCAAATTAATCGGTTTGATGATCATCTCCGCGTTGATCGGTTTGATCGTCTTTCAGGGCTATTGGCTGAAAGGGCTGTATGGCACGCTCTACAGCCAGATGGAGTCTGATATCCGGGAAGCCATGCGCATAGCCGACTATAAAGAGATATTCTACCGCATGGAGGAATACAAACAGAAACGAGGCGACGGAGAAGAGTACAAAGGAGGAATAAGTTTTGGGCAAGTCGAGGTAGAAGCCAGACAAGACAGTCTGCCATCGGCTGAAAAGCTGGCTTCGGTCGATGTAGGAGAGATCGATCTGACAGAGATCGACCTGAAAGAAGAGGTAGAAACAGCATTAAATGAGTTATTATCCGCCTTGAACAGTCTGGAAGAAATCATTCTCCAGGGCATGCACGACCAGTTCGATTCCATCGCCCACATACAGTTTGAGAACTACGACCGCTTTTTGGTGGATGAGTTAAAAGCCAGAAACATCCATGCCCACTATCAGGTCTATCTCGTGTTCGAAGCACAGAAAAACCATCAGGTGTTTCGCACCTTAAGCAAAAGCCATCCCGCTATGGCGCCCGATACGGCAACGGCCGTTTTCGACTGGAAAGATGCCTCCTACTATGATTATCCGGTGCGGATGAATCCGAAATACCTGTCGGAAGCCGATCCGACCATCAGCGATCCTTTCTCCTATCGGTTGTATATCAAATCGCCTTCACGCATTGTCTTTCGACAGATGACAGGCATATTATTAACTTCTTTCCTGTTGTTGCTCATTATCCTCGTCGCTTTTCTCTATCTACTGCGAACGATTATGCGGCAAAAGACAGAGGAGGAGTTGAAAACGGACTTTACCAACAATATGACGCATGAGCTGAAAACACCGATATCGATCAGCTACGCAGCGGTCGACTCCCTATTACACTTTGGAGATCCGGTCAACGAAAAACAACGCAAATACCTCACCATTGTCAAGGAACAGCTGACCGGGCTGGCCGGACTGGTCGAACAGATACTCACCCTCTCGGTCGAAAACCGCAGTACATTCAAACTCCACCCCGTTGAGATAGAGCTGAAAGAACTCATCGTTCAGCTACAGGAACAATGGCTGATGAAAACGAAACAACATATACGCTTCTCAACCGACATCCCGGACGGGCTGACGGTAATGGCCGACAAAACACATCTCTACAATATCATCAACAACCTGATCGACAACGCGGTGAAATACAACAACAAAGAGATGTGCGAAATAACCATCGGGGCAACTAAGGAGCAGGAAGAGATACGCATCAGCCTAAGCGACAACGGTCCGGGTATCAGCCAGGCACATCAAAGCCGTATTTTCGACCGATTCTACCGTATCCCGAGCGGGAACCTGCATAATGTAAAAGGACATGGACTGGGTTTGTTCTACGTAAAAGACATGATGAAAAAACAGGGCGGCGACGTAACGGTTGAAAGCCAGAGCGGAAAAGGAAGCACGTTTCATCTTATTTTGAAAGGGTAAAGGATGGAAAAGATCAACGTTTTATTGGTAGAAGACGAAGCAACCCTGGCGATGATCATTAAAGACACGCTGGATGGCCCGGAGTTTGATATTCAAATTGCGGAAGACGGTCGAGAAGGACTGCGCCTGTTTAGGGAAAAGACGCCCGACATCATCGTAACCGACGTGATGATGCCCGCCATGGATGGCTTTTCCATGGTCAAAGAGATACGCCAGAGCGATCCGTCCATCCCGATCCTGTTTCTCTCCGCCCGCTCGGCAGCCTCCGATGTGGTGGAAGGATTTGAGATCGGCGGAAACGATTACCTGAAAAAGCCGTTCGGCATGGCGGAACTGATTATCCGCATCAAGGCATTGCTTCACAAGGTGGAATACCGCAAACCGGAGATCCACCTGTTTGAAATTGGTGCATACACATTCGACTCGCTCACCCAGACACTCTCTTTTCAGGGAGAAAAGGAGGCATTGAGCAACCGGGAATCAGAAATACTCAAGCGACTTTGCGAAAACCGCGATCAGGTGATGCCTATGAAAGAGATTCTGCTCGACCTATGGGGCGACGACTCCTTCTTCAACACACGCAGCCTACATGTATTCATCACCAAACTTCGCCGCAAGCTATCCCGCGATCCTTCGATACGGATTCTGAATGTAAGGGGTATCGGATATAAGATGATCGTCGTCCACGGTTAACTTTTAACCTATAAAAGACTGATTTATTGCAAGAAAATGTTATATTTGCAATAACAACAAAACCAAACCTTATATTCTTATGTCCGAATACCAACCTTTACTATCATCCGACACCCGAACTATGAATAAAACTCCTTTCAGGAAGACCCTTCAGGAAGTACTACGGATTATGCAACGCAGCGATCCGTATAAAGCGATCGACAAAGGCTTTGCGAAGCTATTGACATTCTTCGAAGCCGACAGGATCTATATTGGCTATTTCAATGAAGCCGATAATTCTATCTCTTTTATTCATGATATATCCACCGATGGATCCGATGGCATTGCTTCCTTCTTAAGCAACCAGCTGTCGGACGCTAAAGTGATCTATGAAAAAGATTTTCCCTGGTGGATCAATAAAATCAAACGAGGGGAAGACACGATCATTGACGATGTGTTCCAAATGCCACCGGAAGCCTCTTTTGCCCAAAAATTAATGATTGCGAATGGTGTTAAGTCGACGCTATGCACCAGCATACATTGCGAGCATACGATTTGTGGATTCTTAGGCATAGAACATACGCGTAAGACACATACCTGGCTTGAATCGGAGATCGACAACCTGCATCTGTTCTCCGATCTTTTCTCTCTGATGATTCAAAATGAACAAAAAGAGGAGATGAAAACCAATTTCACTAAACTGAGCATGGTGATCAACACCTGCAATTCGTACATCTGGGAATATGATATTCCAAACGATGAGGTAACCATTGACTATAGTCTGCTTGACTACGAACATAGCGTCATTCTGCGTTCTTCCGAGAGTCAACGCAACCACCATAAAGGAGGACATTTAGAACAGATTCACAAAGAAGACTGGGGAAAAATACAAAAACAAATTGCTCGCCTTATTAACGGTGAAATCGACTCTTTTACGGAAACGTACCGGCAATATCTCAACCATGAATTGCGATGGGCGACCACCTACTTTCACACGTATGCATACGATGCAGAAAACAAACCCTGCAAAATTATTTGCTTGACCACCGACATTACCCAACAACGGGAGAATGAACTGGAACTGATTAAAGCCAGAGAGGCAAACAAAATCAAAACGGCCTTCATTGCCAATATGAGTCACGAGCTGAGAACACCATTAAATGTGATTGTCGGCTTTTCCTCTATTCTGGCCGAAAACAATAAAACGGAAGAAAACCAATACTTCATCGACCTGATTCAAAAGAACAATTTTATCCTATTAAATATTATAGACAACATTCTCAACTTCACAAAGATTGAATCGGACACTTTGGAATACAACAGGAGAATCACCGATATAAAGAAGGTATGCGAAGAGGCCGTCGGCATCAACTACAACAACCGGAATCCGAATGTAGAACTTATCTTCGATCAGAGCCTTCCCTCCTGCCCGGTTTTGACCGACCACGAACGGATTGTGCAGGTGTTATTCCATTTATTGGATAATGCAAACAAATACACGGAACAAGGGACAATCACCTTAAGCTATCAGAAACAAAATGATTGCGAACTCCGGGTAGAAATCAAGGACACGGGTATAGGGCTTCCCAAAGAAGAGAGGGAAAAGGTATTTCTTCAATTCTATAAAGTTGACAATTTCAAGACCGGACTGGGCTTAGGATTGCCTATTGCGAAAAAGATCATTGAAGATTCAGGGGGGACAATGGGCGTTGATTCGGTAAAGGGAAAGGGGGCGACCTTTTGGTTTACCCTGCCGCTGGCTCAAAGCTCCGATTGATAGGTTTTCAACGCCTGGGCGATCTGATCCGGGCAGGAGGTAGTTTTGCTACCGCAACAAATACCTTCCAGACGCGAAATGGCCTCATCAACCGACATGCCCTTTATCAAAGCGGAAATGCCTTGCGCGTTTCCTTCACAACCACGCTCGACCCGCAAATCGGTAATTCTATTATCTTCAATATCGATCAAAAGCTTTTTCGAGCAGACTCCGCCTTGCGGTATATACACTATTTGTTGTTTATCTTCCATCTTGACACACTATTCTTAATGAAGATACAAAGGTAAAGAATAATTTGACTATTTTTGCCCATGCCTAATTCTAAGGAAATGACATACGAAGAAACGCTTCATTACCTCTATACAAGCACACCGGTTTATCAACATAGCGGTGCTTCGGCCTATAAGCCGGGGTTAGATACCTCCATGGCTTTAGACTCTCTTTTACATCATCCGCACACAGCCTATCGATGTATCCATATAGGAGGCACCAATGGGAAAGGTTCCGTTTCGAATATACTGGCTGCCATTCTTCAACAGGCAGGCTATAAGGTTGGTTTATACACCTCGCCTCACCTTGTGGACTTCCGGGAGCGTATCCGGGTAAACGGAGAGATGATTTCGGAGAGATACGTGGTCGACTTTGTCGCTAAATACAAAAAGGATTTCGAACCCCTCCACCCCTCTTTCTTTGAACTCACATCGACCATGGCATTTGCCTATTTTCGCGATCAAAAGGTGGATTTTGCGCTTATTGAGGTTGGACTCGGCGGACGTTTAGACAGCACAAATATCATTACGCCTATCCTCAGCATCATTACGAATGTGAGCAAAGACCATACCCAATTCCTGGGAGATACCCTGGGCGAGATCGCTTATGAAAAGGCGGGCATTATCAAACAGGGTGTTCCGGTGGTGATTGGAGAACCGGGGGATGAGATCACGGAAAAGGTATTCCGGAAAAAGGCAGAAGAGATGCAGGCGTCGCTACATATACCAAGTGAAGAGCATGTATTGAAGAGTGATGCCCATCTGTCTGAATATGGAGAATGGTTTTTTGATACGACGGATTGGGGCATGTTGTTCGGTGAATTGGGTGGTTTAGCACAATTCAAGAACGCGCAAACTATCCTCTGTTCGCTTCGGGTGCTTACCGGACTGGGAGTGACTATTCCGCAGGAAGCCGTTAAAAACGGCTTTGAGAATGTAACCCAAATCACCGGATTGCAAGGCAGATGGCAGGAGGTATTGACGCATCCCTACACCATTATCGATACCGGGCACAACGTAGGCGCCTGGCAATACATCACCTACCAACTGGAGGCGGAAGCTAAGGAGCGTCCTCATCTTTATATGATCATAGGCTTATCGAACGACAAAAACATCGAAGAGATTGTAAAAATGATGCCAAAAGAGGCGTATTACTTTTTCACTCAAGCCTCCATTGACCGTGCTCTTCCGGCCGAGCAGTTGGCACAATACGCTGAAATGGCCGGTTTAAAAGGCGAAGTATTCCCTTCAGTGGTAGATGCGGTATTTGCCGTGATGGCTACGGCCAACGATGAAGATATAGTCTTTATCGGGGGAAGCAATTTTATCGTAGCGGAAGCGCTTCCGCTTTTTGAAGAAACAGATTATTCTTTAAACTAAATACTAATATCATGACAGAAATTATTCGTAAAAAACTAAACGACTCAAAAGCCGCACGCTGGACAGCACTGATCATTGTTTCGTTCACTATGATGTGTGGCTACTTTATTACCGATGTAATGGCGCCACTGGAAGACCTACTTATGCGCACATACAACTGGAGTGGAACAGAGTACGGTCTGTTTACAAGTGCTTATGGTTGGTTCAATGTATTCCTTTTGATGTTGATTCTCGGGGGTATTATCTTAGACAAAATGGGGATTCGGTTTACCGGTAAAATGGCCTGTTTATTGATGCTCACCGGTGCCTTGATAAAGGCGTATGCTGTTTCTTCCTATTTCACGATGACAGGAACGATTTTCGGTGTGAACGCACAGGTGATGATTGCCGGTTTAGGCTTTGCCATCTTCGGTATGGGCGTAGAAATTGCCGGAATCACCGTAAGCAAAGTGATCGTTAAGTGGTTTACAGGGCATGAATTAGCATTGGCTATGGGACTCCAGGTTGCTCTGGCACGTATCGGTACGGCCTGCGCTTTAGGCTTCTCTCTTCCACTGGCAAAACATTTTGGTGCCATCTCTGCTCCTGTTCTTATCGGCGCCTTATTATTGTGTATCGGAACACTCTCTTTCTTTGTGTATGCCGTTATGGACAAAAAACTGGATGAATCCATCGAATCATCATTGGACGGAGAGAAAGAAGAAGGATTTAAATTGAGCGATATTAAAATGATCGTAACCAACAAAGGGTTTTGGTTGATCGCATTCCTGTGCGTATTGTTCTATTCAGGCGTATTCCCATTCCTGAAATTTGCGACGAAAATCATGATCTACAAATATGGGGTCGAAGAGGGTCTGGCCGGTTATATCCCAAGTCTCCTTCCTTTTGGCACGATCTTATTGACTCCTTTGTTTGGTAGTTTGTACGACCGCATCGGAAAAGGAGCCACATTGATGTTGATCGGTTCTTTTATGTTGATTGTCGTACATGGCCTGTTTGCCTTACCGATATTGAATGTATGGTGGTTTGCAACCATTATCATGATTGTACTGGGTATTGCCTTCTCCCTGGTTCCTTCGGCCATGTGGCCTTCTGTGCCTAAAATCATTCCGCAAAAGCAATTGGGTACTGCCTATTCATTGATTTTCTATGTGCAGAACTGGGGATTGATGGGCGTGCCTTTCATCATTGGTCTGGTGATCGATAAGTATGCCATGACGACTCTTCCTGATGGTACTGTAACATACGACTACACTATTCCGATGTTGATTTTCACACTCTTCGGCGTATTAGCCGTTATTGTGGCGCTTATGCTGAAAGCAGAAGACAAGAAAAAAGGATACGGACTGGAACTTCCTAACATTAAGAAAAACTAAATGAAGAATGAAGAGTGAAGAATATTTTCACTCTTCACTCTTCTTTCTTCATTCAACTATGATCTGTTTCCCGAATGCGAAAATAAACTTAGGTCTCTATGTTGTGGGTAAGCGTCCTGACGGTTACCACAACATAGAGACCGTTTTTTATCCGATCCCGGTAAAAGATGCGTTGGAAATTGTCCCTTCGGCAACAGGGAACGATCATTTTATGCAAACCGGTATTCCTATCGGAGGAGACCCTGCCAGCAACTTAGTGATGCGCCTATTGGCTCTGCTTCGTACAAAACAGGCCATTCCACCGTTAGACATCCACCTTTTAAAACAGATACCTTTTGGTGCCGGACTGGGAGGAGGATCCTCGGATGCGGCCTTCATGTTGAAACTGATCAATGATTTTTGTTCGCTGGGGCTATCGTCCGGTGAAATGGAGGAAATAGCAGCTAAGATCGGAGCCGACTGTCCTTTCTTTATTCAAAACAGACCTGTCTTTGCGACGGGTACAGGCAATATCTTCACACCGGTTACCATCTCACTGGAAGGCTATTATTTCGGTTTGGTCAAACCACCGATCGCAGTCTCCACGCCCGAGGCATACGCCGGAGTGACTCCCCGGAAGCCGGAAAGATCATTAACAGAGGTCATCACTTGCCCCGTAGAGACATGGAGAGAGGAAATGACAAATGATTTTGAGGCTCATCTGTTCCATAAATACCCTGCCATAGCTGCCATAAAGCAACAGCTTTATGATAACGGAGCCATTTACGCCTCCATGTCCGGATCGGGATCTTCCGTTTTCGGTTTGTTCCGGGAATCGGTCAGGATACGTCCCCTCTTTCCTGATTATTATGTATGGGAAGGGCTTCTACCCGCTCCCTTTTAATTTCTGATTCAACACTAAAAGAAGGGTGTGTGTCGCCGTATGATACGTCGACACACACCCTCCTTTATTCATATAAAAACTCTACAGTTTACGGATTTTGAATCAATTCGGTCGGATAGGCATCCAGCTCTGCCTGTGGAATGTATTCGACAACAATATCAGCCGTTGGCTGCACAACCGGGAATACCGGAGAACCACTTAAATGGGTACCCGGATACCGACGATCCAAGGTAAAGCCATTTCTGAAAATATCCAGCTTGCGATGTCCTTCCCAAGCCAATTCCAAACGTCTTTCATCCAGAATACACTCCAAGAGATCCTTACCGGCAGGCAATGTCGAGAGAGTCAATTCCGGAATATTCGCTCTTTCACGGATTACATTCAGGTCGCTAAGAGCCGCGGCATCATTACCCAAATGATAATTGGCCTCTGCCCGGTTCAGATATATTTCTGCCAAACGGATATACACCGGAGAATAGAGATGCGACTGATCTTCCTGCAACGATACTTTATAGATGAACCGAATCGGGAAACCATTACGATCTTCCAACGCCTCTTCTATCTTCACATAGTATTTCTTACTATCACTCTTTTTTGTCACATAATAGCGAATCTTTCCATTGTCCGTTTCCTTCTGAACGATATCACTGGTATAAAGAGCCGCACTCGCCGCATCGATCACATACTCATCGCCCTCTTTCGTTACAGTCGCATGTTCATAGGTATAGGTATTCGTACTTTCATTGCCTACCACATACAACATCCACAAAACACCCGGAGCCTTTACCTGGTCGACTACAAAAGCATGACGCAGGTCGCTTTCGTTTTCGTTCAACAACTCCATATAGGTCGAAGAAGGATACATTTCTCCCCATCCGTTTTCATTGATCTTCGCATAGACAGATCCGACAGAATACCACGCCATATGATAGTCTTGAAAATCCTTATCTTTCACCATGCGGATAGCAAAAATCGTTTCCGTATTGCTTTCCGGAACATGGCGGGGGTATTTCTGGTACGTATCGCCACGCAGAAGCGTATATCTTCCTGAGTCAATCACCAGATCCGCGTATTCCTTCGCTTTCGCCCACTCGCCCATATACAGGTAAATACGCGACAAATAAGCATAAGCCACCTCTTTAGACGCATAGATATTCGTCTTTTCACTTCCCATCAGCGAAGCCGCTTTCAACAGATCCTTCACAATCTGGTCGTACACCTCTTTGACCGTCGCACGTGTCGGGAAATCATCCAGATCGGCTGTCAGCTTCAAAGGAATACCCAGGTTGGTTTCAGGGCTTTGCGCATAAGGGCGTCCGAAGATATTACACAGGTTGAAATAGAGGAAGCCGCGAAGGAAATAGTTTTCCCCCAAGACCTGATCCAGCACCTCGCTCTCGCCTTCCCCAAGCTCTTGAATAATATTGTTGACACTCGCAATCGTCTGATAAGTAAACTTCCAGACGCGGCCAGGATAATAGTTATCACGTGAGCGTCTGAATGTGTATAGGTTGTAGAACAAATCGGATGTCGTTCCGCTCAAAGAGACGTTATCCCCTCCGAATTCATTCACATAATGGATCGTTTTATAGTAATATTCCTCTTTTAATTTGGCATAATTCCCCAGCGTGATTGTTTCCAGACTGTTCGCATCCATATTTTCGTTTGTGATCTCATCATATGGCAAACGTTCCAGGTCACAGCTATTCAGGAGAAGGAAAGCCATCATAAACAGAAATGATTTTAGTAATGTTTTCATATCATTTGCTTTTTAATGTCGTTAGAAACTAAGATTGACTCCCAAAGTAAATTGGCGTGACAGAGGATAGACATCCGTGCCCGGATCTCCGTTGTCTTTTCCTGCTCCGATTTCAGGATCGGGACCGGAGAAGCTTGTGATCGTAAACAAATTCTCACCCGACAAAGAGATGCTGGCATATTTTATCTTAGCCTTCTTCAATAGATTTGCCGGCAAATCATACGAAAGCGTCAGGCTGTTCAACCGGAAATAGCTGCCATCTTCTAAATATCTCCCCGATCTCTTTTGTGAGTCTTTGTTACCACCGGCTACCGGTTTCGGATGGGTGGCAATATCGCCCGGTTTTTCCCAACGGTTCCATCCATCTTTCAGATTCATGGAGTTGAATGTAATATAGGCACCGTCGTTATCATAGAACTGGCGGGCAGAATGATAGATATTATTGCCCGACACAAAGGTGAAGGCGCCTGACAACGACAAGCCTTTGTAGCTCAATGAAGTCATCAAACCTCCGGTGAAATCGGGATTCGAACTACCTTGCTTCACGCGGGTTGCCTTCGATAAATCGGTTGTCTGCGTGCGGCTTCCGTCTTCATTATAGATATACCACATCGGGTCACCGGTTTGGACATCCACCCCGGCCCATTCTTCCATATACCAGGTATCGATCGCTATCCCCTCTTCCAGGATCTTATTGCCCGAAATCTGTGGTTTGCCTTCATACAGTTTTTTAATCTTGCTCTTATTGAAACCGATATTAAAGTCCAGAGTCCACAAGAAATCTTTTGTGCGAATAAGATCCGGGCTTATCGTTACTTCAACCCCTTCGTTCTTCACCGCACC
This sequence comes from Parabacteroides sp. PFB2-10, assembly GCF_029893085.1. Taxonomy (GTDB): domain Bacteria; phylum Bacteroidota; class Bacteroidia; order Bacteroidales; family Tannerellaceae; genus QVMG01. The sequence goes on from NZ_JARXWI010000003.1 coordinate 281,458, forward strand.
GATATTTTGGTACTGGCTGTCGTACCCGGTGATGGAAGATAAAGAAACCTGGTACAACAAATCGGAGGTGTTCTTATTGTAATAGTCGATATTCAAACCAACCCGGTCAAACAGGCGGGCATCCAACGCGATATTGGTTTCATAACATTTCTCCCAGCTCAACGCATAGTTACCCAATCGTTTCGGAAAAGCCGACGGAACACCATTGTAGTTGGTGCTCAGGGAGTAGACAGACATATAGCCATAATTGCCCGATCCCGGCGTATTACCGATCGATCCGTAGCTGGCACGCAGCTTCAATTGATCGATGAAATCGATCTTTTTCACCATTTCTTCCTGATCGAGAGCCCATCCTAAACCGAAGGTAAAGAAGCCTCCGTAGCGATCGTTCTTTCCAAAACGGGAAGAACCATCCACACGATAAGAGAACTGTGCCATATACCGGTCGTTATAGGTGTAATTGGCATTAAAGTAAACCGACTGCATCGCCCATTCATTCTTACCGCCACCTACGGCATAAGCGTTTGAAGCCACACCCAACACCTCAGCGCCGCCGGGAATACCGCGTCCTTCCGCATTGTTGGACTCCTGCTTATAATCACTGTATTCATACCCCAGGAAAGCACTCATCTCGTGTATGTTATTCACGATCTTATTGAAACGCAACAGTTGATTGGCATACCGAGAGGTATAGAACGTATTGGACGCTCTCAAATGGCCATTGTCTGCCGCGCCGGAAGTCGAACGAGGGTCTGTATATCCTTCCGTCAGATGGTATCGGTAACCGATATTATTATTCGATTCAAATACCAGGTAATCCGTAAAACGATAATCGAATCCGAGATTAGCCGTTATACCCAATTGTTTTCCTCTGTCGTAGTTCCACTGCAGGTTGTAGAGGTAGTTAGAAGCATCACGCCCATGCCAGTCTTTTTCCGTTCCTTTCCGAACCGAACCATCCGGATTGTAGGGATAATCCCAGGGCAGATAGGTCATAGCGCTATAGATAGAATGCTGCTTGTTGTCATCTTGCCAATAGCTGCCGGAGAACTTTGCTTTCAATGTCAGACGATCGTTTACCTTATAATCCGTATTGCTTCTGAGATTGTAGCGCTGGTATTCAAATCCTTTGATTGTCCCTTCGGCATCGTAGTAGTCGCCCGACAGGAAAGAGCGGATCTTTTCGTTACCAAAGGTGTACGAAACCGTATAGTTTTGTGTAAAGGCATTCTGTGTGGCTATATCAAACCAATCCGTATCATACGCAAGCACATCTTTATTGAACCAGGTAAGAATACCCGAGTTCTCCAGATTATCCATCGATTGGGTATAATCATACAACTCCTGGGAATTCATCAGATTGAACTTGCCCAAGGTAAGCTTTGATATACCGAACTTAGCGGAAACATCAATCTTGCTTTCACCCATCCGCCCGGTCTTGGTTGTCACCAATATAACCCCATTGGTGGCCCGCGATCCGTACAAGGCTGTTGCCGCCGCATCTTTCAATACGCTGATGGTTTCGATCTCATTCGGGTTCAACTGAGCTCCCGTTCCGGAGACCACCCCGTCGACCACCCACAACGGATCGACCGACGAGTTCAGGGTGCCCTTACCACGGATACGGATTGTCGCTGCATCGCCCGGACGTCCGGAGCTGTTCAACACCTGTACACCGGCCACTTTCCCCTGCAGCATCGAGTTCACATTAGGCGATGTGACTGTTTTCAGCTTTTCAGCGCTCACCACAGAGATAGCACCAGTCACAGAACTCTTTTTCTGTGTACCATACGCCACCACAATCACCTCACCGATTTTAGCCACATCCTCTTCCATGACGACAGATAGCTGCGTCTTGCCATTCAATGCCACCTCTTCGGTTATAAAGCCAATATAGCTAAACACAAGGACAGCCTCCGGATTGGCCACGTCTAAGGTGAAATTACCATCAATATCTGTAATGGTGCCGTTCGAGGTGCCTTTTTCAAGAATATTCACTCCGATAAGCGGTTCGTCGGAGTCGCTCACAACATGACCCGTAACCGTGATCCGGTCTTGTTCCAGGTTGTTCATTTCCATAGCAAACATAACATCATGGCTATAACCATTTGTCGCATAAGCCATTCCAATGCTCAAGAATAGAAAAAGAATACTTGTTTTCATAGTCTTAGAGCCTTTTTTCCGTGGGCGATAGGTATCGCCTGATCTAAAGCTTTGTTTCATAGAATTACAAAATGTTTAAGGTTGATACTTTGTTAGGTTCTGTTACTTTTTTGCATAGTTATAAGGGTGGATTGCGTCTATTCATTCGATTCTCTTTTTAGTTTGACATCTATTTAATTACTCTCGTTTTTTTCTTATGATCACAAGATCTGCGTCTATTTCATAGTCCACGGAAAAATGCCTTTTTCCGTAAGGCACGAGCTGTTATATCAGATTGATCTAATTGATTTTCATATCCTGAAGTATTTCCGTGATAAAGAGGGGAAATCGATTGCATCGTCCGACCAAGCCCGCCTGGAAGGGATTCCAGTGGTTAGTTAAAGTTTCGTTGTATGTAGAAAAGGTCTTAGTCACAGCGTTTGTCATTCTTTTCGACAGACAAATATAATTATTTTTTTTAGAAAATATGCCTAATGGGGCAATATTCAGCCATTCTACAACAATGTAAACAAACGTTAATTTGCCTATTTTCGACAAAACACCCAATTTACGATTTGTAATTTCAGCGGGACTTTGCGCGCAAAAAAGCGGGAGTTCGAAGACAAACTCCCGGGAGAAACACTTTTTAACGTATGGGATTGTAAGCAAAACGGCCGTTTTGCTTACAATCGCGATTTTAACATTTGGAGAGAGACCGCCTCTCCCCGGGTCAGCGGCAAAAGGCTTAACAAAGCGGCTGTACCCCTCTTTGTTATCGAGAGATTACTCCAATGCCTGATAAACAGTGTTCAGGAATTTCTCCCATATTTTCGTATCGGGAACACGGTTAGTATACAGGAGGATAATCATATCTTCTTTATGGTCTATGATGTAATCGGTATTGGCCATGCCGCCCCAGGAGAGTGCGCCGGGAGAGACCATAGGCGTGAAATTACTGATGGATTTGCGCTCCACAGGGTTTTCGGGATGAATCTGGAAAGCCAGTCCAAACTGGAAATCGGCTCCTCCACTGTTGGGATAGGGCAACTGGTTTTCTTTCATCATTTCTACGGTATGACGACCTAAGATGCGCTTTCCGTTGAACACACCATAATTGAGTATCATCTGACAAAAGCGGGCATACCCTTCGATCGTCCCGCTCAAACCACTGGAGCCTGCCGCATAACGCCGATCGGCTCCGAAAGGATTCTTGCCGCTCCACATCTCAGTCGGTTCAATGGCGCCCGATTCATTCTGGCGATAGACTGTCACAAAGCGCTCCCGGTAAGATTCGTCGTAGAAATAGGCCATATCCTTGATGCCTAAGGGCTCCAATATCTCTTCGCGCACAAATTCCTGCAAAGGCTTTCCCGAGAAATATTCCACCAGATAGCCGCACACATTCGAAGCGGGGTTGTAGTTCCAGTTCGTTCCCGGTTCAAACAACAGCGGACATTTCACCAGATCTTTCACATATTCGGCCAGGGTCGGATAATCGCTCTTCATCATATCTCGCTGTGGATTCACCCCCGACGAATGACTCAATAGATGGCGTATGGTCACCGGCTGGCGCACCGTACGGGTATCGACCTTCGTATCGCTGATCCGCCGTTCGATCACCTGATCCGTCATTTCCGGTATATACCTCACCACCGGGTCGTCTAATTGAAATTTACCCTGTTCGAACAAGATTAAGAGAGCTACCGAGGTGATCGCCTTTGTTTGGGAATACATCCGGAAGATATCGTCTTTCTGCAGAGGAATCTTCTTTTCCACATCCCTCCAGCCAAAGGCTTTATGATGAACCACCTGCCCGTTTTTGGCCACAAAGGTCAACGCATGCGGGATAATCCCTTGGTCGACATAGTCTTGTAATACCTGATCGACGCGATCGAGTCTCGACTTATCCACCCGGATGGCTTTATAATCGGGTGAATATTTAAACGTTTGGGCGACAGCTCCCCCGTGACTGATGCCTGACAACAGGCACACCATGCATACCATGCTAACTAAAGATTTTTTCATAACTCACCTGTTTAAAATGATTTACAGCAAAGCTATAAAAAACAAGGAATGATTTGTTTCTGAGAATGTTATAATTATGTAAAACTTTTCGCTTCGAAGGATTGTTTTTATTTTAAGCAATTAAGTTTATTGTGTGTATTGAAAATAGATCTATTTTTGTATGTAAGCAGTGCCATTCGTATGAAAAAAATAATCCTCATACTCTTTGTTTTTCTACTTCCGATCTCCTTGCCGGCTCAACGGGTGGGTTTGGTGATGAGTGGTGGCGGAGCAAAAGGAGCAGCCCATATCGGGGTGATCAAAGCGTTAGAGGAAAACAATATCCCCATTGACTATATAACGGGGACATCCATTGGTTCCATAATAGGCGGCCTCTATGCCATGGGCTATTCGCCCGATGAGATGCTGGAGTTATTGCTTTCTAAGGAATTTTCCTATTGGCAGTCGGGGCTGGTAGGGGAAGAATACAGTTATTATTTCCGGGAGCCCTACCCTACCCCTGCGTTTGGCCATTTTGCCATCGATTTTTCAGATTCTTTGCAGATAAGACCCAACTTTCTCACCCCAACCAGCCTGATCAATCCGATCCAGATGAACCAGGCTTTTATGGGACTCTTTGCGCAGGCAACGGCCAAAGCGGCCTGGAATTTCGATAACCTGTTTGTCCCATTTCGCTGCGTAGCTTCTGATATTTATGCCAAAAAGGCTATTGTCTTCCGCAATGGCGACCTGGGAGACGCCGTGCGTGCCTCCATGAGTTTCCCTTTTGTTTTCCAGCCTATCTGGAAAGATAGCATACCGCTTTACGACGGGGGTATTTATGACAATTTCCCCATAGATCCCATGCGGGAGGATTTCAATCCCGACTTTATATTCGGTTCAGCCGTTGCGGGAGCCGACCAGGGAAAGGTGTCGGAAACGCTTACGAACCAGATCGAAAACATGGTCATGCAGCGGACAAACTATGACGTGCCGGAAGAAGAGGGCATGATGATCCATTTTCGTTTTCCGGACGTCAACCTGCTTGATTTCCCGAGGGCAAAAGAGTTGATGGACATAGGATACAACCGCACGATATTGCTTATCGACTCGATCAAGGCACGTGTGCCCCGCGAGGTACCCTTAGAGGAGGTCAACGCCCGCCGGAAAGTCTACAAAGAGAGCCTTCCACCCCTTGTTTTCAGGAATATATATGTTACAGGCGTAAGCGATGCACAGAAATTGTATATCGAAGCACAATTGCAGCGCGACATCAACAAGGAATTTTCCATGGAAGAGTTCCGGCGCGCCTATTTCAAGATGTTGACCTACTCAAAGATCCGCGAGATCATCCCCCATGCGATCTACAACCGGAAAGAGAACAAATTCGACCTTTACCTGGATGTAAAGATGAAAGAGGAAGTGAGTATCGGGTTCGGCGGTAACGTATCGTCGCATCAGGCGAATCAGCTCTTTCTGGGCATCGGGTATCAGTTCCTGGGGCAATTGGCATCGGAGGCCGTAGCCAATTTCCAGGTGGGAAACTCTTTTAGCGGTATTATGCTGGATGGCAAGGTGTACCTGCAAAGCCGGGTTCCCTCTTTCCTCAATCTGCGAGGTGTTTATTCGCATAAAAACTTTTCGGAAAGCCAATCGCTTTTCTATGAGGATGTCGTACCGGCCATTATGAAGCAAAAGGAGGGGTATGCCAAGCTGATACTTGGGTTGCCGTTTATGAACAAGGCGAAGGCTGAAATCGGCGTGGGCATAGGAAGCCTGAATGACCGTTACTTGCAGTCGTCCGACCTCACCGCTTTCGACCATAGCCGCTATAATCTCTTTCAGATATCATTGAGCCTGCATCAGAACACATTGAACTCAAAGCAATACCCTATCTCCGGTAGTCGAAAAGCCCTGACGGCTTTCTTTGTGTCGGGGAATGAAATATTCAAAGAGAAAGCAACCGCCGACAGCCGGTCGACAAAAGAGCAGCACCACAGCTGGTTGCAGATGAAAGGAAGGTTAGAGAATTACCATGTATTAAGTAGCCGTTTCAACCTGGGCTACTCACTTGAGACGGTTATATCCAGTAAGAACCTGATGAACAACTATACCTCAAGCCTGTTGCAGGCACCGGCATTCACACCAACTCCGCATAGTAAGATTGTTTTTAACGAAGCATTCCGGGCCAACCAATACCTTGCGGGAGGAATCTCTCCTATTCTCAAGCTAAGCCGGGTGGCGCATCTGCGCCTGGATCTCTACACCTTCAACCCCTTGTATGAGATCCGGAAAGACGAAGAGCTGAAGCCTTATTACGGCAAATTCCTCCGTAACTTTGAATACATGGGCGAAGCCGCTTTGGTTGTCCAGTTGCCTTTTATCTCGTTAAGCGTTTTCGCCAATGGCTACAGCTACCCGAAACAGAACTTTAACTTCGGGTTGAATATCGGCTACCTGATCTTTAATCCGAAATTCTTGGATTAAGAAGCTCCCATAAAATTCAAAACAGTTTCTTAAAAAATCAGCCACCTGCCATGACCGCTGTCAAAGAGATGGCTGATAAAGGAAACCTATTTGGAAAAGGGTTAGTAGGTTTCTATCAGGGGGGTGTTAGTGTTACTTGCAATTTAGTATCTCATGAGCGGATCCTAACGTTTTATTACTGGCAAAATCGATGACCTGTACGTTATTATAGAGTTTTTTATTCTCTCCATCGAACACATTCAATACGATCTTTTCATCAGAGAGACGGTTGCTCACAATCGTCAGATAGCAGATATACAGATCATACTCCGCCTCATATTTCAAGCTGACCATACCACGACATTCTTCGCCACTGAAGGCCGACACAACTGTGTTTGTACTCTTGCTTATACCATCCGGGAAAGCGACCTGGGCAATATAAGTCATACTGTATTCGTAGCTCTCAACCTTAGGTTGTACCCAATCAATCGTATCGTTTGATGGGATCGGTTCGTTCTCGTCGTCTTTCCCGCAGGAGATACAGAGGGAAAGGGAAATAGAAACAAACAATAGATATATATATTTAATTGATTTCATAAGATTTTATTTTTTTGTTTAAGGAGGTATCAAAAGCCTGTTACAGCTTTTGACACATCCTTTTGGGAATTAAACGATTATTATCTATTCTTAATCAGCTTGAAAGAGTCGATTCTCTCACCGGTTTTAACCTGCAAGACATACACTCCTTCAATCAGCGAATCCAGTTTACTCCGATCCAATTGGATATGATTCAATCCCGGAACAGCATTATGATTGGACTGATAAACCAAGACGCCCATCAGGTTATACATACTCAGGGTGATCGTATTGGTTTCAGGGGTATCTACCTCAACAGTAAGCCTTGAGCTAAATGGATTGGGATAGACAAGCGTGTTGTTTGCCAACAGAGTCAATGTCTGAGGTCTCCCCAGACTGCCGTACACGGCATTCTTGTCGAAGCCAAGTTTCTCACGCAAGGGGAACTCTTCGTTGTAAACCTGGAGACTGAAGGAGATCATATCATCCGATTCTTCTCCCGGTATGGTAGCAAAGAAGAGTTGTTTGCCATCGACCTCGACAAGAGGCGTTGTATGGGTGATCGTCCCGTTCAGGCGGGTGACAAGCTCAGCTGCAGCCGGCAGTTCCGTACCATAATCTACTTCTGCAATCAGGGAGAGGTTATGTTCATACGGTGAGGATTCACCTATATGTTCTTCCGCCACCGGAGTTTCCCAATCGAATGATGCTTTAGTCGACAACGACGAGCGCTCAGGATACGTAAAGCTCTTGGCAGATCCTGCCTTATACATATACCCCACACCGGGCATCATATAGGAGAGACTGCCCACCCAACCTAAATTGGAATCGTAGACGGCAAAGCCGGTCATACTCTTAACAATATCGCCTTCACTGGGGGTAAATCCGGCAAATGCCTCTCCTACTCCCATATTGGATTGTGGAATGAACGAGATCCAGTTCCAGCCTGTTGCCAAATGGATCGATGTTTGTGCCGGATTCAAGGGCGTTCCGGAAATCTGCAGTTTGTTATTGCCATCCATCTTCACCAGATACATTTGAGTAGTGTTTACTCCACTGCCACCCAGATCGCTATTTAGCCATCCGCCTAATTCATTGTCGTAGCGGCTAAACGCTCCCGATGCTTGTCCTTTCAGCTCAACACCGTTTTTGATACCGGCAAATAGCTTATTGACATCGTTGAAAACAGAGGAGGTCATATTAAATGATACCCAGTTCCAACCTGCCTTCAGGTCGATTGTCTGCAACATGCTGTTGGTTGTTGCAAAAATAACAGGATTCAAGGCTGAACCATGCAGTGTATTAGGCACGAAGGAAATATTGCTCGGTAATACATTGGCATAGGTCTTACCTGTGCTGGCATCCCATATACGGAATTCAATCGGGGCATCATTCGTTGAATAATAGATATTCAACATCACCTGCCATACGTCATACCCTTTATTGTATAAGGGGCTTGTCACTCCGACACATTCTCCATTGATAAAGGCGGCCACCAGGTCGTTCTCATCTTTCGAGATGACATCGTTGATCTTTAACTGACCAATCATCGACATGGATGTTTCATATTTCCCCGGATCGACCGACCAATCGGGCTTTTCACCACCCACGTTCAGCGTAAACAACAAGGTATGCGAATATTCCCCTTTCAAATGGATCTGTTCTTCATAGATACCCGGATTCAATCCGTCATCTACTTTAAACTGAAGCGTCTGTGTGGTTCCCGGTTGAATCGTTCCGCTACTTGGCGTAATGGTCAGCCAGCTTGGGATATTCTCAATGGTATAGTTCTCTTCGTATCCACCTAATTTGGCGATTTTCACATCGAACGTCAACGATTCACCATTCTTTTTGGTCTTTTGCAGCTCAGACTCTTCCCAGTGAAGGAAGCTTCTGTCGATATAAGCACTCCAGGAAACGGGTGATTTCATACCATTCCCATTTAGGTCCTGAATACCTTTTGCCGTAATGGTTATATAGGTACGTTCGATCAGGTCACTGGATTCAGTCAGATTCAACACAATCTGATCCTTATTAGTCACATATTTAAATTGATAGTTCTCTACCGGTCCCGCATCTTTTACAGGAGCAATCTCGGCTACTTCCACAGCATTCGTAGAAATGGCCACCGGCGTATTCGCCTCGTTCACCTGATCACTCAGCGAGAAGGCGAGTTCTTTATTTTGATTATTATTAACAATATATGTATCAAACGGATAATAAGCAATCAAACCGACTTCGCCACCCAACAACCTTACATTATTATTTCGGCTGATGTAATCTTGCGTCAAGGCCAAGTTCCAGATGCGGAACTCATCGATCACTCCGTTAAACGGCAGGTCGGAGCTTGTGCCGTTCCAACGACGCATGCCTATGTGCATTTCTGAATTTGCTAACGAACCGATCTCCATGCCGTCCATATAGGTCTGAAGCTCACCGTCCACATATACATTCGCACTACCGGCACGATTCACCGCTAAGGCAAAGTGATGCCATTTGTTATCCAGGTAGTTTGTGGAGGTAATGTCGTGTACAAATCCTTTCGACGCCATCTTCAACGTACCGTTTTCGAAATAGATACTCAATTTTCCGCCTGTTGAATTATCATTTCCATCACCACGTCCGCTCGAGAAGAGCGTTCCGTTTGCCGTACTGCCTTTGAACCACATTTCGATAGAGAAATCCTGTTCTTCGTCGATAACAACCGTCGCACCGGTATTGATTGTCAGGTAAGCATCCCGTCCATTGAAAGAAAGAGCGTGTCCTTCGGGAAGAATCTTCCAGGAGGCATTCATTGCTCCATGACGATTCGCGCTCTTATCCTGCAACAGGGTTCCTTTTCCTTCATCCATCATCCAATAACCGATAAGTCCAAGCGTATTGCCCGGAAGGCGCACATTCCGATCTTTCGACACCTTACTTTGCGTAAGGGCTCTGTCCCAAAGACGTAATCCGTGCATATTCCCGGCAAGATGATTCGTGTTGGTCAGTGATGAGCCCACTTTAATAACCCCCATTCCATTGTATGCCGCGGCTTGCTTGCCGGTAAACAATACGCTACCGTAGCTTCCTGCTGCATAATAGGCGGAAATAGTTGTTTTTGTATGGTCATAAACAATGGCATAATGTCCCCATTCGCTGGTATTCGTGATAGCCTCTTCGCTGGTTAAAACAGTATTACCCACTGTTACCTGCAATTTATTGGCTTCCGTGAATCCGATTGAGAAGGATTCGTTCTGCGTGCCATGGCTAAAGACAGTTGACGCACCCAGTGCCTCTCGTTTCAACCAGAACTCAACTGTAAAGGATTTATTGGCCAGATTGATTTCCTGCTCCATGGTCACATTCCCGGCTACGCCGTCGAAATGAACCGAAGTAAAATGATTGTCTGACGATCCATTCTTCACTCCTGTGATTGTGAAGTTCCTTTCCGACACCATTCCTTCATTAATATCTTTGTTAAAGCGGATCATCAGATCATTGGTACCCGTCAGGATACCGTTTGCCGGTTGAGGTTTGCCAAACAGCTGCAATTTCACATTGTCTTTCACGCCCGCGATAGAAGGCGTTATCATCTCAGACAACAGATAGCCATCTTCGGTTTCACATACGGTACGCGCCCTGAGTTCATACCTGCCGTCAAGTTCTTGAGACATATTCCAACGATAGCGGATATTTGTATCCGACTCTTCGATCAGGATATCTCCCGGTTGGTAACTACCCGTTTCCTTCAGGAAGAACTTCTGCAAGCTAATCCAAGTCGATGCGGAGGATTCTTTATACTGCAGATCAACATAGGTAAAATTATTGTAATTCACATCGTATCCTTCCAATACGATATCCAGCGTATCTCCTGTTTCCGAATTGACAATCCAGTTTTCCCTGGGGAAAGCAAAAGATATATCACTACAAGAAGGCAGGAATTCTGCCGAAAGGAACACATCTTCGAAAAGAGACTGTTGTTGACATTCCGCTGCCAGTATGATACGGATATCTTCATACAGATTCTGATCCGGTCCTTTCTCTATTGTCAGTGTTTTCTCCACAATCTCATTGGCCGGCAGCAGGAAGGTGCGTCCGTTTCCAATCGGAAGGCCGTCTATTTTTATCACCGCTCCATGCGGATTTGTCGTATCATCTACCATCAATACATAGTAGTTGTCCCATCCTATTTCCGACAGGTTCTTCAACTCGAGTGTGAAAGAGGCCGGACGATGGCTCGGCACACGCAGGCGCGTGTTGCCTCCCTTGACGGATATATCGGGCACATCCACCTGCATGGTTGATTCGCTCAACACATGCACGCCAGGTTCATAATACTGGGTTCTCACCTCCGGTTCGTAAGGACAGGAGGTGCGACCACCGCGCGTCTTAAAGGCAATCATTCCCGCCTCTGTCCAGCCATAATCAACACTTATCTGATCCGTCAATCCCTCTTCGGATAAAACAAACCCTACGGTTTTTGTTTCTGATGCACCGGATGAGGAAGAGCTTTCCGTACCAATGTTTATGGTGGATGAGGTATTCACCGTCATACCGATTCCTAAGACCGTTCCTCCTATTTTGCCTGTCACTTTAGGTGAAAGCAGGAAGGTAAATTCACTGGAGGTGGTATAGCTATTGGTAGTCGATTGAGAATATTCTATTTGTGAACCGGCGCCGAAGCTATAGTTACCGATCACATCCATCTCTACTTTTCTTCGCTCATTCTCTGCCAATGCTTTTTCCCACAGATTGATCTGATCATGACAATACTGTATGGAGTCGACAAACGAATCCATCTCTTCAGATTCCAGATATCCTACGGGGAAAATAATCTCATAACTCGGCCCTTCATAAGCACTCCTTCTTGTCTGATTTCCGAATATCGGATCCATATTACTTTTCCCGAAATACAGCGAATCACTCTTACTGTATTTACTCCGGTAGTAAGGAGCCTCCAGTGCGGTCGGATCAGGCTCTTCATTTTTCAGTAAAGAGTGAATCAGATTCTTCCATTTGGGGATATTGGTTTCAATGATTTCCATTTCCGTATAAGCAAACCGGGTATCGAAGGTCAACCCAAAGGCCAATCCTTTCGATTTACCAATCACATAATCGCTTCCTTCGATAAACTCAGAGATCCTTTCGTTGGTAGCCGTTTCCAATTCGTCTCTATGCAAAATGGTGATCGCATTGGTTTCCCCATATTGGATATTGGTGGAGTTAGCAATAAATACATCTCCTGAATGCCCCACATATAAGGGATCGTCCTTGGTCTGAAATCGTTCGGTAAAGGTGGTTACCTTTTCCGTTTGCGTTGTGTTTTTATAGGTTGTGCTTTCCGTAACGCCTGTCTCTACTTCAGCCACGATCTCCGACTCCAGGATGACACCGGCACCGATTCCTGTCCAGGTAATCGTTTTAGTACCCACGTCGAGTAATACGGAAGCGTCTACCGACTGCCCACCTGTGATCGAAATATCCGATGTCTTGGTAAAACTGGTTCCTTTTTCCAGATAGGAGTAACTATTGCTACCTGGAGGATCATGTACTACGGCCGTGATTTCATCCGGACCTGCTGTTACAAAGTCGGTACCTGTCGATTTAGCACCAAGCACATAGGCCGACAACGAAGGATCTTTCATCGTCCAGTTGTAAGGAATATTATCTATATACAATACCGCACTGAAACTCTTAACACCTTCTACTAATTCAGGCGCTCCGACATAGAAGGAGTAGGTCGCTTCCCCAATACTATCCAACTGAATAGTGGGTCGCCTATCTTCCAATGCCAGATCGTTCGATATCCGTATCTCACCGGTAGACACTTTGACCTCATCTGTAATGTCTTTGATGTCATTCACATATTTTTCGTATGCGCTAAACTTGAACTTATAAGTATTGCTTTGAGAAAATACGGGCAGGTCAAATTCATATTTTGCTTCCCCGTTCACCTTCGATACCAACGTTAATTCCAGCTTTTCTCCCGTAATCGGATTCGCACGGGTAAAGTTCTCATCTCCAAAATAATACAAAGGAGTACTTCCGTCCAATTGTTGAACGCTAAAAGAGGGATATGCCTGATGAATATAAGACCAGGTCGCGTGATAATAAACCGTATCCGAACGGGTTACTGCTTTCCGGTAGGCAGGTTGGCTACCAGACGCCGGCACATCAACCGAATCGACCCAGGTACGGATACTTTGCTGCATCATACTCGTATCATCTACGGCGGAATGAGTCAGATCTAACTCTTCCATTGCTTCCAATAAAAAGTTATACTTGTCTTTCCCGTAAGTAATCTCTTGTATCAGATAAGCTTCCGGATACAGATCGACAACAAACTCTCCTGTTTCTTCGCTAACAGTTATTTCAATTTCACTTCCATGGATATTCATATTCGTTACATCCTGCATGACAAGGTTTTCCTTTTTCCATTCACCGTTATTATGCTCTCTCACGATGGTCGTATCTCCGTCAAACAAGTCATAATTCTTTTTAGCCACAAGCTTGATCGTGGTTGCACCGATATTGTTTTTCGATTCGCCAAATCCGAGGGGTTTTGCTTCTTCCACCTTTCCTCCCACGACGCGACCAACCACTTTCACACGCGTGCTGTCTGTGAAATTAAAACTACACGGATTCGAAATAACCGGGTTTATTCCATTCTGCAGCGCTCGTCCATTATTTGCAAAAACATGTCCGGTCTTTTCCACCTTGATCTCGTGCTGTCCAATCGGTATGGGAATCTCGTAATAGCCATTCGCGCCTGACAGAATCGGTGTGCCATACATATCGGTCACAGTTTTCCCGTCAACCAGAAAACTACAACCTTCCACCGGATAGTCACCTCCGGCATAATACACATAACCGGAAACAATGAACGACGAATTATCGACAAAGTCTATATTATTATGCACCGGGCTGTTCGGTGAGAAAAAAAGAGATTTCTGTGGAGGTGTGAACGAATGTCCTCCCAATAAAGGTATCAACCGATAGTCCGACCCATCTTTTGTATAGGGCACAGTCGTGATCTGGTAATTCCCGTAATCGTCTGTGACCCCCTTGATCGACAATTGCTCACTGGTAGGCACCTCTGTTGTGTTACGGGTTGCCGAACCCATGATTTTGGCATGATTCTCATTGTAGTTCGATCCCGATCCGGAATAATCATACACATCTTCTCCGAAGAACTCGTCAAACCGGTAATAGGCCACCAAGCCATATTCCTTTCCGGAAAGATAGCGGTCGTAGTTTTTCTTTATGTCATCTTCCGTCAGCGAGTAGTCCCATAACCTTACCTCATCCATATAGCCGTTGAGGATGGAGGCACTATCAAACCAGCGTCCCAGATTAATGTAAACATTGGCCGGATCTTCTTCCGGCGAATAACATCCATCTGTAATTTTGGCTGATCCAACCTCTTTCCCGTTTATGTATAAAATGACACTTTCAGTAGCATAATTATTCACGACGGTAACATGATGAAAATCAGTAAAGTCAAAGGTATCTTTATCTAACTTATCTGCATCAAACTCAATCACATAGCTTTTTCTGTTCTCATATGCCCCTTTGATAACAAAGAATCGATATTGCTTATTTTCTGTACTGAAATCCAAGGCGTAAAGGTTGTTTGCGAATATAATGGTTTGATTTTTAGTAGTTGCCGTTGCAAAATCCTTAAACTTTATCCACGCCTGAAAGGTAAAACCATTTCGGGGAACCAAGATCGGTTTATAAGGAATCCGCACTTGCGTCCAGGCCTCTTGCTTGAACTCCATCGAACGATTCAGTATGCTGCTGGTTCCTTCTGCCAGAATCGACACCCCAACGGCTGGAGTCATCTTATCGGTATATAAAATATTCCCGCTGACAACACCATAAGGCTGTTTGAATCCAACGGATGAAATGATTGACGTCGCGATGGTAGAAACGACTCCATTACATTCTACCTGTCCCGCAATCACGTATTCGTAATAGATCCCCGGATCCGGATCCGGATCGCGATAGGTGTACAGGTAGTTTCCCGTTTCATAATCAAACCGCCCGATAACTTCCGATTGACTCATCGAGGTATTTTCGTTGCTTCCTGATAAAGGCCTACGGGTCAATATAAAACGTTTGAAATTGTTGGCGTATTCATCCTCCTTTACTTTCCATTCCAATTTAACGGCATCTGCCGTCACCCCTTTAGAGGCTTTAAAGTATTCTATGGCGGGAGCAATAGTATTATCCTGAAGTACAATTTTCTCAAAGGTGTGCTTGCCGACAGCAGTTTCCATAGAGCCTTCTCCTTTTACGACCGCTATTTCAAAAGTTAGAGGCGTACACATCTCCAACTGATCGATTGACAAAGAGGTCGTAGCTTTATTACCCGAATACACAGGAGTGACACCGCTGCTTGAAGTCATCGTCAGTTTATACTTAAACCCCTCTTCCCATATTCCATCTGTTACCGCATCCCACGAAACCTGAACGGATGTGTTGCCTTTATTTTCAAAACGAAAACTTTCGGGAAAGGCATAGTTTGTATTAAAAGGAATATGTGATTTGATAGAGAAAAGAGTTTCCCATTGTCCAAACTCCTGGGGTTTCGCCCGATAATAATAGGAAATAAAACCCTTACTTCTGTCTTTTATCTTGTCGATAAGCTGACCTGTATTTTCCCCACTTTCAATGGTTATATTTCCAATGGACTCTTTGTCGGAAAAATCAGCTTTTGTTGCACGCTGAACTTCAAACGTAGTCCGTGTATTCGCCTTGCTGGCTAATATCAACTTACATTGCACGCTTCCATCCAACAGGTTTCCTGTTTCCAACTTATTTATAGTCGGATATCTATACTCTGAAGTGGCATTTGAGGTAGCATAAAATATCGGCATCGTATGCGTTTCATGATATGGTTTTCTTTCCCTGACAACCCGAAGTTTGAAACCTTTGTTTAACTCGTCTTTGGAAAATTTATTCAAGGGAATCAGTATTTCACCCTGAGCGTCTTTATTGGTAAAAGAGCTTTCCTTTTGTAATACAGTCCATTTTGAATCTCCGGTTATCTGTTTCTCGACAATAAACCTTCCTGTTCCATCGACTGCCCTGTCACTATTAAAGTTATTTATATTCCAGTTTAATTTAATACGGTTTTGTGCCAAATCTTCCGTCGCGTTTAGGGATAGATTATGGACAGGTGAGGTGAGATTTACCTCGAATGTTTTTTTCCCTAATATCGGTTCTCGACCTTCTTTTGTTAGACTCTCTTTATAAGCATAATCATAATGATATTCATAAATAATCTTTACTGTCTTTCCCATGAAACGTTGGGGAATGTACCAATGTGTTTCTGTTTTCCAGCCTTTATCATCGGCATAACTATTAAGTGACAATGATTGACGGTTCTTTTTTTGCGGATCGCTCCACCCGTCTTTGTGTTGAGTCACCCACATCCCATATTGATCCTGATCGAACACTTGATTTGTAACAGAAAAACTTCGCGATCCTCCATAATCTCCTTCTCCTACTTTATTAATCAAATAGCAGTATGTAGTACTATTATCAATCACTACATGTATTTTTAAATACATTATATAAGAAGGCAGTGACCAGCTTGATTGAGTCCTTATCCTACATATATCATACATCAGAACCACCTTTCCCTCTTTTTCGTCATAGCGGACTTTCATGTATTCATTCTGATCCAAATGATTGCTTTCTGCCTTCCCTGTGGCAGCACCCAAGACCATGAAGGTCCACACCATTAGCCATACGGCCAATTTTCTCGATCGGTTAGTTTTTCTTTCCATAATATGTTTCCTTTTAAAGTTGATGAAACAAATATAGAATAGGATAACATTCGGGTAGTCTCACTCCCGCAAAATCAAGTCCTATATGCGCAAAACATTCACAAACAGCGCTTTATAGTTTTATATTTTTTCGACACAAAACAAAAAAAACCTTCAAAACGTTGCAAAGTTTGAATAGTTACGCCGTATTACAACCATGTGAACAAATGTTAATCATATCACTTTCAACAAAACCCCCAATTTACGATTTGTAATTTCCGAAGGACTTTGCGCGCAAAAAAGCAGGAGTATTTTTGCAAACTCCCGGGAGAAACACTTTTTAACGTATGGAATTGTAAGCAAAACGGCCGTTTTGCTTACAATCGCTATTTTAACATTTCGGGGTTTTTCTTACACCGCCTGCCCGACGAAGGACTTTTCGGTCATCATTTCGCGTATTTCGGTCGGGGTTAAGCCGTATTTCTTCCGGAAGAGACGGTAGAATGTGCTCTTAGTGGAGAAACCGGAGTAGAGGAATATCTCTTCGATCGTCTGATTCTTATTGTTCATCAATAGGTCTTTGGCGTGTATCAACCGCAAATTGTTGATATAGTCGTTGAATGTCAGGCCGGTCTCTTCCTGTATGGCATCGCAGAGATACTGGCGGTTGGTGCCGACTTGCAGGGCTAAGTGTTCACGGGTCAGGTCTGCTTCCAGGTAGCGCTGTGTCTCCAGCAGGTATTTTTGCGCCTGCAAGAACAGATGGGATTTGCTGCCATCAGCTGTTTTTCCGGCGTCGGCCAGCGATTCGGAGAGCTTCAGGGATAACTCTTCCGCCTCTTTTCGCTGTTCGTTCTGCCATTGCAGCTGTTCGAATAGCTTTTGGTTTTTCTCTTTCAACCGTTTAGCGTTGTATCGTACATAGAGAAGGATCAGTATAAGAAGGATCACCAATAGTGTCAAAGCGGAGATAATAATACCCAATATCTGAGCATGCAGGCGGCTCTTCTCTGCTTCGGCTTCCAGGGTATAGACCTGATGGATCGTACGCAATTCGCTAATCTGGCGGGTCAGGGCGTCGGTAGACAATGAATCGGTCGCCTCTTTGGTCTGCTTAGCCAGCTTATAGGCCTCATCGTAGCGATTCATATCGGCCAGTAATTCAGCTTTTTGATCCTGCAAACTCAAATATTCCGTAATAGAATTTTCTTTGAAAAAGGAGAGTGCCTCGTCAAGATGATGTATGGCCAGTGGATATTGTGCGGTTGCCTGATAATAGGAGGCGTAAGCCATATTTAGCTCCTGAATATAGATTTCGTTCATTTCGTATTGCAAATAGGTTTCCGCCTGATCGAGTGCCTCTTTAGCCTGCTTTAGATCGCCTTTTTTGACATAATTCCGGGCATAATAGCCGTTCAACCTCATTTTATAATCTTCCATAAACATAGACTCATGCGGCGTTCCTTGCTTGTTTTGCTCAAACAGATCGATAGCCCGCCATAGTTCATAGCAATGGGATAGGGATGTCGTATAATGCCCCAAATCATAGGTGACGCTTATCAGATAGAAAAGATAATCCATCCGATAGAACTGACGTTCGGGGAAATATTGCGACAACAGGCTGTATCCTTTTTCCCAGGCACTTCTTGCCTCCTGCTTTCGGTTAGCATAGAAATAGGCAAGCCCCATATTTTCATAAGCGCTAATTTCTCCTTCCCGGCTATCCAATTCCATGGCATAATCAAGCATGCTCTCCGCATACTCCAACGCCAAGGCATAACTGCCTTTAGAGAGGTATTCGCTTATGATGAAACACTCCGCTTCAAAATAATAATCATACGACTTATGTTCTAAGAAAAAAGCTTTAAATGCATTTGTCCTATCCAGGAAGCTATCGATCAGGCAGCTTTTCCCTGCATAATGAGCTACCATATTGATGTAAGCATTATGAAGCTCGGCGATGTTTCCATACTTCAGTGCATCTTGTTCCAACCGGCTCAGGTAAAAGAAACATTCATCCGTTCCTATCGTCAGTTGTGCCAGGTCGAGCCAACAATACATTCTCAGGGTAGGATTCTGTAGCGTGTCGATCCGTTGCAATAGACTGTCTTTTCGGGCGGCAAACGAATTGTTGCCATAAGCCAAAGAGGAAGAGGCAAATAAAAGAAAAAGAGAGATAAGCAGTATAGGCTTATTCAGGCGACACTTTGTAGTTTTCATAAGATAAGTCCAAATAGATTGTGCCTCACAAATTTATTTCTTTTACATACGCGAACCAAACAAAAAGAAAAAAATATTTGCCTGTTTAAAGAAAACTACTACCTTTGCACTCGCATTCTGAAAGAATAATGGCCGCGTAGCTCAACTGAATAGAGTAGCTGACTACGGATCAGCCGGTTACAGGTTTGAATCCTGTCGCGGTCACTATCAGAAACAGATTGCAAAAACACATCATGGAATGGCCGCGTAGCTCAACTGAATAGAGTAGCTGACTACGGATCAGCCGGTTACAGGTTTGAATCCTGTCGCGGTCACACCTTCAGAAAGCGTTGGAAGATATTCTTCCGACGCTTTTATTTATGGGGAGTTTTGTTTATGTTTACAGTCTAATGCTAAAAGAGAATGACAACAAATAAGAGTATTCGCGTCTCCTTTCCTGCTTCCGAAAAGATCTATGTAAACGGATCGATTAACAAGGTACGGGTAGGTATGCGACGCATTACACTTGACGACACGGGAGCGACCGACACAGAAGGCCGTGTATCTTACAAACCCAATACGCCACTTATCGTATACGATACCTCCGGTGCCTACTCCGATCCGAAAAATACTTCTCTTTTACAGACAGGGCTTCCGCGCATTCGCGAAGAATGGAGCAAACGCCGGAAGGATATTGTTTCCATTACTTCTCCGGATTCAGGCAAACATGAATCGGCAAACAAACCGTTGTTTCCGATAATCATCCCTTCCTACAAGGCGAAAGAGGGGAAACACATCACACAACTTTCGTATGCCAAACGGCGCATTATCACACCCGAAATGGAGTATGTTGCCATCCGGGAGAGCCAGCATGTCGAGGCGTTAGGGCTGAAATCCTATATCACGCCTGATTTTGTTCGCAAAGAGATCGCTGCCGGGCGTGCCGTGATTCCGGCAAACATCAACCACCCTGAGCTCGAACCGATGATTATTGGTAATAAGTTCTTAGTAAAAGTCAATGTACCTTTCTATTCACCTTCCGTCTCATCGGGCATCGAAGAGGAACTGGAGAAGATGATCCGGAATTGCAAATGGGGAGCCGACTCGTTTCTTGACCTCTCAAAATCAGGTGATATCCCGACAGCACAAAACTGGTATCTTCGAAACGCTCCGGTACCGATCGGGAGTATTCCACTTTACGAGGCGTTGCAACAGGCAGGCAATGAGGTAGCGGCGCTCAACTGGGATATCTACCGAAACACCTTGATCGAACAGGTCGAAAGAGGCATTGACTTTGTCATGATACATGCGGCATTATTGCAATCACACATAGACAAAACCATTCCGCGGTTGACCGGCATTGATTCACCGGCAGGCCTATTTATGGCGGAATGGATACGCCGTCATCAAAAAGAGAACTTCCTATACACACATTTTGAAGAGATATGCGATATCCTTCGCCAATATGATGTCACACTTGTGATTGGCAACAGCCTGGGAGCCGGTTCCATCTATGATGCCGGAGACAGCGCCTACTATGCGGAACTGAAAATAAAAGGAAAACTAACCGATATCGCCCGGGAGAACCTGGTGCAGACCATGATTGAAGGGCCTGGCTGCCTACCGATGAATAAGATTGGGGACGATATGAAGGAACAACAATATGCCTGTCGTCAGGCGCCTTATTTCATGCAAGGACCAGTAACCACCGACATCAGCTACGGCTATGACCACATTGCCTCCGCCATTGGCGCCGCCCAGATAGCTTCATTCGGTGCTTCCCTGATCGGTTGCGTCCTGCCAAGCCAGAGCGACCATTCCTCGATCAGCAAAGAGGAATACAGAACAGCTATTCATACGCATAAGATTGCCGCCCATGCGGCCGATGTAGCCAAAGGACATCCCGGAGCACAGGCACGCGACAACGCCCTGAGCAAAGCGCGCATCGAACAGCGCCATAAAGACTTTTGCCACCTGGCCATCGACCCGGAGAAGGCACTTCTTCTTTATAAAAATAAAATTAAAGGGAAAGAGTAGTCGAAAGGAACGCTTTTTCGGCTGCAGCATAACCCTCTTCATACAACGCCTGCAGCTTCTGCACATCACGTTCGGTACGTCCTGCCTCCAATGGCCTCTCGGGAGCTATCACAAGGGCTCTTCCCGCTGCTTCTTCTTGATCCACAAAATCCAGGAGTTCGTTGTAACGACGGTAGCGAGTGCGCAATTGTTCGCGCAGAGCCGGGTATTTCCGGTAGATAAAACCCGGCAGTTTGAAGTCTTTCTCTGCCTTGCGGTAGCCTCTGTTGCGGGTAAGCACTACGACATTCTTCGTATATCCCTCTTCGATCGAGCGGCGGATCGGAATCGCATCACAGACACCTCCATCGACCATCGGAACGCCATCCACCTGCTTCACGGGACAGATCACCGGAATACTGCACGAAGCACAACAGATATCGACCAGGCGATCGCGATCCTCTCGCTCTTCAAAATACTCAGCACGACCCGTCAGGCAGTTGCTAGTGACCATCACAAAGCGGCCGGGTGAACGAAAACAAGTATCATAATCCAACGGATAATAGAGATCAGGGTATTCATAAAAGAGGAAATCCATATCGATATAGCCTCTTCCTTTCAGGAAATAGGACAGGCCGATGTAGTTGCGCTTCTCTAATAGATCGATATTACTGAAGCGGGAACGTCCCCGTTGGCGCGAAGCATACGAAATGCCGTTGCTGGCTCCTGCCGAAACACCGATCGTATACGGGAACCAGATCTCCCGATCCATCAGCCAATCCAATACGCCGGCCGTAAAAGTCGCACGCATGCCTCCACCTTCCAATACCAATCCTGTTTTATTATCTATGACCATATCACTTTTGTTTCGTTTGTATACAAAAAAACCATTGCTCGATTCACATCGAACAATGGCCACAAAAATATAATAAATCAGCGATAAATAAGGGTCAAATATATTTCTTGTTTTTACATATAACGCCTCTTTCTCCAAAAACCAGACTTACCAATTGGTCAAAAAAATAACCGCAGGTCTAACTTATTTCTTTCATTAAACCTGTTTTATTAGTAATCTAATAAGTAATATGAAAACCAGAGGTCTTGAAATTCAGTGAACGGTTATACGTAAAATTACTTTTTCTCATTTATTATCCCTTTTAAAACACCTATATAACTACTAAGGCATCGAAAATGTTCGGTGTCATGGGAAAATTATTTTCACCCGCGTCCCTTTCCCCAACTCGGAATAGACCGATATCTTCGCCCCATAGGTTTGCAACACCCTAAGTGACAAGGCCAACCCCACGCCATAGCCGGCAAACCCACGTGTATTGCTTGCCCGGAAAAAAGGTTGAAAAATCTGCCCCAACTCATCCGGAGGGATGCCTATACCATAATCTTCTATCTCCAATTCGTTCACGCGAAGCCTTACTTCGACCGGTTGAGTGTCGGAATATTTCAGTGCATTACTCAGAATATTTTCGATAGCGATCTTCAAAAGATGCGGGTTTGCCTTCACACTGTAAGCAAAGCTATCGGGCGAGAAACGCACTCTCCCGCCTACAAACGACATCATAAACTCTGCTATCTGGATCGATTCCGTAAAACTCTGCAGTATCTCATCATGCCCCCGGGAAAGGAAAAGCAATTGTTTCATCAGGTGGATAATGCGCTTTGTCTCGTGTAGTATCCGGCTTATAGCCGCCTGATACTCTTCTGGGGTACGCTCTTTCAATAAGGTAATCTCACACTCTCCCTGAATAGCCGTCAACGGATTATTCAGTTCATGGGAGGCATTGCGCACAAAAGCCTTCTCGCTCTGAAAGGCCGTATCGATACGCTCTATCATCCGAGCCGTATAACGGCGACTGACCAGATAAACAAGCAGGGAGCTAATCACAACAAAACCAACCAGCATAATGGCCACATAGCAAAGCAACGAAGGGATAAGAGACGATTCTGCTTCCGATCCGGCTCCCTTCGGCAGCAGGAAACAGGCCATAACAAAAGACAAAAGGGCTAACAGCGCGATGCTGCCGCCTATAATACCCGTATACGTAAGTGCGATTTTCTTTTCTGTTGTCATAGTTCCAGTCTGTATCCTACGCCTGATACCGTATGGATCAGCTTGTTCCGAAAGCCTTTATCCACCTTCCCACGCAAATAATTCACATACACATCCACCACATTCATATTCCTGTCGGGCTCTTTGTCCCATACTTCCCGGATAAGCGCTTCGCGACTGACAGCCTCTCCGGCATGCATGATCAGATACTCCAACAGGCGATACTCACGCACTGTCAGATCGATCGATTGCCCGTCACGGATAGCCCGCCGCGTCTCTCTGTTGAGGGAAAGGCCGGCATAGGCCAACGGAAGGGAAACATCGACACCCGTCCGTCGCAACATCGCATTCACCCGAGCCACCAGTACCTGAAAGCTAAAGGGTTTCACCAGGTAATCATCCGCCCCGGCATCCAGACCGTTCACTATATCTTCTGTCGTTCCCAACGCGGTCAGCATAATCACCGGCGTCTGAAAACCATACGCCTTTCGGTATTGCCTGCACAACTCAATACCAGTCATGCCCGGCATAATGATATCAAAGATAAGTAATTGATAAGTCTCTTTCCGAAGCAGTTCCCAACCGGAAAGACCATTATTGGCAACGGTAACGGTATGTCCGAACTCCTGTAAACCCCGTTCTATGAAAGAGGAGATATTTATTTCATCTTCAACCAATAATATACTTGCCATACCGATTCAAAAACAAATTTACGTGAAAGGAGCTATCTGATTCCATAATAAATGTTTAAACCATGTCAAACTTACACTATTTTACAGACATTCACTATATTTGCTAAAGAAAATATCCTCACGAAGTTATCCATAAATACATAAAGAAGTACAAACAAAGATGAAAAGACGTGATTTTATTAAGTCCAGCGTAGTGGCTGGCGCAGCCCTTTCCCTGAATTTCGAAGGCCTCCAGGCAGCACTAACTTCCAACACTATGGACGTACAAGCAGCGCCCGATATGGTCGCTATTATGGGAGGCGAACCGGAAGCCATGTTAGATAAGGCATTAGAAGCTTTAGGTGGCATAAAGAATTTCGTAAAAAACGGAGACAAAATCGTTATAAAGCCGAATATCGGTTGGGATCGTTCACCCGAGATGGCAGGAAATACGAATCCGGATCTGATCAAAGCATTGGTAAAAAGATGTCTGGATGCCGGAGCTTCTAAGGTGACCGTATTCGATCATACCTGCGATAACTGGCAGAAATGCTACGACAATAGCGGTATTGCCGCTGCTGCCCGTGAAGCCGGTGCTATTGTCATGCCAGGGAACGAAGAACGTTATTTTAAAGAGGTAGCGCTTCCGAAAGGCGTTAAACTGAAAAGCGCGAAGATACACGAATCTTTAATCGAATGTGATGCCTGGTTTAATGTTCCCATTCTGAAGAACCACGGGGGAGCTAAGTTCAGTTGCGCCATGAAGAATATGATGGGTATTGTATGGGATCGCCGCTTCTTCCACCAGAACGACCTCCACCAGTGTATTGCCGACATCTGCACCTGGGATAAGAAACCCGCACTGCATATTGTGGATGCCTACCGCATGATGCATCAGAACGGACCGCAGGGCAAGACATTAGCCGACGTGGCCACCCTTAAATCCCTGATCGCTTCTACAGATATTGTGGCTATCGACACAGCCGCGCTCGGCATGTTCAACCAGGTAAAGAAACTCGATATGGAAGCGATCAGCCACCTGAAATTCGGTGAAGAGCTCAAGCTCGGAACAACCGATCTGAAAAAGAAAAACATTCAACGTATTCGTTTATAATGAAACGACCTAATTACTTGAAAGGATTGCGGGTGACACTGGCAATCCTTCTTTTCGTGCCCATACTTCTCTATTTTTTAGACATCCGTTATGAGCTACCGGCGTGGTTCAAGGTGTTTCCGCACATTCAGATTCTTCCGGCTATCCTGGCAGGGACAGCGCTTATTATCCTGTTGCAACTCGCATTGGTACTCCTGTTCGGACGAATCTATTGCTCAACTATATGTCCTGCGGGAATCCTCCAGGATATTATCAACCGCATCTATTGTATCGGGAAAAAGAAAAAGAAAGGATCGCAACGGTTCAAGTATCATAAGGCTAACAACATCCTGCGATACGGACTGACCGGTATTATCTTTATACTTTTATTTCTCGGTTTTGCCGAACTGACATTGCTTTTCGATCCGTATAGCAATTTCGGTCGCATCACAGCCAATATCTTCCGCCCTGTTGCTGTGTGGGTCAACAACCTGTTGGCATCCGGCTTGGCGCGCTTCGACAATTATACGCTTTACCACATCTCCATCAGTACCGTGACGACATTCAGCCTAATCGCTGCCTTGGTGGCGTTGATCCTCTTCGTCGTACTGGCCTCCTGGCGGGGACGCATCTTCTGTAACACCCTTTGCCCGGTCGGTGGACTATTGAGTCTTTTCTCACGTTTTTCTTTATTCAATGTTCATATCAACGAAGAAAAATGTATCAGCTGTGGTCTTTGTGAAAAGAGTTGCAAGGCGGAAGCCATCGACACGAAGAATCTGACGGTCGACAATTCCCGCTGTGTGGATTGCTTCAACTGCATCTCCTCCTGCAAAAAGGATAGTATCAGCTACAGTTTTAATCCTCCCTGGTCGGGTAAGAAAGAGAAAACGACGGAGAAAACAGTAGAGGCAGTAAGCGAAACGGCTGCCCCCACGACAAACACCCGTCGCCATTTCCTGGCTACCAGCGCAACAGTTGCCGCCACCCTGCCTATTGCCTCCGCCTGGGCGCAAAAACAACAAAAGAGCGACCGCCCCAACCCGATCACCCCGCCGGGATCGATCAGCTTGGAGCGCTTCAAAGATAAATGTACCGGATGCCACCTTTGTGTCGTGCAATGCCCGAGCCATGTGCTTCGGCCGGCCGGTCTGGAGTTTGGTTTAGGTTATATGTTGAAGCCGCATATGGCGTATATCGACAGCTATTGCAATTACGAATGCACCATTTGTGCCGATGTTTGCCCCAACCATGCGATCCATCTCGACTCCAAAGAAGAAAAGCTAACGACGCAGGTCGGTATCGCGGAGTTCTTCCTCAATCGTTGTATTGTGGAGACAGAGAACACCGACTGTGGCGCCTGTTCCGAACACTGCCCGACACAGGCCGTGCATATGGAACGCTACAAAGAGGGATCCACCCTCACCGTTCCGGTGGTTGAGCCACATCTCTGTATTGGTTGCGGTGGTTGCGAATCGATCTGTCCGGTACGTCCCAACAGAGCCATTATCGTAAAAGCCAACCCCATCCACCAGCAGGTAGAAAAACCGGCAGAGGAAGAAATCAAAGAATTCGAGATCGACGACTTCGGTTTCTAAGCCAAGATGGGGAGAAACCACCCCAAAAACTCAAGAATTTCCAAATCACAAGTGTAAGCAAAAGAGAGCTTTTTCGAACGAATCAGCTCTCTTTTGCTTACATTTTGCCTTTTTCCTATCTTTGCATAAATTACTATATAATATGGATCCAAAAACAGAAGAACGGCTACGGGAACGGGTAGCCAGAAACCCTTATGTAAACTTTCTGGGCATTGAGTTTACTAAAATAGAAGAGGGTATTGTAGAGGCTCGTATGCCATTGACCGACGAGCAAAAACAATACAGTGGCGTAAGCCATGGCGGCGTACTGGCAGCGTTGGCGGATACCATCGCCGGGTTTGCAGCCTATACGATGACCCCACTCGATAAAGATGTGTTGACGGCAGAGATGAAAATATCCTTTCTTCGCGCCGCTTGGGGAAAAGAATTGACTGCAAAAGGCTATGTAATCAAGCCGGGACGGAATATTCATTTCAGCGAATGCGACATCTACTGCGACGACAAACAGGTCGCCAAAGCATCCGGCACCTTCTGTGTTGTCCGACCACAGGTTTAAATAATAATAAACATATTGCTATGATACGTAAGAGAACCGCTTCGTTTTTGCTTTTGTCAGTCATTGTCCTATCGATTATATCTTGTTCCAAGCCTCAACGCATTGTGCGTTATGGCGATATGCTTCCCCGCAGCAATCCGGAAAATCAGGGCGTTGCCACCGAAGGCATTCTCCGTTTCCTGGAAGAAATCGAAAGCCAGGGGATCGAATTGCATAGCTTTATGATGTTGCGCCACGGCAAGGTCATTGCCGAATGCTGGTGGTATCCCTATAAAGCAGGCATAAACCATGCGATGCACTCGGCCAGCAAAACGTTTACCTCCACCGCTATCGGCTTTGCCGTAAAGGAAAAACGGCTGAAGGTAACTGACAAAGTCATCTCCTTCTTCCCGGACGACCTGCCGGAAGAGCCGTCGCCTTTCCTGCAGGAAATGACGGTGAAAGACCTATTGACCATGTCGACAGGGCAAGACCGGGCACCTTCCTATACGATGGAGGATGAAAACTGGCCGCGTCTGTTTCTGGCTGCTCCTGTGGTGTATGAGCCGGGAACGCGTTTTCTTTACAATTCCGCAGCGAGTCATATGCTTTCCGCGATTATCACAAAGCTAACCGGCGAATCGACCTTCGAGTACCTGAAGCCACGCCTGTTCGATCCGTTAGGAATAAGCGACATCCAATGGGAAACCGACCCACAAGGGCTGACAGTCGGCGGAGGTGGAATGCGTATCAAAACGGTAGATATGGCAAAATTAGGACAGTTCTACCTGAACAGAGGCGTATGGGAAGGCAAACGATTGCTCCCTGCTTCCTGGATAGAAGATGCCTCGTCGCCACATATCTTCCAATATCCCGACCGGATGCCTGCCGAAAATGCCGGAAACGAAGGAGCGCAAGGCTATGGTTACCAAGTTTGGATGTGCTCGCCGGAGAATGCCTATCGCGCAGATGGGGCCAATGGGCAATTGATTCTTATCCTGCCGAATCAGGATGCTGTCATTACATTGACCGCGCGAACCACAGAGGCATCCCGGGTGATGCAGTTGGTTTGGAAATACCTGTTGCCTGTTATGTTCGACAGAATACTACCGTCCGACGAAGCGGCCTGGGAGGATAAGACATCGCTGTTATCGGGTCTCAGCCTGAAACGTCCCTATCTTACACCGGAAGACACACCGCTTCTGACGGATACCCTGTTGGATTTTAAGATGAACCCGAATGAACAGGGGATAGAAAAGATGAGCTTTCGCTTCAACGAGCGAGCCGAGTGTCTTTTAACGATCGAAGAAAAAGGCAAAAGTTATACCTTGTCCTTCGGAGAAGACAACTGGCTGACCGGAGAAACCGACCGTCCCGGCCCCTATTACCTCAACCCGCGCCGCAATCCGGCCGGAATGGCTCCCTTTACGGTATCGGGTTATGCCGCCTGGACGGAGAAGAATCGATTGATGCTTCGCCTCAATTACCTGACGGATATCCAGTATGAAGACTTTGCCTGCCGCTTTAACGGGAAACAATTCACGGCAGAATGGACTAACAGCCAATACCCCAACGCCTCCCCAATCATCCTGACCGGGGAGATGGAATAAAACAGAAAAGGGGTTGTTCATGGCGAACAACCCCTTTCTTTTTTCTTACTTAAATGGCCTCTTACAATACGTTGATCTCTTTCAATACGGCATTGGTTTTGCGAACCGCTTCCGCACTCTTAACAAAGAGCTCTTTTTCTTCTGCATTCAGGTCAAGCTCAACGATCTTTTCGATACCATTCTTTCCTAAGATCACCGGAACACCGATACAAATATCGTTTTCACCATATTCACCTTCGAGGGCAACAGAACAAGGAATCATCTTCTTCTGGTTGTGAATGATCGATTCAGCTACCAACGCTCCGGCTGCACCCGGTGCATACCAAGCGGAAGTACCCAACAAACCGGTCAGTGTAGCACCACCTACCATAGTCGCTTTCGCTACTTCTTCCAGTTTTTCTGCACTCAACAGCTGGCTTACAGGAATTCCTTTATAAGTAGCCAGACGGGTCAATGGAATCATTGTTGTATCTCCGTGTCCGCCGATTACCATGCCTTCTACTTCGTTTGCATTGCAACCCAAAGCCTGAGACAGATAATACTTGAAGCGAGAACCATCCAAAGCACCACCCATACCGATGATACGGTTCTTAGGCAAACCTAATGATTTCAGGGCAAGATAGGTCATTGTGTCCATCGGATTAGAGATAACCACGAGGATCGCATCCGGTGAATATTTCAGGGCGTTTTCAGCTACACTCTTTACGATACCGGCATTCACACCGATCAATTCTTCGCGGGTCATACCCGGTTTACGCGGAATACCTGAAGTAATGATGATGACATCAGAACCGGCTGTTTTCGCATAATCATTGGTGCAACCAACAACCGTCGTGTCAAAACCCAACAATTGAGCGGTTTGCATCATATCCATTGCTTTTCCTTCGGAAACGCCTTCCTTCACATCCAACATGATCACTTCATCTGCCACCTCATTGAAGGCAAGAACATTCGCGCAGGTTGCGCCCACATTACCGGCGCCTACAACTGTTACCTTAGACATAATTAATACGTTTTATTTGTTTTACATTAGACAATATCCATCACTTAAAAACCACGCAAAGTTACGATGTATAAACGAATAAAGAAATTTTTCCATATTTTATTTTGTCGGGTTGTATTAAATAACGCTAAATATCCAAAGCCTTTTTGCCCTCCCCTTCGGCATATCCTAATGCCC
The DNA here is from genome assembly GCF_029893085.1 of Parabacteroides sp. PFB2-10. GTDB lineage: Bacteria > Bacteroidota > Bacteroidia > Bacteroidales > Tannerellaceae > QVMG01. The sequence continues at coordinate 311,371 of NZ_JARXWI010000003.1, forward strand.
TCTTTTTCATAGAAGTCATAGAAGAATGAAATCGGGTATAGCTTATGCCCCGGCAAGCTATACCCGATTATCATTTTGATAGCAAAACAGCCTTTTCGCTTTACAATATGATATGTTAAAAATGAATAATCACTTAGCCGGAGGCGTAACGCAAATGCTTCTCCCGAAAGTTTGTCTTCAAACACCCCACTATAATGTAAACAAACGTTAATTTGACTATTTCCGACGAAACCCCTAATTTACGATTTGTAATTTCGGCGGGACTTTGCGCGCAAAAAAGCGGGAGTTTGAAGACAAACTCCCGGGAGAAACACTTTTTAACGTATGGGATTGTAAGCAAAACGGGCGTTTTGCTTACAATCCGCATTTTAACATTTACTCCTTATCCTTCTTATTGATCTTTATTTCGATAATAAAAGCAATCAACAGACCGATGCCACCGAATAACAGAACAGATGCGCCATAGAGAACAGAAGCAATCTCGCGTCTGTACCATTCGTTGCCTTCGATGATATCAGCAAGTCCAATATGCAGAAAAAAAGCGACCAATAGCCCTAAACCTATTCCGGCCATTAGAAATCCAACCTTTAAGGCGCTAAAAGAGAATCGATTGAAACTGGGCATCGTTAGTTTCCCGTCGAAGGCGATTGAGCTGATCTTTTCGCTCATTTTCTCGATAATAGCCAAGCGTTCTTTTTTGCGAACAAACAGATCAAAAAGCCCGTAAACCCCGGCAATGCATATTCCCACAACAAGGGGAATAGAAATAAAATCCATCATAATCGTATTGTTTTAAAATGAATACTACAATTTGTTTGCCTATTTGACGCACCTCTTTGTGGCAGGTTACACTTTACGCAAAAAATAAAATCATTCTTGTTTTTTTATTTTTATCTTTAGAGGGTGTAACCTATAAGTTCGGTTTGCGTCCATACAATACAAATGGAGTTGTATAGCGACATATATTACGTGCAGCGAATACAGGAGGGTGATATTTCCTGTTTCGCCTGTTTAATCGACCGATATAGTCAGCAGGTACACACATTGATTGCCCGGGTGGTGACCAGCCGGGAAGATGCGGAGGAACTGACGCAGGATGTCTTTATGAAGGTCTACCGTCACCTTTCTTCTTTTCAGGGGAAAAGCAGCTTTTCGACCTGGCTCTACCGCATTGCTTATAATGCGGCCATTTCGGAAGCGCGGAAAAAGAAGCAGGAGTTCCTGGCGATTGATGAGACACAGATCGAGAATGTATCGGAAGAAGAGATCGAATCCCGCTTGGGGCATACGGATCATTCCGAGCAGATTGCACTGTTGGAAAAGGCGTTGACGCAATTATCGCCCGACGACCGGTTTATCATCCTCCTGTTTTATATGGAAAGTAAATCGATCGAGGAGGTGTCGGCCATTACCGGGCTGACGGAATCAAATGTAAAAACAAAACTGCATCGCATCCGCAAGCGGCTGTATGCGTTATTAATGAAAGAAAAGGAGAAACAACTATGAACCGATATGAAGAAAAGGATTTTTTAGGCAATATCTTCCGGCAACTACCCGGCGAATCGCTCCCGGAAGATTTCCGTATGCATATGATGTGGAAGATCGAAGCCGAAGCGGCACGAATCCGCAAACGCAACGAGCGGTTGGGGCTATTGGCGGTGATTTTTGCCTCACTGGCTATCATCACATTGGCCGTCTTTGCCATTATCTACCTGGAGATACCGAAAATAACAATTTCGGTTTCGGCACTTTCCTCTTTGCCTTTTTATTTCTATATTGGCGGCTTGGTACTGCTTTTGCTTGGCGGCGACTACATCATGCGCAAGCGCTACCGGCAAAAGCATAAAGAGAATTTATAAATGATAAATGCATTTCAATTCATGAAACAGATTTCCTTTTTCCTTTTATTCACCGCATGTCTCCTTTTTGCGGGATGCGAACCGAACCAAACAGTCACTATCACCGGCAAAGTAACCGGTGGAAACGATCAGAAGTTATTGATTGTTCCTCCCATAGAGGGATATACTGCCAACTATTTTAGCGAAGAGATCACACCGGATGCGGAAGGAAATTTCTCCTTTACGTTTACTGCCCAGGAGGCCTCTACCGCTTCGGTCATTCTATATGGGAAGGGATCGAAGATGTTTATCGTAGAACCGGGAGAGACATATCACTGCGACATCGACAGTTCGGATGGATTTATCCTGAATATTCAAGGAAAAAATGAAGAGGGAAACCGCCTCTTCACGGAAAAAAAATACCACGATGCCTATTACGATCCGTTGCGCAAGGCGTTGGTATCGAGAGAGAATCCGCTCGCTGCCGAAGAGATCATCATTCGCGTAAACGAACAGAAAGAAACAGAACTGGCCGCTTTCCGCACGATGCAGCAGGAGGGCAAGACCAGCGCTGCCTTCCAACGGGTGGTTGAACGCGAATTGCGAGGCTATTATGCCTATCTGTCGTGCGATATTTTGCAAAGTTATATCTCGTTGTTTAGCCGCGAGAACGAAGAGGCGGCACGCCCTTATAAAGAGGTACTATTCCTCACGATGGAAGCCAATCCTCCGACCGATAGCGAATTATCAAAGTCTTCCTCCTGGTATAGATACACTTATATGGTCTACGGAATGACTATGCAGGAAGAATTCAGCCGCGAAGAACTGATGGAGATCTACAACCAAGGATTAGGCATTACCCACCAGATGGAATGGGCATCGCTTTTCTTCACCGGGAAAACCAAAGAATACTTTCAGGCATATCTGTTGTGTCGTGAAGGCTCCCAGTCGCAATTCAACAAAGAACTGATCCCGCTTTTTGAACAATTCCAACAGAATTATCCCCAGAGTGCCTTTACCCCTTATATCAAACCGCAGATCGATCCGATCGTCGATTTCTATGAAAAGGTAAAAAATCCTTTCAGCCCAGGCATGAAACTGGTGGAGAATATGGATCATATCGCTTCGCTTAAAGAGGCGGTTGCCCCCTACAAAGGGAAAAAGATCTATATCGATGTGTGGGCTACCTGGTGTGGTCCCTGCAAAGAGCAGTTTAAACACAATGGTCCGCTCAAAGAGCTGTTGAAAGAAAAGGGTGTTGAAATGCTTTATATCTCTATCGACCGCCCGGAAGACAAAACCAAGTGGGAGAATATGATCAAGTATTATGGTCTTGAAGGAAATCATATCCTCGGCAGCGAAACGCTTATCAATGACCTTAGGGTGATATACAATCAAAACGGAATGTTAGCCATTCCCTGGTATATCCTGTTCAACGAAAAGGGAGAGATGGTAGAGTTGCATGCCAAACAGCCCTCGCAATTGGAAGAGTTGAAAACATTCCTCTAAAAAGTTGTCAGTTGGTTAAACGCATTAAAACAATGTTCGCTTTTTAGCATGAAGGCGATCACAACAGACAGGCATGCATGGCCGAAGACCACAACAGGCCTATAAGGCCGAGTCCCGGAGGGACGAAGACTTAGCCCAGGGTAAGCAGGCTGAAAGACTGCGCCACCCTGGGGATCAGATGAATATATTTATATTGAGTTCTGAAAGAACGAAAGAAAAATTATATTATATTTATCGATCTAAACCTTAAAACCTTCACAACTATGTCCCAATCCTTATCTCAACTGTATGTTCACCTTGTTTTCCACATCAAAGAGAATAAAATATATATTCAAAAAGGTGATGTGGCTCGGGTTTGTTCCTATATCGCCGGGATCCTCCAACAACAAGGCTGCCCCCCAATACAAATAAACGGGATCTCAGATCATATCCATATCCTTTGTGTTCTATCTAAAAATATAGCGTTGGCTAAACTCATTCAAAATATAAAGGTCGCTTCATCAATTTGGATCAAAACATTGGGTGCGCATTATCGGAACTTTGCTTGGCAGAAGGGATACGCGGCCTTTTCAGTGAGTGCCTCTGTGTGTGATAAAACAATCAGCTACATACTTCGGCAAGAGGAACATCATCAAAAGGTTAGTTTCAAAGATGAGTTATTGCGATTCCTGCAAGAGTATAATATTGAATATGATGAAAGGTATTTGTGGGTAGAGGATTGATTTTTGATTGCTTTATGCTTTGCGAAGCGATCTTCGATTCGTTCTTTCAGAACTCATTTTTTATATACATCTAAAAACCCAGGGTGGCGCAAACCTTCGGCCTGCTTACCTTGGGCTAAGTCTTCGTCCCCTCCGGGACTCGGCCTTTCAGGCCTGTTGTGGTCTTCGGCCATGCATGCCAAATATAGTAACACTCACATGCGTTTTTCCTGCAAAACCGGGGGATGGTTTTGCGGATGATGAATCTTTCGTTTCGTTTTACGGAGAGGGAATCTACTGTGACTTCCGGTAACTGATAACTGCCCAGACATTAAAAAAGAACATCATGGCGATAAGCACCAGCATATCGATCCAGAGATCGGCAATGGTGCTTCCGCGGAGGTAGACCGATTGCAATACATTCACCACATATTTTGTTGGCGTAAAGGCGGCAATCCACTTTGCCCAGCCGGGCATACTATCGATGGGAGTCAATAATCCCGACAGCATAATAAAGATAATCACAAAGAAAAACATCACGAAGAGCGCCTGCTGAATAGTAGCCGAGTGGTTCGAAATCAGGAGTCCGAAGCCGGTCATAGTCAGGATAAAGAGCGCCGCGAAGAAGTATAAGGTCAGGAAATGCCCCAGGGGAACCAAGCCATATATCAGCCAGGCAAACAAAAAGCCAAACGAAACAGCCACCAACCCAATGATCCAGAACGGGATTAGTTTGGCCAATATAAAGGCGAATTTCCCGATAGGGGTCACATTCAACTGCTCGATCGTGCCCATCTCCTTCTCGACCACGATATTGACCGCCGGAAGAAATCCGCCCAATATGATCAGTGTGATCATGATCAGTCCGGGAATCATGGTGAACCGGTAGTTTAAGGTCGGGTTATACATATATTGCGTGATCAGCTCCACCTTGGGCGAAGCGATGTATTGCGGGCGATTGCCCGTTTCGGCCAACGCACGCGAATACTGCATCAATAGCTCATTCATATAGGATTGCCCCATCACCCCCTTCATGCTGTTCACGGTGTTGATGGTGATTTGCACCGGTGTCGTTCCGAATTGCACCAGATCATATTCGAATCCGGCCGGTATTTCCAGTATCAGGTCGGCATCCCATCGCTCCAGATCGGCAAACGCCTCTCGATATATACCTGTCTGCGATTGGAGATTGAAGTAGGTAGAATGTTCTATCTGCCGGATAAAATCGCGTGAGAGGGGCGAGTGGTCGTTGTCGACAAGCGCTACCTGAATGTTTTTAATATCCAGATTGGTTGCCCAGGGCATGATCAAAAGCACCGCAAGCGGGAACATAACAGCCACCCCCACCATAAATTTATTGCGAAGCAACTGCTTAAACTCCTTTTCCAACAGATATTTCAGGCCCATATCTCTTTTATTTCTTTGTCGTTATTCCAACCGGTTATTAAACTTACGCAGGCTGATTGTGATCAACAGGACAGCCATAACGATCAGAATCACGATCTCTTTCCATATAAAACTAACCGGCAGGCCGGCAATCATCAGCTTCCGAACCGCCATAATATACCATTTCGGTGGCAACAGGTGGGAGAAATACTGCAATATCTCCGGCATACTCTCCACCGGAAAGATCATACCACACAAAAGAATCGTAGGCACCATCAATAACATGGAGGAGAACAACATGGCAATAATCTGCTGATCGACCAGGGTAGAGACCAATAATCCCAACGAGAGCGCTATGATAATATAGATAAGCGACACGACACAAAGCGCCACCATACTCCCGGCTACCGGCACTTTCAGTACAAAAATCGACAACAACAGGATCGTCAACAGGTTCACACACGATACCGTAAAGTAGGGAATCATCTTGGCAATGATGATATGGATCGGGCGAAGCGGCGAAACCAACAACACCTCCATCGTGCCCGTCTCCTTTTCTTTCACAATAGCGATCGAAGTCATCAACGCACAGATAAGCATGAGTGTCAGCCCCATAATACCCGGCACGAAGTTATAAGACGATTTCATCTGCGGGTTATACATCAATACAACGTTGGGCACGATACCTTTCCGCCCTGCTCCCGGTTGCATATCCTGCTGATACTGGGCAACAATCGCCGAGGCGTATGCCGTATAACTCTGCGCCATACTGGCATTTGTTGCGTCGACCACCAACTGCATGGCGGCTCCTTCGGGATCAAACACCTTTTCCGAGAAGTGATCGCCAAAGGCAATCACCATATCCAATTCCCTTCCCCGGAATTTCCGGTCGATATCGTCGGGAGAATCCAGACGTTCTTTCACCGTGAAGTATTCGCTGGCGTCGAGGCGATTCAGGATTTGCTCAACGGCATGGTCGGGTTCCGAAGTCAATACACCGATATTGACATTGCGCACCTCGGTGGTCAAGGCGAACCCAAAAAGGATAATCATCACAACAGGCATGATCAATAGGATCATCATCGTACGCCGGTCGCGCAGGATATGATAAAATTCTTTTCGTACAAATACCCAAAATTCTCTCATAACTATTCCATCCTTTCTGCTTTTCTGGCCAGTTTGCGGAACACCTCATCCATCGACGAGGCATTAAATTGCTGTTTCAGGTTCGATGGCGAGTCGAGCGCGTCGATACGTCCGTCGACCATCATCGACACCCGGTGGCAATATTCCGCCTCATCCATATAGTGCGTGGTTACGAATATCGTAATGCCCCGGTTGGCCGCTTCGTATATCATCTCCCAGAACTGTCGCCGGGTGGTGGGATCGACCCCGCCTGTCGGCTCGTCGAGGAAGACAATCTTCGGCTCATGGAAGATCGAAACCGAGAAAGCCAGTTTCTGTTTCCACCCCAGCGGCAACGAGTCAACCAGCGTATCGCGTTCCTTCGTGAAGTCCAACCGCTCGAGCAGTTCCTCCGTTTTGCGGGCGATATCGGCATCTTTCATCCCGTAAATCCCGGCATATAGGCGGATATTCTCCCATACCTTCAGGTCGCCATACAACGAAAACTTCTGGCTCATGTAGCCGATATTCTGCTTGATCTTCTCCTGTTGGCGGGCAATATCGAAGCCTGCCACCTGCCCCATGCCGGAGGTCGGGCGGCTCAGACCGCACAACATACGCATGGCGGTGGTCTTTCCCGCTCCGTTTGCCCCGAGAAAACCGAATATCTCCCCCCGCCGCACCTCGAAAGAGATGTGGTCGACGGCGGTGAACGAACCGAATTTCTTGGTCAGATCCTTCGTTTGTATGACGATATCGTTATTCATCCTGTATTTTCCCCTTGTCTATTAATCTTTGGCCAGCCGCATATAGCAATCCTCAATATTCGCTTCTACCCGCTCGATCCGAACAGCGCTATGCCCTTTCTGTTGCAGCTGCGTCAACAATGCGCTGCTGTCGAAAGCGCCGTCTGCCACCGTAAAGTGATGAGACTCGCCCGACACATAACAATGATCAACGCCTTTGTATTCCCTCACATCGTGCAAAAGACGGAAAATATCATCGCCTTTCACCGCATAAAGCGGCAGATCGAACTGACGGATGATATCCATCGGCCGGTTGATCGACATAAACTGCCCGTTCTTGATCAGGGCAATGCGGTCGCAGAGTTTGGCTTCGTCCATATAGGGTGTGGAGACAATAATTGTGATCCCTTGTTTTTGCAGCCGGTTGAGCATCTCCCAGAACTCTTTGCGCGAGACGGGATCGACACCGGTGGTCGGTTCGTCTAAGAAAAGCACACTGGGTTTATGGATCAAGGCGCAGCATAAGGCCAATTTCTGCTTCATGCCTCCGGAGAGTTTCCCGGCGCGGCGACGCTTAAAGGGCTCCAGTTGTTTGTAGATCTCCTCCACCAGGTGGTAGTTCTCCGCGATGGTGGTGCGGAAGACCGAAGCAAAAAAGCCCAGGTTCTCTTCCACCGTCAGATCCTGGTAGAGCGAAAAACGCCCGGGCATATAGCCCACTCGTTTGCGTATCTCGCGGTAGTCATCCACCACATCCAATCCATCGACGCGGCATGTTCCCTCGTCGGCAAGAAGCAAGGTCGCCATAATGCGGAAAAGCGTTGTCTTCCCGGCGCCATCGGGGCCGATAATGCCGAAGAGTTCGCCTCTGTCGGCATCGAAGCTGATGCCCGACAAGGCTCGGATGCCTCCTTCGTAGCTTTTGTGGATAGTATCGACAACGACCGCCTTCACTTTATTTGGTTTAGAAGTTGACCTCTCCGTACATGCCCAATTTCAGGTAACCATCGTTCCGAACAGCGATCTTCATGGCGTAAACCATATTGGCGCGTTCGTCGGACGTGGTGATATTCTTCGGCGTAAACTCACTCTTTTCAGATATCCAGGTGATCTTTCCTTTGTAATCGCGTGAGTTGCCGCCACCAAAATCAGCCTTCACATCTACCTCCTGTCCCAAGCGGATATCGATCAACTGATCGGAAGTGACATAGGCTTTCAGATGCACATCGTTCATATCCGCGATCTTCAACAAGGGACGTCCGGCAGAGCAGAGTTCGCCCTCCTGCGCGTATTTGGCCAGTACCGTTCCGTTGATTGGCGAAACGATTACACATTTCCGCAATCGGTCTTCCAATTGTTCGATCTGCGCCTTCAAGCCGCCGATTTGCGCCTCTATCGTAGCGACTGATTTGTTTAATGTATTCTTCTGGGCTTCCAGCTGCTTTTCCAATACCTGAATGGCCGAATTGATATCGTCCAATTCTTTGGTTGTGGCGGCATCCGACTTCAACAGATTCTCTACCCGCTGTTTCTCTCTCAACTGTTTTGTCAGTTGTTCTTCAATGGGCGCCAGTTGAATGGAAACAATGGGGCGGCTGGCTTCCAATGCCAGGATATTCTGCTCCAGTTGTTGCTTTTGCAGGAAGAACTGGGTCGAATCGATCAGTCCGATCTGTTGCCCTTTTTCCAATGCGTCGCCTTCTGTTGCCTGAAAGGTAAGGAGCATACCGGCTACCTCGCCCGACAAGATCACTTCGGTCGCCTGAAACGTACCGGTCGCATCCTGTTTTCCGCTTTTCCCTGTGCATCCCACCAATAGGGCTATTATTAAAATGCAAACTAACTTCTTCATATTTTTTATTTTACTGATTCACCGTAAACTTCAACTCATACATATTCTTCAACAGTTCGATCTCGTGGGTCGCCTTACTCTGCCGCGCCAGGCTCTCCGCATGTATCTCACGCAAGAGGTCGCTCACCGTGCGCGAGCCATTCTCGACCTGCACCTCCGTACGCTCCCTGACTGCCTGCCTGAGACGGATAATCTCATCGTCCTCGCGCATCACCTTCTGCATACGTTCTACTGCCAGGCTCTCCTGTGTCTTTTTCAGGTTCATATTATACAGGAAGGTCTCGCGCTGGCTAGCCAGTTGCATCCGCCCTGTTTCGATCTTCGACAAATCATTCTTCCGGGTATAGAATCCGGAGATATTCCACTGAAACTTGATGCCACCCATCAGATAGGGCGACCATTGATTCTCCACCATATCGGCAAACAGGTTTAATCCCGGATTGGCATACGCTCCTTGCAGGAACAGACCGATTCGCGGGCGCACCTGGGCGTTGACCCCTTGCTGTTGGCTTAACAGATAACGATCCTGTGCATCGAAATAGTTCAATTCGGGACGTTTGATCGACAGTTGCGGATGAAGGGAAGGCATCACGGGTTTCGCCAGGTTTGTTGTTGTCGTAAACTCTTTATTAATCATAATCCCCAGCATCGTCCGGTACGCCTTTTGCGAAGCCTCCAGATCCGATCGTTGCTGGCGGGCGCTCAGAATCTCTACTCGAAGCAGATCGAGATCATTCTGCCCGGCCACGCCATTGGTGACATACGACTGCACTAAACGCTCATTGCGCTCAAGCTCTCCGATCAGGATATCGACCTCGTTCCGCTTCTCTTGCAAAAGAAGCGTGCCGAAATAGAGCTGGTTCACCCGCTCCTGCAGGTTATACATCTCTACTTCCCAACTCTGAACGGAGACCTCTTTCTCAGCTTTTGCCCGGTCGACTTGGGCTTTCACCGCCCCGCCTTCGTAGATCGCCTGTTCGATCTGAACAGATGCTTTGTACTGATCCTTACGCAATCCATCGAAATCAAGGGGAAACATACTCACTAACTCATCCGGAAAGGCCATGACATCCGTCTGATAGGTCGCCTGAAGCGCCACCGATAGCTGCGGCAGCCAGTTCTTGCGCGCGTTGGCCACCGTATAATCAGCCAGTTTATCGATGAGTCCGCGTTGCTGAATAACCGGATAATTATCGCATGCCAGCTGTTGACATTCTTCCAGGGTGAACGTTTGCGCGGTGAGTAGGAAATTGGAAAACAGAAAAAGAATGAATAAATATCGTTTCATACTATTAGATTATATCCCGGTATAACTTTTTCTTTTCACAACAACAGCGATGAAAACCCAACAGAGAGTCAAGCCCGCTTGTCCTATGCCGAATGCACATCCTGTTTGTTGCAAATATAGGAAGCTTTTTGAGATTCAAAATCTTAGCGACTGTTTTTTTGGTTTCCATACAAGGAAAATTATATTTTATCAGAGCATCTGTGTCGGATCGTAAAAAACCTCAACTATCATTTTGTCAAAATCGCGGGAGTTTTTTTCCGAATTGGCAGGACTTTGCGAACAAACTCCCGGGAGAAACATTTTTTAACGTATCATATTGTAAAGCAAAATGGCGATTTTGCTATCATTTTGTCATTTCGCCTTCTTCAGAAATCGAACCCTGTTTCGCTTCATAAGTAAAGCAAAATGCAAAGCAAAAGATGGATCATCTCAAGAAGTGGGAGGATCTCCGTCGTGAAAAATCATCATACGAAATGACTATCTTTCTTGCCCGGACGGATGCCTCGCAAATCGAGCAACTTTGTCACTTTAGGACAATAAATGACACACTGAGATTCGAACAAATACAAAAGTGAAGATGATTTTTAGTTTTTTAAACAAATTCCTAAAATAAGCACTGATTTATACGCAAACGGACAGTTTTGGGCTGAAATTTGTCGATTTGTCATCACTTTTTTACGATTTGATAAATATTTTTTCAGATTTGTAAAAACCGAAAAAACCGTTTCCTCTACCTTTGTACTGTAAAATAGACCAACACTACAAGGGAGAATATTCGAGGAAAAAAGTGCGCCAAATTCGATAAAAACCGGCATGCGATTGTACTTACTCAAACAGATGTAAAAACCTCCTGTTAGCAAGGTACTGTAAAAGGACTTAATTAAGCACAAGAAAAAGCAATTTCTAAGTATAAATTTAAATTTTAAACCTATGAGTGATTTATTCTCAAAAAGAATTGGATCTCTGATGATTTTGTCAGCCCTCTTTATGCTGGTGCTGACAGGATGCGTCAACGAAGATGATCCTCCAGCGATCAGTGTCTCACAAAATGAAATCTTCTTCGACCAGAAGTCTGATGCCACACCCGTCCAGGTAAATAGCAATGCCGAATGGAAAGCATCGAGCAATCAGACCTGGTGCCGTCCTTCTGTATCAACAGGCAGACATTCATTAGACATAAAAGTACTGGTGGATGAAAATGATACAAAGTTTAAACGCACAGCAATTATCACCTTTGAAACACAAGGAAGCAACAAAACAATCTCATCGATCATCGTCTCTCAGGAAGGAATCGACGTGTGGGGAAATGGTGAAACCAATTAATCAAAGAAGGAGAAAGAGATATGAAAAAAATAATCTTGGTTTGTAGCTTATTATTGACTCTTACTACGTTAACCAATGCACAAGATAAAATAGCCGTAAAGACCAACGCATTAGGCTGGGCAGCTTATGGAACGATCAATTTCGGTGCCGAATTGGGTCTGTCCCAACATTGGACATTGGATCTTGACCTCTATGCCAATCCGTGGAAATTTGACGACCACAAGCAATTGATGACTTTCGGCGCACAGCCTGAAGCACGCTACTGGTTGGGCGACCGCTTTAAAGGACACTTCTTTGGTGTGCATGCACAATACTTCCATTTTGATGGAGGACTCGACAAATACCGCTACGACGGCTGGTCTGTCGGTGGAGGCCTTTCATATGGATATTCACTGGCACTGAGTGATCGTTGGCTGATCGAAGCCAATGTGGGCGCCGGATACATTCATGCAGACTACGGCAAAACGGGTCGTGTACAATACCCGGGGGATGTACGCATATACGACCCAGAAATAAAAAACATGTTCGGTCTTACCCGTGCCGGCCTGAGTGTTATTTTCCTGATCAAATAAAAAGTAATTAATTATGACACATAAATTCAAACAATTCAATATCAAGGTAGGTTTACTTCTGACATTGTGTCTTATGGTCTTTATGAACACAGGATGCGATGAAGATGATCCTACGGTTTCTACTTCGGTAGAAGAAATGTTCATCAGTAGTGATGCTGCCAACATTCCGCTTACAATCAAAGCAAACTGTGGCTGGACAGCAAACAGTGATGCAGAATGGTTATACCTCTCCCAAAAATCGGGACGGGGAACAACCGATATCAGTATGATGGTAGAGGCATTGGTGTCTGACAAGGCACGTACAGCGAATATCACCGTTTCGGCTGAAAACGGCAACAAAACAGTAATTAAGGTAACCCAGAACGGCTTGTCGGAAACCGGCATACGTATCTCACCGAAAACGATTACGATTGGTGCGAAGCCCTCACAGGGCAATGCCTTCGGTGTGGTAACGCAGTATAGCGACGCCGTTGTTTCCGCAGAAATAACGGCTGGCGAGAGCTGGATCAAAGATCTGATGCCAACCACCGCTATCGACGGATATGTGAAGAATGTATTATATACCTTCTCGGCAACAGAACATATTGATGCTTATGAACGCGTTGGTAAGATTACCGTTACGGTAACCTTCGCTAACCAGGTGCATACCGAAGAGATCACCGTAATCCAAAACGGATTGGGCGCTCCGAACATCTCAACTCAAGAACGCATCTATATGATGTACAACCAGACTTCATACGCACAGAGCCTGTGGGTGGAAGATGGCGACCAGACAAACGTACGTTACGAATGTCATACCTCCTCCGCTCAGTCGGGAACCGATGGACAAACGACTCCGTGGATCACCGGCGCAACGGTTACTGGCGATGGTATGCTCGAGTTGACTACATTGCCTAATAGCTACGACGAAGTACGCGAAGGTGAAGTAATGATCATCGCTTTCCGCGGTGCCGCTTCTGTGAAAACAAGTATCCATGTGATCCAGTCAGGCTATAAATCTGCCGGAGCAAACATCCCGAATGCTTTGTTGACACACGATTATAAAGCAGCCACTCATCAGGTGCCGCTTAACCCGATCAACGACTCGAAACTGAAAGTAGTCGCCAACAATGCCACTGGCGGTTGGGTGAAGGATATTAAAATCGATGAAGAGGGTGTAATGTCCTATGCACTGGCAGCTTACGATGGAGCATCAGGAAGCTACCGCGAAGCTACAATTACGTTAGAAGCGACCAATGGTCACAGCAATGCTGTTTACTACTACGTCACAGTTCGTCAGTACGCTCCGGAAGCAGCAGGTATCTGTTTGCCGACCTCGCTGATGACACATAGCTCTGCCGCTCAGACAGGTGTAATGCCAGTGAACGCTAACTACGCATCGAAGGTGGAAGTAGTCGGTGTATCTCAACGGACATGGTTACAACATGTAAGGATTTTCGGAACCGACCTTATTTACGAACTTACCCAATACGACGGTTCGGCAGGCGATTACCGCGAAGCGATCATCACCCTGAAAGCAACCAACGATCATGCAAATGCGTCTTACTACTACGTAACCATTCGTCAGTATGCGCCGAATGCAGCAGGTATGAACAATACGACTCAGATCGTGACCTTCAACTCCGACGGTACAACCGATGAAACAATCTATGGCGAAGACCAGATAACGACCCTGCCATTGAATGCAATCAACGGTTCAACACTGGTCATTGAAGATGTTTCCGAAAAGTGGGTAGACATCGAAGGACTGGATCTGAAATCCGAAGGTAACAACAAGAACTATATCTTGAGCTACGGTGTTGCTCAGTTTGATGGCCGTGAAGGCGATATGCGTGAAGCGGTTATTACCATCAAAGCCTCTAATGGCCATACAAACGATGCCTATTACTATATTATCATCCGTCAGTATGCGCCGTTGGCAGCCGGTATCAGTGAATATCCTACCATGGTTGAACACGACTATACAGCCAACGCACAACTTTTTGGAGGATACGATTGGTACAAATTGACTCTCAACGCGTTGAATAGCTCCACTATAGAGTTAGTCTCGGTTGATAATGTTGGATATGGCACAGATTGGTGTCTCTATTCTGAAAATTGGCAAATTGGCAACCCAAATGAGAATGAAGAAATCCGTGAATATCGCTTCCTCTACCGCTTAACGGAATACAATGGAGAAGACGGTCCTTATCGTGATGCACGCTTTACTTTCAAAGCAACCAATTCACATAATAATCCTTCTTATTTCTATGTGGTGGTTCGTCAATATGCACCTGAATATGCGGGAATGATGATTGATGATAAACGGGTCAACTTATCATCTGAAGCCCAGATTAGAACTTTGCGTTATACCTTGCTGAATGGTTCTGAAATTATCGACTTATATAAAGAACCTATCTTAGCTTATGGTGTAAATGCAGACTGGCTTAATATTGAACAATTCTCTGAAGAAGGCAACTATTTGGAATATCGTGTTGAGGCATATGATGGCGCTAATGGTCCATTCCGTGAAGGGTATATTTGCTTTGTTGTTGGAAATGATCATATAAATAAAATGATCTATACAGTAACTATTCGTCAGTATGCACCGGATGCCGCAGGTATCAGTATTAGCGAAGAGACGATCTGCTTGAGCTATCAGGATTGGGCCGATCAGGAAATTTCTTACGAGATACTGAATGGTTCATCGATCAAATCGGTAAAAGTCAGAACAAACAACAATGCGGAACCAAACTGGCTGACAGCAGATCTTGATGCAGATGGTAAACTGACCTATTCTGTTACCAAATTTGCCGGTGGACAAGCAGGTGATGTACGTGAAGGGTATATCGATCTCGTGGTAACCAACTCACATAACAATGCGATCACCTACACTATTCCAATCCGTCAGTATGCACCGAAAGCGGCAGGAATGAGTGTAGATACGGATGTTTATGTTATACCGACAGCAGGAGCCTTAGACTTTATCGTAAAATATGAATTACTGAATGGATCTAAAATAGACTCAAGCGATCCAGATCTGCACATACAACAGGAATTTACAGATTCAAATAATCCTCAGAAATTCATAACGAAATTGAACTATTTTACCAACACACAGATGCGAATAAATGCGAACGCTTACGACGGTTCGAGTGGTCCCGTACGTTACGCTTATATCTATGTACCGGTTCAAAATGAACATGCGGATAAAGTAACCTATCGGTTTACCTTTATGCAGTATGCTCCGGATGCCGCCGGTATCAGTATGCCGCCGATGTTTGTGACGCATAATTCGACAACAGCGGATGGTGGAGCAGGGTCTCTTCCGTTGAATGTATTGAATGGATCTACAGTAGTGGTTCAGAGTTACACTTCGAATATCTTTACTAATGACGGGGCTCCGGAAGTGGTGGATGGTAAGTTAACCTATACATTAGCTCCGTTTACTGGCAAACCCGGCAGCTTCCGTGAATCTGTTGTTACATTAAAAGCAACCAGCGCACATGCAAACGCGGCAACCTATACGGTTACTATTCGTCAATATGCGGCGGATAATACGGCAGGGTTGAAATCTGATTTGCCTTCGTATCTTGGGTTTGGTAGTCCGGAAAGAATCGATTATACGCTGAACTATGATCTGTTACCCGGATCAGCAATAACAAATGTCACCTTTACCCCGGGTACAGGAACGACCGCGTGGATCACTGGCTTTGATACCACAACAGCAGGTGTTCTGACATTTGATGTGGCTGCGAATACCGGTGCTTCTGCTATTGATTATTCTCGCGAAGGGGTAATCACCATAACAGTCTCAAACAGTAGTGCTGGCACATCGGCTATTTATTATATCAATGTGCGACAATATGCACGGGACATGGCATACGCAGATCGATCTTCTTTAACTTTTAATGGTACAACAGGTTCTACTGTTACCGGAATTGGAACTATTACATTAAAAAATGTTCCAGGACAAGCTACTATTAGTGTTAGTGGAAGAAACAGTACTGATGGGAATGCGACAATTACTAACTTAAAACTTAGTGGTAATACTATTACAATGACTGCCAATTGGGCAACTTCGACTTGTTCTTGTACCATATATGTTGACATTGTAATTAATGCAGCTCCATACACTCAATACATTACAGTTCCTTTAATTGTAACGAGATCTTAATGCTGATTAAATCTTATTCTGTTTAATCTACAGACCGTTGAAAGGCAGCTTTCAACGGTCTGTTTTTTTGTACTCCACACTGATTTTTGTAAAATAATCTTCAAGAAGGGTAAAGTTGTCTGCCGGAATCTGACTGTTGACGATCGTCGACAGTATTGTCGATAGTTGTCAGCAATATTGTCGACGGCTATCAGCAGTATTGTCGATAGCTATCGACAATCAGATTGTCGGTCAGATCCTTTTAACCATAAGAAACCCACCCTACCCCGCTGTCATTCCAATCTTTTTTCGTATATTTACCCCATCACCCCCTTTCAGAACCTGACTATGCATTAGATACTTATAACAAAACCTTACCCTATGAATGCTATGAAACAGTCTTTGGAGAAACTCCGTTATCTTTCCCTTTTGATCTATTATTTATTCTTTCTATTATCAAAAGGAGTTGCCCAGGAAATAATCATCTTACCCGATACGGTTCGCTTAGATGAAGTGATCGTGGTGGGGTATGCCACCGGAAGCGAAGCGACCATCTCGGGCGCAATCGATAAGGTAAAAGAAGAGGATATGAATCGAGGATTGATCACCACCCCTTTCGATGCACTCAGGGGACGGGTAACCGGACTATATATCCCTCCGGCAAATAATGGACCGGCCGCGCTGGAGGCGGTGCGCATCCGGGGCACTACCTCGCTGACGGGCGGCAACGACCCATTGGTAATTATCGATGGCATTTTCGGTGATCTCAGCCTGTTGCGCGCTGTTTATCCGGCAGATATCGAAAGCTTCACCGTATTGAAAGACGCTTCGGAAACGGCTCAGTACGGCTCGAGGGGTGCCTCGGGCGTGATCGAAGTCACCACCAAAAAGGGAAAAGCCGGATTGTTTAATATCACCTACGAGGGGAATTTCGGCATAAGCTCCGTAGCTCGCCACCTTCGGATGCTCTCGGGCGATGAATTCCGACAGGTAGCCCGTGAGCGACAGATAGAGATACTCGACCAGGGCTACAACACAAACTTCCTCGAAGAGATCACGCAGACAGCCCTTTTGCAGACACATCATATCGCTTTTGGCGGCGGTTCGGAACACTCCAACTACCGAGCCTCGGTGGGATATGTCGATCAGCAGGGGGTGATACGCAATAACAGCTCGCGCAACTACACCGCCAAACTGGATATCACCCAGCGCGCCTTCAACAACCGGCTGACACTCGATATCGGCATGTTCGGCTCCCTCTTGGATATGCATTACCTGAACGACTACCAGAAGACCTTTTATTCGGCAGCCACCTTCAACCCCACCTTCCCCAATCACAAGAATCCGGAGACGGGTGGCTGGGACATGGTGACAACCGCCAGCCAGATCACCCACCCGATTGCCTGGATGGATGTGCAGGACGACGAAGCCAACGCGCTGGTCAATGCCCGGATGCGTGTAGTAGTGCAACTGACAGATCATTGGAAATTGACCGGGTTCGGATCGTACACCTACAACTCCGTGGAGAACTCCCACTACAAACCGACCACCGTATGGGGCGGCGGAGAGGCCTTCCGGGGTTTAAAAAAGACACAATCGCTGTTGGGCAACCTGATGATCCAATATAAAAAGGACTGGAGAGGCAACCACTTAGATATCCTGGCGCTTGCCGAAGCGCAGAAAACCACCCTGAGCGGATTTCA
This sequence comes from Parabacteroides sp. PFB2-10, assembly GCF_029893085.1. Taxonomy (GTDB): domain Bacteria; phylum Bacteroidota; class Bacteroidia; order Bacteroidales; family Tannerellaceae; genus QVMG01. The sequence continues at coordinate 329,549 of NZ_JARXWI010000003.1, forward strand.
CACCACGGTGACCAATTTCAAAACCAACCAGTATGGCTATCATAACCTGCAGGCTGGCGCTGTCCGTCTGTGGGAAGGCACGGCCTCTTACTTTGAAGATCCTCGTCTGGTATCCTTTCTGGGACGGGTCAATTATGTACATAAAGGGCGCTATATTGCCACCCTGAACGCACGGGCGGATGCCTCTTCCAAGATTGGTATCAACAACAAATGGGGCTTTTTCCCGTCGGCTTCGCTGGCATGGACGATGAGTGAAGAGGCGTTTATGAAACCGATCACCTGGCTCAACAACCTGAAACTACGGATTGGCTACGGCCTTTCGGGCAATCAGGATGCCATCCAGTCGTACACCTCCATGCAATTGCTCAAGCCCAGCGGCGTGGTCTCCGCCGGAGGCGCTCCCACCGTAACCATGGGCCTGATTCGCAATGCCAACCCCGACCTGCGCTGGGAGGTGAAACATACCTTCAACAGCGGCTTCGACCTGGGCATTCTCGAAAACTGGCTGATGCTGAAAATGGACTATTATATCTCTCGCACACACGATATGCTCTACCTCTACGATGTGAGCGTGCCGCCTTTTGCCTACAACAAACTATTGGCCAATCTGGGATCCATGGAGAACAAAGGGTTGGAAGTGGCCTTAGGCATAACGCCCTGGCAAACGGCTGATACGGAACTGCAGGTGAACGCTACCTTTTCCCGGCAAAAAAATAAATTATTATCGCTGAGCGGAACCTACCGGGGAGAGAAGATGTCGGCACCTGAACAGATGCCCATCACCAACCTCGACGGGGCAGGGTTCCACGGAGGCTATAACTATATCGTCTACCAGATCGTCGGCGAGCCGGTTGGCGTATTCTATCTTCCGAAATGCACCGGTCTGGAAGAGTTGCCGAATGGAGGCTACCGCTACGCGATTGCCGACCTGGATGGGGGAGGTGTCAACCTCGAAGAGGGGGGCGACCGTTACATTGCCGGACAGGCGATGCCCAAAGTCCTGATGGGTACCAATATCAGCTTTCGCCATAAGCGGCTGGATCTCTCCCTGCAGATCAACGGAGCCTTCGGGCATAAGATATACAACGGCACATCACTCACCTATATGAATATGAATATATTCCCTGACTATAATGTGATGCGCGAAGCGCCCCGGAGGCATATATACGACCAGACCGTCACGGACTACTGGCTGGAACGGGGCGATTATATCAACTTCGACTACCTGACCATTGGATGGAATGTGCCTTTAAGCGGCAGATTAAAGCCATACATCCAGTCGCTTCGCCTCTCGGGTTCGGTGAACAACCTACTAACCATCACCGGTTACTCCGGATTCTCCCCGATGATCAATAGCTATGTGGTCAATAACACGTTGGGAACCGACGACAAACGCAATTACCCGGTCACCCGTTCCTACTCCATCGGACTCAGTATTAAATTCTAAAATAAGCAAGTAGTATGAAAAAAGAGCTATTATATATAGGAATAGGAATCCTGTTCGCTGGCTTTTCTGCCTGCGGTGACTTTCTTGAAGAGAAGCCGCGCGACCAGATCCACGAGGAAGAGGCCTACCAGGATGCTACGAATCTGTACCTAAACACGGTAGCGACCCTCTACACCCATATTGGAGGAGACACATACAGCCAAGGGCTTCAAGGCACTTATCAAGGAGTATACGACCTGAACACCTTCACGACCGACGAGGCCATCATCCCGACACGCGGTGGCGACTGGTTCGACGGTGGACTGTGGCAGGGATTGTTTTTACACAAATGGGGGACAAAGAATGACGCTTTATTGGCCACTTGGGAGTATCTCTACCGGGTGATCGTATTGAGCAACCGCTCGTTGGAGGTATTGGAGGCACACCGTTCGGTACTGACCGAGGGCGAATACAACGCCTATTATGCCGAAGTCCGTGCCTTCCGCGCGATGTATTATTATTATCTCTTCGATCTCTTCGGGCATGTTCCCTTAGTACTTTCGTCGGATACGCCTATGAAAGAGGTATTGCAAAGCAGGCGTAGCGATGTGTTCCGTTTTGTGGTCGACGAACTTCAGGAGGTGCTCCCCTTTCTCTCTCGTCAGCGAAGCAACCGTTTCGGTGAATACTACGGGCGTGTAACCCGCCCTGTCGCCTGGTTTTTATTGGCCAAGCTGGCATTGAATGCTGAGGTCTATACGCATGATAACTGGACAGACGGGAACCGTCCCGAGGGAAGCAACATCTATTTCACGATCGAAGGCGAGCAACTGAATGCCTGGGAAGCAACCATTGCCTACTGCGACTCCCTCGAACGAAGACACCGCCTGTCGGAAACCTACGAGGAGAATTTCGCCATCTTCAACGAATCGTCTGTCGAGAATATCTTTATCATTCCGATGGATAAGAACCTATACCGCAACCAGATGCAATACCTTTTCCGCTCCCGCCATTATAATCACGGCAAAGCGTTGGGCATGGTCGGCGAAAACGGTTCGAGCGCGACCATTGAGGCGCTGCAAACCTTCGGATATGACAGCGAAACGGTCGATCCCCGCTTTGAGATGTGTTATTACGCGGGGGTAGTCCGTGATCTGAAAGGGGATGCAGTACCATTGGACAACGGTGATATCCTGACCTATCTCCCCTGGGAAGTCAAATTGGATCTTTCCGGAACAGCAGCGGAAAAGACCGCCGGCGCGCGCATGAAAAAGTATGAGATAGACCCGACATCGAGCAAAGACGGCAAACTCATGGACAATGACATCGTACTCTTCCGCTTTTCCGACGCACTCCTAATGAAGAGCGAAGCCAAGGTGCGCAAAGGAGAGAACGGCGATGCGGAACTAAACCGGGTTCGTGCCCGGGTGGGCGCTGCCTCACGTGAGGCAACCCTTGAAAATATCCTGGCAGAGCGTCAATTGGAACTGGCCTGGGAAGGATGGCGGCGCCAGGATCTGGTGCGCTTCGGATTGTTCACCCGCGCATACAATAGCCGTCCGCAGCTCCCCGGCGAGGAGAACGGATACACCACTGTCTTCCCGATTCCTGAAAATGTATTGATCTTAAACCCGAACCTAAGCCAGAATCCGGGGTATTAAAGGGGTATTTCTTTACTCCACATATAACACCAGCCCCTTGAGGTACTCGCCTTCGGGATGGTAGATATTCACCGGATGGTCGGCGGGTTGGGTGAGTTGATGGAGGATGCGCACATTGCGACCCGATTGGGCGGCAGCGCTAAAAACAGCCAGGCGGAAATTCTCTTTCGTTACTACTTGTGAGCAGGAGAAAGTAAACAGGATACCACCCGGTTTGATCTTCTCGAAAGCAATGGCATTGAGCTTGCGGTAGCCCTGCAGCGCGTTACGCAATACGTTTTTATGCTTGGCAAATGCCGGCGGATCGAGTATGATCAGATCGTATTGATTGTCTATCTTATCTAAGAATTTGAAGGCGTCTTCCGCAAAAGCCTGATGGCGCGAATCGCCCGGGAAATTCAGTTCAACGTTCTTATTGGTCATGGCAATCGCCTTGGCCGAGCTGTCGACGGAGTGTACCCGGTTGGCCTCTCCACGCATGGCGTAGAAAGAAAACCCTCCCGTATAACAAAACATATTCAACACATCACGCCCCTTTGAGTATTGCTCCAACAACGAACGGTTCTCGCGCTGGTCGATAAAGAAACCGGTCTTTTGTCCTTTCAGCCAGTCGACATGGAAAGAAAGACCATTCTCCATCGCTGTCTCATCGGCATGACCGCCAATCAGATAGCCGTCTTCCGAACCCAGGTTAGCTTTGTAAGGCAGGGTTGCCTCCGATTTATAATAAATATTCCGGATTTCATCGCCCATCACCGCCTGAATGGCTTGTGCCACCTGCTCTCGTGCGTAATGCATGCCCACAGAGTGTGCCTGCACAACGGCCGTTGAGGCATAGACATCGACAATAAGCCCCGGCAGATTATCGCCCTCTCCATGGATCAGACGAAAGGTATTGTTGTTTTCCGCACCGGCCAATCCCAACGCCCGGCGTAAGGTATAAGCCACCTCAATACGGTGTTTCCAGAACGCATCGTCAATAACAGCCGGCTCAAAAGAGAGTATACGCACCGCAATACTGCCGATCTGATAGTGCCCGACAGCCAGAAACTGCTTATGGACACCATACACCTCCACCAATTCTCCCTCCTCCGGATCACCTTCAATCGATTGAATAGCTCCGGAAAACACCCAGGGATGAAAACGCAATAACGACTCCTCCTTTTTGGGTTTGAGGTGGACTTTCTTATAATTCATCGTACGGAATTTAGTTTTTTGTAGATCTTCAGGCAGGCCCAGGCATCGAGGGCTGCATATTTCTGTTGCGGTTCGGTCAGGATCTCCGCGTCCCAGTTGGTCAACCGCTGACCTTTGGAAATCTTTTTGCCGAACAAGATGGCATATATCTTTTGCAGGCTGGCCTCTTCTATACCGAATTGGCCTACATAGTTTTGCAGATCCAGAAAACGCATCGGGGTCACCGTGGTGCGCTTACGGATCGCTCCGAAATCATCGCGTAGCGATAGCCCTATCTTTAGGATATCTTCGCTTTTCAAGAAATTCTCCAAGGAGGGAGGAATACCGATCGTATTCAGGCGAAACAGGAAGCAGGCATCCTCAGTCGATATCTGCATCAGGGAGATCATATAACGCTGCCCCTTGCGAAAACTGGGACGCGTCTCCGTGTCAAACCCGACCATATCGAAATGTTGCAGGTACCCGACAGCCTTATCACAATCACTCTCATTGGTGATCAGGATAATCCGGCCGGAAAATTCTTCAACTTCCAGGGCGGCTATTTCATCTTTCGATATGGTATGTGCATACGGTTCTATCATATTTCTTCTTCAACAGATTCCAGGTTTTCATCCATGTCGTAACGTACGGCATGCAATGCTTTGAGCGCATTCAACGTCTGCTGTCCCCAATAAGAACGGAAATTCTCCCTGCAAACGGCCACTGCCTCCTGCATCACCTCTTCGATGCCCTGCCGAAAGAGAGAAACAAAGTTTCCTACATCCTGATACACATCGGCGAGGTTTTCAGAGATAAAAGCCGCAATAGGCGTATCGCTGTATTGCATATCCGGGTGGAATGTCTCCAGGTAGGTGTCCTTATCGCCCAATAAATCGGCTATCCGGCTACGCACCGCCTCATACATATCCTCCGTTACGCTCAGCTCCAGATCGATATCTTCATCCGATGCCGCTTCCGGCAATAGAGAAGCCTTGAGGTAGAGCAACGGCAACAACTTAACCATCTTATCCACAAAGGCAAAACGATCCGCTTGTCCGGCAGTTTCCACGAAGGTACAATACTCCAGAGCAACAGTAACAAATTCCAATGTATTTCGGTCGTAAATAGGGTTATTTTCCTTCACCACACGTTCACTTTTGTATATTCTCATTGAATTCCGAACGCAAAAGTACTAAACTTTTTAGAAAGAATGCAGGTGCAAATAATAAAGTAAGTAAAGAAACGATAAAGAAAGGCGAATAGCGAAACTTACATTTTGTCAAAAACGCAGGAGAAAATTTCCGAAATCCCGGGACTTTGGAGACAAACTCCCGGGAGAAACATTTTTTAACGTATCATATTGTAAAGCAAAAAGGCCTTTTTGCTATCATTTTGTCAAAAAGAAGATGTTGCCGTATAGGGGACTTTAGGGGGCAAAAAAGGGGAAGGTCACGAGGAGGGAATTAGCCCTCCAGGTGAACTACTTCCCCTGTGTGTTCGCTTTCAAAAGAGGCCTGGATAATGCGGATGACCTGCAACACATCTTCCGCATCGGTTAGGGCTTTCTGGTTTTCGGTCACCGAACGGTGGATATCATCGTAGAAAGCCATGTAGTTGCCGGGGAGCGTTTCTATTTTCCCCCGGTAATGCAGGCCGGACACCGTAGCATTGAGGGTTCCCCAGTTCGCTTCCGCCTCTTTACCCCAGGCTGCTCCGGTCGGGATAACACCTTGCTTCAGACATTCTTCCTGTGGGTCAAGACCCTGTTTTACATAGGATCCTTCCGTTCCATGCAGATAATAGCGCGGCGTCTCCTCGCGCATCAGGTAGCCGGCGCGAAGCAATACTTTTACTTGCGGATAGATTAGTTTGATGAAATAATAATCATCCACCTCACTCCCATCACGCAGGCGGTCGATATCGGCATAAACAGCCTGCGGCATACCGAAGAGTTGAACCGCCTGATCGATCATGTGTGAGCCCAGGTTGTAGGTGATACCTACCTGTTGGTCGGCCTTTTCTTTCCATGTGCCTGGCTGGATGAAATTACGATAGCGCTGAAAGGCCGACTGAAATTCGACGACCCGCCCCAAAACACCCGATTCCAGTATCTTTTTCACCGTCAGGAAATCACCATCCCAGCGACGGTTCTGATAAACAGCCAAGACCAATCCGCTTTTTCTCGCCAGCCTTACCAACTCTTCTCCCTGGCTTACATCGAACACAAAGGGTTTCTCCACGACAACATGTTTACCAGCCAACAACGCCAGCTTCACATAGTCGTAATGAGTCGTGTCCGGGGTATTAACTACCACCAGTTGAATCTCCGGGATGTCCAATAAGGCTTCAAACGAGCGCACGATCTGAACATGGGGATAACGCGCACGCGCCAGGTTCTTACTACGTTCTACAATCGTATGAAGCTCGAATCCCGGATGAACATCAAGGAATGGGGCATGGAATACAGAGCCCGACATGCCGTATGAGGCTAAGCCCGTAATGATCTTTTGCATGGTGTTAGGGATATAAGAATAGTAAACAGCCCTTTTAATTCATCTGAAAATATTTCAAGAAAAACAGGATCTGATAATCGATGGAGTTCTTCCAGTAAGGGCCGTTATGTACGCCCGGACGAACAATATAGTCGTGATTGATCGCATTTTCCAACAACTTCGCATGAAAATTGTTATTGACTTCAAAGAAAAAGTCGCCGTAGCCGCAATCGACAATCAGTGCCAGGTCGCCATTCTTTATTTTATCGATCTGGTTGATCACCGTATGGCTGTCCCATAGTTCGCGATTCTCTTCGAGGCTTCCCAATTGTTTATCCATCTCCCAGTTCTTGGGGAAAGGGCGGATATCGACTCCTCCGCTGCTGCTTCCGGCTGCGCCAAATGTTTCCGTATGACGGAAAGCAATCCAAAGCGCGCCATGTCCGCCCATACTAAGACCGGTAATAGCTCGTCCCTCTTTGGCGGGCAGTGTCGGATAATGTGTGTCTATGTATTCGATCAATTCTTGAGACACAAACGTTTCATACCGGGAAGAAGGATCCTTCGGGCTGTCCCAGTACCAGCTATTATGCCCATCCGGGCATACAAAGAGCAGTCCGTCCCGCTCGGCTATGTCCGGCAGATTGGGTTTGATGCCGAGCCACATATTGGCATTGCCGCCATACCCATGCAAGAGATAGACAGTCCGAAGCGGTTTCTCACTTTTCTCCGGCGCGACAATGACCACCGGGATCTCTTTATTCATTGATTTACTGAATACTTTTACGGTTTCAACCGTAGCTGCCTCTGTAACGATCGAGAAGAACAGGCAAATAAAAATTAGATGTAGTGCTTTCATACTCATTTGATTTACTGCACGAATATAATGAAAAGATCATATTCCGACAAACAAAGTATATAAAACCAAAAAAAGAGCCTGTTCAATTAAGAACAAGCTCTTTTCACTTTAAATCGGCAGCTACCTACTCTCCCACCTTGTGAGCAGTACCATCGGCGTGGTGAGGCTTAACTTCTCTGTTCGGAATGGGAAGAGGTGGATCCCTCACGCTATAACCACCTAAATATTTTTCTAATTGTTAATTATTAATTGTTAATTGTTAATTATCAATTAGATAACATATCGGACTCAATAAAGTAAATCATATCACTTACTCCTATAAAAAGTATATAAACCATTTCAGAAAAGTCACGGGCTATTAGTAACGCTCGGCTACATACATTACTGCACTTACACCTGCGTCCTATCAACGTCGTAGTCTACAACAACCCTTAAG